>NZ_SZVP01000014.1 GCF_005885605.1 Colwellia ponticola | reverse complement strand
AAAAACAGCGGAGTGGTAGTTCAGTTGGTTAGAATACCGGCCTGTCACGCCGGGGGTCGCGGGTTCGAGTCCCGTCCACTCCGCCAATTTTGTTAACATCATCATAATTGATGCGATTTGATACTCGTAAAAATATCACAGCAAAAAACAGCGGAGTGGTAGTTCAGTTGGTTAGAATACCGGCCTGTCACGCCGGGGGTCGCGGGTTCGAGTCCCGTCCACTCCGCCAATTTTGTTAATATTTACAGTAGCAATACTATAAATACATCTATTAGATAAATCCTAAAAATCCTAAAAATCCTAAAAATCCTAAAAATCCTAAAAATCCTAAAAATCCTAAAAATCCTAAAAATCCTAAAAATCCTAAAAATCCTAAAATCCTAAAACAAAATAGCTATTTACCATTATACCTTTCAGCACCTTGCTAATATTAGTTATACCAATGCATTAATTAGCTGAACATTTCTGCTGCTTACTATAAAAGTCCCTACGGTGTTATTTATTTACTCATTAACACGACACGTATGCAGCTTAGTAGACAATGCCGCAGTGAATTGCCTAGAACAACTCATTATAAAAATAAAAGCCTTGAATTTGATCACTTCTACTGGGTAAAACAACCAACCATAGAATTCATCAGTAAATAGATTAGAACTATTTTTCGAGTGACAAGCATTTGAATCACCGTGAATAGGAAATCGCCTAGTCATGCGAGATAAATAATATGAGTTCGGTTTCAGAGCTCACTTAAGTAACTGATAACTAAAAATTACATATATTATATTACGCTAACTTTATGGTGTTGTTCAATTAAAGGCAACTTCATGTATCTGATCCCAACAAAAAATAAAAAATAAAAAACCTATAATATTAATGGCTTACATTATTTTTTTACCGTATCTAATGAGTAGAACAAAAAACAACTTGTATAGTGGTACGACCAGTGTTTTAATCAAGGTATATAAATATAACGCACACGTTGTTGGAGAGAGTAATGCTAAGTTATAAAGCACCTATCGCAGATATAAAATTTTTGATTGAAGATGTTTTTAAATATTATGATCATTATAAAAAATATGCTGAGTTTGAAGAAGCTAGCCCAGATTTAATTGATGCTATTATGCAAGAGTGCGCCAAGTTTTGTGAAAATGAATTATTACCTTTATATCAAAGTGGTGATAAAGAAGGTTGTCAATTTGATAATGGTAAAGTCACTACACCCAAAGGCTTTAAAAAAGCGTATAAACAATATGTTGATGGTGGCTGGTCAGCATTATCACATCCTGTAGAACATGGCGGGCAGGGTTTACCACCGTCTTTAGGTTTAGTGCAATCAGAAATGGTAGGCACAGCTAACTGGTCTTGGGCAATGTATCCAGGTCTTAGTCATGGTGCTATGAATACTATTAATGCTCATGGTAATAATAAGCAAAAAGAATTATATTTAACACGCTTAATTGAAGGGACTTGGACAGGTACTATGTGCTTAACTGAGCCGCAATGTGGTACTGATTTAGGGCAAGTGACTACCAAAGCAGAGCCTAACGGTGATGGTACTTATAACCTGACCGGAACTAAGATATTCATCTCTGCTGGAGAGCATGACTTAACGGATAATATTATTCATATTGTATTAGCAAGATTACCGGATGCGCCAAAAGGTACTCGCGGCATTTCACTTTTTATCGTACCAAAAGTTAAAACCAGTCAAGACGGTACACTAGGCGATGCAAACAATGTTGTTTGTGGCTCTATAGAAGATAAAATGGGGATTAAAGCTTCAGCAACTGCCGTACTTAACTTTGATAATGCCGTAGGTGAACTTATTGGGCCTGAAAATAAAGGCTTAGAATGTATGTTTACTTTTATGAATACAGCCCGACTTGGTACCGCATTACAAGGTGTGTGTTCAGCAGAGCTTGCCTTTCAAAACTCGTTAATTTATGCAAAAGAACGTTTATCTATGCGTTCGTTAACCGGTAAAAAACATCCTGAAAAAGTAGCTGATCCTATTATAGTGCACCCTGATGTACGTAAAATGTTGATGACTCAAAAAGCTATTTCAGAAGGCGGTAGAGCGATGATTTATTACACCGCCAAAATCGTTGATGATATCTCAATGGCGAAAACTGAAAAAGAACGCCAAGCAGCAGATGACCGTTTAGGTTTTATCACTCCCATCTTAAAAGCTTTTTTAACAGAGTTAGGCTCTGAAAGTGCTAACCATGGCTTGCAAATATTTGGCGGTCACGGTTTTATCAAAGAGTGGGGTATGGAGCAAATAGTTCGTGATGCAAGAATAGCGACGCTTTATGAAGGCACTACAGGGATACAAGCACTTGATTTATTAGGTCGTAAGATATTACTAACGCGTGGTAAGTCGTTAAATGATTTCTCTAAAGAAGTCCTTGTTTTTTGTAAGAACCATAGTCTAATTTCGAGTAACCCGCATAAGCGTCAAATGAATCGTTTTATTTGGCCACTAAGTAAGTCTATCGCTAACTGGCAACAATACACGGTACGTTTAGGACTTAAAGCGAAATCAAATAGAGATATTGTTGGTTCAGCATCAGTAGATTTTTTAATGTATTCAGGTTATGTGGTCATGGCCTATTTCTGGGCACAAATGGCACAATCTGCTTATGAAAAATTAGCTGAAGGTGTTGAAAATCGTGATTTTTATCGTGCAAAAATTAAAACGGCAGAGTTTTATTTTGAACGTATGCTACCAAGAACTAAGTCGTTGGCGAAAACTATGATGGCAGATCCAAAAACGTTAATGCAACTTGATCAAGAACTGATGTCTTTTTTATAAGTTAGTTCAATAGCTCAGGTTAAGTAGATAACAAAGCACAGCATTCGCTGTGCTTTGTTGTCTATAATCATGCTATAAAATCCATGCCTTGCCTCTAAGTCTTTAAACTTTCCTCTCTAAGTCTTTAAACTTTCCTAAGAGAGCACTTTCTTATACTGATTGTTATAAAATAACTTTATGTGCGTAGAATCATAGCTGAAAACACATAAAGCTATGTACGCTCAGGTAGATATGCAAGCTTGTATTAGTTAATTCAATATCGCTTAGTGGTAAGGGCTTTGTGGTAGTCCTTATGTCAATTTATATTAACTTGC
The DNA here is from genome assembly GCF_005885605.1 of Colwellia ponticola. Taxonomy (GTDB): domain Bacteria; phylum Pseudomonadota; class Gammaproteobacteria; order Enterobacterales; family Alteromonadaceae; genus Colwellia; species Colwellia ponticola. The sequence continues at coordinate 97,169 of NZ_SZVP01000014.1, read as the reverse complement.
CATAAGGACTATAATTTACAGAGGGTTAGTGAGCGGGGTTAGATGCGGTTAATGCTTTACTGTCAAAATCATCAACGTCAATGACCCATTTTCGACCCACTTCAGCATTGGTTAATAGCTCAGCTTCAGCGGCAGAAATAATATTATTGCTAAGACCAAGCTCTGCTACCTCGTTTAAACGATAAAAAGGTAACTTCTTATTCAAAGCACTACATACTTTGTCATAGATAGGCTCACAAGCAAGAATATCTTCAAGCACCTGCTCTAATCGACCAAAAATATTACGACCGTCACGGGTTAAGTATTGTCCTTGACCTAATCGTGTACGAGAAGGGTTTGGACTTTGTAGTAACTGCGCGACTTTATGTGCTAATTCATCACTGGGTTTACTTAACCAGGTTCCTAGTGGAAAAATTATTACCCTGAGCAACTTGGCAACGACTCTGTTAGGGAAGTTACTGATCAGCTCATCAATAGCATGTTGCATATCGTATAGGCAGTTTTCCACAGCAAATTGAACGAAAGGAAGATCTGCGGTGTTTCTTCCTTCATCGTTATAACGTTTTAAGGTAGCACTAGCTAAATACAAGTTACTTAAAATATCACCTAGTCTTGCTGAAATACGTTCTTTTCTTTTTAAATCAGCACCTAATGATAACATAGCAATATCTGAAAGCATCGCTAAGTTGGCACTAAAACGGGTGAGTAATTGATAATAGCGTTTAGTGTCATCATTATATGGACTACCTAAAAAGCGTGAACCGGTAAGTGAGCACCATAAACTGCGGCTTATATTACTGATACTAAAACCAATATGACCAAAAAGAGCATGATCAAAATCATCAAGTGCTTGGTCATGATCACTGTTATTGGCGGCAGCTAATTCTGCTAAGACGTAAGGGTGACAGCGAATCGCGCCTTGACCATAAATAATCATACTGCGGGTTAGAATATTAGCGCCTTCTACGGTTACTGCAATAGGAGCACCTTGATAGCCACGTGCTAGATAGTTATTTGGTCCCATGCATATACCTTTACCACCATGAATATCCATAGCGTCAATAATAGATGAACGCATTTTTTCAGTAAGATGGTATTTAGCGATGGCTGAAATAACAGAAGGTTTTTCACCTAAATCAATAGCGCCGGTTGACATTGTTGTTACTGCATCCATTAAATAGGCGTTAGCACCTATACGCGCTAACGGCTCTTCAATACCTTCCATTTTACCAATAGGCATTTTAAATTGACGTCTAATACGGCTGTAAGCACCTGTTGCTAAAGCAGCGGTTTTAATACCACCAGCACTATTTGACGGTAAGGTGATAGCTCGACCTACTGAAAGACATTCAACCAACATCCGCCAGCCTTGACCAGCCATATCAGCACCACCAATAATAAAGTCTAGGGGGACAAAAACTTCATCACCTTGTGTTGGACCATTTTGAAAAGGCACATTAAGTGGAAAATGTCTTCTACCAATAGTGATACCTGGTAAATCCGTTGGAATAAGCGCACAAGTAATACCTAAATCTTCTTGCTCTGAAAGTAGCTTGTCAGGGTCTTGTAACTTAAAAGCTAAGCCTAATACTGTCGCTATAGGCGCAAGGGTGATGTAACGTTTATCCCATGTTAGTTTCATGCCCAATACTTCTTTACCATCAAACTGGCCGTGACAAATAATACCAAAATCAGGAATAGAACCAGCGTCAGATCCTGCTTCTGGACTTGTCAGTGCAAAGCAGGGAATTTCTTCACCAGAAGCTAAACGAGGTAAATAGTAATCTTGTTGTGCTTTAGTACCATATTCTTGTAATAACTCGCCTGGACCTAACGAGTTTGGAACACCTACGGTACTAGCAAGTACTGAGCTAGCGCCGGTCAGTTTTTGTAATACCCGAGATTGTGCATAGGCTGAGAACTCTAAACCACCGAATTGCTTTTTAATGATCATGGCAAAGAATTTTTTTTCTTTTAAAAACTGCCATATTTGTGGTGGTAGATCAGCGATTTCATGTGTAATATGCCAATCATTAACCATGGCACAAACTTCTTCTACAGGACCATCTAAAAAGGCTTGTTCCTCAGTACTTAACCGTGGTTTAGGGTAGTTGTGAAGTTTTTTCCAATCAGGATCACCGCGAAATAAATCTGCATCAAACCAAGTAGTGCCAGCGTCTATAGCTTCTTGCTCAGTTGAGGACATTTGTGGCATTATTTTTTTAAATAGCGCCAATAAAGGCATACTAATAAACTGTTGACGAATATTATTTATATTCAGTGGTAATGCTATAACAGCAAATAGCAGCCAAGAAACAAAGCCAATGAGGTTGGAAAAGGTGCCTAGTGCCATCAACACGGCAAAGCTTAGGGTATAACTTGATAATGAAGCTCTAGAATAGCTCATAAACCAAGTTAACGATATTGCGACAAGTAGCCAAATAATCATATCCACAAAGATTCCTTTAAAGTATTTTAGGTGAAGTTAATAATACCAAGTTGATTAAATTTATTCACTAGTCAATAACTTAATTAACTTTTTATAAACTAAAGAGCAGTTTTTAAGATAAAAGTAATTGAATTTAAATAATTTTTAGTCAATTTTTTAGTCAATGATATACTCTACTTATAGAGTATATTGTCGGTTTAGCCAAGCATATTTTATGTTTAAGTGCTTGTTTTTTTGAAGAGGTCAAACAATGTGTGAATTATTAGCAATGAGCGCCAATGTGCCAACAGATATTTGCTTTAGTTTTAGTGGTTTAATGCAACGTGGTGGGAATACTGGTCCACACAGTGACGGTTGGGGTGTTACCTTTTATGAAGGCAAGGGTTGTCGTAGCTTTAAAGACCCTATGCCGAGCGCACATTCTCCCATTGCTGAGCTTGTGACTAAGTACCCAATGAAAAGTGAAGCGGTTATTTGTCATATTCGCCAAGCTAATTCAGGCGAAGTTTGCCTTGAAAATACTCATCCTTTTGTTAGGCAAATGTGGGGAAGAAATTGGACCTATGCACATAATGGTCAATTAAAAGATTTTGAGCGTGAATTACCCATTGAATTTCATTTACCTATTGGTACCACTGATAGTGAACATGCTTTTTGCTGGATACTCGATCAACTTCACCTTGAGTTTGGTACTAAGGAAGTTGAGGCAAAACATATTTTTACCTTTATTGCTTCACTTGCAGCAAAAATCGATGTGCTAGGAGTGGCTAATATAATCATCACTAATGGTGAATATTTATTCGCTTATTGCTCTAATAACTTACATTGGTTAACGCGAAAAGCTCCTTTTGGGCAAGCGAGTTTAATTGATGCTGAAATGGCTGTCGATTTCCAAAAAGAAACCACCAGTAATGATATTGTCACGGTAATTGCGACAAAACCATTAACTGATAATGAAACCTGGCATAAAATGCAAGCAGGGCAATGGCAACTATTTTGCTTAGGTGAACTTGTTTTTGGTGATTTAGTACAAGTACAAACAGCGCAAGAAACGCATGTTTAAATGACTCATTGAAAGCTAATTATGTCATAAGCGCAGCACTAATTGACTTGATAAAAGCTCCAGGCAATAAAGCGACTGATTTTATGTCCTTGAGCCATGTTAATCACTTTAATCTGCTTTGCATGCGCCTTTTTTAAAGTCAGCTTAAGCTTAGATAAGTGATCTTTTTTTGAAACCAAGCAGGTAAACCAAAGTACTTGTTTTTGATAAACTTTACTTTCATTAATCATGTTACTAATAAAAGCTAATTCACCACCTGGGCACCAAAGCTCAGCTTTTTGACCGCCAAAGTTAAGTATTTTTTCAGGCGGAGACGCCGCTGTTTTAGCACTTTTAACATACGTGCTATTTAGCTTATCTTTATTTAAATTCTTTAGCTTTCTGGTTGTCCCTTGACTCGCTTCAGTTAATGAACGATGAAAGGGAGGATTACATACCGTTAAGTGATAAAATTCATCACTGGCGATTATGCCGTTAAAGATGTTATTGCTATTGGACTGTAAGCGGCAATTAATGTTTTTACTTAATGACTTATCCGATGAAATAATTTGTTTTGCTATCTTTATTGACACAGGATCAATATCTGAAGCAACAAAGTGCCAACCATATTCTCTTTGACCTAAAATAGGGTAAATACAACTTGCTCCTGTACCAATATCAAGTACAGTTATAGGCTTATTAGCTGGTATATTCGCTGATACTTCAGAGGGTAATGTTCTTGTTGTGTTTGCTAGCAGTTCATGTAGATGATGAATATAGTCAACTCTACCAGGGATAGCTGGGCACAAGTAGCCGTTGGGGATATCCCAAAAAGTAATATTATAGTCACTTTTTAATAAAGAATAATTAAGCGCTTTAACGGCTAAAGGATCAGAAAAATCTATGGTATCTTGACCATTAAATTTATTTTTTATAATAAAAGCGGATAACGCTGGATTAGCTTTTATCAAGTTAGCAAAGTTATAGCCTTGTTTGTGGCGATTATTTTTATGCAAAGTAGTACCGTTGTAACATAGGTGATAAGGGAAGAGGTGAGTGAATAGCTATTTTTTAATAACTAACTTTACCCTAGCGATTACTAATTAGTTGCTGGCTTTTGGCCTACTTTGAAATAACCATTACTGGTAAATTGTACGGTTTGCTGGCGTTTTTTACCGACTAAAATTGGCCCGTCATCAATAAATAAAAAGTTCTTCCAACAGCGGGTAAACACTAGCCAGCTTGTTTCTATGACATTATCTCGAGAGCTACAGTAATAGACGACCGTGTTTTGATCCCAATCTAAATGTTTTGTAATCAATTCAGGTAATGCAGGTTCATTACTGTCCCACAGACCTTCCCACTTACCTTGCTCTAACCAATTATTTTTATCGGCAGGCCAATCACCTTTTTTGAAAAAGTCTGGATGGTCTACTTGGCGAGAAATAAAGGTATCCCATACGATATTTGCGCGCTCGACACTCATGGGTTTTATTTTACTGAGGTCTTTTTCTGCAATAGGTAAACTTTTGTGCTTAAATATCCAAGCATTTTTTAAACTTTCTAACGGTAAGTAATTCATTCATATTGCTCTACAAGGGAAACCACTTAATTATACGCAGCTATAGCTAAATAAAAAAGCGCTAGATAAATTAAGCCATTAGTTTGAACAGAAAAATAGAAAAACAGGTCACGTAAGTTACTTAATTACGTTGTGCTTATTGTTCGGTCAAGTTATTTATCCACTAGGTGGTTAATTTTGTTATTGGCAATTCTATAGGCGTCAACCGCAGCAACAAGCCAAATAGCAACGAGTAGATAACTAAGGGTAGTCAAGTGTGCGTTTTCTAACGCGCCTTGCTCTATTAATGCTTGGCGAATCGCCGATAGTTCAATAGCGACTTTACCGCTGAGTATCTGAGTATATAACGGATGGATTTTATCAGATATTTCATTAATCAAGCTTAACAATAAATAAGCAAAGCTAGCAAAAAAGCCTAACGCTAAGACATACTTTTTTAACGCTAAATGACCAACACCAGGAAAAACTAATAGAGATAACAGGGTAACTTGGATGGTTTTTTTCATGATTTTATCGCTAGTAATGTAAGTAAAATACAGGTTATTTTTCAAATACGCGGTTAAAAGGCGGTAATGAATCCAGTAATTGCTTACCATAGCGTTTAGTGACCACGCGTTTATCTAATAAAGTGATCACCCCTTCATCTTTTTCATTGCGCAGTAATCGACCACAAGCTTGGACTAACTTTTTTGAGGTATCAGGTACAGATAACGTCATAAATGGATTTCCACCTTTTGCGGTAACATATTCTGCTTGTGCTTGCTCAACAGGTGAGGTTGGCACTGAAAAAGGCAACTTTGTAATAATTAAGTTATTAAGGTAATCGCCAGGTAAGTCTAAACCTTCAGAAAAACTTTGTGTGCCAAAAATAATACTTACCTTGTTATTATCACAACGTTTTTTATGTTGCTCTATGATTTGTTGACGCGATAACTCACCTTGTACCATGATATCAATGTCGCTATTAGCGCGCAAAGCTTCGGCAACCTTGTTCATTTGCCAATAAGAAGAGAACAACACCAAACTAGCACTACCTTGCTCAAGATAGTGCGGTAATTTAGTAATTATTTCGTCAGTAAAGGCTGGTGCACTGGCTTCATTGACCATGTTCGCCACTACTAATTGAGCGTTGTTTTGATAATCAAAAGGGGAATCTACTTGTTGATATTGGGTGCCATCATTATCTTTTAAACCGACTTGGAAACGGAAATGGTCAAAAGAGTTTAACGCGCGTAAGGTTGCTGAGCACAATACGGCGCCTTCGCATTGGCTCCATAGCATATTTTCTAAGGTAAAGCCCACTTCAATGGGTGAAGCGCTGATAAGGTAATCTTGGCGTTTATGGTGTGTTTTCTCTAGCCAGCGGGCCATTGGCGCGCCTTTGTCACTGTCTGTTTTGGCATACATAAACCACAGTGCTTGTAAATTCTCTAGACGCTGTAACATAAAACCTGCTTCTGCAAGTAATGGCTCAGCCAAATACATTTGCGTATCACCATCTTTAACCGCTTCAATAAGACCGTTATAAAGCTTATTTAAGTGGCTTATTAATTTTTTACTGAGGCTATGTAAATCTTCAGCCCAGTTTTTTAACGTTTGCGGAATAATACCATTTTCAAATCGATAAACCTGTGAGTCTTGCGAAGATTTCTTGGTAAAATTGTTGCCTTGTCCTGACGTTGATAAGTCATGGTCGAGAAAATAAACATTGGCATTAGCTTCAACAAAAGTAAGTACCTTTTGCATTTCCAGTAATAAATCTTGGCAATCATCACCTAGTTTTAAGGCGGATGATATTGTATTACGTGATTTAATCAACGCAGACATTTTATCACCAGTATCTCTAAGCTTTGTTAACCACTCAATTGACCCTTTTAAGGTAACACTGGCACTGGAAAAATCGCGGGTTACTTTGGGAAGGTGATGAGCCTCGTCAATAATATAAATAGTATCTTCAGGCGGTGACAGTATTCTACCGCCACCGAGCTCAAGATCAGCCAATAATAAGCTGTGGTTAATCACTAAGACATGGGCTTGATCCATAGTGTCTCGCGCTTTATGAAACGGGCAATGCGTGTGCTCTGATAAGTTTTTTAAGCAGCTGTGTTTATCGCTTTGTACTTGCTGCCAAATATGCGTGGGTAAATGGTTTTCCCATGAATCTATATCACCTAGCCAACTACCGTCGAGTAACGCTTTGTGCATAGCGTTTAACGTACGTACATCTTTAGCATCGGGTTTTTCTGCAAAGGTAAAACCTACTTGTGTTGGTTCATCGCCTGAACTGCTTGTAACTGCTTGGGTAAGCTTTTGACGACAAACGTAGCGTTGCCTACCTTTAACTAAGGTAAAGTTAAAATCTATCCCCGCGTACTGTTTTAAAAAGGGTAGGTCTTTATCGACTAATTGCTCTTGCAGCGCAACGGTAGCGGTGGAAATACAAACCTTTTTATCACGCGCTAGCGCTAGTGGAATAGCACCTAAGCAATAAGCTAGTGATTTACCTGTACCTGTACCTGCTTCGATAGTAATTATTTTTCTATCGTTGTCGTATTCGCCCGCCAAGGTCTTTGCTATTTCAGCAATCAGTAGGGCTTGCTGTTTACGCGGATTAAAATGCGTTAAATTTTCACCAATAGCTTTATAAGCTTGGCGAATAGCGTGTTTTAACTTGTCAGAGAGCATGGGTACTAGTTTCCAAAAAACAGGATATCGGTTACACTGCTGTATATATTAACAGGTTTGGTCGTGTTGCACGAAAAATTTAACGATAAAATGAAAAATTTTAACACAGCAGATATTGGTGAGGGCTTTTTACTAACACGACAAGTGCAAGACACCGCCCAAGGCTTGCAAATAACCTTATGGCTAAAAAGCGATTCAGGCGTTATTAAATTACAAGTGGAGAATGAATTAGCGGTGTTTTTTATTGAGCATCAGTATTTATCAATAGCCGAGCAGCTATTGATTGACCAAGGTATTCCACTTAAAAAATCTCAACAGTTATCATTAAAGAACTTTGCCCAAAAAACAGTAGCCGCTTTGTATTTCACTTCGATGCGTAGTTTTTACCGAGCAAGAGAGGTATTGAAAAGCCACCAAATAAAATGTTATGAAGATGATATTCGCCCAGATGATCGCTTTTTGATGGAGCGTCATATTACGGCTGATATCAGCTATGTTGGCGAGCAGCCTTATTTACACAATGACCAGCAAGGCTATCAATTAGTAAAGCAAGCCAAGTGCAAACGCGCTGATAAGCAACATCATAACAATCTCACCATGCTATCCATTGATATAGAGTGCTCTATGCAAGGTGAGCTCTTTTCCATTGGTTTATATGCGTTTAACCATAACACGCAGCATAAAAATAAAGAATTTAAACGCGTGTTAATGATTGGTGAGCCACAAACTGGGTGTGAGTCTTATATTCATTGGCACACTGATGAAAGGCAACTATTACTGCACTTTATTGATGAAATTAATGTATTTGATGCTGATATTCTTATTGGTTGGAATGTGATTAACTTTGATTTTAAGTTACTGCAAAAGCGTTGCGATCTTCATGGTATTCGTTTTTCCATAGGACGCGATGGCGCTGTGCCTTACTGGCGTAAAAATGCTAATAACCCAGAACAAAATTTTATTGAAATAGCAGGGCGTGTTGTACTTGATGGCATTGACTTACTTAAAACCGCTACTTATAACTTTACGAGTTTCTCACTGGACAATGTCGCGCATAGTTTACTGGGGCGTGGTAAGAAAGTGGTTGATGTTGACAACAGAATACAAGAAATAGTCGATAATTTTGCGCATAATAAGCCGGCATTAGCGGCCTATAATTTAGAAGATTGTCGTTTAGTATGGCTTATTTTTGAAAAAACGCAGTTACTTGCTTTTGCGCAATTAAGATCGCAACTTACCGGTCTTGCCATCGATAGAGTAGGTGGCTCAGTAGCTGCATTTACCAATCTTTACTTACCCAAACTACACCGTAGCGGCTATATAGCGCCTAATATGGGCGATGGTGTTTCGGGGCTAATATCCCCCGGTGGTTATGTTATGGACTCGGTTCCGGGCTTATATGACAATGTATTAGTATTGGATTTTAAATCGTTGTATCCCAGTATTATTCGTACCTTCAAAGTAGACCCTATGGGGTTGATTGAAGGTTTATTAACGGTTAAGGCTAATGACTCGGTTAGTGTTGATAATAGGGATTATGTGATTAGCGGCTTTGATGGCGCATATTTTTCGCGTGAAGCGCATTTTTTACCCGATATTATTGAATCGCTTTGGTTAGAGCGTGACAAAGCTAAACAACAGAAAAATGCCGCTTTGTCACAAGCGATAAAAATTATTATGAACAGTTTTTATGGTGTATTGGGTTCAACGGGTTGTCGTTTTTTTGACCCTCGCCTTTCAGGCTCTATTACTAAGCGTAGTCATCAGATTTTAAAACAGACCAGTCATTGGATTGAAAAGAAAGGCTTTAAAGTGATTTATGGCGATACCGATTCTATTTTTGTTGTTATCGGCGCTGATAAATCAACGCAGCAGGCAAGTGAGTTAGGGGTTGAATTACAAAACTTTATTAATGATAAGTGGCAACTTACCTTAGCGACAGACTTTAAAATAATCAGTCAATTAGAAATTGAATTTGAAACGCACTTTACTAAATTTTTAATGCCAAAAATACGAGGTATTAATCCTAGTAAAGATCAAAAGGTGGTTGGCACCAAAAAACGCTACGCTGGTTTGTCAAAAGGGGTGATTACGTTTAAAGGCTTAGAGACGGTGCGCAGCGATTGGACTGAATTAAGTAAAGACTTTCAACAAGAATTATATAGATTAGTCTTTAATGATAAGCCGGTTGATGACTACATTAAAAATATTGTCGACGCATTAAAACAAGGTTGTTACGACGATAAATTAATTTATCAAAAAAGAATTCAACGTAAGTTAACTGACTATGTTAATACACCACCGCATATTAAAGCGGCTTTAATTGCTAATGCCAAGTTAAAAGCGCAGGGTGTTCAACAAAAATATCAACACCGAAGCACCATTCGCTATGTTATCACCCTTGATGGCGTACAACCGGTAGACTTTAACGAAAGTATCCTCGATTATGATTTTTATGTTGAGAAACAACTTAAGCCAATAGCGGATGATATTTTACCTTTCATAGGTAAAGATTTTCAGTCAATTACCGGCGATCAAATGGGACTTTTTTAATGAGCACTATCTATACAAGGTATGAAATATAGACTAATAAAAAATAATAGCCTTAGCATTTTTTATTAACAGCCCCTAGCCAGCTCAGCTTATTCAGGTTATAACTACAGATAAATATTTTAGATGGCTAGATAGCTGAAAAAGATAGTTGTAATTGATAACAAAACACAAGGCTATCTGTTAACTCTCACCGCTAAAATTAACGCGACTTAATGGAAAATAACGATGAAACAAGATACTAAAATAATCAATGCTGGCCGTAGTGCAAAATGGACTAATGGCGTGGTTAACCCACCAATAACTCGTGCATCGACTGTGGTATTTAATAGCGTTGCTGAAATGAATAATGCTGTCGCTAATCGCCATAATCAAACAATGGTGTATGGCCGTCGCGGTACGACTACCGCTTTTGCTTTTAGTGAGGCAATGACTGAATTAGAAGGTGGTGCAGGGTGTGCCTTGTATCCATCAGGTACCGCCGCAATTACCAATGCTATTTTGGCGTTTGTGAAGCAAGGCGATCACGTATTAATGGTTGATAGTGCTTATGAGCCTACTCGTGATTATTGTGAAAAAATATTAACTAAAATGGGCGTTGCTACCACTTATTATGATCCTATGATAGGTGCAGGTATTGAAGCCTTGATTCAAGATAACACGGTACTTGTTTTTTTAGAGTCTCCTGGCTCTATCACTATGGAAGTACAAGACGTGCCGACTATTAGCGCTATTGCTCATCAACATGATTGTATTGTTATGCTTGACAATACTTGGGGGGCAGGCATTAACTTTAAACCGTTTGATTATGGCGTTGATGTCAGTGTGCAAGCGGCCACTAAATATATTGTTGGTCACTCTGATGTGATGTTAGGTACGGCAACGGCGGTAGAAAAGTATTGGCCGCAACTGCGTGATTACAGCTATTTAATGGGGCAATGTACCTCACCTGATGATTTATATTTAGCATTACGCGGTATTCGTACGCTTGGCATAAGATTAAAGCAGCATCAGCAAAGTGCGATTAAGGTCGCACAATGGTTACAACAACGTCCAGAAGTCGCTAAAATATTACACCCCGCGTTTGAGTCTTGTCCTGGACATGAATTTTTCAAGCGAGACTTTAACGGCTCTAACGGTTTATTCTCGTTTGTCTTTAATTGTGGCAATAAAGCGGCATTAACGGCCTTTTTAGATGGTTTACATCATTTTAAAATGGGCTATTCGTGGGGTGGTTTTGAAAGTTTAATTTTGGGTATTACTAATGTAAATTCAATTCGTAGTGCAACCACCTTTGATTGTGAGTTCCCATTAATTCGTCTGCATATCGGTTTAGAGGATGTTGACGATTTAATTGATGATCTATCAAAAGGCTTTGAACGCTATAATCAGGTACTTGCAAACTCATAAGTGATAGTCGATAGTCGATAGCTTTTTATTTAGATAGTAAGTGCTAAGCGCAACATAGTAATGCATTTATTGTAGTGCATAGTATTAGCGCGCTTAGCTACACAGTTGCCCAACAGTAACGCAGCAATAACACTACATCGGTGATGTTACTTACCTAATAAACTGAAAATTTTATTGGCAATATCAGTATTATCTAACTGACCACTAAATTGCTCACTATGTTTACCAAAGGCAAATACCGGTACGTCAATAGCAGTATGACCTGATGTTGTCCAACCGGTGTTTGTGCGCTTATCAATAATACTAAGCAGCGCTCGGCGGTAGCTATTTTTTAATGATGGTGGGCTTTGCTGTTCTTTTAAGCGTTTATCAAGTAACGCATAGTGTTGTGTTTGCGCGTGAAATAATGGTTCAACTTGTTGTAGTTGCTCAATCTCTGTCGTGCTTAAGGGAAAGTTTAACCACTGGCTTATTTGATCGCCTTTTATTGGTCGCTTTAGTTGAGTATTTGCTTGATGACTTGCGGCATCATTAAGTTTATCTTGGGCGATAATTTTTTCAGCAATAGTCGTGATTGAATGCTTCATACTACGTAACACTTGCGGCTCCCATCGATAATCTTTATTAGCTGCTAAGGTAAAACCTCCAGTGCTATGATCCGCGGTTAGGACTACTAAGGTATCGGGGTTTTGTGCAACAAAAGATTCTAGATATAACATCACGTTAGCTAAGTCATCCATTTCATGCATTGCTGCGGCAATATCATTATCATGACCACCCCAATCAATTTGACTTGCTTCAACCAACATAAAAAAGCCTGCCTGGTTTGTTAATTGTTTTATTGCGGTTTGCGTTAAAGGTGTTAGCCTATGCTTGTTACTGTCATCAAGTGCCCAAGGCAAACTGGTTTTGGCAAATAAACCTAATACTGGTTGATTGGCTTTCAAGGTATTTAATTGTGAATAACGGTCAATGTATTGAAAGCCGGCTTGGGTAAATTCCGCTACGATATTACGATCGTCTCGGATATAGTTTTTCCAGCCGCCACCAAAATATACATCCGCTTGAATACCATTATCAATATAGCTGTTAGCAAGTTCATTGTAGTTTTTACGACTCTCATTGTGAGATAAATACGATGCTGGCGTTGCATGGTTTATGCGAGAGGTAACTACCACACCTGTTTTCTTACCTTGTTGCTTTGCCCATTGAAGCACGGTAAGTAAAGGTTTTTTATCCACATCAACACTAATAGCGCCATTATAGGTTTTAATCCCTGTTGCTAATGCCGTCGCTGCAGCAGCAGAGTCAGTAACATAGCCTGAGATGGCCTCAGGGTAAGTACTCGATAAGCCTTTTAAGTGTCTTTCAAAAACAGTTTGTTCTATTTCAACGGTAGTCGGATCATCATTAAAGTAGCGATAAGCAGAAGTGTAGGCTGGCCCCATGCCATCAGCAACAACCATAATAATGTTTTTAGGTAAATCTTGTTGGCTAACAACAGTCTGTTTATTTACATCGATAGTGGCTGCACAACTATACGTTGAAAGGCTAATGCCGTTAAAAATAATCAGTGTTGAAAAGAGCGTTGTCGTTAATTTAGAAATAAACATAAGATGCTCGATAAGGTGAAAGTCGCGTAATTCTAAAGAGTGACTATTACTTTGTCTACCTAATGACAATCGCTACGCTATATTTGATGGCGATAAAGCGATATATCTTCATATGAGGCTTAAGAGGGTTGTTAACTTCGTTAGCATAGTGCATTTTGTCCCATATAAGCATAAGGCAACTTAACCACATAAAAAAGACAGTCATTAGTAGCGGTATCTTTATGAGTTGTTGCTTTAAATAATCGTAGGTTATATCGACAAACTAGTTGGTTTTCACGGGCATAAAAATAATCATGCAGTACATTTTTACCACTCTTATCAACAAGTGTTAAATTATCAAGACCATTACCGTCAAGCCAACCAAGCATTTCATCTTGGTGAGCACTACCAAAATTAAAGCACTCAATATTGTTTTTCAAGGTGACGCCTGCATAGCCTTCATCATGTTGTGCGTATGATAGTGCAATGTTGTCTTTTAATTGTAGTCGTAAAGGGCGGTGCATAACTTCTACGGTTTTTTCTGGTTGCATGTAAGCAATATTTTGACATTGAGCAACCTTAGAAATACCTGCAAAAGCAATTTCATGGGCTTGTTCATCTTGACTACCACCACATTCAATGGTGATAAATGGACAGTGAAAGCTTTGTTCTATAATTGAACCCATGGTTAAATCAGACAACACTAAGGTCTGGCAAAATAATGAAGCAAGGGCTAAGGTTTCAGTGGTTATCACTGCACTTATCGCAAAGGTTGGTGTTGGGCTAGCAGTATTGTGAAGATCGATCACCATTTCAGGGTTAACCTCTCTGATCGCTTGCTCAATTAAAAATGCTCGTTGGCAATAGCCTCGTTGACCATCGTTACAGTCAAATGAACATTGCTTACCAAAAAAACGATTGAGATCCATACCACCGTCAACAAAGCGCTTGCTAAATAAGGGTTTACTCGCGGCAGCTTCTACTGAGCAGATTATAAAACGCATATTAGTACAAGGGGGTTTTTGTGTTAACACCTCGGTTAAGTAGCGGTGTATGGCTATTAAACCAGAGGGTTCATTACCATGTAGTAAGGTAGTAAACACACGAAATTTTGTCTCATCGCTACCTGAAATATCAATCACGGTAGGGCCCGTCATGGATAAAAGAAACTGTTCGTAATCAGCATGTAAGTCCTGCCATTTGGGATCTTTTAAATAGTTGATTTCACTAAAGTCTATATCCATAAGTGTTACCTAGTCATTGTAGTTGTTATGCGTATCTTTCATGTTTGTTAAGCATGTCACAGTTGTAGCCACTGGCATGTTGATTAAGGTCAATAAATTGCAGTAAATAGATGATTTATATTTATTTAGCGGTAAACTAGTCGTCCATGTGCACTAATACCATTTGCATAAATTCTGGTTAAGAGATCACGGTCTTATACGGATTGTTATAAACTTATATAGAGGTACTGTTATGAATGAAGAAACCATTTTTTCTAAAATTATTCGTCAAGAAATTCCTACGCCACTGTTGTATCAAGATGACTTAGTGACCGCCTTTAGAGATATTAGCCCTCGTGTTGATAGTCATATTTTAATTGTGCCTAATAAACATATCGCCACCATTAATGATGTAACCCATGACGATGAACTCACCCTGGGTCGTATGATTACTGTTGCTAAAAAACTTGCTAAAGAAGAAGGTATTGATGAAAAAGGGTACCGATTAATTATTAATTGTAATCAAGATGGCGGCCAAGAAGTGTATCATATTCATATGCATTTATTAGGCGGCCAGCCATTAGGCGCTATGTTGTCTTTGTAAAAAAAACACACGGGTTAAGTAGGTAAGTATGCGATAAGCCGCTGTATTCCTAAGGCAAAAGACAATGTAATCATTTAATGATTAGCGCATAATTTGTTATAGCATTCCTTAAATGGTTATTTTTGTGAACTGGAAAGACTTATTAGAAAATAGAAATCGCTTATTCTGGCTAGCCCATACAGTGGGCTGGTTCGGTTTTGCTTTTGTGCATTACCTTGGTTCACTGCAACTTGATTTACGTGATATTTTTGTCATTATTATTTTTCTTAATGCTTATGCAGGCTGGTTGCTTACCGCACCACTGCGTTATATTTATCGAAAAGCATGGAACCTCCCACCTATTAAAATAGCCTTGGTCGTTATTTTAACGTCCTATTTTACTGGTGTATTGTGGCAAATTGTTAAAAATATTAATTATTGGGAAATATATAAGCATGGCTATCAACCTGAGTTTTGGTATATGTACACCCAATCTACTTTAGGATCTTTTTATATTATTTTAAGCTGGAGCGGTTTATATTTTGGTAGTAAATACTATCAAATGTTAGAGATTGAAAAGCAAAATGTGTTAAAAGCGAATGCAGTTGCCCATCAAGCACAATTAAAAATGCTACGTTATCAGCTCAATCCGCATTTTTTATTTAATACCCTTAATGCTATCTCGACCCTTATTTTGATAGAAGAAAATAAAATCGCTAATACTATGGTGACTAAACTCAGTGAATTTTTACGTTATTCACTTGATAAAGATCCGATGAAAAAAGTCACCTTAGAATCTGAAATTCAGGCATTGCAACTTTACTTATCAATAGAGAAAGTTCGCTTTGAAGACAGGTTAGACCTTAATTTTAAGGTCAGTGACAATTGCCAACACGCATTAGTCCCTAGTATGATTTTACAACCTTTAGCAGAAAACGCGATAAAACATGCTATTGCAGTACAAGAGCAGGGCGGTAGTATTACCATTGTAGTTAATCGTTTTGCCGATGATTTACTTATTGAAGTGGCAGATAACGGCCCAGGCGCTGATATTATAGAAGGGAATTTACATCGAGAAAGTGGCGTTGGTTTAGTGAATACTCGCGAGCGATTACAAGCATTATATAATGGAAAATTTTCATTAGTTGTTGCCCATAACCAGCCATCAGGTGTTAAAGTGAATCTACGTTTACCATTTCAGGTAAGCTAATGAAAAAATTATTATCTGTAGGCATCTCTGCTGCTTATCAATATCAATTATTTAGGAATTTTTATGTCACTATCAACCCTAATCGTTGATGATGAACCACTGGCTCGCAAAGGCTTAGCAATTCGATTAAAAGCTCATAATGATATTAACGTGATTGAGCAATGCTGCAACGGTAGAGAAGCATTAGCAGCAATAAAGGCTTATCAGATAGATGTTATGTTTCTTGATATTCAAATGCCAGGACTTAATGGATTTGAGGTGTTAGAGCATATAATCGAACAAGGTTTGGCTATGCCAGTCGTGGTCTTTGTGACCGCCTTTGATCACTATGCATTAAAAGCATTTGAAGTACATGCATTAGATTATTTATTAAAGCCTGCCGATGAAGAACGTTTAGCTCAATCCATTGATAAAATTAGACATTATTTTAAAACTAATGCGGATAGCGCTCATAAATCGAAGTTAGTGCGTTTAGTAAGTGATGTTACGGGTAATGATTATCAGCAAATTTTAACGGAATTAGACAATGACCAAGAGTTAACGCTATCGAGCTACTCTGACGTATTAGCGATTAAAGATGCTGGTGAAGTTAATCGTGTACCGGTAAAGGATATACTTTGGATTGATGCAGCGGGCGATTATATGTGTGTACATACCTTATCAGACAAACACCAGAGTAATGAGGTAAGTACCCATATTTTAAGAAAAACAATGAAAGAGCTCGAGGCGTGTTTAGATCCCAAAACATTTATTCGCAATCATAGATCAACGATAGTTAACAAACACGTTATCGATAAGTTTTGCAGCCAAGTTAATGGTGAATATATTTTAGTGTTAACAAATGGTAAAGAATTAAAAGTAAGTCGTAGTTATAAAGATAAAGTAAAACAGGCAGTTAATAGTTAACGAGTGGCTTTTTTATTTTTATTAATAAAAATAAAAAAGCCATATATCAATAATATATGGCTTTTAAGTAGAGACATTACAAAATGAAATATCAGTTATTTAAGGTGTTTCTTAGTTATCGTTAAAATTTTCAAGATATTTGAAGCACCAACAGTTTCCATCATATCACCATGGGTTAATATGATCTTATCACCTATTACTAAATCAAGTTTACTGCGGACTACTTTTACCATTTCATCAGATAAGTTGTCATTATTAATAGGCAGTGAATCAAACTCAATCGGATAAACACCACGGTATATTGCGGTTTTAGTTAATGTCTTCAGATGGCGAGATAACGAGAATATAGGTAAACCTGAGGTAATGCGTGACATTAACTTACTGGTTTGGCCTGATTCGGTTAACGATATAATCGCTTTAACACCTTCTAAGTGATTTGCTGCGTACATAGCTGATAGTGCTATAGTTTCTGACACTTCACTAAAGGTAAGTTCCATTCTATGGTTAGAAATATTAACAGAGCTATGCTGCTCAGCACCGACACAGACATTAGCCATAGCAGTCACAGTTTCAACCGGGTATTTACCCGCGGCAGTTTCTGCCGATAACATTACCGCATCAGTACCATCTAATACGGCGTTGGCAACATCCATAACTTCAGCACGTGTTGGCATAGGTTGCTCAATCATGGTTTCCATCATTTGAGTTGCTGTGATCACCACACGATTTAATTGGCGAGAGCGGTTAATAATATGTTTTTGCTTGCCTACCAGTGCGGCATCACCAATTTCAACGCCTAAATCACCACGGGCAACCATGACAACATCAGAAGCTAAAATAATACCGTCAAGAATTTTGTCATCGTTTACTGCTTCTGCACGTTCAATTTTAGACACTAAACGGGCATCACAGCCAGCTTCTTGTGCCAGTAAGCGTGCTTCACGCATATCTGCTGCATCACGAGGAAATGAAACCGCTAGAAAATCAACATCAATTTCTGCTGCAAGTTTAATGTCTTCTTTATCTTTAGCTGTTAACGCAGGCGCTGTTAAACCCCCACCTTGGCGATTAATACCTTTGTTATTTGATAACGGACCACCAACAGTCACTATCGTAAAGACTGAGTTGTCAGAAGTTGATAGTACTTTCAATTGTACGCGACCATCGTCGAGCAATAAAATATCACCTGTGTTAACATCCTGTACTAATTTTTTATAATCAATCCCTATTTTTTCTTGATAGCCTTGACCTTTTTCCAAGGTAGCATCTAACTCAAATTTATCACCAATAGCTAATTTGATTGGGCCGTCTTTAAAGGTAGAAATACGGATTTTAGGACCTTGTAAATCCCCTAATATACCCACATAAATACCGAGCTCTTTGGCTATTTTTCTAACATTGTTGGCTCTATCAATATGATCTTGTGGTATACCGTGCGAAAAGTTAAGCCTAACAACATTAACCCCTGCGGCTAATACTTTTCTTAATACTTCTATATCATCGGTTGCTGGGCCTAAGGTGGCAACAATTTTAGTTCTTCTAGACATTATAATCCTCTTACTTTTTTAGTGTCGTATTTAACGCCGCGTTCGTGATTTTACTAGGCAGGCATCAAATAAGTTCATCCGTTATTTTTAGCTAATATGAGTAATATTTATGGTGTCATCATTACTCATTTTTATCAAAGCGTGAGCTTTTTAAACTATCTTTTACTTTTTTCAAATTATCTATAAATTTACTACCGCGACGTAAAGTAAAGCCGGTCGCTAGCACATCAATAAGCACCAGCTGGGCAATGCGTGACGACATGGGCATATAAAGATCAGTATCTTCACTTACATCGACTGATAGTACAATACTACATTCTTTAGCCAAGGGTGAATCTGTGGTGGTAATGCCGATAACAGTAGCATCATTTTCTTTTGCTAAACTAGCGACCTCAACCAGTGATTTTGTGCGTCCTGTATGAGATATAAGTACAACTACATCACCTTGGCAGCTATTTATAGCACTCATACGTTGCATTAATATGTCATCAAAATAAACCACGGGCACATTAAAGCGAAAAAACTTATTTTGCGCATCATGCGCGACAATAGCTGATGCACCTAAACCAAAAAAAGAGATTTTATTCGCTTGTGTTAACACATCAACAGCACGATTAATATCATAGCTATCTAAACTTTTACGCGTCACCTCAAGACTTGCCATGGTTGATTCAAATATTTTTGAGGTATATTGATCAGCAGTATCACTCTCATCAACATGGCGGTTAACGTAGGGTGTGCCATTGGCTAAGCTTTGCGCTAAATGTAATTTAAAATCAGGATAACCTTTAGTATTTAAGCGACGGCAAAAACGATTAACGGTTGGTTCACTGATGTTAGCTTGTTTAGCAAGTGCGGCAATACTTAAGTGAATAACGGTACTTGGTGATGCTAGAATAACTTCAGCGACTTTTCGTTCTGATTTACTCAGTATATCAAGTTCGTTAGTGATCTTTTCTAATATATTCATTGTGTTCTGATCCTAGATCATTTTATCTATGATTAAAATAGAGGATAAAGCTATATTTCAACCACTTTGCTTATACTGTAATTTATTTTCGTTCTAAGCAACAGAAAAAGTGAAATATTATTTCATGATGTAGTATTAACAGTATAAAAACTATCAAGCGAGGTTAGTGAAGTCATTTAGCTGTCTATAACCCTTAACGAAGTGATAGTGCTATTAAGCCAGCAGTTAGGCTATTAATTATCGACCAAAGTGATATATTTGTTCGAGTTAAAATACGTTTAAATCCTTGGAAAGACGATGGGATCTTGCTCATTAACTATCCGCGTAATATTAATAATACCCTGTGTAATAAAGTTACAAAGTAATCTTTACTCATCATTAAATAAACGCTAAATTAGCATTGTGTGTCATATTCCACTTAGTTTATTAAAGGATAAAGCGCAATACATTTTTATATAAGAGAAACGCTATGAGTAATGTAGATTATCAATCCGTAAATGACATTGTTATTTTTGGCGCTTTAGGTGATTTATCTCACCGTAAGTTAATTCCCGCATTATATCAACTAGACGTTCTAGGTCTAATTAATAAAGGCAGTCGTATTGTCGGGGTAGCAAGAAAAACCCTCAGTGTTGATGAATTTAAACACTTTGTTGTCGACAGTTTAGATAGTTTTGTTAACGAATCTATCGATGACGTTGTCCTAGCGCGTTTTATTAATCGATTAATTTACCAAGCACTCGATTTTCAAGCGTATAGCACCTTTGATCAGTTAGCTACACTCCTTTCAAATCAACAAAATATACGGGTATATTATTTTTCTACGCCCGCGGCTATTTATGGTGATATTTGTAAAGGCTTGAATCATGCCAAGTTAATTAGTGATGTTGACCGAGTAGTTATAGAAAAACCCATTGGTCACTCTCTTGAATCCTCTATTGAAATAAATAATCAAGTATCAAAATACTTTCAAGAAAAACAAACTTACCGTATTGATCATTATTTAGGTAAAGAAACCGTATTAAACCTATTAGTATTACGTTTTGCGAATTCATTATTTACTAATAATTGGGATCGTAACTGCATTGATCATGTACAAATTACCGTGGCAGAAAGTGTTGGTATTGAAGGTCGTTGGGGCTTTTATGATGATGCAGGGCAAATGCGTGATATGGTACAAAATCATTTATTGCAAATATTATCACTGTTGGCGATGGAGCCACCGGCTGATTTAAGTGCGACAAGCGTGCGAGCAGAAAAACTTAAAGTTGTTAAAGCATTAAAACCAATTAACCGAGAAAACATTAAAGAGAAAACTGTTCGTGGTCAGTATACTGACGGTTTTTTAAATGGTGTTGCTGTTTCTGGTTATGTTAATGAAAAAGATGCCAACGCGAAGAGCAATACTGAAACGTTTGTTGCGATAAAAGCTGAAATTGATAACTGGCGTTGGAAAGGTGTGCCATTTTATCTTCGCACAGGTAAACGTATGCCTAAAAAACATAGTGAAATAGTGGTGCATTTTAAGCCCCAACCCCACAATATTTTTCAAGAAAGCCACAGTGACTTACCAGCCAATAAATTAACGATACGTTTACAACCCGATGAAGGTGTTGAATTACAAATCATGAATAAGATACCGGGTATCGCGTCACAAATGCTTATTCAAGAAAATAAATTAGATTTAAGTTTTTCAGATACTTACCACAATGAACGTGTTGTTGATGCGTATGAACGCTTAATGTTAGAAATTTTAAATGGTAATCAATCATTATTTGTTAGTCGACATGAAGTTGAAGCCGCTTGGGTTTGGGCTGATAGCATCATCGCCGCGTGGCAAACAACGAATGAAGCACCTAAACCTTATGCAGCAGGTTCTTGGGGCCCCGTATCCTCTATTGCTTTAATCGCTCGTGATGATCGCCAGTGGGTTGAATAATGCAACAATTAACAACATTCTCAACACGTAACAAGTTAGATATTTGTTTAGCTGAGTCCGTAAGTAAGCTCCTTGAGCAAGCGATTAACCTTAAAGGGCAAGCCAGTATTGCAGTTTCAGGCGGTTCAACGCCCCAAGGTTTTTTTAAACTGTTATCACACTGTGATATTCAATGGTCAAAAGTCACGATTACCTTAGCTGATGAGCGCTGGGTAGCTATTGACAGTAAAGACAGTAATACCCGCTTAGTTTATGAAAATTTACTACAAAATAAAGCGTCAGCGGCACATTTTTTTCATTTAAAGCAAGGTGAATCACTTAATGATAAAACGCTCAATGAATTAAATATCGCCGTTAATAAGGGCTTATTACCGTTAGATGTGTTGATTTTGGGGATGGGGGAAGATGGTCATACCGCTTCTCTTTTTCCTTGTAGCGAGCAAATATCACAAGGCTTAGCCAGCGATAATAACAATGCGCTATTAAGTGTATTACCCAAAACAGCACCTTATCAACGCATTAGCTTTAGTTTCTCAGCATTAAGTCAAAGTAAGCATATTTTTTTACATTTGTGTGGCGAGCAAAAGCAGCAGGTATTAACCAAAGCCTTACAAGGCAATGATGTATTTACTATGCCTATTAGAGCCTTCTTACACCATGACACAGTCAAGACGCAAGTTTACTGGGCCCCTTAATCTTTTTATGAAGCATGATGAGTTGATCGTGTTGGTTTATCGTGTCGTCATT
Source organism: Colwellia ponticola (assembly GCF_005885605.1). Taxonomy (GTDB): domain Bacteria; phylum Pseudomonadota; class Gammaproteobacteria; order Enterobacterales; family Alteromonadaceae; genus Colwellia; species Colwellia ponticola. The sequence goes on along the minus strand of NZ_SZVP01000014.1, from coordinate 74,734 downwards.
TAACGCATGGTTTTTCAGCTTGTGTATCAGAGACGATAAAAATGATTAACGCTTTACACAAGCTACTGACTAAGAGTGCAATTATGTAAGCATATAATAACATGCTCATTGCTCGCCAATCATGCTCAACCATAACCATAACCATAACCATAACTATAACCATGACAAAGGCGTGATACTTATTACAAGGTAAGGCTCGCCATATTTGATGAAGAAAATTTATGACCATATCAAAACCTTGGCAGATTATGCCCAAAGATCTTTTTAACATGGGGCCCATTGTGCCGGTCCTAGTACTTAACCAGGTTGAAGAAGCATTACCTGTTGCAGAAGCGTTATTGACTGGTGGTATTAAGGTATTAGAAGTGACCTTACGTACACCTGCGGCACTTGATATTATCAGTGTTATTGCTAAAGAGTTCCCTGAAGCCATTGTTGGCTCAGGCACTGTTATTAATCGTCAGTTGATACAACAATCGTATGATGCAGGAGCAAAATTTGCCATTAGTCCAGGAGTAACAACCGATTTATTACAGGCGGGGAATAGTAGTAATATCGCATTGATCCCTGGTGTATCGTCTATTTCTGATATTATGAAGTGTGCTGATCATGGTTATGATCACTTGAAGTTTTTCCCAGCAGAAGTCTCTGGCGGGGTGAATGCGATTAAAGCGATGAGTGGGCCTTTCCCTCAAGTGCGTTTTTGTCCAACAGGGGGCATTAATTTAACTAATATTCGCGATTATTTAGCGTTAGCTAATGTGACTTGCTGTGGTGGATCATGGTTGGTATCAAGTGACATTGTTCAGTTTAAACATTGGTCTGAAATCACTCGCTTAGCCAAGCAAGTGTTAACACAGGTTAATTAGTCGTTATATCCACTAGGCAAAAAAAAACCAGTTATAAACATTATAACTGGTTTTTTTACGCGTAACGTTAAGCTACGACTTTACTGAGGCTTAGTCGCTGGTGCGCTACTACGGCTAATGACATCTGCAATGATGGCGGTTTTCCCTGATGACTGATGAGCGTGACGCTCACTATCTGCCATAAACTTTGTTGGGAGTGCGTTCATTGTGGTGATTGTTTCCGTTTTTGTCATCGGCGCTGTTGCATGACCAGACAGGTTATTAGCTTTCTTAATTTGTCTTGCTAATTTTTTATCCTTCGGTACTGCCTTTTTAGCTGCAGGTGCCGGCTTTTTAGTTTGTTTCGCTTTCGCCTTAACATCAACTTTCGCTTGTTGCTCCTTGCTAGTCTCATTATCAGTGTCAACATCGGTTTTAACGTCAGTATTAACTGGGTCAATCGCTTTAGCTTTTTGTTGTTTTACCGGTTTAGTCGCTTCAGTAGTCACTTCAGGCGTTACCTTTGTTTCAACATCCGATTTTTTCACAACGTCTTTAGCTTTCTTCTGAACATCCTTTTTAACGACTTCAGGAGCGATGTCAGTAGAAGCTTTAGTTGTCGTAGCAGGCTCGTCTGTTTGCGCTAACGGCATCGGTTGTTGCGTTTTTGTCACTGTCGGCGTTACTGCTTGAGTTACTGGTTCAGCAATATTAGTTGTTCCAGCATCATTCTTAGCTTGTTGCGCATCTACCGCGATGGCTTTTTCTGACGGTGCTTCAACTTTTTCTTCAATAGGCGCTTTAACAGCTGGTTTTTCAACGGGCACGTTAACTGGTGCAGCTTCACTTGTTTCAACAACATTTGTAGTAACGTCTTTCGTTACTACTTTGTCTTTGTCTAAAGAAGGTGCAACATTATTGTGCTCGCTGTTATTAGCAGCGACAGTCTCAGCAGAGCTAGGGTAACGAGCGGCTACAGACTCATCAACAACATTTTCACTTGTTACTGTTTGCGTTGTCGCTTCAGTACCATTGTTGTTACGACGACGTCGTTGACCGTTAGCTCTTAAGTGTCTAGGAGAACGTCTATTACGTGGTTTGTCATCATTTTGCGCCACGGTATCAACAACAGGGCTATCTACTACTGTTTCACTGTCAACCGCTTTGGCAACTACAGAGGCTTCAGCTGCTTTACTACTCGTATTGCTTTGGGTATTAGCCACTTTATCTGTTGATTTAATACGTACGGTTTTGCGTTTAGCTCTACGTTGACGACGTTCAACAACTTTGTCTTCTTTAACAACTTTGTCTTTATCTACATTTACATTGTTGTCATTTTTACGAGGTTGTCTTTTAGGTTTGTTTGCTTCTTCATCACGTGGAGTGCGATTAGCCGTGTCTTCACTAGTATGACGACTAGTATTGCCATTACGATTACCATTACGGTTGTTACGACGTTTGGCTTGTTGGTTTCTTGATCTTTCTTGTGGACGTCTAGGTTTTTGTTGCGTAGTGTCTTCTTTATTTTCTTCTTTACTCGTTTCAACAACTTTTTCTTCTGTAACAAATAAGCTTTTTAACCAGCCAAAGAAGCCACTAGGTTTAGTTTGTGTTGCTACGACCGATACTGTGTTTGCACTTGATACTTCAGCTTTTGGAGCACGTGCTGGTGATGTCATACCTTGAATTAATGGTTCGTCAGGTTTGTTTATCACTTTATCGAATTTAGGCATTTTAGCTTCTTCAAGTTCCGCTTGTTTTACCGGTAATTCATAACTTGCTTCTTCAACCGTTTCATCATTTTTAACGCGTACCACTTCATATTGTGGCGTATCCATATGTGGATTAGGAATGATTAACACTCTGACATTATGATGTTTTTCAATATGCATAACAGAGCGACGTTTTTCATTCAGTAGATAAGTGGCAACAGGTACTGGCACTTGTGCTTGTACATGTAGAGTATTATCTTTTATTGCTTCTTCTTCCATTAAACGCAAGATAGATAGAGCAAGAGATTCAACACCACGTACATGGCCCGTACCACTACAACGTGGACAAACACCTTGGCTTGTTTCACCAATAGAAGGACGTAAACGTTGGCGAGACATTTCTAGCAAGCCAAAACGAGAGATTTTACCCAGTTGAATACGGGCTCTATCTTGGTGAACTGAATCACGCATTCTGTTTTCAACTTCACGTTGATGACGCACAGGTGTCATATCAATAAAATCGATAACAACTAAACCACCTAAGTCACGTAAACGTAATTGGCGAGCAATCTCTTCAGCTGCTTCTAAGTTGGTATTAAAAGCAGTTTCTTCAATGTCGCTACCTTTAGTTGCTCGTGCTGAGTTAATATCAATGGAGGTTAACGCTTCAGTAGGGTCAATAACGATGGAACCACCAGAAGGTAAGCGTACTTCACGTTGAAAGGCCGTTTCAATTTGCGTTTCAATTTGATAATGCGTAAATAAAGGCACGTCGCTGTTATACAGTTTTATTTTACTTAAAAAGTCAGGACGAACGACTTCAATGTGCTTTTTAACACTTTCAAAAGTTTTAGGACGGTCAATTAATACTTCGCCAATATCACGACGTAAATAGTCACGAATTGCACGTAAAATTAGGTTGGTTTCTTGATGAATTAAGAAAGGAGCAGGGCGGCTTTTTCCCGCATCTGTAATAGCTTGCCAATGATGTAAAAGAACACTTAAATCCCACTTTAGTTCATCATAATCTTTGCCAACTCCGGCAGTTCTTACAATTAAACCCATGCCTTTAGGTAAATCTAATTTACTCAATGAGGCTTTTAAATCAGTGCGTTCATCACCTTCAATACGGCGAGAAATACCACCAGCACGAGGATTATTAGGCATTAACACTAAATAACTGCCTGCAAGGCTAATAAAAGTAGTTAATGCGGCACCTTTTTGACCTCGTTCTTCTTTATCAATTTGAACGATAACTTCTTGGCCTTCGTGCAACACTTCTTTAATGTTAGGTCGACCTTGGAAGGTGTAGCCTTTAGGAAAGTATTCACGGGCAATTTCTTTCATTGGTAAAAAACCATGGCGATCTGCACCATAGTCAACAAAAGCAGCTTCTAAAGAAGGTTCAATACGAGTGATTTTTGCTTTGTAAATATTAGATTTTTTTTGTTCATGACCAGGGCTTTCAATGTCTAGATCGTAAAGCTTTTGGCCATCTACTAGTGCTACGCGCAATTCTTCTGATTGGGTAGCGTTAATTAACATACGTTTCATAGTTTGTCGGACTCATTTTAGTCACAACACAACGCTTGCTTAGTACACAAAGCAATCTGTTTTTCTGGTAACAGCAATTTGTCAACCTCACGGTTGTCATGGTTAACCTGCCATAAAATCAGGTTAAGCTATTATAAGTTCGGATTGTTTTTTATATCATCGCCTTTAATCATTAAGGTAGGCAATGTTAAGTTATTTCTTTATGTGCTCAGCGGATGTGCTGTGCAAAATACCAGCGTATATGCGGTGGTATTATTTTTTATAATAATTGCTTTATGGTGCTGGACTGATAACAGATTAAAATCAAAATGTTAAAACTGTTTATGCTTTGTTAACAAGCTACAATGAGTAAACCATCAATAAGGGTGATTTACTGTGTTAACAAATACAATAGGCCGTACTATCACTATGTCTTTTTTTTAGGTAAACACGCTAAAATGAGCAGTTCATTACATAAAATATCGCATAGGGATGTGGCCGCAGTTTGCCTCTTACGTCTCTCTTTAAAGCATCTAGGGTTAAATTGTTACGTTGATTAGCCGTGTATGAATTATTAATATGACTTATTCATATACCTTCATACTTGTTTATATATCTTCATATACACTGCATCATTAAGTAGTTAGCTAAGCAGTTAGCGTTAAATATCAACTAATAACCTCCATATTATCCCACTATCTTTATCATTTAGCCAACAAAAAAGCAGCTTAATTGCATTATTAGCTAAATAAAGTGTGTTAAACTCTGGCCATGAAAGAAATTAACACCAAAAAAGCCAATCACGTGCCTAAAATTAAATTAAAGAGCCAATCCCGCATTGTTGGGAAAAACAGTCAACCGAAAAAAGTTACGCCAAAAAAAGTTGTGCTAGAGAAAAAGCCTATTGAGCCGGCGATCGAGCCCGCGTTAGAAAAAGCGAAAGTACGCTTTATTACTATCGATAGTGAAGATGCAGGGCAACGCATTGACAACTTCTTATTAAGAACGCTAAAAGGTGTACCTAAAAGCCACCTTTACCGTTTATTGCGCAAGGGTGAAATTAGAGTTAATAAAAAGCGCATTAAACCTGTGTATAAATTAGTTATCAACGATGAATTACGTATTGCGCCTATTCGCGTGTCAGAAGATAAAGACACCGTCTCTACGGGGTTAAATGTTGTTGCTAGTTTAGAAAAGCAAATTTTGTTTGAAGATGATCGATTAATCGTTATTAATAAACCGTCTGGCATGGCAGTTCATGGGGGTAGTGGTTTAAGTTTTGGTTTAATTGAAGCATTACGTGCCTTAAGACCTGAAGCGAGAATGTTAGAGTTGGTGCACCGTTTAGACAGAGATACTTCAGGTTGTTTACTGGTGGCTAAAAAGCGTTCTACGTTACGTCATTTACATGAACAGTTTCGTGAAAAAAACGTGCAAAAATTTTATCATGCATTGGTTAAAGGCCATTGGCCTAGTAAATTGACCAAAGTAACCGCTGCACTTAAGAAAAACGATTTAAAATCAGGTGAACGCGTTGTTATTGTTGATAACCAGCTTGGTAAAGAGTCTGAAACTCGCTTTAGAGTATTAGAGCGTTATCGCGGCGCTACCTTAGTGAGAGCTTTTCCTGTCACAGGTCGCACTCATCAAATACGTGTACATTGTCAAACCAGTGGTCACTCAATTGCTATGGATGCAAAGTATGGTCATGAAGAATTTGACGAGCAAATGAAAAGCAAAGGCTTAAAAAGGCTGTTCTTACATGCGGCTAGTATTGAGTTTACTCACCCACACACAGAACAGCGCTTAAAAATTGAAGCGCCACTAGAAGCAAGTTTAGAGAAACTGTTAACTAAGTTGGTAAAAGAATAACGATGAACTATAAATTAGTTATTTTTGATTGGGATGGCACCCTGATGGACTCTATTGCTCGCATTGTTTCCTCAATACAGGCTTCAGCACAGTATTGCCAATTAACGATACCGACAGTACAAAGCGTCAAAGATATTATTGGTTTAAGTTTACCCAAGGCGCTTAATATCTTATTTCCAGGTGCTTCTCAAACGGATATGGCTGTGTTGCGTGAGCAATATAAATATCACTATGTGGAAGCCGATTTAACGCCTTCACCTTTATTTGAACATGCCTTAACGTTATTAAAAGCACTGAAGGATGAGGATAAATTATTAGCGGTAGCGACTGGCAAAGGCCGAGAAGGTTTACAGCGGGTTTTTTCAGCGACACAAACAGAGCATTTTTTCCATGCCTCACGTTGTGCCGATGAAGCGCGCTCTAAGCCTGATCCGCAAATGTTATTAAGCTTAATTGCAGAGTTAGGGGTTAGTGCTGAACAAGCGGTGATGATTGGTGATACTAGTCACGATATGAAAATGGCGCAAGCAGCGGGTATTGATAGCATAGGTATTACTCTAGGTGTACACGACAGAGAAATATTAACGCAATACCAACCCGTTGCGATTGTTGATTCATTGGCGCAATTACAACAATTACTATTGCCTAGTCGGGTTTTAGCTAAGGCTTAGTCAGTTTGCCTTGCTCGGCTAATACATCGAGACCATGTTGCTTTAATAGCGAAACAAGTTTAATTAATGGTAGCCCGATCAAGGTATTAGGATCATCACCTTCAAGCTTACTAAATAAACAAATACCTAAACCTTCACTTTTAAAACTACCCGCACAGTTATAAGGTTGCTCTGCATGCAGGTAGTTTTGTATTTCTTCTATACTGAGTTGGTTAAAGTGTACGGTAAAAGGTTCAACCAAGGCAGTCGCCTTATCTTTTTCACTGTCATAAACACATAAGCCGGTGTAGAAGGTAATGCTTTTGCCACTAAATTTAGTTAATTGAAGCACGCCGTTCTCAAAATTATGAGGTTTTCCTAGTATTTCACCCTCACATACCGCCACCTGATCTGAGCCGATGATTAACGCGTTGGGGTAGTGTGCTTTAACCGCTTTAGCTTTTTCTATGGCAAGACGTTCAACTAAAGCTTGCGGAGATTCTCCTGCTTTTTCTGTTTCATCAATATCAGGTTTTGCACAATCAAAAGGCAGTTGTAGCTTTTCTAAAATAGATTTACGAAATGGGGAGGTAGAGCCTAATACTAAGGTTTTCATAAGGAGCCTTTTTTGTGATGATATTTTATAGGCAGACTGACATAGCTATATTAAGTCTATCTTTATAAAATCTGTCTATATAATTTTTTTCATTGAATAATATAAGATTATTGTAAAGTCCTATAACTATCAATAGCGATAGCTAACTGGACTTTTATTAACGGTATGATTGTTGTCAAAATAAGCAATTAATCAACGATTACTATTAATATTGGGACTATCTTGGGCTTTTAAACAAAATAGTGCAATTTTCTTTTGACACTTGCCTGTAGGAAATATAATATGCGCGCCTTATGCAGAATCTTAAACTTCCAGTAACAATTAGCCCATCACGTAGCGCGCAACGCAGACTCGTGTGCGAAGGTGTGTTTAAATTGTCTGATATGACTAGATTGCTTGCTGAATGCGAAAGCAGAAGCGAGTATGTTCAAGTTAGTGTGAAGTTTGATGTCGATGAGCTTGGTTTGACAGTTATGTCAGGGTCAAGTTCGACATTAGTTGCATTAACTTGTCAGCGGTGTAACGAAAGTTTTGATAAGGCACTTGAAGTAGATTTTACTTTTAGTCCGGCCAAAAATGAGGAAGCCGCTGAGAAAATACCGTCATATTATGACGTAGTCGAATTAGATGAAAATGGCGAAGTAAACTTGCGTGAATTAGTGGAGGAAGAGTTAATGCTTGCTATCCCGTTAATTCCACGGCACAACATTCAAGATTGTTCAGCTGATGCTGATTCAGTTTGGGGTGAATTGCCAGAAGAGCTTGAGAAGCCAAATCCATTTGATTTATTAAAACAACTCAAATAGTTGATAGGCATAAAGTCTTTTAACTTATAACCTGTTCAGGAGTAACTCATGGCAGTACAAAAAAGTAAAAAATCTCGTTCAAGACGTGGCATGCGCCGTTCACATGATGCATTAACAGTAGAAAACTTATCAGTAGATCCAGTATCTGGTGAAACGCATCGTCGTCACCATGTTACCGCTGATGGTTTTTACAAAGGCGTTAAAGTAATCGCTAAATAAGCGGTTACTTCGTTATTGTAAAATAGTTTAGGCTTACGTAGTTTGAGCTTAAATAGTGATCTAACCATAGTGTTAGATGTTATGGGGGGCGACCATGGCCCCTCTATAACAATTTCTGCAGCAATAATGGCTATTAAAAAACAGCCTAACTTGCACCTTATTCTTTGTGGTGATGCAGACATCATTACAAAAAACCTCGCTCGTTTAAAAATCTCCCCAGAACAATTAGCTAATCATAAACAGTTAAGTATTTTTCCGACCACAGAAGTTGTTTTAATGTCGGATAAACCTATTGTTGCTTTGAGAAACAAAAAAGACTCATCGATGCGCAAAGCGCTTGACCTTGTTAATGAAGGACGAGCACAAGCTTGTGTAAGCGCGGGTAATACGGGTGCATTATTTTCAATGGCACACTTTGTCTTAAAGAATATACCCGGGGTAGAGCGTCCAGCGCTTATTTCTTCTTTACCTACTCACGACGCTAAAAAACGCGTATTTATGCTTGATTTAGGCGCAAACGTTTTTTGTGATTCACATGTGTTATATCAATTTGGTGTAATGGGCTCAGTGATGGCCGAGCAGGTTGATGGTATTACTAAGCCGCGTATTGCTCTACTTAACATGGGTGAAGAAGCCATTAAAGGTAGCGACCATATAAAAATGGCGGCACTTGAACTAAGTGAGAATAAAGATATTAACTATGTAGGCTTTATTGAAGGCTGTGATATCTTTTCTAATAAAGCTGATGTTATTGTTTGTGATGGTTTTGTTGGCAATGTGGCATTAAAAACCTGTGAGGGTGTGGCACGCTTAGTCTATCAAAAATCTAAAACCGCCTTCAGTGCGAGCTTATTAGCTAAATTATTTGGTTCATTGATTAAACCAAGCTTTAAAAAACTCTTCAAAACCATGAACCCCGACCAGTATAACGGCGCAAGTTTGATAGGATTACGCGGTATAGTGGTTAAGAGTCATGGTAATGCAAATGCGAGTGCTTTTTTATCTGCCATAGAAGAGGCGATAAAGGAAGTTGAAAGGCAGGTTCCTGAGAAAATTAAAAATTCATTTGAACATAATTTTACCGTTCGATAATTACTTTTCCCGTTACACTTATAGAGTAAATAAACTAAATTACTTATTTTTTCAGCGACTTAATATTAACGTATTATCCATAAAAATTTAATTTGAACTTACTATAGACTTTACATAAAACCTAAACAGAACTTAAATAGAGTATCAATATGCACAATAAATTAGCATTCGTTTTTCCAGGACAAGGATCACAAACTGTTGCCATGCTCAGTGACTTTGCAGAGCACAGTATCGTACAAGATACTTTTAAAGAAGCATCAGCAGCGCTAGGTTATGACTTATGGCAATTAGTTGCTCAAGGTCCAGCAGAAAAACTTAATCAAACTAATTTTACTCAACCCGCTTTATTAACGGCCAGTGTTGCTTTATGGCGCGTGTGGCAAGCAGAATCGACAGTAATGCCTGATGTCATGGCAGGTCACAGTTTAGGTGAGTACTCAGCGCTAGTCTGTGCTGGCGTTTTCTCGTTAAGTGACGCCGTTGTTTTAGTTGAAAAGCGTGGTGAGTTTATGCAAGCTTGCGTGCCTGCAGGTGTTGGCGCGATGGCCGCTATTATTGGTTTAGACGATGATAAAATTATTAGCGCTTGTGAAAGTGCCAAGCAAGAGCAAGTGGTCTCAGCGGTGAATTTTAACTCGCCTGGTCAGGTAGTTATTGCCGGTCACAAAGAAGCCGTTGAACGTGCTGGAGAACTATGTAAAGCCGCTGGAGCTAAACGAGTACTACCATTACCGGTAAGCGTACCATCACATTGTGCGTTAATGAGCGATGCTGCTGATAAATTAGCTGTTGAGTTAGATAAAGTTACCTTTAATACACCTGTTATTAGTGTTATTAATAATGTTGATGTGGTTAGTGAAACAACCAGCACAGCAATAAAATCTGCACTAGTTAAGCAACTTTATTCACCCGTACGTTGGAGTGAAACCATTACTATCTTAGCTCAGCAAGGCATTGAAAAAGTTGTTGAAGTTGGTCCAGGTAAAGTTTTACAAGGGTTAAATAAGCGTATAGATAAATCATTACGCAGTGTCAGTTTTAATACTACAGACTCGTTACAACAAACCAAAGACTTAATGGACAGCTAATATTAATGTTACTTATGTTAATAAGCGATTAAAATTAATATTATCAAATACATATAAATAATGCGTTACTTTGAATTAGCAGGCTAACGCTATAAAATAAAAATAGTGAGTAAAAATATGTTTTCTTTAGAAGGTAAGGTCGCTTTAGTGACAGGTGCAAGCCGTGGTATTGGTAAAGCAATAGCCAAACAATTACAGTCACTTGGTGCAACTGTCATTGGTACGGCCACATCAGAAAAAGGTGCTAATCAAATAGCAGAGTACTTAACTGCTCAAAGTGGTACCGGTATGGGCTTAGTACTTAACGTGACCAATGATGAGTCTATTGCTGATATGTTCACTGCAATTAAAGAGGCACACGGCGCTATTGATATTTTAGTCAATAATGCCGGTATTACGCGCGATAACTTGTTTATGCGTATGAAAGAAGATGAATGGTCAGACATTATTGAGACTAACCTAACGTCAGTTTTCAAAGTAAGTAAAGCAGCTATTCGCCCAATGATGAAAAAACGTACTGGTCGTATTATCAACATCGGTTCAGTTGTTGGCACTATGGGGAACGCCGGTCAAGTCAATTATGCTACCGCTAAAGCAGGCTTACTTGGCTTTACTAAAGCATTAGCGCGTGAAGTTGCTTCTCGCGGTATTACCGTTAACACCGTTTCTCCAGGCTTTATCGATACCGATATGACCAAAGAGCTAACCGATGAGCAAAAAGAAGCGATTTTCTCACAAGTACCGGCTAACCGTTTAGGTAAACCAGAAGAAATTGCATCAACAGTCGCCTTTTTAGCGTCAGATGCTGCAGCTTATATTACTGGTGAAACTATCCATGTTAACGGTGGTATGTATATGGTGTAAGCCTTTATTATTATGGCTTACACGTTTTTTTGTAATATTTTTCAATAGTTCAACAGGTTAGACCAGAATAAAAAATTGAATTAGATGCTTGCATGGCAGGCTATTGGCGAATACACTACACACAATTTGAAAAAATGAACTTTCAGTAAAGGAAATAAAATGAGTAATATCGAAGAACGCGTAAAGAAAATTACAGTTGAACAATTAGGTGTTAGTGAAGCAGAAGTAAAAATTGATTCATCATTCGTTGATGACTTAGGTGCTGACTCATTAGACACTGTTGAATTAGTTATGGCGTTAGAAGAAGAATTTGATACTGAAATTCCTGACGAAGAAGCTGAGAAAATTACTACAGTTCAAGCAGCAATCGATTACGTTACTGCTAATCAGTAATTGTTAATAAGTTCGATTTTATCGGGCTTAATAAAATAATAAAAGCGGTATACTTCATTGTAAGTGACCGCTTTTTTTTTATCTTTAACATAACGATATACTCATTACCGTACAAAATGCAGTGCATACATATGCTGCTTACTTGGTAACGAGTGTATACGCAATGGTATAATTGAGTCATACCTTTAATTTTCAGAGGCAACGCTATTATGAGACGTGTAGTCGTTACTGGCATGGGCATGCTTAGCCCACTAGCCAACACAGCAGAAGAAACATGGCAAAACCTACTACTTGGTAAAAGTGGTATAGGCAGTATTGATCATTTTGATACCTCCGATTATCCTACTAAATTTGCTGGCTTAGTTAAAAACTTTGATGCCCAAAATTATATGGAACGAAAAGAAGCCAAAAAAATGGATCTTTTTATTCAATATGGTATTGCTGCTGGTGTGCAAGCTTTCAAAGATTCAGGTCTTGAAGTGACCGAGCAAAATGCTCCGCGTATTGGCGTAGCTATTGGCTCAGGTATTGGTGGTTTAGGCTTAATTGAAGAAAATCATCAAAAGTTACTACAAGCGGGTGGTAATCCACGTAAGTTATCACCTTTTTTTGTGCCTTCAACCATCATTAACATGATCGCGGGTAATTTATCTATTATGTTTGGTTTGCAAGGGCCTAACATTGCTATTACTACAGCTTGTACTAGTGGCGTTCATAACATTGGTCATGCCGCACGTATGATTGCTTACGGCGATGCTGATGCTGTTGTTGCTGGTGGCGCTGAAAAAGCGTCAACAACACTGGGTATGGGTGGTTTTGGTGCTGCGCGTGCGCTATCTCGTCGTAATGACGACCCTCAAGCTGCTTCTCGTCCTTGGGATAAAGACCGTGATGGTTTTGTACTGGGTGACGGCGCCGGTGTTATTGTGGTTGAAGAATATGAACACGCAAAAGCGCGTGGGGCAAAAATTTATGCTGAGCTTGTAGGCTTTGGTATGAGTGGCGATGCTTATCATATGACGTCACCGCCTGAAAATGGTGATGGCGCTGCGCGTGCTATGCAAAATGCGATTAATGATGCCAAAGTAGATGTTAGCAAAATTGGTTATATCAATGCTCATGGTACCTCAACACCAGCAGGTGATATTGCAGAAACCAATGCTGTAAAAACGGTGTTTGGTGATAGTGCACAAAATGTCATGATGGGCTCTACTAAGTCTATGACAGGGCATTTATTAGGCGCAGCAGGCTCTGTTGAAGCTATTTTTAGCATTCAAGCACTGATGAACAACCAAGTACCACCAACAATCAACCTAGATAACCCAGGCGCGGGTTGTGACCTTGATTACATTGCGGGTGCAGCACGTGATGTTGAGCTTGAGTATGTACTGTGTAATTCATTTGGTTTTGGCGGTACTAATGGCTCGTTAATCTTTAAAAAGATTTAAGCTGTAAAAGGCTTATCACTTTAAAAGTGCGGTCTTAATAAAGTTATTCGAGCACATTAACCGTCTCAGTAATTAGCCATAACGTTAGATAATAGAGAAGCCTGAATACTCAGCTCATTATTGAGTTGGTGTTCAGGCTTTTTTATAATCGAGCTTTAATAATATTATTTTACTTATTACTTTTAACTATTAGCGTAGCCTCTGATGAAATATTGCTCTGTAAATGGTCAACAACAAACTACAATAGCCCTAACCGATAGGGGTTTAGCCTATGGTGATGGTTTATTTACTACCGCTAAAATTGTCAATGGTCAGGTGATATTATTAGCTAAGCATATTGAACGCTTGGTCGTTGGTTGTCAGCGATTAAAGCTTCCTTTAGCGTTTATTCAGCATTTACATACCCAGTTAAGCCAACAATTACCCAACGTTGCTAGTACTTTTTCGTTAGCGGTATTAAAAGTTATGATAACTACGGGTAGTGGCGGCAGAGGCTATTCTAGAATAGGGCTTAATGATAATGCGATGAATATTATTATTACGGTGTCTGATTTTCCTGAGCATTACCCTGAACTCGCGCAAAAAGGTATTACCCTTGGCGATAGCGAGCAACAACTTGGCACCAGTACTATGCTGGCAGGGCTTAAGCACCTAAATAGGCTTGAGCAAGTATTATTAAGAGCGGAACTTGATGAGCGTATCGAAGATGATCTCGTGGTGACGAATAACCAAGGTTATGTAGTCGAGGCGACGAGTGCTAATGTGTTTTATTGGTTAGATGATCAACTGTCTACCCCTGATCTATCAATGTCAGGCGTTAATGGTATTATTCGACAAACTATTATCGCGCAAAATCCAAAGATAAAAATATGTCAAAGTAAGCTAAGTGACTTAAAAGAAGTTCAAGGTATGTTTATCTGTAATGCGTTAATGGGTATTATACCGGTCAAAACATATAATAATCGTCACCTTGCTGTTGAAGCTGTGCAACAAATTCAGCAGCGAATGCAAGGTATGATCTAAATTAGCTCATTGAGTTAAACAATCGAAGTAAAGCAAGCTGCCATTTATTAGCCTTAAGGGAAATTTGTGCTCAAAAAATTTATTATTATTATATTATTATTATCGCTCGGCTGTGTTAGTGCTGTCGTTTATCAATTTGATCAAGCGTTAAAAGCGCCACTAGTGATTGAAAAAAATAACTTTATAACAATAAAACCAGGTAGCTCTATTAGCTCCTTTGCTAAACAATTAGTACAAATGCAATGGATACCAACGTATTTTTGGCTAAGAAATTACGGGCGATTATTACCTGAAAAAGCTAATATTAAAGCGGGTACGTACCAAATCACAAAAGGGACTACGTTAGCGCAATTATTAACTCAGCTTGTTGAAGGTAAAGAGCACCAGTTTTCTATTACCTTTATTGAAGGAACACGCTTTGAAGATGCTTTAGCGATAGTCGCTGAGCATCCTTATATTAAGCACAGTATTGCTGATGTAGGGGTCAGTGAGGTGGCAGCTCGTCTAGGTATTCATTATGAAAACCCAGAAGGGTGGTTATTTCCTGATACCTACGCTTTTACTGCCAATACGCAAGATATTACACTGTTGAAGCGCGCTTATGCCAATATGCAAAGTACATTAACGGACTTATGGCAAAATAGAGCCGAAAATTTGCCTTATAAAACACCTTATCAAGCGTTAATTATGGCCTCGATTATTGAAAAAGAAACCAGTTATATTGCTGAGCAACCTCTTATCTCTTCAGTATTTGTTAACCGTTTACGTAAAAGAATGCGTTTACAAACCGATCCAACAGTGATTTATGGCTTAGGTAAACGTTATCAAGGTGATATTACCCGTGCACATTTACGTGAAAAAACAGCTTACAATACTTATAGAATTAATGGTCTACCGCCAACACCTATTGCCTTAACCGGTTTATCTGCGCTCGAAGCAACGCTAAAACCAGCGACGAGTGATTACTATTATTTTGTCAGTGGTGGTGATGGCAAACATGTATTTAGTAAAACGCTAGCTGAGCATAATCTGGCGGTAAAACGTTATTTAGCAAAGCAAAGACAAAAATAGCAAGCATATATAACCAATACAATTGATTATATAGCACGAAATCACTGATAAAAGGTCAAATATTAACTATGTCTACAGGTAAGTTTATCGTCATTGAGGGTATGGAAGGCGCAGGAAAGTCTTCAGCCATCACTGTCATTGAAAATATTTTAATTGAGCAAGGTATCGATTATGTTAATACCAGAGAGCCTGGCGGTACGCCTTTAGCTGAAGCGTTACGTGATATGGTCAAATCAGTAGACCATCAAGAAAAACTCACCGTCGAAACAGAGTTATTATTGATGTATGCGAGTCGTAGCCAGTTATTGGCCAATAAAATATTACCCACTTTAGCTGCTGGAAAATGGGTAATAGGCGATCGCCATGATTTAAGCTCGCGTGCCTATCAAGGTGGTGGTCGAGGTTTTGACGAAGCAACCATGAATACGATTAGAGAAATTACCTTAAAAGGTTTTTGTCCTGATATCACCATTTATTTAGATATAGACCCGCATATTGGCTTATCACGTGCGCAAGCTCGTGGTGATTTAGATCGTATAGAGTTAGAGAAAATGGATTTTTTTATGCGTGTCCATGATAAATATCGAGAATTAGCAGCACAAGATACCACTATTATTACCGTTGATGCCGCGCAGCCTATGTTAAAAGTACATCAGGATATAGCGACGACTGTCAGTGAATTTATCGCTAAAGCAACCGTGGATTAGAAAGCAAATATGTTACCCATTTGCCGTGAAAAACAACGACAATTAAGTCGACAGTTTCAACAAAAAAGCTTAGCTCATGCCATTATTATCCAAGGTATTGAAGGCTCTGGTAAAGGTGTTTTAGCACAGTGGTTAATTGCCTTGTTAATTTGTCAACAGCCCTTAGCAAGTCAAGATTCGTCTGAATCGGAGACTATTAATCATGCCTGCGGACAATGCAAAGCCTGTTTATTAAGAAAAAGTAATAATTATCCCGATCACCTATTATTGGACAGCGACAATAAAACCTTAGGGGTTGACGACATTCGCCGTGGTAATGCCTTTTTAGAAAAAACGGCTCATTTAGGTAAAGTCAAAACGATATATATTCCACAAGCACAACGAATGACAGTAGCGGCCGCTAACGCTTTATTAAAAACGTTAGAAGAGCCAAGCCCTAATAGCTATATTGTGCTCACAACCGAGGATATTGAAAGCTTATTACCCACCATTATCAGTCGCTGCGCTGTTTACATTATTAGACCTAAGATCGGTGCCGCTTTGTTAGCGCAACTTAGCTCATCAAATGCTTCGTTAACCTCTATGGATAATGACGTGCGATCACCAGATAACGCAATGATAACGGAAACGCTTAACGAACATGCTTTTGTTAATTTATCGCACTTAGCAGAGTTAACGGACGAGGATGTTTTTCAGCAATGTAAAGTGTTTACCCAGCACGTTATTAATTATATTTATAACGGTCAAAATGAAGGTGAGTTACTTAGCCAACTTGTTGATAATAAACATGGCTTGCGTTGGTTAGAAAAAATAACGGCTAACCTGATGAGACAGCATTACCTCGCTAACCAAGAACAGCAAGCGGCACTAAACGCTCAGCGTAAAATACCGGCAGCAGTGCTTAACCAACTGTATCAAGCTATCATCAGTAGTAATAAACTGATAAAATCGTATAGTCAAACGAATAGACAATTAGCTGTTGAGCAGCTACTGATGACGATAGATTGCATCGTTAGACCATAACGATAAATAAATCGTTAGACTATCAAAATAGGGGGCGCATCTTGGTACCATTAACGGTAGAGTTTCATTCAGAGCGTGATTTATATCTTGCTTTTATGCCCTTTCTTAACAAAGGCGGTGTTTTTGTTCGAACGCCACGCCAATATGAACTCGGTGACAATGTTGAGTTAAAAATATTATTACCTGATGCGTTAGAGGAATCGATTGTTCATGGTCAGGTGTGTTGGTTAACCCCTATTGGCGCACAAAATGGTACACCGCCAGGTGTGGGTATTAACTTTGTTAAAGACCCCGATAAAGTACGCTATCAAATTGAACAAATTATTGCTCGACAATTAAACTCTTCAGAGCCAACATTGACCATGTAAAGTGCTTTGTTTAGATGTGGTAAGCATTTGTGCTTTATATTTATGCGCGCCATTTCTTATCACTTATTCACATTCTTTTTAATCAATCAACTAGTTAAGTACAGGAGCTCCTCGTTGTTTATAGATTCTCATTGCCATTTAGACCGCCTTAACTTATCGCTTTATGATAATAGCCTCGATAATGTTATTGATGCCGCCCAAGCGGCAAAAGTAGATAAACTGCTTTGTGTTAGCGTCACTTTAGCCGACTTTCCTGCCATGGCAGAAAAAACGACCCATTATGATAATGTGTTTTTAACTTGTGGCGCTCATCCACTAAACCAAGACGATGAAATTATTCCTGAGCAATTATTAACGTTAAGTCGCCATGAGCGTGTTATTGCTATTGGTGAAACTGGACTTGATTATCATTACGCACCTGAAACTAAAGCACTGCAACTGGACTCCTTTAAAAAGCATATTCAGGTTGCTAAACAATTAAATAAACCACTTATTATTCATACTCGCGCCGCACAAGAAGATACCTTATCGTTATTGCGTAGTGAAGGGGCAGATCAAGTTGGCGGTATTCTGCATTGTTTTACTGAAAGTTGGGAGATGGCAGAGCAGGCAATAGCGTTAGGCTTTTATATTTCTTTTTCAGGTATTGTTACTTTTAAAAATGCCCATGAGTTAAGAGAAGTAGCAGCACTAGTGCCAGATGATAAATTTTTGATTGAAACCGATGCACCTTACCTTGCACCTGTGCCGCATCGCGGTAAAGAGAATCAACCGGCTTATGTGGTCGAAGTTGCTAAGCATTTAGCCAGCATTCGTGGTCAGTCAGTTGAAGAAATTGCGAAACTTTCAACGGATAACTTTAATCGATTATTTAAACTTTAAATATTGATGGCAATAAAGCCCAACCCTGAGTTTGGGCTTTATTATTAGCTAAAGCGCTGAGCTATTTGCTCATTATGCCGGTTTAGGAATTAATGCTAAACTTTCCTCGGCAAAACCAACCCCAGCTTCAGTATAGAAGTTAAATACTTTATCAATACCAAATTCTTCAAGTTGCACTCGTTCATCGTCAAAGCGAGCAACAGCGGCAATTCTTCCTTTATAATTAGCGGCATTTAATTGCGTGGTAATAGAAATAGCATCTTGAACTGAAGGTAGTGTAAGTAGTACCAATTCCAGTTTAGAAAGATCTAAGCTTTCCCAAAAATGTATGTCTTCGGCATCGCCATAGTAGGCATCTATGCCTTGCTCAGCCAGCGAGGTGATTTTTTCTTTATCGGCATCTAAGCCCCAAGCCAAGTCACCGCTATGACTATTGATAGCACGATAAGCACCCATACCAACGCGACCCATACCAATAATAACAATCGGTCGCTGTTCAGGTTGCGCGAAAATATCTTCTTCGAGTTTTTCTTGTCGTTCAAAGCGAGATAAAAAATCCCTATGTTTGGCGAACAAGGTATGGGCAAAACGATAAATAATATTGGTAAATATAAAAGATACTGCCATGGTTAATGCCAAAATCACTAACCAATCATTACTTAACCAACCCGCGGCAACACATAGCGCACCGACAATTAACCCAAATTCACTAAAGTTACTTAATGATAAAGCACTAAGAAAGGCACTACGACAACGTACTTTTAGTAAGGTAAAAATACCATAGAACATGGCAAACTTAACAGGAATTAACAATACTAACAATGTGGCTAAACCGAGCATCTCAAAGGTGGGTATCGCAGTAAAACCAATAGAGAGGAAAAAGCCAATTAAGAAAATATCTTTAAAGCTCATTAACGCTTTATTAATTTCAGTCGCTTTAGTGTGAGAAGCGAGGAGCATACCGACAAGTAGCGCACCTAAATCACCTTTAATATTGACTAACTCAAATAACTCATAGCTACCCAATGCCAAGAAAAAGCCAATTAAAGGGATTAATTCACCGTGACCAACATGATTAATCAATTTATTAATCAGTGGCTTTATTAGGAATAAACCAAGTAGGGCAAATGCCCAAACTGAAGGGACTTTACCGGTTGCCGCGACTAAAAAAGCAACGGCAATAATATCTTGAATAACCAGAATGCTTACCGCTAATTTACCATGGCGAGTACGCATTTCACCATTTTCTTCAAGTAACTTTATCACGCAAACCGTACTACTAAAACTTAACGCAAAAGCGATTAAGGTTGCGGTCATTAAGTCTAAATCACTGAAATAGTTTACCGACATCAGCGCGAGTATCTTAACAAAGGTTATCGTGACAATAATCCACAGTAGGGTATGCAAAGAGCAGCCTAGCCAAACTTCTGTTTTAAATAGGTTAGTTATATTTAGCTTTAAGCCGATGGTAAATAACATGATGGTAATACCCAGATTACTTAATAAGCTTAAGCTTGCATCTGCTTGATAACCAGCAATATTAAGAATAAACCCTGCGGCTAGAAACCCAATGGATGGTGGAAGTGATATTTTTTTTGCAGCTAAACCACAGGTAAAAGCGAAAAGTATCCAGATAAAGTCCATAGTATTACTCTAATTTACGTTGATTTATTAAATAGATAGGAGTATTGCTGTCGCAATAAAGTGATGAAGATAGCGCTCATTTTGATAGTGATAACGGTGAACAGTTACTTAGTATAATGGTAAATATAACCGTAGTAGAACGTATTTTATTCCAATATGTTATAACAATATTACCCATGTTATCCTAACTTTATCTCAATGTTATCCTAACTTTATCTCCATGTTATACCGATAACCCCCTCACAGTAAACTAACGGTATCAGAAAAAAGTTCACATTAAAAACAATCTCTTATACTAATTAAGTAAATAATGCAGTGGTAATGATTAGATAAAATGGTATTGAATAATCTATTTGGTCAGAAATAGCACAAAATAGGTAAACTTTTTGTGCTCAATCACGTATAACACGATAGGTAAGTTAATTATCTATCGTGTGTTTTCAGTATAAATAAGCCATTACTCTTGTAACCATTTATCAATTTCTTTTGCCATAAAATCACGAATCATTGGCTGTGCTTTGGCATTAGGGTGTAAGTTATCATCGAACATGAGGGAGGGAACAATGGCAATGTCAGCCATAAAAAATGGCATAAGATAAGCGCCAGTTTTTTTGGCAACCTTGTGATAACTATCGGTAAACATTTTACTATACCGTGGGCCCAAGTTGGGTGGTATGCTAATTTCCATTAAAGCAACCTTTGCACCGTACTGCTGGCTTATAGTCACTAGTTGGCTTAAATGTTTTTGTAGTAACTTAACAGGAAAGCCTCTAATACCATCATTACCACCAAGCTCAATTAATACGTGGCTTGGCTGATGTGCTGCTAACCAAGCATCAATTTTTAATAATGCGTTATCAGTAGTTTGACCATTAATAGCGGTATTAACCAACGTAATGGCTTTGTTAGTGTCACGGTATTTATTTTGCAATAGTACTACCCATGTTTGTGCTTGCTCCAGGCCATAGCCAGCACTTAAACTATCACCAATAAGTAATACTTTATCTTGTGCATTACTGGTAAATGATAAATTTGCCAATGTGAAGATAATAATAATTTTTAGGAAAAAACGTGTCATGTCAGTACTTTCTCAGTTAAATGTTATTCAAGTATCAGGGCTTACTAAGCGGGTTAGTACCCTTGAAGGAGGCCTCACTATCCTTAGCGATATTAACTTCTCTGTCAAGTCAGGCGAATCGGTAGCGATTGTTGGCGCATCAGGCTCAGGTAAATCAACGTTATTAAGTTTATTAGCTGGATTAGATGTTGCGAGTGAAGGTGATGTCCACCTTGATGGTGAAGCGTTAAGTACACTGGATGAAGAAGCGCGTGCGCGAGTAAGAGCAGAAAAAATTGGTTTTGTTTTTCAATCTTTTATGTTGGTACAGAGTTTAACCGCGCTTGAAAATGTGATGTTACCAGCAGAGCTTGCTGGCGCGAGTGATGCTAGAGCACAAGCCATTGCCTTACTAGAAAAAGTAGGGCTTTCACATCGACTTGAGCACTATCCTTCTCAATTATCAGGCGGAGAGCAACAACGCGTAGCGATTGCACGTGCTTTTATTGGCTCACCTAAAATATTGTTTGCTGATGAGCCATCGGCAAACCTTGATAGTAAAAATGGTCAGTTAATTGAAACCTTATTGTTTGATTTAAATAAACTCAATGGTACAACGTTAGTCTTAGTCACACACGATGAACAGTTAGCACAACAGTGCCAGCGTATTATTCATATTGAAGGTGGTCAGCTTGAAAAAATCAGCGAAGGGAGGGTAACTCATGTGGGTTAAACTCGCTTTTAAACTCTTCTCTCGAGAGTTTCGCCGTGGTGAATTAACGATTATTTTTGCAGCAATAGCATTGGCCGTGCTTACCGTTTTTAGCTTATCGTCAATTACTGAAAGAATTGGTTTAAATATTGCCCAAAAAAGTAGTGACTTTATTGCAGCGGATCGTCGTTTATCGAGTAATCACGCTTTTGAACCGAGCTTATTAACTCAAGCACAAGGCTTTGGTCTTAAAACGGCAACGATGCTTTATTTTGACTCTATGTTATTTGCCAATGATGAACTGGTGTTAGGTGCTGTTAAAGCAACCACTGAGGATTATCCGCTGCGCGGAAAAATAGCAATCAAAGATAGCTTAAGCAGTCAAAGTTATGAGGTTGATAGTGGGCCTAAAGCAGGCGAGGCCTGGCTCAGTGAAGGACTTTTTTATACCCTTAATGTCAATATCGGCGATAACGTTGAATTGGGTGCAGGGGTTTTTAAGGTGAGTAAAGTCTTAGTCAAAGAGCCTGATGCACCATTTTTTTCATTATCGGGTAATAAACGTGTGTTAATAAGCTATGCTGACATTGCTAAAACCCAAGCAGTTCAACAAGGTAGTCGGGTATTTCATCGTTTACTTTTTGCTGGTAATGAACAACAACTTAACGATTATTACACTTGGCTTAAGCCGCAATTAAAAAGTAATCAAACTTGGCAAGGCATTAAAGATAAACAATCGCCTTTGGGTAATAATTTAGATCGCGCAGAGCGTTTTTTATTACTTGCCGGTTTATTTGGCATTATGCTCGCTGCGGTCGCCATGGCAGTATCGGCAAAGCGTTATTGTGAACGCCAATACGATCCCGTTGCCATGATGAAAACGTTAGGTGGAAGTCGTCAAATTATCCGTAATATTTTTCTTCTACACTTAACGTTAGTGACGGTGTTTTCTATTGTTGCTGGCTTATTAATAGGTTTTATTCTACAAACCATTGGCGCAGATTATTTAGCGACGTTTATGGGAACAGACTTACCGCAAGCCGGCATACGACCTTGGTTATTGTCGAGCTTTATTGGCCTTATTTGCGCCATGATGTTCTCCCTTAAACCGTTACTTGATCTCTTTGATATTCCGCCACTGCGTGTTTTACGTCGCCATTTGGGCGATACCTTAGCGATAAGTCGGCTTCATCTTGCTTTATCATTTATGACTATTTTTGTTTTAATGTGGCTTTTTAGTGGCGAGCTTATGACCACGTTAATTTTATTTGTCTCAACACTGGTAGTTATTGTTATTCTATTTGTTGTTTCTCGATTATTATTTGCTGCGGGTCGCCGTTTAGGTCTTAGACCCGGCACTAGTTGGTCTTTAGCCATCGCAACATTACAAAAACGAGCTAACGCTAATGCTATCCAACTGATCAGTTTCGCTTTAGCTATTAAGCTGATGCTATTTTTAGTGGTGTTAAAAAATGATATTATTAGCGATTGGCAAATGCAAGTACCACCCGGTGCGCCTAATATGTTTATCATTAATATTGCAGAGCAAGACGTTGCGCCTATTGAGCAATTCTTTAACGATAATAATATTCCCCATGAAGCTTTTTATCCGGTTTTTAATGGCCGGGTTGATGCGGTTAATGGTGAAGCATTTGCGCGCAGAGTATCAAAGCAAGAGGGCGAAAAAAGAGATGAAAACGCGCGAGCAGGTGTTAATAGAGAGCCTAATTTAACCTGGTTAACCACCTTACCTGAAGGTAATAAAATAACCCAAGGGCAATGGTTCTCTGACGGTGTTATGACTAGTGATATTATTGAAGTGTCTGTCTTTGATGGCTGGCAAAAGGCCCTTGACCTTAAGCTCGGTGATACTATTACCTTATTAGTTAATGAGCAGCCAATAAACGCTAAAGTGACTAGCTTTAGAAAGGTAGATTGGGGCTCACTTAAACCTAATTTTGTTATGATTTTAAGCCCTAATATGGCAGGTAAAGTACCCGTTACTTACTTTAGTGCCGCGCAACTACAAGACAAAGATACTAAAGATATTAGCCAGCTCTTACAGCGTTACCCAACTATCAGTATGATCGATATCAAATCTCGTATTGAACAAGCTCAAGCAATTATTGCACAAGTGTCTTTAGCCATTGGTTTTGTGTTGTCGATTGTTTTGGTTAGCGGCGCCTTAGTACTTATTTCTCAGGTACAAGCAAGTTTGGCTGAACGCATGCAGGAAGTCGTTATTTTACGTACTCTAGGCGCTAAAGGGCGTTTAATTAAGTTGGCAACCTTGTATGAATTTATATTATTGGGCGCTATTGCAGGGCTAGTTGCTGCCATTGTTAGTGATGTTGCTTTACTTGTTATTCAACAGCAACTCTTTAATATTGATGGTCGACTGCATTTTTATATTTGGCTGTTAGGACCATTGAGTGGCGCGGTGTTTGTTGCCAGTATTGGTTATTTTATGGTAGCAAGAACCATGAGGCAAAATACTCAACACTTATTAAGAAAACTTGCCTAGCTAAGTTGACGTAATACCATTGTGCACCCTTAAATAAATTTTGTGTCGTTATGATGGTGTCAATATGTTCCCAAAGGGGCAGTAACTAATAAAAGGTAAAGGTCTATACGCATTGGCATAAACGCTACACACAGAACAATGAGAGTTTCAATGGGGAAAACCCCAAGAGCAGGTAAAATAATGGCAAAAAAGCATGATAAACTCTTGGCTTGTAATGCAAAGCCAACGCAAGTAGTTTTGAATCACATATGAATAACTATCCACAGGTGTGCTGGGTAACGTATTAAAATCTAAGGAACAACAACCAATATGAACCCTTCTAAGCAGGCAACGCCTTACCTAGTCGCAGCGGCATCAATTATTATCATTATTGCGGGTTTAAAGGTAGCTGCACCTCTGTTAGTGCAGCTGCTAATGGCATTTTTTATTGCCATTATATGTATGCCTTCAATTCGTTGGATGGAAGATCGTAAAGTTCCACGTTCACTGGCTATTGTCATTGTACTCGCGGTCATTTTAGCATTCGTTTATGCTGTTGTTGCCTTAGTAGGTGACTCAATCAACGCTTTTAATGCCAACAAAGAGCTTTACATGGAACAGCTAAGTTCTCGTGTTAGGGCTATATCACAGTGGCTTACTTCACATGGTATGGCAATGGAAAATGTCAACATGACAGCCGCTTTTGAAAAAGCTGACATAATGTCATTAGTGACAATGGTGTTAGGTGGTGTCGGGAATATATTCAGTGATTTCTTTTTGATTTTTCTGTGTGTTATTTTTATTTTAGCAGAAACCACCAGTTTCCCTGCCAAGTTTTCTAGAGCATTTTCTAATGCTCAAGATAAAATGGTACATGTAAATAACATTTTAAGTAAAATTCGCCATTATTTGGCAATTAAAGCGGCAACAAGTCTTTTAACAGGTATTTTAGCAGCACTAGCATTGTTGTTTATAGGTGTGGATTACCCCTTTTTGTGGGGAATGTTAGCCTTCCTTTTAAATTTTATTCCAAATTTAGGTTCGCTTCTTGCGGCGATACCTCCCGTTATTCTAGCGTTAATTCAATTAGGTCCTATAGGCGTTATGTGGACAGGAATAAGTTTCTTTGCCATAAACAACCTTGTTGGAAACTACTTAGAGCCTAAGTTAATGGGGAAAATGTTAGGCTTATCAGCCTTTGTTGTTTTTCTGTCGTTAATCTTGTGGGGATATATATTTGGCATTGTTGGAATGTTCCTGTCAATTCCGCTTACCATGATGATAAAAATTGCATTAGATACTCATGAAAAAACGCGTTGGTTAGGCATTTTACTGGGTCCAGAAGAGGAGGCTGAAATAAAGGTTCTGCCAGACAATGGCAATGAAAATCAAAACCAACCCGAACTCTAAATTAGCTACCTTTCAGAGAGGTATATGTTTTTCAAGCTATGCTTTCATTTGATAAATGGCGGGCTCAGTACGGCGCCATGGATGACTCATCGATGGTAAGAATGAGGCGCTAGAAGATGAAATTGTCTTTTAAAACAGATGTGTACTAAAGAACGATTAAACGTCATGGTATCAGTATCAACCTTACTGTCCATTGTCGAGTAGTGATAATGAACTTCTTACTGAGTTATCGCCTGAGACAATAAATATTTGTCGCTTTAACTCAGTAAGGCTTAAACCTACTTAACAGTACACTATGGTTATTCATTGCCTGTTATTGCCTCTGCTGTACTCAGCATGGCTATTCTACTTTTACTGAGTAAAACGTAACAGGTTTTATAGGCCAAATCTGCTCCAGTATTCGGTAATATAGCTAAATATTGCCACCGACAATCATTTTCTCTATAAGTAATAAAACTACTTTGTGAGCGCTTAAATATTTTTAATGCGGCATTAGGGCCATGAATAAGCGCTTTTTCTTCTAAATTAAAACTATGTAAATTTATCCAAGTTTGCAATTCTCTATCAACAAAAGCGATAACACTATCTAAACAGCGAGACATGGCTGCTGAAGATGATTGTTCAGGCACTTGTGTTTGGCATTCCTCAATAGTTTTTGCCGCCTGCACAGGCAACGTTATGAGTAAAGAGCAAAGTAGAGCAAAAGAAAATAGTTTTTTATTACGGATCATACGACAATTTATACTCTGATAATGGCAGTACACATACTAACTATGCAGGTAATACTTTTTTATAAGGTTTTACCGTTACTTTTTTGTAAACGCCGGCTGCAATATAAGGGTCTTGATCTGCCCAATGTTGTGCCGCTGTTAAGCTATCAAATTCAGCGATAATTAATGAGCCAGTAAAGCCTGCCTCACCGGGATCCTCACTATCAATGGCCGGGCAAGGACCTGCTACTAATAACTTGTCTTGCGCTTGTAAGTCTTTTAATCGCGCAAGGTGTTTATCACGAACACTAAGGCGTAAGCTCAGCGAATTGTCAATATCTTCGCTGTATATCATATAAAACATGGTGGGTATTCCTTAAAAAATGTGATTGGCAGACTTGATAATAAAAAGCTATCAAGCACTATTTTATTGTATTTATTACGCATTTAGCGTGCTATTTTCAAGCGGCTAACAAATAAACCTTTTAGTTCACCGCTATTATTAATCTTTATCAACGAACAGGCGTTAGGTAATTGTACTTTTATAACGGACAAGGTACTTTAGCGTCAAGTTTAATTGATATAATGTTTTATTTACCACGACAACCGTTAACACACCACTATTTTACTGATGTTCCTATTAGCTGCTTAGGATCTAATAGTGTTGTCAGCTCTGTTTCGCTAATATTAGTTAACTCCATAGCAACAGCCAACACAGTCCTATTTTCTGCATAAGCCTTTTTAGCAATCTGGGCACTTTTATCGTAACCAATTAACTTAGTTAATGCGGTTACTAGCATAGGATTTTTGGCTAAATTATCCTTAATCTTGGCATGGTTTATTAGCATATCGTTAATGACTTTATCGGCCAATGCGGTACTGCTTGAACTTAATAGCTCAATACTTTGCACTAAGGTATGGGCAATTAAAGGTAGCATAGTGTTCAATTGAAAACTGCCAGACTGTCCGGCCAAGGTAATGGTGGTGTCATTACCTATTACTTGCGTACAAGCCATTAACACGGCTTCAGGGATCACCGGGTTGACCTTACCAGGCATAATACTACTACCTTTTTGCAACTCAGGCAGTTGTATTTCATTTAAGCCATTTAAAGGACCACTACTTAACCAACGAATATCATTACTGATTTTAGTTAAACTGACCGCGATAGTTTTGAGTGTACCACTAACATCTACTGCGGTGTCTTGAGCACTAATCGCTCTAAAATAATTATCAGCGGGCGTAAAAACTAAGCCAGTGCGCTGCGTTAAGACGCGCGTTACAGTAGCGGCAAAGTCGGTGTGTGTATTAATACCAGTACCAATGGCGGTACCACCTATCGCTAATTTATATAAACTCGCTAAGCTATTGTTAAGTTGGCTATAGGCATAATCAACTTGCGCGCGCCAACCACTGATTTCTTGAGCAAAGCTCAACGGCATAGCATCCATTAAATGGGTGCGACCGGTTTTAATCGTGTCATGATGTTCACTCGCCTTTTTAGTTAAGGCATCACTTAAGTGCTTTAGCGAAGGTAGTAATTGTGCCGAGATAAGCTTAGCGGCACTTAAATGAATACATGAAGGGATAACGTCGTTAGAGCTTTGCCCCATATTTACATCATCATTGGGGTGAAGGTTAATGGTATTGTTACTGTTTATCTTAACTAACGCGGTGATCACTTCGTTAGCATTCATATTAGTACTAGTGCCAGATCCCGTTTGAAAGACATCAACGGGAAATTGATTATCGTGTAAGCCGTCAGCAATTTCTTTAGCAGCCAACTGAATAGCGACAGACTTATCCGCATGAAGCAAACCTAACTCTTGATTGGCTTGCGCACAAGCGCTTTTTACTGTGGCTAATGCCCAAAGAAAAGCGCGCGGCATTTTGAGATCGCTAAGGGTAAAGTTAGTGAGTGCTTTACTTGTTTCGCTACCGTATAAAATCGTGGTAGTGGTTTTACTCTTTGATGTAGCGTTCTCGACAGTTTGTGACTTGTTTGCTTTTCTTAACTGAGGCATGTCGTACTCCTTATCGGTGTAAAAATCATTTAATACCAGTTTCATTAATTAAGCAGGCTATTTTAACTTGTAGCAACGTTCTCATTATTAATCAGTTTACTAAGTACAAAGTAACACACACAGTACTCATTAACTTAAAATGCCCCATCTTTTGTTCAAGCGCTTTATTTTTATTCTATTTTTCGTTGTGCTATGTTAAGTGATGCTTTGATTATCAAGCACCACCTATAAAGATTCTACTCTAACGAAAGGAAACTGAATATGTCTAAGAATAACACAACCACCCGTGGAAAATGTCCTGTGATGCACGGCGGTGCAACACAGAGTTCAATGACAAGTATGCAATGGTGGCCCAAAGCACTTAATCTCGATATTCTTCACCAACATGACAGTAAAACTAATCCGATGGGCGCGAATTTTAATTATCGTGAAACTGTTAAAAACCTAGATATAGCTGAACTTAACAAAGATTTGCAGGCACTGATGACTGACAGTCAAGATTGGTGGCCTGCGGATTGGGGGCATTATGGCGGCTTGATGATTCGTATGTCTTGGCATGCAGCTGGCACTTATCGTATTGCCGATGGTCGAGGCGGCGCCGCGACTGGCAATCAGCGTTTTACGCCAATAAACTCTTGGCCTGATAACGCCAACTTAGATAAAGCACGGCGTTTACTTTGGCCTATTAAAAAGAAATACGGAAATAAACTTAGCTGGGCAGATTTAATTGTTTATGCAGGCACAGTTGCCTATCAATCGATGGGCTTAAAAACTTTTGGTTTTGGTTTTGGCCGTGAAGATATCTGGCACCCAGAAAAAGACACCTATTGGGGAGCTGAAAAAGAATGGTTAGCTCCAAGTGATAGTGAAAACAGTCGTTATTCGGGCGAACGAAAGTTAGACAACCCATTGGCTGCGGTAATGATGGGGTTGATTTACGTTAACCCTGAAGGCGTTGATGGTAAGCCAGACCCACTGAAAACCGCTCATGATATTCGTGTCACCTTTGAACGCATGGCAATGAATGATGAAGAAACAGCAGCGTTAACCGCAGGGGGGCATACGGTAGGGAAATGTCACGGTAATGGTGATGCTTCACTTCTAGGTAAAGAGCCTGCCGCAGCTGATATAGCAGAGCAGGGTACGGGCTGGAATAATAAATCAAAACGTGGTGTTGGTCGTGATACCGTAACT
The DNA here is from genome assembly GCF_005885605.1 of Colwellia ponticola. Taxonomy (GTDB): domain Bacteria; phylum Pseudomonadota; class Gammaproteobacteria; order Enterobacterales; family Alteromonadaceae; genus Colwellia; species Colwellia ponticola. The sequence continues at coordinate 45,265 of NZ_SZVP01000014.1, read as the reverse complement.
AGTGGTATTGAAGGCGCGTGGACCACGCATCCTACGCAGTGGGATAATGGTTATTTTTCTATGCTACTTAAGCACGAATGGGAGCTAAAAAAGAGCCCAGCAGGTGCTTGGCAGTGGCAACCTGTTAACATTAAAGAACAAGACAAACCGATTGACGTTGAAGACCCTTCTAAACGCACTATGCCGATTATGACCGATGCCGATATGGCGATGAAAATGGATCCCGACTATCGCAAAATTATTGAACGATTCGCTAACGATGCGGACTATTTCTCTGAGGTATTTGCCCGTGCTTGGTTTAAATTAACTCATCGTGATATGGGACCTAAAGTACGCTATATCGGCACTCAAGTACCCCAAGAAACACTTATTTGGCAAGACCCAGTACCTCAAGGTAGCAGCGATTATACTATTGAATCGGTAAAAGAAAAAATAACAGCGAGCGGTTTGAGCATTAGTGACATGGTTACCACCGCTTGGGATAGCGCGAGAACTTACCGCGACTCGGACAAACGCGGCGGTGCTAACGGAGCACGTATTCGTCTTGCGCCGCAAAAAGATTGGCAAGGTAATGAGCCTGTGCGTTTGGCAAAAGTGTTAACTACACTTGGAGCTATAGCAAAAGAGACTGGCGTTAGTATCGCTGATGTTATTGTCTTAGCGGGTAATGTCGGCATTGAGCAATCGGCAAAGGCTGCTGGTGTTGAAATTAGCGTGCCGTTTGCTCCTGGTCGTGGTGATGCTACCGATGAAATGACCGATGTAGCCTCTTTTGATGTATTAGAGCCGCTTCATGATGCGTATCGTAATTGGCTCAAGGATGATTATAGTGTCAGCGCTGAAGAGTTAATGCTCGATCGCACACAATTAATGGGTTTAACCGCCCATGAAATGACGGTACTCATTGGCGGTATGCGTATGCTAGGTACTAATTACGGTGGTACTAAGCATGGCGTTTTTACCGACCATGAAGGCGTGTTGTCGAACGACTACTTCGTCAACTTAACGGATATGAACTACACTTGGCAAGCGGTAGATGATAATTTATATGAAATTCGTGAACGCAAATCAAATAACGTTAAATGGACAGCAACGCGGGTTGATCTTATCTTTGGTTCGAACTCGATTCTTCGTAGCTATAGTGAAGTGTATGCGCAGGATGATAATAAAGAAAAGTTCATTCATGATTTTGTTGCCGCATGGACGAAAGTGATGAATGCTGATCGTTTTGACTTAGCTTAAGTATTTAGCCTAATTATTAAGCTAAGTAGTTAACTAAATATTAATGGTATAAGTACGATGCCTCTGCGACTACTTTAGGTGCAGGGGCTCAAACATTAGCCAGATAAACAATTAACAGATATAAGTAGCTTACATAATTAACGAATAACTAATGAATAATTAATGGAGTAGAACTAATGGAAGCTAATAATACAGATGACAATAAACACGGTATTGGTCACTTTGAGGGCTTGAAAACCGCCATAGTCAATGGTGAAGAAGAGTTGGTAAAAGAGTTACTGTCAGACGAACCAATGCTAGAGATTGAAAGAAGTTACCTTATTGACTTAGCTTATTTAAATAAACACCACACTATTATCAAGTTACTCAAAGCTATTCCGGTAAAGGAATAGCTTCTTACTTTACTCTCTAGTAGCACTAATCAACATTGGCGAACCCTGTGCTGCTCAGATCCCCCGTTCAAGCATGATAGCTGCATAGTGTTTCTGATACCTTAGCATGCTATCGTTTAGATTCAGCGTTTGTCACCGGACAGCTGTTAATACCTAGTAATGAGTAAAGAGGGCATAGGCCAACTGCGCCGGTCAGCAGTGGCACAACGCCGATATAACCCCATACACCTACTGTTTCAGTAATGGCTAGTCCGATAAGAGCCAAACCTATGATTACACGTAATGTGCGATCTAGCGCACCTTCATTTTTCTTCATGGTATTTCTCCTTTATTAAGACTCTAGGCCAATATTTTTTGTCATTCGATCACATAATACTAGCACACGATACCTAACATAAATCATAAATAGGTACAGCGTCTGTTCGACAGAACACACTCGATAATGCTTAAGGGTGAGCAAAATGATTGTTCACTTGTGCAGGTTAAAATATTCCATGTCAGCGCTGCTCTCAATCCCAATAGCGAGCTACTGCTCAATCAAGCGCCTTGCCCTGATTTATTTTTCCTATACACAACAAGATCACAAACTTACTGGGATTGGTATTACTTACCCTTGCCGCTCACAAGTAAATCCTTCGCCTGATTTATTTTTGCTGCTAGGTAATTGCTGCCTCCTCGATCTGGATGGAGCTTTAGTATTAGTTTGTGGTGGGCAGCGATGATTTCTTCTTCTGTTGCATTTTGAGCTAGACCTAACACAGCATAAGCTTCACTTGCCGCCATCTCACCATTATCGCTGGTGCGAGATTTTTGTTGACTCTCTCCAGAATCAGAGTGATTTCTGGCATTGGCAGCTTCGCGCCAGTCATCGCCATGATTACGATCAAGATAAGTAGCCAAGACTTCGATAGAATCCGGATATTGCTTTTCTGCTAAGCTATACAGAGAGATTAATTCAGACAAACTCAATTCCGATAGATATTTTCCCTGACTATCAGTCGCTAGTAATTCACCATCTAAATTACCGCTGTCGTGTTCAAGGGTCATTTTGAGCAAGCTAGTTTCAATTGTAGAGCGTTGCGCTGCCCCAGAGCTTTTTGCAGCATTTGCTTTCATGGCGTCAATATAATATCGCACTGTGGTATAGCCGATGATGATGATCGCTACTAAAATGACAAGTCTGAACATAGCAAATTCACTTATTTGAACTATCAGTTAAGGTCAAGTTTACCACCCTTTATTTTTCGGTGTTGGTATTTTCGAGGGAACAATTACATTGTTCTGACTAAGCGACACACTACTCGCCGCGACTAAAATGATTTTCGCTCGAACAACGTTTAACCGTAAACGGTCAATAAGCCCTCATAAGTGCTACGTTATTTGCTGTAATAACCGCTGTACATTGGTATTGTTACTCAATAAATTATTTTGCAAAGCAGGTTTACCGCCTGCGGCATATACTGCAACTGCGGCTAACAACTGACCTAATTCTTTGGCACTGCCTTCATCAAACTGGCAATGTGCGCCTCCGCTCAAGCTTGCTAGCTGTGAGAATATACGGGCAACTTTTCGACTTTTACCTTCTTGAAAAATAAATAAAGGTAGGTTTAGTATTCGTAACTGACCAGCCAAGACGTTGAGTGAATCTGGATTTTCTTCAACACAATCACCGACAAATACCAGTGCGTTGACTTTGCTTGTGCGAGTTTCATTCAATGCATGTACTAACACTTTGCCAATCTGGGTTTTTCCAGCTAAGCAGCGTACCGAAAGTAAGGCTTGTTTTATTGCATCGGCGCCTTGTGTCCAGGGAAGCGCCTTAAATTCTGCAAAACCTCGGTAATAACAAAGCTGCACACTCAGGGCACTTACTTTATCTGCTTCGACAAACATAGCCGCATGTTGATGACTAGCCATATCCCAGCAGTGCTCACGACTTGCGGTGGCATCCATTGCAAATATCAATCTGCCCTTATTTAGGCTAGGAACCAGCGGAGCATTGTGGACTTTACCAATAAATGCCTGAATATCTTGAGCGTTTGATTTTTTATCAGGGAGCTTTGAAGTCATGTTATATTCCAGTTTTTGCTAAATTACGCAACACATAATGCAATATACCGCCGTGCTGGTAATAACTAAACTCGTTGGGTGTATCAATGCGAATATTTGCTTCAAATGAAAATTCACTGCCATCTTTAACGTTGACCGATACTCTCACCGTTTTTTGCCCCTTATTCACGGCAGGAATACTAAATTGTTCTTCACCGGTAAGTTGTAATGAATCGGCACTATCACCGGACATAAACTGTAACGGTAATATTCCCATGCCCACCAGGTTCGAACGATGAATACGCTCATAGCTTTGTGCTATCACCGCTTTAACGCCCAATAAGGCTGGCCCTTTAGCGGCCCAATCACGAGAGCTGCCGGTACCATACTCTTTTCCGGCTAATACAATGCAAGCAACCTTTTGTTGTTGATAGTCCATAGCAGCATCAAAAACACTCATTTTTTCACCCGAGGGCATCATTCGAGTCCAACATCCCTCGGTGCCCGGTGCTAATAAGTTACGTAAACGCACATTGGCAAAGGTGCCACGCATCATTACCTCATGATTACCTCGCCTGGAGCCATAAGAGTTAAAATATTTGGCAGAGACGCCTTCACTTTGTAAATATTGCGCTGCTGGGCTATCTAGCGCAATTGAGCCGGCAGGTGATATATGATCGGTGGTAACACTATCACCGAGTTTTAATAAACATCGGGCATTTTCAATCGGGCTAATGTCGGGTATTTTTGCAGTGATATTGTCAAAAAATGGCGGTAGTTTAACGTAAGTGGAATCTGGCCAATCATATTTTTGACTTTGTACTATAGCCAATCCTTGCCAATCTTCATTACCACTATAAACATCACTATAACGGGAGATAAACATAGTGCTGTCGATAACTTTGTCGATAACTTGTTTAATTTCCTGTCCGTCTGGCCAGATGTCATGCAAATAAACCGGTTTACCTAAAGTATCTTCACCCAAAGGCTCCGTGGTGATATCAATTTTCATCGTACCCGCCAATGCATAAGCAACCACCAGCGGAGGGGAGGCTAAATAATTAGCTTGTACTTCGGGATGAATGCGTCCTTCAAAGTTACGGTTACCGGATAAAACCGAGGTAATCGATAAATCACCTTGATGAATAGCTTCACTGACTTCGATAGGCAAAGGACCTGAATTACCAATACAGGTAGTACAACCGTAACCCACTAGCTGAAAGCCAAGGGCATCTAAATCTTCATTTAGGCCGGATTTACGTAAATAGTCGGTTACTACTTGTGAGCCGGGTGCAAAACTGGTTTTTACCCAAGGTTTTACATTGAGTCCCCGTTGCCTAGCATTTCTGGCTAACAAACCAGCGGCAATTAATACCGATGGATTTGAGGTGTTTGTACAACTGGTAATTGCCGCGATAACCACTGAACCATGCTTTAAGATAAACTCTTCGCCGTTATACTGACAAGGCACGCCAGCATCACCATTACTTGTTGTTAGTAGCGGTGAAGGGGAGCCTCCTTCACTTTCAAAACCACTTTCATCCATACTTGATTTTTGGTTAGAGTCAGGTTGATTAACGCCGTGTTGTAAAGCTGACCAGTCACGGTAGGCAAGACCTGCCTGGTCTAATGAAATTCTGTCCTGTGGACGTTTCGGGCCAGCAATAGAAGGCACCACTTCTTCAAGTTGCAACGATAACTGGCTGTGATAAACCGCATTTTGTTGAGAGTCTGTACCCCACATATCCATGGTTTTCAAATAAGACTCTATACGCTCAATATGCTCACTGTTTCGTCCAGTGAGTTTTAAGTAATCGGTTGTTTGATGATCGATGGGAAAAATCCCGCAAGTCGCACCATACTCAGGCGCCATATTGGCAATAGTTGCTCTATCGGCTAAGGTTAGTTCACTCACCCCAGAGCCAAAAAATTCGACAAACTTACCTACCACGCCAGCAGCGCGCAATTGTTCAGTCACTGTCAAGACTAAGTCAGTCGCTGTGGTACCTGCAGGTAACTTACCGGTTAATTCAAAGCCGACAATTTCTGGTAATAACATGGTGACAGGTTGGCCTAACATAGCTGCTTCGGCTTCGATACCACCAACCCCCCAACCGAGCACACCTAAACCATTAATCATGGTGGTATGTGAATCGGTGCCGACCAAAGTATCTGGGTAAAGCAAGTTATCTTCATGTGGCTTTTTGAAGATCACTCTGGCTAAGTATTCAAGGTTAACTTGATGGACAATACCACGACCTGGAGGGACTACTTTAAAGTTATCAAAACTTTGTTGCCCCCAGCGTAAAAACTGGTAACGTTCACGGTTACGTTGAAACTCAATAGCGGTGTTTTGTTCCATCGCATCGGCTTGACCGAATACGTCTACCATCACCGAATGATCGATGACCAGTTCAACAGGGTTTAACGGGTTAATTTTCTCTGCTTTACCGCCCATTTTGACAATGGCATCACGCATCGCTGCTAAGTCAACCACGGCCGGTACGCCAGTGAAATCTTGTAATATTACGCGGGAAGGAACAAAAGCAATTTCAGTATCCTGCCAGTTGTCTACATCCCATTTAGCTAAGGTTTCAATATCCGCTTGCTGAACAAAATCCTTATTCGCGTGACGTAATAAATTTTCTAAGAGAATTTTGGCAGCAAAGGGTAAACGTGAAAGATCATACTTATCTGCTAAACCATCAAAACTGTAGTAGTGACAAATTTCACCATTAATTTCAAGCTGCTTCAAACATTGTATCGACTTGGCCATGGGTAGTTCTCCATTAAAATAAAGACATTACGTTAAGCTTATACATCTACATTAGTACATCTACACTAGCATATCCGGGGCGAAATTTAATAGGGCAAGCATAAAACAGTTTACATAACAGTCTTGGTATATTTATATACCATCTCTGCATTGCTCATCCGAAAATTCTAACTCTATAGTCGTATGGACAAATGTAAAGGTTGCTAGTTCTTCTTGAAGTTGATTCTTAAGCGCTTTCATTTGCGAGATGGTAACCTCATTCCTTAAGACTAAGTGTACTGTCATCACACTATGTTCGCCGTCTAATGACCAAATATGAAAATGATGTAATTTGTTTACTTCGGGTTTAGACAACAGTAGGTTACGTACTTCTTTATCTTGTTTTTCATTTGGCGTGGCTTGTAAAAACAGCAATACGGTCTCTTTCAAATTACGAGCAACATTAAATAAAATGTATAAGGTGAAAGCAATTGATAATATTGGGTCTAATATTGGCCAAGGTTTAAACAATAGTACGATTGAGACAATTAAAACCGCTACCCAGCCCAATACATCTTCGAGTAAGTGCCAGTTGAGAACACGCTCATTTAATGATTCGCCAGCACTTAATTTGTAGGCGGCAAATCCGTTGACGGCAATACCAAATATTGACAAGAGTAGCATTCCTTCAGCTTGTGGCATTTGGGGCGCTGCTAGTCTTGGAATAGCTTCAAGTAAAATCCAGATTGAACCGGTGATGAGTACTAAACCGTTAATTAGAGCGCCGAGTAATGAAAAGCGCTTATAGCCATAAGAGAATGTATTATCAGCCTTTTTATCACTCAGCTTATTTAATATCCATGCGCTACCAATAGATAAACTATCACCCAAGTCATGCACCGCATCGGCCATAATAGCGGTACTATTAGTTAACCAACCGCCAATAAATTCGATGATAGTAAATATAACATTAAGAAAGAATGCCCAACCAATACGTTTTGAGGCGTTATCACTTGTCCCATGATGACTGTGACTGTGACAGTGACTGTGACTGTGCATACTTAATTCTCGCTATAATCGTATTGTGGCTTAGTACCAGCCATATAAAAAGCTACTCGTCTGAACGCTCTTTTTTAGGAAGATATTTATAACCATTTATCATTGAGGACACTAGCGCCGTTTTTTCTCGACGCTCACCAATAATAACACCGATAATATGTAATGGAATTAACAGTAGTAGTGCATAAAAGGCATAAACATGTGCGGTGATAAAAGGCTTTCTAATTTTACGCATTGCTTGGTAGGCTTGTTCATCAACATTTTCTTTAGAATAAGGCTTAATGACTGCGATTTTACTGCTATCAATCGCAATACTTTTAGCAAAGTATTGTCCTAATGGCGGGTAGTAAATATCAGTCCCCGCTATAACTAAACCGCTAATCATTTGAACAGACATAGATAGTAATAATGCTGCTACCATTAACTTACCTAGTGGATTGTGTCCTTTGTATGCTTTATGGGGTTGCTGTTTAAAGTCGGTTAATTCTTTAGTAAAGCCTTTAGCAAAAGGTAAAGTTTTACCCCAGCGTTCGTAACCTTGACCGAAAAATCCCATTACAATTCTTACCAGTAAATTGGCCGCAAAACCATACCCAGTGATGACATGAATAGTTTTAAGTAAAATTTTACCATCAACGCTTACGCCTAACGTTTTCGCATTAAAAATAATTAAACCTAACACTAATAGTATCGTTATTGCTAAGACATTAATCCAGTGGAATAATCTTAAATATTTACTCCATACATAGACTTGTTGAAATTGAATGTTCATGGTCACCTCGGGGATTTAGTAAGTTAGTACGCTATCTTATGAACATACAGCATAACGCATAACGCTATTTGATATATTGATCCTAATAGCAATTTGCTTAAATTTTTCCTTATTCAAAGCTACATTAGCGAGTTTAAAACAAGTAAATGGGGTAAATATAGTTAGTCTATGTTATATTTTTCGCTATTATCAGTTTACTAATAAGCGCTTAAAGAGCAAAAAAGCCAAATACCTAATAAAAGGTAAAGGTTTACATGCTGTGTTATTTATCGTGACAAAGACGCTGAATAGTAGATTTAGATAAGGCAAAATTTCACACTATTGAGTCACTACTCTTTTAATTAATTGCTTGTTGCTAATATTTTAAACTCTTGTTAAATGGGCAATAACTTAATCAAGTGATCGCAGCTAACTAAGACTTTATTTGTCATCTATTAGCTCTGCAAAAAATCATTCCCTGCAGTGAACCCTGCATGATAATCATGTTGTAAATCAGTATTAGTACTATTTAACAGCTTACATTGAAGATTATTTTTTGCAAAAATTTGAATGATTTCTAAATCTGGAGGTGGCTCAGCTATAAAGTCGAGTGCTTGCTGGTAAGCTTGCTCATGCTGAACTAAGTAATCAATTGTTTTTGGACAATATTTAGAAGTGACAATCCATGACTTTAATTTATGTGCCCAAGCAAACTGGCTATGAAAGTCTTCATTAACTGTTCGAATAACGACAATTTTTCGAGCACCACGACGATAGGCTTCACGCACCGGTAACGGCGCAGCAAGTCCACCGTCAAGGTAAAAATCGGCTTGAGTCTGATCACGTTTTGTTGCTGACTGACTCATTGGACTAATCGTAGACGAAGGTGCGATCTTAACGCCTTGCTTATATAAAAATGGCAGTGCACTAGAAGCTTTAAGTAATTGACGCCAATGATCGTTATCACCGTTTGGGCTTAAAAAATAACCTTGCCTATCGCGAGAATTCGTTGCGGTGATCAATAATTCGCGTTGCCCCAATGATTTCCTTGCCGTGGTAAGGTCTAAGGCAAAGTTACCTTTGAGGGTTTTATCAAAGTACCAATCCAAATCAACAATATTTTCTCCTCTTAATCCACGGCCTAGTTGGTAAAAACGTTTACGACGAGATAGCCCACTGATTAATTTCTTAGCATAGCCTTGTTGACGAGATAAAAAGCTAGTTAGGTTCTGTGAACCGGCCGATGTTCCTATAAATAAATCGAAGGGGTCAAAATCATGCTCTAACCATGCATCTAATACGCCAGCGGTAAAGATCCCTCGTTGACCGCCACCTTCGGCAATAAGCGCCATTTTGATGTGTGAAGCTTTACTATGATTAATAATTGGTGTTGGTGATAAGTCGTGCATGGAAAGCCTTTTTTAACTAGCGGAACTAAAATCGCTATCTTTGAGGTTTAAAATGTAAAAGTATGCCATTCACACGATGACAGTTAGACTACACATAAATGCATCCTACGTCTGTTCGTTAACACACACTCGACAATATGTCGAGATGACAAAATCACGTGAAGACGAGAAACAGCCCTTGAACTTTATTTGATTACCGCCGGCGTTAACGTAGATAACGATAAGCTAATTGGGTAGTGATCAGAAGAGTGAATATGGGTATGTACCTGTGAGTCCACTATGGTTAAGCCGCGACAATAAATATGGTCAAGATGGCGTAATAAATGATTAAACCTTGGCTGGCGCACCATTTTCACTTCGTTGAGTGAAAAAGTTGTCGCCATTTTTTGAAAATAGTTTAGTCGTTTACTATTCCAGGTATTGAAGTCACCGGCTAATAATATCGGGCCGTCATGATGTTCTAGGGCTTGAAAAACTTGATCTAAGTGTGCGCAAAACTTATTAAAAGCAACAAAATTGATCAGGTGAGTGTTGACGACCAGTAATGACTGCTCAACCCTATGGTCAAACGTTTGCATAGGGTAAACGGTAGCCAGTAACATCTTTTTAGTTTGTGATAGCGGCTCTTGATGTTGTGAGGCCGCGTAATAATGTTTTTTTGCGCTAACGGTTGAGCCGGTTTTAACACCTGTTTCTATATTGGTTTTTATATTTCTAAAACTGCGTGCCATGATCCACTGATGCTGCGTTGATTTTTTAAAAAAGCGGTCAAAGGGGCAATTAACGATAGCCTCTTGCAGTAGCACTAGATCTTTATCACTTGTTAATGCGATAAAGTCATCTTGCCAACCTTTCTTTTTACATTTGAAAACGTTCCACAGTAGCACGTCAATGTGTGGTCCTAATGCTGTTGTTGAAGCGCGCCCCATGATTTTTAGTGATTCAAGGTTGTTGTATCGACGTTTAATCATGTTTATATTCATATTGATGCTCATAGCGACCTTGTTACCTGGCGATGCTGTTTTATATTATGAAAGCAATACAAGTGAGTCTATTAACGTCAGACGATTAACCTAGCACTAGTATTACAGATAGGGGGAAAACAAGCGAAATAAGTTGTTCCGAATTTTTTTGTAAGTAGGTAAACCATGAATGTCGTCGTTAATAACCAGAGCAGAACCTTTCTTTTTTAAAGCAAAAAACTTGCTGAGTTTGCTGTTAAGCTCAGTATCAAAACACTCAAGGTTAATCTCAAAGTTAAACTCTAAGCTTCTAGCATCCCAGTTGGTTGAGCCAATAAATGACCAAATATCATCTATCAACACAATTTTACTGTGATCAAAGGGTCTTTTATTTTTATAAATCTTAATACCGTGTTCAATTATCCGTGAATAATTTGCTGCCATTACCCAATCAACAAATAAAATATTACTGTGCTGAGGCACAATGATTTCAATAGAAACACCGCGCATTGCTGCAGCGTGCAAAGACGTCATCAGCGTTTGGTCGGGAATAAAGTAGGGCGTCATAATCTTTACACTTTTTTTAGCGCAAACCAAAGCATTAATTAATGTCCAGCGTATTCTATTGTGATGCTCATCAGGTCCGTCTTGAATAACGCGTGCAACCACAGGGTTTACATGGCGTTGTGTCGTTTTAGTGTTTAACTGATCGGGGTTACTGGTCTTGACAATATAATGAGGAAATTGAATTAACTTACGCGTCGCAAAAAACCAATCTTCTATAAATACCTGACTAATTTGATCAATGACCGGACCGGTTACTTTAAAGTGCACATCATCAATGGGGTGTTTTGCCGATTTAATCACATTATTTTCGCTAATATTCATACCTCCAATATAAGCGACTTCGCCATCTACGCAGAGTATTTTTCTATGATTTCTAAGGTTAATAAAACGAATGCTGGTAAAGGAAATAGCAGGTAAAAAGCGTGCCGTTTTTACCCCCAGCTTGTTTAATGCTCGGTCTGATTTGTGCCAACTATAACCAACGCCGATACCATCAAGTAATACGTTTACAATAACACCACGTTGATGTGCTTGCGCTAATGCGGTAATAAATTGTCGCCCAATGGTGTCATAATCAAAAATGTAACTCGATAACACAATATGATGTTTGGCGCCGTTAATTGAATCAATCATCGCTGGATAGGCGTCATCGCCATTAATAAGCGGCTCTATTTTGTTACAGGCAAGATAATTGATGGGATTAATAGCATGACCGGCTATGAGGGCTGCATGCCAATTTGTTGGCAATTGATGAAAGTTTATCGGCTTTTTTTTATAACGAAAGTTTTTCTTTAGCGTTTGCGGATGCTCTTTTTGTGCGGAGCGCTTAATACGGTTTATACCAAATAACCAATAAAATAAGCTACCTACCACGGGAGAAAATATGACTAGACCAATCCAAGCAAGTGAGGTACGTTCATTTTCTTTAAACAAAAGTACGTGTACCGATGTTAACAAAGATAAGCTAAGATGGAAAATAACGATGATGGTGACCCAATAAAGGGTGAGCCAGTTAACTAACGCTTCAACTAGGTACATAAAAACTCAACTTAACGTAACAAATAGCGATGAAATAACGCTATTTGATTAATCTATTTAATTAGCCATGGAAAAAAAGTGCTTAAAGAATATTACAATAACATTGCCACGTATTTAATGGATACTTTCGGTGCCAATTTTATCTTATTAATCATCCTATTTTCGACAGTGATGTTAATCGTGTATTTTATAATGATAAGTTACCTTATTACCCAACTAGATACACGATACTTTATCGATAAAAATTTAAGTAATAAAACAGACAATGAGATAAAGAATGAAACAAAATCGGTTAATAATAACCGTGCGCGCCCTCACTTAATACTAATGAATGGCAGTGTTAGCCTTGTTGTTAATACCTTAAAAATTTTCGTGGGGGTAGTGTTATTGTTGTGTGGTATTGCCATGCTAGTGTTACCAGGGCAAGGATTATTGACGATATTAATCGGCTTGAGCTTAATACCCTTTCCAGGTAAAAAAAAGATTGAACAAAATATTCTTGCGCGAAAGTCAGTAAGGTTTTCTCTGAACTGGATTCGAACTAAAGCTAAGAAGGAGCCTTTTATTTTTGATTAAATGACCAGCTACATTTGCCCCCCTTAACGAAGTCTGAGTAAGATAACTGACAGAGCAACCGTAAATAACACCTTATAATCATGTCATTAAGATTAATTTAATAACGTTGGTTGGCTTTGCTTTATGGGAGGGCTAATGTTTTTTGTCGCTTGCAAAGATAATTGGGAGCTATTCAGTGTATTGAGTAGATCCACAGTATTATCTACAACTCATGTTTATCATTAATGTGACGGCTGTTTTTTATAAATACATTCAGCTTATTTATTAATTATTAATATCTCAACTCGTCTGTTTTCTGCGCGACCTACTGCCGTTTCATTTGATGCCACTGGCTTACTTTTACCAAAACCATTCGAAGTAACTTTATGCTCAGCAATAAGTCCTACTTGGGTAATAAAATTAGCAACGGTTTTTGCTCGGGCTTTCGATAGCGACATATTCAATGCTTCACTACCGACATTATCGGTATGTCCTGAAACCATGATGTCAGCATCTGGAAAGCTTTTGATAGCGGTAATGATTTTATTCAACAAAACAAAATTACTTGACTCTATTTCACTGCTACCTGATTTAAAGGCAAAACCTTGGGCACGAATAAGCACGTTATCTAATTGACGATATACATTGGCCTCTTCAGGGGTATACAGGGCTTGCACTTTAGCAAAACGTTCAGCATCAGCTCTATCTTGTGCTTGCTCTTGTTCAAACCCCATTTTAGCTTGTTCTGTATCTTTTACTAACTGAGTTTGTTTTGTTTCAGCTGATTGTATTCCCATCAACAAGGTTTTACGTTCTTGGACGACATCTGCCAGCGCTTGATGTAAGCTATTGATTACTTTTTTGTTTGGTAAATTGAAATCAACATCAGTGTCAATAGCGGCAACTACTTGGCTAATTTGTTCCTGATACCAGAGAATTTTTTTCTCTTCATCAAAGTCGGCATTTTTAAACTTAGTCGCAATATCTACGATGCCGGTCGCTCTTTGCACTAACCATATTGCTTGGTTAGCATGAATATTGGCTTTTTGAGTCGCAGTTCGATCTGCTTCTAATGTAGCCAAAGCCAGACGGTACTCATCTTCTGCCATTGCTATAGTTTTAGGGGCAATTTTTTTAACATCATTTTTCTTAGCGTTAGCTAACGCTTTTTCAGCAACACTGAGCATATTACGCTTTAACGACTTTAGCTCTATGTCTAAATATTTATTACGTAGCGCATTGATATCACGCTTTGCTTTTTCATCATCGCCAATTTCAAGTAGAGCTAATATGCTTGCTAACTCAGTTTCAGCATTTTCAAAAGCTTCTGGTGTAGCTGAACTCGCCTTTACTTTTATTGCTCTCTGGCATTAAAAACCTCTTCAAAGATATATTTTGCCTTTACGGCTTGTTTCTCAGCGGCTTCAACGTTTGCTATAACTTGGTGAGCACTATTATCTGCTTTGGGATCATTATTTTGGGCTTGCCTAAGTGCTTCCTTATAAGAGTTCTCTGCACTTTTTAGTTGAACGGGTGCGTAAAGTGCTAAGTTGCCTTGTGCTGCAAGCTCAATGCTTTTTTTGGCCTGAGCCAGAGCGGGATTACTTTCGAACATTTCCTGTTCCGTCAGTACTTTTTGTGTGGCACAACCGCTCAATGTGGCGATAAGTAAAGCGATTGTCATATATTTTAGTTTCATCGAATTATCCTTTAATCATAAATTGATTGGTGTGTATTTATGTGTACAGCATGACAGTATCAGACATAACAAAGACAACCCTGTGGTTCTCTTATGTTAAGAGAGGTAAAATTAACAGTAAGTGCGTTTTAGCAAAGCGTCTGTGCGCTAGCTCACTAACGTTTAATTATTTTGCTCAAAGCAAATTAACATAAATGAAGTGGCGCGTTCTAACAAGGTGAGGCTAAGTATGACTAGTTGTTTAGGCGATTTTTTCTGGCAAGTAAAATAAGTACCAATCCATGCTAAAATAATATGAAAAAAATCAACTAAAAATTGTTAAAAAAATCTTTGACTTGTTTTTCGGCCTTACTACGTGAAATGTCATAGCGCTTTTCAATTAGACTCGCGAGTTTATGTTGGTGACCGTCAACTCTTATCAGCTCATTTTCAGTGATTTTCCCCCAAATATTTTTGGCGGCACTAATTTGTTGCTTCCAGCTTTTTTCTGTTTTGCTAACACTCGGTGCATCGTCTTGATAGTTGTGTTGCTGTTGTTTCAACTTCATCCTATTTATTTCCTTAAGTGTTGAGTCACTATTTTTACTATAATTGTTAAATAAAATTGATATTTGTTATTGATAGTCAACGGGTGTCCTCTGAAAACGTCACACTTTTCGCCATGTAAAAGGCATTAGTGGTAGAGCCTTTTAGCTAGAGGTTACAGTCTTTGCTGAGCTTTTTTTATTCGTTTGCAATGACAATATTTTGAGTATAGCTTGCGCTTAAAAATTAACGTGGTTTGAGATTATTGTGGGTAATATTGATATTTTGTTGGTTGATAGGGAACTAATGTATAGTTCGACTGTAAAAAAGAAACCAAATTAATAAGTTCGGTTATGGTCATTACCTCGTTAAAAATTTTCATTTTTGATTCTCCTTCAGCGGTTTGTGACATAGCTGAATATGGCTTAGAAAACTTATGAGAAGGATTAATTATCGAGGTGACTAATTGAGCATAGGTGATTATTTGGCTTTTATCACCGCCAAGGGGAACTAGAATATCCTGATTTTTTTCAACACTTATATCTTCAGTGCCTTGAAGTGTATGGCAAGCTAAACATTGGTATTTTATAAACACTATTTTCCCTGTGTCAATATCGCCATGAGGAAGGTTAAAGCCTCGTGGGGAATCAACCCCTTCGTTACAGCTGACTAACATTAATGATATGAGGATAAGTAAAGAGTATTTCATTGCTATTCCTTGGTAAAAATCTGACATAACAATTAAGTGTCTTGCTTGTAATTAATAAATCACACAACGCTATATACTTACTCTGTCCTGAATACAAAAATACATCTGTACGGTGTCGCACATAACTTAATTATATCAGTACTATTTTTTGTCGACGTTGATCAGAGGAGTAGCTTATATATTCGTGCAACGATATAGTGTTAAGTATTTGTATTTAAAATCATTTATTGTTTTTCCTATAGGGTGATAATGGTTGTTCGTGCGCTGAACAGTGATGGGGCGCATCGGTTAGTTGTCATTATTGAGCTATCAAAATAGACATACTGACTATATATATTAGTGAGGTAGGGCAACGATATTAAAGCTGTTTAATATACTATAGATGGTGTACTTTATATTTTAAGAGGATCTTCGCTGGAGCTATTTGTGGATTTTAAAAATTATTATCAAATATTAGATGTTGCTAGAGATGCTACTTTAGAAGAGATTAAACGCTCCTATAAAAAATTGGCTAGAAAATATCATCCAGATGTGAGTAAAGAAGCTGATGCTGAAATTCGCTTTAAAGAAGTAGGTGAAGCTTATGCGGTACTCAAAGAGCCAGATAAGCGTGCCGCCTATGATCAATTGGGTAATGACTGGCAATCAGGACAAGATTTTAATCCACCACCAGACTGGGATGCTGGGTTTGAATTTACAGGTGAGCGTACTGCAGGAGCTAGTCAGGCAGATTTTAGTGATTTTTTTGAGTCGTTGTTTGGTCAAGGGTTTGGCTCACAACATTCAGGAGGACAATATCGAACGGCTAATAAAGCACGCGGTGAAGATCATCACGCCAAAGTTTTAATTGATCTGGAAGACGCATATAAAGGTGCAACGCGCAGTATTGTGCTTCACTCTCCAGCGTTGGATAAACAAGGGCGCATGGTAAATAAACAGCGTACTTTAAACGTTAAAATACCTAAAGGTGTTAAACAAGGTCAGCGGATCAGGCTCTGTGGTCAAGGTACTCCTAGTTTTGGAGTCGGTCCTGCAGGTGATCTTTATCTTGAGCTAGCATTCAACACGCACGCTATTTATCGTGTCGAGCAACACGATGTCTATCTCGATTTACCAGTGACTCCGTGGGAAGCGGCACTGGGCGCAACTATTAAAGTACCAACACCAGGTGGTCCAGTTGATTTAAAGATTGCACCCTCAACAAAAAATGGCCAGAAACTTCGTTTAAAAGCTCGTGGTATTCCGGCCAAGACACCAGGAGACTTATACGTTGTGGCTCAAATTGTTTTACCACCAGCTGATACCGACGCTGCCAAAGCCATCTACATAAAAATGCAAGAGGAATTAGCCTTTAATCCACGAAGCCAGTTAGGAGTATAAACTAATGAATGATCTTATATTGCAGGGTGTACTGCTTGATGAAGAAGCCGAACTGTCTCTTGAAGAATTGTGTTATGCCTGTTCAAGCTCTACTAAATGGATTATAGCTTTAGTTGAAGTAGGGGTATTAGACCCTGTTAATTATCAACAAACGCCGGTAGAACAACAGACTTTGTGGAAGTTCTCAGCTTATAGTCTAAAACGGGCACGTACAGCGATGAGGCTTCAACGAGACCTAGGGGTAAATGAGGCGGGTGTTGCCTTAGTTTTAGATTTACTCGAAGAGATTGAAACATTAGAAGCAAGGTTAAACCGTTATAAAGCACCAATGATTAATCACTCATAAAAGTATTAGCCTACTTTTTAGATAACGGTGTAAGCAACAGTAAAGCTTACTCAATGAAGCCTTTACTTCCATTCGCTATTATTACTCATATGTTACGTCGATTTAAGTTTAACCAGTTATGCTTTGTTGTAACCATGGCGGTGGTTACTTTAGTAGACTCTCCTGCGACTAGTATAGGTTATTCATCTATACGTAAACTAATATCGGTTACTGGCACGCAACAGCAGGGCAGTATTTCGTTGTCACCAACGTAAGCTAAAGGCTCGCCTGCTGGGTAGTGAATTTGACCCTCTACTAGGGTAACTCGACAGGCACCACAAAAACCATCACGGCAATGGTAATGTACTTCAACATCAGCTAACTCTAAACAATCAAGTAAGGTTTGTGCTTTATTATTATAAAGCACCACTTTACCTTGCACGTTAATTTTAGGCTGTAATTTTAACGTGTTTATCATATTGTCAGCGGCGTTTTTGGCTTTTATAGTGATAGTCATCGTTTATTTCATAACCTATGTATAGATAACTAAAAGCACGGTATTCGCGCTTTTAGCGTAACTTATAATTAAGTATCTTTAATAAATTTTCAATGGGTTATAAGTCAAAGTCATCAAAGTCGTCAGCATCTACAGATGAGTCAACCTGACCTACTAAATAGCTTGATATTTCAGTTTCTTGCGGAGCAACTTGTACGTTGTCACTAACAAGGTATGCATTCATCCAAGGTAACGGATTACTCTTTATGTTATAAGGCGCGGCAAAACCAATAGCAGTTAAACGCTGATTAGAAATATATTCAATATATTGATTTAAAATATCGGCATTAAGGCCAATCATTGAGCCATCTTTAAATAAGTATTGCGCCCATTCTTTTTCTTGCTCAACAACATCTAAGAAAATTTGCAAACCTTCGTCACGAAGTTCTTCACTAATAATTTTCATTTCAGGATCATCTTTACCTGATCGCCAGTTATTAAGAATATGCTGCGTACCGGTTAAGTGTAATGCTTCATCACGGGCAATAAGCTTGATAATTTTAGCATTACCTTCAAGTAATTCTCGTTCTGCAAAAGCGAATGAGCAAGCAAAGCTAACATAAAAGCGAATAGCTTCTAGTGCGTTAACAGAGCACACAGCAAGATATAAACGCTCTTTAAGCTTTCTTGTTGTTACTTCAATGGTTTTACCTTCAATGTCATAGGTACCTTCACCTTGAGATTGGAGTAATTGTGTGGTGAGAATAACCTCATCAAAGTATTTCGAGATGCTTGAAGCACGCTTTAAAATAGCGGGGTTAACGATAATATCATCGAATATTTCCCCAGGGGCAGTAAATAAATTACGTAGAATATGGGTATAAGAGCGTGAGTGAATAGTTTCACTAAACGCCCACGTTTCTATCCACGTCTCTACTTCAGGTAAAGAGACTAAGGGTAAAAACACGGCATTAACAGAGCGCGCAGCCATTGAATCTAGCAATGTTTGATATTTTAGGTTTGAGATAAAAATATGTTTTTCAGAGTCGGTTAAACTTTGCCAATCAGCCCTATCTTTAGAGACATCCACTTCTTCTGGACGCCAAAAAAATGATAATTGTTTTTCAATTAACTTTTCAAAAGCAATATAACGTTGTTGATCGTAACGAGAAACGTTAACGCTATTACCTAAAAACATTGGCTCTAACAGCGCGTCATTAGGTGTTTGATTAAACGTGGTATACGTCATTTTTTTATTCCTTTGGGACTACCAAGTAGTCATAGTTAAAGCCTAGTCTTAACTAAGCTCTATCGTGTTCTATTATGTTTAATGCTTGTTAGCGCTGAGGTGCAATACAGTGATGTTCAGTACTTTCAGTCTTAGTGCCTAGGTACTGTGCTCTCAGTGCATCAGTGTAAGTCATGTCAACTAGATGACTTACACGATATAACTTAAGCTACGTTATTTAACGCAATTTAGATCGCCTTAAATTGAGAACATTTTAACTTGTGCTGTTATTAAGTTATGATTAAATGTTCGTTAAGGCTTGGTTAAGCTCTGGCTATATTTTACAAGCACCATCAGCACAGCTATCGTCTTCAGCTTCAAAATCATCATTAGCACCATCACGGGTATTATGGTAATAAAGCGTTTTAACACCTAGCTTATAGGCTGTTAGCATATCTTGTAATATTTGTTTAACCGGTACTTTACCTGCCGCAAATTTATTTGGATCATAGTTTGTGTTCGCTGAAATCGCTTGATCAACAAACTTTTGCATTATACCCACTAGCTCTAAATAGCCTTGGTTATTGGGAATGTTCCACAGTAACTCGTAGTTGCCTTTTAGTCGTTCATATTCAGGAACAACTTGCTTTAAAATGCCATCTTTACTTGCTTTAATGCTGATCAAACCACGCGGTGGCTCAATACCGTTAGTGGCATTTGAGATTTGTGACGAGGTTTCTGATGGCATTAACGCCGATACTGTTGAATTTCTTACACCATGTTGTTTAATACTTTCGCGTAAGGTCTCCCAATCAAGATGCAATGGCTCACCCGTAATGTCATCAATCGATTTTTTATAAGTATCAATAGGTAAGATACCTTGCGCTAAGCGTGTTTCGTTAAACTTAGGGCACGGGCCTTGCTCTTTGGCTAATTCATTAGTCGCTTTAAGTAAATAATACTGAATCGCTTCAAAAGTACGATGTGTTAAGTTATTAGCACTACCGTTTGAATAGTAAAGGCCATTTTTAGCCAAGTAGTAAGCATAGTTTATAACACCTATACCTAACGTTCTACGCGCCATACTAGCACTTTGTGCAGCCGGAATAGGGTAGTCTTGATAATCTAATAAGCTATCTAAAGCGCGTACGGCTAAATCAGCTAAGCCTTCTAGCTCATCTAATGAATCAATAGCACCTAAGTTAAAGGCAGACAGCGTACACAGTGCTATTTCGCCATTTTCATCGTTAATATCGTTCATTGGTTTAGTCGGTAGCGCAATTTCTAAACACAAATTACTTTGACGAATTGCCGCTTTTGTCGGCTCAAAAGGACTATGGGTATTACAGTGATCAACATTTTGTAAGTAAATTCGACCAGTGCTGGCGCGCTCTTGGGCAAATAACGTAAATAATTCAATTGCTTTAATACGTTTTTTGCGAATAGACTCATCATTTTCATATTGCACGTACAAACGCTCAAATTTTTCTTGATCTTCAAAGAAGGCGTCATAAAGTCCTGGTACATCACTAGGACTAAATAAAGTAATATAGCCGCCTTTAATTAAGCGTTGATACATAAGCTTATTAAATTGCACGCCATAGTCTAAATGACGAACACGATTTTCTTCAACACCTCGGTTATTTTTAAGTACCAGTAAGCTTTCTACTTCAAGATGCCATAATGGATAAAACAAGGTCGCTGCACCGCCGCGAACGCCACCTTGCGAACAACTTTTTACAGCGGTTTGAAAGTGTTTAAAGAACGGAATACAACCAGTATGAAAAGCTTCACCATTTCTTATCGTGCTACCTAAAGCGCGAATACGTCCGGCATTAACGCCAATACCTGCACGTTGTGATACGTATTTAACAATAGCACTTGATGTGGCGTTAATAGAATCTAAACTGTCACCACACTCAATCAATACACACGATGAAAATTGACGTGTTGGCGTACGAACGCCGGCCATTATTGGCGTAGGTAACGATATTTTAAAGGTTGAGATGGCGTGGTAGAAGTTTTCTACGTAAGTTAAACGTGACTCAGTAGGGTATTTAGCAAATAAACAGGCCGCCACTAACACATATAAAAATTGCGCACTTTCGTAAATTTCACCACTAACACGGTTCTGTACTAAGTATTTACCTTCAAGTTGCTTAACGGCGGCATAGCTGAAGTTTAGATCACGGCTATGATCCATAAAACTGGCCATATGATCAAAATCTTCTTTGCTGTAGTCAGCTAATAAATGCTGATCATATTTACCTGCTTCTACTAACTTGACTACGTGCTGATAAAGAGCCGGTGGCTCAAATTTTCCGTAGGCTTTTTTACGTAAATGAAATACCGCTAAACGCGCAGCTAGATATTGATAATCAGGAGTTTCTTCAGAGATTAAATCAGCCGCAGCTTTAATAATTGTTTCATGAATATCTTCAGTTTTAATACCATCGTAAAACTGAATATGTGATTTTAACTCAACCTGAGAAACAGAAACATGCTCTAAGCCATCGGCAGCCCAAGCAATTACGCGGTGAATTTTTTCTAAATCAATGTTTTCTTTCTTACCATTTCGTTTAGTTACAAAGAGGCTGTTAGTCATGAAATACCTGTCAAGCAAATTATGGTGAATGTTTATATCCTTTAATATCAACAGAATTGATGTATCAAAGGAATTAAAATTGTTACTAATAAAAAGTCCATTACTGATTTAAATAGCAAGGCTAATTAGACATTATTTAATACGTATATTAAATAAGCCATTGAACATCAAATGCACAATATCTAGGGCTTTTTAAAATTATAGGCACAAGATAGTGAGGTTTGACCTCTTTTGCAAGTGATAAAATAGGTTGATCTTTGGCGTTATTTTTGCCGTAATTATAGGGGTTAGTGGTGACTAACCTAGTAAGACTATTTCATTTTGGAATTTACTAAAAGCAACGATTATTTACGTCTTTTAAAATATAATAATTTTCATCAATTATTTTTGTTAAATTTTTATTATCTTTATAGTGAATTAATCTAAAGAAAATAAAATATAATAATTTCAATGCTTTATGGAGTAATGGTGTGCTGGCTTAATGTTTGAACAACTTGCTTGTTTATACAACAATGCTTAAATCAAAGCCTCAAACAATGATCAACATTAGCTTAAATCATTGTTTGAGGCTTTAAGTCGTTATTTACTTGCTATTTTTTACGTCATCTTAACGGTTATTTAGCTTCACCGTTTAGTTGTTAACACAAAGATCAACACGAAGGCGACTAAAGCTTACGACAACACAATATATAGTTAACATCGAGTGAATTATCGAGCTTATGGTTGCCCGTTATCGGGTTGTAATGAATACCACTGGTATCAATACATTTTAAACCATGCGCCTCTGCCCAACCAATAAGCTGGGAAGGGCGAATAAATTTATCATGGTCATGGGTACCATCAGGCACTATTTTTAGTAGTTTTTCTGCTGCGAGTATTGCCAATAAATACGACTTGATACTTTTATTGAGGGTTGAAAAGAACACCAAGCCGCCAGGCTTTACTAACGACGCACACGCGTTAATCACAGATTCAGGCTCTGGTACATGCTCAAGCATTTCCATACAAGTAACCACGTCAAAAGCTTCCGGGTCTTGCAAGGCTTTTTCTTCTGCAGTTATTTTTTGATAATTAATTGACAGGCTTGATTCTAACGCATGTAATTTAGCGACATTAAGTGGCTCTGTACCCATATCAATACCCATCACTTGAGCACCTAATTTGGCTAATGACTCAGACAATATGCCACCACCACAACCCACATCAATCATTTTTTTATTATAAAAACCGTTATTGGTGTCATCGCTGTTAAGCGCCGAGGCAATATGTTGGCTAATAAAATTTACTCTTAAGGGGTTAATTTGATGTAATGGTTTAAAATCACCGGTTAAATCCCACCATTGACTAGCAATTTGCTCAAATTTGGCAATTTCATCTTCATTTACGTTAAGCGGTTTGGCTGACATAGTTGACTACTTTAAATTAATTTTTAATGGTTTTATTCTAAACGAAAGTTATTTTTAAGCAAAGGAGATAGATCAAACATATGCTTTTACGGTGTTTTTTTAAGCTGTTCATAATACTTATAAAAACCTTTAATAAAACCAGTATGGCATCAAACATTTTTATGCTAGTATGCTGCGCTAATTACTATTATTATTGACTAGAAATAACCACTAGAAAAGCCTAATAGAAATACCGAATAGAAATGTCTAATAGTGTTGTCTGTTAGATAACAATAAAAACATTTAAAATATCGTTTTTCCATACAAGATAATACTCTTACTATCTACAGTATTGTTAAACAAAAGAATTAGTTAAGGGATACCATCGATTTATGTCCGACCTGGCCAAACAAATAGTTCCAGTTAATATTGAAGATGAACTAAAAAACTCCTATTTAGATTATGCTATGAGCGTAATAGTTGGGCGTGCATTGCCTGATGTTCGTGACGGCTTAAAACCAGTACATCGCAGGGTGTTATTTGCCATGGATGTCCTTGGTAATGATTGGAATAAAGCCTATAAAAAATCTGCCCGTGTGGTTGGTGATGTTATAGGTAAGTATCACCCACATGGTGATACAGCTGTTTACGATACCATCGTTCGTATGGCACAACCATTTTCCTTACGTTACATGCTTGTCGATGGACAAGGTAACTTTGGTTCTGTTGATGGTGATAGCGCGGCGGCAATGCGTTATACCGAAATTAGAATGTCTAAAATCGCCCACGCTATTCTTGCTGATTTAGATAAAGAAACCGTTGATTTTGTACCTAACTATGACGGTACTGAGCATATTCCAGCGGTGATGCCAACGCGTATACCTAACTTACTGGTTAACGGCACTTCAGGTATTGCCGTTGGTATGGCAACCAATATCCCACCACATAACTTAACTGAAGTCATTAATGCGTGTTTAGCGCTTATCGACAACAGTGACCTCACGTTTGAAGAAATATTACAGCATATCCCTGGTCCTGACTTTCCAACAGCAGGTATCATCAGTGGTCGTGCGGGTATTGAAGAAGCTTACCGAACGGGTCGTGGTAAAATAAAAATTCGTGCGCGTGCTGACATTGAAGTCCATGAAACTACGGGCAAAGAAACCATTATAGTGCACGAGCTGCCTTATCAAGTTAACAAAGCACGCCTGATAGAAAAAATGGCTGAGCTGGTTAAAGAAAAACGTCTTGAGGGTATTTCTGCTTTACGTGACGAGTCTGATAAAGACGGTATGCGTATGGTTATTGAAATCAAACGTGGTGACGTAGGTGAAGTTGTTTTAAATAACCTATACAAACTTACGCAAATGCAAGTGTCTTTTGGTTTAAATATGGTGGCCTTAACCAATGGTCAACCAAAAATATTTAACATTAAAGAAATGCTAGAAGCGTTTATTCTACATCGCCGTGAAGTGGTTACCCGTCGTACTATTTTCGAATTAAGAAAAGCGCGTGAACGTGCGCATATCTTAGAAGGTTTATCGATTGCATTAGCCAATATTGACCCTATTATTGAACTTATTAAAAATTCAAACAATAGAAAAGAGTCAGAAGAAAAACTTATCGCTCAAGGTTGGTCTCTTGGTAATGTGGCACATATGCTTAGCGAAGCGGGCAATGATGCCGCGCGCCCTGAGTGGCTAGAGCCAGAATACGGTATCCGTGATGGTTTATATTATTTAACCGCAGAGCAAGCAAAAGCCATTGTTGACTTACAGTTATACAAACTGTCTGGCATGGAACACGATAAGATTTTAAGTGAGTACAAAACGCTCTTAGACCTTATTGCTGAATTAATGCATATTTTAGCGACACCTGAGCGCTTAATGGAAGTTATTTGTGAAGAGCTTATTGCTATTCGTGATGAGTTTGGCGACGAACGTCGAACTGAAATCACCAATGCGTCACATGACTTATCATTAGAAGACTTAATCACTGAAGAAGACGTGGTGGTTACCTTATCCCATGAAGGTTATGTTAAATACCAAGTGTTAAGCGATTACGAAGCTCAGCGTCGTGGTGGTAAAGGTAAAGCCGCTACTAAGATGAAAGAAGAAGACTTCATCGAGCGTTTATTAGTGGCTAATACTCATGATACGATTTTATGTTTCTCAGATCGTGGTAAATTATACTGGTTGAAAGTGTATCAGTTGCCATTAGCAAGTCGTACCGCCAGAGGCAGACCTATTGTTAATATTCTGCCGTTAGAAAGTGATGAACGCATCACCGCTATTTTACCGGTACGTGATTACGCCGATGATAAATATATTGTGATGGCAACGGCGTCAGGTACAGTGAAGAAAACGCGTTTAGATGCTTATTCAAATCAACGTGCTAATGGTATTATTGCCTTAAACCTTCGTGATGACGATACCCTAATTGGTGTTGATATTACCGATGGTAATAACGATATTATGTTGTTCTCTGATGCTGGTAAAGTAGTGCGCTTTAATGAAAAAGTACGCGACAGTGAAACGGGTGAAATTAAGCTTGACCCTGAAACAGGTGAACAACGCTGGGCATTAAAACCTATCGGTCGTACAGGTACTGGTGTTCGCGGTATGAAACTTGAAGGCGAGCAAAAAGTTGTTTCACTTATTGTACCTAAAAATGACGGGCCTATATTAACTATTACTGAAAACGGTTTTGGTAAGCGCACCGACTTAGCTGAATATCCAGCTAAGAGTAGAGCAACTAAAGGTGTTGTGTCTATTAAAGTGAGTGAACGTAATGGCCCAGTTGTCGGTGCAGTTCAGGTTGAAGAACTTGATGAAATAATGCTTATTACCGACAGTGGCACCTTGGTTCGAACGCGCGTTAATGAAGTGAGCGTGATAGGTCGTAATACTCAAGGGGTACGCTTAATTCGTACTGCTGATGATGAACATGTTGTTGCATTACAACGTATAGATGAAATTGAAGTCGCAGAAGAACTTGAACAAGCTACTGATGTTGATGAAAACCTTGTAGCAAGTGTTGAAGAAGCCGCTGAGCCTAGCGAGCAAAAAGATATTGCTGATGGTCTAGAAGGTGACAATCAAGAATAAGTGCAATTGAAACATTAAAAAGGGCGGCTAATAACCGCCTTTTTTACTATGCGGATGAATATTTTACACCGTAAATAATTAAACCGCAGATAATTAAACCATAGATAATTACAGCTAAGTTAATTAAGTAGGAAAGATAATGTCAGAAGTTTTTAATTTTTGTGCTGGCCCAGCCATGCTACCAACAACGGTTATGGCTAAAGCACAACAAGAGTTTATTAATTGGCAAAACACTGGTAGTTCTGTGATGGAACTAAGCCATCGTAGTGATATTTTTATGGCAATGGCTGCTAAAGCCGAAGCTGATTTACGTGAGCTTATGGCGATTCCTGATAATTATAAGGTGTTGTTCTGTCATGGTGGCGGTCGTGGTCAATTCTCTGCCGTACCACTTAACTTATTGCCACAAGGTAAGTCTGCTGACTACGTCGTGTCAGGTTCATGGTCTAAAGCCGCAGCGATTGAAGCTAAAAACTTTGGTGACGTTAATATCATTAACATTAATCAAGACACTGATACGCAATTAAGCTTAGTTGACAGTAAAGACTGGCCATTAAACCCTGATGCGGCCTATGTACATTATTGCCCAAATGAAACGGTTAATGGTATTGAAATAAACGCTATCCCAGACACTAATGGCGTGCCTTTAGTTGCCGATATGTCTTCAACCATATTATCGCATCAGATAGATGTCAGTAAATTTGGTTTGATTTATGCTGGTGCCCAAAAAAATATTGGTCCATCAGGCTTAACTATCGTTATCGTAAGAGAAGATTTACTAGGCCATGCTCATACAGCAACGCCTTGTATCATGAATTACAAAACATCTGCTGATAATGACTCTATGTACAACACACCACCGACTTATGCTTGGTATCTTGCCGGCCTTGTTTTTACATGGCTGAAAGAGTTGGGTGGCGTTAAAGAAATTGAAAAAGTCAACCAAGAAAAAGCAGCGTTACTTTATCAAGCTATTGATAACAGCAGCTTTTACCTTAACGCTATTGACCCTCAATACCGTAGTAAAATGAATATTCCTTTTTGGTTAAAAGATGAAAGCTTAAATCAACAATTTTTAGACGAATCAGAAGCTGCCGGTTTAACGGCGCTACAAGGTCACAGAATTGTTGGTGGTATGCGGGCTAGCATTTATAATGCCATGCCACTTGAAGGTGTAAAAGCGCTGATTGCGTTTATGGAAAAATTTGAAAAGAAGGTTAACTAAAGTGGAACAATTAACGTTAGATCCAATTACTAAAGTCAATGGTGAAGTGTTTTTACCTGGCTCAAAAAGTTTATCTAACCGTGCATTGTTAATTGCTGCCTTAGCTAACGGTGTCACTAAAATCACTAATTTACTCGTCAGTGATGACATTAAGCATATGTTAAACGCCTTAGCTAGCTTAGGCGTTAATTATACTTTAAGTGATTGTGGTACACAGTGTACTGTCGTGGGTAATAACGGTTTTTTTAAGACAGCAAAGCCACTTGAATTATACCTAGGTAATGCCGGTACGGCTATGCGACCATTATGTGCAGCACTTGCAGCAAGTGAAGGGGAGTTTACCTTAACGGGCGAGCCAAGGATGAAAGAAAGACCCATTGGTCACCTCGTTGATGCCTTAGCGCAGTTAAACGCCGATATAGAGTACCTAGAAAATAAAGACTATCCGCCAGTAAAAATAATAGGTAAAGCATTAACGGGTAAGACAGTGCGTATTGATGGCTCTATTTCAAGCCAGTTTTTAACGGCTATTTTAATGGTAGCGCCCTTATTACAAACAGACACCCGTATTGATATTGAAGGCGAGTTAGTGTCTAAACCTTATATTGATATTACGTTAGATATCATGTCTCGATTTGGCGTTAAGGTCACTAACAATGCTTATCAATCGTTTACGGTTAAAGGCGGTCAATGCTATCAAGGTGTTGAAAAGTATATGGTAGAAGGCGACGCGTCTTCAGCATCATACTTTTTAGCCGCAGGTGCTATTAAAGGCGGCGAAGTAACGGTACATGGCGTAGGTAAACTCAGTGTTCAGGGGGATAAATACTTTGCTGATGTGCTTGAAAAGATGGGCGCAGAGGTTACGTGGCATGATGAATCTATTACTGTGGTGGGTAAACCATTAACAGCGATAGATATGGATATGAATCATATCCCTGATGCGGCAATGACAATTGCGACAACAGCGCTTTTTGCCAAAGGCACTACCACCATTCGTAATATCTATAACTGGCGGGTAAAAGAAACAGATCGTTTGTCTGCTATGGCAACAGAGCTGAGAAAAGTGGGCGCGGAGGTGGTTGAAGGGCAAGATTATATTGCTATTACCCCACCTGAGCAATTAATTCATGCAGCTATTGATACCTATGATGATCACCGAGTTGCTATGTGTTTTTCTCTGGTTGCGTTAAGTAATACACCGGTAACGATTAATGATCCTAAGTGTACTTCAAAAACATTCCCTGACTATTTCGACAAGTTAGCAGATATCTCTTGTTGATCAACGGCTAACTCATTAAACCGTATAGCCTAGATAAGAGAAATGTATTTATAGAGTCTATCGTGTTAACACGACTCGATTCGCCACTATTTAAAATTAGGAGAAAAATATATGCAGGAAAGCATTCCAGTGATTACCATTGATGGTCCAAGCGGTGCAGGAAAAGGCACTGTCGCTAGAATAGTTGCCGACCAATTAGGCTGGCATTTACTTGATAGCGGTGCTATTTATCGTGTATTAGCGGTCGCCATTGAACATCACCAATTGGCTTTAGATGACGAAGAACACATTATCCCTATGGCTGCGCATTTAGATGTGCAATTTGAAATTAGCAGTAAAGGCGAAGGCAAAGTTATTTTAGAAGGCGAGAATGTTACCGATATTATTCGTACTGAAGAAATCGGTGAGCTAGCCTCTAAAGTGGCTGCTTTTCCACGTGTTAGAGAAGCGCTACTGAGAAGACAACGTGCTTTTAGTGTCAGCCCAGGGCTTATTGCTGATGGTCGTGATATGGGGACGGTTGTTTTTAAGCAAGCGCCAGTGAAAATATTCTTAACTGCCAGCGCAGAAGAGCGCGCAGAGCGAAGATTTAATCAGTTGAAAGAAAAGGGGATTGATGTTAACATCCCACGCCTTTTGCATGATATACGTCAGCGAGATGAGCGTGATGAAAACCGCAAGGTTGCTCCACTTATCCCAGCAGAAGATGCGTTAATTATTGATTCTACTGGTATTTCTATTATGGAAGTAGTCAATAAAATCATGACTTATGCCAATGGCAAATTAACGTAACACATACACCTTTAAGCTAGTAAGTGTAAATTTCCTAGTATTAAAGAACTTTTAATAGAAAGCCTACTGTACGGACACACGGGGCATACTTAACCACCCCATGAAACAATGATGTTGAATGGATTAATAGCTGAGTTTATAACAAGTTATGACTGAAAATTTTGCGCAACTTTTTGAAGAAAGTTTAAAAGAAATCGAAACACGTCCAGGATCAATCATCCGTGGAACAATCGTTAAAGTTAACAAAGACAATGTAATTGTTGATGCTGGCCTTAAATCTGAGAGTGTTATCTCAATTGATCAATTTAAAAACGCTGCTGGTGAAGTAGAAGTAGTTGTTGGTGATGAAATTGACGTAGCCTTAGATGCAACAGATGATGGTTTCGGTGAAACGATTCTTTCTCGTGAAAAAGCAAAACGTCACGAAGCATGGCAAGTGCTTGAAAAAGCATACGAAGAAAAAGAAACTGTTATCGGTGTTATTAACGGTAAAGTTAAAGGTGGTTTCACGGTTGAAGTTAGCGATATTCGTGCCTTCTTACCGGGTTCACTAGTTGATGTACGTCCAGTACGTGACACTGCTCACCTTGAAGGTAAGCCTCTAGAATTTAAAGTTATTAAGCTTGATCAAAAGCGTAATAACGTAGTTGTTTCACGTCGTGCTGTAATCGAAGCAGAAGGCAGTGCAGAACGTGATGAATTACTTGAGTCATTAGCAGAAGGCCAAGAAGTTAAAGGTATCGTTAAGAACCTTACTGACTACGGTGCATTCGTAGACTTAGGCGGCATTGACGGTCTACTTCACATCACAGATATGGCTTGGAAACGTGTTAAGCACCCAAGCGAAATCGTAAATGTTGGTGATGAAAT
Organism: Colwellia ponticola; assembly: GCF_005885605.1. Lineage (GTDB taxonomy): Bacteria > Pseudomonadota > Gammaproteobacteria > Enterobacterales > Alteromonadaceae > Colwellia > Colwellia ponticola. The sequence continues at coordinate 14,858 of NZ_SZVP01000014.1, read as the reverse complement.
CCAAGTTAAAGTATTGAAATTCGATCGTGAGCGTACTCGCGTATCACTAGGTATGAAGCAGTTAGGCGAAGATCCATGGGTAGCTATTGCTAACCGTTACCCAGAAGGTTCTAAACTTTCTGGTCGCGTAACTAACTTAACTGACTACGGTTGTTTCGTTGAAATCCAAGAAGGCGTTGAAGGTTTAGTTCACGTTTCTGAAATGGATTGGACTAACAAAAACATCCACCCATCTAAAGTTGTTAACTTAGGTGACACAGTTGAAGTACTAGTATTAGAAATTGACGAAGAACGTCGTCGTATTTCTCTAGGTCTTAAACAGTGTATTGCTAACCCTTGGGAAGAGTTTGCTAAAAACTTCAACAAAGGCGACAAAGTATCAGGTAAGATCAAGTCTATTACTGACTTCGGTATCTTCATCGGTCTTGACGGCGGCATTGATGGTTTAGTTCACTTATCTGATATTTCATGGGCTGGCGGTGAAGAAGCTGTTCGTGATTATAAGAAAGGCGATGAAATCGATGCTATCGTTCTTCAAGTTGACCCAGAACGTGAGCGTATCTCGTTAGGCGTTAAACAAGCTGAAGACGACCCGTTCAATATGTATCTGACAGATAAGAAGAAAGGTGCTATTGTTAACGGTAAGGTAACTGAAGTTGATGCTAAAGGCGCAACAGTTGAGTTAGCTGAAAGTGTTGAAGGTTACCTACGTGTTAGCGACATTTCTGTAGAGCGTATCGAAGATGCTTCTACAGTATTAAAAGTTGGTGATGACGTTGAAGCTAGGTTTATGGGTGTGGATCGTAAGAACCGTACTATTAGCTTATCTATCAAAGCAAAAGATCAAGCTGATGAACGTGAAGCAATGGATAACCTAAACCAAGTAGAAGATACTGGTTTAAGTGCTATGGCTGCAGCGTTTAAAAACGCTAAAAACTAATATCCCTTAACGGGACATAGTTTTACTTTGCAATGGTGCTGTAACTAATACAGCAGGTGAAAAGAGTATTTATCACTAGTGTGGTGATACTCTTTTCTTATTTTTAACGCCATTGGCGGAGCCAACATTTACTAATATTTATACTCATTAGTAAAGTTGCGCGGTGCTAGGTAAATACTGAGAGGTCAACATGACTAAGTCAGAACTTATTGAGAAATTAGCCGATAAATTAAGTCATTTATCCGCTAAAGAAGTGGAAAAATCTATAAAAGAAATCTTAGAATTAATGGCGCAATCCTTATCGCAAGGTGAGCGTATTGAGATTCGTGGTTTTGGTAGTTTTTCATTACACTATCGCGCCCCACGAGTTGGTAGAAACCCAAAAACTGGTGAGTCAGTTGAGTTAAACGGTAAATATGTTCCTCACTTTAAACCAGGTAAAGAGTTACGTGAAAGAGTTAATCTTTCAGTCGCATAAATTGCAAAGCTAACTAAAAAATTAGATAATAAACGGCATGTTAACCATGCCGTTTTTTTTTGGCAAAATTTGATAAGGCCTGATAATAATGCGATTATATTTAACACTTTTTTTTATTCTTGTTTTACTTGCGCTAGCATTTATTTTTGGGAGCCAAAACGAACAAGTACTTACTTTAAATTACTTAATCGCCCGCACAGAAATAACCGTTGCAGCAGCAGTAAGCTTATTTACCGGTTTGGGTTTTGTGTTAGGTTTATTAGTAACGATTCTTTGGCGTATAATACGAAGAAGTAAAAAAGCCTTAGCCAATAGAAAATCTCAAGAAACTTAATAACCTAGTACTCATACGTTTGGTATAAGCTATGTTACATTCACTATAATCTATCCCAAGAGATCTAATGATTGAATTACTCTTTTTATTATTACCCGTTGCCATGGCTTATGGTTGGTTTATGGGTCGTAATAGCATTAAACAAAACCAACAAATTGCCAAACAAGATTTATCGATAAAATATTCAACCGGATTAAATTATTTATTATCTAATCAACAAGATAAAGCTATTGATTCACTGCTTGATGCCCTAAAGGTTGAAGATGACAGTGTTGAAGCGCATTTTGCTATGGCTAACTTATTTCGTAAACGTGGTGAGTTAGACCGTGCCTTAAAAGTACATGAGCATTTAGTAAGGCTTAATCACCTGCCAACAAAAGATAAACAACAAGCCGTATTTGAATTAGGTAAAGATTTTCTTAGTGCCGGTTTATACGATCGCGCTGAAACCATGTTTACTAAACTTTTAAAATCTCAAGACTATGGTTTAAAGTCGTTAACGTATTTATTAAAAATATTTCAATCAACCAAAGATTGGCAAAGCGGTATAGCGCAACAAAAACTAATCGTAAAATATAACGATAAACGATCACTACATACCTTGGCGAATTTTTACTGTGAATTAGCAACAAGCGCTTTTGAACAAGATAAATTTATTGAAGTGATTGAGCTATTGGATCAAGCCTTGTTACTCGATCCTAATTCATGTCGTGCTAATTGGCTGTTAGCTAGAATCTATGAAAAGAATGAACAAGATGAATTAGCAGCCAAATGTTACCAGGCGATTTATCATCAAGATAGCGAGTTTTTCCCTGATGTTATCGATCAAATGTTAGCTTGTTATAGCCGCTTAGATGAATTAAATGACTTTTATGCCTTTATTAAAAAGGTTTATGACGAAACCGCCAGTTCCAGTGCACTAATTTGTTATCTTAGTCATGTAGAAAATAAACATGGTAAGAAAAAGGCGCTTGAATTTATTTTGTCGGCATTAAAGCGTAGGCCGACTATTCGTGGTTTTGAACACTTTGTTAATATGCAAATGACAGCCACTGATACTGAGGTGAGTACCACCAGTTTAGATTTAATTAAAGAACTAATTAGTGAGTACTTAAATGTTAAGCATAGATACAGTTGCCGTACCTGTGGTTTTGATAGCTCAACTCATTATTGGTCTTGTCCATCTTGTCACGAATGGGAACAATTGAAACCAGTTAGAGGCCTAGAAGGCGAATAATACTCCCTTTCTTTGTTGTGAAGCTCAATAACATGCATCGAATGTACTCACTGACTATCGTCAGCTCCGTGCAATCTCTTTGTTCTTGAACTGCACAACGTCGAAACGAATTATGATTATGTTAATCAAATAAAGAAAAATTATTGTCATCCCTAACTGCTCATGTGAAAAGTTTTCATGTGAAAAGTTTTCAGGGATCTATTGTATTAAAAAATAGGAACCCCCATGAACGATCCAAAAGTTGTTGTCGCCTTAGACTTTGATAAAAAACAAGATGCCTTATCTTTTGTTGATAAAATTCAACCTACCGATGCGCGCTTAAAAGTGGGCAAAGAAATGTTTACCTATTTCGGTCCTGAGTTTGTTAAACAGCTTACCGGTAAAGGTTTCGATGTTTTTCTTGATCTTAAATTTCACGATATTCCTAATACGGTAGCAAAAGCAGTAACTGCGGCGGCAGACCTAGGTGTTTGGATGGTTAATGTTCATGCTAGCGGTGGTAGTCAAATGATGACTAAAGCTAAGCAAGCATTAGATAGCTATGGCAAGGATGCACCATTACTCATCGCGGTAACGGTCTTAACCAGTATGGGTCAAGAAGATCTTCATGGTTTAGGCATTAATAAAACGCCAGCAGAGCAGGTTAATTTTTTAGCTAATTTAACCAAACAAAGCGGGTTAGATGGTGTGGTGTGTTCGGCATGGGAAGCTGAGCAGTTAAAGTTAGATTTAGGTAAAGAATTTAAACTCATAACGCCAGGTATTAGACCTGCGGGCTCTGCACAGGATGATCAGCAACGCATTATGACGCCAAAGCAAGCGATTGATGTTGGCGTAGACTATTTGGTGATCGGACGCCCAATTACTAAAGCCGTTGATCCACAAGCAATATTACAACAAATTAATAGCTCCATTAGCTAATAAATATTCACAGTAATCAAGTTATTGTCCAGAGTTATGTAATGCTCGTTAAGTAGTCAATAACTTCATGGACATGGTATAAATTACCTCTGAAAAGGATGTATAGGGATGACTCTAACGCGTAAATTGTCTGATATTGGCTTTATTGGCCTAGGTGTGATGGGGCAAAACCTAGTACTGAACTTAGCAGACAATGGCTACACTATTGCCGCATTTGATCTAAATAATGATAAAGTACAAGCCGTTGTCGCACAAGATAGCCTCGAAAATGTCACGAATATATCGAATACACCACGAGTTTATGGTTGTTCATCCTATACGGAGTTATTGTCACAACTCAAAGCTCCGCACCTTATTATCCTCAGTGTGCCAGCAGGCTCTGCTGTTGATGAAGTTTGTCAACATCTTATTAATGCCGGTATTGAGTCAGATGATATTATCATTGATACCGGTAATAGCCTGTGGCTTGATACCGTCGCCAGAGAAAAAAAATATAAAAGTAACTTTGTCTTCTTTTCTTCAGCTGTCTCAGGAGGAGAAGTCGGCGCACGTTTTGGCCCCTCATTAATGCCCAGTGGCTCAGTAGATGCTTGGGCTCGTATTAAACCTATTTGGCAAGCTATTGCTGCTAAAGTTGATGCAAGCACAGGTAAACCAATAACGCGCACTCAGCCCGGACAAGTTATTACCGAGGGGGAAGCATGTACTGACTACATTGGTCCTGCGGGATCAGGCCACTATGTTAAAATGGTGCACAATGGTATTGAATATGCTGATATGCAAATTATTTGTGAAGCCTATCATGTATTAAAATCAACTTTACAACTAACTTGTCATGACATTGCTGATATTTTTTCAACCTGGAATGACGGGCCATTAAATAGTTATTTAATGGAAATATCAGTAGAAGTATTACGTCATCAATCAACAGATACCAATACACCCTTAGTTGAGTTGATTTTAGACAAAGCCGAGCAAAAAGGTACCGGTCTTTGGACAGCCGTAAGTAGTTTAGAAGTAGGCTGCCCGGCACCAACTATTGCGCAAGCGGTTTATGCGCGCTCTATATCTTCGTTTAAAGCGCTAAGAACTCAAGCATCTACCTTACTTGCAGCGCCACAACAAGTCAGTTTATCGCCTAATGATCAGCAAGCACTTATTGAACAATTACACGATGCCATGTATTGCGCTAAAATTTGTGCTTATGCACAAGGTTTTCAGTTAATGAAACTAGCGGCTAGAGAGCAAGAGTGGGCATTAAACTTTGCTAGCATTGCTAAAATTTGGCGTGCAGGTTGTATTATTCGTGCGGTATTTTTACAATCAATAAGCCAAGCTTATGAGCGTAATGACAAACTAGCTAATTTATTAGTCGATGATTTTTTTAGTAAAGAGCTTAATGCTCGCCAAGAAAACTGGCGTAAAGCGATTTGTCATGCAACGATGCAAGGTGTGCCTGTAGGGGCTTTATCTGCTTCGCTTGCTTATTATGATGCGATGCGCAGTGAAACCTTGCCTGCCAATTTATTACAAGCTCAACGCGATTTTTTTGGTGCGCACACTTTTGAGCGTATTGATAAAGCACCAGGGGAAAAATACCATGTACAGTGGTCAAGCAAAGCTCGCGCAACAGTATTAGTGAATGAAGGCTTAAGGAGTGATTGATGAGTAACAACGATATTTATAAAGACAAGTTAAGTGAGGCAGCTTATAAAGTTTGTCGATTAGCCGCAACCGAGCAACCTTTTAGTGGTATTTATAACGATCACTGGGAGCAGGGCGTGTATCATTGCGCTTGTTGCGAGCAACCACTATTTAGCAGTGAAAGTAAATTTAACGCGGGTTGCGGGTGGCCTAGTTTTTTTGCCGCTATTGACACTAAGGTTGCTTATAAAACTGATAACACACACGGTATGCAACGGGTAGAAATTGTCTGTCAACAGTGCCAATCCCACCTTGGTCATGTTTTTGATGATGGCCCAAAACCAACGGGTAAGCGCTATTGTGTTAATTCACTCAGCTTAACGTTTACGCCAAGCTAGTATTTGCTGATTACTATAAAAAGCTAAGATAAAAGTTAAGATCAAAATTAGGCTCAAAAATAATGACAAAAAGGTTAAGATTTTTTTTGTCTCCTATAGAGAAATATTTGATACTCCATTACAATATGCGGTAAATGGACTATCACGTAGCTATAATCGTATTTTCGTCTTAATATGATGTAGCTTAATCTTTAATTGACTGAAATAATAAGGTTTAAGTAATGACTTCTCATCTTGAGGAAAAATATCAAGCAAGTTGGCAAGAGCGTCAAACGTTCGCTGAAAATATGCAACCCATTATCGGACAGCTTTTTCGTAACAAAGGCATTGAAATCTTAATATACGGTCGCCCGTTATTAAATGCTTCTTCTATCGATATCATTAAAGCACACAAATCTGTTGCGCTTCATGAAGAAAGCAAATTACGTGTACGTGAAAGTTTCCCTTTCGTAGAAGCCATTAATAAAATGGACTTAACGCCTGCACGTATTGATGTAGGTAAGTTAGCTTATAGCTACTTATACCTTGGTAAAGGTAATGATCTTTCTATTGAACAATACCTAGAACAAGAATTGTCTGCAGAAAGCCGCGAAAATTCAGATCAAGCAAGTCAAGACGTAGTACTTTACGGTTTTGGTAGAATCGGTCGCCTTTTAGCGCGTTTATTAATAGAACGTGCTGGTCCTAATGCTAAATTAAACCTTCGTGCTATTGTTTTACGCCCAAGTAAAGGCGGTGACGATTTAGAAAAACGTGCTAGTTTATTACGTCGTGACTCTGTTCATGGTGCTTTTAACGGTAGCATTACAGTCGATAAAGAAAATAACGTTATCAAAGCTAACGGTGCTTTTATTAAAGTTATTTATGCAAAATCACCTGCAGAAGTTGATTACACTGAGCACGGCATTGATAATGCGTTAGTGGTAGATAACACCGGTATTTGGACAGATGAAGATGGTTTAGGCCAGCATTTACAATCTAAAGGTGTTGCGAAAGTATTACTAACAGCACCAGCAAAAGGTGATATCAAAAACATCGTTTATGGTGTTAACCACGAGATGATTTTAGCGACTGATAAAATTGTTTCCGCAGCAAGTTGTACGACTAATGCGATTACGCCGGTATTAAAAGCATTAAATGATGAGTATGGTATTCGCAACGGCCATGTTGAAACGATTCATTCATATACTAACGATCAAAACCTAATTGATAACTACCACCCAGCACCACGCCGTGGTCGTAGTGCCCCATTAAATATGGTTATCAGTACTACAGGTGCAGCAAAAGCAGTTGCTAAAGCCTTACCTGAGCTTGCTGGTTTATTAACAGGTAACGCAATTCGTGTTCCTACGCCTAACGTATCAATGGCGATCATGAACTTGAACTTGAAAAAAGCGACTGATAAAGAAACGTTAAATGATTATTTACGTGATATTTCATTAAACTCACCACTGCAAAATCAAATTGATTACACAGCCTCTACTGAGATTGTTTCTACCGATTTAGTGGGTTCACGTTACGCAGGTGTTGTTGATTCACAAGCAACGATTGTTGATGGTGATCGCGCCGTATTATACGTATGGTATGACAACGAGTTTGGTTATAGCTGTCAGGTTATTCAAGTGATGCTTGAAATGGCAGGTATTACCGTACCGAGCTTACCGCTTAAATAAGTTTTTTAAACTTGTTAAGGCACAAAAAAAGCGTGTGTTAGTAAATAACATACGCTTTTTTTATCTGTTTTATTTGCTAAAGTTATTAACTAACGAGCCGATAAAGTAGGTAACTCTAGTATTTAACCCCAATTCAATGAAAAGTGAATGTTATGTCTATAACCGTAGGTCAAAGTGGCTCTGTTGCCGCACAATCAACTTCAACTCAATCAAGCTCTGGCGCTGAATTACTTACCGCAGCACTATCTAAAAAGCAGCAAGAAGCAGAAGGCCAAATGGCATTACAGCTTATTCAATCAGCCAGCGCTGCTAACGTGCCTGCACCAAGTGGTAACAGCGGCTTTCAAGTTAATATTAAAGTGTAACTAATAGTTGTTAAATTGAATTATCAACGCGCGTTAACCTTTATATTTCACTGGTTAGATGCAACGAGCAGGCTTAGGTAAACCAGCATATTTAGTTGCTTGCTTTGCTGGTCCCTCAGGAAATAATTTGTACAAATAACGACTACTGGCTTTTGCTTCACCAAATTCTGCCTTCATCGCTTTAGTTAACGCACGTATTGCCGGTGAGGTGTTGTAGGTGAGATAAAACTGCCTGACAAAATTTATCACTTCCCAATGCGCATCACTGAGCTCAAAATCATCCTGCTTTGCCATCACAAGCGCTAGCTCTTTATGCCACAATGTATGGTCTAGTAAATAACCTTGTTTATCGGTTGCAACGATACTGCCTTCAAATGTTAAAACTACTGCCATGTGATCACTTTATTATGGTTAAAGGTTAATTCCACTACATCAGCCATGGTTATTTGGCTAATGCCAGCCATCACTTCAACGGCTCTTGCTTGTGCATGCGTTGAAATAACCTTGATGCTAACTTTATTGTTATCTTTTTTAAGTAAACTAGCCATCAACGGATGCTTAAGGTTATAACAGCCATCATCCATTAAGACTAACGAGTCTTGTTCAGCTAGTACGCTAATACATTGCTCAAAATCATTACGGCTAAAAGCCGACTGCCTTACTAAATGTAATGTGCTCATATTCTTCTCAAATTATTATGCTTATGCTGTTTACTAAAGAGCATTAAAAACGTAAAACGTGTTTATGCTTGCTAAGTGCTACAGCAAAAGCTTTATTGGTTAATACCTGCACGTTATCAATATGAAATGTCTTACTAAGTTGGCGCTCAATGAGTGATTGCTGACAAACATAAACATCTTCAATATCATAAAATTCAAACGCGGAAAATGTTTTTAAATAATCTTTAATGGCTAGTAAACTGCCATCTTGATTGGCTATTAATTGATAAACACCGTCACCCTGAAAAAATAACGATACTTTTTGTTCAAACGATCCAAACAGTAACGCGACATCAAGAGCATCTTTACCGGCATTGCTACTAAAAGGCGCTTTACTATTGATAATGGCTACACCCAATGCTGTCGATGCATCAGTTAGTTGGGGTTGTGTTTCAGATTGCATGATTGATGTCATTAAAATTGTACCAAGCGTGAGGCTTTTGTGGCTAGCTCAACAAGCTCTCCTAAGCCAGAAACGGTGAATGCTTCATTAACTATTTCATTATCTATACTACCCATAACAACACCGCGTTTTTCAGCTGCGGTAATACACACATGCAAGGGTAGTTTATATTGTTGATGCAATTGTTGCCAGTGGGCTATGCTCTGATATTCATCACTGGCGATGCTAATATCTTTATTGGCATGCATGGCACCATCTTGATAAAAAAACACCCCAACAACATCAATACCAGCCACTAAGGCTGCTTCGACATACGTTAATGCGGTTATGGTTAAATGGCTATAAGGGGGAGTCGTTACTACTACAGCAAGAGTATTCACAATACATCCAAACTATCAAAGGTATAAAAGGGTTTTAAATAATAAAAAAGCCCCGCAATTGCGAGGCTTTTTTGATTATAAATGATTATAAATGATTATAAAAATTTTTAACGCTATATTTAACGTAAATCTTTAGCGATATTAATCGTCGCTATTAAATACACCTAATAAGTGTAGTAAATGTACAAAAATATTATAAATATTTAAGTATAAAGAAATCGTTGCGCGAATGTAGTTACGCTCACCACCATTAATTATACGGCTAGTATCATATAAAATTAAACCAGACATAATCATAATAACCGCTGCACTTACTGCTAACGACAGCGCTGGTATTTGAAAGAAGATATTAGCAAGACTTGCTACTACCACCACAATCAAACCAACCATCAAAAAACCACCCATAAAAGAGAAGTCTTTTTTACTTGTTAGCGCATAACCTGATAAAGCGAAAAATATTAACGCTGTACCACCAAGGGCTTGCATAATTAATGCGCCGCCATTAGGCATTGCCGCATACGCATTAAGCATTGGACCTAACGAGGCCCCCATTAAACCAGTAAAAGCAAAAATCCAATAAATACCACTGGCTGAATCTGCTTTTTTATTAACAACAAACATTAAACCGAAGGCGACTAACGTCATAATAAGCGCAGCACCGTGTGGTAGGTTCATCGCCATTGAAATGCCTGCTGTTACTGCACTAAATGCTAGTGTCATTGATAACAACATGTAAGTATTTTTTAATACTTTATTGATTTCTAGCGCCGAACTTTTACTCGCCGTTTGAAAACTCATATTAGATTGCATAAAACTTCCTTAATAATTTAATTCTAATTACCTGTTATAAACTACTTGTTATAAGCTTAGATAAGGTCATTTTAGATAAGTTCAAGTTTTCATATGTTTATACCGCATATGCTTTGTTAACTGACTTACACTAACTTAGTGCCTTATGACATATTATGGCATGGTGATTTTGAAAATACTATGTTTTGCTGTCTTTAAAGCGACCTATATTTTGTTTTCTTTTGTAACGGCTATTTTGGTCAATTTTAGTAGGTTATTTACACTAATTAACGCCAGTACAATATAAAAATTAATAAGTTAGCATTAGCGCCACGCTAACCCTAACGCTGGGTAGCTATTGATAATGGCTTGTTTTCGTATACAAGTATTGCTGTGATCGTTAATCAATCCCGATGCTTGTAAATAAGCGTACATAGTGGTTGAACCAACAAATTTGAAACCTCTTTTTTTTAAGTCCTTACTTAATGCAGCTGACACAGGGGAGGTTGCAGGGTAATCGTTCAAGCCATTAATATGATTTACTTGCACTTTATTATCAACAAACGCCCAAAGGTAGCGACTAAAACTACCAAACTCTTGTTGTATGGTCATAAAACACTTAGCATTGTTAACCGTAGCGGCAATTTTACCTTTATGTCGAATAATATTTGCATCGAGTACTAAGCGCTGTTCATCAGCTAAGGTGTACTGTGCCACTTTACTCACATCAAAGTTGGCAAAAGCGTTTCTATAACCGTCACGGCGCTTTAATATGGTATACCAACTTAAACCTGCTTGGGCTGATTCAAGCACTAGGTTTTCAAATAACTTATTATCATCAAAAACAGGAATACCCCATTCTTCATCATGGTATTGAACATAGTCGGCCTTGGTGGTGTCTAACCAGGGGCAACGACAAATACTTTCTACCGTCATAATTTAATCCTTACTGTTTTTAGTCTTGTTGATGAAAAACAAAGCAAGCTGACTGTTTTTTTACCAAACAAACCTAAAATAGCGATAAATACTTAAATAGTGCTTTACAAGCTACAAGAGAGACTTTAATATCCGCCTCGTTCTCAAGCAAGCATTGTTTTACAAGCTTATTTGTTAACTTCAGGTGAGATGGCTGAGTGGTCGAAAGCACCGGTCTTGAAAACCGGCAAGGGTTTGTAGCCCTTCTAGAGTTCAAATCTCTATCTCACCGCCACATTTAAAAAAATCGCTAAAGTTCTTTATTAGCGATTTTTTATTCTAAGCGCTTAAAATGGCGAATATGAAAAGGGTTTGTAGCGCTAAACCTTGAGTAGAGTTCAAATCTCTATCTCACGCCACATTATAAAGATTGGTCATCCTTTACATTAGGTTGACGGATTTTAATTTAGAAAACCTGTTAATAGTTAAATTAATATTGACCGTTTTTCGTATTTTAGATTTAAAGAGTTTCAGAGTAAAAGTTAGAGCGTGGCTCCTTTTACTTATTAGTTTCAGGTGAGATGGCTGAGTGGTCGAAAGCACCGGTCTTGAAAACCGGCAAGGGTTTGTAGCCCTTCTAGAGTTCAAATCTCTATCTCACCGCCACATTAAAAAAACCGTAACTTTTATAAGTTACGGTTTTTTTTCGTCTTGAATTTGTTAAACATAGGGTTTGTAGCGTAACACCTTAGAGTAGAGTTCAAATCTTTACCTCACCGCCACATAAAGAAACCCCGTTAATTTTATTAATTTAAGGTTAACGGGTTTTTTCGTTTCACAGTGTTGAAAATAAATAAGGGTTTGTAGCATTACACCTTCAAGTAGAGTTCAAATCTCTATCTCACCGCCACATTAAAAAAACCGTAACTTTTATAAGTTACGGTTTTTTTTCGTCTTGAATTTGTTAAACATAGGGTTTGTAGCATTACACCTTCGAGTAGAGTTCAGATCTCTATCTCACCGCCACATAAAGAAAACCCGTTAATTTTATTAATTTAAGGTTAACGGGTTTTTCGTTTCACAGTGTTGAAAATAAATAAGGATTTTTAGCATTACACCTTCGAGTAGAGTTCAAATCTCTATCTCACCGCCACATAAAGAAAGTTCATTAATTATAAATAGCACTGTTTTTTTATACAGAAACTTGCGTTTCCTGCTTTCTACAAGAAAACGTGTCTATTGCCTGCTTTCACTCATCAACCACTTTGGTAATGTTTTTAAATTATTGATTTAGAAATATTAATGTAATAACCTACAGAAATATTAAAAATAGTAAGGAAAAATAATTCCGGTGATAGGAGGATTTTTTCCTGCTAATAAGCTGTTAGGCAACAAGGAGTACTCAAAGGTTATGGAGATTTATTTAGCGATTATTATTTTTGCCGCATCAACTACGGTAACACCAGGCCCAAATAATATAATGATTATGACTTCAGGCCTCAACTACGGAATTAAAAGTAGTATTCCGCATTTATTAGGGATCTGTTTTGGCTTTCCTGCAATGGTAATAATGGTCGGTTTAGGTTTTAGTGTTGTATTTGAAATGTATCCTATATTTCACGAAGCAATAAAGATATTAGGTGTCGCTTATCTATTATATTTAGCTTGGCTTATAGCATCGTCTTCACCGGCTTCACTAGAGGTGGAAAAATCTAAGCCTTTAAGTTTTACTCAAGCTGCGTTGTTTCAGTGGGTAAACCCCAAAGCATGGGTTATGGCCACAGGTGCTGTTTCAGCTTACACTTCTATTTCATCAGATATCTTCTTACAAGTTATTTTTATTGCGTTGGCTTTCTTTATTGTTGCTTTTCCTTGTGTAGGTATTTGGTTATTTTTTGGTGTTGGGCTTAAAAAGTATCTTAATTCGCCAAAGCACCAAAAAATCTTTAATTTATCTATGGCTCTGTTATTAATTGGTTCAGTTGTTCCTGTAGTAAAAGAGTTGGTTGTTCAATATGTTGCCTAACAAGCACTTCAAACGGAACAAAAACAGTTGGTTAGGTTCCGCTTCGCTACACATTTTAACCAACAATTTTTGTCCGCTTAAGTGGGCGTTAGAAGCCTTTGGGAATTTATGGCACGTCGTCGAGAGTTGAAAGGAATCACAATCAATTTTGCCAAACTTTTAAGTGGGCGAAATAATGACTATTTAGGCTACTGGGCAGTAGGTCAATTATTCTTGTTGGCACAAGAGAATAATGTTGAATCTATCACTTTAGATTTATTAAACTTAAACAGTAGTATTAGTTCGTCTCAGCTGTTGGACATGTGCCAGCAAATGAAAATTGAACTAAATAGATTACTTGAGGCACAAAAGATCCCATTCGCTTGGGTTAAATCTGTTTCGGTTGAGTTTAGTTTCAATCAAGAGTATCAAGAAAAATATCATTACTGGCGCTCTGCTTTAGGTAAACATTACTTGGTTGCAGTTAAAGTCGAAACTGACTTAGGTTATATAAATGAGGCATTAAAGGGTGGTAATGTTAATCCTCATGATCCAACCAAAGAGCACCGGAGTAATCGGCTTCTAACAAGCAGTTAAAGCGGGACTAAAAACAGTTTGCTCGGTTTCGCTCCGCTGCACATTTTAGCAAACAAATTTTTAGCCCCTTAACGTGGGCGTTAGCACTAAAAGGAAACTAGATGCACGTATTCAAATATAAACCATATTATCATTACGATGGTCCAACTCGTTCAGATCCATTTCGTGAAGAATTGTCCTCAGAAGAAGCCAATGATCACGTAGAATCATTTTTCTCAGACATAGAACGTTTCTTTGCTGAAGGCTCCGCCAGTTTCAAACAGGAAGATGAGCTAATTGTAATTACTACTGATATCAACGAGACAAATTGCGATGAAATTGTCAAAAAATGTTTAAACAGCTTAGACTTATTCGCACATAAGGTTCGTAATTAGTGCTAACAAGTTGCTTAAACGGAATAAAAACAGTTGGCCATCGCTTCGCGATTATAGCCAACCATTTTTATCCGCTTAGCAAGGCTACATGGACTCCCCGTTGTCAAGCAGCAGCATTCTCTTATAACTAGAAGATCTGACAGCAGCTCTACATTCGGCGTTTAGTTAGCTTTATTACGCTATCGCCCTGATGATTTGCGCTTGAGCAATGCCTCATTCGTTAAACAGTGTTGCGAACACTTCCTTACTAAACAGGCTTTCTTGCTCTCGGTCTGACCGTGTTATCGTCAATTGCTAATGCACAGACTCGGTGGGGTTAACCGTTTAATTAACCTTTGTACGTAAACTTACTTTACATAATCTACCTGATATTCTTTTTCTGAGTGTAACAGTGCCCAAATTAATCGGGCGTTCTTAGCGGCCAATGCCACGGTCGCTCGTTTAAATCCTCGTCGTTCAACAAGGTCTTTTACCCATAGGCTTGTCCGATCTGTCTTGTTTTTACAATTAGCAATAACGGCTCTTGCGCCATGAATAAGAGTACTTATCATGCCACCCATAATAACCTGTCTATATTTCACTCAATACACTAGACTTACTTTACCTTTTCTCACTTAGTTTGGTGATTGTCATGGCGAAGCCTCGTTCACAACAAATTAGTTTATTGGATACGCCTTATTATCATC
>NZ_SZVP01000135.1 GCF_005885605.1 Colwellia ponticola | reverse complement strand
AATTGTATATGGATTCCTCCTATCAACTTTAATCTGTTTTTTTAAACTTTCTCAATTACATCTAATTCCACCTTCAAATTCTTGATGATAAATTCCTGTCTGTCCGGAGTATTTTTTCCCATATAAAAAGAAAGCAATTGTTCAATCGAAGTATTTTTGTCCATCATAATAGGATCAAGACGAATGGTTTCTCCAATAAAATTCTTGAACTCATCCGGAGAAATTTCTCCCAATCCCTTAAATCGGGTGATTTCTGGTTTCGGTTTTAATTTTTCGATTGCCGCTTTTCGTTCCTCGTCAGAATAGCAATAGATTGTTTCTTTCTTATTTCGAACCCTGAAAAGTGGTGTTTGCAAAATATACAAATGTCCTTCTTTTATCAATTCAGGGAAAAATTGCAGAAAGAACGTAATCAATAGCAATCGAATGTGCATTCCATCGACA
>NZ_SZVP01000134.1 GCF_005885605.1 Colwellia ponticola | reverse complement strand
AGGATCACGAACAACGCGCCGACATAGAACAGCAGAATCCGCCAGAACACCGAGCCGATGGCATTGGGGATGGTCTTCTGCGGGTTCTTCGCCTCACCGGCGGTCAGGCCGATCATCTCCACGCCCAAATAGGCGAACATCACCATCTGCAGCGACATCAACACACCCTGCACGCCGTTGGGCAGGAAGCCGCCGTGGGCCCACAGGTTGGAAATACCCAGGGCAACACCGTCATTGCCGAAACCGAAGGCAATGATGCCGACACCGCCGATGACCATCGCGATGATGGTGACGATCTTGATCAGGGCGAACCAGAACTCGAACTCACCGAAGGCCTTGACGGCGATCAGGTTGATGGTGCCCATGCTCACCAGGGCCGCCAGGGCCCAGATCCAGCGCGGTACATCGGGGAACCACACGCCCATGTACACCGCCACGGCGGTG
>NZ_SZVP01000133.1 GCF_005885605.1 Colwellia ponticola | reverse complement strand
TTATATACGATTGCATTAAAGCAAGATCTGCCCCTTGATCAGACACAAGCAGATATCGCGATTGATGAGTTGAATGATATCATCAAAATAATCGAAACTTACGATATAGATTAATTCAACTATCTGAAAAAGATTTAAATGCCCCGAAACTTCGTGAAATTTTTGAACAAGAATCTTAATCATATAATTAATTGATTGAGAGAAAAAATGATTGTCAATCAATATAAAAACAATCCAAAAACTGATTGCGAGAAGCATCTTTTCATCAGGTATGAAAAGAAATTTCTATCGTGATCAGTTTTTGACTTTTGCAAAATTTATTTTGCTAAGACTGGTTAGCAGAGAGAAGAGAATAATCTCTTCTCTGACTCTATTCTATCGAGATTTTCTCTATTTTTTGGTAAGCGGGCTGTTGCGAAAATGGAAAAGAGCGGAAATGTTGCGAA
>NZ_SZVP01000132.1 GCF_005885605.1 Colwellia ponticola | reverse complement strand
AATGGAAAATCAAAGACAGCTTTACTTGCTGAAGCGGGAGGCGTCAGCCGTTCGATTTTATCTAATTGTTTTTGTCGGCTTTTTGCCATTGTTGATCGGGAACCGGCTTTGTATTTCCGAATATAAGCTTCGGTCTTTTCGCTTTGTTTTTTTTGAGCATGATATTGGCGCAAATAGCTTTCGCGATTTTGTTCCTTTTGTTTCAATGCTTGTTTTAGATGGCCAGTATACTTAGTAATCTTTCCAAACTCGATGTCTGCGATATGGGTGGTGATCTGATCAAGAAATTCTTGGTCATGGGAAATCACGATATACGCACCGTCAAAATCCTGAAGAAACTGCGTCAGCCATTGGATATGCTGATCATCTAAGTGATTGGTTGGTTCATCTAAGATCAGAACATCTGGGTTTTCTAAAAGTAGTTTTGCTAAAATCACCTTTGAACGTT
>NZ_SZVP01000131.1 GCF_005885605.1 Colwellia ponticola | reverse complement strand
AAAAAAGAGATGATACATTATTCACATAGCAAAGGCAATTAACGTCGTTGACTAATAATCGCTGAGCTAAAAATATAAAACGCACTTGGAGGCGAAAAGCATGATTAAAAGTTCAAAATTGGTAAACTTAGTATTGGTATCATCAACGGTATTAGGAATGGTAGTAACAGCTGGAACATCAACAGCGATGGCCGCAGCTAAAACATCTGCCGACACATCATCAGTAATGACTAAGAAAGATAACAGTCCTCGTATTGATTATCAAACATCTGGTACTTTAGCAGCAAGCGGTACAGCGATGGACGGTTTAGAATTAATCGCCGGCAATCAAGTAACACGTGGGACGATTCACATGAAATATGATGTGAAATCATTCGCAGCACTTAATTGGCAAGAACATACTGTAACAACAATTAAGTTGCCAAGAGAATTCAATGCTTTCGCTAAA
>NZ_SZVP01000130.1 GCF_005885605.1 Colwellia ponticola | reverse complement strand
GAGCCCTGCTGCACCTGCAAAAGTATAAGCAATCGGATACTCAATCAACACTTGAACGACACTTAAATAATAAACTTGTCCCAACGGAAAGTGTAAGATCCCCCAAATGAAACCTGCCAGCATCCCTGCCTTTGCCTCTCGTCTTAACGCAAAAAGAGTCAACGGAATCTGCCCCAATGAAATAGAAAAACTGCTGCCGATCTGGATTGGTATCAATGACAGCACCATCGCTAACGCTGCAACAATCGTTCCTTCTACCCAAACTCTATTTTTTCCCATAAAAAAACTTCCTCCTTTGAATAAAAAAGTCACAAAGGAGGAAGCAGCTTTCGAAAAATTTCAAACAGCTGTTTTTTCACAATTCCTACGCTCGCATAACCGAAACAGGTACGAAGGGTTTAGAAATAGATTCAATCTCAGCCCAATTGGACTCCCCTTTGTGAGTTTA
>NZ_SZVP01000129.1 GCF_005885605.1 Colwellia ponticola | reverse complement strand
AAGGGAAGACCGATACCGGTAACCAAGAAACCTAGATTCGCCCAAAAGGTAGCAGCGCCTGCTTCTTGACCCAAATGAACGGGAAAGATAAGATTTCCAGCACCAAAAAATAGACCGAAAAGCATGGAGCCTATAAAAAGATAGTCTTTAAATGATAATTTTTTTGTCATACATAACTCCTTTACGGTTTTTTTAAAAGTAACAAAATTTCGAAAAATATGCAACAATTTTCAGAAAATTTCCTATATAAAACGATGGTTATTTAATAACATAAGTGATAAAATAAAAGCGCTGAATCATCTGAGGAGGAATCATCGTGACAAAGTCGAGATTAGAAGCATTTACTGATGGAGTAGTGGCTATCGTTTTGACAGTTCTTGTATTAGACATCAAGATTCCTGATCCATCTGGTTTTCATTCTTTGTGGGTCATCCGAAATACATTATTA
>NZ_SZVP01000128.1 GCF_005885605.1 Colwellia ponticola | reverse complement strand
AAAGAAATCGTTCATAAAACATTTCCAGGATATGTTCTTGTTGAAATGATCATGACAGACGCTTCCTGGTATGTTGTCCGTAACACACCAGGCGTGACAGGATTCGTTGGTTCACACGGAGCTGGAAGCAAACCAGCACCACTACTTCCAGAAGAAGTCAATCATATCTTGCGTTCTATCGGAATGAGTCTACGACAAAATGATCTAGAAGTAGAAGTTGGCGAAGTTGTGAAAATCATCGAAGGCGCATTTGCTGGATTAGAAGGACAAGTAACAGAAGTTGACGGAGAAAAAGAAAAATTGAAAGTCAACATCGATATGTTTGGTCGTGAAACAAGTACAGAACTTGATTTCGATCAAGTAGATAAAATCGATTAATAAAGAGACTTGAAATGTCGATCATACGATTGACCTTTCAAGTCTTTCTTTTTTCTATATGGAAAGGAAG
>NZ_SZVP01000127.1 GCF_005885605.1 Colwellia ponticola | reverse complement strand
ACATTCACCTGTGGATGGCCGACACTCAAAGCGCGCAATCCCATAAAGACTGGCTTGCGACCCTGCAACGCATCGAACAGTTGAAGCCACGCACGGTGATTCCTGGCCACTACCTGGGCACGCCGTCACCGCAAGCCGTGGCCTTTACTGCCGACTACATCAAGGCCTTCGACGTAGAAACCGCCAAGGCCAAGGACGCCGCCGCCCTGATCGCGGCCATGAAAAAGCGCTACCCCACCCTCGCCGACGAAAGCTCGCTGGAACTGAGCGCCAAAGTCGCCAAGGGCGAAATGAAGTGGTGAATGCCTTTAAACCCTGACCGTACTGGAGAACATCATGAGCAAGATCGCAATCATTGGGGCCACCGGCCGTGCCGGCAGACAATTGCTGGAAGAAGCCCTGCGTCGTGGGCATAGCGTGGTGGCTATCGCGCGTAACACCGACAAGCT
>NZ_SZVP01000126.1 GCF_005885605.1 Colwellia ponticola | reverse complement strand
CTGGAAGAAATCATCAGCATCATCACCTGGGGTGGTTTTTCCGCCCAGGCCATCGCCAGCAAAGGCAGCTCATTGCAACGGCTGTATGCCGGCGAGCAGTCCTTGAGCCCGCTGGTGACGGTGAAAGAACACATCACCGACTCCCTGAGCCAGGCGTTCTCCAGCGAAGGCTACCCGCGCAGTGACGTCACGCTGATCAATGCCGGCCAGGCCGACGGCCAACTGGTGAACTCGCGCAGCGCCGCCGAATATGGCCTCAGCGCCAACGGCGCCAGCGGCGACGAATCCCCCAGCGCCTTGCAGATCGCGGCAGGCAACCTGGCCCAGGCCGAGATCCTCAAGCAACTGGGCACCGGGCTCTACATCAGCAACCTGTGGTACCTGAACTACTCCGACCTGCCCGCCGCACGCCTGACCGGCATGACGCGCTTCGCCACGTTCTGGGTGGA
>NZ_SZVP01000013.1 GCF_005885605.1 Colwellia ponticola | reverse complement strand
TTATTGATTCTTTTAAGCAGGCTAGCCCGCTAACTCGTTCGCTCTAGTTTAGTGGTGGCTGTATTCGACGCTGCTATACCAATAAACCGCAAGCTGCCAACCTTGCATGATTGACAGGACCAATATGGTATCAATGGCGCTTTTTCTGTCTTTGCCGTTGCTGCTTTACAGCTGTGTGGCGCTTGATCTTTGATTAACGCTAACTTTTGTTTACGACACGCATTGGCTAAAAATCCATAGTGGCGAATACGCATAAACCCCTTTGGCAGTATATGTTGTAAATAACGCCTTAAAAATTCGTCACAACTCAGTGTCATGATCTTATCTCGGTTATTATCTGCATAATCCCGGTATTTAAAACTCACTGTTTGTGAGTTCGCTGATACCAACCGTGATTCTGACATCACGCCTTTTCGGGTGTAACGTGCAAGGTAACTGACTAACTTTTCACTGTACGTTAAACAGGCTTTGCTATAAACACACCATTTAGTTGGCGTGCTTATCTTCGCGAATGAACTATCGCATTCATTGAGCGCCGCGAGCATTTTTCCTCTAAAGACCGTTGATAATGCTTTAACCGGATATAAATAGCCTTTTTCTATTTCATGCCAGTGCGCTTTATCAAGCGTACCTGCGGGTATCATGCAATGTAGGTGAATATGTTGACTTAACTTTTGTCCCCACGTATGCAGTACGCTTGTCATACCTAACTGACCATGCCCTTTTCGTTTCGCAAATTTACTTAAGGTTTGCCATGCGGCTTTAAATAAACAGTGATACAGCACGTTTGGGCTATAGTGCGCAATGATATTCAACTCATGAGGAAGCGTAAAAACAAGGTGGAAATAGCGACACGATAATAAATCCTCTTGTTGTCTTTGCTCCCATTTAGCCGTTGCCATACCTTGGCAACGTGGGCAATGCCGATCTCGACAGCTACAGCCAATTACATATACCAAAACGCCATAGCCTACCCTGTCAATTAATGTACGGTAGTGGGCTTCGTTTAATGGAAGTTGTTCGCTTACGTGTAAAGGATATTGATTTTGATCATTACGGTGTACAAATTTGGCAAGGTAAAGGTGGAAAAAACCGTCAAGTCACATTAGCTAAGGAATTATGTGATGAATTAAAACTACAAATTTTAGTAGTTATACCATTCTGCATAAAGAAGTGTTCACTTAGAATGGCATGGACGACAGTAGAACAAATAAAATTTATGCCGATATAGTTACCCTACATCAAGTAAATTTTATGACGTTATCATGGTGTCCATGCATTCCCAAAGGGCCATTTTTAAAGGCTTATATGCATCGTTATTGATTTTGACAAGGGAACAACCCTTGCCTACAATCAATGCCTTGCCTCTAAGCCTTTAAATTCTGGCTAAGAGATCACTTTCTTATGCAGATTGGTATTAAATCCTATTTCAATAGTGATCAAAAAAACTCATCTTACCAAGGCGTATGGTTACCTTATGCGTTATCAAGAAAATACCCCAACGTAAATATGGAAACGAATTGGCATTATTTATTTCCCTCAGGTAGGTTAAGTGTAGATCCTGAAACAGGTAATTTAAGACGGCATCATATTGATGAAACAGGGTTAAGAAAATCTGTTAAATTAGCCGCTAAGTTAGCTAATATTGAAAAGAATGTTACTTGCCATACTTTACGTCACTCGTTTGCCACTCACTTATTACAACGCGGTGCTGACATAAGAACCGTTCAAGAGCAACTGGGTCATACCGATATTAGAACCACGCAAATTTATACACACGTACTTGAGCACGGGGCAAACGGTGTACGCAGTCCTTTATCTGATCTTATCTAGCTACAAAGGTGTACCTTAATAAAGTGAAATAACTCTAGATTTAAAAAGCTTAAAAAATAAAACGCGATTAAGTTAGCTCGTTTGAGCTGATTTAATCGCGTTTTTAATGGATAAATATTATAAATTAGGGTTAACTCATGTTAATTAAGCAATGTTAGTTAAACCACCCATGTAAGGTTGCAATACGGTTGGCACATCAATGCTGCCATCTGCTTGCTGGTAATTTTCTAAAATAGCTACTAAGGTACGCCCTACTGCTAAGCCTGAGCCGTTAAGTGTATGTAATAATTCTGGCTTGTTGGTTTCGCTGTTTCTAAAGCGAGCTTGCATACGACGTGCTTGGAATGCGCCCATGTTTGAACATGAAGAAATTTCACGGTAAGTATCTTGCGCTGGTAACCAAACTTCTAAGTCAAAGGTTTTAGTGGCGCTAAAACCAACATCACCACTACATAATTGTACGGTGCGATATGGCAGTTCAAGCTTTTCAAGAATGATTTCAGCATGACGGGTTAATTCGTCAAGTGCCGTCATTGATTCTTCAGGCTTAACTATTTGTACCATTTCAACTTTATCAAATTGATGTTGACGAATAAGACCGCGAATATCACGACCACCAGAACCCGCTTCACTTCTAAAACACGGTGTATGAGCGGTCATTTTAATCGGTAAGTCACTCTCATCAACAATTTCATCACGCACTAAGTTAGTTAACGGTACTTCTGACGTTGGGATCAGTGATAATTTTTTGTTTGATAAGTCGGTATGGAACAAGTCTTCGCCAAACTTAGGCAATTGGCCTGTGCCATATAATGAATCAGCGTTAACTAAATAAGGCACGTACATTTCTTGGTAGCCATGCTCTTCTGTGTGTACATCAAGCATAAATTGCGCAATAGCGCGGTGTAATTTAGCGATTTTACCGCGCATTACCACAAAACGAGTACCGGCTAATTTAGCGCCACTTTCAAAATCTAAGCCTTTATCAACTGAAAAGCCTAAATCGACGTGATCTTTTACTTCAAAGTCAAATTGACGTGGTGTGCCCCAGCGTTTTAATTCAACGTTGTCATCTTCATCTTTACCTTCAGGAACAGAGTCATCAAGCAGGTTAGGAATAGCACTGGCAATAGCATCAATTTTTGCTAAAACCTCGTCTTGCTCTGTTTTTGCCGCTTCCAAGTCATTACCTAACTGGCTTACTTGTGCTAGTAATGGCGCAATGTCTTCACCGCGCGCTTTCGCTTGGCCAATAGACTTTGAGCGGGTGTTACGTTCATTTTGCAGCTCTTGAGTTTTCACTTGAATGGCTTTACGTTGCTCTTCTAAGGCACTTAAGGTAACGGTATCTAATATAAAGTTACGTTTGGTAAGTTGTTGAGCGATATTGTCTAAATCAGTTCTAAGCAGTTTTGCATCAAGCATAATTGTTCACATTCTTGTTTAGTAGGTTATTAAAATTGTTGGCGGTTTATGGTACGTACGCGATTAAGTTATCAGTAATTAAGTTAGCTACACTAATTTGGCTTATTTTGCCAAGCTATTAACGATAAATATACCCAGCCCAGCTGCGGCAATACACAGTGACACATTGAGTAAAATATTTATCACCGCTTTTAGCACGTCTCCTTGTTGTAATAATAACAAAGAGTCTAATGAAAATGTAGAGAATGTGGTAAATGCACCTAAAAACCCTATGCCTATTAAGGTTCTATGCACGCTCACATTGAGAATATTATGTTCTATTAATTGGTATAACAAACCCATAGTAAATGAGCCGATGATATTAACCATCAATGTGGCAAAAGGGAAACCTTTTCCGAGCCAATTGAGTACTAATTGCGACATATAAAAGCGTAAACTTGCCCCACAAGCACCGCCAAGTGCGACAAAAGCATATAAGGTAACATTACTAATAGCGCTGGTCATGACTATTCCTATTAAGCTGGTTTAAATAGTCGAGCTTTTCTTTGAGTTTTTTCTCTAAGCCACGCTCTGTCGGTTGATACAAGCTAGTATGCGAGCTATCGCCTCGGGCAAGTGCTTCAGGAAAGTAATTTTCGCCAGCGGCAAAAGCGTTTACTTCATTATGAGCATAACGATATTCACTACCATGGCCAAGCTCTTGGGTAATACTGCTAGTGGCATTTTTTAAATGCAAGGGCACATCTAAATCACAGGTTTGCTGTGCTAGTACTTTGGCTTTGTTAAAGGCTTGATAAACTGCATTACTTTTTGGCGCTAATGCCATATATACCGTAGCTTGCGCGATAGCACGTTCACCTTCACCTGGGCCAACACGATGAAACGTATCCCAAGCGTTTAGTGCCAGTTGCATGGCGCGTGGATCCGCGTTACCTATGTCTTCACTGGCAATAGCAAGTAAACGTCTAGCCACATAGAGTGCATCACCGCCAGCGGTCAAAATTCTAGCGTACCAATATAAAGCGGCATCAGGGCTAGAGCCGCGTACCGATTTATGAAAAGCACTAATTAAGTCATAAAAAGCGTCACCGCCTTTATCATAAAGGGCAATTTTGCTACCCGCCACTTGCGCGATCAGCTCAACGGTAATGGTTTTGCTGTTATCATTGGCTGTTACTGTGCTGTCTAGGCAGTTTTCGAGTAAATTAAGTAACCGCCTAGCGTCACCATCACTGCGATTAAGTAAGCTTTGTTTCGCATCTGTTGTTAAGTTAATCGTTAACTGTTCATCGGTTTCACATAAGCTAATAGCGCGTTGTAATACTTGCGCTAAGTCATCACGGGTTAACTTTTTTAAAGTATATAAACGCGCGCGAGACAGTAACGCTTGGTTTAATTCAAACGCGGGATTTTCTGTGGTCGCACCAATAAAAATAATGGTGCCGTCTTCAATGTGCGGTAAAAATGCATCTTGCTGTGATTTATTAAAGCGATGCACTTCGTCAACAAATAATACTGTTCTGCGTTTGTTATCACCCTCGCCTTGTGCACGCAATTTGGCTTTTTCAATAGCGCTACGAATTTCTTTAATACCCGAGGTAACGGCCGATACGCGTTCTATTTCAGCATTGGCATGCTGGGCAATAATTTCAGCTAAAGTCGTTTTACCACTGCCCGGTGGGCCCCAAAAGATAAGTGAATGACAATGACCTTGTTCAATAGATTGCGCTAAAGGTGAATCGCCACCTAAAATATGCTGTTGGCCAACATAATCGGCTAAGGTTTTTGGGCGCATTTTAGCCGCAAGCGGCATAAAGCTACTTGCTGATGCGGTGTTAGTTACAGCGTTATCGTTAGGCGCGCCTAGGCTTTCATCAGCGGGTAAGTCAAATAGCGAACTTTGGCTTGCGCTTTGGTTTACACCTTGCTTTGAGCTATCGTTTGTCTTCAAGTCTTACACCTTCGGGTAAGGTAAATGTAAATAATGAGGCTTTTGGTTTAACACGGCTGTTAAAGTGACTTAAACTGATTTGACTCACCTGACCCGTAGCATCTTCAAAGGAGAACTCACTTAGTTGTAACTCAGTGTCATTACTTTGAGCAGAGGCATCAGTAAAGCGCAGCGTTAGCTTTTTAATTTGGCTATTGTCATCTTTTGGGATGACGATAAAGCGTAAATCACTTTGGGTATGATCACTTTCATGGCTTTGCTGGCTAACCTCATATTGTTGCCAAAGCTCTGGTTCATCGCTAGTGAGCAATAAAATAGGGGTGTTATGAATAGATTTGGCTAAGCTAAACGCGCTAGCTTGTTCAATAAACGGGTCATAAAACCACAAGGTGTTACCATCGCTAACAATTAAGGTTTCATCCGGGGTAATGGTTTTCCAATTAACAAGGTTGGGCTTACTAATCGCTAAATTACCCGAACCTTGTTGTAATAGTTCACCTGCGTCATTAAGAATTTTTTGGTTAAAATTAGCGCTAAAAAAAGCGAGTTTACTTAATTGCGCCATTAACTGCTGTTTTGCTTGCTCTGATGGCGCGGCAAACACCCTAGTCGTGCTAGTGTTGCTATTATCAATAGGTGCTTGCGCAGCATTAGCCGCAGGTTGATATAAGCTAAGTGCGGGTAGTAGTAAACTAGTTAACGCCACTATTTTAAAAAAGGGTTTACGGGTAAAATTTATTGTCATGGGGTACTTCTAATAAAATGATGCTTTTAATAAATAATCGTTAATATAATAAGCCGGTCAGCCTAAGTTAAAAATCGCGTACTGGCGGCGGCGCTAATACTTCGCGAGCGCCGTTATTGCCCGGTGTTGATACCACACCTTGTTGCTCCATTTCTTCCACTATACGCGCGGAGCGGTTATAACCGATCCTAAATTGTCTTTGTACACTTGAAATTGACACGCGGCGTTTTTCAGTAACAAAGTTAACGGCTTCATCGTAAAGTGCATCGACTTCTTCACCATCACCGCCTTCGGCTTGCTCACCCGGTAATAAAATATCTTGGTCGTGCTCACCTGATAAAATTTCTTCAATGTAGTTAGGCTCACCTCGAGATTTCCAGTCTTTTACCACCGCATGTACTTCATGATCGTCAACAAATGCGCCATGCACACGAGTTGGCACGCCAGTCCCCGGTGGTAAATACAGCATATCACCCATACCCAATAACTGCTCTGCCCCTTGTTGATCTAAGATGGTGCGAGAGTTTAACCCTGATGATACCTGAAACGCCATACGCGTTGGAATATTGGCTTTAATTAAGCCGGTAATAACATCCACTGATGGGCGCTGCGTAGCGAGTATTAAATGAATACCGGCAGCACGGGCTTTTTGTGCAATACGGGCAATAAGCTCTTCAACTTTTTTACCAACAATCATCATCATATCGGCAAATTCATCAACAACGACCACAATGCTCGGTAGTTTTTCCAACATAGGCGCTGTTTGATCCATACCATCATTAGGTTGCCAAGTGGGGTCGATAATAGGCTCACCTTTGGCAATCGCTTCCAATACTTTTTTGTTGTAGCCTTTTAAGTTACGAACGCCCAAAGCAGACATCACTTTATAACGTCGCTCCATTTCGCCCACACACCAACGCAGTGCATTAGCCGCATCTTTCATATCGGTAACTACTTCAGCGAGTAAATGTGGAATGCCCTCATAGACTGACAACTCAAGCATTTTCGGGTCAATCATGATCATACGCACATCTTCAGGCGTAGATTTATAAAGCAAACTAACAATCATGGTATTTACACCCACAGATTTACCTGAGCCGGTAGTACCGGCCACCAGTAAGTGCGGCATTTTACCTAAATCAACCACCACAGGCTCACCGGCAATATCTTTACCTAAGACCATGGCTAGCGACGATGACGACTCTTCAAAGGCAGGACAGCCAATCACTTCACTTAAATAAACAATTTCACGGTGTTTGTTGGGGAGCTCTAAACCTATCACTGATTTACCAGGAATAACTTCAACAACACGTACGCTAATGGCTGATAATGCACGCGCTAAATCTTTTGATAAGCTAGTTATTTTATTCACTTTAACCCCTGGGGCTAAGTCTAATTCAAACCGCGTTATCACTGGGCCTGGGTAAACAGAGACCACCTGTGCTTGTACGCCAAAATCAAGTAACTTGGTTTCAACAAGGCGACTTACTAAGTCTAACTCTTCTTGATTAATAGGGTTTTTCGCTTTATCAGGGCGATCAAGTAAATTGATAGACGGCATTTCAGGTGGTGCTTTTTCTGCAACTGGCAGCAAATTAACGGGGTCATTATGTTGAGACATATTTTGCTCAGACGTAGTTGACGACTTTTTAGCGGGGTTATCATCAGCAACATTAAGTTTTTCTACGTCGGCAAACGCGGCAGTAATCTCTTTTTGACTGACTTGATCTTGCACATTGCCCGCTGAAAGCTCACTCATGAGTTCAGCAATATCAATAAAGGGTTCAGTTTTATTGTGTGTGTTTTCGCTAGTGTTTACTGATATTGTTGGTCCTTGCGCACTAGCAGACAGACTTAAATCAGTATTACTGTTTTGTGCATCTAAGGAAGCTAAAGAAGGTTCTTGAGTTGATGTGGCTAAGACACTCTTATCTGCATTTTTATCTGTACTCTTATCTGCACTTCTATCAGGGTTTTGCTGCGTTAAAGATAACTTTTGCTCGGCTGTACTCTCTTCATTAGTGTCTGTTGTATGCGTGTCTTTAGCTAAACGTTTTTTAACATTGCTTAGCCAGTCTTGCTTATTATCTGATTGTTCATTGGTACCAAAATGTTGCTGAATTAATGTGGGTAAATCCGCTAGCTTAACAGCACCTAAAATGGCGTACCGACCAACCGTGTCTATAAACTTAAGCCAAGAAAAACCGGTAAGTAGCACAAAGCCTGCACAGGTAAAGAGTAAAAACAGTAAGGTAGAGCCAACAAAAGACAAGTACGGTAATAAGGTTTTACTCAGTACGTCACCTAAAATTCCGCCAGCGGAGAAATAAAAAATATCGTCAAAATTCATACTCGCTAACGACGTTACCCCAAGATAGAACATGAAAAAGCCAATTAGCTTTAGCCCTAAGGTTAAGTAATCAAGTCTCATCAACTCATGGAAGCGTTGAAACAACAACCAGCCAATAATGGCGATAACAAAGGGTAAGCTGTAGGCGATAAGGCCAAAAAGATTTAAAAACAAATCGGAGAGATAAGCGCCCACCGCGCCGCCTAAGTTACGCACATCAGATTGATAGCCCGTTTGCGCCCAACCAGGATCAGCGGGATCAAAACTAAATAATGCCAACATCATAAACATGGCAAACACAGTGAAACACAACAACCCAGCCTCAAGTAAACGTTGCACGCCAGTAAGTTGTTTGTTGGTTAATGTATCAAGCGATACATCGGAATTTTCTATAAGATCGGAAGACAATTATAAGTACCATTGGAAATTAAATAGGTAGAATCACCTATAGCACAGCTAAAGTATCAAATTAGCGCTTCGTTGGCAGCAACAAATTACCATTAAGGCATGTTTTTTTATACAGTTATATTAATTGGCTAGCTTACAGGGCTACTTTACTGGCTGCTTTTAGTATCCTATAAGGTAAATGCTTTTACTCAATGAGCGCTAAGTTAGCGCTTAATGGTCAGTAAGTTAGTTGATTTTATTTCATCCATCACCACATAGGTTCTGCTTTCACTGACCGCAGGTAGCCTAAGTAAGGTGTCACCAAGTAACTCTCGATACGCTGACATATCTTTTACCCGCGTTTTGAGTAAAAAGTCAAAATCGCCGGAGACTAAATGACATTCTTGAATGACATCAAGGTCTTCGACCGCTGCAGCAAAATCATCAAACACATCAGGACTGGTTTTAGACAAGGTGATTTCAACAAAAACCAATAAAGCAGCATCAAGTTTATGTGGATTAAGCAATGCCTTATAACCAGTAATATATTGCTCTTTTTCTAAACGTTTTACTCTTTCTAAACAAGGGGTTGGACTTAACCCTACTCGCTTTGATAATTCAACATTAGATAAACGACCATTTTTTTGTAATTCAACTAAAATGTTTTTATCGATACGATCAATTGCTTTGTTATAACTCATGTAACGTGCTCGTTAGTGATATTTTGTATACTAGCCAGTATTAGCTAATGCCAAATTATTCGGATGACCGCATTATATCGTGTTTTGATAAAAGAATGACAATAGCAATAAAACTAAATTACATGGCAAAGTAAAATCGGTTAGAATGGCGCTATTATTGGTTAAGTAATTATTTATACCCCTTGCTTTATTTCCTATCATCCCAACTAATAAGGAATGATAGTAGTTAAGACTAATGAACTACTTCAACCTAAATAAGCTATATCTGTTCAATTTAACACAATCAATTTTTCTTGGAGAACCCATGAGCGACGTAAGACACTGTCCCCTACTAATTTTAGGCTCAGGCCCTGCCGGCTATACTGCTGCTGTTTATGCTGCCCGCGCAAACTTAAAGCCAGTAATTATCACAGGCATGCAACAAGGTGGACAATTAACCACCACTACTGATGTAGAAAACTGGCCAGGTGATGCTGAGGGCTTAACGGGTCCTGCATTAATGGATCGTATGCAAAAGCACGCTGAAAAATTTGATACTGAAATTGTTTTTGACCATATCGAGTCGGTCGATTTTTCATCTAAACCTTATAAATTAACCGGTAGCAATGAATACACTTGTGATGCGTTAATTATTTGTACCGGCGCTTCTGCACAATATCTTGGTTTACCTTCTGAAGAAGCCTTTATGGGACGTGGTGTTTCAGCCTGTGCTACTTGTGACGGTTTCTTCTACAAAAACCAGAAAGTGGCTGTTGTTGGTGGTGGTAATACGGCCGTTGAAGAAGCGCTTTATTTATCAAACATTGCCAGTGAAGTACATTTAATTCACCGCCGCGATACGTTCCGTAGTGAAAAGATATTAACTGACCGTTTATATGAAAAAGTGGCTAACGGTAATATTGTTTTACACACTGACCGTACGTTAGATGAAGTATTGGGCGATAACATGGGTGTTACTGGCTTACGTTTAAAAGACGCTAATTCAGAAGCTACCGAAGAGCTTGACGTTGCTGGTGTATTTATTGCCATTGGTCATAAACCCAATACCGATATTTTTAAAGGCCAACTGGATATGAAAGATGGCTACTTAAGCATTCAAAGCGGTACGCAAGGTAATGCAACGCAAACCAATATTGAAGGTATTTATGCAGCAGGTGATGTTGCTGATCATATTTATCGTCAAGCAATTACCTCGGCGGGTGCTGGTTGTATGGCAGCATTAGATGCTGAACGTTACTTAGACGCTCAAGGCTAATAGCGTCTTAACGTTTAATATTAAGGCGTCGCTTGTCACAAAAGTACCGGCCTTAATGAATAGTGATAATGAACAAGAGGAATAACAATGGGTCAAATTTTATATCAACTTGATGATAACAGTTTGACCTTTCCTCAAATAGAACATGCTCTGACTGAGCCCAATGGTTTATTAGCCCTTGGGGGTGATTTATCACCACAGCGTTTAATCGCTGCCTACAGTCAGGGTATTTTTCCTTGGTATAGCGACAACGATCCTTTTTTGTGGTGGTCACCTGATCCCAGAGCCATTATAGCTATCACACAATTACGCATAAATCGTACTTTACGTAAAGCCATTAACAAATCTCCCTACCAAATCACCTTAAACCAAGACTTTACACAAGTAATACAGTTATGTGCTCAAGCGCCCTTTCGTGTTGGTGGTACTTGGATATTACCTGACATGATAAACGCTTACTTGGCGTTACATCAACAAGGTTACGCTCACTCTATTGAAATATGGCACACGGATGAGTTAACCAACAAAACATTGGTCGGTGGCTTATATGGCGTAGCCATTAATGGTTTCTTTTCTGGCGAGTCTATGTTTTATACACAAAGTAATGCGTCGAAATTTGCACTCGTTGCCTTAGGACAATTACTAGATAGCGCAGGTATTACTTTTATTGATTGCCAGTTACTTAACCCTTTTCTTGAAGATATGGGCGCTAAAGAAATAACGCGCGATACTTTTTTAGCGCAACAAAAAATCGCGGTAGCAACGCCATTACCTACAGATTTTTGGCAAGCGAGAACCTTAACGCTAACGTAGTGAATTAAAATACAGGTGCGTTAATTTGTAAAAGACAATGTACACCATTTTTGACCGCTACCCACTTGAAAATTAGGTATATTATCAATGACTAACACTTCTTATAAACTGGGCGTAACACAATTATTCCCCTGTAATTATTTACCTGAGCAACAAGAGCGTTTACTGATCGCCGTTGATGAACGTTTACATAACAGTGAAAGTTATGCTTGGTTAATGACACAAGGTTTTCGTCGCAGTGGTAATCAAAGTTATCGACCAAACTGCCCTAATTGCAATGCTTGTCAGTCTATTCGGGTGTTAACCAATCATTTTATGCCTTCGAAAAGTCAAAAAAGATCAAAAAAACGTAATAGTCACTTTATTATTAAACAATCATCACAACTAAAAGACAGCTATTACCCACTGTTTGAAAACTACATTAATACTTTGCATCAAGACGGTACTATGTACCCTGCTTCTTTTGCGCAGTTTGAAAGTTTTTTAAGCTGTCAGTTAACAACACAATTATTTATTGAAACCTGGGCTCCTGGCGATAAAGAAAACGGCATTGATGAAGCTGTGCTGGTGTGTGTTGCGGTAACCGATGTGTTAAGTGATGGTTTATCAGCGGTCTATACTTTTTATCACCCTGACTATAAAAATCATGGTTTGGGCGTTTTTTCAATTCTAACCCAGCTGAGTTTTTGTCAACAAAGATCACTACCTTATTTGTATTTAGGCTATCAAATTGATGAATGTCAGAAGATGAATTATAAAGACCGTTACTTTCCATTTGAGCGTTTTATTAACGGTCAATGGCTAATCAATTGCAAGTGAAGTTAACACCTAAGTGGATAAAAATAGCGGCTAGGTGAGTATTTATTAAGCTAAGCTCAGCTTAATAAGCATGAAATTGCTAAATAAATAGCCACAAGCCTTTACATTAGCCAAGCAATTAGGCATCATTCGCGCAGCTTTTTTATCTGCTAAAAAAATATTACCTATATAGGAATATTTGATAGCTATCTGCACAACATTAGAGGTTTAGCGCCCCATGGCGAAAGAAGAAAATATTGAAATGCAAGGTACGGTACTAGATACTTTACCTAACACTATGTTCCGAGTAGAACTTGAGAATGGTCACGTTGTAACTGCACATATCTCTGGTAAAATGCGTAAAAACTACATTCGTATTTTAACTGGCGATAAAGTAACGGTTGAATTAACACCATACGACTTATCAAAAGGTCGCATTACTTTCCGCGCAAGATAAGTAAGTTAATAACTTTTGTAATCTATTACTGATACAGTAATAATAAAAAACCAGCAACTCTTTTAGAATGCTGGTTTTTTATTATCTGCTGTTAGCTAGCGGTAAAATTTATGCTGCAAGCTATATACGACTAAACAAATGCCGATTTGCCTACTGACTTTTATTTATATTGAGCAAGTAAAGATTTATTAAATTGCTCTGTTGTAATGCTTAAACCAAGTTCGGCAATACTCTCGTCGACTTCTTGCCTATGTCGCTCAATGGTTTCTAAAGTAATGGTATTATCATCTAGTTTATACACTTGTAATTGACTTTGGTAATAAAAGAATAGAATAATTAGCGCGTCTTCTTCACCTGCTTTAGCCGCTATTTTAATTTTTTTGAGTTTACGATAAATGAGATTTTGCAGCTGTTTTATTTGCCAAACATAATAAATTTCGGTAAAAAAATCACTTCTTTTAAGGCTATGTAACACAGCCGCATTAGCAAGTAGCGCCAAAATAACGCCTAATAAGTTATAACGAAAGTTAGACTCTTGCTCAACTTGCACCGCATCTGCGCCTACTTGTAGTAGTGCATTGGTGTCACCTACCGTTGAAAATAAACTAATCAGTATTGTGCCAAACAGTAGCGATAACACCAGTAATGAGCCAATAAAGCTAATAATAACAATATTTAAATGCTTTCTATAACGTGCTTTATCTATATCAATCAATTGCATGAGTTTACTAAAATCCTATGTAGTACTTAATGTATGATAAAACGCTATCTTAGCAGCTTTATCGGCTTCAGGTGTTATTTTAGCGATAAGACTTAGCTTAAGGCTGTAGCACGTTAATTGTTAAACCTGAATAACGTTTTACTTGTGTGGTGACGCCTTGTTGCCAAACTCCTTGACTAGCGGCCAGGGTTAGTTGTTTTTTCGCGCGAGTAATCCCCGTGTAAAGTAATTCTCTTGATAATAATTTACTGCCCTTTTGTAGATTTTGCTGCTCACCGTGCGTTTGAGAAAGCACCATAGCTACATGAGAGAACTCACTACCTTGCGTTTTATGAATGGTCATCGCATAAACACTTTCAAATTTAGGCAAGCGTGACGGTAATATTTGTCTAACGCCCTGCGGTGGTATTGATGTTGATACTGTTCCAGCAAGCGTTTTATCGTCAATGTCCTTACTTTCATTGACAATACTTTCACTGGTAAGACTTTCCAAAGCGCTGTCATTAAAAGAGCTTTCTTCGCGTGACTTTTCTTGGCAAGAATTATCTTCAAAACAAGCCATTAAATGTGTTTTACCTTCTTTATCAACAACCGACCACATAATGCCAATATCACCATTATATAAACCTAAGCGGTAGTCATTTTCATTAATCATAATCGGCTGACCATGATACAGGCTATGCTGGTGTTGCCCAAAAGGGCTATTATTTTTGCCTAAATAATCTTTAATGATCTCATTAAGACGTTCAACACCATAATCTCCTTGTCTGGTTGCGCACAACACTCTAAATTGAGCTAACAACGCAAATGCCTCACTCACGGTGGTGCACTTTTCAATGGGTTGATAATATTGCTTCACGAGTGGCGCTAACCACTGACTTAGTTCGCCTTGAGCCATTGATAGTTCGGCTGGGATTTGGCTTGATTGTTTTTGTAGGGCTTGCTTTTGCGCGTTAACTAACAGCTGCCAACTGCGTTTCACATCACCGTTAATGACCGCATTAGCAAGTAAGCCTATACCGCCTTTACCGTCAAAACGTCTTGATTTAACCAAAAAGGATAAATAATCAAAGTGTGCGTTATGGCGGTAACTGCCTTTGGCTTCAATGGCGGCATTAACGCCTTTATTTGCGGTGAAATAATCACTGAGTTGCTGCGCTTTAAGTTGGCAAACTTGGCTTAAATACTGCTCATTAGCAGCACTAAAACCACCATGTGGTCGCGGCGCTATGTCCGCTAAGACACTCCCCGTTGCCACAGAGGGTAATTGATCGGCATCGCCTAGTAATATCACTTTTGCATGGTCTTTTAACGCGCGAAAAACCCGTGTCATGAGCGGTAGGTCGACCATAGACACTTCATCAATGAGTACAATATCATAAGCCAAACGATTGTCTTCATTGTGCCTAAAGTTGGGTGAGTTTGGCAAAACGCCTAACAAACGGTGTAAGGTTTGTGCTTGTGTGGGAATTTGAGCCAGTACTTTATTATCAATTTCACCGGTAAAATCTTTAATAGCCTTAACGATAGATTCTGATAAACGTTGTGCTGCTTTACCCGTGGGGGCAACTAAAGCGACATTAAGCATAGGCGCGTCTTGCTGTGTCAGCTCTTTTTCTGCCATGGATTTTTCTTCTAAGTTATTGTCTTCTAAGATAACTAGCGCAGCTAATAACTTAGTCACCGTATAAGTTTTACCTGTACCAGGACCACCAGCAATAACACTAAAGTTTTTATTAATGGCATTGGCTACCGCCACTTTTTGCCAATCAATCTCTCCTGACGCTCCTCCTTGTTCCTCTTCTGTATTAGGAAAAAGTGCCTCAATACACTGTGCAATATCGTCGTTATCATACTGGCATTGCACGACTAAACGCGTCTTAATAGCTTGTTCTAAATCGCTTTCAAATTGAAAATATCGACGTAAATACAAATTGTTATGGTGTAGTACCAGTAATTGCTGATCTTGTGCACCGATAGTTAGCGCACTAACCATGGCGTGAAGCTGTGTTAAGGTTGCAAAAACAAAACCAGGGTGAGTAACGCCCTGATCTATAACTTCATCGGTTTTACTGTCTGCGTTAACTGGCGAGGTATAGCCTCTACCCCAATGCTGATCAGCAACCGCCGTTAACGGTAAACAACTATGACCTGCTCGTAAACTAGCACTTAACGCTAAAAATAAATGATATAAATGACTACTGCTATCAGGCTCAGATGGCGAACTAAGTGCGGTTGATGCAGGTATAAGCGCGCTGAGCATTTCTTTAGCAAAGAAGTAATCAATCGGTTCAACACCCTGAATCACTGCTTTTACTTGACTAAAACGGCTATAGGTCTGCCCAGCTAGGTTACTTTTATTGTGATTGAGCATGTTAGGCTTCCTCTGTCTTTGCTGGGTTTATCTTTTTTTGAGAAAATAGCGCGTCTAAAGCATTAAGCTCTTGCTCGGTGACCGCTCGATAATAAACACCTGATCCTAGGTGTGTCGGCGCGGTTGTCATGCCACGTAAATATAAATAATAAACACCACCAAAGTGCTGGTTAACATCATAATCGATCAAGGTTTGCCTCAAATAACGATGTAATGCTACTGAATAAATAAGGTATTGCAGGTCGTAATAATTTTTTTCAACATTATCAAGCAAAGCATCAAATTGATAATCCTGGTAGCTATCACCTAAGTGGTTTGATTTATAATCACATAGGTAGTACTTACCTTGATATTCAAAAATTAAATCAATAAAACCGTGCATCATACCTGAGAGTTTTTTGTAGCTTGGTAACATAACCGGATAGGTTAAGGCACTTTTAGCACTATTGTTTGCCTTACTATTTGCCAAATTAATACGCTGAGCGCTATTTCGGTGATCGGTTAGCAAATTAGCTAAAACGCCAGTTCCTTCGCCTTGCATTGGAAAATAAAATTCACTTTCGCGTAAGGTTTTATTACTGGGAAGATCTGCTAAGCAGCCAAACGTTTCATTCACTGTGCCGTCAGTTATATCGTCAGTTATGCCCTGAGTTATCCTGTTATCACTGGTAATAAATGGCGCGTTCAATACTTGCGTTAACCACGCAGTTAACTCATCAGCAGTAAATGACTTATTAGCATTATTGGCACTAGTTGTTAACTCACCATAATCTGACAGTGGCTTTGCCATACTATCTTGCCAATCTGGCGCAGAAAAATCGGTTTTTTCTAAAATATCGTGTAATAAATTACCGGTATGCGCACCTTTAGCTAAGGTAAAGCAGATCTGCTCTGCTTGAGCATAGTCATCAGCCGCATCAAGCGCTAAAGTATTGAACGAGGTTAACGCAGCCATGGCGGTATCGGTATCCCTGTCAGGATTAGAGACACCGCCATGGCGTATATTACGACTTAACGCCGTAAATGAACTTAACCACCAATCGCGTTCTATTTTTCCAGTAAATTGACTGACCACAAGATTACTTACATCCTGTGTATTCTTTGCTAACGAATTGAGTCCGGTTTGATTATCTACATCAACAACTTGGTTAGCAGGTGAGTCAATAACACAATCGAGTGACACCTCTCGAATACCAATAGCATGCTCAGCAGTGGCTTTAAGCGCTTGTAGCGGTTTAATAATGCTTTCTTGCTCTGCAAGCTGTAGTGTTTGACCTAAAGGAGATAAATGATACTCATCAAAGGCACAAGACAACAGGTAACATCGCCGCTCTGCTCGGGTGATCGCGACATACAATAAGCGAATACTTTCAGCATAAGACTCCAAACTCATGGCTTGTTTAGCTTCTTGGGAGCCATCAAGACTTAAGCATAAATCACCGTTTTTATCATGATATTCCAGATAGCTCACCGACTTATTACCAAACTTAAGGGGATCTTTATGACGACAGGCAAAAGGAATAAACACATAAGGGTATTCAAGTCCTTTTGAGCCATGTTGGGTTATCAAGCGGATAAGATCACCATCACTTTCTAAACGCAATTCCGCTTCAACGTCATTAGTTTGTGCATGGCATTGCTGCTCAAACCAGTGGACTAATTCTTGTCCTTGGCTTAATCGCACGCTCGCCGCTTGTAAAATTTCAAATAAATGCAATACATTGGTTAAACAACGATCTTTATTATGCTGAGGCACGTCAAGTAAGTTGTGCATCAAGTTAATCGCCATGGTAATAAAGCCTTGGCGTTGCCATTGGCTGCGATAATCAATAAAAGTAAACTTGAGTGTTTGATAAGCGAGTTCATCTTGTTGCAGCTGATGTAACTTTTTGGCATCAAACCCTAACAAACCACAAGATAATGCCGCGACAAATAAACGCTCATCTTCGGGTAATAACACCCCTTTAAGTAGCCCTAGTAATTGTTTAGCTTGCGCAGAATGAAATAAGTTGGCTCGGTCTGATAAAAATACGCTATCAAGCCCTGCTTGCTCTAAGGCATGCTTTATATCTCGGGCTTCGGCGCCATCTCTGACTAGTATGGCGATATCTTTAGGTTTTACCTTTGGCGTTACCTTAGTGCACAGTAAAGCCACTATTTCATTGGCGCACCAGGCAGCCAACATAGGTCGACTTGCTTGCGTCACTTTATCCGTTTTAGTACTACCATCTACATCATCTGTTGGCGCACTAAAATGGATAAATTGCAGCGCTTTATCACTGTCAACCAACTTACCACTATTGACCATTAGTGAATGATTCGTCGCTTGAGTATTTTGCTGCGTTTGTTTACCCGCCAGTACCGGTAAATAAGGAATACCAAAGCCGAAGACACTTTCTCCCTGCGCAGCACTTTCATTGCGCTGGTAAGTAAACAGTTGGTTATAGCCGGCAATCATGTCAGGCGTTGAGCGCCAGTTAGTATCCATCAGCCAATGATGATCACAACCGCGGCGTGCGTTTAAATAGGCAAATATATCACCGCCTCGAAAGCCATAAATAGCTTGTTTAGGATCGCCAATAAGAAATAAGCCCGCGTTTGAATGTTTAGCCTTATCGCCATAATAAATGGCTTGTAAAATACCAAATTGTTTAGGATCGGTATCTTGAAATTCATCAATTAACGCCACCGGGTATTGGCTCAGTAATTGTTGCGCGAGTAAATTAGCGCTTTCGTTTGCGGCGCTAAGACAATCCGCTAACGTATTAATAAGATCGTCAAAATCTAACAAGTTAAGTGCTTGTTTTTGTTCAATCACCTCTTGTCTAATACTATAAATACCAGACTTAACAATCGCGTAGGCTTTGGCTTTATTAAGGTTACTCGCTATTTTTTTCAGCTGTTCTTTCAACGCCTTTACTGGCTCAAACGCGGCTAGTAACTCGCTTTTAAAGGCTGAACGCGCATAACGTTTACCATCAAAAAAGCTATCCGGCATTTTTACCTTGCCCTCGCCCGCCGCCATTACACTAAGCTCTTCACTGATAATGCTGTCCAGCCAATGCACTAATTGTGACAATTCACTACGTCTTTTTTCTTGCTCTGCGCCTTTTTTTACCAATATTAACGCATTTTCAAATAAGTCGCTGTTAGCCGATAACGTTTGCGCAGCAAGACGCACTAAGGCAATAAATTCAGCTGCAATGCTATCAACATCAATTACGGACAAAGCACTGGTGTGACCGATAGCTTTACTAAAACTTGCTAAAAAGCTATCGGGTGTTGGCCAAAAGCTAGCCAATAGCATAAAACTTTCATCGTCTGATTTAGCTAAACTGCGATAC
Source organism: Colwellia ponticola (assembly GCF_005885605.1). Classification (GTDB taxonomy): domain Bacteria; phylum Pseudomonadota; class Gammaproteobacteria; order Enterobacterales; family Alteromonadaceae; genus Colwellia; species Colwellia ponticola. The sequence continues at coordinate 81,937 of NZ_SZVP01000013.1, read as the reverse complement.
CAATCTTGGCAAACTTGCAGCGTAATGTCAGAGGAGTTAGCAGCCATATTGGCATTAAAAGGCAAACCACTGGTAAACGCATATTGACTCAGTACCCGCTGGCAAAAGCCATGAATGGTAAAAATAGCGGCTTCATCTAAGAACAATAAAGCACGTTTTAATAGAAATTCGCGCCGCGTTTTATCAATACGTTTATCAAGTTCAGTAAAATAGGCATCTGTTGTACACAAACTATCCCAGTCTTTTAGGGCTAAACGAATAAACGTATCAATGCGCCCGCGTAGCTCTTGCGTGGCATCCTTGGTAAAGGTCATTAACAATATTTGTTCTACGGTTAATTCGCGCTCAAGTAATAAACGTAAGTAAATACGGGTAATATTGTAGGTTTTACCGGTGCCGGCACTGGCTTCAATCAGGTGTTTTCCGCTTAATGCAATACTGGCAGCATCAAGATTTTTCAGCGTTAGCTCTGCTTGCGTCATTAGTTAGCCTCCTTGCTTGGCTTAGCGGTTGTTTTTACTGTTTGAGCTTTAGCTGCTGGCTTAGCTTTATCTTTAGTGACCACCTGATATAAATCTTGATAAATAAAGTCGAGCGCGCCTTGGTGATCTTGATACTGCGGACACTCAGGCCAAAAATACTGAAGATAATCATCATCACCCAAACCACGGGTGCTCATATCGCCAAACCATAACGCTTCAAAACGCGCTTGGGTCATGTCAACAAGTTTACCGCGCTTGGGGGTAAATACCTGCTCTGCTAGTTCGCCATTTAACAACAGCACTTGCTGCTGGCCTTTAATAAATAGGGTAATAAGGTTCATTAATTTGGCTTTAGCATTACTAATAGTCGCAACACTAAACTGCTCTACTTTTTGCGCTTTGGTATTAAAATATAAACCAATAGAGTCAGTGACTTGCGCTAGCTTAAGCCGCTGATTTTTTTCATTGCTACTAGCAACACTGCTGAGGTTATGAGTAATTGCCTGATCTTGCCATACCTGCACAACAAGTTGGTGCAAGTACATCATAAATTTATCTTTGGCTTTAGCGCTTGAACTACGATAATGCACTAACTGGCTATTTTTAACCGCTACTTGGCTACTTAATATGACTTTCATCTGTTTAGCGCCATTTGGCGCAGTGCAGCCAATATCGCTGAGATTAAGTTCAAGTGTTAGCTTACAATCGATAATCTCAGGGTTTTCACAGCCAAGTTTATTGATTTCTTCGCTAAATTGCACAACATCTTGCTGATAATCGCTAAACAAGTTAGACATTGTTGGTAAATCAGGAAACTTACCTGATAATTGCGCACGGGTTACTACTTGCTCAAACTGAGCTTGGGTTGAGGCGTGTTCGATTGCGCCAGTTACTGTCGTTTTGTCTGTTAACGCCACGCTAAGTAAGTCTTGGCGTAATAAATAGCTTTGTAAGTGATTAACGCTAAAGGGTTCAACATCTTCAAGTAAGGTATTGTTATTCTCAAAATATAAATTAAGTTGCTGCTGGGCAAACATCTTAGCGGGGTGCTGATAAAAACGACCTAATTGCTGACAAGACAGGCTCAGAGTCTCGGTTGTTGTTATTAACGATGCTACGGACAGTTTTTCTGATAAAAGTTCCGGTGATACAACCCCCGTATCGCTGATAGAACCTTGTCCTAACGCCAGCCAATTGGCATCAAAACTTGGCCATTTTCCTCGATAATTATTAGGACTAAAGGCTTGCATAGCCACTTGATAAATAGCCAATGGCTTATCTTGCTCCTCTGCATCTAGCCCCTCTAAACTACCTTCTTTATTGCCTTTATTACTGTCATCTTTTGAGAACTGCCAACCATAACCTTGCGCTAAATATTCCATCAGCTCTTTTACCACCAATGAGGGTTGCTTCTCATTGTTGTTTTTAATATTGCGACCTTGATAGCTTAAATATAATGCCTTTCTTGCTGAAATTATTGCTTCAAGAAATAAATATCTATCATCGCCACGACGCGACCTATCACCTAATTCGGCTTTAGAAAGTGACATAAGATCAAAGCCTAATGGTTGGCGTTGACGCGGAAATTCACCATCATTAAGACCAAGTACCGCGATGATTTTAAAAGGAATACTTCGCATAGGTAACATAGAGCAAAACGTCACTTGCCCAACCATAAACTGCTTACTGGCATCACCTTGACTAAAATGCTGCGTGAGATAATCAACCACAATCAACAGTGAGATATCATCAGTAAAGTTAGCTTGGTGACAATGCTCTACTAACCCAGCGATGGCTTGTTCTATCACCATCAAGCTGTTTTCATGGCTGATATTGTCGGCGTCAACACGACTAAATAAATGGCTTAATTGTTCTAGTAAAAAAACTTGCCATTGCGTTGCCGTGCGTGAGCGTTGTAAGTTTTCACTAAAGTAATGTAATTGTTCAATAAATAACATTAACTGACCCAGTAAAACACCGTCACTGCCTTCAACATTACTTAATAACAGCTGCTGTTGGTACACTTGCTCGTGGTCAGCGTAAGCAAAACCGCGTAGTAAGCGTGATAAGCCTTGTTGCCAAGTAAACGAGGCATTGGCTTGTTGGCCTAATAAAGACTTTTTATGATACCCATCTAGGCCCCAATGCACAGTTGCCTGTTCAAGCCACGCAGAAATTTTAGTTAAATCTTCACTGTTAATAGCAAACTGATTTGCCATCGCGGGTAAACGTAAAAACGCTAACAATTGTGAGACACCAAAGCGGCTATCGGGTAAGGTTAATAGTTCGGTAAAGGCGGCGACTAACGGATCACTATCTTTGGCACTACGATCAGCAATTGAGCAAGGCAGTGGCGGTACTTCGCCAGCAATATCTTGCCAGCCTCGAGTAAAGACTGCATTAACATACGGGGCGTATTGCTCTATTTGCGGACACATCACCAAAATATCTTTGGGTGTTAAGCTGCTGTCTTGATTAAATTGATGTAATAAGTAGTCATGTAATGCTTGAACTTCGCGTAAGGCACTATGGCAACTGGTGATAACAATGGAATCATCATGCTGGGTGTCTATTGAGTTACTCTCGTGTTGCTCTCTGGCATCAGAGAGTTCAAGAATATCATTTTGGAGTTGATGTAAAACACTGGTAGCGGAGCGATCAGGTAACGACTGCTCAGGCGTTAGTAAATCACTACTGGCTTGTTCAAACAGCTCTACATCAATGGTACTGTACTCTTGTAACATTGAAATAAACTCTCGCCCCTGCTGGCCTAAGTTTGCTAATAACGGATTACCGACAAAGTTATGTGCGTTACTTTCATCGGCTGAGACACCGTCTGACCATTGAGATAATTTAGCGATGGCACTTTTTTCACTAATAATATCGCCCCAATAGGAAAAGCACGGATTCAGATGAAAGAAATGTACTTCAACCTGCTCGCTTAAGGCGTTAATAAAGTTTAACCACATCGGTGCCATAGTATTAAGGCCAAAAAAACTAATACGTGGCGGAATGAGATCTTTTTTATCTTTGATATTAGCAATGGCATCATTTAATAATTCAACCGGATTGTAAGGTAGCTGTTCAATTAATAAACACCACAATTTTCCTTGCCATTTGTGCTCACTAGTTGCCGTATTTTCTAAGCCCTTTAAATCAAAATTACCCTGTTGCCAGTTGTCTAACCACTGCGGTCTAAAAATCAAATATTGCTCATATAAATCGGCTAATTGAGTCGCTAGTTGATAGCGTTTTAACTGAGCATGTTTACCTTCTTGATAAGTGTTATCACCTGTTGAATTGACATCTATTTGACCACGCCAATAATGTGTTGCTTGGCTAAAGTCGTTATCTGTTATGACAATATCCTCAGCCAACAGTTGATGAATTCGCCAACAAAGCACTTCTCTTGAATAAGGTGACTGATCAGGTACTTTCTCATCGCTAGCAAGCGATCTTATTAGCTTCCACAAAAACTGCGCAGGTAACGCGTAACGCATATTCATGCTAATGCCGCGTTGTTGAGCAATGGCTAAGTTAAGCCAATGTTGCATACCGGCATTTTGCACAACAATAACTTCTTGATTAAAGACACCGAGAGGAGAAAGCTGAGAAATTTTGTTGAGCACAAGCAACAAATTTTCCATTTTGTTAGCGGGATAAAGGTAGATCAAGGTATGCCTCGTGAGCTAAAGTTTTAGCCAACTTTTAGCTAATTTTTTTGGGAGATATTTAAAAGTAATTTAACCATAAGGCGTAGATGAACACTAGTAAAATCAGTAAGGTACTTTCCCTTGGGGACTTGCTCAATGCACTCTACGCGCGTTAAATTTATTTAATGTAGAATGAACCGAAACAAATTTGCCTTGTTATTGCACATCGAGCATAGCGTTAAAGGTGAGTTCGTAAAATATAGTCAGATTTTTATTTAATAAAATCTAGATGCTCTTGATAGAAATCACCTAACAAAGGCACTGCATATTCTTTTCCTTGGATAGCGCAACAAAGCCCAACTAGCCAAGCTAAGAGCACCACGACATTAAGTGCCCAACCCACTAATGGAATTAAGGAAAGTATAGCGCCAGTAATAATTAGACCTAACGATTGGCGTAAATGAAAATTTGCTAAGGAAGATTGATGCTTATCATACATCACTAAGGCCACTATCCAGCCAAGTAGGGTGAAATAGCTTATAACCGCAATAAACGTCGCCATGTTAAAGCGCTCAGCAAGCGGGGCTTTTTTTTCAAAAACATTGTCGTATTCACTTCGAGTATGTCGCATAGTAAACACTCCTTAGTACGTGTTAAAAAACAGCTTAACGCATTTTTACCATAAACCTACTGAGGGTATTCATGGTGAAATTACGATAAAACAAACTATAAAATCAACGCTTCCTGCACTTGTTAAAGGAATATATTCCTAAAATAAGATAACTTTACTGTACTCTTTTTCTGTCATTTTTTCTGTCATCGTGACTATTTTTTATTACGCTATAGTACCTACCCTACACTAACTGTTAAATATTTCAATTTTATGAACACCTATAAATTCCTCATAGTGGAGAAGATAAGTTACGAGGCTTTATGATTGTCACTTTTCACTAGATGAACAAAGTCATGGTATTGCTGCTGCATAACCAATAGCAACTCTGCTTGTTCGCTAGTTGACAAGCTCTGATAACACAAACGATTATAACTTGCGCTTAATCGGCTAAAGGCAATAGCTAACCGAGGATAGTGCGCTTGAACTTGCTGAGTAAAATCAGTCACTGTCATCGCCGCTGGCTTCTCAAGTCCATAGTTTGCTAATAGAGTTAATGCTTTTTGATACCATAACTGCCACTTTTTTAACGGTACTGTTGCTCGCTTAGGGCGATTAAAAAAGTCGATAGAAAATAAAATAATAGCGACACTAACAAGTAAAGAAAGCGTTAAAATTAAGGCGGTTTTCCATGAAGCCCTATGACCAAACCAGCGTTTAAATACATCCGTTTGCTGCTTACGAGTAAAACCAATAACCCAACGGGTCCATTGATAATCAAGCGCATCAAATTGTAAACGTAAAGTATTTAGCCAAGCGATATTTTTTAATTGATATAAACTAAATAGCTCCTGATTAAGGAGTGATTGCTCTTGCAGTAATTGCCTAGACCAGCCCGAATTAATCCGCTGGGGATCAACAGCACTGGTTGGGTCAATGCGAAGCCAGCCTTTACCTGCTACCCATATTTCAGACCAAGCATGAGCATCATATTGATAAATACTTAAATGACCTTGGCTAGACCATTGACCTGTAGAGCCAAGGATATTATTGGTGCCGTTATATTCTCCGCCTAAATAGCCGGTAACTAACCGTGCTGGAATGCCAGAGGCGCGCATAATAAAAGTAAACGCACTGGCATAATGCACACAAAAACCGGCTTGGGTTTCAAAAAAGAACTGATCTAAACTGTTATTTATCAATAATGGCGGTTGTAATGTATACGAAAAACTCTGCGTATTTATTCGTGCCAATACCGCTTGTGCCCTTGCTTGAACATTGGGGTAGTTATGCTGTAATTGCAGCGCCAATTGCTCCAGCTTAGGATTACTGCCTTGTGGGTAATATAAATTAGCAAGACGATTTTCCTTAGATAATGCAAACGTTAATGGCGCTGATAAATAACTCGTCAGTTGATATGACTTGGCTTGAGTAATCGTTTTTTCACTGCTAACGGTATAATCGTCATGACTGATAACCGTTTTATTTTCCTGATCAGATATCGCTGGCGCAAGGGTAAATAAATACCGTTGAAAGCTCGGCTCTACCGTAATTTGATAAGACAACGCAGTAACGCTAGTATCAATGCTATTAACAGCGAGAACACGCTTGTTTTTTGCGGTTAATTTGTTTCTCGTCCATTGTTTACCATCAAAATTTTCTAATACCATTGCACGCCAATATAACTGCGAATAAGGGGGAACGGCTTGTTGACCAAAATCAGCACGAAAGGCCAATGCTGAGGAACGCGATAAATTAGCAATATCTCCTGGTTTAACCCGGTCAGACAAGCCTGTTTCTGCCGACTGTGTCAGTGGTACTTGCCAAAAAGGTGATAGTCGAGGGAATACTAAAAAAAGAACTACCGCCAACAACACACTCTGCGCAAGTAACATAATAATCACTTTAATATGGGTAAAAAATGACCTTACTGGGGTGAATAATTGCAACAATACCGCTAAATTAATAATCAATAAAGCAAGCGTGATCAGTGACGACGTTAAATTTTGTCTAAAAATGAGTGCCGATGCTAGAACAAAGAGCCCTAACAAAAACAATTGGTAAAAATCACGACGATTTTTGAGTTCAAAAGCTTTAAGCACATAAGAAAAACACAGTAAATGTACCATACTTGCCAGTATACCGACCTGATTTGCTTTAATCGCAATCACTATACAGCCAAGTACAGCAAACACCGTCAATAAAATAGATGATACATGAGTAGTGAATGGCTTATTTTGTTGATTTTGTAACTGATTATCGAGGTGTTTTCTTAATTGATGGTTTTGATGAACGGCTTTAATACTGGCTTGTTTTTTATTGTTATGAAGTAAAAATGCTTGCCATGCCAGTAACACTGAAATGATAGCCAGCAGCCAAGTACTTAACTCGAGCGCAATAACGGCAATATTTAAGCATTGACACAACCATAATAACCAAGCATTTTTTCGATGCAAACTAAACGCTATTACGCGTTTAGTTTGAGTACTTTCTTTTACTTTATGTTTTGCTTTAGCGTTGAAAAAAATCATCGGTATAATGCTAACGCAGTCAAACAATCTTGTTGATGAAGAACGCCAACGTTAGGCGTAATAGTTAACGTTTCATCGCCCGTCTCTGTACCAAGTACTAAACCAAAGGATTGATTATTTGCCGTTAGCTCTGTAATAAGAAAACTTAAATAAGCCAATTTTGTTTCAACATTATTACCCGGCATACTATCAAGACTTAACCACGTGAGTGTGGGCTGGTTTGCTTGATAATGTTTTGAATAGTGCCCTTGGCCTTTAGCCATTTGCTTCCAAGCAGTACGCGCCCTTGACTCCCCTTTAACAAAAGGTTTTAGCTCGAAAAAATCGTCTGTACCAAGAGTCGCCACTGTTTGACAATGCTCATAACTGGCTTCATTTAATGGCGCTGATAATGAGTACTGCTGATAGTTTACGTACTTGGGTTTAGGGTAAATAATAGCGTAATGACCAAAATCTAACATGGCTTTACTTTTAAAAATACCTAAAGAATACTCACTAAATACGCTAACACGACCTAAGTAGTGCTTACCTCGTGTAGAGGATTTATAAGGTATTTTTATTAGGTGACTACCTTGGTGACACTGAGCTATTTTTTCTACCGTACTGTTTAGCGTACCATCGCTAAACTGAGCATTAATATCATAATGTGTTTTTTTAGTGGTAATGTTAATGACAAAATATAATACGTCATCGGCATAACCTTGTTGTTTTGCCTGACTATAACAGCGTAATTGCGATAAATTATAAAAACTATGCAACATGACACTCATAAATAAGCTTGCCAATAAGTAACTCAACAATAAAATAATATTATTTTGATAGTTAGTGCCAAGTACAAACACCAAGATAACAAAAGCTACATACGATAAACCAAAGCGCGTTGGGTATATGATAATATTAGCGCTGTTTAGCTGATGTTCATCACTTTTTGGCAGCCGTTTTGACAGCCAAGCCTCAACATGTTTATCAATAAAAGTACTGATTACAGTAGGCAGTAAAAAATGTTTTTTTGTTGCCATCGCTAAGCCTTGTTTTGTCTACGGGGAGTTAAGAGTTATCATTACCCTCAAGTAATTACCTGTAAGTCATTATCAATAAAAAAGCGGGTTTATCACATCAACACTATTGAGCACCTGATTAGCTAAACTATTATTGTTAGTAGAACTCCTAGCTAGTTGTTGATTAGGATGTATTTCTAAGCGGTGTTGGCAGACAGCGTAAAAAACTGCTTGCACGTCATCAGGTAAAACATAATCACGGCTATCTATAAAAGCCATCGCTTTAGCTGCTTGTAGTAATGCTTTTGAAGCTCTTGGTGATAAAGGCTTACAATTAATTTCTAAGTCACTTTGTTGGCTACCTTGCTGAGTATATGCTCGCCTACTAACATGACTTAAGGCAATAATATAATCAATAACCTCATTAGATACGTGAATTTGAGTCACCACATTTTGCATAACTCGCAGCGCTTGCTCTGTGATTATTACCGCACGTTCAGCGTTATCGCCTGATGGTGTTTGCTGGGTTCGCTCTGTGGCATTGAGTAACATTTTCTTTTCTGCGTTTATATCAGGAAAACCTAACGATAATCGCATCATAAAACGATCAAGTTGTGACTCTGGTAAAGGGTAAGTCCCTGCATGAAATAAAGGATTTTGCGTAGCAATAACAAAAAAGGGCTCTGGTAATTCATAAGTAATACCATCGATACTTACTTGATGTTCGGCCATGGCTTCAAGTAATGCACTTTGTGTTTTTGGGCTGGCTCTATTAATTTCATCCGCGAGCACCACCTGGTTAAAAATAGGCCCTTTGTGTAGCTTAAAACGCTTAGTCTCTTTATCAAAAATGGAAAAGCCGACAATATCCGCGGGTAATAAGTCATTGGTAAACTGAGTACGTTGATAGCGTAAACCCAGTGTAGCGGCTAACGCATGAGCAAGTGTTGTTTTGCCCATACCGGGTAAATCTTCTATTAACAAATGCCCTTGGGCAAGTAAACAGGCAAGCGCTAACCGACAGGCTTTTGGTTTACCTAAGATGATGGATTCAAGGGCAGTTAACATAGCCGTAATAGCGTGCTGACTGGCCTGAACTTGATTGATAACGGACGATATTTGTGGCATAAAAAAACGTCTATTTAACAAAGTTAATAGACGTTTTATCATAAATTAAGTACAAAGGGAATGGCGAGTACTTCGGCGATACTACCCCGCTAGACTCTCGATGTTATACTAGCTTTAGCTATTTCTACGGTCAATAACCGCTTCATTTAACTGACTTAATAATTTTTCAGTATCATCCCAACCAATACAAGCATCGGTAATACTTTGTCCGTAAACTTCGGCTTTACCATTAACAAGACTTTGATTACCTTCAACTAAATGGCTTTCAACCATTACACCAAAGATATTGTCATTACCTTTACTAATTTGCTCACTAACATCGGTAGATACGATTAACTGATTTTCAAATTTTTTGCTTGAGTTAGCATGACTAAAATCAATCATCACTTTAGTATTTAAGTCTGAGGTCGCTAACTGCTCAGTTACGGCGCTAACACTTTTAGCATCAAAATTAGTTGTTCTGCCACCGCGTAAAATAATATGGCAATCACTATTACCTGTGGTTTCAACAATGGCCGCATGGCCAAACTTATTAACCGATAAAAAGTGGTGTGACGCTGAAGCTGAGCCAATGGCATCAATGGCAACTTTAATGGTGCCATCTGTGCCGTTTTTAAAGCCTACTGGGCATGATAACCCTGATGCTAATTCACGGTGAACTTGTGATTCTGTGGTACGTGCGCCAATAGCGCCCCAACACATAAGGTCTGCCATGTATTGTGGCGTGATCATATCTAAAAACTCACCGGCGGTAGGTAAACCTAGATCATTTAACGCGACTAACAGTTCGCGACCTATGCGTAAACCATCATTTAATTGAAAACTATTATCCATAAAAGGGTCATTAATTAAACCTTTCCAACCAACGGTAGTACGAGGTTTTTCGAAATAAACACGCATAACAATTTCAAGACTGTCTTTATATTTTTCACGTAACTTTATTAAACGTTGGCCATATTCAAGCGCCGCTTTAGGATCGTGAATAGAACAAGGACCAATAACCACTAATAAGCGATCATCCTTACCTTTAAGAATATTGTGAATAGCAGTTCTACCTGCCACCACTGATTGCGTTGCTTGTTCTGACGCGGGAAAACGCTCTAATAAAGCAATTGGAGGTAATAGATCTTTAATTTTATTGATGCGTACATCGTCAGTTCGGTACATAGTGAGCTCTCTACTGCTATTTCGTTGTTTATTCATCATCAATAGATGATTATTCATTAATAATAGATAATTAATCGATAGTTAATTAGCATTCCAATATTAATTTAGCAGTGTTAATGTTTGAATGCTATGGAAAATTGTCGTTAAAAGTAAGTTTTTAGAATATTTAGTCTAACAGGGTAATAATTACCTTTATCATAATTAACCTCGTTCATTTTCAGCGCAAGAAACTCGAGTGCTAACGTTTTATTATTTCAGTAATTCATGCCCGGCTGGTAACTGTTTAGCGATCCACAATGCCAGTTTATGTTTCATGTTGGGTTGATCTTCACTATCAACGGCCAGTGGTTGAATAAGTTTGTCGTTGACTAATAAACGATAGAGGCTTTCTACTTTATCTTTCGCTGAATTGGTCGCCGAAAAACTATTATAGCCGCGATTAACGGCGTACCTTTCACCAATGGTTAATGCTTTTTTCAGTAATTCAGCTTCATTTTTTAATTTTTTCATCGCATATCTACCTTTTAGCAAAGTTTATGGCTATTACCATGCGTTAAAAGTGACGTAAATACAAGTGTAATTAACGACATAAAACATTAAATATGATTGATAAACAAACAATTAGGCAACGTATTGATAACTTGGGGGTAACTCGCTTTAAAGTCAGTTTACTACTGTGCACCACAATATTGTGTACAGAATAGAGTACTCAAAAATGGCGACAGTAAGTATCACTAAAACTCATATTCTATCGCTAAGCGCAATATATGCCCTTGGCTTTCATTATTGATTCCCGTAATAAAAGCCGCCTCCCACTTAATCTGTTTTTGACCACTAAACCGTTGAATACCCATAAACGCAGGACCTAAGCCAAGGTAGTTTTCACCGGAATAGACTTCAATCGCTGGTTGAAATTGTTCAAGATGACGAAAGCGATATTGTAATCGAAATTCAGTTTCTATTTCATTGGGTAACGTATCGCCCCACTCATAAATTAAAAAAGCATTTAACGTCAGACTAGTACGACCAAACTCCTTTTCCATAACCATCCCTGAGGTTAGTTCCCAATTGTTTTCTTGGTGCTGCTTTTCAACTTCAAACAACATACCCCAATCGGCCCAATACTGTCCCTGTTCAGTTATCATCCAGCGCGCTTCAACTTCATAAGCACTTAAAGAAAAGTTATCATTTTTGTCACGTTGACCAATAAGGTAAAACTCCAACATGACATTGTCGGTGATTGATTGGCCATAAGCGATTTGGTGCGCTAAATCATTACTGACACCATTTTCGCGCTGGGCAAGCATACGCCATTCAACTTCTCGCTCATTAGGCAACACGTAAGGATGATAAACTTTATCAACTACAACACCATCAGCAACCCCCCTACTTGAGAAGAGCACCATAACAACACATAGACTATGTATTAGCCAAGCATAACTAGATCTACTTTGGCTAGGTTGAGCGTTGACATACTGATACTTAAAAATAAACATTACTCAGTCCCATTGGTTAAAGTCGCATGGTGGTGTTTGTAAGTGATAAATTTACCAACAGATAATGGCAATAGAATAGCGCTAATATAAACCGCTAATTCCATAGCAGAGGGTGTCGCTTCATAACCAAATAAAATAGTAAGGAAATAACCAAGCTCTGAGTCTTCACTAATAAGGTAACTAGTACTCCATAAATGGCTATTACTAGCGATAATATCGACTTGTTCAAGTAACTGTAGCCCTTGCATTAATTGACCGACACCAAATAATAATAACAAGTAACTAGCCACTTTACTGGTTGGTTTTTTATCTACTGTCATCAAGAAAAAATACAATAAAATAGCAATACTTAAACAAATACCGGTGCCAATAATAATACCCATAACGATGCCCGCATAGAACGGAGTAATAGACATGCTTTGAGTCGTTAAGCTCTTTAGATAAAAGCTAAAATAACTACCGTGAACAGAAAAAACTAATAATAATATGGCAATATTTATCAGACTGTTCTGCCAAGTAACGCGGCTATCTTTATGGCGATTAATAAGCGGTTTTTGACTGATTAAAAAGGCCAGTATAATAAATCCATAAATCAAACCAAAGAGTATTGAAAAAATTATTTCTAGACCGTTACCGGTAAATAGTTGGCTAAGACTTGGCATGTAGTAACTGAGTAAACAGACGATAATAAAGGCAAAAAAACTTGTGTTAATTACGTTGGCTAACGTAATGGAATTCGTTAACTTAGCTGCGCTAATTACTGACAAGTCATCAAGGTGACTGACTTGTTCTGTTTGCTTAGCGATTGTTTCATCGCCTGTATTAGCGGACCTCGTTAAAAGGTTTTGCCGTTGCAGAGCAAGCAATAAACTCACCACTAAAAAAATAGGGAGTAGGCTCTGTAATAACACTAAAACGGTATTAATTAACATTATTAGCCTTCTTGGTAGACTTGGTCAGTACTGCGTCACTCACCGTAATGACGCCTCTAGCACTATTAGGATGATACTCACCAAAAAACGTATAATGCCCTGGCGGCAGTGGGCCAATATAAATAATGGCTTGTTGCTGAGGAAAGAGTACTTTTTCTCGATTAAGTGAAAAGCTATCAAACTCTTCAACACTGTCATCTTGATTATCGATAATAAGTTTTATTTTTTTATTGGCTGGTATGATCATTTCGGCCGGATAAAAAAGATGATTTTTCAACACAAGCTTAAACACTGGTCGCTGCGCCAACACGCTCGCACTTACCATAAACAGTAATATATAGCTGGTAATAAAGCTTATTTTAGCGACTATTTTAAACACCTTTGTCTCTAGCCTCTCTGCTCTTAGGTTGAACCTTATCTTCAATATTTTGCGTAAAAATCACGGTCACCTTAAGTCCACCTAGCGATGCTGATTGAGACAATATAATTTTGCCTCCGTGCATATCGACTATATGCTTAACTATCGTTAAACCTAAACCACAACCAAATACAGTTGAGTTATGTTGATCGCCGCCCACGCGATAGAAGCGATCAAATACACGGTGGTATTCTTGTGGCGCTATGCCCTCACCTGAATCTTCAATAATAAGCTTCACTTGACTACTTTGCTTATCTGCCTGTAGTAGGTACTTTGTACTGACCTTGATTTCACCCTTGTTTGGTGTGTATTTAGTCGCATTAGCGATAAGGTTCGTTAACATCAGTTGCAGCGACATTTCATCGCCGTTAATCATTATATCATCAGTGATTAAGGTAATGGTTTGTTCTTTATTATTGATATCTTGGTAGAGGTCGGCAATAACTGATTGCACTAATGGCTTTAGTTTAACCCGCTGTTGGTGCTGATTTATTTGATCCGGATTCGTGCGATTTAAATGCAGTATTTGATCAATGACATGCCCCATTCTGTCAACACTTACCGTAAGTGGTGCAATTAAATTTGCGGCGTTGTCTCGTCTATTATTTGTGGTGTGCTCTATTATATTATTTGCTAAAGAGTCTGTTGAATGACTGTGTTGTTGCGCATTTGATTGGCTTTTATTTAGTGCTTGTGAGAGGTTATGCACATTTATTTTTAATACGCTTAATGGTGTTTTCAACTCATGAGCCGCATCGGCAGCAAAATGTCGCTCTCGCTGGAATGCTAAGTTTAACCGCGCAAGAAGTTGATTTAAGGTAGTAACAACACGGCTTAACTCGGTATTTTCAACCGTTAATGCTAGCGGAGTAAAATCATTACTTTGTTTATTGGCTAACGCTGTGCTGAGTTGGTGTAGTGGTTTTAAGCCTTGTGTGATGATAGCGTAAATAAGCAGTGACAATAAAACAATAGCAATAATCATCGGGGTAACCGCTGCAAGAATAACCTCTTGAGCCAACAAAAATTGTTTCTGTAGCGGTTGAGCAACCATAATGACCAAGGCTTTATCGTTTGCTGTACTGCTATTAGCGTTAGTCGCTAAATAAACGGCCCGCCATCGTTGCCCTGAAAAATTGACTTCACCAAAATGAGTAGACGCCAGCGGTATAGCCTTTATTGGCATGATGGGCTTGGTTGGCGAGTTAGCACTTTGGATAACTAAGCGATCTCCTTGCCATACTTGAAAAGCAAAACTAGTCTGCTGTTTGTCCACAACAAGTTGTTGTTCGTTATTGTTAAAAGTTTGATGAAGACCTTTTACTATTTGAGCAAAATCAACTAACTGTTGTTCAAATGACTTTTCCGCGCGCGCCATACTAGCTTTATAACCTTGAATAGCGGCAATAAAAGTAATTAATGTTAATGCAGCAACTAAGGTCAGTACTAAATAACGGCGAATGCTCATAGAATAATGTCGATGTGATAGCTCATTTGCAGGTGATTAACCTTTAGGATGATTAATAATGTAACCCACACCTCGAACATTTTGTATAAATTTAGTCGGTAGGCTTTTTCTTAATTTGTGAATATGTACTTCAACCGCATTACTTAACACCTCTTCCCCCCAATGATAGAGTTTAGATTCTATTTGCTCACGTGATTGAATACGTCCTGCATTCTCCATCAATGCCTTTAGTACCATAAATTCTTTTTTTGAAAAGTGTACTTCAATGGCATTATCTTCACTGGCATTATCTTCACTGGCATTATGTTGCTCCGCATTATCACTAGCGCATGGTGCTAAAAAGACCTTATGGCCTTTAGTATCTAAGCTAACACGGTCAACTGTTATCATTGAACTGGACGAAGTTCCTAAGCGTCGTTCTATTACTCTCAACCTGGCCAATAATTCCTGCATATTAAAGGGTTTTGCTAGGTAATCATCTGCACCATAATCTAAGCCTTGTACTTTACTATCAATAGTGTCTCGAGCGGTTAAAATTATCACGGGTAGGTCATTTTTTTGCGATCTAATCTCTTTCAAGACCATTAAACCATCCATATCTGGTAAACCTAAATCAAGCATCACCATATCATGACTCGGTGCTGCTAACGCTATTAACGCCTGCTTACCCCGTGAGACATGGTCAACGACAAAACCTTCTCGCTCTAGAGATTGTTGTAATGCCTCTGCAAGTCCCTGGTCATCTTCTACTAATAAAATTCTCATGCTGAATGCTCGTGATAAGTGCTTATGGTAAGTTTGATGGTAAATAGTTACCTTCGTGCCCAAAAAGTGATGTTTTGCTCGGTTAAAAACTGTTCGGCATGTTCACCTTGTAATAAAGCTAAGGTTGCTAAAATTCCCGCTTGAATGCACTGCGGTGCGACGGTGGTAATAGAGCGTGGCGCATTCACAATAGGCCACCCCGTTTTTGCATTGATTACATGACCATATCGAACACCATTTTTGATTAAATAACGTCGAGCATCTCCACTGGTTGCTAGTGCACCCTGGCTAAGTGCAATAATCATATCTTGTGATTGCCCAGGTACCTCTCGGTTTGGGTTTTCAATAGCCACTTGCCATGCTTGATTGTTAAGTCTCGCACCGGTTACTGCTAAATCGCCACCTAAATTAACTAAAATAGGCGCATCCGTTAATTTTTTGGCTAATAATAAGCAGCGATCAACAGCGTATTCTTTACCTATGCCGCCAAAATCAAGCTCCATATGTTGTGGTAAAGTAATACTGTGTTGATCATAAATAACGCTCGGCCAATCGACAAAATCAAGCAACTTATTAATATCGGCCGCATTAGGAAAGTGTTGACACTCGCCGCTAACGCTATCAAAACGCCATACTTTTCTTAGAACACCTGAGCTAATATCAAAAAGTCCGTCACTGAGTTGATAGCATTGCTCAGCGAAATTTAGTAGCAAGTAGGTTTCTTGATCAATAGCAATGTCATGACCATTACTGGTATTTATTTTGCTACAAATACTGGCGCTATCATAACGACTGTATTTTTGTTCAATACGCCACACTTCATCACTAACACACTGAGCAAGCTGCTCAACAACATGCTTATCTTGCGTTTGTATGAGCACTTCACAAGGACTTGCCATGGCATTAAAGCTAATGCGATAGTTGTCTTGTGCTTGGCTTACTTTAACTGAACGTTTTGTTAGCATGTATTGAGATACTGATATAATTTAGCCTACTATCTTACCTAAGAATGATTATTAGTGCAGCTTAAAATGAATAACTGACTTGAGCAATAATCGCTTCAACAACCGGATAGACATCGATACTATTTAAGCCGTCGGGATCAACAAACCCTGCATTGGTAGGCATTTGACGGTAATATTCCAACCTAAAAGAAAGTTCATTACCACCGTTAAGCACGACACCATATTTTGCGCCTACGGTTACTGCTGTCATTTCACCAATACGATAGTCTGTACTAATAAAGCCCGTTGGCACTTCATCATCCATAATGTATGGTTTATAAAAGTCCGCTGCACTTTGTTGATAAAAGCGAATATGTGGCTCAATATAACTTACTCGACCAATAGGAATAGTAAAGCGCGAGTCAATGGTATGAGAGTTGATACCCCAATCATCCCACATGTAACGATAAGAAACATCGGCAACGGTATTTAGTAGGCTATCATCAAAATGGTATTTAGCCTGCATAAACGTACTTTGTTTTACCCGTGAGTCGGGCCGGTTTTCATAAATATAATCTTGCGCTATACCTTGATTATTTAACACACTAGCCACTTTAAACGGATCCGTTAAATAACCATCAACCATTGAATAAGAGTAATTAAACGCGGTGATCATGCGGCGATTAATTACCTGGGTAAAGCCCACAAGAACATCTGCTGTGGTTTTATCTTCACTAGTGCCTAGTCGAGTTTTAGCAAACTCTTTATCCCACTCAGGTGAACTTGAATCACCCACTAGCATAGACGAAAGTGGTTTTGGAATGCCTCCTTCAGGGGTAAAGGTATCTTGAAAATAACTTAGTCCCATTGAAAAGGTAGAGTTTTTATTATTAAAGTCATAAGCTACATTACCATTAACACCTAGCGATAAATAATCATACTCTTTGGAAAAGTGTCCGCCGACACTGCCAGTAAGGTTATCCGCTATAAGCTGAGTCCATTGGGCATTTAATTGCACACGCGTATCGTGAAAGGTATCATCAAGTGGTGTTTCACCAGCGGCGATTTCATACTGTCCGTTACCTGAAGGACGAGTAAACGTTTGTGCTTGGGGCTGTGCAACAGCACCATTAGCCGATGCGCCTGTTAACGCATCAACAGTGATTTTTAACGCCAAAATTTCGCCATCATCAAAGGTTTTGGTACCCGCGAGAATACCTTCACCTGCTGTGACCCTATCGGCTTCAGAATAGAGTAAAAAGGCACTGTCAAATTGCCATTCATCAACCTCTTTGGCTTGCACTACTGGCGCAGTAGCAACACTAGTGCCCAGTAATGCACTAGTCGCTAAAGATAACGCCGCTTTGAGATGATTTTTTTTATTCATTGTTTTTGATTTACCGTCTAAATTGCTCATTAGTTACACCCACAGCCGCCGCCACCAAAGCTCTTACCACCGCTTGAGGCTTCTTTTGAAAAATAAATGTGATCATCTAAAGCAGCATCAACAGGGCTAGACGTTAGCGCCATTGCTTTAGTTGCCAATAAATCACGTTCCCATGGCTCTACACCTAAACTGCTGCAAGCGCTAAGGTTAAGGGTAATAGCGGTTAATAAAAACAATTTGATTTTAGGGTTAACGTGTAAAAACGTTTTCAATACGGGTTTATAGACTTGCATGGCTAGCTCGCTTGATTTTATTTGCTGATGTAGTAGGAATATTGTTGATTGTAGAGTTTGTCACTGTAGACAGTGTCGTAGGTGACTCATTAAGCAACTGTTTGATTTCACTTTGATAATTATCTATTTTGCTGGTAAAAAAACCACTGTGACGATAAGTAATAACACCATCACGGTTAATTAACATACTGGTTGGCATCCCCTGAATCCCAAAGTGCTTAGCGAGACTACCTTTACTATCAAAGATAACAGCGAATGATGCCGGGTTTGCTTGTAAAAATTGATTCGCCTTATTTTTATCCGCATCAACATTAATGCTGATCACCGTAAAGCCCTGCGCTTTATATTGCTCTTGTATTTTATTCAGCCAAGGAAAAGACTTAACACAAGGACCACACCAAGACGCCCAAAAGTCGATATAAACCACTTTACCGGTTTGTGCTAACAACGCTTGTTCAAGCTGCTGTTGAGGGCTAAGGGCTTGTTCGGCCGATACCGCTGAAAAGGTGATGCTTAGTAGTACGACAACCAAAGCGAGTGTTTTTTTCATTATATCTCTCTCGACACTATTTAATATAAAGCTAGTGTTACAAGAATAGTTAAGTAAACTTAACTAAAACTTAAGAATACTTAACGCTAAAGAATTGATGATCTTTAGCGATTTTATTAGCGCTTTTTATTGCGTATTTATACAAGACAGAGCCCTTCTCCTCTGGTGAACTCCCATAAAAAAGCGATGATGACGTCCCAATATCAAACCGAACCGGGTTAAACATTTGTTAATGCTCAGTTCAACTGCGCTTAATTATTACGCTAATAGCATAGATTATCATTCCCTTAAAAGTCACTTGTGTATATACTGCGCGGCTATGGCACTAATTCAGGGTTCACTCAAATAATGACTACTCATAAAGCGTTAGCTTTACTGTGTTGTTTATTATGCTTTTGCTTTTTAAGCACGAGTTATGCACAGCCTTACTTGGTGCAAGCTCAAGTAACTAATGATGTTTATTATCATCTTTGTATTGATGAGCAACCTGAACCCTATCTATTTGTTAACACTAATATCACTATAAATACTAGCCGTTACCTCGACCTAGTTATTAAAAAAAACGCTCTCAAAAACAAACAAAGTCAGGTATTACCTTGCTGTAATCGTGGACCACCGTTAGCTCATTAGGTAAACAGCAATCAATACGATATGTGCTACACATAAGTAGCATTCAACGAGTATCGCATTCCCTTTTAATTAAGCCGGACTGTTCACTAACAATTAATTTGTTATAACAGCCAACTTAGCGCGTTAGTAGCCCTTATTATGATTAATACTGTTATTCTTATCTTAGTTATCATCAGTTTTTTGATGATTATTACTGAAGATATAATTCACATCAACAAAGCAAAAACAACACTCTTTATTGGTACACTTTGCTGGATGTTGGCTTTTATTTTTCCAATAAATAATAGCTTAACCAGCAACACCACCCATCAACTTAATGAAAACTTACTTGAAATTGCCACCTTATGGCTCTTTCTTATGTCTGCAATGACTTTTGTTGCTTACTTAAATAGTAAAGGTTTTATTTCAGCACTAGTACAAAGAATATTGCCAAAACAAATATCTGAACGTGGTTTAATGTTCGTTATTGCTATATTCGCTTTTGTATTTTCTTCTTTTGCCGATAACGTTACCGCCACCTTAGTCTCTATTGCCGTGGTAATGAATTTACAATTAGAGGTAAAGAAACGCTTAAAGTATGCCACGTTAATTATATTTTCAGTGAACAGCGGTGGTGTCTCGCTTATTACCGGTGATGTCACTACCTTAATGATATTTTTAGAAGACAAAGTAACTATTGCTAACTTACTAATTCTTGTCGTGCCATCATTCTTAGGTGTGCTAACGCTTGCCACCTTATTATCGATGAAACTTACCGGTGAAGTTGAACTGGCTCAAACTCGCATTAAAATTGATAGATCCGATATTATTATTGCCGTCATTTTTGTGTTAACTATTTCAGCAACGTTATTAGCTAATGTGTTATTTCAAATTCCACCGGTATTAACCTTCTTATTTGGTTTATCTGTCATGTTTTTAGTCGCTAATATGCTGCCTAATAAAAACAATAAAGATGCTTTAAACTATATACGTGAAGTTGAATACGATGCGCTGCTGTTCTTTTTAGGGGTGTTATTACTGGTAGGTATTTTAAAAGAAATTGGCGTACTTAATGGTTTTACTCAGTTATATCAACACTTCCCTGCGATTGGCGTTAACTATTTAGTTGGCTTTATGTCATCTGTGATTGATAACGTACCGTTAACCGCTGCCTTATTAAAATCAGAAGTTGAGATGAAAACTACTGAGTGGTTAATGTTAACTTATGCTACAGGCGTTGGTGGCTCAATTTTAGTTATTGGCTCTGCCGCAGGTATTATCGCGATGAGTAAAATTAAAGAGTTAAACTTTATTAGTTACTTACGTAATGCTTTCTATTTAATTACCGCATACACGGTAGGTTATGTTGGTGTTTATTTTGCTGCTAACTGGCTGATTGCCTAGTATAAAAACAGGCATAGTCCCCTTGCATATAAGGGGGGCTAGGCTTAGTTAAGTGGCATTTATTTTTACTCATTAACACTAAATAACGCTCAAAAAATTTATCATCTTGAAAAAAAAATAATTACACAATATACAAAATAACTAGTGTTACATATACTTAAGCCTATTAAGGGCTGATATATTTTACTAAATTAAGAGGTTATTATGAAAAAATTACAATTATTTGATTTAGATTTAATCGACAAAGTCGTTTCTCCTGAACATTTTGAACAAACAACGTTAACATCTCCTGCTAAAAATATATTTACTGATTTTAAAACTCATAAAGCACTAGTCATTGAAGATTCTACGCCCGCGGTTGAAGCATTAAATTTAATGTTTCAAGCACACGTTAGAATGCAAATAGTGTTATCAAAGACTAATGATTTCATGGGCATTATTAGTACTGAAGAATTATCAGAACGATATATCGTCGCTGAAGTGGCTAAAGGCACTGATCGAAAGGATGTATTGGTTAGTGATTTAATGGTACCAAGAGACATGCTGCATGCGTTTGATTTTGCTGAACTAGAAGTCGCTACCGTTAATGATGTAGTGGCTGCTTTAGAAAATTATGGCTTACGCCATTGCCTAGTTTTAGATAGAGAACATCATCATATCAGAGGTGTTATATCATCTAGCGATATTGCGCGAAAACTACATTTACATATAGACATTTATGGAAAATCTTCTTTTAGTCATATATTTAAAGTAATTAACGGTTAACAACTACTGCTTGTTAATCTTGGGGAATTTAGTGGACGTTTACCCATGATAATTAACTACCTAAATTAACCACGAAAGCCAAACAGTGATGAAAGTGGACGATAAGAGAAATAATTAATGACTCTTATCGTCCACTTTTTGTTCTTTCCCGTTGCCGTATAACAATGGGTGTAAAAACTTTACTTTAAAAGTCTTGTTTTTTTCTGTCAATGTGGCACTGTATCACCTCTGAGTATTTACTTAACCTACTTATTTAACTTATATATTTAGTCAACGTACTCAACAAACATAGTAAACTCACAATTCAATTCAACAATAATTAAAGGAGTAGCGCTTCAATGTGTTCGATCTTTGGTATATTAGATATAAAAACAGGTGCTGATGCACTTCGTCCTATAGCGTTAGAATGTTCTCGTCTTTTACGTCACCGCGGTCCTGATTGGTCAGGTATTTATCATAGCGAACATGCCATATTAGTGCATGAACGTTTATCTATTGTCGATACTGAGCATGGCGCTCAACCGTTATACAATAACGACAAAACCAATGTATTAGCCGTCAATGGTGAAATTTATAACCACAAAGCGTTAGCGAGCAAGTTAAACGTTGATTATGATTTTCAAACAGCCTCAGATTGTGAAGTAATTTTACCTTTATATGAAGAATTTGGTGTTGATTTTGTTGACAAACTGCAAGGTATGTTTGCTTTTATTTTATATAACGAAAAAGATAATTCATACTTAATCGCCCGCGATCATATTGGTATTATTCCGTTGTATACTGGCTATGATAGCGAAGGAAACTTTTATGTTGCTTCAGAAATGAAAGCACTTATGCCTATCTGTAAAACAGTAAGTGAATTTCCTCCTGGGCATATTTTAGATAGCCGTGTTGGTAAAGTACAAAAGTACTATAAACGCAACTGGCAAGATTACGCTGCAATAAAAGACAACACCACTAGCACCACAAAAATTCGTGAAGCGTTAGAAGAGTCGGTAAAAAGTCATTTGATGACTGATGTACCTTACGGTGTATTGTTATCGGGTGGTTTAGATTCATCATTAATTTCAGCGATTACCCAAAAATTTGCGGCTCGTCGTATTGAAGATAATGATTTAGCTGAAGCATGGTGGCCAAAAGTGCATTCTTTTGCCTGTGGTCTTGCTGGCTCACCAGACTTAATTGCCGCTCAAACAGTAGCCGATAGTATTGGTACTATTCATCACAGTGTTATTTTTACTGAACAAGAAGGTATTGATGCACTTAAAGAAGTTATCTATCATTTAGAAACTTACGATGTTACCACGATTCGTGCCTCTACCCCGATGTACTTAATGGCGCGTAAAATCAAAGCTATGGGGATTAAAATGGTACTTTCTGGCGAAGGTGCTGATGAAATATTTGGTGGCTATTTGTATTTCCATAAAGCGCCAAATGCACAAGCGTTCCATGAAGAACTTAACCGTAAACTTGAGCGACTACATAAATTTGATTGCCTACGCGCTAACAAATCCATGTCGGCTTGGGGCATTGAAGCACGTGTACCATTTTTAGATAAAAACTTTATGGATGTTGCGATGCGCATCAACCCTGAAGATAAATTATGTGGCAATGGTAAAATGGAAAAAGCTATTTTACGTGAGTCATTTGAAGGTTACTTACCTAAAGAGATTTTATGGCGTCAAAAAGAGCAGTTTTCTGACGGTGTTGGTTACTCATGGATTGATGGCTTAAAAGCCCATGTTGAAGCACAAGTGACCGATAAACAACTTGAAAATGCCAGCTTTAGATTTCCAGTAAATACCCCTGATAATAAAGAAGGTTACTTCTATCGTTGTATTTTTGAAGAAAGATTCCCGTTAGCCTCAGCTGCTGATTGTGTTATTGGCGGTAAGTCAGTCGCTTGTAGTACTGAAGAAGCGCTTGCTTGGGATGAAAGCTTTAAAAACAATGCTGATCCATCGGGTCGCGCGGTATTAAGTGTTCATAATGAAAGTTACTAACACTCTCTAACCCTTAACTAACCGCTTATTAAGTGCATGGTTGTTAAGGTAAATAGCGATAAAAAAGCCGATAATTATCATTATCGGCTTTTTTAATGTCTAGGTTGTCATTATACATTTGGTC
Organism: Colwellia ponticola; assembly: GCF_005885605.1. GTDB lineage: Bacteria > Pseudomonadota > Gammaproteobacteria > Enterobacterales > Alteromonadaceae > Colwellia > Colwellia ponticola. The sequence continues at coordinate 58,210 of NZ_SZVP01000013.1, read as the reverse complement.
ACTTAACATCAACAGACAACTTGAGTAGAATATCACTATGGCTTATCTAGGCTTTATTAACTTAACTATTTATTAACTTAACTAAGGTTATCACGTGACAAAAAAATACCTCATTTGGGATTTACCCTTACGAATTTTTCATTGGAGCTTTGCTGCCACTATACTCGGCTCTTGGTATACCGCGGAGCAAGGTGATGATTTAATTGATATTCATATGCAATTAGGTTTTGTTGCTTTAGCATTAATTGTTTTTCGAATTTTATGGGGTGTGGTCGGTCCTAAACATGCGCGATTTGCACAGTTTATTCCCTCCCCTAAAAGACTGATCAATTATGTGCGCAACCCAAACAGCAAAACACCAGGTCATAACCCAATGGGAGCTTTAATGGTTGTGTTAATGATAGTACTTATCTCATTACAGGCGGTCAGTGGGTTATTTATTAATGACGATGTTTATTCATCAGGCCCTTATTATGGCAGTATCAGTAACGACTTAGAAAAAATAATGTTGTTTATACACCATAATGTTTTTGACTTTATGATTGCCGCTATTGTCTTACATATCGCTGCTATTACTTTTTACTGGCGGGTTAAGAAAGATAATTTAGTGGTACCGATGATCACCGGTAAAAAAACCGCTGAGCAAGTGAACGCATCTGACGCTATTCCTCATTCAAAAATACTGCTTGGCTGTATCATCGCCATCGCTTGTGCGGCTTTTGTGTACTGGTTAGTCGTTATTAATGCACCGGTTATTGAAGAGTTTTATTTTTAATAGCAAGATTAATAATAAGCGAAGTAGCGACTAATTTTTCTGACATCACTGGTGTAATTTTACTAACACCCGTTAGCAGGATTTAGTCCGCTACTTATAGACTCGTTAATAGAGCTGATTAATAAGCATTAAGTTCTTTAAAAGTAACGACGGTATTCCAGCGTAAACTCTTGAAAAGCCTTATTATCATGTAGTGTACTTTCAACATGATGAAAATCTGCTGAAAAGCGTAAACTATCATTATCACCAAGTTGCACACTTTGCTGTAAACTTACCCGACTACGTTTGGTTTGGTCGAATAAGAATTGATAATGCTCTGCTTCAATTAATAACGTACTTTTAGGCCAGTAATAGAGAAACCCGGTATGTAAGCCCGGTGCAACTGATGCATAAGTATCAAGCTTACCATTAAGCTCTAGTCTACCTGTGGCAAATAAAAATACATAACTATTGTCTATCGGTTGGTAACTTACACCACCACCACCAGAGCCTTGGGTGATCAGTACTTCTTTATCTAATGTCCATTGTTGCTCAATACTAATATTCGCTTTCCAAGACCAAGGAGAAAAGTAGCTGTTTCTTGCGGATAACGAGACAATATCAAGTAGTTCTATGTTTTCAACTTTTACCTTACCTCCTTCATAAGCTCTGATCATCACGTTAACCATATTCAATGACATACCTTGATAATAGCCAGGCATAGGATCAAGTAAATCGTGAAAGCTACCTCGGTATTTAAATTCGACAAACGAGTTACCTAAGTTTTGCCCGATACTAACACCTAACATATCGGTTTTATGCCCTTTGTCAGGTCTTTGTGGCTGTTCAATAGGTATAGTAAATGTTACTGGGTTTTCATTGAGCTGTTTTAGTAATAAAAAACTGCGGCGCGTGGTCGCTTTTGGTCGACCATTAAAGGTGTTTTGATAGCGTAAATAACGATAAGCACTATCAACAATAAGTTGTTGTTGTGCTTTAGGTAAATCGGTAAATACCTTTTTCTCTAACAGGCTAATATCTTTAGATAAAGCCAGTGTAATATTTCTTTCTTCATCTGTTAACATCGCCAGTTGTGCTTTTAACTCAGTCAATATTGAAGGGCGGTAATGTGTTTGCGCAATTAAACCAGCGTCTTCGACGACTCTGACCGTATCTAAGGGCATAGCAGTAACAGGAAAATGGTTAGCTAGATATAAATTTGGCCTAGCTACGTCAAGTAATTCAAGTAATCGAAATGAACAGTTCTCATCAAAAAAGTAATATTCAAAACTGATGCCTTGTAGTTCCCAAATATGCGCTAACATGGTGTTTATTTCATCACGAGTTAAGTTAAGTTGGTATTCCCACAAATCTCGATTTTCTAAACGGCTGTATTCTTTAATTTTTTCAAAATATGGGTTGGCGGCAAAATAACCGGGATAACCACCGGTTAACCCTCGCGCGGCATATAAAAAACCGCTGTCCCCTTCAGATACCGTGGCACCAAAATTTAATGCGTAAGAAAGATAAGTTGAGTCTTGCTCTACACTGGCGGGGTCAAAGCGTAAGAAAGTATGCCCGTACATAGAGGAAGGACTGTTTAATTGCGCTGATGCAAAAACGAGTACTACATTGGCGGTATTTAGCTTATTTCGCCAATCGACATACTCTTGACAAATAGCGGGCTTAACCTCTTCACGTAAGCCTTTTATCTGTGCCAATAAAAAAGCACTTCTGGCGGGGAATTTACATTGTGTTTCCGCGTTATTTTTTAATGCTGATATGGTGGCTCTTAATTCACTTTCAGGATGGGTTGCGCCATCACTGGCTAAAAAGAAATTCACATCATCAACGTAACTTTCTAACGCACTCTCTTTTGAATGGGAATTAATATGTAATAACGCACGCCAATGGTCAGTTTTAGATAACTGAGTCAGTGTTTTGTCACTCACTTCAACCAGTTGTTGATGTGATTTTTGAGCTTGTTGTGAGTAAGCTTTTACAGAGAAAAAAACTATTAATGTTATTAGAAAAAGAACCGCGTTACGTTTCATAAAATTATAATTAATCGACATGTTTGTGCATGAATTGACATTAAATCTAGCGAATAAAAAAGGCTACTTACCGTAGCCTTTTTTCATGGGTAAATACTGAGTATTAAACGGTGTATTTAACTAACGCTGCATCATTTTTCATTAAAGAAAACATTGAGCTTACTACATGCTCTGTTGTAGCGTTTTCTGAAGGAAATAATGTATTAAAGTTGTTGTGTAGCGTCGCTTTAAATAATGCACGATCCGCTTCTTTAACACCTAAAGAAACAGCAAGAGCAGTAATAGCTTCACCGTCGCCGCGGGCAACATCTTCACTAAACTCGTCCATAATCATGCTTAAGTCGATCATTTCTTTGCCGCCATAAGTCAACGTACCCGTGGTCGAACAACCATTAGTACCAAATGACATACCAAAAGTGTTATTACCTGTAGAAGCATTTGTTGTTGCAGCAAGTACATGGCTAGGAGTGCCTGATTGACCAGCAAAAAGCATGTTACCCCAACCACATGATTGGCTACCTGGTGCATCTGCTAAAGCGGCTGTAGACACTAGTGAAGTAGAGGCTAACAATGTTGATACGATTAATAGTTTTTTCATAATAAATCCCTATAAAGTTATGTTAAATAATACTTATTTTATAATACAAGCGACTTAGTCTAATACATATATAAACTAAATTCTAGGTAATAATGGACGTATAACAATAGAATTTTAAAAGTAGAATATAAAAAAGCCCTCGACGTATGTGAGGGCTTTAGGGTAATAATCTTAGCAGGTGCTAGGGTTATTCTTCTTTATAATCATCATGGCAACCGCCACACGTTTTACCTACCGCGCCAATGGCTTGTTTAAGAGTGCCTTCATCATTAGATTTGGCTGCAACAATTAATGCTGCTGATGCTTTAGTTAATTTATCAATACTTTGACCGAAATGTTCTTGATCTTGCCAAATTTTATTTAAAGCTGAGGTTTTCACGTCAAATTTTGAGGTATCAACGCGTGTATAGTCTGCAATCATTAATGATAGTTGATTGATGCGAATAGCATTTTGTTCAACTACTTCAGCATTAAGCGGTATTTTACCCTTAGCCATTGCACCTAAAGGACCCATATTACTGCCTAATAGTTTAAAGACTGACTGACGTAATTCAGTCGCTTTAATGGCATGTTTTTCAGAGCTTGCTGGCTGCGCCATGCTAATAGTTGCTGTTAATAAACTTGCTGCTACTGTTACCGCTACAATACTTTTTTTCAGAACACTCATCGGTATACTCCCTTAAATAGTAGTATTACGTAATAACATTACTCACTAATAATACTTACTAATATATATGAATTAATTATATGTTTTTTATTGGTATTAACCGTCTATCTTAACGCAATGTGTGACAACTTCAAGTAGTTCTAATACCAAGACTTAAAAAGTTGTAATGTCCATTAGTAGCCTTGACAGCTAAACACTGAGCCATGATAAAATATCACAAAGCCTATAAACCATTAACTATGTTTTTAACTAGAGGCGGTCCTTGGTAAATAAAGCCGGTATACACTTGTATTAAACTAGCACCTGCTTGCAATTTCTCATTAGCATCGTCACTTGATGCAATGCCACCTACGCCGATAATGGGTAATTTATTATCAAGTGCTTCACTTAATAACTTAATCACTTGCGTGCTTTTATCTTTAACCGGCTGTCCACTTAAACCGCCTTGTTCATCACCAAATTCTAACCCTTCAACACCTTCTCGTGACAAGGTGGTATTCGTGGCAATAACGCCATCAATACCATTATCAATTAACGATTTGGCAATTGACTTCACTTCATCGCTGCTTAAGTCTGGGGCAATTTTAACAGCAAGGGGGACATACTTACCGTACTTTTCCGTTAAAATGCCCTGCTCGGCTTTTAACGCTGATAATAATTCATTTAGTGCATCACCATATTGCAATGAACGTAAACCGGGAGTGTTTGGTGAAGAGATATTCACGGTAATGTAAGAAGCCAAATCATAGACTTTACGCATACAATGCAAATAATCATCTTTGGCATTTTCTTCAGGTGTATCTTTGTTTTTACCAATATTAATACCTAGCACACCGTTAAAATTAGCCGCGTGTACTTGTGATACTAAGTAGTCCACTCCTTTGTTATTAAAGCCCATACGATTAATAACCGCATTAGCCGTTGGTAATCTAAAGATACGTGGTTTGTCATTACCCGGTTGTGGACGTGGCGTTACCGTGCCCACTTCAACAAAACCAAAACCCATGGCTGAAAAAGCATTAATACACTCACCATTTTTATCAAGACCTGCAGCCAAGCCAACCGGATTTGGAAAATTAATCCCCATAACGGTAACTGGCTTATTTTGTACTTGTTGCTTGTAAAGTCTATTAAATGGCGACTTCCCTGTGCTTTTTAAGCCTTTAATCGTTAATTCATGGATGGTTTCAGCGTCAAACTGAAAAAGTACTTTACGAATGGCTGGATAAAACATAATGCCTCGATTGCAAATAATTGAAATAAAAAATCCCCGCTAGGCGAGGATTTTATCAGTTAAACCGAGCATTACAATAAACTTGCTCTGTTTGGCTTAAATTAACTTACTGTTGCGTTATTATTACCCTTTTTTTTGCTTTTCTTAGGTGTAACAGATTGGCAATTTAGGCTCAATAACATTAACTCACGTAAGGCAACTGAGAACTTAGCAAAGTCATGGGTTTGCCCGATTTTAAAATCAGCTAAAATGTGTTTCCAGCGCTCAAGTGGTTGCTCATTAGTGTTAATCCACTCACTAATCAACTGATCTAATTCTGTAAATTGAGCATCACATTGACAACGTAACACCACCGATGTTAGTGAACGTTGTTGCCAATCAAGCTCTTCTCTAAATGAGGCACGCGCCAGCGCTTGCCAATGATTAGCTACGGGTTGACGAGTAATTTGGTCAAGGAACCAATGTAACTCAAGACGAGCACCTAGTTTAAAGTACAAACTAGCCGCTTGCTCAACAGTACAACTATTTTCATGTGCGATTTCAGCAATATCCATCGTTGAAAATAACGTACTTAATTGGGCAACTCGTGTCGCAATAGCAGTAGGCACATTCGCGTCGATTAGATCACTGGCAATGCGTGTTAACGCATTAATTTCATCACTAACAACAAAGTCTGCTAATTTTTCTGACAAAATAGTAAAGGTAGGTTGATACAACGCAATAGACTCAGCTAAAGGCAGTGATTTATTACGGTGACGTAAGAACCAACGAGTTACTCGACGCACTGTTCTGCGATACTGGAATAACATTTCTGTTTGAATAGCGGTTGAGATTTGATTATCTAACGCGACGATTTCATTCCAAAAAGTCCCTAGCTCAAACACCGCGCTAGCAATGGTATAACAGTTAGCTATTTCAGCAACACTAGCGCCTGTTTCTTCTTGCATACGGTTAACAAAATTAAAGCCCATGTCGTTACCAATTTTATTGGCAAGTTTAGTCGCAATAATTTCGGCACGTAGCGGATGCTGCTGCATTTCTGTTTGATATTTTTCACGTAACTGTGCAGGGAACGCCTCAAAAAGTAAACGGTTATGGTATGGGTTATCGGTAATTTCAGCATGGACTAAATCATCTTTTAGTACCATTTTACTATAAGCAAGCAGTACAGCTAACTCTGGACGAGTTAATCCTCGACCTTGTGATAACCTCTCAGCGATTTCTTCATCATCAGGGATAAACTCTAAACTTCGGTTTAATTTACCTGAACGCTCTAATTCTTGAATAAAGCGCACTTGCTCTTTTAATTGATTAACGCCACGCATTGCCGTAATAGATAACGAGTGAGTTTGGCGGTAACAATCTTCAATAACAATATCACCGACTTCCTTGGTCATATCATAAAGCAGTTTATTACGTTGCTTAACCGTTAAATCACCATTTTTCACTAAGGTGTTGAGTAATATTTTAATATTCACTTCGTTATCTGAGCAGTCAACACCACCGGCGTTATCGACGGCGTCGGTATTAATACGGCCGCGATTAGTCGCATATTCAATACGCCCTAATTGGGTAAAACCTAAGTTACCCCCTTCGCCGACAACCTTAGCTTGTAAATCAACGCCATTAATACGTAACGTATCGTTCGCTCTATCACCGACTTCAAGATCAGTTTCTTTGCTGCCTTTAACATAGGTACCAATACCACCATTCCACAGTAAATCAACTTTCATTGATAATAGTGCTTGTATTAAATCGCTAGGTGCCATGCTTTGCTTTTGGGTACCAATCATTTTTTTAATTTCTGGCGTTAATTTAATGGCTTTATCATGACGACTAAATACCCCTCCGCCGTCAGAGATAAGGGCTTTATTGTAATCGTCCCATGAGCAACCTGGTAAATTAAATAAACGTTTGCGCTCTGTATGAGAGCTTGCTGCTTCAGGATTTGGATCTATAAAAATATGCATATGGTTAAAGGCTGCTTGTAACCGAGTATGCTTTGATAACAACATACCATTACCAAATACATCACCAGCCATATCACCAATAGCAACACAGGTAAAATCGGTCGTTTGACAATCAATATCCATTTCTCTGAAATGACGTTTAACCGACTCCCATGCGCCTTTTGCGGTAATCCCCATCGCTTTATGATCATAACCAACACTACCGCCTGAGGCGAAAGCATCACCTAACCAAAAGTTATATTCATCAGAAATAGCATTAGCAACATCAGAGAATGTTGCCGTCCCTTTGTCGGCAGCAACAACTAAATAAGCATCATCTTCATCTAAACGTACTACGTCTTTAGGCGGCACTATCTCACCGGCCACAATATTGTCGGTGATATCTAATAACGCGCGAATAAAGGTGCGGTAACACGCTTTTCCTGCTTCAAATATTTCTTGGCGAGAGCCTTCAGGTAGTTGTTTACACACAAAACCACCTTTAGCGCCAACAGGGACAATCACACTATTTTTTACTTGCTGGGCTTTCACTAAGCCAAGCACTTCAGTGCGAAAATCTTCACTTCTGTCAGACCAACGTAAGCCACCACGAGCCACTTTACCGCCACGTAAATGTACCCCTTCAATTTGCGGCGAATAAACAAAAATCTCAAATTTAGGCACTGGTTGTGGCATTTCACTAATTAATTCTGGCAATATTTTAAATGAAATATAGGGTTTATCACCCGTAACAGGGTCTGCCTGAAAGTAGTTAGTACGAATAGTGGCATTAATCATTTCAACAAAACGGCGAATGATACGGTCATCATCTAAGTTAGCCACGTTATCAAGTGAACTTTCAATATCTGCTAATAACTTAGTCGTGGCTTTTTCTTTTGCTGTTGCACTTGATTTACTCTTTGGATCAAAGCGTAACGTAAATAAGTTGATCAGTGATTCAGCAATTTCTGGGTAGCGCGAGAAAGTATTTTCAATATAGCTTTGACTAAAGCGACCAGCAATTTGACGTTCATATTTAGCAAAGGCACGTAATACTGACACCGCACGTCCTTCAATACCGGCACCTAAAATTAAGCGGTTAAAGCCATCGTCTTCTAGATTGCCATGCCAAACTTTTGCAAACGCGTCTTGAAACAGGGTGTTAACTTTATAAATATCAAACTTACCTTCACCCGTTAGATACATTGAAAAATCGAGTATCCAACTAGTCTCCTCTTCTGTCGTTTTAATTTCATAAGGTCTTTCGCCAATAACACGTAAACCAAAGTTTTCAAGCATAGGCAGTACATCACTTAAGTGAATGGGATCACCTTTGTGAAATAACTTTAATTTTACAAAGCGACTATCTGACTTTTCTTCCAGTGGTTGATAAAAAAGCATCTCTAAACTGTTATCTGCGCTAATATTTTCAAGCTTTTCTATATCAACAATGGCTGAGCCTGGTAACACCTCATCTTTATAAGCTTGCGGAAATTTAACATATTTACGACTTAATGCTTTTGCTTCTGCTTCACCGTAATGCACCCCTAAAGCGCTCACTAATTTATCGTCCCAATTACGTGCCGCTTCATTTAGATTTTTTTCAATTTCTTTCACGTTAAAGTCTACTTTTGTTGAATTTACTTGCACAATGTAATGAGTTCTTGCATGAACCGATTCCGAGAAAAAGGTAGTAAAATCAACCTCTTCATTACTCTTAAATACTGTTTGTAATAACTTTTGCGTTTCTATGCGTAATTGTGTGTTGTAGCGCTCTCTTGGTACATAAACCATACAAGAATAGAAACGATCAAAAGCATCACGACGCACAAATAAACCAGTATAGTCACGTTCTTGCATTTGTAAGATGCCTGTTACGCTATGCAATAGCTCTTCAACAGTCGACTGTAAAACTTCATCTCTGGGATACGTTTCTAAAATATTAATCAGCGTTTTATAATTATGGGTACCCTTGGCAAAAAGAGAAGCGTCACAAACTGCTTTTACTTTAACGTTTATAAAAGGTAAGTCTAAAACGCTACTGGTATAAAAAGCCGAGCCAAACAGGCCAATAAAACGTGCTTCACCAATGACATTACCTTGCTCATCAAAACGTTTAATACCAATATAATCTAATTGCGCTGGGCGATGTACTCGAGAGTGTGAATTAGTTTTGGTTAACACCAGATGATTTTTACCCAAGGCTATTTTACGACCTGACTCACTTAAGCTTGAGACTAAAAGTGGCGCTGAGCCTTGTGAATTTTTCATTAAACCAAGACTAGATTCAATGTCCGCATCAAGTGAAATATCACCTTTTACCGCATTGAGATTATATGAGCGATATCCCATTAAGGTGAAGTTATTAGCAGCAACCCAGCTTAAAAAGCGTAAGGTATCTTCTTTTTCTTTTTTACTGCCGGGGTAGCTGGTTTGTTTCACATCTTCAATGACTGCATTTAAACACGCTAACATAGGCTGCCAATCACTGACGGTTAAATGAATATCTTCAACTACAGATAATAGAGTGCTTTTAATCACGTCTAGCTCGTCTTGGGTTGCTTGACGGTCTATTTCAATTAAAAAAACCGTTTCTTCTGACGTTGCTTTAATTTTATTATCAACAATGGGAGCTAGTTTAGTCACCTCGTGCTTTTTATCACGGATAATTTTAAGAGGGGCATTTAACATTAAATGCGGTGATAAACCTAAACGGTTTAAGGCAATACGGATAGAGTCTACTAGAAATGGCATATCCTGAATAATCACTTCAATAATGGTATGACTAGATTTCCAGCCATTTTTACTTACTGAAGGATTAAAAACATGAATGATAGGCGCATCATCTTTATGTTCATTAAGTGAGCTCCACAAACTAAGTACCGCACCATACATATCGCTTTCATTACGATGGTCAAGATCTAGCGTTGACATACTGCCATAAAGGATATGAGCAAACTGCTCGACTAAAGGCGCTGTTTTACTGTCAACTTTCTGCTGAATAATATGCGCGACATTACTGAGTATAACCGAAGGAGAACCATTTACTGATGCCATAGATGTTACCTTTTCCTTTTAAAAAGAAAGTTTGAAATAACTGATTTTTTGTTTTTTATAAAGCCTGTATTTTACATATTGAGTAAGAGTAACCTTTATCATTATATATAGCCATTACTCATCAAATACTTGGTTGACAGTGTATTTACACTGTAACTATCTTTATTATGAGGCTAACTTTCGACATTATATATTGTTACTAAAGGGGTTATTTTCTTGAGTAGTGACCAACATATAAACCAAAAACCTAGCCTACACTAGTTTATGTATTGAATCTTATGAATAAAGCTAGGCTTTTGCGAGCGATATTTTTTTTTATAATCAGTTAATTTTAAACACTATATCAGTTATTGAACGGTTTATTTTACAGTAGATTATCTTTATGCAGTTATGATAAATAGATAGTTAATAAACCGCATTTTTATTGTTTATTTATGCAGTGGCTGTAAATATTTTTTATTTTATTTCACCGTCTTTTTCATTCTCTTTACGCAAAAAAAAAGCACTTAATTATACAACGAGGTTGTTAATTAAGTGCTTTATTCAGATTGTTCTTTTTTTTACTAAGTTAACACCCGATATTGCCCTATCTCTTATTGCTTTTACTTGGCCATAAAAAAGCGGATAGCGCAGGTAAAATAATAATGGCCGCCAACATATTAACCAGGAACATAAAGGTCAATAAAATACCCATATCGACTTGGAATTTTAAGTCTGAGAAAAACCAAGTCGATACACCAATCGCTAACGTTAAGCCAGTAATTAGCACCGCACTACCTCGTTCTTTTAAGGCCGCAAGGTAAGCATCATGAACATCCATCCCCTCTTTGAGTTTAGTGCTCATGGTTGATAAGATATAAATACCGTAATCAACACCAATACCAACACCTAATGCTATAACAGGTAAGGTTGATACTGTTAAACCAATATCCAGTGCCGTCATTAACCACTGGGCAAGGGTTGATACTACATACAAAGGTACCACGACAACTAAGGTTGCTCTAATACTTCTAAAGCTTACTAAACATAGTGCAATCACCGCGCCATAAACATAAAGCATCATAGGTAACTGCGCTGCTGCTACCGCTTCATTGGTTGCAGCCATCACCCCAACAGGACCTGATGCCAACTTAAATTGTACCTGCTCACTACCCAAGTCTTGCGCTTTAGTTTTAACCGCATCAACAACGGTATCAATGGTATTAGCTTTATGATCTTCTAAGAATAGAATAACCGGCATAACACTACAGTCATTATTAAGCAGACCACTAGAAGATGGCACACGCGCAATAGATTGCACTAAGGTTTGTTGATTACGCGGGATCACTCGCCATTTAGGGTTACCCTCGTTGTAGCCAGCATTTACCAGTTTAGAGATAGACGATAAACTTACCGCTGATTGCACGCCTGGTATATTTTCCATTTCCCACTGAAAGCGATCTATCGTGGCCATGGTGTCGTAATAGGTACACGCATTAGGCGTTGTTTCTATAATGACTGACATATAATCAACACTGATGGCATATCTGTCGGTAATTAAGAAGGTATCTTGGTTATAACGTGATGATTCATGTAAAGCAGGTGCGCCGGCATGTAACTCACCTATTTTTAACGCCTGACCTTTATAAAAACCCACTACAAATAAAATAACGGTAAAAAAGAGTATAACTTTGGCAGGACCTTTACTGGCAAAACTTGCCATCACGGTCCAAACCGCACTTTGTTCACTTAACTGCCCCACTTTTGCACTGACTTTTATTTTGGTAAATGACAATAAAATAGGCAGTAAAATAAGGTTGGTTAGAATAATCATCGCCACACCAATAGATGCCGTGATAGCTAACTCTTTAATAATACCAATATCAATAGACAGTAGTGTTAAAAAGCCAACCGTGTCAGACACTAGTGCCACGCCACCAGGAATTAATAAGGCGCGAAAACTCGCTTGTGCCGCTGAGGCAGGTGTTAGCCCTGTCGCCACTTTTTTAACTACCGAGTTAATCATTTGTACGCCATGACTGACGCCAATAGCAAACACTAAAAAGGGAATCAAAATAGACATAGGATCAAGGCCAAAACCTAGGCTTGACAGCATGCCCATTTGCCAAACCACGGCAACTAATGAACAAAAGATAGGGAGAATAGTTAAACGGATTGAGTGACTAAAGATATAAACCATGACCGCCGTAATAGCGATAGCCAATGCAAAGAACAACACCACGCCTTTAGCGCCTTGTGCAACATCACCGACCATTTTAGCAAAACCAATGATATGGACACTGATGTTGTCACGTTCAAACTCTTGACGAATATCGTTTTCTAGTTGTGCTGCTATTTCAAGGGTATCTAATTTTTCACCCGTATCAGGGTTTATATCTAATAAAGCCGCTTTTACCATGGCACAGCTATAATCGTCAGAAACAATACTTCCAACAATGCCAGCTTTTTCTATATTACCTTTAACAACGCCAAGGCCTTTGGCTGTTGGTTGAAAATCGGCAGGAATAACCGGACCACCGGCAAAACCGTCTTCAACCACTTCAACAAATCGCGTACTCGGAGAAAATAACGATTTAACTTGAATTCTATCAACCCCTGGAATAAAGAAAAGCTTGTCGTGTACGCCTTTTAACGCGTTAAAAAATTCTGGATTAAAAATATCTCCATTAGCATCACAAACCGAAATAAGAATGTTATTAGCACCACCAAAGTTTGCCCTATGCTTTAGATAGGTTTTCATATAACTATGATTTAATGGTATATTTTTAGTAAATGATGCATCAAGTCTAATTTGAGTTGCTTGAAACAAAAAGAAAGCGCTGGTGATAACAAACAACATTAACACCAGAAATTTATGGCGAAATAAGCCTATTTCAACACGATTAGCCAGAGAAATTTTCATAGTAATACTTTCCGAACTTTATTATATTTTTTTTAATGTCATTCCAATCATCATTACTTCATTGTGGTAACTACCAGAGAAAAATTACCTGGGAAATAATGTATTAAGGCTCAACGGTTATATACTTATTGGGGATGTCTCTTATGACTTAATTGACAATCAACCTTTCGATAAATTGATTACTTTAACACCGACATCAGACACCGCGATTAAACGTCCTTTAAACCACACGCCTGCGATTAAGGTTTTACCATCGTGCTGAATTTTTGTAGTAAAGCTTTTACCCTCATCAGTGCTAACAAGTAATACGCCGTTATTACCTAAAATAAAGATACGACCATTATCTTTGCCAACAACAATATCATTTAATAATGCCGTTGTGTCTGTGCTAATTTCATGCCACTGAGTTTGCTCTTGAGCACGACGAAAAACATGACCACGCAGTCCGGCAACTAAAAAATCACCTTTGCCTGTGCTCGCTAATGAAAAGAAAGAGCCTTGATAAAAGCCGTTAACTTTTTGCCAGGTAAAACCAAAGTCTTTACTTTGTGCTAATAAGCCCGTTTCACCGATAAGAAAAAGATTATCGCCATGTGAAACTAGACCGTTAAAGTGCGGTAAAATAAAGGCAATTTCATCAAGATAAGCTTGCTCATCTTCTATTTTTAAGTCATTGATATAATCGACGTCATCGGCGAGTAAAAATTCTTGGTGAAATTCACTTTCCCAGCTGCTACCACCGTCGTTAGTACGAAAAACTTGTCCATAAGCACCAACGGCAATACCTTGTTGTGCATCCTTAAAATAAATATCTAACAGGGGTTTTTGCAATGACGGTAAATATTGCTGTATTTGCCAATTAAGCCCACCGTCTTGACTATGTAATATGGTGGCATCGTGACCCACAGCCCAACCTAGTTGCTCATTTAAAAAAAACACTCTGGTTAAGGTCGCCTGTACAGGCACATTGGCTTGTTGCCAATTTTCACCATCACTTGATAGTAATATATGCCCATATTGCCCCACCGCTACCAGTTTTTCTTCCCCTAGAGGTGAAATATCTAATAACAAAGATTTACTGGCTAGGACTGACTGCGTTGCCGGCGTGGTGGCCGAAGTAGCTGCTTTGCTCTGAGCATGAACCGACGGCAAAGAAATAAAGCAAACTACTGCGAAAACAATTAATAAACGCATAACACTACTCTTTTAATTTTCTGATAATAAAATAAATAAAGAACTGAACTAAAATGCTACAGATCAAACAGTAAAGATGACACAGTATTAAAAAAAACGGCTAACATTTGTCAGCCGTTTCTTTGTTACTGATTATCTACGACCTTCGCGCCTTAATGCCGCCGGCGTGAAATCCCCTTCATCAAGTTTTTGGGTAAAGTCATACATTTTCGCTTCGTTATCTAAGCCCATGGCAATGTAACGACGTGATTGCAGATCATGGAATACGTCAAGTGTCGACCACAGTGTTGGTACGTCATAATAGTTGATCACATGAGCAACACCGACACGGTACAATTCATCACGGTTATCATAAATATCGGTTACCGCAACTTGCCAGCTATCTTCGTCAATATAGAAAACACGCTTTTTATAGATGTGACGAGTACTTTCTTTAAGGTTCGCTTCAACCACCCAAACGCGATGTTTTTCATAACGTACTAAGTCAGGATTAATATGACCCGCATGTAAAATATCTTCATACTTTACTTTATTACTGTGCAGTCGATAATCATTGTAAGGGATCAGTAACTCTTGTTTACCTTTTAATGTCCAGTTGTAGCGATTTGGTGCGCCATTGTACATATCAAAGTCATCAGTGGTTCTTAAACCATCTGACGCTGTACCTGGTGCATCATAAGCAACATTTGGCGCACGGCGAACGCGGCGTTGACCCGTATTATAGGTCCATGCTTGTCGAGGAGTTTTAATTTGATCCATGGTTTCATGTACTAATAACGCAGTACCGGCTAAACGTGCAGGCTCTGTTACCTTTTGTTTAAATTTAAACAAAATATTAGTTTGCTCTAGCTCTTCAGGTGAAGCACCTTCAACGCCGTAAGGTAACAGTAATGTTTCATCTAAACCAACAAAGGTAAAACTGCCCGATGATGTCGGCGATGCTTGACCGGCTTGTCGAGTAACACTTTCACCACGATAACGCAGCGTATGATTCCAAATAACCTCTAAACCGTTTGCCGGTACCGGAAAAGGAATACCGACTGCTGCTTGTTTAATGCCATTACCTTCTTGAACAAGCTCAGCGCGGGTAGCATTATCTTTCACGGCCTGATAAACATGCTCAGGGTATGAAGCGCTTCGACGTGTTTGATAAATATTCATCTTGTAAGTATCAGGATAGGTTTCAAATAACTTAATTTGACCTGGAGTTAACAAGTTTTTGTAATCGCTAAGATTACTTGCAGTAATAGTAAATTGAATTTTATCATCAGGATAAGGGTCAACATGATGCTCACCTACCGTGTAACCAGCAGGTGCCTTAGTAATACCACCCGTCCACTTAGGAATTGAGCCATCTTTATTGCCAGCACGTGTTGCGCCAACCGGTGTTAGTTCTGATGATAATTTTGCCGTTTGCTCAGCAGATATTTTTGCTACAGCGCCCGTTGATAAGACCATAGAGATGGCCAATGATAATAATGTGACTTTATTCATGTTATTTCTCATGAGTTATGCCTTAAATTAGATTGAATATTTGATACTGAAAGAAACATAGTCACGATCTTCCATTTGATTCGTTGTGCCAACACCATCGAAGAAACTGTTATAGGTAACATCTGCTGACCAACTGCTTTGATAGTCAAAGGTTAAGCCTAACGACACTGACTTTCTATCTTCGACAAACATAAACAATGGATCGGGCGTAATACCGGTAACATCATGTGCAAACACTAAACGTGGTGACATGTTAATGCCAGCAACAACGTTGGTATAGTCAAGTTTTGCAATAGCGCGATAGCCCCAAGCAAACTCTGTTGGGAACGGGTTGGTTTCAACGCCGCCTTGTAAGGCTTGGTTCAGACCTGGTGCAGAAGCAATGCCACCACTACGTGCAGTACCTGGTCCATTTAAACGCAAGGTATCTTGATCTGGCATATCATTAATATTAATACCGCCCACTTCCACTAAACCAACAAACTGACTGGCGCCAAACATTGGCCCAAACAAGTGTGTTAACGTCACTTGTGCTTGTATGGTGTCAGATAGGATATAACCATTGGCCGTTTCACCTGCACCATAAGCTGAACCGTCAGCTTTAACCATTTGCGAAACACCGTCTAAAGCAGCGTAAGCCGGGTTGCCTGAATTATAAAGTTGTTGTGGCACCGCCGCAAATAACAACTCAACATCATCAATTTGTAATGGTTCATCTTGGCGATAACTAATTTCACCCGCCACTGCCGTGTTACCGACTGTGGTGTTAAAGCTCATCGCATACATTTTAATGTCTTCTACATAATCAAGCTCAACACGAGAAAAGGTAGTTAACTCGGTATAGTTACCTTCATTAATTTCATTAGCCGCTAAATAGCCAATATCGCCACCAATAGACGTCGCACTAAAGTCAGCAGTAACCCCTGAGAAAATAGGTCGGCGACTATGATAGTTGACATGGTATAAACTAATTTCAGTGTCATTAAATTCAGGTAAAAACCACGATAAACGTAAGCCATATTGGCCACCGTTTTCAGGTTCATTTTCAGCTTTAGTGCCTGGCGCTCGTAAAGTGACACTACCTGCATAAGCAGCGTACATTTTACCTGCTTGCTCAGGCGTTATATTACCCGTTTTAACCGCAGTACCTATATCGTTTAGGCTCTCCATCAGATCATCTAAATTCATATCTGGGCTGCCACCAAAACCTAACTGCACGCTATTATATTGGCCGCCGTCGCCAGCAAAGTCGTTATTTGAAAAATAACTTCCTGGTGGCGGTAAAATCGTTTTTTCCCAGCTGTACTGATAAAACATTTCAACGTTAAAGTTATCAGTAACACCTAAAGACGCCCACAACGCACCAAACGGAATAAAGGCTTCTTTAACTTCTGCGCCAGGTGCACGTAAACGGGCAACATCAACCGGGTTAATTTCACTAATGCCGTGTGAAATTAAGGTACTTTCACCCCAACTAATGACTTGTTCACCAACACGTACTGAAAAAGGCATACCGGAGATTTCAAAGTCGCCATAAACATAAGCATCAAGTAAACGAATATCCTTACATACTTGCTCTCTGGCTTCACCATCACGACAAGGGTCGAAAACATCACCGGTAAGTACGTTAGACGCGGCTCTATCATCATCCATCATAGCGAAGTCGTAAAAATACATACCACGCATGAATATACCGACATTTTGATAGTGAACGTCTAACTCATGCACACCTTTAAATATTTTAGAGAAGCTTTCGCCGGCATTATAATTTAAGTTACCGTTATCACCGTTAGTAGAGTAACCGCCTTCGCCTTGTGCCCATATATCTTCTTTGGTTGGCGAAGGTGAGAATATTGAGTAATTACTAAAATCATAACCATTATTGGTATTGTTAGATTTACCGACATTATCATTCCAGTTTCTATCTTCGGTACGCCAGCTTGAACCAACACTGAAGGTAGAATCAAAACTGATCTCTACATCACCCAACTCAAATCTTGCTGCTTGAGCATTATTAACCACAGAAGTTAATAATGTCATTGAAAGCGCAGCAGCAATACCAATAGCTAAAGGTTTTTTGGCAAAGCCATGTTGAGGCTTGTTTTTCATCTATTCTCTCCCCTGTTCAGAACATAACGCTAAATAAAATATCACGTTAAGTTCATCAGCATGAATGTAATCAAAAGTTAGTTTTTGTTATATTATTTATCTAACATCAGCAATAATTACATCATTTGACTTAGGTAGCAAGCGTTAAAGATGTGAGTTAAAGCGCTATTTTTTAATGACTTGCATTCAAGTAGTCGTGTATTTTAATGTTTCGTTTAAAACTACTGTTTGAAAATCAAAAAATATAGAATAGTGTTTGTTTTATAAGTTCATGAAATAACGCTTATTTGTTTAGCTTACGATAAGAAATCGTTAAGCCAAATGGTCAGACCACCGTTTCAAGTCTTTACTCTATTTAAAATAAATATAATAAAATTATTTAATTTTGGTTAACGATAAAAATTTATTTTGCTGAGTTTGCAAACAAAAGGTACCTTGAATACCGCTTGCTGTTAGGTACTTTCGTAAGTGCATCGCCGGAAACTGCACTTTAATACCTTGAGTTGTGGTGACAACAACGTTTTGAACTTTTCCTTGATAATAAGGAAAAAACTCTGTCGTGGTAATATGAATAGAAAAGTAATATTTCATCGTTTTATAGTTTTATAGTTTTATAGTTTTATAGTTTTATAGTTTTATAGTTTTATAGGGCTGTCGTTAAATTTGTTACTAAAGATAGGAGTGTTCTGTTATAGGGTCAGGCGTTTTGTTAAGTCGTCAACAAAACACCTGACCCTAGATAAGTTTAATCACTTAACGCTGCATCAAGCTTTTCTTTTAAATCATTCGATAAATTAGGCAGTGTGTGTAATGTTATCAATGCCGCTTTCATTAGCTGCTGATGCGCTAGGGTAAAGCGCTTATACTGAATTAACGGTGTTATTAATCGTGAGGCTACTTGTGGATTAATTTCATTTAATTTAGCAATTTGCGCCGCTAAAAACTGATAACCTCGCCCTGTTGGACAATGAAAATATCGCGGATTGTTCATAGCAAAAGCGCCAATTAAAGAACGCGCTCTATTAGGATTTTTTAAACTAAACTGCGGGTGAGCTAATAAGCTGTTTAATTGACTAAAAATATCATCACTAACGACACTCGCATTAAGTGCAAACCATTTATCCATCACTAACGTGGTCTGCTGCCACTTTTGTTCAAAATGTTGTAACTGTTGAGCCAAATCAGCTAAGTTATTTTTGGCGCTACAGGTTAAAGCCGCCAAGCTATCGGTCATATTTTCTTGAGCAGTATCATTATTGTTAGTCGCTTGCTGGTATTGCTCAGCAACGACATAATGATAATCAGGTAAGAGACTTAAATAACTTAAACAAACATTTTTCAATGCTCTTGTCGCCGCAGCACTGTGTGAAGCATTAGACTGCTGACACTCTTGATAATTAACAAGTAATTGCTGCCCAGCGCCTTGAGCAATAAAACTTGCTAATGTGTTTAACGCATTAGTTAACGCAATAGGGTCAATATCAGCCATTAAGCTCGCTGCTTCATCAAAGCTAGGCAGGGATAATTGTTCTGCAATAAAAGCGCGATCGCCACCACTGGTTAATATGTCATTAATACTAGTGATTAAAACATCAGGAATAACATAGCTTGCATCAAAGGTTAATTGCTGTATGTAAGACATAACAAGCTTTTGCCCTGCATCCCAGCGACAAAAACTATTATCAGCTTGCTTCATGATAGTAAGCAAAGCGCTGTCATCTTGAGCAAAAACAAGTTTAACCGGCGCACTAAAATCAGCTAACATTGCTAACGTAGGCTTGCTACTAAAACCACTAAACTGCCAACATTGCTTAGTTTGCGTTAATTCAAGTAATTGACGCTGGCTTGCTATGCCATCGCTGTGGCTAATCAACTCAACGTTAATAGGAATATGTAACGCTTGTGGATTTGGCTGTTTATGAGTTACTGGGGATTGCTGTAATAACGTTAATGTATAGAGATTATTTTGTTGATCAAAATCTTCTTCAACGGTAATAACTGGCGTTCCTGATTGGCTATACCATAACTTAAATTGTGTTAAGTCTTTACCACTGGCGTCACTCATCGCGTTAATAAAATCATCGCAGGTAACTGCCATGCCATCAAAACGAAAGAAGTATAAGTCCATACCTTTTCTAAAGTGATTAACACCAATTAAGGTATGTAACATACGAATAACTTCTGCGCCCTTCTCATACACGGTTAAGGTGTAAAAGTTATTCATTTCAAGTACTTTTTCAGGACGTATTGGATGCGCCATTGGACCAGCATCTTCTGCAAATTGTTGCGAGCGTAATAAGCGGACATTTTGAATTCGCGTTACCGCACTGGAATGCATTTGGGCACTAAATTGTTGATCTCTAAAAACCGTTAAGCCTTCTTTTAAACTCAATTGGAACCAATCACGACAGGTAACGCGGTTACCTGTCCAGTTATGAAAGTATTCATGGGCAATTACCGCTTCAATATTAAAATAATCGCTATCGGTAGCACATTGACTATCGGCTAGGACATATTTTGAATTAAAAACATTTAAGCCTTTGTTTTCCATTGCCCCCATATTAAAAAAGTCAACCGCAACAATCATGTAACTATCTAAGTCATACTCAAGGCCGAAGGTTTGTTCATCCCACGTCATTGATTTTTGTAATGACACCATGGCATGTTTAGCTTTAGACAAATTCCCTTTATCAACAAATATTTCCAAGGCGACTTCACGTCCAGATGCCGTGATAAATTTATCTTCAAGTAAGTCAAAGTCACCAGCAACAACGGCAAATAAGTAACTCGGTTTGGGGAAAGGGTCATGCCAAGTAACAAAGTGTTTATTATTAGCTAACTCGCCACTCGCTATTTTATTACCATTAGATAATAAATAAGGATATAAAGCCTTATCGGCAATAACTTTAGTGGTAAAAGTGGCCATCACATCAGGCCTATCAAGATAATAGCTAATTCTGCGAAAGCCTTCCGCTTCACATTGAGTACAAAATGCGTCGCCTGATTTAAATAAGCCTTCTAATGCGGTATTTTCTTGTGGGTTTATCTCAGTAGTAATAGTTAACGTAAAGCATTTATCTGTTGGTAAACTACTTGCTGGGATAGTTAACAATGTTTCACTAAGCTGATATTGCTCTGTACTTAAGGCTTGGTTATTAAGCACTAAGGAGACTAAGCTTAAATGCTCACCGTTTAGTACTAATGCTTGTTGACTATCGCCCTGTCGCGCTATGGTCAGTTCGCTAATCACCTGACTACAGCTATCCTCTAAATAAATCGTTAAATTTACCGTACTAATAGTAAAGTCAGCAGGACGGTAATCGGCTAAAAATCGTGGTGCTGTATCTGATAAGGTGGTTGACATAAAAGTGCCTTACTTGAATATAAAAATTAAGTCGTCGTTTACTGTGTTGCTTACTGCATGACTCATACTTACTACACAGCTTGTTCGGCTGTATTATCACTCGTTTTTTGCGTTAATTTTTTTATATTAAAACCAATAAAACCATAAACAACCGCTAAAATAGGGTTTATCCAGTTAAAGAAACAGTAAAACATGTAGTCAAGCGGATTAACTAACAATACCCCTGACATATAAACCGCACAGCTATTCCATGGAACAAGTGGTGAGGTGATTGTCGCTGAATCTTCTAATGTTCTACTCAAGACCAATGGATCTAAGCCTCTACGCGCATACTCTTCTTTATACATACGACCGGGCATTACGATGGCTATATATTGATCTGCTGTTAATATGTTAGCACCAATACAGGTTGCTACGGTACTAGCGATAAGGCTACCCGTTGATTTTGCTGATTTTAAAATAACATCAACAAATTTTTTCAACATACCTAGGTACTCTAACACAGCACCAAAGCTTAACGCACAAATGATAAGCCACACGGTATTAAGCATACTTGACATGCCACCACCGCTGAGTAATTCATTTAAATCTTTATTACCTGTTTCAATGACAACGCCATCAAAAAAAGCAGTCCATACCACGGTAATATTAGCGGTTAACACATCGGTATTGCTACTGGCTAAGCGTAAAATAAGTTCTTGTTGAAATAACACTGCCCATAGTCCACCGGTTAAAGCACCAATAGCCACTGCAGGAAAAGCCGGTACTTTTTTAATGGCTAACGCTAGAAGGACAAATAAAGGCACTAAATTAAACAAAGATAAGTTAAATTGCTCGCTTAGTTGCTTACTTAATAACTCAATTGATTGATAATTATTACTCGTTGTTTCAGTAAACCCTAAAATAATAAAAAGTATTAACGCCGTGGCAATAGACGGCATAGTAGTCCAAAACATATAGCGTATATGAGCAAATAGCTCACTACCAGCAATGGCTGGTGCTAAGTTAGTTGTTTCAGATAAAGGTGATATTTTGTCGCCAAAATAGGCGCCAGAAATAACAGCACCTGCAGTAATGGCTGGCGATAACCCCAAACCTTGCGCGATACCAATTAATGCGACACCAATGGTGGCAGCTGTTGTCCATGAGCTGCCAATACTCATTGATACCACTGCACACATAACACAAGCTGCAGCATAGAACCAAGATGGATCGAGTATGTTCAAACCGTAATAAATCATAGTGGGCACGGTGCCAGATAACAACCAAGTACCAATAAGTGAGCCCACCGCTAATAAAATCATGACTGCGCCTAATGACAAAGCAATACCGTTAGTGATCGCTTTTTCAACATCATGCCATTGATGACCATTTTTTATGCCAATGACAATCGCTACGCCCATGGCGATAAGCAGTGCAATTTGGTTAGGTCCGTAGGAGGAGCTATCCCCGAAGTAACTAACGGCTACGGTGAGTAACGTAACTAAAGTGATCACAGGAATAGAAGCATCCAATATAGTTGGGCTTTTACTTTTAGTTAACTTGGCCATGAAATGGAAGCCTTTTCTTATTTATCGATAACGAAGGTATTAAAATAAAAATAAAGCCGCCTCTGCGGGCGGCTTTATCAAGTTCATATTGTCAGTGTTGTTTTGCTTATTTTTTACTGTTTTGTGTTTGTGCTATTTTATCTAATGAAATGAAGTCAAAGGTTATACGAGCGGCTTCATCTAAAAATGGGTCAAGTTCATCAAGCTCTTCAGGTAGGTCCTCCAAATCGGTAACCTTATCTTTACCTAACAGCGCAAGTTGTTTATTCACCCGTAATAGACGTTTATTTTTACGCTCTTCTCGTTCAGCTTTTCGGGTTACAAGATTTAATGAAATGGTTTTATCATCTTTTTCTGCTTTGTAAGTATTAATGTCTTCAAGTAAATCATTAAACTCCGCATTATCCTTAATACGCTGTTGATAACGTGAACTTAAATACTCAATATCTTTATTAAGCACATGCAATGGCGTGTAACTTGCCTGCGGTATAAAATCCCAAGGTAGCGCATTTTCTTCTTTGCTTTCACCCCAATCTTCTGGATCTATTGCTGTAGGAAAAGATATATCTGGTAACACACCACGGTGTTGTGTACTACCACCATTGATACGATAGAATTTAGCAATAGTGTATTGAATACTACCTAAAGGCTTTTCGTACAAATCATATACGCGACCTAAGCCACGGTGCTGCTGTACAGTGCCTTTACCAAACGTGTGCTCACCAATAATAACGCCACGACCATAGTCTTGTATTGCCGCTGAAAATATTTCCGAGGCAGAAGCACTATAACGGTCAACCATCACGCTTAATGGGCCATCAAAAAAGCTAACGCCATCGCGGTCACTATTGACTTGAATACGGTTTGCGCCATCTCTAATTTGTACCACAGGGCCTTTGTCGATAAACAAACCGGTTAATAATGTTGCTTCACTTAATGAACCGCCACCATTGCCACGTAAATCAACAATAATACCTTTAACGCCTTGCTCTTTTAAGCTAGCTATTTCTTTTTTAACATCTTGCGATAAATTATTATAAAAACTTGGGATAGTAATAACACCCAGCTTTTGACTATCAGCATCTTCTGGTTTTTCTAAATAAACCGCTGACTTGGCTGCTCTATCTTCTAATTTAATAATATCTCTAACGATAGAAACAATAGTAATATTAGCCGCATCGTCACTATCACCAGAAAGTATTTGTAAACGTACGGTCGTGCCTTTAGCGCCTTTAATTAACTCAACTACATCATCTAAACGCCAGCCAATAACATCCTCAAAGTCCTTATCACCTTGAGCGACACCAACAATACGATCTTTTGATTTAAGTTGGTTTGATTTATCTGCCGGCCCACCAGTAACAACACGGTGAATAACAGTATAATCTTCAACAGAGCGAAGCTCTGCACCAATGCCTTCTAGCGATAAGTTCATATCGACTTGAAAACGTTCAGCATTGCGTGGCGATAAATACGACGTATGTGGCTCAACAACTCGTGCAAAACTGTTCATCAACAGCTGAAAAGCATCTTCACTTTCGCTCTGTTTTAAGCGTTTAATCGCATAATTGTAACGTTTAGTTAATACTTCTTTAATTTTTGGCCATTCTTTATTGGTTAGTATCAAGTTTAATACGTCTGATTTAACCTTTAAACGCCATAGTTCGTCTAGTTCTGCTGTATTAGCAGGCCAAGGAGCCTCTTCACGATCAAAAACATAAAGCTCTTCTTTGGTAAAATCAAAAGGATTTTTATCTCCCTTGCTATCTAACAAACTGACTGCGTATTCATAGCGCTCTAAACGTCGTTGTAAGTTAACATTAAAAATGGTGTAAGCAATGTCTAGCTTGCCACGCATCAACACCGTATCAAATTCAAGGCGATGTTGTTGAAAGCTTTCAATATCAGTAGCTAAGAAAACAGTGCGCGCATAATCGAGTTGCTTAATAAAGCGATCAAAGACTTCGCCTGATAACGCATCATCAATCGTTACTTTTTTATAATGTGCACGGGTAAATCGTGACGTAATTCGCTTACTTGCTGTAGTATGCTGAGATTCAGGCATGAGTACAGGAAGCTCTTCTGGGGTATGTGGTTTTTCAAACGCAAAAGCACTGACTGATAAACCTACCGATAAAGAAACAGCGAGAGCGATACGACAAAATTTTTGCATGCATTAACTTCCTATTCAATTTGCTATATGACCCAAAATTTTATTGAGCCTAGTCGCCAAATGTAGTGAATTTATAATAACTAATGAGACATTACTAATGACGACCTGTTCACTTTTTATAAGTAAATGTTTTGTAACTGGGTTTTAATAACCATGCCCGAGTCAAGTTGCACACTAATATCTTTACCTGAAATTTCAGTGATAGTGGCTTTCATTGGTGAATTACCTAGCTGAACTCTCACTTGACTACCCACTTTGATTGACGTTGATTCAACAGGCTTAAGTGGCGCTACTTCTTGCTTAGCGGGCTTTTTAGCGGCTGACTTAACTGTTTTAAATTTAGCTGTATCGCGCTTTTTATCTGCTGGCTTAGAAGTCGCCGCTTCTGTTGAGCTTGGCTTAGCTTTATACGGTTTTTTGCTATCGCTGTCTGTCACTTTTTTGTTACCAAATTTTTCTTGGCTTTCTTTAAGTGCTTTACTGGCATAAGCAGCTTGCTCTTCATCTATTTGAGCAACTTCTTTACCCTCAATATCTACACGAGCAGTGCCAACTTTAATCACTTTAAGGTAGCGCCAGCTGCTTGTATAATGTCTTAATGCTTGACGTAAGCGGGTTTTACTAACCGTTTCATCACCATCAAGCTTTTCAGCTAAGTCTTGGAATATACCAATTTTAAGTGGTTTAACAGGACCCTTAATTGAAAAACACGCGGGGAATTTTTCAGTTAAGTAAGCGATAATATCTTTAGTACTTGTACGTTTAATTTCAGTTTCCATGACTACACTTTTTTATACAATTTAAATTAAATTAAGCTAACTTGATTTTTCAAGAAGAATGACTCAACAGGAGAGTTATCGACAAGAAAATAGCGCCAATGTTTATCTTTATTTTTAACATTACTCTTCTGATTGGAGATGTTGCTCTGGATTATCAAGCACATGCTTACACCAATCGTATATATCATCTGTTTCTATATCAGCAATTTCTTCTTGACCTATCCAAGTATCCCAAATCAATGCTAATAACTGCTCTAATATTTCCGTTTCAATATCTTCGTCAGCTAGGTCGTACATAGTATGATAAATTTCATTCATACGTTCAGCAACTTCTTCTTCTTGACCATCCCAGTCACCAACAATTTCTTGGGTGACTAGGTAGTCATGAATGACCACAAATTCTTTCATTAAACCTTCACTTTGCTCTGTTATTAGTTACTACAACGAATTAGCACAACTGATGTTACCAAGCATAACGACTGAGGTGTTAACCTTGTTACTCTACTATAGATTGTTCAAATGCTGCTACTATGGCTTGCATGCCTTGTTCATCTTGCAAGTCAAAGCGTTCAAAGACAGTGCTGTCGATATCTAAAACAGCAATAACCTTACCTGATACAATGACAGGGATAACGAGTTCTGAGTTACTACTGGCATCACAAGCGATATGACCATCAAAATCATGGACATTAGCAATACGTTGAATTTTAGCGGTTGCGGCACAAGTACCACAAACGCCTTTACCCAAAGGTATCCGAATACAGGCAACCTTACCTTGAAAAGGTCCAAGTACTAACTCGTCGTTAACAAGACGATAAAAGCCAACCCAGTTAACATCCTCTAGTCGTTCAAAAAGTAAGGCGCTAATATTAGCCATGTTCGCAATAATATCAGATTCATTACTTATTAGTGCTTTTGTTTGCCCTAATAATTCTTGATAAAATTCTGCTTGTTTACTCATAAAAAAATACCATTAGTTAAAGCACTAATTAAAAGGCGCTAACATACCTAAAAATGCACAATAATTAAAGCTTTTCTCGAGCAATTGCCCAACTTTTACTTATTATAAGCTCATTAATCACTCTTTAAAGCTAAATTCAACCAAAACACGGGCAGTAATGGTTTGGCTACCGGTTAACGAGGTATGTGAAGTTTCACTGCTATCACTCATCATTGCTTTAGCGTACATCGGTCTATAGTGATTACTTGAAAGCTCTTTTATTAAGATTAACTCACCTAAATCCCGACCTGCCTGTTTACTCATACGTTGCGCTTTTTGTTTTGCCTGACTAATCGCTTGTAATAACGCTTGTTGATAATACTCTTCACGCCCTGCTACGCTCATAGACAATGCGGAAATATGGCTCACATTGACTTTAATAATCTGTGTTAGAAAATGATCGTACTGCTCTATATCATTAAAATTAACCGTGATTTGACGACTTAATTCAAACAAAGGTTTTTTATGTTCATTAATATGGTTAGTTTGTTGCTTTATCGTTTGACCATCAATATAAATATTGCCTTGTTTAGCTTTTTGATACTCAAGACCTTGTACTGTAATTGAAGGATCTTCTTCTACTATGCGTAAATTAACCCGTGCAGAAGCGATATTATTTTCTTCTATTGACAGCGATTTAGCAGCAGCAACGACCATATCACTTTTTTTATCAACCAACACTTTTAACTTACTTGGCATACGACCACGCTCAGTAATAGTTAACGTTAAGGAGAATTTGTCAGGGGTAACAACAACACTGCCCTGGCCTGACACCTCAATACCGACATCGGCATAAGCCGTCAATGAAAACAATAGGAAGATACATAATACTGTAGCACTTGCTGTACGAATAAAAGTGAATAAACTCATCACAATTCCTTCAGTTAAGATATTAAATTTTTAAAACCGTGTTAGTCTGCTTCATCTACATAGTGGTTATATAATGTAGTTAATTAGTTAGTTTTACTTAGTTAAGTGCTTTGTTTTTACTCATAAAATCAAGAAATTTATTTTTTTCATCTGCGCTGGCTTTTTGCCACCAATATTTAAGCATGGCAACCGTATCCGCATTTTTTATCACTTGCTCGCTAAATGTTTGATCATCGGTGATTGGATTGGCGGTATTCTCATTAATGTTATCATTGTTAAGATGAGATATAGCGGCCGGAGCTGACAAAGAGGTCACTACCTTAGCAACCTGTTGCGCCAGTTTATAATCATCTAGTTTTTGTAGCGCTAACACCAGCTCTTGCTTATGCTCATCACGTAAAGTTAACTCAGGCGAGCTCACAAAACGCTCTGCGGCTGCTAAGTTATTAATCTCAGTGGTACTTAATAAAAGCTTTTGCTGCGTTGTAACGTTAAATCTAACAACAAAGTAATCTGACGTTACTAGTCTATCTTCTGCAAAATCAATGTCTTCAAACACATCTTTGTACTTAATCACTAAGCTATGCTGTCCTGGCGTTAATTCAAGCTGTTGCTTTTTAGACAAAAAACCATGGTCAACGGTTTTATCATCAACATCACGCACTATCAAATTATCAGTAACCGTTAAGGTCGCTGCACTGGCCTGAACCGCAATAAAACCGCTTAATAATAGGCTAGCACAAAGACTACTGACGACTGATTGATTAAATAAATTTTTACAGCGGGTTAGCTTACTCGTGGATAATATAGACAAACTTGAATCCTTTACAACAATGATAAGTAACCTCCTTTATAAACTGACTAACGACTGAATTAAAGTAAATTCGAGTAAAAAAAGGTTATTACTTAGGTGTTTACTTAAATCTATAGTTATTGCAGCTATGACACATATTGAAAAACCTTAGCTAAATCAAAGTACTTCTTCATTTATTTCTAAGTATTTTTAATAATATTTTTTTCCTAACTTACACGTAAAACTAAAGTATACATGTCATTACTAGTGGAGCGTGCCTATACTGATGATGTTGACCAATCATGTCATTAACAGCAGTGTCAACGAGTACTACATTGAACATCCAGCTAAAGAGTAAACTAAATATTGATTTACATCATTCAATAATCAACATAATAAGAGAGAGATAATAATGAAGAATAAAAGCATACCTATCGCACTCATTCCTTTTTTACTTAGCGCAGCCAGTCAAACCGCCCTAGCACAAGAGCCAGCTCAAGCCACTGAAACTGAAGTAGAAAAAATAGCGATTATTGGTAGCCGAGTCGCTGGTCGATCTGCTGAGGATTTACCCGTACCGGTCGATATCTTATCGGCTGAAGCATTAAGTAATACCGGTCAAACCGAAGTCGGCCGTATGTTACAAGCTATTGCACCTTCTTTTAACTTCTCTAGCTCTTCTATTAGTGATGGTACGGATGCATTACGCCCTGCGACCTTACGCGGCCTAGGGCCAGATCAAACCTTAGTACTGATTAATGGTCGACGTCGTCACCAAGCCAGTTTAATTCATATCAACACTTCTGTGGGTCGTGGCACTGCTGGTACAGATATGAACGCTATTCCAGCTGCGTCTATTAAACGCATTGAAGTTTTACGCGATGGCGCTGCCGCGCAGTATGGCTCTGATGCTATCGCAGGGGTTATCAATATTGTGCTTAATGATGCCAGTGAAGGTGGTAAAGTTGCAGTATCGTATGGCGAATACTCTGAAGGTGACGGAGAAACAACCAATGTGGATATTTCTAAAGGCTTTAGTTTAGGAGACAATGGTTACTTAAATACTACCTTAAACTTTAGAGACCGTGGCTACACTGATCGCGCAGGTTTACATGGCTCATGTCAATTTTCTGGCTGTACTGAGCTAGCCAATGGTAATTTCTTAGTAGGTGACCCAAGAGAAATTACTGCAGATCGTAATACCTTTAGAATTGGCGATGCAGACTCTAGTCAGTTTGGTTTAACCATTAATACCGGTTATGAACTAGGTGACGGTGAATTATACGGTTTCCTTACCTATTCAAATCGCGATAATGAATCAGCGGCCTTTTTCCGTCACAACGACAATACTGGTGGTAATGCCCCTCTACAAGATGGTGATGCAACGATACCTGCGGGTTTTTTACCGAAAATCAATACCGATATCAAAGACTTTTCTTATAACTTTGGCTATCAAACCAGTTTTTCTGATGGTTCAACCTTAGACCTTTCATACACTTATGGTCAAAATAATATTGATTATGTCACCAGTGATACCATTAACTCTTCTTACGCTAATGCATTACAATACAATCCTAATGGCACGCTTTCTGATATGACATCAGATGCAATTCGAGCATCTATTCCGCGTCAAGCAGCGGCTTACGGATTAGAGTTATCATTGCAAACGTTAAACCTTGATTATACCCAAGACTATGATCTATTTTCATTAGCCATGGGCGCAGAAATTAGAACGGATCAGTTTATCGTCACCGCAGGTGATGAATACTCCTACCGCGACTACGACACTGATGAATTGGGTAACAGTTTATATCCTGATGATCGCGCAGCAGGCACTCAAGGTTTTGGCGGCACAGCTCCTATGCAAGCCGTAGATGAAACTCGTGATGTTATTTCTTTTTATATTGATGTTGAAACTGATATTACTGAAGATTTAATGGTCAGTGGTGCGGTTCGTTATGATGATTACCAAGGCTTTGGTGACAGTACTAACTTCAAGCTTGCGGCTAATTGGTCAGTGACTGAAACTATCGCTATTCGTGGCGCTATGAGTACGGGTTTTAGAGCGCCATCAATGCAGCAACTTTATACTGACAACATTAGTACGCAGTTTCAAACTAATCCGAACAACCCTGGCGGCGATCAAATTGCCGTACAAGTGGGTACCTTTCGTAATGACTCAAACCTAGCTAAAGCGATTGGCATTCCTGAATTGAAAGAAGAGGAAGCCACCAACTTTAGTTTAGGTACCGTGATTAATATTACTGATAACATTAACTTAACCATTGATTGGTATTCAATTGATATTGATGATCGTATTGTCTTGAGTAATTCATTAGGTCAAGGCTTATCACCCGCTTTAGACGCAGCCTTAACCGCTTCAGGTGCTGGTGCCGGACAATTTTTCCTTAACGGTGCTGATACTGAGACCACAGGCGTTGATATTATTGCTACTTGGAATACTGAGTTATTAGGGGGAGACTTTAACTTAACCGCTGCGGCTAACTTTACTGAAACCGACGTGGTAAATATCTATACTCCGCCAAACAGTGCATTAGATGGTATTGACCCTAGTGATGTTTTTTCAGAGCAAGCTATTTCTATTATTGAAGAATGGCAACCACAAGACCGTATCAGTTTAAGTGGTTTATACACTATTGGTGATGTCAGTATTAACTTAGCCTTTAACCGTTATGGTGAATACACAGTAACCGATGGCGGCACGCAAACCTATGGCGCTGAAGTGTTAACGGATTTACGTATCAACTATCAAGTAACGAAGAATTTATCGCTTAATGTTGGCGGTAATAACTTGTTTGATGTTTACCCTGATAAAAATACTATCGGTAACTCACGCTCTGGCACCATAGAAGATGCTAACGGTAATATTGTCGTCAGTAGCCCTGGCGTATTTACTTATTCACGTCGCTCAGCACCTTTTGGTTTTAATGGTGCATTTTACTATGCCGGTGCTGAATTTACATTCTAGGCTGATGTAGTCCTAACTAATAACAACTATGCACTAACTAAAAGCGCAGCGTGATCGATTTAAGATTACTCTGCGTTTTTTATTATTGATATACTTACTCTATTAACCAATCACCTATTGTGATTTATTATGATAAAGTCGGTATCCGTACCCAACCTTCCATCAGTACCCGAGCACTTCGGCTCATTATTACCTTATTTACTGTCCATTTACCGTCAATTTCTACCGCTTGTGCGCCTACTTTGAGCGTGCCGGACGGATGACCAAAGGTCACTGAACTCTCTACTTGGTTTTGAGTAACTGACTCGTCAGTAGGTTCTATATTTGCCTTAGTACGACAAGCCGCCAAGTTGACCAAAGTCCCTGGTATAGCTGCCGCCGTACCAATAGCAACCGCTGCTGTGCCCATCATCGCATGATGTAATTTACCCATAGATAACGCGCGCACGTGTAAATCTATATTACTAGCCGCAACACTTTTACCACTGGAAGTAACATAGTCTTGTGCCGGTGCCACAAAAGCAACTTTTGGCGTGTGTTGGCGTGCTTTTGCTTCCTCAACATGACTAATTAAACCCATTTTAATAGCGCCATAAGCGCGAATAGTTTCAAAACGTGCCAGCGCATCTTCATCATTGTTAATCGCGTCTTGCAGTTCAATGCCGCTATAACCAATATCTGCCGCATTTAAGAAAATAGTTGGGATACCTGCAGTGATCATCGTCGCTGTAAACGTACCTACACCAGGTACGGCTAACTCATCAACCACATTTCCCGTTGGGAACATGGCTTCTGAGGGGTCTACCGGTGCAATAAATTCAACCGGTACTTCAGCGGCAGGAAAGGTCACGCCGTCAAGCTCAAAGTCACCGGTTTCTTGTACTTCACCGTTCGTAATAGGAACTTGTGCAATAATAGTTTTAGCAATATTTTTCTGCCAAATACGCACAATACACACACCATTTTCAGGAATACGATCTGGGCTCACTAAACCTGACATAATCGCAAATGAACCCACCGCAGCGGTTAAATTGCCACAATTACCTGACCAGTCAACAAAGGCTTTATCAATAGCGACTTGACCAAATAAATAATCAACATCGTGATCGGCTTGCGCTGATTTTGCTAGGATTACCGTTTTACTGGTACTAGAAGTTGCCCCGCCCATTCCATCAGTTTGTTTGCCATAAGGATCTGGGCTACCGATCACGCGTAATAACAACTTATCGCGTGACTCACCTGGCACCTGGCAGCATTCGGGTAAGTCTGTTAAATTAAAAAATACCCCTTTGGACGTACCGCCACGCATATAAGTAGCCGGTATTTTGATTTGTGGTTGGTATTGCATAGTATTCCTTTATGTTTTCACTGCTCAAAAGGAGATTTAGCTGCGTTGAATGACGTCACATAGAAATCTATGCTTCTCTGATTCGCCTTGCTAAATAACCTTTTGCTTTGCGATTTTTAAACTAATGAAAAACAGCGAATTAGCTTTCTCAGTTATCTTTCTAAATGACTTCGCTAACTTACTGTTAAAATTATTTAATTACGTTTGATGATTCAACGAATTATTTTTATAAGAGAGCAAGACGGTCGCGCACAATGTGTACCTACACATGAGCACGACCAACGCAGCTGTCATGAAAATAATCGTTTAGGCATTAGACTCCAAGAAATCGTTGGCAAACTTTTGTAACACCCCACCAGCAGCATAAACAGATACTTCTTCTGCGGTATCTAAACGACACTTCACTGGTATTTCAACTTGCTCACCACTTCTACGTGTCATCAATACACTCATAGTGCCACCAGGAGTCATGTTTTCAATATGCCCTTCACTGTTAACGCCTTCAACATCAAAGGTTTCAGTGCCATCAATATGATAAGTATGACGAGTTTCACCCTGTACAAACTCAAGTGGCAATACGCCCATACCCACTAAGTTAGTACGGTGAATACGCTCAAAACCTTCAGATATAATGACTTCAACACCGGCTAAACGAACCCCTTTGGCCGCCCAATCTCGTGAAGAGCCTTGACCATAGTCAGCACCGGCAATAATGATTAATGGCTGCTTGCGCTGCATGTAGGTTTCAATGGCTTCCCACATGCGAGACTCAGTACCCTCTGGCTCAATACGCGCTAAAGAACCCTGTTTTACTTCACCGTTATCATCTTTACACATTTCGTTAAATAATTTCGGGTTAGCAAACGTTGCTCGTTGCGCGGTTAAGTGATCACCACGATGGGTAGCGTAAGAGTTAAAGTCCGCTTCAGGTAAACCCATTTTAGCTAAGTAGGCACCCGCTGCACTGTCTAACTGAATGGCATTTGACGGTGATAAATGATCGGTCGTAATGTTATCGCCAAGTACTGCTAATGGCACCATACCTTTCATAGTACGAATCCCAGCCATCGCCCCTTCACCTTCTTTATTCCAATAAGGTGGACGACGGATATAAGTACTGGTTAAGTCCCAGTCATATAATGGACTTTTAGCTGGTTCAAACGCACCTAAATCAAACATTGGCGTATAAATTTTCTTAAATTGCTCAGGCTTAACACATGAAGCAACAATAGCATCGATTTCTTCATCTGATGGCCAAATGTCTTTCAAGGTAATATCATTACCCTTTTGATCTTGACCTAAAATGTCTCTTTCAATATCAAAACGCATCGTACCTGCAATCGCATAAGCAACCACTAATGGTGGTGATGCTAAAAACGCTTGCTTGGCATAGGGATGAATACGACCATCAAAGTTACGGTTACCTGACAATACCGCTGTTGAGTATAAATCACGGTCAATAATTTCTTGTTGAATTTTAGGATCTAACGCGCCACTCATACCGTTACAAGTAGTACAGGCATAACCCACAATACCGAAGCCTAGCTTTTCCATTTCAGTCAGAAGTCCTGCTTCTTCTAAGTAAAGCTTGGCGACTTTTGAACCTGGGGCAAATGACGATTTAACCCAAGGTTTACGCACTAAACCTAGTTCGTTAGCGCGTTTAGCGATAAGGCCAGCAGCAACAACATTACGAGGGTTTGAGGTGTTAGTACATGAAGTGATAGCGGCAATAATGACTGCGCCATCGGGCATTTGACCATTCGCTTCTTGTTCTTTACAAGTGCTTAAGTCTTTAGCAATACTTTTTGACACTAAGTCGCTAGTTGCTAAACGGCGATGCGGATTAGAAGGACCTGCTAAATTACGTGTAACCGTTGATAAATCAAATTCGATTACCCGTGGATACTGGGCTTCAACTAAATCATCGGCCCATAAACCGGTGTGTTTGGCATAAGTTTCAACGAGCTCTACTTGCTCAGGTTCACGGCCAGTCATTTTCAAATAATCAATGGTTTGTTCATCAATATAGAACATACCGGCCGAGGCACCATATTCTGGTGTCATGTTTGAGATAGTTGCTCTATCACCAATGGTTAAGGTTTTAGCACCCTCACCGAAAAATTCTAAATAAGATGAGACCACTTTTTGATCACGTAAAAATTCAGTGATTGCTAGTACCATATCGGTCGCGGTAATGCCGGGTTGACGTTTACCCGTTAACTTAACACCAATAATATCAGGTAAGCGCATCATCGATGGACGACCTAACATAACCGTTTCAGCTTCTAAACCACCGACACCAATAGCAATAACACCTAAGGCATCAATATGTGGTGTATGGGAATCAGTACCCACACAAGTATCAGGGAAAGCAACACCATCACGAGATTGAATAACCGGAGACATTTTCTCTAAGTTAATTTGGTGCATAATACCGTTACCGGCTGGAATAACATCAACGTTCTTAAACGCCGTTTTGGTCCATTCAATAAAGTGAAAACGCTGTTCGTTACGTCTGTCCTCAATAGCGCGGTTTTTATCAAACGCTTCTGGGTCAAACCCTGGCGCTTCTACAGCCAAAGAGTGATCAACAATTAACTGAGTTGGTACTACCGGATTGACTTTGGCAGGGTCACCGCCTTGTTCGGCAATAGCATCACGAAGGCCGGCTAAATCAACTAACGCGGTTTGTCCTAAAATGTCATGACAAACAACACGTGCTGGATACCAAGGAAAATCAAGATCTTGTTTAACTTCAATAATTTGCTTTAACGAATCGGTCAGTGTTGCGGGATCACATTTACGCACTAATTGCTCGGCAAGTACACGTGACGTGTAAGGTAGTTTAGCGTAAGCACCTGGCGCAATGGCCTCGACGGCTTCACGGGTATCGTAAAAATCTACATTAATGCCATTTACTTTATAACCCGGTAACGGTTTGCGATATTGGTAATTCATAACTTAATCCAGTGAATATTTCTAATAACAATAATTAAAAATAAAGGTATTAAAAAATACCTTTATATTAATCGAGTCTAGACGAGGGGAGTTGCTTTGAGTTCAAGGCGGACGATACGACGCATAGTTTACTATGCGCGTTGAGGTCCAACGACGAAATCAGAGCAAATACCAAGTCTGCTTATCTAGCAGAGATAGGCTGAACCTTACGTGGCTCACTACCCGTATAATCAGCACTTGGACGAATTATACGGTTATTAGCACGTTGCTCCATCACGTGAGCCGCCCAACCGGTTAAGCGTGAACAAACAAAAATCGGCGTAAATAACTTGGTAGGAATACCCATATAGTTATAAGTAGAAGCATGGAAAAAATCAGCATTACAGAATAATTTTTTGGTATCCCACATAAATTCTTCACACGCGACTGAAATGTCGTATAAAGAAGTATCACCATTCTCCGCGGCTAATTTTTCAGACCACGCTTTGATAACTGTATTACGCGGGTCTGAAGTGCGATAAATAGCATGACCAAAGCCCATGATTTTTTCTTTGCGGGCTAACATACCAGACATTTGCTCTTTAGCATCAGTAGGTGATTTGAATTTTTCAATCATATCCATCGCCGCTTCATTAGCGCCGCCGTGCAATGGTCCACGCAAGGTACCAATAGCACCCGTAATACATGAGAACATATCTGACAAAGTTGATGCACAAACACGAGCGGTAAAGGTTGACGCGTTAAATTCATGCTCCGCGTATAAAATTAACGAAACATCCATCACGCGTTTATGCTGCTCTGAAGGCTCTTCTTGATTTAATAAGCGTAAGAAGTGGCCACCTAATGAGTCTTCATCGGTCATACAGTCAATTTCAACACCGTCATGTGAAAATTTATACCAATAACACATAATGGCAGGAAACGCCGCTAGCAAACGATTAGCTGCTTGATTTTGTTCAGAAAAATCTTTTTCTGGTTCAATATTGCCCAACATAGAGCAACCCGTTCGCATAACATCCATAGGATGAGTATCTTTAGGAATTAATTTCAATACCGATTTTACTGCATCAGGTAAGTCGCGCATTGGTTTTAACGCTGACTTATAAGCCGCTAATTGCGCTTGGTTTGGTAATTCGCCATTAAAAAGTAGGTAAGCCACTTCTTCAAACGTTGCGTTTTCAGCTAAGTCAGCAACATCATAACCACAGTAAGTTAACCCTGAACCTGATTTACCTACGGTACAAAGTGCAGTTTCACCGGCGCTTTGTCCGCGAAGTCCTGCCGTATTTACTGGTTTGCTAGCCACTGTTTTTTCTGCTGTTGTATCGGTCATAATCTTTTTCCTTATTTTATAATATTCATCACAAATAATTTTTTGTATCAAGGTTACTGAGCTAGTCGCTCAGTAACTACAGACGTTATACCATTCCTTACAATCAATTCCTTGCCTCTAAGCATTTAAACTCTGGCTAAGAGATCACTTTCTTATATGGATTGGTATTATTACTTATTCTTACCTTCAGAGAAGAGCGCATCTAGCTTCTGCTCATAATCGTGATAACCAAGGTAGTCATATAAATCCATACGGGTTTGCATATTTTCAATTTCAGCTTTTTGATCGCCATCAGCTAATAAGGTTCTATAAACGGATTCAGCTGCTTTATTCATCGCGCGAAATGCTGATAATGGATAAAGTACCATCGCACAGCCCCACTCACCTAATTGTTCTTTATTCCACAACTCTGTTTCACCAAATTCAGTAATATTAGCTAATACCGGTACATCTAATGCTTGTGTAAAGGCGCGGTAATGCTCTTGTGTTTTTACCGCTTCAGCAAAAATACCGTCAGCGCCTGCAGCAACATAGGCTTTTGCACGCTCTAATGCGGCTTCAATACCTTCTTGTGCAAACGCATCTGTACGCGCCATAATAAAAAAGTCAGGGTCAATACGCGCATCAACAGCAGCGCGAATACGATCTGCCATTTCTTCGGTTGAAACAATTTCTTTATTAGGGCGATGGCCACAACGCTTTTGCGCCACTTGATCTTCTATATGTACCGCTGCTGCACCGGCTTTTTCCATATCTCGAATTGTTTTAGCAATATTAAACGCCCCACCCCAGCCGGTATCAATATCAACTAATAACGGTAAGCTTGATGCGTTAGTAATGCGTTGTACATCGGCAACCACATCATTGAGGGAAGTCATACCTAAATCAGGTAAGCCGTAAGAAGCATTAGCAACCCCGCCACCAGATAAGTAAATAGCTTGGTGACCAAGTTGCTGAGCCATCATTGCACAGTAAGCGTTAATGGTACCGACCACTTGCAAGGGTTTGTTGTTTTCTAGGGCAAGACGAAACTTTTTACCCGGTGAAAGTGCTCTTGTTGATACATTTACTGACATCTTAGATCTCCTCAGATTTTTGGGCTGCTTCTTGTAAAGCAATTTTATTTTCAATATTTTTTCGTGATGCAGCAATGTGACGTCGCATTAGCATTTCTGCTAATTCTCCATCTCTATCTGCAATCGCTTGAATTATTCGAGAATGTTCATCAAAAGCACGACTAGCTCTTGGGCTATTCATGCCAAATTGACAACGGTACATGCGAACTAAGTGGTATAACTGCCCACAAATAAGATTAATTAACTGCTGATTATGGCTACCAAGAATAACCTTATAATGAAAATCAAGATCTCCTTTTTCTTGGTAGTAAGCTACACCATCTTGCAATGCTTTATCACCAGCATGTTGAGTTAGCATGTCTTGCATATAGGCTATCTCTTCATCCGTCATATTCAACGCGGCTTGTCGACACGCCATACCTTCTAGTGCTTCTCGAGTGATATAAAGTTCAAGTAAACCTTCAATGGTACAATCGACAACGCGTGAACCAACATTGGCTTTACGTTCAATTAAATGACATTTTTCTAGGCGATTTAACGCTTCACGCAACGTAGAGCGACTTATTTGGTAGTGTTTCGCAAGCCCGGGCTCACTTATTTTACTGCCTGCAGCCATATCTCCTTCAACAATAGCATGCTGAAGTTGTTCAAAAACTTTATCCGCAGTGGTAACTGCCGCCTGTGTTGTTGGATTTTGTAAAAACATAACTGTCTTTTAAGCCTGATATAAAAGTCATATTAGCTTTGTCACCAAAACATAAAATTGTCGACAAACCTAACGATATGAATCCATAGTAACCTATTTAAAGTAATATTCAAGTAGACTTAAGTATAATTGTCGACAATATTAAATATTTGTAGTGAGTATTGAGGCTAATAACCTTGATAAGTGGTAGTTTAGGGGCTAAATAAAGGGGGAAAAGAATGCTTGTTCAGGAAAATGTGCTCCTGCATTCTCTAATAAGCTACCTGCGTGTAACGCTCTTGTCAAATCAATAACGCAGCATGTAAGCCTTTGATTAGGGACTCGCCCTCTGGGAGCGTATAGGCACCATGATAACGTCACAAAATCTATTGGATGGGGAATTAAGCTATATCGACACAAATTTTATTTGTGCTAATGTCGTCCATGCTGTTCTAAGTGGTCACTTATTTATACCAAATGTTGTAAATAAAGAGGGAGAAAGAATCGTTGCTCAGCCAAGCTGATAATTGACAGCTAAAAATTAAGCAAAAAAAAACCCACGCAATATCTACATATTGCGTGGGTTTTCTCATTATTTATTTAGTTCACTCTATTTAGTTAAATAAAGTGGCATCCCTAAGGGGATTCGAACCCCTGTTACCGCCGTGAAAGGGCGGTGTCCTAGGCCTCTAGACGATAGGGACACTGATTGATTTAATCACTCTATTAATAACGATAAATAGCAGTAGATATAAAATCATTTCAAACTATCTAGCAGATCACTCTGCTGATTTACTTAATCAACAATACGATTAAACATCATTGAAAAATAAAACTCTAAATTTCTTATTTAAATATTATTAACATAATATTTTTCAGTAATAAGATAACTGTATGCTCTCTTTATTATACCGTTAACGTATAAATAAGTGGCATCCCTAAGGGGATTCGAACCCCTGTTACCGCCGTGAAAGGGCGGTGTCCTAGGCCTCTAGACGATAGGGACACAGGATTTAGTCGTTACTAACATGACTAAATTCAGAACCGCTTAATTTTTAAAAGTCTAAGCAACTTTTCTACTTAATGCTCATTCTCAAAAGAGAATTGGCATCCCTAAGGGGATTCGAACCCCTGTTACCGCCGTGAAAGGGCGGTGTCCTAGGCCTCTAGACGATAGGGACACAGGATTTAGTGGATTACTAAAGCAACACAGCTAAATACAGAACATGCTTAATTTTTAAAAGTCTAAGCAACTTTTTTACTTAATGCTCATTCTCAAAAGAGAATTGGCATCCCTAAGGGGATTCGAACCCCTGTTACCGCCGTGAAAGGGCGGTGTCCTAGGCCTCTAGACGATAGGGACACAGGATTTAGTGGATTACTAAAGCAACACAGCTAAATACAGAACATACTTAATTTTTCATAAGTCTAAGTAACTTAATTTCCCTTACCTTCTATCTATATACATATAGATTAAAAGATAAAGAGAATAGTGGCATCCCTAAGGGGATTCGAACCCCTGTTACCGCCGTGAAAGGGCGGTGTCCTAGGCCTCTAGACGATAGGGACACAAGGTAGAATGTTTATTATAAAAATATTATTTATAATAGTAACGAACTAACTAAACTATCTATTTTTTGTTAATGATTACTTTACAGTTCACGTTAACAAAAAACCTAATATGGTGGAGCTATGCGGGATCGAACCGCAGACCTCTTCGCTGCCAGCGAAGCGCTCTCCCAGCTGAGCTATAGCCCCGAATTATTCGAGTTGTTTAACAACTGGCCTAATAGCTATTAAACATGCTTTCAACCAGTGGACCTAACACTTGCTGAAAACGAGGCGCATTATGAGCAGCAGCCGATAAACTGTCAACACTTATTTGTAAAAAAAAGCATTTAATTACGAAGAAAGTGTTTGTTTGATCGCATAATAACCAACCTGACTATTTATTAACTAATACAAACTAACTTGCTGTAATATTAGTGTAATTATTAACCAGACAAAATAGCTTAGTCATTTATGCATCTTACTTAACCTGTCTATTTAAGCATAATGAGGCAATGCCATCGGGATAACTCTCTATATCGTTATATTGGCTTAGCTGAGCTTGCCTACTTTATTTTAATGTCATTTAACGGTATGGTTTATAGATCTTAGCTATATATACAAATAAAGCAGTAAAGCGTATGCCGCTCAAAAAAATTAACATCGTCGCTATTGGTGGCGGACACGGCTTAGGTCGTGTACTTTCTACTCTTTCATTTATGGGCAATAAACTCACCGGTATTGTAACAACCACTGACAATGGCGGTTCAACAGGTCGCTTAAGACAACGAAGCAGTAGTATTGCTTGGGGTGATTTACGTAATTGTTTAACGCAGTTAGTTGATCCAAACACCGTTGGTAGCCAATTATTTAATTTTCGCTTTGAAGGTAATGATGAGCTTGGTGGTCATAACCTAGGTAACTTAATCTTATATGGCCTTGGTAAAGTGCAATCACGCCCCATGGACTCTATTAAGCTAGTACGCCGTATATTAGGGGTAAGAACTCATGTATTACCGATGTCGGAAACACCCACTGATTTAATGGCTTTTTATCCTGAAGGGCGCTGTCGCCTTGGTGAGTTGTCTGTCGATGAAATGCCAATTATGCCTACCGACCTTATGCTAGCGCCTTTGGTTAAATCCGTTAAGCCCTGTATTGACGCCATTAATAATGCCGATCTTATTATTCTTGGTCCTGGTAGTTTCTTAACCAGTGTAGTGCCGCCTCTTTTAGTAAGAGATATTGCCAAAGCATTAGATAAGCGCAAAGGCCACTGTGTTTTTATTGAGAATATTGTTGCCGAAAAAAGCCCAGCTGCAGCATTATCCCTAGATGAAAAGCTTGACTGGATTAAAAGAAATATTGGTTGTATGCCCATTGATAGTGTTATTTGTCAAGATGAACAACTGAACTCAAATAGAGTCAATATTATTTGCCAGGACCTGCGTAATGATGACGTGGCGCATCATCATGATAAAGCCAAACTCATTAGTGCATTAGAAGCCTGTTTAATACCAATCTATTAAGTTATTTCCCACTCAGCCAGAATTAAAAGGCTTAGAGGCAAGGCATTGATTGCAGAGAATGGTTATTCCCTTGTCAAAATCAATAACGCCGGCTATAAGCCTTTTAAACTGGCCCTTGGGAGCTTATTAGCAAACTGATAACCGCACAAAATTGATGAAATATAGTCTAACTATACTCAACCAATTTTGCTTGTTCTAAGCTCGCTAATATAGCGCTGAGTTGGGAATAAATTTAATAGAATTGGTATAACACAAACACCTAGTCCAACTAAAACAAAAATAGCGAGCTAAGCTCGCTATTTTACCATT
Organism: Colwellia ponticola; assembly: GCF_005885605.1. GTDB lineage: Bacteria > Pseudomonadota > Gammaproteobacteria > Enterobacterales > Alteromonadaceae > Colwellia > Colwellia ponticola. The sequence continues at coordinate 15,891 of NZ_SZVP01000013.1, read as the reverse complement.
ACCTTACCACTGTTTTTCTAAAGTAAATTAAAGGCTATTTGTGATCATCTTGGCTTATCCGGCTAGCAACAGCGCCTTTTTGACCTCGATATTTTGCATCTTCACGTTTGTTATAAGGGCGCTGAGCACTTGATGACATGGTTTCAAAGTTTAACGCCGCTATCTTCATTTTAGGACGAAGGGCTAGCGGTAACTTACCACTATTATAAAATTCTAACACGATTTGACCAGACCAACCTGGATCAATACGATGTGCGGTTACATGAACCATTAAGCCTAAACGCGCCAATGATGAACGACCATCAAGCCAGCCAACAATATTATCTGGTAAGGTGACTGACTCTAACGTTACCGCTAATGCTAGTTCACCTGGATGTAAAAAGAACGCGTCACCATCAGCAACATGAATTTCATCACTCATAATAGAGTTCATTGCTTCTTGTACTTGCGCCTTAGGTGCGCTCAAGTCAATATAGGGGGCGGTATGCTCTTGAAACACTCTAAATTCATTACCCAATCTAATATCGACACTTACCCCTGAGATCATTGAAATATCAGGTTGTGGCTCAATAATAATTGAACCTTCATCAAGGTATTTTTCTATATCTTTATCACTTAATCTCATAATGGTTTGTCTATACTCTTAATTTACTTGGGTTAATTTTTTAATTTAATTTGCTGAACTAAGCAAAGCTGAATTGGGCTTACTTGGCCTAATGCTCGTTAAGGCTTAACAATTACTGTTGCAGTGAGTGGGCTGGCATTATCACACTGTAAAAATAATTGGGCCGACATATTTCGCGCTATTTTACGGTAATGATTAGCTATTTCACCAGTGCTATTTTCAATTATGTCCGATTCTCCAAAATCAGCGTCTTGGCGAATACCAATATCTAAAGGTAATTGCCCTAACAAATGGGTTTGGTAATCTTGTGCCATATGCTCACCTCCTGCTTCGCCAAAAATATGACTTTTATGACCACAGTTTTCACAAAGGTGATAACTCATATTTTCAACAATACCTAATACTGGTACCTTAACTTTATCGAACATGGCAATACCTTTCACGGCATCAATTAAGGCTATATCTTGTGGTGTCGTCACTATCACGGCAGCTGCCACAGGCACTTTCTGCGCCAAAGTCAGTTGAATATCACCCGTACCCGGTGGCATATCAATGAGTAAATAATCAAGCTCAGGCCAGTCGGTTTCATTTAATAACTGATTAAAGGCCGTACTCGCCATAGGACCTCGCCATACGGTAGCATCGGCTTCATCAACTAAGAAGCCAATCGACATAGCGCTTAAGCCTTTAGCATTTAGCGGCGTCATTAGCTTACCATCACTAGAGCTTGGTTTTTCGTTTTTAATACCTAACATCGAGGGAATTGATGGACCGTATATATCGGCATCCAAAATACCTACGCTAGCGCCCTCTGCCATTAACGCATAAGCTAAGTTAACGGTTGTCGTTGATTTCCCCACCCCACCCTTACCTGATGCGATGGCAATAATATTAGCAATTTTACCTTGTGCTGGGCTTGCTTGTTCAGTGCCGTTTTGTGTTTTGTTCAGGGTAAATTGACGTACCGGTTTTATCGCTAACTCAACGTTTATACTTACCGGGCATACTAGGCTTTGCGTTAATGTTTGCGCCAGTAAATCGAGCTCACCTTGACAAACAAATGGCATCACTAAATTAATGGTGATTTTTTTAGGTTTTTTTGCTTTGTTATGATCTTGCGTAATCGTTAATTGTTGGCAAACAGCCAGCACACCTTGCGGAAAATTATCAGTCACATAATGCGACAATGACTCGTTAATTAATTGCTCTATTTCAACGGGCGTTAGTGTTTCGTTGTTTGATTTCATATCAACTTCGGGCGTTTTTTGTGAGAATATTTTACCAAACTTTTTACCTAACTTTTGACCTAACATAGTAACTTTGAGACCTTTATAAAAAAAATTGCTAAATTAGTTGCATTCAACTAATGAAAATCATTAGTAAATTCTGTACTATTGCCAACATTATTGCCATCAAAAAACGATTATTTTTCATGTCTGACACTACTTTATCTGCAGCTACTTCAAACACTGCTTCAAATGCTTTACAAGAAAAGCGTAAAATTCTTGTCACTTGTGCCCTACCTTATGCCAATGGTTCAATTCATTTAGGTCACTTACTCGAACATATTCAAACTGATATCTGGGTACGCTTTCAGCGTATGCGTGGTCATGAAACGTATTTTGTTTGTGCTGACGATGCACACGGTACGCCTATCATGCTTAAATCTCAGGAATTAGGTATTACCCCTGAAGAAATGATTAATGGTGTCCGCGAAGAACATATGCGCGATTTTGCCGATTTTCATATCAGCTTTGACAACTACCACACCACACACAGTGAAGAAAACCAAACACTGGCTAGCGATATTTATAATCGTTTACATGCTAAAGGTCATATAAAAACACGCGTTATTTCTCAACTATACGATCCTGAAAAAGGTATGTTTTTACCTGATCGCTTTATTAAAGGCACTTGCCCTAAATGTAAAAGTGAAAATGAAAACGGCGATAGCTGCGATAGCTGTGGCGCAACGTACTCACCGACTGAGGTCATTAACCCTCGCTCAGTAGTATCAGGCGCTACCCCCATATTAAAAGACTCTGAGCATTACTTTTTTGACTTGCCAGCGTTTGAAGGCATGCTTAAAGACTGGATCCGCAGTGGTGCATTGCAAGAAGAAATGGCCAACAAACTGTCTGAATGGTTTGAGCAAGGCTTAAAACAATGGGACATTAGTCGCGACGCGCCGTATTTTGGTTTTGAAATACCCAATGCTCCAGGTAAGTTTTTCTATGTGTGGTTAGACGCACCTATTGGTTACATGGGCAGCTTCAAAAATCTTTGTAATAAAGATAACACGATTGATTTTGACAGTTTTTGGAAGGAAGGCTCTGATGCTGAGCTTTATCACTTTATTGGTAAAGACATTATTTATTTCCATAGTCTTTTCTGGCCCGCAGTGCTCGAAGGCGCTGGGTATCGTAAACCAACCAGTGTTTTTGCCCATGGTTTTGTTACCGTAAATGGCGAAAAAATGTCTAAATCTAAAGGGACTTTCATCAAAGGTCGTACTTACCTCGACAACTTAAACCCAGAATATTTACGTTATTATTATGCAGCTAAATTAACCAGCCGTATTGATGACTTAGATTTAAATCTGGAAGATTTTGCCCAACGCGTTAACTCTGACTTAGTCGGTAAAGTAGTTAATATCGCTTCTCGTTGTGCAAGCTTTATTAGTAAACGCTTTGATGGCATGTTATCAACGAATATAGACAACCAAGCACTAGCTGATGAAGTAATGGCTGCGGGTGACAGTATTGCGGCTCATTATGAATCGCGTGATTTTGGTCGTGCTATGCGAGAAATCATGGCATTAGCTGATAAAGTCAATGAATATATCGCCATTAAAGAACCATGGCAGTTAGTGAAAGATGAAACCAAGCAACAAGAAGTACAAGACATTTGTTCGCTAGGTATTAATATGTTCCGTACTCTAATGATCTATTTAAAACCAGTATTGCCGGTACTTGGCGATAGCACAGCAGCGTTCTTAAATGATGAGCTAGTTTGGGAAGGCCACAAAACCTTATTAACAGACCATAAAATCAATAAATTCAAAGCATTACTGCAACGCGTTGATATGGATAAAGTTAATGCCATGACCGAGGCGTCAAAAGACAGCTTAGGCGGCGCAGAACAAGCAGATGAAAAACCAGCCAAGAAGAAAGCCGCTAAGCCAAGTAAAGCCGTTGATAATTCAGCTGCCTTAGCAGACCCGTTAGCAGCAGACCCTCTTTCTGAAGAAATTAGCTTTGATGATTTTGCTAAAATTGACTTACGTATTGCTAAAATAGTTAACGCTGAACATGTTGAAAAAGCAGATAAGTTATTAAAACTTACCTTAGCACTTGATGAAGCCGGCACCGAAACACGTCAAGTGTTTGCCGGCATTAAATCCGCTTATCAACCAGAAGATTTAATTGGTAAGCACACGGTAATGGTCGCTAACTTAGCACCACGAAAAATGCGCTTTGGCATGTCAGAAGGTATGGTATTAGCTGCAGGACCTGGCGACAAAGACTTATGGATATTAAATCCAGAAGACGGTGCTAAAGCCGGTATGCGTGTTAAGTAGCTAAACAATACGTTAAGTACTACTCTACGTAAAACTCACAAAAAAGGTATGGTAATGCACTATGCCTTTTTTATTACCTGTCACTTTATACTGTCACTTCATACATAATTAAAGGATATCGTATGCGTTTTATTTTTATGACAACGTTTATATCAAAAAAGCTGCTAGCAACCACTTTACTCACCGTTATGCTAGCGAGTTGTAGCGGTAACTATACTTTCAATAGTAATGTTAAGCCTGACAATGCTAAGCAATACTTTAGCGCGAGCAAGGTTAAAGTGTTTAACGATGAAGCTGAGTTTATGTCAAGCTTTAACTATGTCGGCTTAGTTGAAGGTTTTGATTGTCAAGAAAAGCCACACCTTGCACCACCTGACGCCGCTAACGCGCGTACTCAAGCAAGACAAGCGGCATTTTTACAACAGGCCAATGGCGTTATTTTTACTAGCTGTATTGCAATAGAAACTAAGCACTGTGTTGCGCAAACGGTTTGTTATGGTAAAGCCTACCGATTAGGGCCTCCACATGAGCCAATAGAGTAATAGTAATGTCAATAAACTGTGAAGGCTTTGCTCAAAATAAAAGTAACAGGCAGAGTAAAAAGTTAAGTGAAAAACCAAATCAAATTAAAGAACAAAATCAGGCTTATACCTTTAATGCCATAGGCGTTATTGAGTCTCCCTATCAAGAAAAATTTGCTATTCCTCGCCAACCCAACTTAGTCACTGCAGCCAAAGGTAAAGTGGTACTTATCGGTGACGCTAATAACCATGAATTGGTGCGCGATATTGAGCAGTTTAGTCATTTATGGTTACTGTTTGTTTTTCATGGCACCCAAGAGCAAGGCTGGAAACCCCTAGTACGCCCTCCTCGTTTAGGTGGTAATGTAAAAACCGGTGTACTGGCGACCCGCTCTACCTTTCGACCAAACCCTATTGGTATGTCGGTGGTCAAGCTTGATAAAGTAGTGACTAAAAACCAACAAACCATTTTACATATTTCTGGGCTGGACTTATTAAACGCCACACCAATTATCGATATAAAGCCTTATGTGCCTTACTCCGATGCCATTGTTGATGCCAAAGCAGGCTTTGCTCAACAGCAACCTGATACCAGTTTATCCGTGGTTTTTAGCGAACAAGCACAAGCTGATTTACTCCACTATAAACAGCATAATAGCGAATTGGCGTTATTGATAGAACAAGTGTTAAAGCAAGACCCTAGACCTGCTTATAAACGAGGCAAAGCAGACGATAAGCTGTATGGTATGAGCTTATATGACTTAAATATTCAATGGCGATTCACCACCTTAGATAGCGTTTTGGTGGTCAATATTACTCAGGCTAATGCCAGTTAACGAGCTAGTTAACAAGAGAGTTATGCGCCAATATTTATCAACAAAACGGTAACGCTAAGCAAGCACCAGTAAGCGACAATGCTGCTTTTTGACTGTTTTTAGAGCGACTTATGACCTAGCCGTCTATAATTTCTTACACTTTTGCGTTTAAACCCCATTTATTACCGATGAACAAGATTGTATATAACGCTACATTTGGTAAATTAACTAAGTTTCCCATCCGCATAGCCTATTTCGGCTAATACTTTTATGGAGTTATTATGCGTAAGACATTAATCGCGACTACAATTGCTAGTGTTTTTATATTATCAGCCTGCACATCAAACGATTCAAACAATATGGCAAAAGAAAGCGCTACCCAAGAGCAACACATTAACGCTAACAATGTCTTGCTTAAACCAAGCCCCTTACAATATATGGCACCTGAGTTTACTAAATTTGGCACCAAAGATTACCAAGCCGCATTTGATGCAGGTATTGCACAGCACAATGCAGAAATACTGGCCATTGCCAACAACCCAGCGCCAGCCACTTTTGAAAACACTTTAGTTGAAATGGAACTGGCAGGCGAGCTACTAAACCGTGCATCAGCTGCGTTTTATAACCTATCAGGCCTTATTTCAAACGACGAATACCAACGTATTGATAAAAAAATGGCGCCGGTTTTCTCGGCTCACTCTGATGACATTTATTTAAATGGTGCATTGTTTAAACGTGTACAAACGGTATACGACAATAAAGATAAGTTAAGCGCTGAAGATCAACGCCTAGTCGATTTTTACTACAAACAGTTTGTAAAAGCCGGTGCAAAATTAAACGATGCTGAAAAAGCAAAAATGCGTGAAATCAACGCAGAGCTTGCAAAACTATCAACTGAATTTTCTCAAAACGTATTAAAATCGTTTAAAGAAGATGTCATTGTGGTTACTGATAAAAGCAAACTTGCGGGTTTATCTGAAGGTGAAATTGCCGGTCTTGCAGCCGCTGCTGAAAAAGCAGGCAAAGATGGCTACATGATCACCTTAGTGAACACCACGCAACAACCTATTTTAGCAAGCCTTGCAAATCGCGAACTACGTGAGCAAATTTTTAAAGCATCAACCAATCGTGCTGCTAAAACAAACGGCCCTATCATTATTAAAGAAACTAACCTGCGCGCACAAAAAGCAGAACTGTTAGGCTTTAAAGATTGGGCCTCATATGTAATGACTTCACGCATGGCGCAAACTACTGATAACGTGTACGGCATTTTAGATGACTTAGCGCCAAAAGCCGTTGAAAAAGCGCAAGCAGAAGCACAAGCAATTCAAAAAGTAATTCATGATTCGGGTGAAAACTTTAAACTTAAACCATGGGATTGGTCTTTCTACGCAGAAAAAGTACGCGCTGAAAAATACGACCTAGATCCAGCATTGGTTAAGCCTTACTTTGAAATGCAGTCGGTTATCCATAACGGTCTGTTCTTCGCTATGGAAAAACTTTACGGTATTACCTTTAAAGAGCGTAAAGACCTGCCGGTTTACCACGACGATGTAATGGCATTTGAAGTATTTAACGCCGATGGCAGCGCCATTGGTTTATTTTACATGGACCCATATGCACGTGAAGGTAAGCGTGGCGGTGCATGGATGAGTGCATACGTAAGCCAAAGCGGCTTAAAAGGCACTAAACCTGTTATTTACAACGCACAAAATATTCCAAAGCCGGCTGAAGGCGAGCCAACGCTCATGACGTTTGACGAAGTATCAACCTTATTCCATGAGTTTGGTCATGCGGCGCACGGGCTTTTCTCTGACGTTAAATACCCAAGCCTTGCGGGTACTGCCACCGCTCGTGATTTTGTTGAATTTCCATCTCAAGCGAATGAAGATTGGATGATTGAGCCAAGTGTATTAGCTAACTACGCTAAACATTACAAAACAGGTGAGCCAATCCCTCAAGCACTACTAAATAAAGTACTTGAGTCGCAAAAGTTCAACCAAGGTTTTGGTACCACTGAATACTTAGCTGCCGCACTACTGGATATGGAATGGCATTCATTTGGTTCTGATAAGAAAGTTGCTGACGTACAGCAGTTTGAAAGTGATGCATTAAAAGCACACGGTATTGATTACTACCCGGTACCACCGCGTTACAAGTCAAACTACTTTAGCCATACCTTTGCTGGTGGTTATTCCGCAGGGTACTACGCTTATCTATGGACTGAAGTATTTGCCGCAGACGCTTTTACTCACATGGAAAACAACGGTGGCTTGACGCGTGAAAATGGCGATAAGTTCCGTAAAGAAATCCTGTCTAAAGGTAACAGCCGCGACTTAATGCAGAGCTATATTGAGTTTAGAGGCCAAAAACCAACGACAGATGCACTACTTAAACGCCGTGGTTTAGTCGACTAGTTAACGACTTAATTAGCGGCTTAGTTAGTGATATAGTTAAGTGGATAGCGATGTTTATTAAAATCGCTATCCCTTATTCAGTTATTTCAATTATTTCAATTATTTCAATTATTTCAATTATTTCAATTATTTCAATTATTCAGTTGTTAACACTCTACCAAGCGTCACATCACCTTTAATCGTCGTGCGGTTAATCACACGTTTTACACCTACCTTGGTACCGGTTGTACAATGCATTGCACGCCAGTTATCCCATAAAACCAAATCGCCTTTTCGCCATTGGTGAAAATAGGTAAACTCTGGCTGAGTCGTGTGTTTTATTAAGCGCTCTAATAGCTCAATAGACTCATCATTTGATAAACCAAACTGCTGAGGCGTCACCACTCTGTCCAAAAATTGCTCTACTACTTCCAGGACTTTACGACCGCTGATAGGGTGCGTAACTACCGCTGGGTAGGCTGCATCAGGAAAGTCAGGAAAACCTATATCCGTTGGCTTCATTGGGCTATTAGGTCCTGGCTCATAACCGTCTACATTGACATAACGCATGTGCCGACGCTGCATGCTGAAGCTATACACTACCTCTAATTTCTCAAGTATGGCTTTGGTTTCATCATCAAGGGCGTCATAGGCTTTGGCTAAATCACCAAAGCCAGTAAGACCATCTTCTTCAGCCACCACTACCGCTCGCAAAAGTGCGCCATGGTTTGGTCTAGCCGTGTAGTGTAAGTCCATGTGCCAATCTAAGCGGCCTACTATTTCTTGACCTTTATAAAAGGCGGTTTGGAATTTATCCATGTCGCCACCATTTTTCAATTCAAATAACTCTGGGTATTCGTCGTTTTGCGTGACTTTCAAAGGATGGAGCTCTAAATCACCAAAAATGCGACTAAATGCTATTTGTTTTTCAGGATCGACGTCTTGATCGCGAAACACCAATATTGCATGCTCGTACCACAAGGCTTTTAACGCTGCTTTTATTTCATCAGTTAACGGGGCATTAATATCAAAACCTGATACTTCTACACCAACATTATCAAGCGGAGTAACGGTAAGTGTCATCATTTATTCCTTATTTTTAACGCTAAGCTGTAGAAGTTTACTCCACTAAATTCGGATCAAGGCGCAACTCTTTGCGCGCCATGGCTTCCCAAATAAACGGAAATCCGTTGTCATCAGCAATAGAAACTTTGTTAACTTCTTCATCACTTAGCGGGGTTCCGCCGCCGCCTAACTCAACTTGATAAGCACGCTTACTGCGCCACTCTAAGGTAATGGCGCGAAGGTGTGCTTGACGCAAATCTTTACCAACCACTAATGAGCCATGATTAGCTAACAAGGCCCATTTAGCATCGCCTAAAGCTTCAACCGCAGACATACTGGTCGCTTCATTTTCAAAGGTACCTTCATATTCGTTATACAAAGGCAGCTCAACACCACAGTAGGCACTAGCCTGATCATAAACGGGTGGTACTCTTTGCATGCACGCCCAAATACCGCTGTAGTGTGGATGGTTATGAATAACCACGTGCGCATCAGGGCGCATAGCATGTAGCTGTAAATGCAGACCAATGGCGGGGGTCACGTTCCATTCACCTTCAATAACATTACCTTTGGGGTCGAGGGTTACAATATCGCTGGCTGTCAATTCACTCCACGCTAACTCCCATGGGTTAGTTAAAATATTACCGTTTGGTAAACGATAGGTGATATGTCCAGCAATATGATCATCCCAGCCTTCACGCACCAGCATACGGCACATCAGCGCAACTTGCGCTTTATCGCTTAGCTCTGGTAGTAATGCTTTACGCCCTGGTCGTGTTGCAAATCGATCGAGCATAGCCTGGTTAACGCCGTCATATTTTTTCATGATAAATGTCATCCTGTTGTTTAAACGCAGAAAATAAAAGCTTTACCTACACTTGGACGAGTAATAAACAGCCTTTTATTTGCTATAAAATATTAAGTCGTCGTTAAGATAGTCGCTAATATAGTAGGTAATACGCCTTAGCTAAGCTTGTCCAATTTAGCCAATTTATTATCTGATATAGCCATTAAAAGGACATCATCTACAGGGACTATCTATGGCTATCTACCTACAGATATTATTTAACGTCAAACAAGGCTTGTCGAAAGGCACGTGGCGAAAGCCCAGTCCATTTTTTAAAAGCGCGATGAAAGCCAGAGCTGTCTGCATAGCCAAGTTGTTGCCCTATTCGGGTAATAGACAAAGTAGGATCGCTTAAATGGCGTCTGGCGTGAATTTCTTTGACTTGGTCAATAAGCTGCTGATATCGCCAACCTTGAGCCAACAACTTACGGCTTAAGGTACGTGGGCTGCAGTGTAGCCTCATAGCTGCTGCATGTAGAGAAGGTGGCGCGGCAGGGTCTTCAACAATAATTTGTGAAAGACGCCATGCAATATCGCCTTGATTGTGGGTAATACTTTTTTCTTCACAAAGTTTTTTATATAGCGTCACACTTTGCGGACTGGCCTGAGGCAAGGGTTTATCTAAAATGTCTGCGCTAAAGAATAGTTGCGTCGTGGGTGCATCAAATTCAATAGGACACTGAAAAATAGCTTCATAACGCGCAATATGAGCAGGTGCTGGGTAATTGCACCTCAATTTGGTGATTGGCAATGCCTGACCAAGCACCCAACGAGCCGTAGTAACAATATTTGCTAAGATATCTTCAATGGCAAGTAAACGCAGTTCGCCAAGCTCTGTTTTAGCATCAATTTGATAACAACCTTGCGCTTGAATTTCGCTAAAAGAGGTTACCACTAAGTTACCTGAAAACCGTCCTGAGTAACTTTGATACTTCAATCCTGCGTTACTCGCTTCACGCAAAGTGGCGCTACTTATCATTAAGTAGGCAAGTTGGTCATGCGTCGCAATTGAGCGCTGCAATCCTAATATTAATCCTAGGTCACTGCCTTTATAACTACGCTGAGCATCAACTAACAAGCCTTTATGCTGTTTTGCACTAATTAACGCATCATGTCCGTGAAGATCAATATCATTAATAGCATTTTTGGCGGCAATGGCCTTAGCATCCATGCCGACACTAGCAAGAAAATCGAGCAGCCAAATAATATAACGTGCATCAGTATATATGACTTTATTCCTTATAATAATCAGCTTACCGTGAAGCTGATGCAGTACATTGAAGTGTAAGTAGAATAAACGACATACATGTTCTATTCAACAGGTGTTGATTATACTGACCTCACTGATGATAAAATGATTGTTTGAGTAGTGTTGAGTGAAGATAAATAGCGCTTCAATTACGTTTGTCATTTTTGCAACCAAGGAGTAATAGCTGCGCAGTGAGGTTGATAACCATTAATTTGAGCGAGTGACAATAACTTTTATACCCAATGCTACCATTGCCCCACCTAGAGTACGGTCTATCCAATGACCATACTGCTTAAAGCGAAGATTAATTGAAGGCCGTGATAAAATACCAACCAGTAACGAAAACCAAGCAAATTGTATGAGCATAATCCATGCACCGTATATAGCTATTTGATATATCGGCATATCCGGAGATAAAACAACGGTAAACAGAGATACAAAATATATTGGTGCCTTAGGATTTAAGGCATTACATAAAAAACCGACCCCGATGCTTTTCTTTGCTGAATATTTTTTCGCTGTAGTGGCATTCGTTTCGTTTTTACCCGTAGATTTAGCGTTAAGACCTTTAATCCCCAGATAAATAAGGTAACCACCACCTAGTATTTTAATAGCCCAAAGAGCACTTGATGAATTGGCAACCACAGTGGCTAAGCCAAAAGCAGAATATGTAATATGAATAGAAAGCCCTAATGTAATGCCAATACTACACATTAACCCTGCTCTTTTTCCATTGCATAAGGTTTGCTGTGAGACTAAAACAAAGTCAGGTCCAGGCGATGCCGCCGCTAACAAATGGATAGATGAAATTAATAATAAACCTTGTATAAGTTCCATTTAAACACCTCAATTAATATTATCGGTTAAAATAAGCGACCAAGCAGTAAAAGCCAACTGTTTTTACTCTGGTTGAGCAACTTAGCTTTTATAGCGTTCATACTAAAACATTAACGTTTAAAAATGTGTCATGACGCCGAAAAAAACACCTTTAAATTCAAGTTCAGTATATAAATTATCTACATCTTCAAATTCCATTTTCAAAATTCTATAGCCTAAGGTCACATTAAAAGCCACCACGCTGCTATCAACTAGATCGTAACTTAAGCCAACTTGATAGTCATAAAGTGAATGATCCGCGATTAATAAAAAATCACCTTGGCCAAATACACTTAGCCCCCTTAGCGGTAAGTTAATGTTTGTAGCAACATAGAGCATAGGCTCAATGTCGTTGGTCTTTATTTTATCTGTCGCAATAGTCGTTGTTGTTTCTGTAACAATATGGCCATGTTCTGGGTGCTCTTCAGCATCCAAACCACCATCATGACTTGTCATAACAGTAGTTGTTGTATCCGTTTCAGTGACAGCACCATCAAAATCTCTAGCGGTTAAACCCAAATCAAATGAAAATAAGCCGTTATCAAATAATGGGTAATATAAGGTATAATCTACATAACTGATATCAACATCTGTATCAACATTGTTATAAATAACGGTACTGTCATTGTCGATGCTAAACCTTTGCGTTGAATTAGTTTTCCCTACATTATCAAGCCTAGTACTTGAAATACGTAGATTAGGGAGCATAGAGAATGGATGTTTAACGCCAATAAAGTAGTTACTTTGCTGTGTTTTTTTTAAATTAAAGCCACTTAGCGTATTTTTTTTACCAAAAAAACCACTTACCTCACTTTGCCAGATTTGACCGCCCAGATATAGACCAACCTTATTATTTTCTTGTGGGGTAAAAGTAAACGCAGCTTGTACATTAGCAGTAAAAAATGCCATAAGCATTACTGAAAAAACTATTTTTTTCATTGAGTTATTATCCTTAATTTGCGAACGACATATTCCATATTTTAGCTAGTCGCCATCACAGTTATAAACACAAACACTTTATTATGGGTGGCATGATAAGTACTACCAAACCCTTTATTATGGGTGGCATGATAAGTACTAAAAAATAATAATATCAACTTAAGTAGTAGATTTCATTATTGTGCGTAAAGTAAAAGTGTATTTCAATCAATGAGTTTTAAGTCAGGTTGGGTATATTTTTCTGTAGTATATATAATAAAAAAGCCACTCAACAGTGGCTTTTCTGGATGAAATATTAGTAAATAAACTTATTCATAATCTCGTTGGCGTTTTGTTTTGATAACGGCAATATAGGCGTGCCAGCTAGCAAAAGCTAAAATTGGCATCGTTATAATAAATCCAATCCCTAACGTTAAAACACTAACACCTACCATAGTTAAAATGATCAAAGACCAAATAAACATGGTCATCGCGTTTTTATTGACCGCTTTAACCGACGTTGTTAATGCGGTCATAATATCAACACGCCTTTCCACCATAATTTGTGGCGTAAAGGCTGATAGAGTAAAAACAACCACTGATATTATCGCACCTGCTGTTACTCCCATAGCAAGAAAGCTAATTAACTGTTCAAGAGAAGGATCGACTTGGCTAGGATATAAAACGTGTATAAGCGCAGCTATACGCATCCATGCCATCATAATAATAACTAATACCAATGCAAAGCCCCACTCACCTACAGGATTACGAAACATTGACTTCAAGCTATGGGTAAATGTTGGGGTATGGCCTTTTTCTAACTCCCAAGCCACATCATATAAACCGGTCGCAAAAGCAGGCCCAATAACCGCAAAGGCCACCGTTGCCGGTAGAATAAATAAATGATTTTGAGTAGATAACACTAAGAAGCAAATACTGATCGGTACAATACTAAACAACAAGCCGTAGCTTAATGCAATTAATGGTGCATTGAAAAAGTCTTTCACTGCTAAACTTAGCCAATGAAAAGGCGCAAAAGCTGAAACAACATTAGCATCAATAGCTCGACTAAAATCTCTCGTTTTTACTGTGTTTGTTTTTTCTTTACTGTATTCAATATGCGAAGTAGCCATGGTGACTCCCGTTAAACATTAGTTAAATATCAAGTGTAATGATTAATACGGATATAATAGTCAAGTAGATCATTATGAATTATGCTTATCGCCTGCTTATCGTGCCAGCCATAATAACGATAGTGTTACAGATGAAGTAATGATTAAAGAGGTGTAATCTACATAAAGCGAATTGAGAGTGTGATGAACTATTTTTCTATTAACTTTTACACTTATAGTCTTTAAGTCGAAGGGATTAGTGTAATTTTGATATAGCTACGCCTGCTATCTTGAAGGTAACGATAATATTTATCCATTAATCTATGCATTGATACGTTATGCGCTATTCAAGCAAGCTTTAGCATTCGCTATGCCATGAGTGCGCTGCAGACCCACATGCGCACTAAATTCACATAAGTGCTCGACAGTACCTACCGCACCGGTGAAGATAACTTCAAAATCATTGGTTAATTTTAACCAACTTTCATCACTGAGGTGAAGTCTGCTTAGGATATCGGTTACCTCTGCATTGATTACGCCGCGTTTATCTTCTCTAAGTACTCGCCCTGTTTCATCAACCAGTGTTAAATAGTCTTGTAAACTAAAACAAATACCCTTGCATTGGGTTTGATGTGCATTACCAACAAAGGGTAATAATTTTTTGGGTTGCTTGCCTTTAATGGCGGCTTTGATACGTAATTGAATACTGGTGAAATCAGATTGCTCTGGCGTCGCTGCAATCGCTGCCCGTACTGGGTTTAAATCAACATAAGCCATACACGATAATAACGCCCCTTCATCAAGCAGTGCTTGGGATGTAAAGCGCCCTTCCCAAAAGTGCCCTGTGCAGTTATCTTCTCGGTTCGCTTGGCGTGCTATCGGCTCATTGAGTGAGCGCATAAACCAGCTGATATCAATTAACCGCTGTTTGTAAACCTTCGCAGTGCTTTCAACCATGGCGAGTTGAAACTTATCAAGAGCTTGTTTTTTAGCATATTGTTGGGTGAGTAATGTGCCTTTAAATAACTGATGCCAGCGCATTAATACTTCATCAATTGACCAACTTTTCACTTGCTCACTATCAACATGCAACACTAAATGTAAATGATTATGCATCACCGCATGAGCGCAAATATCGATAGCAAAGACTTGAGATAATTGAAACAGTCGCTTTTCAATCCAGCTACGCCTGTGTTCAAAACTGACACCCGTCTCCTTATCTACTCCACATAAAAACGCCTTACGTACCGTGCGACTGCAAAGGTGATAATAAGGCGTATCCAATAAACTAATTTGTTGTGAACGAGGCTTCGCCATGACAATCACCAAGCTAAGTGAGAAAAGGTAAAGTAAGTCTAGTGCATTGAGTGAAATATAGACAGGTTATTATGGGTGGCATGATAAGTAGCAGTTATTTGTCCTGTTAATTTGTTTGTTATATGCAAACTACATGGCAAGCACTACCTTACCAAAAACACCAAAGTTTATAGCGTGGAATGAGTAGAATTAAAAAACAGATCACCACGACACACCAAACTTTGAATTTTGAGCCACTCGCCAAACTGCTTAAGCGAATGCTCCAAAACTAGAAATTACCGCAAAACGTATTGAGCGATAAACAACGAAACTTAGTTGGCGAAAAACTGCTAAGCCAAAAGCTATAACAAGGTTTTATAACACATAACTCACCACAAAAAAGAACGATACAAGCGCCCTGCTTTGTTAATAAATACAAAAACTAACCATTAAATGATTCGAATTCGTGGTGACATATAGACACAATGACTTCCCACGAGGTGCTAGCCTCTGAACGTGGGTTAGTTTGACAAACCAGAGCCATACTATATGTGTCAACAATATAAAACAGAGGCTAGCATGATAAAACAT
>NZ_SZVP01000125.1 GCF_005885605.1 Colwellia ponticola | reverse complement strand
GGTGGTGAAACGCAGCACCTGGCTTTCGCCCTGCCCTTCGACGTCGAGAGTAACCGCGACAAAGGGCGCATCTTCGACGGTGATACCGACTTTTTCCACTGGGGTGATCAGGAAGTAATCATCGCCATCTCGGCGGATGATATTAGAAAACAATTTGACCATCGGCTTACGCCCGATCGGCGTGCCCTGGTAGAACCAGGTGCCGTCACGGGCGATGCGCATGTCGATGTTGCCGCAGAAATCCGGGTTCCACAGATGCACCGGCGCCGGTCCCTTGCCCTTGGGCAACTGAGCCAACAGATCGTTGGCCTTGGCGGAATCGGTCATGGTGTTCTCCTTGGTGTTACTGATCGCCCATGCCCAACAGGCCTCGGGCGTACTGCGCCAAGGGGCGGGCAATCAGGTCTTCTGGCTTGTTGTCGTGGAACGTCAGTAAACCGCCACGACTG
>NZ_SZVP01000124.1 GCF_005885605.1 Colwellia ponticola | reverse complement strand
TGTTGAGTTGTATATCGCCCTCGGGCGAGATGATTTCCCCAGGCGTCGGCATGACGGCCAACGGCAACTGCCCGGGTCGAATCGGCTGATGCACGGTGACCAGTTTGGTGCCATCGGGGAACGTACCTTCCACCTGCAGTACCGGCAGCAGATCGGCCACGCCGGGCATGACGTTGTCAGTGTTGAGGTGTGTCGAGCCGAAACCGATCAGCTCGGCCACGCTGCGACCCTCACGGGCGCCTTCGAGGATTTCATCGGCAATCAGCGCCGAGGCTTCCGGAAAGTTCAGGCGCAGCCCTTTGGTGCGGCGTTTGCGCGCAAGTTCGGCGGCGGTGTATAGCGTCAGCCGCTCAAGTTCGGTGGGCGTCAGCAGCATGTTCAAGCTCCTGTGTCGGCAGCAGGCGTTTTCGTGCCCGCCACCTCAATTTGCGAAAAGACGGAGGTCCTGGG
>NZ_SZVP01000123.1 GCF_005885605.1 Colwellia ponticola | reverse complement strand
GAGGTAAGACACGGTCAACAACAGCACGACCTGGCGAGCCAGGTGCCGGGGGTAGGTCAGTGAGCGCATAAGCACGGTCTCCGCAAAAGGGAGGCCGATGCTGGCAGCCGTCCCTTGCGCAAAGATGTCTGGTTTATTGCGGCGCTGACGCTTTATTGCACGATTGAAATATATGACGGGCTGCGTCGAATGGTTTTAGATGGCGCATCGACAACACCCAGTGATGCCCGCCTGTGAGCAACCTTTTGATCGTGGACGATGACCTTGAAGTCCTCGCGCTGCTGAAGAAATTCTTTATGCAACATGGCTATGCGGTCGAGACCGTCGCCGGTGGCACCGAGCTGTGGGCCGCCATGGAGCGTCATCCCGCCGACCTGATCATTCTTGACCTGATGCTGCCGGGGGAGAACGGCTTGTTGCTGTGCCAGCGCCTGCGCCAGCAGCACGCAA
>NZ_SZVP01000122.1 GCF_005885605.1 Colwellia ponticola | reverse complement strand
CCAGGAACCTTGGGCCAAGCACTACAGGATGCATGACTACGTGGTGCAGGAATTGCCGGCATTGGTTGAAGCGCATTTCCCGGCTTCGGACAAACGCGGTATCAGCGGCCACTCCATGGGCGGCCACGGTGCGTTGGTGTGTGCCTTGCGCAACCCCGGGCGTTACCTGTCGGTGTCGGCGTTTTCGCCGATCAACAACCCGATGGATTGCCCGTGGGGCCAGAAAGCCTTCTCCCGTTACCTGGGTGAAGAACGCTCCAAATGGCGCGAATGGGATGCCTGTGTGCTGATCAGCGAAGCCTCGCAAAAGCTGCCCTTGCTGGTGGATCAGGGCGACCGCGACGATTTCCTCGCTGTGCAGCTCAAGCCCGAAGCCTTTCAGCAAGCGGCCAAGGCGGCGAACCATCCACTGGAACTGCGCCTGCAGCCCGGCTACGACCACAGCTACTT
>NZ_SZVP01000121.1 GCF_005885605.1 Colwellia ponticola | reverse complement strand
CTTGCAGGAATTCGCCATCGTGCAACGGCGGCTGGCCGCGCTCCAGAAACAGGCCGACGTCTTCACCGTCGGCACTGAAACAGCGCAGGCGGCTCTTGCTGCGTGCTTCGAAATTCAGCAGCAGCTCAGCGGCCCAGAGGGCTTGGGGGGCGATTCGGCGGTGGATCACCAGCATCAGGAAGCTTCCAGCTATGAGCGATGGAAGTGCTAGAGCAAGGGGCTTGCCAATCAGGTATTGATGTAGGAATTCTCTGTCGGTGCGCAAGGAGTTGCCACTGAATAGGGCGGGGCTGAGTACTGCGAGTGCTTAATGTTGGTGCTCTGTCGGATATTGAGCACTTAAATGGGGCGTTTTTTGTGGGCGAGTGGTGTTTATCACATCAAGTTCCTTCCGTTTTTTTCGTATATGGAATTTTCGGATTTGTCCTACTGGATGTAAGGATTCGGCGTT
>NZ_SZVP01000120.1 GCF_005885605.1 Colwellia ponticola | reverse complement strand
CCTAACAGCGTTTCTGCTCGTCGTCAGGGTTAATTTGTAATGTGGGATTTATCTTTGCAAAGGGGTTGAAATGTTTCTCTAGCTGCTCAATTGTGTAATCAAGAGGTCATGGTTTCACCACCCCGGTGTTGCAGTTTGTGACCTCTCGCGAGCTAGCTGAAATAAGGGAAGAACTATGCAAATCCAAGTCAATAGCGATAACCATATTGAAAGCAGCATCCGACTGGAGGAGTGGGTACGTACTACCATTGAGAGCACGCTCGAACGTTATGAAGAAGACCTGACCCGAGTGGAGGTCTACCTGCGGGATGAGAACGGCGATAAGCCCGGTCCCCACGATTTAAGTTGCCTACTGGAAGCGCGGCCAAAAGGCCATCAACCGCTGTCGGTGTCCGCCAAGGGCGATACCCTAGAACAAGCTATTGACAGCGCGGCCACCAAGCTGGATCAC
>NZ_SZVP01000119.1 GCF_005885605.1 Colwellia ponticola | reverse complement strand
CAATTATTAGATGTCCAAAGAAATCGGCTTCGCCATTTGGTTGTTCCTCAATTAAAACAAGAAAACACCCAGGTGATGAGACATTTTCAGCAGTTTTCGCAACAGATCCAATGGGCAGACCAAGTCATTCAAAAATGTATGGGGCAGTTAATCGAAAAGGAAGTCGAACAGTTAAAGGATCGATTTCAATTTTCAGCAGAAATAATAGAAAAAATGGAAGAAGCGGAACGATACTATTTTTTCCACTCCTTCTTCGACAAAGTATTCTCAGAAACAGGGATCATTTTGAAAGAGCAGCAAATGGCATCGATTTTAGAGCAGTGGCAACAGAAAAAAAGTCAATGGCAGCTTAGCATCGGCAACAGCTGGGTACTGAAAAGAGAGTATCATTTTGTTGTACTCGCTAAAAAAGAAAAACAAGCCACTACTCAGACAGAAGATCAGCGCTTGTT
>NZ_SZVP01000118.1 GCF_005885605.1 Colwellia ponticola | reverse complement strand
ATGATTTTCCGTTTTCCCAATTTAATTGTACAGACTCAAAGATTGGAGCTGTCAAATAGTAAATCGGACTTCCAATGTTTGCCGGAGACAGCCCTATGCTTCGCATTACAAACCAAGAGGACATGGTCCCAGCATCATCATCCATGGTGCGGACATAAGCTTGAGGCTCATTTTTATAGATCCTTCCAATATAGGAATCAATTCCCTTACTATTGTCATTAAAATAAGTCTGAACCATGGTATCCAACATAATATTCCGAAATAGTTTTTGTGATTTCCAAGGTTGGGAACTTGCATTATATAATCCCGGAACTTGCAAGTCCGGCTGATTGGCATGGTTGTAATTGTCCTCGGCAAAAAATTGATCTAATTGCTTTAAAAAAGAAACTTCCCCACCAACTAATTTTTTTAGACCCATAACATCAAAAGGAACAAACCAGCGATATTGCCAA
>NZ_SZVP01000117.1 GCF_005885605.1 Colwellia ponticola | reverse complement strand
TTTAAACAATAACAACAGTACTTGGAAAACAAATACATTGGCTAAATACGTACGGTAAGCATAAACAGACAACCATTTAAACAATGGTAATTTTGGCGAATCGTTTACAATCATTTTTGAAGCGCCCATGAAGACAGCAAAGATGATGACTAAACTGTACAAACTTTGGATCGTATTCAAGTAAGGCGCATTCGCAAAGCTCAAGTCTCCTGGATGTGCGAGCAATGAACGGACAGAAAAGAACGCGATAACTAAGCCAACAGGTAAGAAAAGATAACGTACTCTGTCCAAATATTGATAGACTTTTTCGTGATAAACAAATGCGGCTACCCCATAAATCCCGTAAATCATGAAACTAGCAACAAACCGATCTAACAAGTACCAGCTGTCATGATAAGGACCAGTCAATACTTGTGTTTGATAGAACAGATACCATGCAACATATAAAATCGT
>NZ_SZVP01000012.1 GCF_005885605.1 Colwellia ponticola | reverse complement strand
CAGCGTTCAATCTGAGCCATGATCAAACTCTTCAATTAAAAATCGTTTGTGATGTATCCGAAGATAACATCTGCTCAATGAATTCTGTCGTGATACCAAACTTTCCGAAGAAAACTTGATAACGCATTACATAGTCGTTACCTACCTAACTAAAGATAAATAACGTGTATTTATTTGCATGAACATCATTCATTAAGCGTTTTTGCTTGCCTTACTAGTAAAAGTAAAGTGAAGCTTATAAAACAGCGTAATGTGAGTGCTCACACAAATTGCATGATAACTAATTGTTAAAGAAGACATTTAAAGCTTTACCTAAGGTAAACTTTAAATCAGATGCGAGTCGCATTCGCTCATCATCTTAGCTAGTTAAACTAGCGTCGCTCGTTGCTGTTGCCCCGAAGCAGGATGCGTATCATACGCTTCCGAGTTTTAATGTCAACACTTTATTTCGTTTCTTTTAAAAGTTTTTAAAAGCGTTAAAACTTGATGTTAACTTAAGCTAATAAACGGTAAACCGTGTAGATAACTTAGTAAAACAGTTCGTTGATGATTCATCTTGCGTGAACCCCTTGGAACTGGAGCGCATTATAGAGATCTTTGTTTAACGATCAAGTACTATTTTAATCTTTTTGTTTGTTCGGGTATTTATTGAACATATCGCTTTCTTATTGGGCTATATACAGAGAAAAACAAACGATCTTCAATGATCATTACTAAATTATCGAGCGTAACTGATGCCAATACGTTGTGTTTCACTTGCACTTAAGGGCTAATAAACTACCTCTGGGCATAGCTATACGACTAATTGCCATGGCTATTAAATAAGGTTTGTTAGCTTATTTGTATTCAAATATAAAAAACCGACGCTAAGGTCGGTTTTTTCATTTTAAATTCTCAACAAACGTTCAATAACTTATAAACTGATCATTTAAGCATTTTCTTGTTCGCGTTTAATAGCGCGATAGGCGATATCCGTTCTAAATTCTACACCTTTCCAATGAATTTGATGTAAAAGTTCATAAGCAGCCTGCTGAGCTGTGGTAACTGTATTACCCAATGCCGTAGCACAGAGTACACGTCCACCATTAGTGATCACATTACCCTGCTCATTTAATGTAGTACCTGCGTGAAATATTTTGGCTGATACATTGGTGTTAGTATCTAAACCAGAGATAACATCTCCTTTAGGATAATCTGCAGGGTAAGATTGTGCTGCTAATACCACACCTACTGCTGCGCGACTATCAAACTCGATAGTTACTTTATCTAATTCACCGCGCGTAGCAGCTAAACACAAGTCAACTAAGTCTGACTTTAAGCGCATCATAATAGGCTGTGTTTCAGGATCACCAAAACGACAATTATATTCAATAACGTTTGGCGTACCATCACTTGCAATCATTAAACCTGCGTATAGAAAACCACTGTAAGGCGCATCTTCGTTAGCCATGCCTTGTACTGTCGGCATAATCACTTCGGCCATTATACGGTCATGAATTTCAGAGGTAACCACTGCTGCAGGAGAATAAGCTCCCATGCCGCCAGTGTTAGGACCTAAATCACCATTTAGTGCCCGTTTATGATCTTGGCTGGTTGCCATAGGTAAAACGTTTTTACCATCAACCATAACAATAAAGCTCGCTTCTTCACCTTCAAGAAACTCTTCAATGACGACACGGTGTCCTGCATCACCAAAAGCGTTACCCGCTAACATATCTGTAATAGCGTCTTCAGCTTCTGTTAGTGTTAATGCCACAATAACGCCTTTACCTGCCGCTAAGCCATCGGCTTTAACAACAATAGGTGCGCCCTGCTGACGTACATAAGCTAATGCCGGTTCAACTTCGGTGAACTTTTCATAACTGCCAGAAGGGATTTTATTACGCGCTAAAAAGTCTTTAGTAAAAGATTTTGAACCTTCAAGTTGAGCCGCTTTAGCACTTGGACCAAAAATAGCTAAACCTTGTGCTTGAAAAGCATCAACAACACCATCAACAAGCGGTTGTTCTGGACCAACAATAGTTAAGGCGACATTTTCCTTTTGAGCAAAAGCAACTAAGGCTGCATTATCAGTAATATCAATAGCAACATTTTCTAATTTTTCTTCTGTTGCTGTACCCGCATTACCTGGGGCAACAAACACTTTAGTAACCTGGCTTGATTGAGCCGCTTTCCATGCTAATGCATGTTCACGACCGCCGCCGCCAATAACTAAAATTTTCATATGTTTTTTCCTATGTATATTTTTTACATTAAATCAGTGCTTATTTGCCTGGTTTAACAAATTTTAAGGTCATACGATCGCTTTCGCCGATCGCTAAATATTTTGCACGGTCTTTATCTTTAAGCGCTAAACTCGGTGGTAATGTCCACACTCCTTTAGGATAAATAGCTAAATCTTTGCTATTAGCATTAATTTCACTTGAGTCTTCAAACCTAAAACCTGCGGCTTTTACTTGTTTAATTGTTTTCACTTCAGAGACATAGCCTCTTGCTTCTTCTGGACTTATGCCAACGGGTAATCTGTGTTCAACAACCCCCAAAACACCACCTGGCTTAAGTGCCTTAAAAGCGTCTTTAAACACTTGCTCTACACCAGCGTCTTTCCAGTTATGTAAGTTTCTAAAGGTTAACACAAGATCGGCTGAGCCTTGTGGTGCTAGCTCGCTTTCTTCGCGTGGCGTAAAGTTCGTTAGCATAACTTCACTAAAGACAGCATCTGAAGCAAGTTTATTCTCTAATTCTTTTCGAGAATTACTGTAATAATTATCTTCGCCTGTATCAGGATAATGAGCACCGTATAATTTACCTTCCCCTTTTAATGCTGCTGCTAGTATTTCTGTGTACCAGCCACCTCCTGGGGTAATTTCAACCACGGTCATATTGGAATGAAAGCCAAAAAAAGTTAATGTTTCAATGGGATGACGGTATTGATCGCGCGCCTTATTTTTAGCGCTGCGGTGATCACCTGATACTGCATTTTCAAGTGCCTTGACTGAAGCGCTTTTGTTGGCATTAGCTTCATGAATATGCGATTCATGCGCAATAGCAGATGAGCTTAATATACTGCCACTTAACGTTACTGCGATAGCAATTGCGGTCAGTGCATTTTTTTTAATGGTCATAACTATTTTCCTTGTAAGCATTATTAGTAATTAAGGTGTTATACCATTCCGTATAAAGAAGTGACCACTTAGAACGGCATGGTATTAATAGGCGCTGATATTTATAACAGATTTAAAACAAACAAGCAGCGTTGATTTATTACCATACTTATTTTCATTGTAAGTAAATAAATCAACACTGCTTTTATAATTTTCGTCATCCCATATAAAGCTTTCTTAAACTGAATTGTTCACTTTAAGGAAAAAGTCATGCTGCTGAAGAGTTTCAGTGAGTACTTAATACCTTTAAATATAGCAAAACGAAGACTTCATAAATCTATTAACAGATAACCTTAAGCTAGAGGGTTCAAAGTCAAATGATAAGCACGCAGCGTATAACTATACGTGAGTACTTATCGTGAAGAGTTTGTGTTCTCTAGCGACAAGTTTTTTTGTTAATGGCGAAAGTGGCGCATACCTGTGAATACCATAGCAATGTTATGCTCATCTGCTGCGGCAATAACTTCGTCATCACGCATTGAGCCACCAGGTTGAATTACGGCAGTAATACCTGCTTCGGCGGCAGCATCTAAACCATCGCGAAATGGGAAGAAAGCATCAGAAGCCATAACAGAACCTTTAACTTCTAAGTTTTCATCAGCCGCTTTAATACCAGCAACTTTCGCTGAATATACACGGCTCATTTGACCAGCACCAACACCAATAGTGGCACTGTTTTTAACGTAAACAATTGCGTTAGATTTAACAAATTTTGCTACTTTCCAACAGAATTGTAAATCGCGCATCTCCTCTGTGGTAGGTTGACGTTTAGTCACTACTTTAAGGTCATCTTTCGATACGCTGCCTTGGTCAGTATCTTGAACTAATAAACCGCCATTAACACGTTTAAAATCAAAACCTGTGGTTTTATTGTCCCATTGACCACATGCTAATAGACGTAGGTTTGGTTTAGCAGCAATAATTTGCGCAGCAGCATCTGAAACGCTTGGTGCAATAATGACTTCAACAAATTGACGAGAAGTAATAGCTTCTGCGGTTTGTGCATCTAACTCACGGTTAAACGCGATAATGCCACCAAAAGCAGAGGTAGGATCTGTTTTATAAGCACCTTCATAAGCTACTAAAATATTATCACCGATAGCCACGCCACAAGGATTAGCATGCTTCACAATAACACAAGCAGGTTCATCAAATTCTTTAACACACTCTAATGCGGCATCAGTATCAGCGATGTTGTTATAAGATAATGCTTTACCTTGTAATTGTGTTGCAGTAGAAACAGAAGCTTCTTCAGGATTTGCTTCTTTGTAAAAAGCAGCGTCTTGGTGAGAGTTTTCACCGTAACGTAAATCTTGTGTTTTAATGAACTGGCTATTAAAAGTACGTGGGAATTTAACTTTGTTGTCAAAAGAGGCTTCAGATTCAGTATCACCATACGCCGGTAACATTTTACCAAAGTAGTTAGCAATCATGCCGTCATAACTAGCAGTATGCTCATAAGCAGCAATAGCTAAATCAAAACGGGTTTTATACGTTAATGAATCATTATTATTGTCTAATTCAGTTAATACACGATCGTAATCACTAGCATTAACGACAATAGTAACGTCTTTGTGGTTCTTAGCGGCAGCACGAACCATCGTTGGACCGCCAATATCAATATTCTCAATAGCATTTTCTAATGAACAATTTTCATCACTTACTGCATTGGCAAACGGGTACAAATTAACCACGACCATATCAATTGCGCTGATGTCGTTTTCTGCCATTACTGTCTCATCAATACCACGACGCGCTAAAATTCCGCCATGTACTTTAGGGTGTAATGTTTTAACACGACCATCCATAATTTCTGGGTGACCTGTGTAATCAGATACCTCAGTTACTTTAATACCATTTTCTGTTAATAATTTTGCAGTACCGCCAGTAGAAAGAAGATCAACGCCTTTCTCGCTTAGGCGACGAGCAAACTCAACAATACCTGCTTTATCAGAAACACTTAATAGTGCACGTTTAATTGGACGTGGAGTATCCATTTATATATTTACCTTGTAGTTATAACTTACTGCTAGACTATTCCATTAATTGATAGTGCTAACTTGCCTGGTTACATGAAAATTGAGGATAGTATAATACCATTACCTATTAGAAAATATTGCTTAGGCTAAATATTTTTCACATGGTATAAACATAAAAAGCACCCGAAGGTGCTTTTTACTATAAATACTGGCTTAGTTCATACCGTATTTTTTAAGTTTTTTGCGTAACGTACCGCGATTAATGCCTAACAAGTTGGCTGCGCGTGTTTGGTTACCGCGAGTATACATCATAACTTCTTCTAACATTGGCGCTTCAATTTCGCTCAATACCAGGTCATACATATCATCAACATCGTTACCATTTAACTGTGATAAATAGTTGCTGATTGCAATTTTAGCTTGAGTACGTAACGGAGATGTTTTAGTTTGTGTTTGAATATCGCCAGTAATAAATGGAGAAGAAACATTTTGTTCGAACATATGATATAACTCTTTCTTTTGTTAATTAAAATAAAAATAAAACTACAATAACTTATGCTTAGCCCTTAAAAGAACCAGCGGCAAAGTCATCAAAAAATTTCTCTAACATCATCAATTGTTCATTGGTAGACGTTAAAGCATTAAAAATAGCTCTAAACGCTTTGCCTTGTTCAAGCGCAAACTCAGCACTGAAACCATCACCAGTTTCAACCAAGTTTTGTACGTACCAAGACACGTGTTTACGGGCAATCATCACTCCTTTGAAGTCCCCATAAAACTGATGTAACGCCATAACATGATTGAGTATAATTAAACGAACTTCGTTTAATGTCGGTGCGAGCATTTTGTTGCCCGTTGCCAAGAAATGATTAATTTCTCTAAAAATCCACGGACGACCCTGTGCGCCACGACCAATCATGATAGCGTCTGCCCCCGTATGGGTTAACACCTGTAATGCTTTTTCAGGTGAAGTAATATCACCGTTTGCCACTACAGGAATTGAAATAGCTGATTTTATTGCCTTAATGGTGTCGTATTCTGCATTGCCTTTATAAAAGTCATTACGAGTACGACCATGCACTGCGAGTGATGCTATACCACTATCTTGAGCTATTTTCGCTATTTCAATACCATTACGAGTATCTTCACACCATCCTGTGCGAATTTTTAGCGTAACCGGAATATTTACCGCTTTTACCACCGACTGAACGATACGCTCAACCAATGCTGGTTCTTTTAATAAAGCAGAACCCGCTAATTTTTTATTTACTTTTTTTGCTGGGCAGCCCATATTGATATCAATAATTTGTGCACCGTTATCAGCATTTACTTTGGCAGCAAACGCTAACTCATCAGGACAACTGCCAGCAATTTGTACACTACGAATATCTACTGAATCGCCATGTAACATTCTCAGTTTAGACTTTTCGGTGTTCCATACTTTCGGATTTGACGAAAGCATTTCAGATACTGCCAAACCCGCACCTAATTGACAGCATAGTTGCCGAAAAGGTTGATCTGTTATGCCTGCCATGGGAGCAAGTATGACCTGAGAGTTAAGTTGATATGTACCTATTTTCATACTGCTGTTTTTTTGAGCTACCTTTCAAAAGGGCGCTAAGTTTACGCGTTTTTTTTTCAATTGGAAAGCATATAATTTGAACAATATTTAGTTTTTTTCACCTTTTTGATATTGACATTTATTAAAGTATAAATGTGCGTACAAAACGTACAAATGCTTGATAAATTAGTTGACAAACACGATAAAAAAGACGATAGCAAAAACAGCAAAACTTAGTGTAAATAATGCCTATAACTACGGTAAAGTAAAAAAAGCAGATTCACCAGTTAGACACTTTGAGGGGTGACACTTAGCAGCTGTGTTTAAGAAATATTGTAGGGGAGACTTTATTATTGGTTGAAAAAATATTTGCTTAGTATGGCTAAGTAACCTCGCTATAGTCTCCTTATCAAAATTAATACTGATGACAACTATATAAAAGCACTAAAACTCAATACTGTTAAATTTATTAATACCTATATCATTAATTAATGATATAGGTATAAAAGGAGCAATACGGGTGCATAGTTTTACTACACAGCGATTATTAATAAGACCCTTGGCGAAAGAAGATGAGCACTTTTTTTCTCGACAATACAGTAATGCAAAAGTCATGCGTCATAATGGCGGAGCATTAACTCCAATAGAAGCGAATAAAGCCTTTTTTCATTCGCTCAAAGCAAATCAACGCGCAATCAGTGCTGGCAAAAAATCAGTTATCACTTGGGCCATAGTGTGTAAAAGCAGTAACTCGATTATCGGCACTCAAACCTTTTCATTTTTGATGAGACCACACAATGCCAAAATCATGAACCAAACAGCGATGAATGAAACGAAACAAGCTGAGATAGGCATAGTGCTCTGTCCCAAAGCCAACGGTAAATTATTCCCCGAAGAAGCGATGGGTGCGTTAATGGAATACGGTTTTACTTATCTTTACTTTGATAAAATTAATGCCTTTTATGCTAGTAAAAACTTAGCTACAAAACGTTTTGTTAAAAAGCTAGGGTTTATTTATAACCGCACATTACAAGATGATAACCCCGAGAATTGTTACCAGTATGCCGTTAAATGCTTGTGGCAAAAAAAATTTATTTGCCACGTTTACTAATGAGATAACATGAGCTTATTCATAAAACGTACAGTTAAATTATCAACTGTAACCGATAACACTTTTCTGGCATGTTAGCTAGCAAGATAAAGCCTGATCTTTTGACATTAAAACTCAGATATGGCAGCGTATTTAACCTATAAAATAGTAGAGTAATAGAAAATGTCAGGTAGCTTAGTGTGTGTAGGTACTGGTGTGACCTTAGGAGCGCATATTAGTCCCATTGCAAGAAGTCATATTGAACAAGCTGAAGTGGTTTTTTCACTAATGGCAAACGGCTTTGCAGAAAAGTGGTTAGAAGCAATGAGTAATGATGTACGTAGTTTACAACCTTTTTACCAAGAAGGTAAAAATCGTAATATTACTTACAACGAAATGGTTGAAGCCATACTAACTGAAGTACGCGCAGGTAAAAAAGTGGTTGCTGCTTTTTATGGTCACCCAGGTGTATTTGCTTGTATTAGTCATCGAGCCATAAAAAAAGCAAAAATTGAAGAGCTACCTGCTACTATGGAACCCGGCATATCTGCTGAAGATTGTTTATATGCTGACTTAGGAATAGATCCTGGTAGAACAGGCTGTAGCCACTTTGAAACTAGCCAGTTTATGTTTTATAAGCGTAATATTGATAATTCTGCCTTTTTAATATTGTGGCAAGTGGCGTTAGCCGGTGATCAGTCATTCGCTAAGTTTTCAACCGGACGTGCTTATCGCCAAGTGTTGGTTGATTTATTATTAGAACACTATCCTAGCGATCATCAAGTGATATTGTATCAAGCTAAAGGGATTGCCATCGATACCATGCGTGCTGATAAAATTCACTTATCTGAGCTAATCGATGCTGAATTATTTATGCATACGACCTTGGTGATACCGCCCAGTGAAAAAATGCAACCTAATGATAAAGTATTAGCACTATTAGCCGACATAGACAAACGTGAAGTTAAACAGAATAATAGACCCAAGTTTAGTTTAGTTTAGTTTAGTTTTATAACTATCTAAGAGGTTGTCCCAATAAAGAAAATATAGAACCCTCCCCCAAAAAATTTAATTAATAATAATAACGGAGTACAAAGCGATGAATAAAGTAATTCAAGTATTAGAGACGATGGCTACTGATGCTTATTTAGTTAACAAAGAAAATATGACTACTTTTTTAACGACTGCTGAAATAACTACCGAACAACAGCAAGCTATTACAGAAAAAAATGCTGATAAGTTAGCTGAAACGATTGCTGATTTACCTAAAATCATATCTTACTCTCAAGTACTCCCCACAGAAGATGATCAACAAGAGGACGATAATCAAGAAAGTGATAATGAGTCAATTAATAAGCTTCTAGCTTCTAGCTTCTAGCTTCTAAAAGAATTACTTTAATGAAAAAAAATAGCACAATATTCGACTATTTTACTCAATATAGCCTTATTGTGCTGTTATTAATTCCTATCTCTCTTACGTTTAAAACAGCACAAGCATTTCAAATACAACAACAAAACGTTACTAAAGGTACACTCTCTATAGAGGAAATATCAAAAAAATTAACTCTTGCAGATAAATATAGACGCAGTAACCCAACACTATTTAAAGAAATAATTTTTGAAATAGCACAACAAAAAAACCTACCAACTGAACTACAGCAATATTTAAACCTTTTATATGCGTATCATCTGACATTTGTTGGTGAGTATGATGTAGCTGAAGATAAACTCAAGGCAGTCTTACATTCAAACGCTAGCAGTTTACTTAAGTTTAGAGCTAATTACGCACTTATTAATATTTATATGCCGGCAAAAAATTGGCAAAAAGGGCTAGAACAAGTCACTAAAAACATTAATGCCTTACCAACCATTCATAATAATGAGCACTATCAAAATGGCTTACTCATCACTATTATTTTTTATAATCAAATGGGACAATATTCATTAGCACTAAACTATATCGATCTACTTGCTAAGCGAAATCTCTCAGATAAAAATGATTGCTGGTTAAGGCAACTCACCTTAGAAGCAAAGTTTAACCTCCATAAATTAACGTCAAACGCTGCTGAGTTAGAAGATACAATCCAAAAATGTACCAGTGCCAATAATAAGATTAATGCCAATATAGTACGTATATATAAAACTAAGCTATTTTTGCAAGAAGATATGCCTAATAAAGCTTTAAGCTTTATTTTGAGTTATCTAGAGCAAATACGTTTAACACAATACCCTATGTTAATTGCCGAAACTGTTAACGTTATTGCGAAAGCTTATTGGCAACTTGGTGATGTAGATAATACGAAAGTTTATACGACTGAAGCTTTAGCAGTAAACAAAAATATGACTAACCTTTTGCAAGGGGTTGACACTTATTTTTTGCTTTATCAGGTTGCTAAAAAACAACAGGACTTCCCACTCGCTTTACGCTATTTTGAAAAATATGCCAAAATAGAAAAAGCCCACCTTGAAGGAGAAAAAGCTAAACACCTTGCTTTTCAACTTGCCGAGCACAAATCTTTTGAACAAAAAGCCAAGATTGAGCTACTTAATAAGGAAAATGCTCTCCTGATCAGTGAACAAGCCTTAGCAAAAGCGAAAGTGACCAATGTTCAGTTAATGATGGCCATATTAGCAGTGATATTGGTCTTATTCATATTATGGTTTGGTCGATTGTTAAAGGCACATAAACGCATAAAAGAGCTAGCGGAGTATGATGCATTAACGGGTATTTATAATAGAGGTCATTTTACTCACGTGGCACAAAGCGCCTTAGAACATTGTAAAAGCACTATTCAACCCTTAAGTTTAATTATGTTTGATTTAGATCACTTTAAAAAAGTTAACGATACTTTTGGTCATGCTTGTGGCGATTGGGCATTAAAAGCCACGATTAATGCTTGTAAGCATATTAGCCGTAAAAATGATATTTTTGCCCGCTTAGGAGGCGAAGAGTTTTGCTTACTATTGCCAAGTTGTAATATTGATGTAGCCATACTACGCGCTGAAGCTTGCCGTGCAGCAATTGAAGCAATAACTACAGCAGAATCAGGGTATGAGTTTTCGATAACGGCCAGCTTTGGTGTAACCGATGTAGTGCGTTCTGGCTATAATTTAGAAAAACTATTAGCAGATGCTGACAGTGCAGCTTATGTCTCAAAAAACTCAGGACGTAATAGAGTAACTACCTTTGATGTATCTCAAATCAACGAATCAAAAAATTAAAAAGCTTAGATAGTTAATGGTATTACAACCATTAACTGTGCTGAAAATTTAAGGTGAAAATAGCTTTTATTAAATAGGTCTATTCACTGAAACTGGCTCCCCGAATAGACACTTCGGGGATGATACCTAGGGGGTTAATGTCGCAAAATAGCATTAAAATAGTTGAAATAGCGACAAGACGACTAGACGACATGTAGTTAGCTAAGTTGACTTACGTTGACCGTTTAAACGAACCCATTCTTCTTGTACACTTACTGGCTCCATATCACACCATTGCCCGTACATTGTTTGTAACGTTTCAGCCTGCTCTTCTAATACACCAGATAATGCTATTAAGCCTTTATCACCAACAAACTCCATAATAGTTGGTGCTAACTCACGTAATGGACCTGCAAGAATATTTGCTACAACAACGTCAGCTTTAAATGCTGGTTGATCTTTAGGTAAGTATAACTCAAGCCTATCAGCGACATTGTTTCGCTCAGCATTCGCAAGACTTGCTTGTAGTGCTTGTGGGTCAATATCAATACCAATGACTTTCTTAGCACCGAGCTTAAGCGCGGCAAGTGATAAAATACCGGAGCCACAACCAAAATCGACTACGGTTTTATCTTGTAAATCTAAACCGTCTAACCACGTTAAACATAGTGCTGTAGTTGGGTGAGTACCTGTACCAAACGCTAGACCTGGATCTAACATAACATTTACCGCATCAGGCTCTGGCACATCGCGCCAGCTAGGACAAATCCATAGGCGTTCACCGAACTTCATCGGATGAAAGTTATCCATCCATTCACGTTCCCAGTCTTTATCTTCTAGTTGCTCTAGCTTATAAAGCATGTTTTCTTTATCAGGATGAATGCTTTGCAAATAACTAATCACTTTATCCATATCATGGTTGGCTTCAAATAAGCCCATAACCACAGTGCTAGACCAGTAAATAACATCATCACCTGGTAGTGGTTCATATATAGGTGTATCTTGTGCATCAACAAAGGTAACCGCTTGTGAACCGCAAGCTGAGAGCCAGTCACTGTATTTTTCCGCGTTATCTTCATTAGCACTTAATCTAAGTTGTATCCAAGGCATTTACTGTTCTCTACTGATGTTTTGTGTTTACTGCGCGTTACTCAAAGGAAAAACCGATGTAACTAACAACTAAATAATAATAACGCTAGTTTATCATTTATTTCTAACTAGGTATAAATAATAACACTGTCATTATTATTTGATTGTCATGTTTTAGTATCAGCTAGCGTAATACTTCAAACTTAGTCGCTATATTTAAAATAACTTCCTCATTAGCATTGAGTACTACTCAACTTTGGCGTATTTTAAGCAATCTCAAATGATTAATAATGCTATTAGTTTAACTTAATAACGCTTAATAGAGGGCACAGCCCTAACAAGGAATATAACATGCTAGATTTACTACCCGACCTTTTTGATCAATCCCCAGAGCAACTTCATCTCGCTGACCGACCTTTTATAGATTACGGTAAAAAAACAGTTTTCTCGGGTGAAATAGTCACTGTTTCTTGTTTTGAAGATAACTCAAAAGTAAAACAATTATTAGCGACTGATGGTACAGGTAAAGTATTAGTAGTCGATGGCAAAGGCAGTATGAACCGTGCGTTATTAGGCGATATGGTTGCTGAGAGTGCTATGAAAAACAATTGGAATGCCGTTGTTATTAATGGTTGTATTCGTGATGCAGGTACCATTGCTACAATGGACATTGCCGTGAAAGCAATAGGTTGTAACCCTATAAAAACTGAAAAATTAGATATAGGCGATATTAATGTTACGGTGAAATTTGCTGGTATTGAATTTATTCCTGGCTGGACTATTTATGGCGATTCAAATGGCTTAGCTGTAAGTAAATCCAAATTAAGTATTACTAGTGCTTAGCTGTAAATTAAGGTTTTTATTTTTATAACTAGTTGTGCTAATTATTAAATAAATGACGCAGTAGTTAATTATTTTAACCCGTAGAAATGAACAGATAATGAATGAGATTAGTATAACTACTAAAAATAATTAAAAGAGTTGACTTATCAATGAGATATTTTCCCATTTTTCTAGATGGTAGTAAAATTAATGCCATGGTAGTTGGCGGCGGTGATGTTGCTGCCCGCAAAATAGAATTACTATTAAAAACCACTACAAACATTACCGTTATGGCAGCAAGTGTTACTGAAGGTGTTGCCCGTTTAATTAACGACAATAGCCTAACTTGGTTACCTCATAACTATAAAGCCGGCTTATTAATCAACATTACCCTAGTGATTGCTGCAACAGACGATACCGAGGTAAATGAACAGGTTTACCATGAAGCACTACCGCTGAATATTCTTGCTAATGTGGTTGACCAACCTGCTCTGTGTACTTATATTACGCCCGCTATTATTGACCGTGAACCTATGATTATTGCTTTATCAAGTTCAGGCAGTGCGCCAATTCTTATACGTATGTTACGCGAACAAATAGAAAAGACATTACCGCAAGGTTACGGCCGTTTGGCTGATTTTTCATTAAAGTTTCGAGAACACGTCAAAGCACGTATTAAAGGCATACGTAATCGACGTACTTTTTGGGAGACTACTTTGCGAGGTTCAATAGGTCAAGCATTACTTGATGGTAATCAACAAGCGGCAGAGCAACAGTTAATTGTTAGCTTAAAAGAAGAGATAGCACCACCCAAAGGCGCTATTATTTTTATTCAAACTCTTGATGGTAATCCCGATAATTTAACCTTGAAGGCGCATCGGGCGCTACAATTTGCTGATGCCGTTTTTTATGATAAATCGGTTAATATAGAACTTATTGAGTATGTTCGACGTGACGCAGAAAAGTACCCGCAAAGCATTAGTTCCACCATTATTCTTAATTATCAGCATGCGCTAGAGCTGGCTCAACAAGGACAACAGGTAATTTACTTATTAGCAGGTAATGAAAACCTCCCCAGTAACCTTGCATTAGCTACCAGCGGCATTACTACTCAAACAATTACCAGTGGATATTAATACTACACAACATTAACCACCACCACGGAATACCCACAAATACCCACAAATACTGTCAGGTTATTTTACAGTATAGCTAACAACACGATACTGTAAAATACAAAAAAGTTTATAATATAATCACATAGCAACTATGGCGCGCTCTATGCAGTATCCCTTGAGCAAGCATTACATGGACTGTATAAATTGGTGATTTACTTAACGGCCTAAGTTGCATTTGTCACTTATTACTCTCTTTAAAGTAGCTTTCTCTGTATTAGCTACTTTAAATTTATATTAATTAAGGAGTAACAAAATGAAAATATTCAAAAAAGCAATAACTGTATTAACATTGTCTACACTAGGCCTTACTTTTACGGCCAGTGCTGGTCCTATAGTGACAGCTTGGGATTGGGTGGTTGATAACGCGTTCACTGCCTTTGCCCCCCCTACCAATGCCAACCCTGCTCTTGGTGTTCTTGGTATAAACGATAATACCTATTGGAGCGCCCCTACTACGCTTATATGGGGGAGTAATGCCAGCTCTCTAGCATTAGGCGGCGTAAATGGTAATACCTCAGGTACCAATCTAGCTAATGGCGCCTTAACACAAACTACCTCCCTAACCCATAATAACTTTGTTATTAACGGTGCTTCGCTAACGTCTGCAACCTTAAGTACTCGTCTATTACTTGATCCTAACCCTGGTGTATTACCTTTCGATATAACACCTCCTGCCCTGACTTATGATATTTCATTTTTAGAAACAAATAACGATGGATCGTGTGAAGTAGTCTCTCCTATACCTTGTAACGATATCTTCGTGATAGATGGTAGTGACTTTAGCCAACCATTTATGTACGACGGTAATATGTATAACGTAGAGCTATTAATATCTGGTTTGGAAGTGCTGTCAAATACAGCTTGTACCGCTGCTGGTGCAGCAGAGGGTTGTTTAGGTTTTACCACGGTAGAAAATGCATCGAACACTTTTGCTGTAGATATGAGAATAACAGCAGTGCCTGAGCCGTCTACTATTTTACTATTAAGCTTAGCCATGTTTGGTATCGTAATGAGTGTACGTAGTAAACGTGTTTAATAATATTGTAC
This sequence comes from Colwellia ponticola, assembly GCF_005885605.1. GTDB lineage: Bacteria > Pseudomonadota > Gammaproteobacteria > Enterobacterales > Alteromonadaceae > Colwellia > Colwellia ponticola. The sequence continues at coordinate 97,103 of NZ_SZVP01000012.1, read as the reverse complement.
TTATCAAAAAACAATAATAAGTAAAAGGTTGTAAATAAAAAGTAGCTGCAAAGCTACTTTTTTATTTAAGGGAATATTATTGCGTATAAAGAGTGAGTACTTTTTTATCCAAAATGGTATCACACACTCAAAAGAATAAAGTTTTACAGTGTGTCTTATAGTAATAGTCAGTAGAATAGTCTCCATTACCAATAAAATAATCATGGTTAAAACCAGGATTAACGTTAAGAGTGCCGTGCTGTACCGTATTATCTATGTCTACTACTTTAATAAAAAATTACCTTTGTACTTTTACCAGTGATATTTCAGCTTTTACCTTACCTGATAAGTTTACCTATCCATTTCATTATACTCCTCATCCGTTAGCCTTAGCAGCTAGTCATGAATTACAGCAATACTTAACAACTTTCCATCCTGTTAATAGTGAGCAGCAAGGAAGAATGTATGGCGTATTAATTGTTAAAGATACAAGAGGCGAGCTTGGCTACTTAGCTGCACTGTCTGGTAATGCTAGTGAGGCTGTTAACATTACTGAAACCGGCAACATTAATAATTCTGTCGATAGCACCGCGCCAATTAACTTTGCGCCGACCATACATCAAGCTTATGCTCAAAGTGAATTTGAACAACAGCAACAAGTTCAAATTAATACCATTAATGAAAACATTACTCAGCTTATCGCTAACCCTAATTTCAATAAACTCAGGATTTTGTTAGACGCTAAACAATTAACGTCAGCTAAAGCAATACAATGCCTACAGCAACAAATGCGAGAAAATAAGAAAGCACGTAAAGAAAAGCGCTCTTGGCTAAGTACGGCACAATTACCTGATAACGAACATCGAAACATCAGCATTGCCTTGTCTCGCGCCAGCGTGACCGATAAAAAAGCGCTACAAGCACTAAAGTTACAACATCAAACCAGTATTGATGAAACCAGTGATGAACTAAAAGATCTTACTGATGAAATCGATTCACTCAAAAAACACAGAAAAAAACTATCAGTAAAACTGCAAAAACATTTTTTTAAACAATACCAGATGCTAAATAATCAAGGTGAGCGCAAAGACTTAATTGAAATATTTTCCGACACTATAGTACAAAAACCGCCCGCAGGGTCTGGGGATTGCGCAGCACCAAAATTACTACAATATGCCTTTGAACATAAATTAACACCGTTATGTATGGCTGAGTTTTGGTGGGGAAAACAACCTAAATCAGCAATAAGAAAACACCAACATTTTTACCCTGCCTGCCAAGGTAAATGTCAACCTATTTTAACCCATATGCTTCAGGGTATGCCGGTCGATAATAATCCTTTGCTAGATAACCCCGCCGAAGGGATCCCGCTAGAGATCGTTTTTCAAGATGAGCATGTTGTGGTAGTCAATAAACCGGCCGGTTTACTGTCTGTTCCAGGTAAGTCGATTAAAGATTCGGTTTATAGCCGCATTAAAGAAAAATTTCCTCAGGCGACTGGTGGTTTAATTATCCATAGATTAGATATGGCTACTTCGGGTTTATTAATGCTGGCACTCAATGAGCGTACTCATAAACACTTACAACAACAATTTATTGATAAAACAGTAAGTAAACGCTACGTGGCAACGATTAGCGGTAAGTTAACAAAAGACGAAGGGAAAATATGCTTACCGCTACGCGTTGATTTAGAGGATAGGCCCAAACAAATGGTATGCTATGAGCATGGTAAATATGCTGAAACCCATTGGCAGCGTATTGAAGAGTTAGATAATAAAGACAGCAAAGGCAATAAAGAAGGCATTACCACTAAGTTATTTTTATATCCTATTACCGGTAGAACACATCAATTACGTATGCATTGCGCTCACCCTGATGGGTTGGATATGCCTATTGTCGGTGATGGTCTTTATGGCATTAGCGCAAATAGACTTCATTTGCACGCACAGCGATTAAGCTTTATTCACCCGATAACCAAAGAACGATTAACTTTTGAAGTAGCTGAAAATTTTTAACTGAACTGCCATTTAAAAATAGTTACTCAGTTAAGTGTTAGCTAAAAGAACAGAATTAACTTATTCGAGTAAAATAAAAAACCACCTACTTAGTGACGAGTCGGTGGTCTTTTTTTAGCTTGTAATTTACCTTTACTATTTACGTATTTATACATATGACTATGTAGTTAATAAGCGCCTGCTGCATAAGTTAGTTCATAGCTATGGCTGTATATTTCTAAAATGTTGCCAAAAGGGTCTTCCATGTAAATCATACGGTAGGGCTTTTCGCCAGGATAATAATAGCGTGGCTCTGCCATACGTTTTTTACCTCCTGCAGCAACTATTTTTTCAACCAATTCTTCAAGGTTAGGATCTTGTACGCAAAAATGAAATACGCCCGTTTTCCAATATTCAAAATTATCTTCAGGATCCTCTTGATTAGCAAACTCAAAAACTTCAACACCAATTCTATCTCCTGTAGACATATGGGCTATTTTAAATTTACCCCACTTAGCTCCAAATACATCAGTGCACATTGCACCAATAGCGCTATCGTCTTCAATAATTTCGGTAGGTTTCATAATTTCATACCAGCCTAATACTTCGGTATAAAATTTAACAGCGGCTTCAACATTAGGTACTGAAATACCAATATGTGAAAATGATCTTGGATATGTTTTACTCATTACGTTTCCTCTCTGTCTTAGTTTATCTAGGTAAGTGGATTATTGTTTAACTAAATATAGTTTACGCCGACAGATTGATTACGTAAAATTATCATAAATAATAACTATGAGTACACTTTGTAATGATTAATCTCACTTGGTTAAAAACCTTCTGCTACCTTGTAGATATTGGACACTTTACAAAAACAGCTGATAAGTTATTTATGACACAGTCTGGTGTCAGTCAGCATATAAAAAAATTAGAGCAACAGGTAGGCACCTTACTATTAGTAAGAGCAGGTAAGTCTTTTTCATTAACGGATGCCGGTCTTAAACTTTACCAGCAAGGTAAACAGTTACTCAAAACAGCAGAAGAGATAACAACCTCGATTAAACACGACGATCCTTTAGTCGGTACAGTAAAAATAACCACACCAGGTAGTGTTGGCCTAAAGTTATACCCGCAATTGTTAACGGTACAACAACGCCAGCCAAGTTTAATTATTGATTATCGATTTGCTCCAAATGCAAGCATAGAGCATCAGTTACTTGATAGACAAGTCGATATTGGTTTACTCACTGAGCAGACAAAAAGCGCCAATTTAGTCAGTACGCCAATAGCCGTAGAACCTTTGGTATTAATCACCTCAAGCAAAATAAATAATATTAATTGGCAAACCCTGGTGGATATTGGCTTTATTGGTCATCCCGATGGTGAGTATCATTGTCAACAATTATTAAGTAACAACTACCCTCAGTTTGAACACATCAGCCAGTTTAAAGCGACAGGGTTTTCTAATCAAATTAGCCTTATATTAGAGCCTGTAAGCCGAGGTTTAGGTTTTACCGTATTACCTTTACACGCAGTAAATGCTTTTCATAATGTAGAAGCCATTAAGGTACACCATTTAAAAAACACGGTAAATGAAACCTTATACCTCTGCCAAAACCGACTTGCCTTTGAAAGTAATCGTATCCAATATATTAAATCACTCATTATTGATTTTATTGCTTAAATACTTCTTACTTTTTTGAGGTGATCGCTAACGCCACACTTTACGTATAACTTACTATGATAAAATTAACGTACATCATTGTATGTTTTAAAAGCTAGGTGATAGCTAATGCTAACAATATTTTATGATGGTAATTGTCCACTGTGCTTAGCGGAGATGAACCACCTCAAAAAACATGATAAAGCTTTTTTAATAAACCTCGTAGATATTCATCAACAAAATTTTACTACCTTATATCCAACGATTAATGTTGATGACGCCATGAAAATATTACATGGTCTTTATAATGATCAATTGCTATTAGGGCTTGAGGTTACTCACCGAGCATGGACTTTGGTGGGTAAAGGTTTTTGGGTTGCGCCGCTAAACTGGCCAGTGGTTAAAACGCTAAGCCACTGGGTATATTTAGTTATGGCTAAATACCGCCATCAAATTTCAGCCTTCTTTGCCAAAATATTTGGCTTACCAACAACCCAATTTATTTCAGGAAAATGTATTTCAGGAACTTGTTATGATAAATCAACTAACACTGATAATAGGCGCAAATAGTGGTATTGCAAAAGCCATTGCTTTACAAGTACAAGAGCATAAAGACACTGGTTTACTGCTTATTAACCGTGAGCAGTCCTTAGCCACTGATATTGACCATAAACCTAACAATCAAAATATAGCGGGCCAGATAAACACAATAACGGTTAAAGATTATCAATCAAGCTCTATCGAACAGGCGGTTGAACAAATCGCTGCTTATACACAGGCGCCCATTACTCGAATTTTTATCTGTAATGGTATATTGCACAGTGATGATATTAAACCTGAAAAACGCCTAGAAGATTTCGATGCTGAGTCATTTACACAAGTAATGGCATCAAATGCCTTAACGCCAATGTTATGGATTAAAAAATTGGTGCCTACGTTATCGACTAAATCCCCTTGTAAGATTATCGTATTTAGTGCTCGAGTAGGTAGTATTAGTGAGAACCGCTTAGGCGGCTGGTATAGTTATAGAGCCTCTAAAGCAGCATTAAACATGATGATAAAAACCGCCGCTATTGAACTAGCTCGTCGCAATAAAAATATAAAACTCATTGCTTTTCACCCTGGTACTACCGATACGCCGCTATCTAAACCCTTTCAAAACAACGTACCAGCTAATAAACTATTTACCTGTGAATTTGTCGCTAAGCAGCTGTTATCTATTGTCGATGAGTGCGAATTAGATCAAAGCGCTAGCTTCTTAGATTGGCAGGGAGAGTCAATTAACTGGTAATATCAATTAATGCCAATTTCAACTGTCACTATATTAAAAAATCACCTATTAGCAACAAGTGCATTAACATAAGCGAGTAACTTAACATGCGTTTAATTATTTTATTATTTTTCATTAGCCTAGTGTCGGCTTGTAGCACCAATTATCCTAATCAAGATATTACAGGACAGAATTTTCCATCAATTAGTGGTCAAACACTTGAAAAAAACACCGTTAATATCCCTGAAGATTTTAACGACGATGTTACTCTACTACTTGTTGGTTATGCTCAAAATGCCCAATTTGATATCGACCGATGGTTAATTGGCTTAGATATGACTAACACTAACGTAGCCGCTTATGAGCTGCCTACGATTCAAGGTATGTTCCCTAAAATGTTCAGTACGGTAATTAACAACGGTATGCGCGCTGGTATTCCTAAGCCACTATGGAAAGGTGTCATTACCGTTTATGAAGATGGCGAAACTGTGCAAGCACTTACCGGTAATGAACGTCCTAATAGCGCTCGAGTCATCTTACTCGATAATAAAGGCGATATATTATATTTCTATGACGGCGGTTTTTCTGTCGATGCTCTTAATAACTTAAGAAGTCATTTAGTCGATAAAGCCATTTCTCATTAAGTCTATAAAAACACAATGAGGTGATCGCTTGTGTTAGTTATTACGTATCAGTGAAAACTAATTCGCTTAGAAGATATTACTCGTTTAGAGATTACTCACTTAGAAAATATAAGAGAACAACACTACAATGCAACATATCAATAAAGATCAACTTGTTAACATGGAATCACGTTACAGAGCTTTGGTGGTAAATAGTTTATCAGGCTTTAAAAGCGCTAACGTTATCGGTACTTGTAATAGTAACAATATAAACAATCTAGCTATTTTTAGCTCTGTTGTTCACCTTGGCGCATCACCGGCGTTAGTTGGCTTTGTTACTCGGCCAGATAGTGTCGAGCGACACACCTTAGAAAACATTAAACAAACCAAGCAATATACGATTAACCAAGTCAATGAAAGCTTTTGGCAGCAAGCACATCAAACCTCAGCTCGCTACCAAGCCGATGAGTGTGAGTTTACAGAAACAGGGTTAACTGCTGAGTACATTGACGGGGTAACAGCGCCATTTGTCAAAGAAAGCCGACTTAAGTACGCGGTAACATTAAAAGAAATAGTCCCTATTGACTTGAACGGTACCTTATTCGTTATAGGCGAAATAACCGATATTATTTGTGATAAAGAGGCAATCAAGAGTGACGGCTATATTGATATTGAGTCATTAAATACAGTGATGGTCTCAGGGTTAGATAGCTACCATAGCAGTAATCGATTATCTCGTTTGAGCTATGCCAAACCAAACAGTAAACCACAAGCGCTTTCACTTGACGGTCATACACAATAAACTAATGTAGATGGTAACTACTCTGTTAATAGTTACTGTTACTAACGGGTATTACTAAAGACTAAGGAGGCTTAAATGAAAACATTGACGATGAAAACCTGGAAAATATTAGGCTACCTTGGTCTGCTTCCCTTTATCATTTTTTTATATTTAAGCAGTGAAACCGTCATTTGGGGTATCGATACCAAACAGGCTTTTATCGCCTATAGTGCCATTATATTAAGTTTCGTCGCCGGTACAATATGGCGTAGAGATGCCGAAACTTACCATCACAAACGCTATATTATTAGTAATATTCTTAGTTTAATCGCTTTTGTAGCTTTATTATTAACTTATAAAGTCGCCTTAATAGTATTACTACTAAGTTTTATATTGCTATTTATTTATGAGAACTCAATAGGTAAGCAAGACAAGACACCGAGTAGTTATATGAACATGCGCTTTTGGTTAACTCAACTTGTGGTATTACTGCATATAACAGCCTACTTTTTATGGTTTAACTAATATCGGCTTACTATCAGAGCTGCTCCAGACTAATAACAGAATTAATATAATTAACAATAACTAAGGTGTTATCTGATATGTTAACACCTCACTACTGCCAGCCTATTTTCCATTTATCACTGTCTTTTAATTCACGCCAATCAATAGTATATTCATTTTTTGTCATCACCGCTTGAATGACACATTCAATGACCTTTTGCTGTTCATCAAAAGTAACTACGGTGATGATAAAGTGCTTCTCTTTATTTGTTACCGCCACTTTGCTCCACTTACTATGAAGAAGCGCTTTAGGGCTTATTTTATTACCATTTTTGTTCATCGTATTACCTTACTTGCTTGACTTATATTACTTCGCTTTTATACGTTATTAATAAGCTAGGATAAGTATCTATAGGCTGTTAACCGTATCGAGTGTTGCCTAAAAGTGCAGGCTAAATATCGATAAAGAAAACTCTCCTGCTACCTTATTAGTGACTAAAAAACCTACTTCACGAATATTTTCTGATTTAAGTGTTGGTGCATTATCAATATGGCGACCGCGAAATGATGCTTGAAAATCAGCCAAAGTAAAAGTAAGGGTATCTCTTTGTCCCGCAACAGTTTTAAATTCATGCTTATAAGACAAGCGATAACCATCAAGATTTACGGCTAGGCGAAGTTGGTAAGTTAATCCATCTCCTTGCATATCAATAGTCACCGTTTCAAGTCCCTTAGCTTGAGTTTCAATGGTTCGAAAAGCTGAGCTAAAACCACCATTGTTGTCGAGTGAAATATTACCTGTAAAAGTAGCTTTACCCTGCTCGACTAAAAAGCGCCCTTGTGACTTGCCCCCCATAACGCCATCATTGGTTATATGCCAGAGATAAGCACTGTGTTGTTCAACAAAATTGTTCATATTTGATAACTCATTAGTTGCCGGTATTGTGGGAATAATTACAGGAATTGTTGCGAGAATATATTTATTTTTTAGCATCACCAATTGTTCAGTATTAGCGCCACACAGTGAAGAGCTGAACATAAATAATAACAAACCAAAAGTCATAAACTCCATAGTAATACCCTATCGGCTTGTCATTATTTTTAGGTTAAGTATTCATCCGTTATTTACCAAGCATAAACTTGAGTACGCCCAGCTTAACATTGGGTTGAAAATAATTTTTTTATCATGTCAGTTAATTCAGTTAAATCATTAACCACAACACTCGCTAAATCTTCATAACTCGCTGGCGTACCATTGGTCACTAAACAAGACATAGTGTTAGCATTTTCGGCTGCTTGTAAGTCATACAAATAATCGCCAACGTACAATAAGTTTTCAGGTGGTGTCTGCCAACACTCTGCTAAATGTAATAAAGCATCAGGTGCTGGTTTTGCTTTGTGATCTTCTCTTGTTAAAAGTATAGGTATATCAATGTTATTATTGTTCAGCTTTACTACCGCGGCTTCTCGACAATTACGGGTAACAATGGCACAAGGTAACTCTAATTCAGCGATTAAAGCTAACAACTCAAGCGTACCCGCTAAGTTAGTTGCATTGGTTGCATCAATGGTTTCAAACTCAATTAATACTCGCGTGGCTTCAACTTGTTCTTGTGGTGGCAATGCCGCAACAAAATCTAATAAATCGCTACCTAATGGGCAACCTAAAGCGACTCTGATTTCATCAAAGTTTAGCGATGAGGACACGAGTGTATTATCTAAATCAAAGATAACGCCCTGTAGTTTATTGATTAACAATCCTTTTCTCCTACTAACTTAACTAGAGTTAAGTTCTATTTAATGTAGTCACTGACACATATCAATTAAGTGCGTTCAGTGAGTTAGCTTTTTTGTAAAACTCATCAAAAGTATCTTTATTATCAAATTCAACATCAAATTTACCGTGAAATAACAAGGTAATTGTTAAATCTTTATAGGCTAACCAACAGGTATAGCCATCAAAGTCATGTTGCGCTCGAATACCTGAAAGTTCATATTCACTACCTGATTTAACTCCCTTACTCGAGATAAAATCAAAAAGTCGTAAAAAATCTCTATATTTTAATATGTTGTTGGCCATAAATATAACACTCCACTATTGGATGATAATAAGTTGTCTATGCACAGTAGAGAATAAAATTTCTTATTAGACTTATTATTAGGTGGGTAACAAATCTTATCAAGCATATAGTATTGCACTACGTGGAAGTCATCACTTAAGATCAGATTGCTTATCTTGTTAAGGTCGGTATTGTTAAAATAAACACCATTCATAGCAAGTAGCCTTGCTTATGTAATATAGGTGGATAATACTCTTCATTTTTCCATATCCATAACACACTACTGCAAAGTACCAGCACACTAATATTTATCATGACAACTATTGAGCACAAGGTTTATATTGCCTACAATAACGCACTTTTTATTTCAAACTGGTTATCAACATGAACGACACAAAATCGCTACCCGATTTACCGGATCGCCTTTCGGTTAACTCTCGTAGCCCACACCATGTAGCAGAAGTTTTTGAACACGACATTGGTATTTTACTCAATGACAAAGAACGTTTCGACGTTGAAGAATATTGCATCAGTGAAGGCTGGGTAAAAGTACCCTCGAAAAAAGCCTTAGACCGTCGTGGCCAACCATTACTAATGACCATAAAAGGTACGGTTAAAGCATTTTATCGTTAACACCTGCGGTTAACGATAGTGATTACTGCTAATTATTAAGTAAGATAGAGTTAAATAGGGTTAAACAAGCTTAGCGACTAAGTTTTGACCCTATTTAACTAATAAAGCATGTCACAAAAACACTTGGTTTAAATAACCGTTAGCCTGTTAAACAACAAAGCGCTAGGGTAACTATTGCTCAATGCACTGCTGTTTTAACCATCGTCCCAGTTTCACAATATCAGTTTGTTTAGCTCGTGTTTGCTTATAAACAAAATAAAACTTATCGCCAGTAACAAACTCATGCATAGGAATATGAACAAAATTATGCTGACGCTCTTGATCTGTCATGATGTAATAATCAATAAGCGCGATACCTAAATCATAGCGCGCAGCTTCAGCAGCCAACAATACATGGCTAACATGACTTATTTTAACGTCTTTAGGCAATTCAAATCCGCCATACTGACACCAACGGTGCCAGTCTTCGCCTAAGTAATCACTCGAATTTGAATGCTGTACCGACAATAGCGAGTGCGACCACAACGCCTCCGGTAGAGGCTTATCTTTGATCTGCTGCCACAGCTTTTGTCCGCACACCGGATAAAGCTTTTCCGCATACAAAAACTCACTAACAAAATTCCGCTTAGGTGGCTTGACAGTAATAAAACAATCAGCAACCTGCTGATTACAATCGGGATCGTCAGCCACCATATGTAATGTTAATTCTATTTCTGGGTATTGTTTACGAAAGTCTTCTAGCCTGGGGATTAACCACTTCACTGCCAACGAGCTATATAGCGCCAAACGAATATTGCCTGACTTACCATGACGGATAAACTGACTGGCATTAGATAAATTACCCAATGAGTTACTCACTTCGTCAAAGTAACGCTCACCAATCTCAGTTAAAGAAAATGCCCGCCCTTGACGACTAAACAGACTTTCACCCAAATATTCTTCTAACAATTTAACCTGATGACTAACAGCGCTTTGCGTCACATTAAGTGATTCAGCCGCCTTAGAAAAACTATTAAGTCGAGCAACCGCTTCAAAATATTGCAGTGCACGTAAAGGAGGTAATTTCATTATTAGTTAATCTCATACTAAAAGTTTTTTAATCATTATACATCATTGTAAGTGTTGCAATATCATAGACAACAATATCTTCAAGAGATTGTTGTACTACTTCACCATCATTTTTAAAGCTCATCGCTGATGAAAATAGGATACTAATAATGCCGAAAATATCTGTTGGACTGGCCATGACCTTACTGGTTATTGGTAACATAATTGCTGTCTTTTCTGATGCCTTGATCAAAACGCTATCTGCAGATGGTCCCGTATATCAATTTGTTTTATTTCGACAACTAACCGCCGTATTGATATTGCTACCCTTTTGCTTATTCACGAATAAAAAAGATCTTTTTGCTGGTCTACAATGGCACGTGCTACGCGGTCATATTTGGTTATTGGGGGCTATTCTTATGGTGATTGCGCTTAACGCTATGCCGCTAGCGACTGCTAATGCTATTTTCTATGCTGCGCCTTTAATTATGCTGCCACTAGCCATGCTATTATTTCAAGAAACTCTCACCAAACAATCTATTTGGGTAGCTATTCTCGGCTTTATCGGCGTACTCATTGTGGTAAAGCCTACACACATAAACTGGGCAGCCATTGCAGCATTAATTGTTGCGATAACCTTAGCGGCTAATAATGTGTTAATACGTAAACTGCCAAAATATCAGAATGTTTTTCACGTATTATTACTCACTAACCTTGTTGGTATTCCTGTAGCGCTTAGTTTAGCATTATGGGAAAATAAGCCATGGGACTGGACTCCCATGCTAACAGCAACAGGCTCAACAACCTTTATTTTAATTTACGCAGGTATATGCGTATTTGTTTATCGCGCGGTCGACGCAAGTAAAGTGGCTAGTGCTGAATACAGTGGCTTATTAGGTGCCGTTACCGTAGGTATATTATGGTTTGATGAAATGCCAGATTTAAGTATGATTATTGGCACCGCATTTATTATTATGCCGCTAATTTGGCTTGCCAAGGTTGAAGCAAAGAATAAACGTTTAGCTGCGCTAATTGAGGAATAAATCATAGCTTAAATAAGTAACTAAAATAGTTACCTTACCCTATGTTAGCAAGTGATTGCTATGCCTGTTATACACTTAACAGCATTGAGCGCAGCTCTTGCTTGGTCATGTTATTCACCACTAACGTAAAAGAATTAACGATCATTCCTTTAATTTCATCTTGAAGAATAAAGCCATCAAAAATCACGGTATTTCATAATCGTTTATTCATATGATAAGCAGGGATAACTGACGAAAGTATATCACGTAGCATCACTGCTGCTGCGACGTCACACTTTACGTTAAGCCACGAGAACTTTTTTGCTAAAGAAACTGGCTCAGCTTAAGGCTTATTTATGCTAGGTGAATAAGGCTAGCGCGAGCCGCTACAAACATTAAATAATACCCGCCTTTTTTAAATGATTTCTAGCGATTTCAACCTGCACCGCTTTTATTTGCGCGTAACTGTCACGCGTAACATTAAAAGCAAAGTAGTGTATACCGTCAATATTTTCAACAAACCCCACATACCAGCCTAACTTTTGATCCTGGCTATTGGCTTTGCCCGCTCCCGTTTTGGCATAGAGTGAGTAACTGTCTGTGGTTTCAACTAACATCACCTCTTCTAAGGTATCAATACTGTGCTTACTTAAGGGTAACTGCCCTTGATGCATTTTTTGTAAAAAGCGTACTTGCTCTAATGCTGATATTTGTAAACTGCCATTTAACCAAAAGTCATCTAGGCCTGAAGAAGTATCACTATTACCGTAATCAAAACTGGTTAGATAAGCGTCCATGGTCTCTTGACCAATATCACTAGCCATTTGTCTAAAAATAGCCACCATAGAAAATTTAAATGCGCTGGCAAGGTTATATTCTGGCAGCTTCCACACCGATGGCCACCACCCTTGTACTGGATATTTTTCTTTATCAAAAGTTAAGACTTGTTCAGCTGTGGTTACTTGCTGACTCTCTAAAGCGATTAAGCTATTCGCAATTTTAAAAGTAGAAAAAGGCGATAAACGTTGCTTAGCTCTTGCCTCATTAACTACCAGCAACATTTCACTTTTCTCTGTTAATGAGGCACTTTGTCTAAGCTGAGCGTTTTCTATAGCGATCTCGTTACTATTCTTTTGAGTACTATAGTTCGTATTACTTGCTGTCGCGACGGCTTCAATAGCTATTTCACTGACCAATTCACTGGTTTGCTTACTCACTTTGGTGCTTAGCAACACAAATGTACAATCATTAGTACTAGCAAGGCAAAGATCATTACTGGCACGTGCTTGTTGAGTAAAGCTACTCACAGCTAACGCACTACTCATAGCAATCATAGTTACAATAATTTTTTTCACATAAACCTCTATCTTATATAACTTAACTTTTATAATTTAAGTCATATTTGAGTAATAGTTAGACCATCACTAGGTAACAGCCAAATAGTTGCTAGGGATAATAAAATAATAGGCTGCTTCAGTAAGATACACAATAACACCCGCTTTATAATGTTATTACTCATAGCGAAAAATTTATAGAATTATCATAAGATAAAGCAGTATAAGGTGACAAACGAAGATTTACTGTCACAATGATCCAATCACTTAGTAAACAGGAAAATGCATGAAAGTTTTTTTTACCTTGGTGTTTATCGTATTTAGTTCTACTGTTTTTGCCACAGAGCAAGCTCAAACAATATTTGCTCAACTTACCCCAGCGCTTTACCAAATAAAACTGATTGATAAAGCCAGTGGCGAAAAATCATCAATAGGCTCGGCTTTTCAAATCAGTAAAGACGGCATTATTGCCACTAACTACCATGTCATATCAAGTTATGCTCGCAACCCTGAGAAATATCGCATTGAATATTTAGACTATCAAGGTAACACCGCTCAAGTAACATTAATGAGTGTCGATGTTATTAACGATTTAGCCTTAGTTAAACGTGTCGTTAACGCCGACATGCCCTATTTCAGATTAGCGAAGAGCCCGCCCATTAAAGGTGAAAAACTCTTTGCTTTAGGTAACCCCCATGATTTAGGTATGATTGTGGTACCTGGCACTTATAACGGTTTAAAAAAAGAATCATTTAATGAACGCATTCATTTTACCGGCGCTATTAACTCAGGTATGAGTGGTGGTCCTGTGGTTAATAAAGATGAACAAGTTGTCGGCATTAATGTTGCTACCTCAGGGAATCAAATTGGTTTTTTAGTGCCACACGATAAATTAGTAACTCTGTTTACTGACTATAAGAGCAGCGTTCAAAATAGAAATACACACAATTTACCTGCCAACATTAAACAACAAATGACAACGCAGTTATTTACTAACCAAAATAAACTTATGACTACCCTACTCAATAGTCCTTGGCCAAGTAAAGCTCTTGCTAATAAGGCTATGATACCTATTATTGAAGTACCTTTTATTCGCTGTTGGGGGGATTCTAATGCCGATAAAACCGATGCCCTTATTTTATCGGCTATTGCAAGGTGCTCTTTGGATGAAAATACCTACCTCTCATCACACTTTTTTACCGGCAGTATTGAAATTGAATTTAGTTATATGCAGGCCAAAAGTTTAAGTAATAATAAGTTTTACCACCTATACCAAAAACATATAGCCAGAGCCAGTAGTGGTAATAGAGCAGGTAAAAACGATGTCAGTGAATATCAATGCCACCATGATGTAGTTACTCCCTCTTCTACCGCTAATACTGCGCAGACTATTACTAATAAAAGCGTTTTTTGTACACGAGCTTATCAAGATTTTCCAGGTTTATTTGATGTATTGTATTTAGGTGCCAGTATTGATAAAAATCAGCAGGCGTTAGTAAGTCATTTTACTTTAGCTGGCGTCAGCCAAGAAAATGCCATGAAATTTACCGGTAAATTTATGGAGGCCGTCTCATGGAAATAAGCGCCACTACAAACGATAATATAAGTGAAAGCTCGCCAAGTTATGCCACCAAAACCACCGCTGAAATAAGCAGTAATGACAATTTGCCAATAGCGCAAGCTGAGATAATTATTGAGGAAATTACCCGTAACCATAAGTTATTACATCGCCATAAGCTAACACAAGACAATATTTGCATCGGTAGGGGTTATCAAAACGATATTATTTTAGCTGACCCGCACGTTTGCCCAGAGCATTTATCATTAAGCTATGCAGACAACACTTGGCGTATTCATGATAAAAACTCTATTAATGGTACTGTACTAGAGAAAAGCCGAGGTAAAAAACAAAAGGCTGACCAGCAAATAGTTAATGATGGCGATGTGCTTATTTTGGGTAAAAGCCAATTAAGGCTATTATTTACTGATCATCAGGTAGCTAGTACTGTTGCCTTTAGCCCTTTTGAGTCGTTAATCGACTTTATTCGCCACCCCGTTGCCGTATTTATTAGCATAGCGTTATTCATGCTTATAGCCGGTAATATCTCTTATTTAAATCAACCAACAGAAACTAATATAAGTCAGCTGTTTGTTGGCGCTTTTAGTATGAGCCTACTTTTTGCTTTATGGCCGATAGGTGTGGCATTAATGTCTCATATCACTAAGCATGATCCGAGAATACTAGCTCAGCTTGGCATTAGTTTTAATTTTTTTATTTTGATGTGGCTTACCGACTTCACAGAAGAAATTATAGCTTTTAATTCAGCGAGTCATTCAATACTCGGTTATCTTATTGCGCTAGTACCTATCGCACTTACTTTTAGTCTACTTTGGCTAAACAGTTATATTGGTTTTCATGTTGGTGCTAAACGCAGAGTCTTGGTGGCCTTAAGTATTACGATACTACTGTTTGGTGGCACTTATTTACTTGAGTACAGTAAAAAGCCTGAGTTTAATCCACACCCGCAATACAACACAGTGCTCATGGCGCCGCACTATTTACTTGCCCCAACAAACACGGTAGAAAACTTTTTAACGCAAAGTAATGCCTTATTTGAGCAAGCGAATAAAGCAGCACAAAGGCATTAAAAGGTAGTGAAAATGCAAAAAAGGCTTGTTTTCTTTCGAAACAAGCCCTTTTAAATAGAATATCAATCAGTCTACTGTATTAAGCCGTTTGGTATGACTTATCAATGAACTGTTTACGGACGAGGAATAAAACCTATCGCATCGTATACTGAGGTGAGTATTTTACTAGCACGGGTTGATGCTTTTTCTGCGCCATTACGCATTACTTGCTCTAAAAAGGCTTGGTCTGCGCGGTATTGGTGAAATTTAGTTTGAATAGGCGCTAATAACGCTACTACTGCCTCTGCAACATCACCTTTTAAATGACCATACATTTTGTCTTCATAAGCGGGCACTAAGTCTGCAACGGTTTTACCTGTGGCGCACGATAACAATGATAACAAGTTTGACACACCTGGCTTTTCTGCTAAATCATAATAAATTCGTGCTTGCTCATCTGAATCAGTAACGGCACGTTTAATTTTTTTAATAATCTTTTTAGGATCTTCTAATAAACCAATAAAGTTACCTGGGTTATCATCAGATTTAGACATTTTTTTAGTGGGTTCAAGTAAGCTCATAACACGAGCGCCATGTTCAGGAATAAACGGATCTGGCACGCTAAAAATATCACCATAAAGGTTATTAAAGCGCGTGGCAATATCTCTAGCTAACTCTAAATGTTGTTTTTGATCATCACCTACCGGTACACGCTCAGCACCATAAAGTAAAATATCTGCCGCCATCAATACCGGATATGTAAATAATCCAGCATTCATGTTCGCTTCAGATTTTTGTGATTTATCTTTATATTGCGTCATACGATTTAATTCACCCATTTGGGTGTAACAATTTAATACCCAACTTAATTGCGCATGTTCAGGTACATGTGATTGGATAAAAATAGTACTTTTTTCGGGATCAACACCACACGCTAAGTAAAGTGCTAAACCGTCAAGTGTGGCATTTCGTAATGCTTGCGCATCAGGTCGCACTGTAATGGCATGTTGATCAGCAAGCATATAATAACACTGGTGATCATCTTGCATATTGACCCATTGCTGTACTGCGCCTAAATAATTACCAATAGTTAAATCACCTGACGGCTGACAGCCACTTAATACAATAGGTTTACTTGTCATTTTTTACCCTTAAAATTCTTTATGTATACTTTACTTGTATGAGTCTTATATATGAGCTGATAGTAGCTTATAGAGAAACTTTAGCTAACTCACTACGCATTTCATCAATGGCCACTTTATAATCACTTTGAGAAAATATTGCTGAGCCCGCAACAAACATATCAGCGCCCGCCTCGGCAATTTCAGCAATATTATTTGCTTTAACGCCACCATCAACTTGTAAGCGAATGTCAAAACCACTTTGTTTAATTTTTTCTTTTACTAAACGCAATTTATCTAACGTTGTTGGAATAAAAGATTGGCCCCCAAAACCAGGGTTCACTGACATTAATAAAATAACATCAAGTTTATCCATAACAAAATCTAAGCAATGTAATGGCGTAGCTGGATTAAGTACTAAGCCAGCTTTACAGCCACTGTCTTTAATTAATTGTAAGCTTCTATCAATATGATTACTGGCTTCAGGGTGAAAGGTAATAATATCAGCACCCGCTTTAGCAAAATCGGGGATCAACGTATCAACATTTTCAACCATTAAATGCACATCAATTGGCGCAGTAATACCGTAATCTCGTAATGATTTACATATCATTGGACCAAAAGTTAGGTTGGGCACAAAATGATTATCCATCACATCAAAGTGAACAACATCGGCTCCCGCGGCTAATACGTTAGCAACATCATCGCCTAAGCGAGCAAAGTCGGCAGATAAAATAGAAGGAGCAATTAAAAATGGTGACATGGGAGAACTTCCTAAAAAAAGATGCGTGTATTATACCCATGCTGCTCTAAAATGCGAGTTACAGCGATTATGATCTGACAAATTAATGCACTTATAATGAGCATGTATTAAAAAATAGCACCATAATTGCGCAGACTCTTGACTCGTTAACTTACTCATCTATAACACCGAAAAAACATGCCTGCTAAGTAATTGATTATTAACAAACCAAGTGATATTTTAACTAAATGAGCATCTAGGCACATTGTTTGCTATATAGTGTTTGTAGAAACGACTTTCTCTCAAACAATTATTTTTATAACTAATAACGGGAACTTTTATGAAACAATCACTAACAACTATTGCGATAACATCATTACTAGCGGCTTCAACTCTTTCTTTCCAAGCATTTGCTACTGAAGGGTTATCAGCCAATGTAGCGATGAGTTCAAACTATTTATGGCGTGGCGTAACACAAACCGATGATGCCGCTGCTATTTCTGGTGGTATAGACTATGCACATAATTCAGGGTTTTATGTTGGCACTTGGGCGTCTAATGTAGATTTTGGTGACGATACCAGTGCTGAATTAGATATGTATTTAGGTTTTGGTGGCGATCTCGGTCAAGGTTTTGGTTATGATGTTGGCTATATTTACTATGCCTACCCTGACTCGGCTCAAACTGATAGTAGTAACGAATATGATTTTGGTGAAATATATGGTTCATTAAGCTACTCATACTTTTCAGTTTCAGCCAATTACGGTGTTAATACTGATGATGGTGCAAAGTTGTATGATGGTGCATTATATATATCTGCTGAT
Organism: Colwellia ponticola; assembly: GCF_005885605.1. Taxonomy (GTDB): domain Bacteria; phylum Pseudomonadota; class Gammaproteobacteria; order Enterobacterales; family Alteromonadaceae; genus Colwellia; species Colwellia ponticola. The sequence continues at coordinate 78,879 of NZ_SZVP01000012.1, read as the reverse complement.
GCTGAATTTGAAGTTGCTGATGGCTTAACTTTAGGCCTGCATGTAGGTGATTACTCTTTTGATAACGATTACGACAGCAACGATTACACTGATTATGGTATAAGCTTGAGTAAAGGTGGCTTCACGTTTGCTTTATCTGATACTGATATGGATAACCATGATATGAAATTTACGGTTGCCTACTCAATAGACATCGATTTATAAAACCATGCGCTAGTTAGTCCATTTACTGAATAGCCAGACACATAAAGGTGAACTTGCGTTATACTTGTTCACCTCTTCTAGTAAACAGTGAAAAAACATGTCAAGCCATAACTCGATATTGTGTTGCGCAAGAAAGAGTAAATCAACCTTAGCTTTTGTCTTTACTTTAGTCTTTATTAGCCAAAGTAGTATCAAGAATACTTTTAAGAGTGTCGCTGCCGCTTTTTTTGGCGTACAAAAAAATAGTAACCGTAAGCGTGACTTTGCTCAAGGTAAGGCTACTCATTTTATTATGGCGGGTATTATAGCCGTGCTAATTTTTATTGCGGTCTTAATCATGATTGTTAACTTAATCGTACCAACCTGACACCTTAATTGACAATAATGTAACTATTTATACAGTGCTAAGACTTCTTTAACTTTTACCCTTCCATTGGCTTTAGGACTGATTGAGCGCTGTACTTGAAAGAACTCTCTTTTATCGGCGTTCTTATAAAGTTCACGAGTAAAATCCACATGATGATTAGAAATTATCGTCGGCACACCTTGCAGTTTGGCTTTTTCAGCGCAGCTCACTAAACGAATTTGATCTTCGTCAGTAAAAGAGTTACCTGCATAAGCGGTGAAGTTAGCCGTTCTATTTATAGGTGAATAAGGAGGATCACAATAAATAACATCATCACTTCTTATTTGGGAAAATGCTGTTTCAAAATCCCCTTGAATAAAGGTTGCTCGCTGCGCTTTTTTTGAGAAAAACTCTATTTCAGCTTGTGGAAAGTAAGGGTGTTTGTATCTGCCAAAAGGGACATTATAACCGCCACTTTTATTATAACGACATAAGCCATTATAACCATGTCTATTCAAATACAAAAAAAGTAGTGAGCGTTCGTATGAATCATTAGACTCATTAAACTGCTTACGTAGATCATAATATTTTTCAGCGTTGTTATAGTCGCCGTTAAAATAAAAAGCGGCATCTTTTATAAAGCTAGAAGACTGCTCTTTGATGACATTAAACAAGGAGATAAGATCTTGGTTCATATCGATTAACAAATATTCATCAAAATCTATATTCAAAAAAACAGAGCCACCACCAACAAAGGGTTCAACTAATCTTTTTTTACCTTTTACCGGTAAAACTTTTAGTATTTCACCAACGACTCGTTTTTTCCCGCCCGCCCATTTTAAGGCAGAACGCATATTGGTTTGCAATGTATCTTTACTCACTCTAGACCTTATTGCCAATGCTGCAATTTATTTTGGTGTTGTTTTTCGAAGCATAATAACAGCGATGGTATGTCGTATAGATCTTAGCAGGAATAATTTATATAAGTCTACTCTCATAGAGATAAGACTAAGTAGTTATTGCTATCGACTATGCTTACACGTTCTTATGTTTACTGCGATTTCAGCCACGAATTGTAGCTTGAATTATCGCGTAAAGGTATTTATTTCCTTGATAACCGACGAAATAGACTTAAGCCAAGGTTTACGGTCAAGTAGCTCTACCGGTAACAATTCAATAGCCGCTTTAGCCGCTACCTTATCGGCAAAGACCTGAGTGGTAATAACAGTAAACTTTTGATTATTAAGCTGTCTTTCATAGCTGTAAAATCCTTCTTTGGCATAATCTGATAAAAACACTTTCAATAATTTATCATCAGAAAAGCCCGTTATTTGCACAACATAACCATTCTTATATTGCTTTGCTTGCGTTTGATAATAAAGATTACTCGTTATGCTCTTTTGTATTGTAGGTTTTACTGCTCGACTACTAGTCTTCTCTTCATTATTAGTATTGACCGTGGTATCAGCCCTCACTAATGCTTCTAGCACATCCCCAGCGTCAGCGGCAACGCTATTAACAGAGTTAACACCACTACTCGCCAATAAAACTTGATTAATTTCTTCACTGGTTGCTTGTCTTGTCTCGATATACAAGGATGTATTACCTTCTTCAGAGGCCGTTGCTAGCAAGTCACTGTTGTTTTTCTTCTGCTCTGCTATTAATGCTAAATTTTCTGGATTATTTACTGGAACGGTTAAGGCATTTTCTGAGACGCTAGGTACTGTGTTAGTTAAACTATTGACTAGCCTTTCAGGCTCACCAGTAAATGTTTGTTCACTTACTTCCTCGGCAATTAACGAATAAACCCAAACGAGCACCGCTGCAAGTAGTAGCATTGCGCCAAATAAACTCATTTTTTGCCAAACAGATAAAGGACTAGTCTCTTTATTAAGCGAGATACGCTTATCATCTAAACTAATAACTTGACCCGTTTCTGCCTCAATAACCACCAGTTTATTTTTAAACAAACTTTTATTAATCGTCAGTTGTTGTGCCGCTTCTGTTAAACCAAAAAGTACCACATTAATGCTTAATTGGTGCTTTTTGGCTAAAGCCACCAGCTGACACAATTCATAATTAATTTGCAATGACAGCGCATGGGCGTGGTCTACAACAATGGAAATAGCTTCACTGTGCTGTTTAGCGAATCGAAAAATACTAATAGCTAACGACTCTTCAGGATCAAATAAAGCCTTAACAAATAACTGCTCTATTAGTCGACACCGTATTTGAATATCGTTTAATTTACTCGAAGCTGAAATGAAGGCAACATTGATTTGATTATTTTGGCTATCAAGATGATTAGCCGTAGGCTTTACCGTTGAAAGGTTGACCAAAAATTGACTAGCCAACTGTGAGTATTGTTCAGTATTATTACCGACCACTAATACCGCTTGTTTGGTAAAGCGTAAGTTATAGTCAATGCGTGAGGTAACGCTAATACCAACATCTCCAGTAGCTAACATTGATTCACTCTCTCCTAGTGTTGCTGTGCTTTGGTATGCTAAAGAAGAGTTTACGGCTGCAGACATGCTTAATCCTTTCTATGCTTAAACTTTCTCGTGGTATAAAGACCACGAGAAAATAATTATAGAATTTCTTGAAGCGCATCCTGAGTGACATCGTCACGAATTTCAGATTGACCAATAGCTGTTGGTATTATAAACCTTAACTTACCGGCTATATTTTTTTTATCTCGACGCATATGACGAATAAATTCAGCGAAACCCATATTTTGAGGAGCTGTTACAGGTAAATCAAACGCTGCAATCAATTTTTCCATACGGCGAAGTTCTGACACTTCAAGTAAATTCATTACTACTGCTAATTTACCAGCAAGTACCATGCCAGTAGCAACGGCTTCACCATGTAACCATTTACCGTAACCTTGCTCAGCTTCAATAGCATGACCAAAGGTGTGTCCAAGGTTTAATAATGCTCTAACACCGGCTTCAGTTTCATCACTGGCAACAATATCCGCTTTACACTGACAACAGCGCTCAATCATGTGTGCTAAAACTGCTTTGTTACCGGCTTTTATTGCTGGAGTATTATCTTCTAGCCAACTAAAAAAGTCTTTGTCACCTAGAATGCCATATTTAATAACTTCCGCCATGCCCGCATTAAACTCGCGCACAGGTAAAGTAGTCAGGCTATCAATATCAATGAAAACTGCTTTAGGTTGATAAAAAGCACCGACCATGTTTTTACCTAAAGGATGGTTTACCGCAGTTTTTCCTCCCACTGATGAATCAACTTGTGAAAGCAAGGTGGTTGGTATTTGAATAAAATCAATACCGCGTTGATAACAGGCTGCAGCAAAACCGGTAATATCACCAATAACGCCACCACCTAAAGCAATAAGAGTAGTATCTCTACCATGCTCATGGTTAAGCAGGTGAGACATAATCACTTCAAAGTTAGCTAAGTTTTTTTCAGCTTCACCGTCAGGGAGTATTACTTCATCTACAGTAAAGTCGGTTAACTTTTCTTTTAATGAGTTAAGGTATAAAGGAGCTACAATATCATTTGTTACAATACATACCCGTTTTGCGCGTATGTGTGATGAAAGCAGGTCTGTTTGACTTATCAGACCTGAATCAATATAGATAGGGTAACTACGCGTGCCTAAATCAAGATTAAGAATTGCCATATAGGGATACTATTAGATTCCAACGCGGGGTTAAATTAAAAGTCGAGGCGCTCTATAATTTTATGAGCAACAACTTTAGCACTTTGATCGTCTGTCTGTACGATAATATCAGCGATCTCTTCATAGAACGGATTACGTTCTACCGCTAAATTTTCTAATACTGTACGCGGTTCTTCTGACGTTTGTAACAGCGGACGACGACGGTCACGTTGCGTACGAGCAACTTGTTTATCGATAGTGGTTTCAAGGTAAACAACAATACCGCGAGCCGATAGGTGATTACGAACATTGGTACTAATTACCGAACCACCGCCGGTTGCTAGCACAATACCATGTTTCTCACTCAGGTCTTCAATGACTGTTTCTTCTCTTCTGCGGAAACCTTCTTCACCTTCAAGATCAAAAACCCAAGCAATGTCTGCTCCTGTACGACGCTCTATTTCTTGGTCAGAGTCAAAAAACTCAAGATGTAATCGGTCTGCTATTTCTCTACCGATAGTGCTTTTACCAGCACCCATAGGGCCTATAAGGAATATATTACGTTTTTCTGCCATTAGATCTACTTAATACTCGTTGTGTTAGCGGAACCGTCAAAAGTATTAATATTCTTTTTTAAATTATCTTCAAATAATCTAATATTACTTTTGACGCAAAAGAGGTCTCCCTCGGAAATTTCAAGGGCGTAATTATCGCAAGTCTTGAGCACAAATAGCAAGCATCAAAAGTATTATCTTTGTTAAAAATTCACTTAATGAAATAAAAAAGCCATTAAATAGCGAAAAAATATAGTATTTAATGAATTTACTTAATAAAACTTTTTAAAAGTGCTCAGTGACAATTCTGGGTGTAACAAAGATTAATAGCTCTTTTTTCTCATTTAGCTGACTTGAATTCCTAAACAACCAGCCAAAATATGGAATATCACCTAAGATTGGAACTTTAGATACTGTACTAATAATCGCTTGTTGATAAATACCACCTAACACGATAGTTTCGCCATTATTAACAAGTACTTGAGTTCCAATTCGCTGCGTATCTATGGCTGGCGCTAAGCCACTGCTAATATCAGAAATAGTATCTTGGGTTACCACCAAATCTAAAATAATTTTATTATCTGGCGTAATATGCGGCGTTACCGTTAAACTTAACACCGCTTTTTTAAATTGAGTGGCGGTTGCACCGCTTGAGGCTGCTTCTTGATACGGTATTTCAACACCTTGTTCTATATAGGCTTCTTTTTGATTTGCTGTAGTTATACGTGGGCTAGCAATAATCTCACCTTTATTTTCTTTCTCAAGTGCTGATAATTCAAGATCTAAAATAGTACCGTTAGCTAACCTAGCGATTTGAAAAGCAATGGTGCCTGCTGCTCCTGTTACCGGTAAGTTTACATTAAGCCCATCACCAACAGTAGGTACTACCCCAACCCCTGCATCAGACTCATTATAAGGTCTTGATCCCGTTGCGCTACCGGCTCCCTCGATACTACCTGAAGTGGCAAATTCTCCATTAGTATTAGTGACTCCCCAACGAATACCAAGCTCTTCATTCATATTATCTTTAACGGTTACCATCCTGGCTTCAATCACAACTTGGCGAACCGCAATATCAAGAATGCTCACCATACGTTTAATATCTTCAATACTTTTTGCGGTATCACGTATTAACAAGGTATTAGTACGTTCATCTACTGACACGCTGCCACGCGCTGATAAAATACTGGTGTCTTCGTTCTTAATCAATTCTGAAAATTCAGCGGCTTTTGCATAGTTAATTTGTACGTATTCAGAATATAAAGGGGCTAACTCTTCAACTTGCTGTCTAGCTTGTAAGGTTTGTGCTTCACGCGCTGCTAATTCATCCGCCGGAGCTACCATCAAAATATTACCTTGCATACGTTTATCTAAGCCTTTAACTTTTAAGATAATACTTAATGCTTGATCCCAAGGCACCCCATCTAGGCGTAGGGTAATATTGCCGGTGACGGTATCACTAATAATGAGGTTAAATTCATTATAATCAGCAATTATCTGTAACACGGTGCGCACTGGAATATCTTGAAAACTTAATGAAATACTGCGCCCCGTAAAATCATCCGAATCACCTATATAACTAGGTACTTTTTTAGGTTTTTTCTTGACGGTTAGGATAAATAAATTTTCTTCTTGTGCTTGGTTAAAAATAAAATCACCTTCTGTGTCAATGACTAAACGAGCATTCCTGCCTTCTTTAAAAGTTTCAATGGTGGTCACTAAGGTGCCAAAATCAGTAACATCTAACTTGTAAAGTAAATCTTCAATAATTTCAGTATTATGAAATTCAACCGTTAATTTACCTAATTTATCATTCACATCCGCAGCAAGCATATTATCGGTTAAATACACCAATACTTGTGCTTCGTTATCAGCATTTAACCTAAAATCTATTGATTCTATATAGTTAATGAAGTCATTGCCTGCAGGTGCTAACGTTTCAACTATCTCCGCAGATTTACCATAGTTAAAAGTAATCGAGAACTCTTTCGCACTATGTAAAGCCACATCAAAAACACCAAGTTTCTCTAAACTAATTAAAGCGACAACATTACCTGTGCTGGCATCGATATTAATGTCTTTAACGCCCGCATGATTAACTAAAGTCTGCTTTTGCTCTTTAACAAAGGCATTGGCTTCAAAGGTGACTTCAACAAACGCCGGTGTCATTGATGTGTTGACCATTGGCATGCTAGCAAGCTCTTCTGCAAAGCTAAAAATAAGGACTATTTGATCGCTTTGCATGGTGTTATATGAGATACCAATCAACGCATTAGTCTTAGCAGAAGCCTCTTCATTCGCGGCGTTAACTGACGGTGATAATGACAGTAACGACAAGATAGTTAACAGTAAAAGTAAAGAGATTAGCCCGTGCTTTTTAATGTCAGTAACGCTTTTATAGTTTTTTGTTTGATTAATTAGCATGCTAATTCCTTTACTTATTTGACTCTGTAGATTGCGCTATATTGAGCGTAGCTTGACGCTCTACCCAACACCCTGCGCCATCTGGAGCTAATTCAATTATGGTCACTGCTTTGACACTCACCTGTGTTATACGACCATTATATAAACCAAGATAGTTTCCTTTACTAACCCGGTGCAGACTTGAATCCGAGGCTTCTAATAGCGCCCACAGCATATTTTCATCACCTAAAGTGCCGCGCATCGTTAAATCACTTAACGCATATTTCTCTAAGGGTTGCTTACGACGATTAGTATCAGGACTTAAACACCCGGCCATTTGTTGCATTTTTCGCTGAATAGCTTCGGGTCTAGGTAGTACAAATGGACTGCGTAAATCGCCTGCTGAATAGTCAATATGATTAAACGGATTAACCTCTGGCATTGGCTCAATGTAATTGGTGGTGGTGGCTTTTACCTGCGCTATATAAGCTTTGATTTCAGTAGTATCATCAAAGCAACCTGATAAGAAAACGAGGGTAACTACACTTAATATACTTAATTTTGTTGGTAGTACGTTCAATATTAACCTATTGATTATCATTGGATTACATCTCCTTGATAACGATAAGTCTTCGCTTGTAAGGTTAAATTTAAGCTATCGCTGTCTCCTTGTCCTGTGCTTATTTTAAAGTCGTGCAAAGTCACAATTCTAGGTAAACCTGCGATTTTACTCACAAACTGACCAAAGGAGTGGTACGAGCCTATTACTTCAATATCAATAGGTAATTCAATATAAATTTCCTTACTAATTTCTGGTTGCCACTCTAGCTTTACAAAATCAAGACCACTGGTTGTACCGACAAAAGTAATATCATCGAGTAAACCTGGTATTTCATGGCTGTTTGGTAAGCTGCGTAATTGGTTAGCAAAAGTTGCTTCTGCTTCGACCATTTGCGCTCGAAATAAGGTTAAATTAGCCGCTACATGATATTTAGTACGGTAGGCATCTTTTAATGTTTTTTCTTCAGATGATATACGTTCAAGTTGTGTCATTTTATCGCTAATCAGTAAGACATAACCTAAAAAGGTTACCATGACCGCAAGAAACGCTGCTAAAAGTAACTTTGCCGCCGAAGGCCACTGCCCTATATTATCAAGTTCAAGGTTATCAAATTGGGCTGCATCAAACTTCATAACTTGCCTCCTTCACTGACATTATCAACTAAACCTTTAATTTTAACTTTCATCTTAAAGCTACTGAGTAATTTAGCAGAACCATCATCGGCGGTAATCGATTCTGGTGTGGCATCAACGAATAAATCAGATAATTCCACGGCTCGAATCATATTTGCTAAGTGGTTGTTCGATTCACTTTTACCCGTTAATAATAAGGTATTTCCCTGTTTCTCTAGTTCAATAATATAAATACCGTTAGGAATTATTTTAGCTATTTCATCAAGTACTTGCGTACCAACATTTCGGCTACGTTGTAATTGGTCGACAACACCAATTCGCTTTTGCAAAGCTGCTTTTTTCTCATTTAACGTTTCTATTTCCGCAATTTGCACATCCAATTGTGCAATTTCATTTTTAAGGTACTGGTTTTTACTGTTTTGACCATCAATGCGTGTTTGAAAATAAAAGTTAATCGCTAAAACTAAGGCAAAAGTCACTAAAGCAACGGCGACTAACAGAGTAAAATATTCTTTTTGTCTTGCCTTTAATGCTGCTTCACGCCACGGTAGTAAATTTATATGTGCCATGGCGTAAAGCTCCTTAGTGCTAAACCTGTCGCGACCATGAGCTGAGGAGCAACCTTGACTAATTCGTCTGGTGCAATTCCATCACCATAAGACATCCCCTTAAAGGGGTTTGCAATAACGGTATGTATACCTAACTCCTCACTAAGTAAGCTTTCAAGACCTTCCAATAAAGCTGTACCACCAGAAATTAATAAATAATCAACTTTTTCTTTGCCACTGGTGGTCAAAAACATTTGAATAGCACGGCGTATTTGCTGCATCAATATGGTATGAAAAGGCGTAAGCACCTCAAACGTATAATTAGCGGATAAAGTATGCGTAATTTTTGCTTCTTCAGCTTGCTCAAAGGATTGATTGTAATAAGCAGCAATTGAACGTGTATATTGCTCTCCACCAAAAAGTTGATCTCGACTATAAATATGTGTACTGGCATCAGTCACAGAAAATAACGTCACTGTTGCACCAATATCTACAATAGCGACTACCTTATCTTTAGCATCATCAGGTAGTTGCGTTAGGCAAAGATCATAAGCGCGACCCACTGCGTAGGATTCTACATCAATAATTTTAGCTTGAAACGCACCCGCATCTAATGCAGCAACCCTAGCTTCAATAGATTCAGTACGAGCAGCGCTGAGTAAGACATTCACTTTACTGGGGTCAGATTCATTAACATCCAAAGTTTCAAAATCTAAACTGACTTCATCAAGCGGAAAAGGAATGAGGCTATCGGCTTCAATGTCTATTTGACTAGCCAATTCTTCTTCTGTTAAGGCAACATCCATATAAATCACTTTAGTGATAACGGTTTGCCCTGATACTGCCGCAACGGCGTCAGTAGCTTTAGGAGAGATTTTTTTTCTTATTTTGGCAATAACAGTACCAACGGCTTCAATATCTTGTATTTCACGGTCTACCATGGAACCTCTTGGCATTGGCTCCATCGCAAAGTTTTCTATTATGTATCCATCAGCTCCCTGACTTAGTAGTACGGCTTTAACTGAGTGAGAACCAATATCGATGCCTACCATCATTGAGTTTTTCTTTTTACATAGTTTGCTTAGCATCTTCTCTAGCATAAAGACCTACTGTTTTTATTTTTATAATTATTTTAGACGCAAAATACGCATAAATACATTTATCACATGCTTTTACACGATATACTATTATCCTACATTTTAATCTACTTATTGGCCTTTTACTTTGTTCTCAATTAAATCTTTATTAAAAGTCAGTCTGATTCTCTTAGTTTTAGCCACAATTGCTGTTTATAGTTTATATATCTCGATGCGTTCAGAGTTACCTAGTGTGGAATCATTAAAAGATGTGCACTGGCAAACACCACTACAAGTGTATAGTCAAGAGGGGTTACTTATTTCACAGTTTGGTGAAAAAAAACGTATACCACTGACCTTAGATCAGGTGCCTCAACAATTGATTGATGCCTTATTAGCCACCGAAGATGATCGTTTTTATATGCACTTTGGTGTTGATCCTATAGGTATGGGGCGTGCCATACTCGGGAAACTCATGGGGCAAGATAAAGGTGGCGCGAGTACGATAACCATGCAGGTTGCACGTAACTTTTTTCTTACTCGTGAAGTCACTTACACACGTAAAATTAGAGAAATATTTTTATCATTTCATATTGAAAGCTTACTCAGTAAAGATGAGATTTTAATGCTCTACATTAATAAAATTGAATTAGGCCACAGAGCATTTGGCTTTGGTGCCGCCGCGCAAGTTTATTATGGTAAAGACATTAACGACCTTACCCTAGCACAAATCGCCGTATTAGCAGGATTACCTAAAGCGCCTTCTACGTTAAACCCAATTCGATCACCTGAGCGTGCACAAGCACGTCGCTCTGTTGTATTACAACGCATGCTCGTTAGTGGTTATATTACAGAGCAAGCATATCAAGTAGCGCTAGCAGCACCTATCACAGGTAAAAAGCATGGCGCTGAAATTGAATTAAGTGCCCCCTATGTTGCTGAAATGGCTCATAACGAAATACTTGAACGTTATGGAAAAGATAAAGCTTATAGCGAAGGCTACAAAGTATTTACTACCGTGACTGAAAAACTACAAACAGCTGCCGAACAAGCACTGGTAAATAACTTATTAAATTACGATCAACGTCATGGTTATCGAGGTCCGCATCGTTCGCTTAAACCTAGCTTAACAACCAACAATAGTGATACTAATAGTCGTAATACCGATAGTCCTGTCAAAAATACTTCACCGCTAACACAAGCAGAAATCATTGAAGCGCTGGACAACGAAAAAAGTTATCAAATGCTAGTACCAGCTGTGGTCACTAGTGTTGAGGAGAAGTCGGTAACGGTACAGTTACAAAATGAACAGTCAGCGGTCATTACTTGGCAAGGGCTTGGCTGGGCTCGCGCTTACATTAATGATCAAAGACAAGGTCCCCCTCCCCAAGTGGCCGCTGATATACTGAATTATGGTGATGTTATTTTAGTAAACAAAATGGCTGACAACAGTTATCGTTTAGGGCAACTACCAACTGCCAGTGCCGCAATCGTGTCGTTATCACCTGATGATGGTGCGATTAAAGCTGCCGTAGGCGGCTTTAGTTTCGAGCAAAGTCAATTTAATCGAGTCACACAAGCAAAGCGTCAAGTTGGCTCTAACATAAAACCGTTTATTTATTCTGCTGCCCTTGAACATGGTTTCACTCTCGCTTCTTTGGTTAATGATGCACCGATAAACCAATGGGATCAAAGCTCAGGTGTGGTATGGCGTCCTAGAAATTCCCCTGAAACTTATGTCGGTCTATTACGTGTTCGATTAGCTCTTGCCCAATCAAAAAACGTTATCGCAGTGCGCTTATTACAAAGTATTGGCGTTAACGAAACCGTCGACCATTTAAGTTCATTCGGTTTTAATAAAAATGACTTACCTCATAATGAAACCTTAGCACTAGGGTCTGCATCATTAACACCATTAGAAGTGGCAACAGGTTTTGCTACTTTTGCTAATGGTGGCTTTTTAGTTAAGCCTTATTTAATTGAGCGCATTGAAAATAGTTATGGTGAGATTCTTTATCAAGCCAATCCAGCTTTAGCTTGCGACCCTTGTACTGAGCTGCAAAATACTCCGCAAGAAGTCACATCGGCTAATACTGACCCCATGATTAACAATGATAAATGGTCAACAGATAATCAACAATTAGGTGACACCAATAATGCATCAGCACAATCTGTTGAAGCGATAACGGATAGTGCGTTAATTAACAATTCACTAGCAGACAATACCGTAGCAAGCCCATTAGCAGTAATTAATTCGGCACCACGTATTATCAGTGCCCAAAATGCCTTTTTAATAACCCAAGCACTCAACAGTGCTATTTGGGGCGCCGATTGGTCTACAAAGCATGGTTGGCAAGGCACTGGCTGGCGAGCTAGAACACTAAAACGTCGTGATATTGCGGGTAAAACCGGCACAACCAACGAAGCTAAAGACGCTTGGTTTTCAGGCTTTAGTCGACGTTTAGTCACTACCTCTTGGATAGGTTTTGATGATCCGAGTCATATATTGGGTCAATCGGTTTACAATAATAATTTAGGAAAAAATCAAACTACGGGTAAAGAGTATGGTGCTAAATCGGCACAACCTGCCTGGATTGATTTTATGGAGGTGGCATTAGCGGATATTGAGGTTGAAGCGTTTCAGCCTCCTGTTGGTATAGTGTCAGTACGCATAGACAAAGCAACCGGTAAGCTAACCACTAAAACCGATAAAACCAGTCAGTTCGAGTACTTTCGTTTAGAGAATGTACCGACAGACTATATTATTGAAGATAACAGTAGTGACATATTATCCGGTGAGGAACAACCCAAGGTAGAAGAGTTATTTTAATTGCTCTTTTTCATTACTACTGGGTATTAAGTCAGTGATGCACAGTAATCCCTAGACAATAAAAAAGCAGTTAAGTTAACACTAACTGCTTTTTTTATTTTTATGCTAAGAACACTATATCTCTTTGATAAACACTTGCGAGTTACGCTGAAAGTTATACATTTGCTTTTTGCCTTCAGGTAGCCTATCGAGTGAAGATTCAATAAAACCTTGCTCTCTAAACCAATGCCCGCTGACCGTCGTTAACAAAAATAAAGAGGTTAAGCCCATTTCTTTAGCATTTAGCTCTATGGCATTGATAATTCGCTCACCGCGATTACCTTTACGATAATCAGGATCAATGACCACGCAAGCGACCTCTCCTGACTTGGCTTCTGGGTATGGGTATAAAGCAGCACAGGCGATGATAACATCTTCTTTTTTGAGTACGGTAAAAAAGTCTATTTCCATCTCGAGTAACTCTCGAGAACGCTTGACTAATACCCCCTCTTCTTCAAGTGGTTGGATCAATTCTAAAATACCAGCAACATCATCGATAGTCGCGGTAGCAATTAATTCTTTATGATCTTTAGCAATTAAGGTCCCTGCACCATCACGGGTAAACAACTCTTGTAACAGCGCCGTATCACTTTGATAGCTGACGCAATGACAGCGTTCAACGCCATTTTCACCACTTTGAATGATAGAGCGAAGTAATAATTGCCTGACATGGCAATCATTTTTGTCAAGTAAGGTTTTTACCGTGCGAACGCTACAACTGCGAATTAATTTACCTGATTCGTCAATAAGCCCTTCGTCTTCGGTAAAGGCAATAAGCTTGTCTGCTTTTAACGAAATCGCTGCTTGCGTTGCAACATCTTCTAAAGCAAGGTTAAAAACTTCTCCTGTTGGCGAGTAACCGATTGGCGAGAGTAGCACAATAGAGCCATAATCAAGCTGCATATTAATGCCCGCAGAATCTATTCTTCTAACGCTACCCGTGTATTTATAGTCAAGGCCATTACGAACGCCCATGGGTTTAGCGATAACAAAATTGCCCGTACTAACTCTAATTTGTGAGCCGTGCATAGGCGAGTTAACTAAACCAGTAGAAAGCAAAGCTTCAATATGCAGGCGTAATGAACCAATAGCATCTTTAACCGCTACTAAGGTCTGCCCATCAGTCACACGGATATTATTAACAACGTTACCAGCAATGCCGCGTTGCTGCATGCGATCTTCAATTTGTGGTCGAGCGCCATGCACCACCACTAATTTGACACCTAAGCTACGTAATAAAGAAATATCATGAATGATATTGGCAAAGTTAGGATGCGTAACCGCTTCACCGCCAAACATAAGTACCACGGTTTTTCCACGATGAGCATTAATATAAGGTGCTGCATTTCTAAACCACTTAACGTAATTTTGCTCGCTATTATTGATGTTTTCCATGCTTTAAATGATGACTACCTGTTTAGAGTAACTTAATTGAATTATTTTTTACTTACTTAGTTTTTTGACTTACTTAACTAGACGCATATTACACTAAAAAAATAACGTCACTCAATAGTAATAGTGAGTGACGTTATTGATTGACAGACAAGCTACAGCCTCAGCGTTTATACCTTTTCAGGTTGACTAAGTATATATTCCATCGCTACTTCATCAGCAGGATCTTTATGCGGGCTTGGTTCACTGTCTTCAATAATATTTTCAGCTAATGAGCCTTTATCAATAATATTAAAACCAAGTTGTTCAAAATACTGTGGAATATAAGTAAGCACAATAATCTGCTCTAATTCCATTTGATGAGCGAACTCTAATAAGTATTGAACAAGCGCTTCGCCTTGCCCTTGTTTTTGCGCAGTATCTTGCACAACAACAGAGCGAATTTCAGCTAAACCGGTTTGATATATGTAAAGCGACGCCGTACCTACAACCACACCGTCTAGTTCAGCAACAACAAAGTTTTGAATATCGTGAATGATATTGTCACGCGTACGCGCTAAAATATCACCTTTATCGGCCCAGTAATTCGTTAATTGATGAATACTATCAACATCCGACATTCTGGCACGACGAACAGACATAGCAGCAGCGCGCTGCGCATTTAAGCGTTGTTTTACTTGCTTAAGTGCCACTTCAATTCTTTGTTTACCTGGTGCGCCAACGACTTGCTCATTTAAAATAGCTTCGTTACCCGATTGTATCGTTGCAAGGGCTTTTTGCACTTGCGAGCGTGAAGTACCACCTAGCGCTTCACGCTTGTTCAGCGTTGATTCAATTGATAAATGTTGGTAAACATCTTGCTCAATCTTATCGCTAAACTCTTGCAGTTGCGTAATAGTTAAATCTTCTAAAGGTACGCCTTTATCAATAGCCGCTAAGACTACTTCACCCACAATATGGTGTGCTTCACGAAACGGAATATCTTTACCCACTAAGTAATCAGCAAGCTCAGTAGCGTTAGCATAACCTTGTTGCGCTGCAGCAAGTGTACGTGAACGGTTTACTTTCAAACCATCGGCAACTAACACGGCCATTTCCATACATTCTTGCCACGTATCAAGCGCGTCAAATAAGCCTTCTTTATCTTCTTGCATATCTTTATTATAAGCAAGGGCTAAGGCTTTCATGGTTGTTAACATACCGGTTAACGAACCAAAAACACGTCCTGCTTTACCGCGAATTAGCTCACAAGCATCAGGGTTTTTCTTCTGTGGCATCAATGATGAACCAGAGCTTACTAAATCACTCATTTCTACAAAACCGGCTTCACCTGAGTTGTAGAAAATAAGGTCTTCAGCAAAACGTGATAAATGCATCATTGAAATACTAGCTGCTGCCAATAGTTCAATCACGTGATCTCTATCAGAAACAGCATCAAGGCTATTCATCGTTGCTCTTCTAAAACCTAAACTACTAGCAAGCGCATTACGATCAATTGGATACGCCGTACCGGCTAAAGCGCCTGAACCTAGTGGCGAAACATCTAAACGATAAAGTGCATCTTTTAAACGACCGATATCACGGTTAAACATTTCAACATAAGCTAAACACCAATGACCAAAGGTCACTGGTTGTGCACGTTGTAGATGCGTGTAACCCGGTAATACCGTATCTTTTTCACGTTCAGCTAAGTTCATCATTGCTTGTTGTAAATTAACTAAGGCAAACAATAAGTCGCCACCAGTTTCTTTACACCAAAGTTTTAAGTCGGTAGCTACTTGATCGTTACGAGAACGACCTGTGTGTAGCTTTTTACCTAAATCGCCAGTTTTTTCAATTAATTGAATCTCAACCCAGCTATGAATATCTTCTGCATCTGATGATAATATTTGTTCAGGATCTGCTTCAACAGAAGCTTTCAACTCATTAAGTGCTGCCACTAAACGTGCCAGTTCACCATCGTTAATGATGCCAACACTATGAATAGCGCCGGCCCAAGCAATTGAACCGACAATATCTTGTACTGCCATACGATAATCGACAGGCAATGAGTCATTGAATCTTTTAAATTGTACGCTTGCTTCGCCTTTAAAACGGCCGCCCCATAATGCCATGACTAGCTTCCCTTTTTAGCGTTAGCAGCAGCTTTTTGAGAAAGCGCAGTAATACGACTAGATAAGCTAAATAAACGAATAAAACCTTCGGCATGTTTTTGGTCATAAACATCATCAGCACCAAAGGTAGCAAATTCTTCAGAGTATAAACTGTTTGGTGAACGACGTTGCGTTACTTGCGCCATGCCTTTGTATAACTTAACCACAACATCGCCCGTTAATTTTTCAGCAAAAGAGGCTGCAGAAGCAAGTTGCGCTTTAGCTAATGGCGTAAACCAACGGCCGTCATAAATAACATGGGAGAATTCATGACCAACAGATTCACGGTATTTTAACGATTCTTTATCTAAAATAAGTGATTCTAAGCCTTTGTATGCAGCCATTAGCACTGTGCCGCCTGGTGTTTCATAACAGCCACGAGACTTCATGCCCACTAAGCGGTTTTCAACAATATCGATTCTACCCACACCGTGTGCTGCCGCTTTTGCATTAAGATATACTAGTGCTTCATAAGCGCCTGCGCCTGTTGGTGAGAAGTCTTTACCGTCAACGGCAACTAATTCACCTTCAACGAAGCTTAGCTCTACTCTGTCAGGTACGTCTGGTGCATCCATAGGATCAACCGTCATAGTCCACACTTCTTTAGAAGGTTCACACCACGGATCTTCTAACTCACCGCCTTCGTGAGAAATATGCCATGCGTTAGCGTCACGGCTATAAATCTTAGTTAATGAGGCTGAACAAGGAATGTTACGCTCTGCTAAGTAATCTAATAAATCTTCTCGAGAAACCATGTCCCACTCACGCCATGGCGCAATAACTGTTAGCTCTGGTGCAAGGGCAGCAAAACAAGCTTCAAAACGTACTTGGTCATTACCTTTACCAGTACAACCATGACATACCGCATCAGCACCTACTTTTAACGCAATTTCAATGTGCGCTTTAGCAATAATAGGACGAGCCATTGACGTACCTAATAAGTATTGACCTTCGTATACCGCACCTGTTTTAAGAATTGGGTAAATATAATCTTTAACATATTCTTCCTTAAGATCGGCAACGTAACATTCAGAGGCACCTGAAGCGATAGCTTTTTCTTTAATACCCACTAATTCTTCTTCGCCCTGACCAACATCAGCACAAAAAGCAACAACTTCACAGTTATCGTAATTTTCTTTTAACCATGGAATGATAGCCGAAGTATCTAAACCACCTGAGTATGCTAATACTACTTTTTTTATCTTTTTCTTTTCTGCTAAAGCCATGTTCATCTCTCTTAAATTTATATGTATAACCCGTGGGTGTTATCACCCACTGAGCTCAAACTATTTGTTCACTGTATTATTGAACTGTATTATGAAACTTTTTTGTTAATTAACGTACTTGTCTAATCGCGACCACTAGCATAATAGTTAATGGCTAAATAATGCAACAAGTACGGCATTTTGTGCCCACATTCTGTTTTCAGCTTGTTGAAATACTTTTGATAATTCACTATCAAATAATTCAGTGGTTATTTCTTCTTCTAAGTGGGCTGGTTGACAGTGTAATACCATATTTGCCTGCGCTTTTTCCATTAACGCATGATTGACTTGATAAGGAGCAAATTTCGCTAAAATTTCCGCTTTTTTACTGGCATCTTCATCGCCCATAGAAACCCAAGTATCGGTATAAATAACATCTTGTTTGCCGATGGCATCAATATCCGTCGTCAGTATCAACTTGCTACCTGAAGCTTGAGCTAGTCGTTTTGTTTTTGCCACTATATCAGCTGCTGCTTCATGGCCTTTTGGCGATACTAAAGTAAAATCTACACCTAAGGTAGCTGCCATAATCATTAACGAGTTAGAGACATTATTACCGTCACCTACATAAGCTAGCTTTACTTGGCTTAAATCTGGGTAAGTTTCTGACAAGGTAACAAAATCAGCAAGTGCCTGACACGGGTGGTAAAGATCGCACAAGGCATTAATAACAGGTACGCTAGCATGCTCTGCCAAGCCTTGAATAGAATCATGACTAAATACTCGCGCTACAATGGCATCAGCAAAGCAAGACAAGTTTTTAGCGTAATCACTAACGCGCTCACGTTCACCTAATTTGCCATTTTGTTGGCCTAAGTATAAGGCATGACCGCCTAGCTTATTAATACCCATATCAAAGCTAACATGCGTTCTTAACGATGGTTTTTCAAAAATCATCGCAACTGACTTACCCGCTAGTGCTTGACTATACTCTTCAGGGTTTTGCTTAATATTAATCGCTAAATCGATTAAGGCTAATAGTTCATTTTTTTTTAGCTGATCATCAGCTAAAAAGTTATTCATTTTTTGTAATGCTTTATTTAACGACATAAGAATTTTCTCTCACTATTCCATTTAGATAACTTGATAGTTATATCATTAATGCTGATGTTTAACTTAGCAAAAATAGGTAACGGCAATAATTTCTGCTTATTTACAGGTGCGTTATCTTCGTTTTGCTGAAACTCGCTTTACTGACATTAGTTTTGTTAAAGTTAGTTGGGCTGAATTTGTGTGCCAACACCTTGACCATCAAGTAACTGAGTAATTTGCTCTGGCGACTGCCAACTGGCAACCGCGATGCTTCGTCGTAACTGTTTTGCTGCTTGCAATGCTGCCTTAACTTTTGCCGTCATACCGCCGGCAATGACACCTTGTTCTATAAGACTTTGCGCTTGTTCTGCGTCAAGTGAAGATAAATACTCACCTTCTGCACCCTTAACGCCATTAACATCTGTTAACAATAAAAGCTCGGCATTTAATAACTGACAAATAGCAACGGCAGCATCATCAGCATTTACATTCACTAAATCGCCATTCGCTAACGCACCAATAGAAGAGATTACCGGTAGAAAGTTATTCTTTAATAAACTGTCTAATAATTTACTGTTATTAGTTTTTGGTATACCCACTTGACCTAAGTCTTGGGGCGATAGCGTACAACTGGTCATATCGCCGTCATTTAATGATAACCCGACAGCGGCTAAATCCATACTATTGGCTGTAGCAACAATAGCTTTGTTAACGGTTCCAGCTAGAGCACCGCTAATTAACGGTATTTGTGCTTTTGGCGTAACACGTAAGCCATGTTTTTTCTCCGTGGTAAAACCGGCTTGTGCCAACATTTCATCAACAACACAACCGCCACCGTGCACTAATACCACTTGCTTATTTTTTAAAGTGGCAATAACCGCAAGTAAAGCGCCAAGAGCAGATTCTTTTTCAAGAATAGCGCCACCAATTTTAATTACTAAAGGTTTCACTATTGGAGTTGCTTGTGAGGTAGAGCATGAATTGTTCATTAGATACCTTGTTGTGCCTTAATATATTTATAACGTTTTTATTTAAGAATGCTTATTTCACAGTTTTGTTAAACCGCTTTATTAAGTAATGAATATTCGCTTGGTAAACCCGAGGCAATATTAAAACACTGTATCGCTTGTGAAGAAGCGCCTTTAAGCACATTATCAATTGCACAACTGACCACAACCACTTGCTTATCCTCATCAAACTTCCAATGGATATCGGCAAAAGGTGTGTTGGCGACATTACCAATTTCTGGCCAACTACTCACTAGTCTCACTAAAGGTTTATCGCTATAGGCGCTAATAAAAGCATCATCGACTTGCGCACTGGTTACCCCAGCGTTAAGTTGTAAAGTAACCGTAGCTAACAGACCTCTTTTATAAGGCGCTATATGCGGGTTAAATATTACCGCTATGTCCGCTTCTTGTGAAATTTCAGGCTGATGTCTATGTTGTAACACATTATAAGCCTTCAAACTCACTTCATTAAAGTTAGTCGCTAGTGAGGCATTTCTACCTGCACCTGTAACACCGCTAATACCATTAACCACCACTAATGAATTTTCGACCACTAAATTATTCACCGTCAGTGGTTTTAACGACAGTAAACTTGCCGTTGGATAGCAACCTGGCACGGCAACTAAGTTAGCATTAGCAATATCATCGTGTTGCCATTCAGCTAAGCCGTATATTGCTTTGGCTAAAGCATTCTTATCAGCATGTTCAAAGCCGTAGTATTTAGGATAGTCGCTGGCATCTTTAAGCCTAAAGCCACCAGATAAATCAAATACTTTTACGCCCGCGTCTAAAAACGCTTGTGCCCAATCAGCACTAAAATCATGTGGAGTAGCAAAAAATACCGCATCTAGATCGGCGGCATATTCATCAAACCATGCAGATGAAAAAGCTACTAAGGGTAAATCACAAATACTTTTAAACCGACCATGTAAATCACTAAACAGTTTCCCTTCAGAGCTACTATTTTCAGAGACAACTAGGTGACAAATATGTGCTTGGCTATGGTTACTTAATAACCCGACAAGTTCTGCGCCTGCGTAGCCACTGGCACCAATAATTGCCACTTTTTGTATACTGTTATTCGAATCGGATATAGCCTTTGTCATTTTTGAAGTAGCCTTATTAAAGCATGTTATTTACACTATAAGTATAAGGTAACACCGAGTGGGTAGTTATGCAACTAATCAGCATAACTATTTAAGTATTTATTCAAATAATTATAGGTCATTTATGCGACAACTGCCTAGTTTTAGTCAAAGCTTAAATCAGCTAATTGCGTGCTCTTCTATTAGCTCAACCCACCCGAGTTGGGATCAAGGAAATAAAGCAGTGATCCAGCTATTAGCGGCTTGGTTTGAACAGCTAAACTTTAGCATTGAAATACAAGCGGTACCTGATACGAATAATAAATTTAATCTACTGGCTAAGTTAGGCAGCGGTGAAGGCGGATTATTATTGGCAGGCCACAGTGACACTGTACCTTTTGATGAAAACAGTTGGCAATCAGATCCTCATAAAGTTCTTGATCAAGACGATAAATTTTTTGGTTTAGGTACCTGTGACATGAAAGGTTTTTTTGCTTTTATTTTACAAGCATGTAAAAACTTAACCGCTGAACAATTAAAAAAACCGTTATATATTCTTGCCACTGCCGATGAAGAAACTACCATGGCTGGCGCACGTTTTTTTGCTAAAAGTCAGTTAATAAAGCCTGATGTTGCCATTATCGGTGAGCCCACTAATTTAGTGCCTGTTGTTATGCATAAAGGGCATATGTCACATCGTATTACTGTTAAGGGAAAATCGGGCCATTCAAGCCAACCCAGTCTAGGTGTTAATGCCATAGAAATAATGCACAAAGTGATTGGCCAATTAATCACCTTAAAAGAAAAATTTCAACTTACTTACCAAAACCAAGCCTTCGATGTACCAGCACCTACTTTAAACTTAGGCGCTATTTCAGGAGGCGATAACGCCAATAGAATTTGTGGTTATTGCCATTTAGATATTGATTTACGTGCTTTACCGGGGATGAGTGATGATGAATTAATTCACTGGTTAAGTGATGCGTTAAAACCTTTAGCTGAACGTTACCCTGGTCGCATCAGTTTTGCTGAGATGCACCCTAGCTCACCGAGCTTTGAGCAACAAAAACCCAGTACACTGATTGATATTGCCGAAGAGATAAGTGGTCATAGCTGTTGCGCGGTTAATTACGCAACAGAAGCGCCTTATATTCAGCAGCTTGGTTGCCAAACGATAGTGCTCGGCCCTGGCTCTATTGACCAAGCTCACCAGCCTAATGAATTTTTAGCGCATAGCGAAATTGATAAAACCAATAAGCTACTGACAAAAATGATCCAACATTACTGTTTATAGTACCTATAGCAGTAATAAAAATAAGATGAAGGTCGGTACTTGCTTACGTGTAACCATTCCTGCCAGCTGCTTTTTTCTTTAATAAAAACATGTTGCCGTAATCATTAAAATAATACATAGCGACAAAAGCAGCCAAGCCATGGCGATGTTCTGTAATTATGTATCCCCCTTATTCCACAAGTTTTGATTAGCTTTTATTGAAAAGAATTCATTGCCATACCAGCAGCGAGGCAATAAATCAGATTTTTTGCGTTCCTGATAATTAGAGCTTAAGAGTTCCAGTATTTCATTTAAGCGCTCTTTACTTAATGAAGCTAATTTTTTCGCCGTTTGGGTAAAATAGAGATTACTATTGGTAGGAATAATGACGTTTTGCCCGTAACTAATAAAGGTTAATTTTCGTGTTGTTATCCGACAATAGGGTTGATCTGGTTGTCTTGGGTATAAGTTATTTACAATAGCATATTCATAACAATCACCTTTCTCGCCAAATTCACCTAATGGCATATAAACAATACCGAACCCTTGCGGGAACATGCCGGTAATGGTGTATAAAGCATCGACAGCAATTTGTGCACAAGCACCAAGCTCAGCATTTTTATTTAACACCTGAAAAACTTGTGGTAGTAATTTATAGTTATAGCTTGCCTTAGTTGACAAAATGATTGAGGTATAAATTTGTGGTACTTTAAGCACATTGCCGATAGTGTTTTTCGGATTAACACTGGTCTTTAATAGCAGCTTAATAAAGTGCATTTTACCTTGTTCATCAGCAAGGAACTGATCTCGCTCTTCTTTAGTATCGCCAATAAAAGAAGGTATACCAATGCCCTCGTTTAAATATTTAATGGTTTCACGGTAATTTATTTTCAACAAGGCTTTACGTTGCTCAAGATCAAGGGTACGAAAAGGATCTAACTCGCCCTCTTCACCAAAAAGTATCACTTGAGCGCTAGGATGATAATTACCAATATCTTGCAATAATGCTGCCATAATCAATGGAATTTTTACTTGCGCAACAAAGCGGTTATAACCCTCACGGTCATAGCGAGCAAAATTGATATATTGCTCCGAACTAACATTAGTTAAAAATTTATTGATATAGGGTTCAACAACCTGGCCATCAATAATCAAACGGTCAAGTAAACGCAAACACAGTACTGCTTTATAAATGGATTTACTCTGCTCATTACTCTTAGCAACCCGTCTACCTTCGGTAGGGCTTAGTAATTGTACCGTACCAAGGAATTGAGCTGATTTACGATTAGTTTCCGCATAACTTTCACCCTCGGCAAGCTCAAGAATAATTAAGGCGATAGCGTGTAAACAAGCATGATGTTCATCACGCTGTAGTTGCTCAAGTTGAGTAGCATTAAGGGACTTATGTTCGTTTGAAGGATGGAACTGCTCTTGTTCAAAATAGCTAATAGCATGATCTAATAATGAGTCTTTAACGGGGCTCTGTCCGTAGACTTTTACTAGCAGACGTTGAATTTGTCGAGTGTAAAATGTTTGATGAGGTGAATCTTTAGCCATTGTACCGATAAAGTAAATAAATAATAGCTATCATGCTAGTAATTATAGTTAAAAGCAATAGTTAGCGAGTGGTCTAGCCATTAACAGATTAATAAATGAACCCGATTGGTACTTGCTTGGCTAAGCACGTAGCCAAGCAAGTACCTTGGTAAATAACGCAGTAAAAATACAACGCATTACACTGCTTACTTACTGCTGATTAACTCATACCCTTAATTTTTACTTGGTTTTGTTTATGGGCCAATTGCTGGCAAATTTTCACAAGATCTGAATGTAATCCGCCAGCAGTAACATCTCGTCCGGCACCAGGTCCTTGAATAATTAAGGGGTTGTCCTGATACCAACGACTGTTAATTTTAAAGATGTTATCACCAGGTATTAAATTGGCAAATGGATCATTTTTTGGCAGCACTTCTAAACTGACTTTGGCGCTGATACCTGCTGGATTATTCCCCGTAATGGCATTAGCATTATATTGAAAACGAGCAACATAACGGATACATGCCGCTTTACTTGTCGCTTCAGATAGGGCGCTAGCAAAATAATCATCTAACTCATTAGCTCTGCTTAGAAAATCTTCAAGGGATAATCGTTGTAATGCCTCAGGCACTAAGTTTTGACAGTCTATATCTTCAAGTGCTAATTCAAAACCGGCCTTGCGTGCTAAAATTAACAGCTTACGTTGGACATCTCGACCCGATAAGTCTTCCCGAGGATCGGGCTCGGTAATCCCTTGTGCTAAGGCATTTAATAACAAGGTTGAAAACTTAACACTGCCATCGTACGTTTCAAAGAGCCAAGAAAGTGTACCAGAAAATATACCTGATAATTCACTAATACTATCACCGCTTTGACGTAAGTCATCAATGGCATAATTAATTGGCAAGCCTGCACCTACTGTAGTGTTACCTAACCATAAGCTGTTATGGCTATCAGCAGTATTTACTAACTTGTTATACGCTTGTGTACTACTTGATGCAGCCCATTTATTAGCACCTATAATATGAATACCTAAGGCAAAAATGCGTTCGTACAGTAAGCTAAAGTCTTCACTTGGCGTGATATCAACCACAATTAATTCATCGTAGGGATGCTGGGTTAACCATGAAATAAGTTGGTCATTATCATAAGCTATCGCTTGTTGAGCAAATAACGATGTCGCCTGGTTTACATCAATACCATCATTATTAATTAACGCTTTTTTTGATGACAACAAGCCAACTAAATGCAAGTTTTCTAAGGCGTATACATTATTAAGCTGTGCTGGTAATAGGCTTAAAAAGCGCTCACCTATATTACCCATACCGGCAACGACTAAACCAATATGCCGGGCATCTTTGGTCATTTCATGATGCACTTTATTGAGTAGTTCAATCGAACATGGCTCTGGCAAAATAGCGATAACACTATGGCTATTATCACCGCCCACTAACTGCAAAGGTTTCGCTGTTTTTAATGAGCGTTTAAAGCGTGCTTTAATATCGCCTCGCTCGGCTACGCGATGACCAACCGTAGCAATAATCGCTACTGGCTTAAAGGTAATTTCGACATCGTGACTGGCTAACCAATGACTTAGTGATTTTTGTTGTGCTTGGGTGATAACCATAAAGCCTTGCTGGTCATCCATACAAATAGGGGCAAACTCTGCTCGCGCTTTAGCAGCACAATCACCAGTAAAGCTCACTGATTGCGCTAATAATAAATCATTAAGGTAAGTCACTGATAACTCTTGTTTGGCAATTTGACCAAATTTACCAATTTCAGTGCCAATAACTTGTGCGTCAAAACTGCTAGCAACATGTAAGTGGGTATGATGCTCACTTAATGGGTTAATCAGTGGTAATAATGTTTTGGCGTGCAAAACAGGGTTACCCAATCGTCCTAATTCTTTAGCAACACCGTTAGGTAAACGATGTAACTTACGGGCACTTGGCACTACACGTGGATCAGCACTATAAATACCATCAACATCAGTCCACAAGGTCACATTACTCGCAGCTACTAAAGCAGCAATAATAGTGGCTGAGTAGTCACTACCATTGCGACCTAAGGTGCAACTTGTACCACGCGAATCTTGGCTGATATAACCGGTAATCACGGCTAACTTACCAAACTGGCGTCTTTGCCTTAACTGTGCCGCGCTTGTTGCATTGTCAACCAAACCACTTTGTTCATTATCAATAACAAGAAAGTCTCGGGCATCAATGAAATTACTTGGACAAACTTGTTCATTAAGTAGCGCTGAAAACAACCGTGCAGACCACACTTCACCAAAGGCTAAAATATCATTTTTATGTTGAGCAATATCAGCCGCTAACCACGTAGTTAACTGACTAATGTCTTTATCTAATTGACACAATAATTGTTTGCTATTATTAGCATTTAATAGCTCGGTAATAAGTTGTGCTTGGCTTTGTGCTAAGACTGAAATTGCTGCTGTTATTTCATCGCTTAATTGTTTTTCTTGCTCGGCAATAGTACGCTCAACCAAAGAATAAATAGCAAATAAACTATCGGTAGTTTTACCATTGGCAGAGACCACGACAATGTCATTGAGTTGACAGTTTGCACGAATAATTTCAAGTACACGTTTGATACACTCGGATGTTGCTAATGAACTCCCACCAAATTTGTGTACTTGAATAGCATGTTTAGCCAGTTTATTTTCTGCCGTGCCTTGAGCAACAAAATCATGTTCAATAAACTCATTGTTGACTATGCTACTATCGTTGTTAACTTTACTTAGCGTGCTACTTTCTTGTTTCATCTTTGTGCCTGTCCGTCTGTACTGCTAGATTATTTTTACACTTTGATTTGTTTGTCGTCTTAGTAACCGAATGAATACTTTTACTGTTGGCTTTGCGCCAAACCATAAGTTAAATCAGCTAAAATATCGTCAATATCTTCAATACCTACCGATATCCGTACTAACGACTGAGTAATACCCGCTTGTAGTTGATCAGCTATCTCCATACCCGCGTGGGTCATAGTAGAAGGGTGGCTAATAAGGCTTTCAACACCGCCCAATGATTGCGCTAAGGTAAATAATTCAAGGTTAGCGAATAGCTTTTTAACGGCTTCAACACCACCTTTAACCTCTACACTTAACATAGCACCATAACCAAACTGTTGTTTTTTAGCAATGTCATGACCTGGGTGGTCAGGAAACCCGGGGAAATAAACTGCTTCAATCGCCTGATGATTTTTTAGAAAATTAGCCACTTGTAGAGCATTTTCTTGGTGTTGCTTCATGCGTACAGGTAATGTTTTTAATCCACGTAACGCCAAGAAACTATCAAAAGCGCTACCGGTTATACCAATACAGTTCGCCCACCAAGCAAGTTTTTCACCCAGCTCTGCTGATTTGGTTACTAAAACACCGCCAACTACGTCGCTATGACCGTTAATGTATTTAGTGGTCGAGTGGAAAACAATATCGGCACCTAACGTTAAAGGTTGTTGCAGTGCTGGTGATAAAAAGGTGTTATCTACCGCAACTAATGCGCCAACCGCTTGGCAGGCTTTGGTTGTTGCTTCAATATCAACTAAACGTAATAATGGATTGCTCGGACTCTCTAATAGCACTAACTTAGGTTTATGTGCTAAAGCATCCGCTAAGGCTTGCTGATCATTTTGATCAACAACAATCAAGGTAAATTGGCCACGCTTCGCTAAATGGGTAAATAATCTAAAACTACCACCGTAACAATCATGTGGAATAACAACGGTATCGCCCACTGATAATAACTGGCAAAGTAAATGTACTGCCGCCATACCGGTACTGGTAACAATACCAACACTACCTTGTTCTAATTTTGCAATCGTTTCAGCAAAAGTTGATCGCGTTGGATTACCCGTACGAGAATAATCAAATTGACGTTTTTCATTAAAGCCTTTCAATGAATACGTGCTCGATAAATGGATAGGAGCTACCACAGCACCATGATGCTGATCGGTATTAATGCCTGCTCTCACTGCCGAAGTGGTAATATTACTTTTGTCAGTAGTCGACATTTTTGTTCTCTCCATTAAATAAACTAAGTAGTCTAACGCAGTTTTATTTTTCGATATATCGGTAGTAGCACTTATATATCAAGATAAATATCAATACCTGTTGCTCGGTAATAATAACATTCACGTTTAGATGTTTGGACGTCTATAACTCTAAAGACTTTCACTAATAGGGTCAAGTTATTTTAGACTTCTAAACTTCTACTTGACTGGTTTTTTGCAACAGGTAAAATCTATATTATTACAATATTGAATATCTTATACCAAGCCCATTAAGTTGTTGACAACTAAGCGAAATTAAAAGGCATCGCAGCAAGACATTAATTGTAGAAGAGGGGAATTCCCTTATCTAGAACAATAATGCAGCATATACGTCCTTACTTTTACTAGGTATTCGCCCTTTGGGAGCTTATTGGCAAGTTAATAACTACTTAAAACTAATAAAATATAGTCAGAGCTATGTTTACTTAATTTTACCGGTTCTAAACTCGCTAATCGCGCTAATGAGTTGCTAATAAAGTTAATAGTATTGGTATTATAACAAAATAGAGGAATAGCCATGGCTCAGTGGAATGATGAGTATATAAATCCCTATGCCGAACACGGTAAAAAGAGCGAGCAAGTAAAGAAAATTACCGTTTCTATTCCTTTGCGCGTTTTGAAAGTGTTAACGGATGAACGCACCAGACGACAAGTAAATAACCTTCGACACGCCACTAACAGTGAATTGTTGTGCGAAGCGTTTTTACATGCCTTTACTGGCCAACCGCTACCGGACGATGAAGATTTAGCTAAAGATAATAATGAAAAGCTACCCGCGAGTGTTAGACGCTTACTTGAAGCTAAAGGTATTACCGACTTTAGCGCTTATGAAGTTGAAGATGATTAATATTGAGTTGTACGCGAGCTTTAGTTTTAGTTTTAGTTTTAGTAAAAACTAACATAAAGGCACTCACACAGTGCCTTTTTTATCATCTGTTGCTAACTTTTAGAAACTGTTTAGCTACTTAAATAGCTTGAAATTAAGTCAATAAAAAACCGCGCTTAACTTATTTTAAAATAACATTAAGATAAATTAAGCGCGGTTTTTGTATGTTTACTTCAAACTCAGTTAACGTTTACTTATGGTAAGGCTTACTTAAACGATGTACTGACTCAATAAAATGACCTGCATGTTCAGGGTTCACATCAGGGTGAATACCGTGCCCTAAGTTAAATACGTGCCCTGTACCGCCTTCACCGAAGCCTGCTAGTATTTTTGACACTTCTTGTTCAATGCGTGGTAATGGTGCATACAACATTGATGGGTCCATATTGCCTTGTAGCGCAACTTTGTCTCCAATACGTGCTTTAGCGTTTTCAATATCAATAGTCCAATCTAAGGCAACAGCATCACACCCGGTCGCAGCAATAGACTCTAACCACATGCCGCCATTTTTAGTGAATAACGTTACTGGTACTTTACGACCTTCATTGTGACGCGTTAAGCCGTCAACGATTTTAGCCATATAGCGTAATGAAAACTCGTTGTAATCACGCGGTGACAATACACCACCCCAAGTATCAAATACCATCACTGATTGCGCGCCAGCAGCAATTTGTGCATTTAAGTAACTAGTCACAGAGTCTGCTAGTTTATCAAGTAATAAGTGTAAGGTTTGTGGCTCAGAAAACATCATTTTTTTGATTTTTGTGAACGCTTTAGAACTACCACCTTCAATCATATAGGTTGCTAAAGTCCAAGGGCTACCTGAAAAACCAATGAGTGGTACTTCACCTTTTAACTCTTTACGGATAGTGCGCACCGCATTCATTACATAACCTAATTCATCTTCTGGATCAGGTACGCCAATTTTATCTATATCGGCTTTACACGTAATAGGACGTTCAAACTTGGGTCCCTCACCTGTTTCAAAATATAATCCTAAGCCCATTGCATCCGGAATAGTTAAAATATCACTAAACAAAATGGCAGCATCTAATGGAAAACGACGTAATGGTTGAATAGTCACTTCACAAGCCAAGTCTGCATCTCTACATACTGACATAAAGTCACCTGCATCTTTACGTACTTCACGATACTCTGGCAAATAACGACCGGCTTGGCGCATCATCCATACGGGTGTGTAGTCTACCGGTTGCTTTAATAGCGCACGTAAATAGGTATCATTTTTTAGTTCGGTCACCAAGAGTTCCTCTTATCTTTTGCTTTAAGTCATTTTAAAGTGCATTACTGACTAACAATAATGCCATGATGACTCATTTACTTTAATGATTTAGCGACCGCTATTATGTAGTAACGCATATCGCCGATGTATTTTATGGTGCGCAGTTTAGCACCGACCAGCCTTTTGATCTATGCGCTAAATCAAAGCCCTAAAAAAATAAACGCCCTTGACCACAGACAAAATAATACCTAAACAAAAAAGTTCACTTTTTTTTACTTTTATTTAAAATTTTTTTAAATGGGCATATTTACCTTGATTTTTACCAATGAATTTCGAATCAATAACTTAGCTGCAATAGCTTGTCAGACCAGTATTATAGACAGGCAATAGTGGAGTTTATGCTCTACTAAAGTTGTTGCGATGCCAAAAAGGCTTTGGTATAAATTGCCTGCGCTAAAGAAAAACAATAATAAAAACAATAAAGAAAACCCAAATAAAATAGCTAAAAACTAAAAATAATAATAAATTAGTAGCTAAAAAATCAATAATAAGAAGCTTGGTAACAAGACCATAATGCGAGCAATTCAAGCCTTTCTCTTTGAGAAAGGCTTTTTTATTACTGAGACCTTATTTATTAAACATTTATCGACACTATTGTTAATAGGAAGTCCACCGTGAAGTTATCAATTATCTACCTTTCTGCTTCTGTTACCTTAATGAGTATCGCAAGCCTAAGTTCATTGCCTAGCAGAGCGTTAGAGTTGTCTGCTATGGCAAACGCACCTACTGAAAAAATTAACACCATATCAACAGAAGCAGGCGTACCATTGCAAAGTAATGCCATGATTAACTATGTTGCAACGCAATTAAACTTACCTGAGTCTACCGTCGCTGCTAGTTTTGGCTCATTACTGAACGTCGCCAAAGACAACTTATCTACAGCAAACTTTGCTTTAATTAGTAAAGCGTTACCTGACGTACAAAATTATCTTAATAAAGCGCCTCAAATGACCGAATCTTCAATAAGCTCTTTATTCACTAACGCTGGTGATGCTGGAAAAAAAGCAAAAAGTATCGATTATTTGCGTTCAGCGATGCAAAGCTTAGGTATAACCACTGAGCAAGTACCTGCGCTAATCAATAGCTTTAGTGGTTATTTAAACAACAATGGTTATAAAGAAGTTGCGACCACATTAAAACAAGGCTTAAATCTACTGTAAACTAACAAGCCTGAACACCATGGCAATGCTTTATCGTCATTGCCTATAACAGCATGCTTGTCATGACTATCACCTAACTGACTATTAAATGACGCTATTGGGCATGCTTGCCAGTACTAAAACTCTTAGTTAATATTTACTAGCTGATCTGAAAAGCAACGCTAGATAAACCTCTCACTACCTTGATATCTTTAGTTATACGCCACACCCTAAGCTTTAGATCATGAGCAAAAAAAAATCTACGTTCTCACATCAAAAAATATATTATTTGCTAATTGACAGTGAACACTATACTTTAGCAATCTTTTTTTAAATTCTACTATTTTTCATACCCCCTGAAAAAATATCATTAACGACAAAGAGCTCAATTATGAAGATTCCTCAACGCGACATTACTTTACGATTTTTAGCCGAACCACAAGATGTAAATTTTGGCGGTAAAGTACATGGCGGTGCTGTAATGAAGTGGATAGATTTAGCCGCTTATGCTTGTGCTGCTGGTTGGAGTGGCCGTTACTGTGTAACCGCTTATGCGGGTGGCATTCGTTTTATTGCCCCTATACATGTTGGCAGTTTAGTAGAGGTGGAAGCCAAAGTAATTTACACTGGTAATTCTTCAATACATATTGCCTTAGAAGTTAATGCCTGTGATCCTAAATCATTAGATCGCAAGTTAACGACCCACTGTATTGTTATTATGGTTGCCGTTGGCCCAGATGGTAAATCAGAAAAAGTACCACAATGGATACCTGAAACACCTGATGATCAAAGACAACATGATACAGCAATAAAATTAATGGAAATGCGTAAAAAAATTGGCAAAGAAATGCAGATATTTGTCGATTAGTACGTAAGTAATTATGTTCAAAATTCTATACTGCTCGTTATTTTTTAGCGGTCTTATGGTATTTAGTCAACCGAGCTTTGCTTTAGCGAAGTTCGGTCATAACATTGTTTGCCAACTGGCTTTTGATCACTTGTCTGCGTCAAAAAAGCAGAATGTTATTGAACTATTACAAACAGTACCCAAAACGCATCAAGCGATTATTAACCACTATAATCATTTATCAAAAAATACCCCGCTTACTTTTGCTAACGCCTGTACTTGGGCTGACGCCATTAAACCTCATCAAAAAAGCCAAGCAACATTTAAGCAGTACCAAAGTTGGCATTACCTTAATGTACCACGCAACTTGGTTAAAATAACGCAAGCAAGTTGTAGTAATAACTGCTTACCACAAGCCATTCTTCACCATCAACAACAATTAAAAGATTCTTCAGTATCTTGGCAATCTGCGCAAGCGTTATTATTTTTAGGTCATTGGTTAGCTGATATTCACCAACCTTTACATGTAAGTTATGCCAGCGATTTAGGCGGTAATAAAATTACTTTCGCTAAGAAGGAAGGACAGTGTAATAATTTACACTGGTATTGGGATACTTGTTTAATTCAAGCAGCTAAGCGCACGAAAAAACAATGGTTAGCTTCTTTAAACGCTCAGTGGTCAAAAAGTTATACCGCGCCTTATCAAGCTAAACACGTGTGGCAGTGGGCTGATGAATCTTATCAATTAATACGAGCACCACGTTTTCAATATTGCCAATTAACAAACCAGCAGGTTTGTCTACGACCTCAAGGAAAAATAAGGCTAACGGATGATTATGCTGAGTATTATTTACCGGTAATAGAGCAGCAATTACTTAACGCCAGCCAACGCTTAACACGCATACTTGAGCAGTCTTTATAATTATGCGTAATAAAAACTGCTGCTAAACATGCCCCGGGCTACTTTTACTCTACGTTATTCTCTTCAAGAAGTTTTAATTGGGTTTTAACATCAATCCATTGCGACATATATTGAGTACTTTTATGATGGTGATGATTCAACATACTACCAATAAAGTTAGTTTGTCTATGTACCTCCAGGTTCGTTGTTACTTGCGTTAATTTTTCTGCTAACTGAGCTAAAATACCGGCTTGCTGATACATAAGCAGGGCATTTTGTTGCCCTAAATTACTGGCTACTTGCCACGCTTGTTCGTCTTGGTAAAGCTTTATTGCTGCATTAGCAATAGTTTGTGGATCATTCGCAATTGCGCCAGCCCAAGGTAGCGACGTTTGCATGCTTTCTGCGCCAATATCCGTTGTCACTGATGGCGTAGCACAATACATAGCTTCAGCTAACTTACCTTTAATACCCGCGCCAAAACGTAGCGGCGCTAAACAAACTTTAGCACTTTGCATGGCAAGTACGGCATTATCAACCCAGCCTTTTACTAGAAAACCTGCTTTTTGATCATGTAAATCAGTAGCTTTCGGCGGCGGATAAGCACCATAGATGTTTAATTTGGTGTTAGGTAGTTGCTTGCGGATCAATGGCCATATTTGTTGTTTTAACCATAATACCGCATCCCAGTTAGGTGCATGTCTAAAATTACCTATCGCCATAAAGTCTTCACGTTGCTGATAAGTAGGATTATTTTGTGTTAGTTGCGCGTGACTCAGCATAAAAGGACAATAATGCAGTAAACTCGCCTCTACTTTAAATAAGCGTTGTAATAGTGCTATCTCAACGCTAGAAATCATTAAACTGATATCAGATCTAAATATTGATGCGACCTCACGCTTGGCCATATCACTGTTGAGTAAGTCTTCATCGGTAATGCTACGCTGCTGCTTATAGGCTTGATGGCGGGCATTACGCAGACAAAATAAATCTTCGGTATCTAAAATACGTAAGGCCTGTGGGCATTGCTCGCTAACACGCCAGCCAAATTGTTCTTCCATCATAAAGCGGTCAAACATGACTGTAGTAGGTTGTAAGGCGTTAATAAATGTATCGAAGCTGGTGCAATTAAGACTGATATTTTCAACGTCAATATTTAAGGTAAGTAAATCAACCATATGCTCAGTTTGCTGCGCAGGACTGGCAAAGGTAATGTGGTAGCCTTGTGCTTGGAAAAAATGAATTAACTGCATCATACGGCTACCTGCCGCAGAAGAGTTAGGCTCTGGCCAAACATAGCCAATTATAAGAAGTTTTTTCATGGACAGTATTTTATACCAATATCTCTCGTGGTGTGATTATTTCTATCGGTAAAAGCAATAATCCTATCAACACTTGCTGCCAATAAAAAAGCCATCAGTAAGTGATTACCGATGGCTTAAAAATTTATTGCAGCCTGCGTTGTCGATGTTATTACTAACGGTTTTAAATCGTTAAGCTGCTAACAAGTACCAAGCGCGATTTAGTGCACCGCGTGTTCGTCTGCTTTTGGCGCTTCTTCTGCTTGCTGAATTTCTAACAATTCAATTTCAAATTCTAATACTGAGTTACCCGGAATACGTGGTGGGTTACCATTAGGACCATACGCTAAGTCAGAAGGAATAGTAAATTTATATTTAGCACCGACCGACATTAATTGTACACCTTCAGTCCAACCTTTAATGACACGATTCAGTGGGAATACCGCCGGTTCGCCGCGATCATATGAACTATCAAAGGTTTCACCGTTTAAAAAAGTACCTTTGTAATGCACAGTAACGGTATCAGTTGCTGCAGGTTTATCGCCTTCACCTGCCGTTAAGACCACATATTGAATACCTGATTCAGTAACTTGTACGCCTTCTTTTTTAGCATTTTCTGCAAGGTACTTGGTACCTTCAGCAATGCCGGCTTCAGCGGCGGCAATGGCAGCGGCTTGTTGTTTTTCTTTCATGCTTTCGTCAAGGTTCATTAACAAGGCTTGAATTTCTTCTTTTTCAATAACTGCTTTACCCTCAATGCTATCAACAAAGCCACGCACGATAAGCTCTTTACTTAACGTTAAGCCTAGTTTGTCATGCTCTTCTAAGTTACGTTGCATGTACATACCAATTGAGGCACCTAAGCCATAGGCTTGTTTTTGTACTTCAGTATCTAATACTGGCGCTTTTACTTCTTCAGTCGCTTGTTCGTTACAACCAACAACAGCAAATAACGCAAGGGCCACTAAGGTAGGCTTAAACAATTTCATTCATATCTCCATTAAAAACTTAAAAGTGGGTGTTAACTTATGATTAAACTATGTTGAAAGTAATATTAAAGTAAAGATAACACTAAACAATTTCATAAAAGAACTTATACTAACGATAAACGTATAAATAAAAAAGTATTAATACCTTGTTAAATTGTAATTGGATTTTTTCAGTCATCTTATTAGCGACACTTACCGCGTGTAAGCCAGTAACGCAAGAACCACTGCAGCGATGGCAACAGTCTGTCGAAGGCGCCTACGCGGGTCAAATTTCTAGTGATGCTCAATTTTCAGTAGTCTCGTCTATTCATCATGGCTTAAGTGTATGGGACTTAAATAAAAATGAGCGCTTGTATAATTGGGCGCAAGAGCAGAACAGTAGCGACAATTTAGTGCTAGCCATTGATATTAGTGATAATGCCAGTCATGTGTTAACCGCTAATAGAAGTAACTTTGCTTTATGGAACTTACAATCAGGTAAATCAGAAGGCTATTGGCAAGTGCGTGAATCGCATATTAGAGATATAGCTATCAGTAATGGCGGTAATTATTTACTTATTGGTAAAAGTAACGGCACGGTAGTGCATGTAACAGTTGATACCGGCAGACGGCTAGAGTTTTTAGGTCACAAAGAGAAAATCAATTCAGTAGATATGCTGCCTAATGGCCGCGTTGCTATCTCAGGTGGTAACGATTTCACTGCTTATGTTTGGGATACTAAATCGGGGCAAGTCGTTTATCAATTTAATCATAGCTCTCGGGTATCGAAAGTGGCCTTAGACCCAAGAGGCCGTTATGCTTTTTCTGCTGACAGTATGAAAAGTGCCTATATTTGGGATTTAAAAACCGGTAAACGTATTAGTAGTTTACAAGGCACTAAGCGTCATGAAGTATTTAGCTCAGTTCGTTTTTCTGCGGATGGTAAAAAATTAATCACTGGCGCAGCAACTAGAAAGGTTAGCGTTTGGGATATTGCTACGGGTAAACGCCTGTCGCATTGGTTTGTTACGCCTAAAGAAGCAAAAAGACCGACCGGAGCGGTTGTGTATAGTGTCGCATTTGGCGATAATAACACCCTATTAACGATAAGCTCATCAGGATATGTTGAATCATGGCCAATAACGAAGTAACTTTAAGTGCTCACAGCACCAACGCCAACTATGTTCAACAACTCGAGAAGCGTGTTGATGATTTAGAATCACGAAATGTTTTTCAAGACGATGTTATTGAACAACTAAGTGAAGAGTTAGCAAATCATCAACATGAAATTTCCGAGCTAAAACAGCAAATACAATTAGTCGCTAACCGCATCAAAGATGCAGCTAGTTTATCGCTCGATAATGATAATGACAGTATTGAGCCACCGCCACCGCATTACTAATAGTTATTAGCTAATAACTAGCTGACTGTTTACTTTATTGCAGTAGATCTAATTAAAACTACTGCAATAAAGGTTTATTAAGGCTTAAACACACCAATTACCTGCTCGTGTTGACGTACCACTTTCTCAACGTGCTCTTCCGTTTGCACCATCTGTTCTCCACAACTAACGCAAGTCGCTTTTTCAACGCCATGCTCTTTGGTTAATGCCATAGTGTCCATCGCTTTACATTTAGGGCAAACCGCACCGGCGATAAATCTCTTTTTTGGGGCTTTATTCATCATTAGTTACTACTTATTATTAGGCTTGGTGCTGCTGTGTTAAGTTTTTACTCACTTAACACAGCTTGACTCAGCATTAAATACGTTATTATCGCTATTTTACCTTGAATAGTAGTCATAGGAAAAGCGACAATGCATCTGCATTTTTTTAGTGGCTATTATCTCTAGCTCACTATGCCATTTTCTCGAGGAAATACTATTGATTATCGCCACAGACCTAAGTTTAGATAGAGGGGCTAAAAACCTAATCAAAGCATCTAGCTTTACTATTCACCCTAATCATAAAGTTGGCTTAGTGGGAAGTAATGGCTGTGGTAAGTCTTCTTTATTCGCCGCTTTATTAGGTGATTTAGCACCCGATGCCGGCGATTTATCATTACCGAGCAGTTGGGATATTGCTACAGTAAAACAAGAAACTCCTTCTTTAGAGCAAAGTGCCCTTGATTATGTCATGGATGGCGACAAAGAATTTCGCCAGTTAGAGCAACAACTTGAGCAAGCTCGTGCGAGTAACAATGGTAATCTTGAAGCCACTATTATCAATAAAATAGATACTATCAACGGCTATAGCTTACCTGCACGCGCTGGTGAATTACTACATGGCTTAGGCTTTTTACAATCACAACTTGATAACCCGGTAAAAGACTTTTCTGGTGGCTGGCGCATGCGCTTAAACTTAGCGCAAGCATTGATCTCTCGTGCTGATTTATTATTACTGGATGAACCAACCAACCATTTAGATTTAGATGCCGTTATTTGGTTACAACGTTGGTTAAAACGCTTTACTGGCACCTTGGTACTTATTTCACATGACCGTGATTTTCTTGATACCGTTATTGGTCAAATCCTGCATATTGAACACCAACGCGCTAAATTATACAGCGGCAACTATACCGCCTTTGAACGCCAGCGCCGTGAACATTTAGCGCAGCAAGACGCACAATTTCAACGCCAACAAAAAGAAGCCGCACACCTAACCGCCTTTGTTGATCGCTTTCGCGCAAAAGCGAGTAAAGCTAAACAAGCACAAAGTCGCTTAAAACGTTTAGAAAAATTACCTGATTTAGCGCCAGCGCATGTTGATAGCCAATTTACCTTTAGCTTTGCCGAACCTGACAGCTTGCCTTATCCGCTATTATCATTAAATGACAGTGATTGTGGTTATGCTAAGTCTGTTCACGGTGAGCAAACGACTATTTTAGCGGACGTGGCGCTAACCTTAATACCAGGAAGCCGCATTGGTTTATTGGGAAGAAATGGCGCAGGTAAATCAACCCTAATTAAATCGCTAGCGGGTGAGCTTGCTTTACTTCAGGGTGAGCGTTACTGCGCACAAGATTTAACCGTAGGCTATTTCTCTCAGCACCAGTTAGAACAACTACATGCCCCCTCAAGCCCAGTTGATCATATTTTACGCGCTCAACCTACCTTAGGTGAACCACAAGCACGTACCTTTTTAGGTAAATTTGGTTTTAGTGGTGATCAAGCTTTATCACAAGTCGCCACGATGTCAGGTGGTGAGAAAGCACGTTTAGTGCTGGCGTTAATTGTGCTAGAAAAACCACAATTATTACTACTTGATGAACCAACCAACCATTTAGATTTAGAAATGCGCCAAGCGCTGGTGATGGCACTACAGGATTTTGGCGGCGCTATTATTTTGATTGCTCATGATAGGTTTTTATTAGAGTCGTGTGTTGATGAGTTTTATCTAGTTGCTAACGGTCGAGTCATTGATTTTAACGGTGATATTGATGATTATCAGCAATGGCTTAACGATGATAAAAAGCAAGCGATTAAAGCAATAAAAACTGACCAAAAAACTAGCGATAAAGGCTTAGACAAAAAGCAACAGCGCCAACAACAAGCTGAGCTGCGAAAAATATCAGCACCTTTACGTAAAAAGGCCGATAGTTTAGAGAAAAAAATCCAACAATGGCAACAAGAGCTATCAAAACTTGACGCGTTATTAAGTGATAGCGATATTTACCAAAGCGAACGTAAAACACAGTTAACTGACTTACTAAAAAAACAAGCTACCTTAAAAAATGATATAGAAGAAAATGAAATGCTTTGGCTTGAGCTAGCAGAAGAAATTGAAGAGATGATGGCCAATGACGGTTGATTTATTGCCTATAATTAAACGCCTAGCTAAGTTAACCGCAAGTTAATCACTAAGAGAGGAAATATCATGAATACTAAAATATTACTGCTGAGCTTAACCTTACTGACCAGTTTTTCCGTATTCAGCCAAGGTAATGATCTTGAGAGAGGAGTTTATGAATTAAATCGTGGTGAATTCCAAGCGGCTATCGAGCAATTTCGTCCGTTAGTTAGTGAAGGTTACGCTCCTGCTCAATATCAAATGGCCTTGGTTTATCAGCATGGTTATTCGGTGCCTAAAGATCCGATGAAAGCGTTAGAGTTGTTTAACTTGGCAGCAGAACAAGACTACCCTGATGCACAATTTGAATTAGCGTTACTTTATGCTGCAGGAGAATTGGTAAAAAAAGATCTTACTAAAGCTTTTGAACTTACCCATCAAGCAGCACAGAAGGGCTTAGCCAGCGCGCAATTTAATTTAGCAGTGATGTACGCGAATGGCACAGGTGTTAAGCAAGATCACTTTACCGCAACACGCTGGTATAAATACGCAGCCAACCAAAATTACGCACTCGCGCAGTATAATTTAGCGTTACTCTATAGTGAAGGTAAAGGCGTAGAAAAAAGCACTGAGCTATCTTATATATGGAATACCATTGCCGCTTGGAATGGCTACCCTAATGCAGAAAAAAGTCGTTTAATGGACGAGCGTGAGCTATCGGTCAGAAAGATTGAAGAGAATATCGACAAAGCAAATAAGCTTTATCGAAAAATAAAAGAGCAGCAGGACAATCAAGCTAAAATGGTAGAAAAGCAACGCTTCTATTGATCTATATCAGCTTAATCATTGCACAATGTCATTATACTTATTACATCAAAAATTACTTAGATAAGTATGGAGCTCAATATGAACTTATTATCAATGTTAGCTAACGATCCGGTTGTGATGTTTTCACTTGGCGGTATGGCTATTTCAATCGCCATTTGTGCTTTTTATGTCTATTATTTTATTAAAAATATTCAAGATGATACAACTGAAGGTAAATAAAAGTATCTAACGTTACCAACTAAATGCAATTTGCTTAAACAGATTAAATAATGGTAAATTATTGTGCTTCATACGCTATAGCTTATACGTAGTGATGATAAATTAAACGCATAATAACCCCATTTAATCTGTCTAGGTGTTCAATATATATTACCTGGCTAATCGTTTTTAGCTCGCAAACTCATCCAAACCTTCCCCTTTTTATACCTAATATAATACCTAATTCAATAATTGACGTTTCAAGCTAATTTAGCGCTACAATAGCATTATTACTTAACCGCTATAAAGAACGTTAT
Organism: Colwellia ponticola; assembly: GCF_005885605.1. Taxonomy (GTDB): domain Bacteria; phylum Pseudomonadota; class Gammaproteobacteria; order Enterobacterales; family Alteromonadaceae; genus Colwellia; species Colwellia ponticola. The sequence continues at coordinate 38,759 of NZ_SZVP01000012.1, read as the reverse complement.
GATTATCCCTTTAGAACAATTACCCGCTGAAACCTTAACGGCTATTATTGAAGATTTTATTTTACGAGAAGGCACTGAATACGGCGCTGAAGAAGTAAGTAAAGCAGCCAAAATTGCACAAGTGAAAAAACAACTTCACCAAGGTAGTGCTGTATTGGTTTACTCTGAACTACATGAAAGTATCAATATTTTACCTAGTGAACAATTTAAAACAGGTATGGAAGAGTAAGACAATTTAATTACATAATGATGCTGTAAAAACTAAAATTTTAGATAACAGTGCCATTATTGCTTATTGCTTATTGCTTATTGCTTATTAGCTATGCCATTCTATATGAGTGAAAACAACACTTAATTGAGCGAATTAAAAGCCATAAAACCTGAACATGATGAAATTAATAACCTTTAAAAAATTACTACTGTGCAGTGCTATACTCCCTTTTTTCGCCTTCGCAAGTGATAAAACTACCTTAATATTTAGCTATGGTGACTACAACGCTGCGCCGTACGCTATGGAGTCAGGTGAACAACTATCTTCAGGTATTATCAAGGATATTGCGACTGAACTTGGTGATGAATTAGGGTTTATGGTTAGCTTTGTAAGAACACCTAGAAAGCGTATTGAACGTTACTTAGCAAACAATACTTCCCATATCCATTTGATCAGTAACCCGGCTTGGCTAAGTCATAGTGAAAAGTTCCAGTGGAGTGATACGCTATTTATTCAAAAAAACCGCATGGTCATTAACGCTGATAACCCTAATAATTATGAAAAATTAGCAGACTTTAAAGGTATGGTTATCGGTACTATTCGAGGGTATAAGTATCCCACTCTACAACCATTTTTTGACCAAGGTGAGCTTATCCCTTATGGCGTTACTACCTTAAGCGTCAACTTGATTCGCTTAAATTTAAAGCGAGTTGATGTAGTCATTGACTCTAATATTCTAATTAATTATCAATTAAAGCAAAATAACAATAATAGTGCATTTAAAGTGCTCCCTATTATTGTCAACGAGATAGATATTAAAGCGGCGTTATCTGCTAATGCACCTATTACGCTTGAGCAATTTAATCAGACGTTAAAGAAATTAAAAGACCAAGGGGTCATTGACGCTATGATGAAAAAATACGATATATAATTATCAAACAAGATAATAAAAAGCCAATGACACTGCACTGGCTTAACATTTACTTAGCTCTTAGCAATTAACTAACTTTTAGCGTTAGTACTATCAAAAATTTTATCCGCCGATGCCGCGACAAAACCTGTATATAGTTGCCCATTAGCCAACGGGTAACGTTTAGCAAATTCATAAAAGCAACTAGGAATAGCCATCGTTTTATCAGAAAAAACCACCGGAGCTTTATCGGCAAGCGTAGATGATTGCTCTAATTTCACTGTTTCATCACCTTTTACTTCTCCGCCGTTGGCATTGAGTAGGTAACCCGCCTCTTTAAGCTGAGCATTTACCACCTTTATATCATCAAAGTTAGCTAGGTGATTAATACTCACGGTAAAGTGGTTTGCACGGTATCCCCATGCGGCTAACCAGGCTGCATACTCACTAACAGATAATAAAGTTTCATAGTCTGTTGAGCTAATGTCCCACAAGCGCCCTGAATAAAGAAAGTCAGCTCTATCACTAACATCATCTGGTAACTGAGCGATTAATCCTGAAATAATTTGCTGTACTTCACTAGAAAATTCTTCAACACGTAATTCACTAATAAACACTTTAGGCATAGTGCTATCAGTATGCTCAAAGTGTTTAGCATTGAGTTTTTTTGCTGAAAAATCATATTGACCACACTCGGTGTAGCCTAACGCTAACAAACCTTTAGCTAACTGCGCTAAATTAATTTTAGGGTGATTAAAGGTACGATAAGCAACATGATCATTAATAACATCACTGCCATTACCTAATAATTGATGAATTTTTTTCGCTGACGGAGTAACGTTAATATACTGCTGCCAAATTTTACTAAAGAGTGTGCTTACTTGTTCAGTCATGATGTTACCTCTTATATACCAATCTCACTAAGTTACTCGCTATGATAACAGATAGCCAAACAATAACTTTTGATTAGCCACATAAGAAACGCCTCATTGGGTAGCACATGTAAACAAGTATGGACGCTGCCTACCTGGTAGTAATAATTATGTTTTCATCGCCTTAGCGCCATTAGCGCCAACATGACTCGTTAAACTATTACGTGTAAGCTTTTTAACTACACTCATTTTCATTTTAGTAACTCTCGATTTAGACCTATAACAGTTTGAGTTTATTCATAGCGCTTTTTATGCGCTTTAATAATTTCTTGCCAAGCAAAATCCCTTGACCCTAAACTAAGAAAATCAGGATTAAGTAAGCTTTCACCCTTATTGTAACTTAGCGGATTAAACTCACTGTCGATGATATTACCACCAGCTTCTTCTAAGATACATTGGCTAGCGCCAGTATCCCATTCACCAGTAACACCCACACGCAAGTAGCAGTCAGCACCTCCTTCGGCAATAAGGCAGTTTTTTAAGGAGCAGCTACCTAAAGCGACGTAATCATAATCGTAATCTTCACTTAAATATTGCCCCATCAGTTCCAACTGCTGGCGACGGCTTATAGCAACTTTAATATGACGATTCTCTTGATACTGAGCAACACTAATGGCATGGCTTACTTGACTATTATCTTTATAAGCACCGAGGTTTTTCTGACCATAATAAGTGAGTTTATGATCTGGGGCATGAATAACGCCTAAGGTTGGCCAGCCGTTTTCAACTAATGCAATGTTTACAGCAAAGTCTCCACTACCAATAATAAACTCCCCCGTGCCATCTATGGGATCAAGTAACCAATAACGAGACCAGTTTTTTCGTTCGCTAAAGGGGACAGCCCCCACCTCTTCAGAAATAATAGGAATATCTGGTGTTAGCGTTTGTAATTGATCCATTAAAATATCATTTGCGGCAATATCGGCACTAGTTACTGGGCTTTCATCCGCTTTGATTTCTGCAGTATAGTTTCCCTGACGATAATATTTCATTACTTCTACGCCTGCTTTTTTTGCACTTTCTAAAGCAATGTTTAGTAATTTATCTTCTCTCATCTTTATACCTCTGTCATCGTACTTTAAAACTGTTATGTCAAAGTATGGCTTTAACTATGTTTTGAAGTTATGCCTGTACACACTGAACCAACGATTAATTGACTATTAAAGCCAGCTAATCGATGCAAGTTAATATTCATTATCAAGAAAATCGCGTACTAACATTAATGCTGCAATACTGCGTGCTTCCGTGAAGTCGCTTTGTTGTAATAAATTTTTGTAATCTTTAATAGGCCAAGACACTACTTGTAAGGCCTCAGGCTCATCTCCTTCAAGTACTGAGCTATAAAGCTGTTTCGCTAAAAAAATGGTCATTTTGGCATTAAAAAAAGCGGGTGCCATCATCAATTCAGACAATTGATATAAATGCTTACTACCGTAACCAATTTCTTCTTGAAGCTCTCTATTAGCAGCCTGCTCTGCCACTTCGCCCTCATCAATTAAACCTTTAGGAAAGCCCAACAAATAACTGTGGGTACCAGCACAATACTCACGTACCAGCAATAGGTTCTCATCATCAATCATAGGCACAACCATAACAGCACCACGGCCAGAGCCTTCCATTCGCTCATATTGCCTTTGTTCACCATTAGTAAAAGTCAGATCTATTTGTTCAATAGCAAAAAGTGCACTTTTTGCTATTTGTCGACGATTAGTTATAACGGGTAATTGATTTTTATCAGCCATATTTTTAGCTACATTAGTTAATTATTTTTTTTAGATGTCACTATAATGACACGATAAACAATACTTTTGGAATAGTAAAATGCTAATATTTATTTTATACCAAGCCTATTAAGTTATTTCTCACTCAGCGAGAATTAAAAGGCTTAGAGGCAAGACATTGATTGAAGAGAATGGTTATTCCCTTGTCAAAATCAATAACGTCGCATGCAAGCCTTTTAGACTCGCCCTTGGGAGCTTATTAGCAAACTGATAACAGCACACTACTTATGAAATATAGCGTAACTATAATTAACAAATTCTGCTTGTTCTAAGCTCGCTAATAAAGCTCTGAGTTGGGAATAAATTTAATAGAATTGGTATTACTGCAATTTATTTTGAGGGATGGCCGATATGGCAAACATTAATTGGTCAAAAATTTCTACTGTTTTAATCGATATGGATGGTACCATTTTAGATTTACACTTTGATAACCACTTTTGGCTAGAGCACTTACCATTACGTTACAGTGAAAAAATGTCAATATCGCTTGATGCTGCAAAAGCCAAGCTTAAAACTGATTATTTAGCCGTTGTTGGCACCATTAAATGGTATTGCTTAGATTATTGGTCTGAACAAACACAAATGCCGATACAAGAACTCAAACGGGAAATAAAGCACCTTATTCAGTTACGCAGTGACGCAAAAGACTTTTTATTAGCCCTTAAAGCTAATGGTAAAGATGTTGTGTTAGTTACTAATGCTCACCCTGAGGCACTATCACTTAAAATTGAGCGTACGCAATTAGATCAATATTTTGATACGCTTTATTCTACTCATGAATTTGGTATCACTAAAGAGTCTCAATTATTATGGCAACGACTACAAGCCAAGCATGGCTTTGATTGTAGTAAAACGCTATTTATTGATGACAGTGTTGAAATTTTAAAATCGGCTCAACAATATGGTATTAAATATTTACTCGCTATTGCTAACCCTGATAGTAAAAAATCAGCCAGTGTTATTACCGATTTTCCAGCCATCACAAATTATCAAGCCTTAACTAACGCGCTGACAGAAAAGACAAGTTCATAAAAGTTATATAAAGAAACAGCTATAAAAAAACACCGTAATCTCAATGAGAATACGGTGTTTTTATTAATAACGCTTACGATAGCTTAACGCTATAGTGAGTTATTCTGCTTCAGCGATAACAATAACTTTGATGCTAGTATCAACATCATGATGTAAGTGAATAGCGATTTCGAATTCACCTGTTTCGCGGATAGCACCTAATGGTAAACGTACTTCAGCTTTCGTTACTTCAACGCCAGCTTCAGTGATCGCATCAGCGATATCACGAGTACCAATAGAGCCAAATAATTTACCCGCATCACCAGATTTTGATGCGATAGTAACTTCAGCTAATTCAACAACTTTAGCAGCACGTGCTTCAGCTGAAGCTAATACTGTTGCTAATTCAGCTTCAATTTCAGCACGACGTGCTTCAAAGTGTTCAACGTTAGCTTGTGATGCAAAAACTGCTTTACCTTGTGGTAATAAGAAGTTACGTGCATAACCTGATTTAACAGATACCTTGTCACCAAGGCCGCCTAATTTGGCGATTTTATCAAGAAGTATTACTTCCATTTTAAACCCCTATTAGCTTACTTATGTAAGTCGGTGTATGGTAACAAAGACAAGTAACGAGCGCGTTTGATTGCACGAGTTAATTGACGTTGATATTTAGCAGCAGTACCAGTGATACGGCTAGGAACAATTTTACCACTTTCAGTGATATAATTTTTTAACGTGGCAATATCTTTATAATCGATAGATGTTGCGCCTTCCGCTGTGAAGCGGCAAAACTTACGACGTCTAAAAAAACGAGACATGGAGTTCTCCAATATGGTTTTATGTTATTAACTATTATAGTTAGTAAATAAAGCCTAATTAATCATTTCAATTTGCTGAGCATGTAATGCTAAAAGCGGATTACCGTTTCTAGATTCATGACGATTTATAAAACCAGTCACTTTTATTACATTACCCGCAACTAATTCACGAGTTAAGCGTGATAAATCACCTGTAGCCACTACTTGTATTCGAACAAATGCTTGTCGATTCATGCCAGCTTCATTTTGTATAGACTTATGATCTATTGAAAACTGACTATGACTAATACCTGCAGGACTGGTTGACTGTTTAGGGGTTCTTACCACTGCACCGGTCAACACAAGGCAATTCTCTAAAAAAGAGTCTTGCAAGGAACCTTGCGAGATCATCACAGATTACTTATTCTTCGCTAGCAGTTTCTTCAGATTTCTCTTCAGCAGAGTCTTCTTTAGCTTCAACTGGCGCAGCAGCAACATCTTTCTTAACTTCGCGGCGATCGTCACGACGCTCTTCTTTAGCAGCAGCCATTGGCGATGCTTCAGTTACTGCATCTTTAGTACGCATAATCATGTTACGGATAACAACATCGTTATAACGGAAAGCAGTTTCAAGCTCATCAATTACTACTTGTGGCGCTTCAATGTTCATAAGAACATAATGTGCTTTGTGTAGTTTATTGATTGGGTATGCTAATTGGCGACGACCCCAGTCTTCTAGACGGTGGATTTTGCCTTCAGCAGCATTGATCAAATCTGTGTAGCGCTGGATCATACCAGGCACTTGTTCACTCTGATCAGGGTGAACCATAAATACGATTTCGTAATGACGCATTACGAGCTCCTTACGGTTGTAGTCTCATAATCTGGCACAGCCAACACCAGTTGAGACAAGGAACAAAAATTTAGGCTGAATTAAGGAGGCGTATTGTAGAGATAACAACCAGTAAAAGCAAGCAATAACGAGAGCATGCTTGCCATTATAAAAATTTTATAAAAAACAGTCGGCTGAGCCGATATTTCATTAACAATGCCCTTACTGAAAAAGAAAATATTAAACGGTATCTATTAAAGTTATATGTGTAACGTACGATATTGTCCGTGTCGCTATTTTATTGATTCAATATTGACGATTTCTGAGCGGTTTAATGTAATTTTAAAGCGCTGTAACGATTCTTTACCTTTTGTTTTACCCAAACTACATTGTCGTAGAATAAGGTTTATTTGATAACGCTGCTCCACACCTTGGCTAGAAATTTTTTGTCCTTCTAAACTATATAGTCGACCCGCTCCTTTTTTTAAAAAACGCACAAAAGGTGTTAAGTTGAAAAAAATCTGTTGCTGAATTTCGTCATAACCAGGTAAAAACTCTTTTGCCATCACCTTATTATCACAGCGAAAATGCAGTAGCTGTGCCGCTTGCTTATTTTGCTGCCTGCGCTGTTGAAATAAATCGTTAACCGAATCAGGTAAATCTGTATTGTTAATATACTCTAACCAAAGAATTTGACTCAAAATACGTTTTTTAGTGACACTGTGAGTAAATATATTTTGCCATTTAGGTAAGCCTTTTTGAATTTTTCGCCATATTAAATTGGTTAGATCTTCTTTAAAAGTTTCTCGTAAGCCATAAATGACCCCTAAAAATGCCACTAAGGCGACTGTTACTTCAGTAAAATTAGTACGAGCATTAAGGACTAATAACATAACAAATGCCATGATAACCGTAGTAACAACACCACGTACAAAGCGCTTTAAGTTAACGTTTAAATAGCGCGTTTGTCGTTGAAAGACTACCCCATACTCTATCAAGCGCTGTAGTAATCGCATTTTATTAGTAATACGGTTAGGGTCATCAAGAGTCACTTGGGAGTTATACTTATTATCAATTCGATACTCATTTTCACTGCGACATAAACTTAATAGCAACTCTCTTTCAACGGTAAATTCAGAGCTTTTAGGTCCTTTGGATAACAGCTTTAAGAACGATTGTTCTATGTGCCAACTTAAATAGTTATCCGCATTTTCAAAGAAGGAATTAAGTTTGCTATCTGAGGGTGTGTAACGTCTTAGCTTTTTAGTTAACGAGAACGTTTGCTCTGCCAATTCAATCGCAGCCGGATAAAACTCTTCCGCCGTTTTGAGTTTTAGCGTTTGTTTAATGTCGGCATCAAGCGCTTTTTTAACTTGGTAAGAATATAAATTAAGGTTTAACCGATAATCACTTTGTTCACCCTTATTTTGACTAATAAAGCGACTTCGCACTAATGGTAGATGTAACTTATCAGCATGGTAAGCACTATGATTTCTAATGTTGGCGTAAAAAAACTCTTCTTCGTTAAGTGTGCTCGAATTTATACCCATTTCAACAGGTAGTGAAAAATACAAATCAATACGTTGATAGTCTTGTGGTAGTAACTGATGGCTGATTTTAAAAGACAAGTTTTCATCTTGGCTGAGTCTCGCTTTATTCACTCGTAAAAACTCCTTACTTGCATGGTAACTCATGATTAAATATCATCGGTTAAGTATAACAAAAATAAGGATTTTTGATAGTTTACCAATCATAATCCTATAATGATCTTCACTTAAAAATTATCTAATTAGTACATTTCTCTGTGTGTAACACTTAACACTCAATAAGTGTTACTTTAAAATAATAGTATTCAAGCACTAAGTTAAAAAGGTGACGCGCAGAGTAAGTAGCTATGATACACTGGAAAATTATCAATACTTAGACAAAAAATAACATAATAGCACCATGACGGCAGATTCTTTATTACAACAAGCACAACTCGTTTGCCAAAAAAAAGGCGCGCGTTTTACTAAAGTTAGAGAGCAAGTTTTTTTATTATTAGCTAATCGTCAAGGCGCTGTCGGCGCCTATGATTTATTAGCAGAACTAAAAGAACTAGATGCTGCAGCCAAGCCCGCTACTATTTATCGCGCCTTAGATTTTTTATCTAAACAGGGCTTTGTCCATAAAATCGAATCGATTAATGCTTTTATTATGTGTCACCACTTTGGTGAATGTAACCACCCTGTGCAATTATTAATTTGCGATGAATGTGGTCATGTAGAAGAAATACAATCCAATAACTTTGATTTAGCGTTACGGACCATGGCTGATGCTAATGGCTTTATTATTAGCCATCAAATAATTGAAGCCCATGGTCGCTGTAAAAACTGTAATAACGTTTAGCTTTCTCCCCACCTATCCCTTTAATAACATCATAATGACTTTATAAGGCAGCTGTTTGACTTTGCTTTTAAAGAATATATTCAGCGCTGGAAATTCAAACGCCCTACCCCAACTGACTTTGTCAGAACAATGGAATACACTGTATCTCCTGTATTAGATATTTAAAAACAATAACTTATCAAGAAAATTAACTCACTCATTTATTACCGCAAACATTAGTAGAAATACATTTATTAACCGAGACTTACCACAAGTACATTAATACGGTTAACTTTCAAGGCGAAGCATTTTTGTCAGTTTAGCGTTTGATTATAAAACAAAAAAAAAGCAGTCATTACGGGTAATATAAGCGCATAACTAAGTCATCAGCCAAATAAATGACTCGCTAAAAAAATAATTAACACTATAAATGTGCAAAGTATCACGCTATTTGATTTACATTTGTAAGATAAGCATGCAAAATAAAATGATATACAATAAAATAATTTATCTAAACAGCCAAGATACGGAATATTCATGAATGTAGAATATATAAATCCATTTTTATCTTCAATGCTCAATGTCATGTCAACCATGGCACAAATGGAATTAACACCAGAAAAACCACGCCTCAAAAAAAATGAAATTGCCTTAGGTGATGTTTCAGGCTTAATAGGTATGGTCAGTGAACAAGCAAAAGGTTCATTATCTATTACATTTGAAGCTGGTCTGGCATTAGCCACAATGAAAAAAATGGTGGGTGAAGCACCTGATGAAGTCAACGAAGAGATTATTGATTTAGTCGGTGAAATAACTAATATGGTTACTGGTGGCGCCAAACGTATGCTAAGTGAAAAAGGCATTGAGTTTGATATGGCAACCCCTATCGTGGTCTCTGGCGCTGATCACTCTATTCACCACAAAGCGAAAGGGCCTATAGTCATTATTCCATTAAAAAATGAATTAGGTCGAGCCTATATTGAATTTAGTTTTGATGAGTAACGTAAGTTAATAACAACATAAATTTGCTGTTATTAAGCGACCATAAGAAATTGAACCATAAAAAAAACGACAGATGTCGTTTTTTTTATGGTTCTGATATGACTTTAATGTGATTTTTCCGTTAAATGTTATATCCCCAACGCGGCATAATATCTTGTTCAATACCAAGATGATCTAATACTCGGCCAACCATAAAATCAATCAAGTCTTCAATCGACTTAGCTTTATGATAAAAGCCAGGTGAAGCTGGCATAATAGTAACGCCTTGTTGAGAAAGGCTGAGCATATTCTGTAAATGTAATGTGGAAAATGGCGTTTCCCTGACCATTAAAATTAACTGACCGCGCTCTTTTATTACCACATCAGCAGCACGCTCAATTAAGTTATCGCTCATGCCATGACAAATAGCAGCCATTGTGCCAGTAGAGCAAGGACACACCACCATTTTTTTAGGTGCCGCAGAACCTGACGCAACAGGAGAGAACCACTGCTCTTTACCAAAAACGGTTATTTGCTGCTCTTTAGCCTGATATTTTTCAGTGAAAAACTTACTTGCCGCATCAGGAGAACCGGGAATTTTAACGCCAACTTCGGTGTCTACAACAATGCGCCCAGCACTTGAACACAAAATATAAAGTTGATAATTTGCTGCAATTAAACATTCAATTAAACGTAAAGCGTAAGCGGCACCTGATGCCCCTGTAATAGCGATAGTTACTTTACCATTAAAATCATTTTTTAGCTGATGCATATTGTTCCAATCTCGTTTCATTAATTAACTAGCAGATCTTTTAATATTTTTAAGAATTTTTAATGGTTTTCTTAACTTTTTTTAATGCCATTTGTTGCTTAAGCGGTGATAGGTAGTCAATAAATAACTTACCTTGTAAATGATCTATTTCATGTTGCATTACAATAGCGAGAAAATCATCACTCGTAATACTAATGGCCTCTCCATGTCGGTCTAATGCGTCCACCGTGACATGTGTGTAACGTTCAACATCGCCATAGTAGCCTGGTATTGATAAACACCCCTCTTGGCCTTTGGCTTTTTCTTCCCCGTGGGTTATCACTGGATTGACCAGTACCAATGGCTCATCTCTGTTCTCTGAAATATCAATCACTACCACAGCTTCACTGCGACCAACTTGGGTTGCAGCTAAGCCAATACCATCGTCAGTATTATATAAAGTTTCAAAAAGATCATCGATTAACACTTGAATTTGACTAACATCAGAGACAGGTAATGCTTGCTTTATAAGTTTATCGTTAGGTGCGGTAAGTACTGTTAATACGGTCATTATACTAAGTTCTCTTTTTTGATTTACACTAAGTTTTTAAATATGAACTGTCAAAATGGCATTTTAAACAGTATTTTTTTACTCATCATTTTACTGATGGATCCAGCTTAATTATACGTTTATATTAGCTAAATGGTTCAAGATTTTGTCATGTATACCGGCAAAGCTACCATTACTCATTACCACAATAATATCACCGGCTTGTGCTTGTTTAACTATACTGTCAACTAACTTGTCAATATTTTCTTCCACCTGGCAAGGCGGCCTGCTTCGTTTAATTAGCTCACTCACCGACCATGTGACTTGCTCATCTTGATAAATAAAAACCTGATCAGCATCAGTAAATGATTGCGGCAGTGCGTCTTTATGAATACCTGACTTCATGGTATTAGAACGCATTTCTAATACCGCAAAAATACGCCCTGTTACTGACTGCCCTGTTACTTGCTCTAGCGCTTGTTGCGAGAGTTGGGCACGCACGCCAGCTAACGTTTTAGCGATAGCGGTTGGGTGATGAGCAAAGTCATCATAAACACTAATATTGTTAACGCTACCACGCAGCTCATAACGACGTTTAGTATTAATAAATTCAGCTAATGCTTCAATAGAGACAGCACTAGGTACGCCGGCATGACGCGCCGCAGCAATAGCCATTACCGCATTATCAATATTAAAATCACCAATAAGGTCCCACTTAACAACGCCTTGCTTTTTACCGTTAAAGTTAACAATAAACTCACTACCTTGGGCATTAATTTTTTCAACTTGCCAACCTAGTGGTTGATTAACTAATTGACTATTTTCTTGGCTAATGGCTTGAGTAGCTGCTGGCTCACTATGGCGAGAAAACTCCGTTGGTGTCCAGCAGCCCATTGCTAACGTTTCACTAATAGCTTGCTCATTAATAGGTGATAAAATTAAACCATTACTAGGTACCATACGAATAAGGTGATGAAATTGTTTTTGAATGTCACTGAGGTCATTAAAAATATCGCCATGGTCAAACTCTAAGTTATTAATCACTAACGTTCGAGGACGATAATGCACAAACTTGGAACGCTTATCAAAAAAGGCACTGTCGTATTCATCAGCTTCAATGACAAAAAAAGGTGCATCACCTAAACGAGCAGAGCTAGTAAAGTTTTGCGGTACGCCACCAATAAGAAAACCAGGTGACAAATGGGCATACTCTAAAATCCACGCCAGCATGCTACTGGTTGTTGTTTTACCGTGTGTACCCGACACAGCCAATACCCAACGATCTTTTAACACGTTATCAAGTAACCATTGTGGCCCAGAGGTATATGGAATATTGCGATCTAGCATGTATTCCACCATTACGTTGCCACGAGACATAGCATTACCAACAATAACTAAATCGATATCATCAGAAAAATTGTCAATGTGGTAACCTGACAGTAACTCAATGCCTAGTTGTTCTAACTGCGTGCTCATCGGTGGATAAACATTGGCATCAGAGCCACTCACTTTAAAACCGAGTTGTTTGGCTATCGCTGCAAGTCCACCCATAAACGTGCCACAAATGCCTAAAATATGAAGGTGTTTAATTTTATTAGTCATAGATATCATCAAAAGATAAAGAAACGTTATAATGGCCAATATCATACATTAATAACTACGCGTTGGCTGTAATACCAAGTTGATTAAGTACTTTTCCGCTCAACGAGAATTAAAAAGTTTAGAAGTAAGCCTTTGCTTGAAAAGCATGGTTATTAAGGAAAAGGTGCTCTTGCATGCTCTAATAAGCTAGCTTCGTGTAGCGCCCTTATCAAAATAAATAACGGCGTAGGTAAGCCTTTACCTTTTTTAGGTACTCGCCTTTTGGGAGCTTGCTCGATGCACACTAACCGCGTTAAATTTTATTTAGCATGACGAGATAAGTTTGCCTTGTTATTGCCTCTAGAGCTCTGAGTTGAGAAGAAATTGAATCAAATGAGTATAAAAAAGCACTGTAAATTAAAATGAGAAAAATAAAAAATGACTTTATCTAACGTGACTAGCAAAACCCCGGTACTTGAATTAGTTTGTCAAAAAATTGAACAGGAAACGCGTGATGTAAAAACCTTTTTCTTCAGTAACCCTCAATCAAAAAATAAGCTCGTTTTACCTTACCATGCTGGACAATATATTAATTTCACCGTGAATATAGCCGGTAAAATACAGCACTGCTGTTATACCTTGTCTTCTTCACCTACAAGCGCTGACTATATAAGTATTACGATAAAACGAATACCGCAAGGCAAGGTCTCTAATTTTTTCTATGATGCGTTTACAGTAGGTCAAACGATTGTTGTTGAGCAGGTAAACGGGGATTTTTACCTAGAGGAACCTGTCGCTGAAAAAGTACTATTGGTCAGTGCTGGCAGTGGTATAACCCCCATACTGTCGATGCTACGCTTTATGGTCGCTAAAAAGTGTAAAAATGAAGTTATATTTATTCATAGCGCTAAACGAAAAACCGATATTATTGCGCAAATCGACATTACTAATTTAGCCAAGTTACATGGTAATTGCCATGTAATTTATACACTAACTGATTCTAAAAACTCGCAGTGGCATGGTTTTCAGGGCCGTTTAGGTAAAGAAATTCTTAGCAATATAACGCAGCTTAACAACTACCAAAGTTATGTTTGCGGGCCAAAAGGTTTTAGAGAAAAAGTACAACAATTATTAATACATTTAGGCTTACCTGCGAGTCATTACCATGAAGAGAGTTTTGGTCACTATGAATACTCGAACGTAATACAAGATAATACGACTACTGAAAATCAACCAGAGCTTCCCGAGACAAAAAATAGCCTAGTCAGTGAACAAAATAATAACGCTAAAGTAGTCATTAATTTTACTCGTTGGCATAAGCGCTACCAAGGTAATAAGCAAGCAACACTACTTGAACAAGGAGAAGAAGCTGGTTTAATTCTGCCTTACTCTTGTCGAGCAGGCTCTTGTGGTCGTTGCAAAGCAAAATTAATCAGTGGCAAGGTTCAACAGAATGAAACAGAAGGTTTATTGGCAAGCGAGCAAAGCCAAGGTTATATTTTATTATGTAGTTGCACTGCCTTGACAGATATTGAGATTAGCCATGAGTAGGCTTTAACGAAAAAATAATAAACTTAAAAGTCATAACCAAAGCTAATCACTAAACGATAGTCACTTTTATCAGGAATAACACCTTCACTATTAGGTTTAGGGCTTTCAGTGCGGTCGGCATAAAAGGTTAAATCAAGATCAAAATCATTGGCAAGTTCAACTTCTAAGCCGGTTTGGAAATGATGAATATTGCCACCAGAAGCTTCATCAACCATTTGTATGCTATATGCTGCATCATAATCAATATCACTAGTAACCTCATAGGTAAAGTTAGTACCTAGGGTTAAACCAAAAGATTTTTCATTATCACTTTCATTAACCTGTACATCAATGTATTTACTTTTTTGGTAACTTGGACCCGCATTGACGTCCCAAGTCGTTCTGCTGGTATCCATAATATGATACCCCAAGGCTATACCGTAGTGAATACGGTAGTCTAGGTTTAAAAATTCATCCGATATGTATTCAAAATCAACGGCTCTAAAATAAATTTTAGGACTAAAAAACCAGTCATAAGATGCCGTTAATCGATCGCTATTAGCGGTAACTTTTTTTTCATTGGTATCTTGGTCTTCGTAGCGACTGTAATCAGCGCTATAGTCGACTTTAAAGCGGCTACTCGCACTCCTACGCTGTGCGCCTGCGGCAAACGTATAATCAACTTGTACGGTATTCCCGCCGCGTAGGTTAATACCTAAATGAATGTAACCATCCCATAAGTCTCGTTCATTCTTTCCTGACGAGGCAATAGATAACAAATTGTTGAGTTCATAGTGAGTGATTACGCCGCCTTTAATTAAGGATAACTGACCATCTTTTAAGACTAAATATCCCTCATCTATAGTACCATCAAACATTCTAATACTTTGCCACTGACGACTACGTAACTCAGTAACATCATCAAAATCAATAGTTTGCGTATTAAGCTCATCACTCTCAAATTCGAGTGTTTCATCATACATAGAAACAATGTCGCCTTTGAGCCACTCATCAGAGACAAGTCTTACCCAATCAAATTTTTGTTTAAAAATCGGGCTTGGTGTTTGCCACTTAGGTTTATCATCTTGAGCATAACTATTTATTGAAGATGTTAGTAATAACAGAGTAATGATCACTTTAGTGAACATTGCTGTGATAAATATTTTCATAAAAACCATGTTTCAGCTATTTAGCGAGTAAAAAATTCAGAGGGTAAGTCTAACATGGGCAAGCAGAGCTAAAAACAGTCCTTTTGTATTTGCTTTACCCATCTTACGGTCAAGTTAATTAACTTTATTAATCACTAATAAACATATCAGCTAGTTCAGAATCGGTAAAATAGATTAGCATAATAAAACTATATTCCATTCATTTCACACTGCGATTGTTCGACTAACTAAGCCAATCAAGATCGAACTTAAAAGACATATTATCGCCTTATTGATTTTGACAAGGATGCTACAAGGATGTAGCTTATGTGAAGCAATAAGGGTGCTTGTTAACCGTATTAACCATTATTATCACGAATGCTTGCTTCCTTGCTTCTAAGGATTTTTAACCCTCACGCATTGGTCAATCAGTTATTGGTATTTAACACCGCAATACAAAAATAAGTTAACTGTTAAATGAAAACGGTTAGCTGTATTCTATAGGAGGTGCTTTATCATAATGGAACAATGCACCATTATAATGCAAAAGCGCACCAACCAGGTGCACATAGTTGCACTAATAACTACAGATATAAAAAAAAGCTTTATTAATCAGTAGTATTTATTTTGGCACGCTTTTAGCTTATATAAACACAATAAAAGAATATATGAATTAATATATAGATAGCGATGATGAGTCATTTTGTACCTTCATCGATTATTTTTAGAATTTATGAATTTAACCTCATTGGAGAGACAAATGTCACAAGCAGTATTCGACTTAATTAAAGAACACGACGTCAAATTTATTGACCTTCGCTTTACAGATTCAAAAGGCAAAGAACAACATATTTCTATTCCTCATCATCAAGTAAATGAAGATTTTTTTGAAGATGGTAAAATGTTTGACGGTTCATCTATTGAAGGCTGGAAAGGCATTGATGAGTCTGACATGGTGATGATGCCTGATGCGTCAACTGCTGTTTTAGACCCTTTTACAGATGCTGTTACCTTAAATATCCGTTGTGATATTTTAGAACCTAACACAATGCAAGGCTACAGTCGTGACCCTCGCTCGGTTGCAAACCGCGCTGAAGAATACTTACGTAGTACAGGTATTGCTGATACGGTATTAGTTGGCCCAGAGCCAGAATTTTTCGTTTTTGATGATGTTCGTTTTAAAACAGATATGAGCGGTTCTTTCTACAAGATTGATGATAAAGAAGCTGCTTGGAATTCAGATACTAAATACGAAGAAGGCAATATGGGTCATCGCCCTGGTGTTAAAGGCGGTTACTTCCCAACAGCACCTGTTGATTCATCACAAGATTTACGTTCAGCCATGTGTTTAGTTATGGAAGATATGGGCTTAGTTGTTGAAGCGCATCACCATGAAGTAGCTACTTGTGGCCAAAACGAAATTGCTTGTCGCTTTAATACACTTGTTAAGAAAGCTGATGAAGTACAAATTTATAAGTATGTTGTACATAACGTAGCACATGCTTATGGTAAAACAGCAACATTTATGCCTAAGCCTTTAGTTGGTGATAACGGTTCAGGTATGCATGTACATATGTCTCTTGCTAAAGATGGTACTAACTTATTCGCGGGTGATAAATATGGCGGCTTATCTGAAATGGCGCTTTTCTACATTGGCGGTATTATTAAACATGCTAAAGCATTGAACGCGTTTACTAACCCTGCAACTAACTCTTACAAGCGTTTAGTGCCACATTTTGAAGCACCGGTAATGCTTGCATACTCGGCTCGTAACCGTTCTGCATCAATTCGTATTCCAATTGTTCCATCGCCAAAAGCAATGCGTATTGAAGCTCGTTTCCCTGATCCAGCTGCAAACCCGTACTTAGCTTTCACAGCATTATTAATGGCCGGCCTTGACGGTATTAAAAACAAAATCCACCCTGGTGATGCAATGGATAAAGATTTATACGACTTACCTGCAGAAGAAGCAGCATCTATCCCACAAGTAGCTACTTCGCTTGAGGATGCACTACAAAGTTTAGAAGCTGACTATGAGTTCTTAACAGCTGGCGGTGTTATGGATAAAGATATGATTGATGCATACGTAGGCATTAAACGTGCAGAGTCTCAACATGTTAACATGACAACTCACCCATTAGAGTTTGAACTGTATTACAGCGTTTAATCGTATTTAGTTTTATTCTAAAACGTTTACTTTTATCAAAGCTCACCTAGGTGAGCTTTTTTATGTCTGGAGCTAAAATAATTTATTAATTTAAAGGCTATAGCTATATACTGAATGAATATACGTTAGTAAAACGACGTTGATATTTGTAATAATATATAAGACATTAATTTTATTACTATAAGTCAGTATAGGCTGAAAGGAATGCAGCGTGGGGGAATATAACAACAGATGATTAAGTTATTACTTTTTTTATTTTTAACAATTGCCTTAGCTATGCCTGTACATGCACAAACGGCTAAAATATACGTATGGCGTAATGAAAGCGGTGTATTAGTTTTTTCTGACGCACCAAGACCTGATGCTGAAGAACTTAAAACTAAACCAGGCAATATCATTCAATCAAGTACTTCTGTTGATACTGAAGTGTTAGATATTACCCCTCAAAAAATGACTGAAGCTTATGAAATAGTTATCAACACCCCTAAAAACCATACCACCATACGTGATAATACCGGCTCTATCTATATTGCTGGAGATATTAAGCCAAGATTTAAAAACGGCTTAGAAGTGCAGTTATTACTTGACGGTGAACCTTATAAAGCGCCACAAAACCATTCAATGTTTTCACTTAGAAATATTGATAGGGGCGCGCATACAATAAAAATGTTACTCCTTAATGAAGAAGGCAAGGTTATTGCATCATCAACTTCAGTAACGTTTTATATGCACAGAGCTTCAATAAACTAAGTTAACAGACATTAATTTAAAATACCTGATTTATTTCTTATTAATCAAACGGTATAAACAAGTTAACAATTTATAACGAAGAAATATAACACTGTAAATAAAACCTTTCTTTAGTAAACTTACGCCATGCGCACTAAAATAGTGCATGAAATTTATATTCTTAAGGTTTTTTATGCATAGTCGCAGTCATATACAAGAACAAAAATTATCTTATCAGCAATCACTCGCTAACCAGTTGGTCACAGCTGTTATTATTCTCAATAAAAAACTCGCTATTGTTTATGTAAACCCAGCTGCAGAAGCCTTACTAAATAAAAGTATCTATCGTTTATATAATACAGCTTCTGACGTTATTTTTGCCAATACCAGTATTAATAGCCCACGTTTACAGCAATTGCTTACTTCTGGCCAAGAATTTACCGATAGTGATATTGTGATAGAACTGAATGAGCACCACCGATTTACAGCCGAGGTAACAGCTTCTTCAGTCGAATTTAATAAGACGCCACATGTACTGCTTGAATTAAAACAAATAGATCAACAAAAACAAATTAGTTTAGAGGTATTTCAGTACCAACAATGGCTTGCCGCACGTGATCTTATTAAAGGGCTAGCGCACGAAATAAAAAACCCATTGGGTGGCTTAAGAGGTGCAGCACAGTTACTCAGTAAAGAATTAAATAATGATCAACTAGAATACACCACGATGATTATTGAACAAGCTGACCGATTAACTAATTTAGTTGATCGCCTACTAGGTCCTAATCAGCTACCTCAAATACAAGCACAAAATATACACGTAATACTCGAAAAAGTGTGTCAATTGGTTAGTTATTCAAACGAACAAAAAATTAATTTATTACGCGATTATGACCCTTCTTTACCCCCTGTTGAATGTGATCAAGAAAAGCTACAGCAAGCTGTTATTAATATTGTCAACAATGCCATACAGGCCATTGATAAGAAAAATACCATAACGCTACGAACTCGTATTGCCAGTAATAAAACTATTCATGGCAAGCGAATAAAACTCGCCGTTCAAATAAGCATTATTGATAACGGTCCTGGCATTCCAAGTAAAATTCAGGATACCCTTTTTTACCCTATGGTATCAGGCCGCTCTAACGGCACCGGTTTAGGCTTATCTATTTCACAAACCTTAATAAACCAGCACCACGGTAAATTATCGTATCATAGTCGACCTGGTCATACGGAATTTACCATTTTACTGCCCCTAACACAGCAACCTTTAAATCAAGCACCATTACCACAAGGGAATATATTATGATCACCGAAGAAGTGTGGATAGTTGATGACGACAGCTCAATTAGATGGGTACTTGAGAAAGCTTATGCCAATGCAAATATAAGTTGTACTGCTTTTGAAAGTGCTGAAAATTTATTGATCGCATTAGATCACGGACAGCCCGAAATCATTATTTCTGATATTCGTATGCCCAATATAGATGGTATGGCGCTATTAAAAAAATTACAAATACAATATAACCATATACCAGTCATTATCATGACTGCTCACTCTGATTTAGACAGTGCCGTTAATGCCTACCAAGGTGGTGCATTTGAATATTTACCTAAACCATTTGATATTGATGAAGCCATTAACCTAACTAAACGTGCGCTTACTCATGCTAGAGAGCAAAACGAAAAAAATAAAAAGCAGCCTAATGCGCCGTTAAGTGTTGGCCTCATTGGTGAAGCGCCTGCGATGCAAGAAGTATTTAGAACGATTGGTCGTCTATCTCGTTCAAGCATTAGTGTGTTAATTAATGGTGAGTCAGGTACAGGTAAAGAGCTGGTAGCACAAGCACTGCACTCTCATAGTCCTCGGGTTAATGAACCTTTTATTCCTTTAAATATGGCCGCTATTCCAAAAGATCTTATCGAATCTGAATTATTTGGTCATGAAAAAGGTGCTTTTACTGGCGCTAATGCAGTGAGACAAGGCCGTTTTGAACAGGCACATAAAGGTACATTATTTTTAGATGAAATTGGCGATATGCCTCTAGATATTCAAACACGTTTATTACGAGTACTTTCTGATGGTCAAGTGTATCGTGTTGGTAGTCACCTACCCGTTCAAGTTGATGTCCGTATTATTGCCGCAACGCATCAAAATCTTGAAGAACGCGTTAATAAGGGAGAGTTTAGAGAAGATTTATTTCATCGCCTTAATGTAATTCGCATTCACTTACCTAGCTTAAGAGAACGTAAAGAAGATATCTCGCAGCTAAGTCAGCACTTTTTAGCACAAGCCGCCAATGAATTAAGTGTTGAAGTGAAGACATTAAGTCAAAAGGCTAGTGATTTTCTTAATAATTATCATTGGCCAGGGAATGTTAGGCAATTAGAGAATATATGTCGTTTTTTAACGGTAATGGCTAGTGGACAAGAAGTGTTGATTGAAGATTTGCCCAATGAGTTAACGGCGCAATCAAAAGCTATACCGCAAGGCTCACATCAGCTCAATACGTGGCAGGAGCTACTCAGCAAATGGATGGATCAAGAGTTACAACAGGGAAAAGAGGCTATTATGGATTATGCACAAAATGAATTTGAACAGATAATGCTCGAGCGAGCTTTAGCTTTTACCCAAGGACATAAACAAGAGGCGGCAAAAAAATTAGGTTGGGGTAGAAATACTTTAACGAGAAAACTAAAAGAGTTATCTAACTAAATCAACTCAGTGCGCACTTACTAAGAGTGCGCTTACTTTACCTTAATAACGAATACTCATTACGACACTTCGGCTTCGCTAGTGCAAATATCATCATCACATTGCTTACAGCTATTACACAGTTTGATGTTAATAAAGTGAGCTGAGATAATTAAACTCGCACCGCTGATAATAAAATACATCTCTAATTCTGGTGAAAAATCATGCTTTATCCAGTATAAAGTAACACCTAAATACAGTAAATAAAAAGGGTAAAGACGTTTATGATAACGCTTAAAACCTGAGAATAAAGCAATAGTCCCCAAAGCTGCTGTCATTAACAGAAAAACATGTTCCCATGCGTGGTCTGCTAAGAAACTTAACCCCAATAATGGCAGCATAGGTAATAATATAGGTAATAATATGCAATGTAATGCGCATAAAGAAGTTGCTGTGATACCTATTCTATCTAACATGATAATTCCGCGGTGTAGGGTTTTAGCTGATTAACTGTGTTTAATGATCTAGTTAATTGTGTAAGTGAGCTATTAGTTCTGAAGTGAGATAATATCACAATTGATATAGTATAACATTAATAAATTACCGTCAGCATCTAAATATTAATAAAATTAGTCGCCGTCAATAACAAAGTAATAAGCTAACTTCTCTTTTAAATATGCAAAAAACTCTTCGTTATTTTTATCGCTGATCAAATGAGCAAGCTCTGCGCCTAACGGAGTAAACTTATAAAACTGCAAACATACGTTTCGTTTTTTAGCGGTTAATTTCAGTGGTAAGCCATTAAAGGTAAAGTGAATATTTTCACCTTTGCTCAGTAAACTAGACTCACTTTCTTGCAGGTAAATAAGATGGTTTTCAGCTAACGCAAGTACGTCTGTATAATTCAAACCAAATTGACTTAAATTACAATATTGCTGCCTTTGCTTAGAGAAAAAGTTAAACAGTCCTGGTTGTTGATAAACGCCACTAATAAGTCTGATCCCTTTTTTATTTGGCTCCTTAATAGCTAGCGAGCAGGCTTTAGCTAATAATTTTGCATCATAAATGCTCATGTCTCGAAAAACTTGTAACGCCTTAAATGAAAAAGAGCCAGGTTTAGTTAATTCACCCGCTAATATTTTTGCCCACAAGTCTTGCATAGTCGGGTTACTCACTTCTTCAGATAAAGTAATATAGCGACTTAACCAGTCATGATCGGTTCTTTGTCCAAGGTCAAAATTGCCACAATACCCTAAGGTTTTTTGCATAATATTTTCAATGTTTTGCTGTTTACGTAACTGACTTAACCTAGCTCGCTTTGCCGTACGGTCTTCAATCAGCAGTTGTTGCTCTTCCGGTAATAATGCACCATCGATAGCAAACCTTTTAGCAAGCTTAAAAAAATAGGGAGATACGCCTGTCTCGGCTGAGTTTTGATGAGTAGTTTCATTACTCTTCACTATGACAGTAGCATCACTTTCTTTGGGGACACTCTGTGCAATAACTTCAATTTCTGACGTTTCTTTGCTCACCGTACTTACTCCTTTTCAATCCCTTTAATAGGATAGATACTGCCACTTAAGACTAGTGTTTAAAACTATAGCTAACGCTTTACTATACGATAGTTCAATACTCACTACTCTCAACAGTACATGGATTATTAATATTTAGTATAACTCAGTTCAATAAAACGAATGAAATATGACTAAACAAGCTTTTATTATCTAGTGCAATAGTGTAAAAAAGTAGTACTGGGTTATAGTTATTTTTTGTAAAAAAAATTTCAATGTTAACTACGCCTATTTACAGTAAATATTTATTTATAATAAATACGCTTAGTTAAGAGGACAATATGCAAGTATCAGAAAATTCACACGATGATTTTTTATTTATCGATGATAGTGATGAAGATGAGATTATACCCCTTAGTAGTAATGATACCTGGCAAGTGCTCATTGTTGATGATGATCCAGAAATCCATTCTGTTACTCAATTAGCTTTATCAGATCTTGTTGTATTAGGCCGCCGACTTGAATATCTACACGCTTATTCGGGTAAAGACGCATGCCAATTAATTGAAGCTAATCCTGATATTGTACTGGTACTACTTGATGTCGTGATGGAGACTGATGATGCTGGGTTACACGTAATAAAGCATGTTAGAGATACATTAGGTCGAAAAGATATACGTATTGTGCTGCGCACAGGTCAGCCTGGTTATGCCCCCGAAGAAAGTGTTATCAAAGAATACGATATCAATGACTATAAAACCAAAACAGAACTCACTCGACGTAAGTTAGTTACCACTGTGTTTGCCGCCATTCGTTCTTTTCAACAAATAGCTACGGTAAACAATAACCGTATAGGTCTTGAAAAAATAGTCTCTGGCGCAACCGAGCTATCATCTAAACTCTCACTATTGAGCTATAGTGAGAGTGTTCTTTCGCAACTAAAAATACTGATAAGTGATGATATTTCAGCCGTTTTTTGTGCAAGAGGACAAGGTATTATTAACAATGCTGATGATTTAAGCTTTTATGTATTAGCGCAAGTTGGTTATGAAGATAACTTAATCAATCAAAAAGTTGATGCACTACATGATGACCAAGCCAGTAAACAAGTAAAAGGATGCTTTTTGCAGCAAGAGCATACTTACCTTAATGGTAGCCTTAATCTTTATGTTGCTAAGGGTGATTATCGCGCAGTAATTCATGTAAAGCTTGTCAATCCGTTAACTGACATACAAACCCAATTATTAGATGTATTTTTAACCGGTGTTGCCGTGGGTTATGAAAATGTTCATCTATTTCAAAAGCTCACCAATGCTGCTTATAAGGATTCACTAACCGGCTTACCTAATCGGCTTGAATTTGTACACTTACTTGACCATTTTGCTCAGAGCGATTGCAACAATACAGTCGCGGCTCTAATTGATATCAACCATTTCAGTGATATTAATGATGCCTTAGGACAAGATATAGGTAATAAACTGCTAACCGCGGTAGGCAATCGAATGCAAAGTATGGACTGGGATTGCCAGTTTGCTCGCGTAGGTGCCGATGTTTTTGGCATTATTGGCTCGACCGACCATTTAACTCCCGATAGTTTAATTGCCCTATTCCATCAGCCTTTTACTGCTGGGGAGCAGCACTTGCCAATTAATGCATGTTTTGGCTTATGTACTAAAGAACATGCAAAAGGCAGCGGTGTACAAGTATTAAACCAAATCAACATTGCGCTTAATATCGCCAAAAAAAATCGTTTAGAACATTTTGCTTACTATCATTCTGATATAGAAGATCAAATGCAGTGGCGTTTAAATATGATCCGTCAACTACGTCATGATTTCGCCAATAACTGCCTAGAATTGTGGTATCAACCACAACTTTCACTAAAAACAGGGCAAGTGATTGGTGCAGAGGCTTTACTGCGATGGCGTACTGTCGATGGTAAGTTTATCTCACCAGCAGTATTTATTCCTTTAGCTGAATATTCAGGTTTAATTATTGAAATAGGTGATTTTGTTATTGATCAGGCATGTAAACAATTAAAAGCGCTTGAAGGAAAATTTTCTGACTTAAGTATTTCTGTTAACGTCTCTATTCCGCAGTTTAGGCAAGCAAACTTTGTAAACAATATAATTAACACGATTACTGAATATAATATTCAGCCAAGTAAACTTGAACTAGAAATAACTGAAAGTATTTTAATGGATGAGCCACAAATTATTATTGATGCGCTAGCTAAGTTAAAAGCACAGGGGATAAGTATAGCGTTAGATGATTTTGGTACAGGATTTTCCTCATTAAGTTACTTACAAAAACTACCACTTAATAGGCTAAAAGTTGATCGTGCTTTTATTACTGATATTAATGAAAAAGGTCAGTCTGTTATCGCTGAAACTATTATTAATTTAGGTAAAAAGATGAACCTTAAAGTTATTGCTGAAGGGGTTGAAAATATAGCTCAACAGGAGCGCTTAATTGAATTGGGCTGTAATGAAGTTCAAGGTTTTTATTATGCTAAGCCGATGCCTAAAAGTCAATTTTTACACTTTTTGAAAAGCCACAACTAACAGGGTATAAAGGCAATAAAACACGTTAATTATTCATTGGTTAGCCTCCTATAAAATCGATTTTTAATCACTAACCTCACAATACTGCTATTTTTGACAATTTTATTAAACACCTAGTAGCGGATTATAAATCAACTATACCTCCAACACGCTCAAAAAAATAATCCAACCAGGTCAAGTAATAATAAGGAATTTTTCCTATATAAATTTTGACCTGCGATAGATAACATTCTTTTATTCATACTAATAAAAGAGAAATCAAAATGACTCTGAAACCAACGTTACTCAGTACAGCCATATTGTCATCATTATTACTTATTCCGGGCGCAAGCTACGCCGAAGATAAAATACCTACCAAAATAGATAAGCTAACTATAACGGGTATTTTGCCTGAAAAGCTTGAATCTGTTGCTGGCTCATTTGATATTATTGATGAAAAATATCTCAAGTCACGCCGGCCATTATCAATAAATGAGCAACTAAGAACCCTACCGGGTGTTATGGTTGTACCTGATGGTAGTATGAGCTTTGACTTAAACATTGGTATTCGTGGTCAAAATCCACGCCGAAGTGCTAAAACCATGGTGATGGAAGATGGTATGCCATTACAATTAGCTCCTTATACAGATCCCGTTAATCATTATGCCCCTCCCTCAACATCTGTCAGTCGTGTAGAACTCATTAAGGGTGCAGGACAAATCTTATATGGTCCACAAACATTAGGCGGAGCCGTAAATTTTGTCACTAAAGCGGTACCACGTAATGGTGAAGTTGAAGGTAGTATAACGTCATTATTTGGTAATCAGGATTTGCGTGGGTTGCAAGGTAATGTTGGCTTTGGTAATGAAACAGGCGGGTTTATGTTTGATTTCTCACAAAGTAAAGGGGATGGTATTTTTAACGACAGTGAATATGATGTTAAGGACTATCGCTTTAAGGGTGAATTAAGTCTTACTGATAAACAAACATTAGGTCTAAAATTAGTTCATACACGCGATCGTCGTAATCAAACTGAAAACTACTTAACGAGAGATGAATATGCACGTGATCCTTATTCTCACCCAACAGTAGCACTAGATCAATGGGAACAAGATCGTGATATTGTTCAGCTAACCCATAAAGTAGAAGTCAATAATAACTTCTCTGTGCAATCACAAGCATATTACACAGATACTTTCCGTAACGGTTTACGTGGCAGTAATAGTGGTAGAGAGGTCAATGGCGTATGGGAATCACGCTTACGCAATTGTGATGCTGTTGGTGATGTAAACAACGATGGTAACGTAACAACATCCGATATTGGTAATACTGATATTAATGTGTGTGGTGGCCGTCACGCCCCTCGTCAGTATTACACCTGGGGAGTAGAAAGCCGTGCAGACTTCAACTATCGTTTATTTGATCTGCAGAATGATGCCATCTTTGGTCTTCGTTATCATCAAGAAACAGCACACCGTGAACAGGTTTATGCGACTAATACAGCAGAGCGTCTGGATTACCAGTTGGCATTACTTGAAGGTGAAGATCGTGAAGGAACAAGTCTTAATGCCTATGCCTTGTCTTACTATGCACAAAATACTACTTATATTGATAACTGGTCAGTAACAGCAGGTTTTCGCGTTGAGGATGTCCGCACAAGTGACAGCGACGACTTTTCGTCTAATCGTGTTACCGATAATTACACAGAGTTTTTACCAAGCCTCGGTGTTGCTTGGAATGGCATAGCCAATACAACTATTTTTGCTGGCGTTCACAAAGGTATATCCCCTTCACGAGCTGATCGTGAACTTGATGCATCTGGTGCGCGCGCTGTTCCAGAAGAAAGTACTTTATTCGAATTGGGTATGAGAAGTAATCACTTCAGAGGGGTTACTATGTCAGCCGCTTTATTTCATAACGACATCGAAAATACTATTGTAGATAATGGCGCAACTTTTGATAATAGTGGCGAAAGTGAGCAACAGGGTATTGAGTTAGCTGGTCGAATTAACTTTGGTGAGATTTATAGCTGGAACAATAATATTTATTTATCTGGTGCATACACCAATCTATGGACTGCTGAGTATATAAAAGCATCGGACCCAGCTAATGATGGTAACCGTATGCAATATGCACCAAAAGACTTACTCAATATTGACTTAGGCTATGAACATGTTAGTGGTATCGATGCTCGTATTGGTCTACAGCATGTCAGTAAGCAATTTGTTGATGACGAAAATACCCGCATCGAGACAGGCAACGGTATTGAGGGCATAATTCCTAGTTACACAATTTGGAATGCAACCGTTAACTATTATATTCCAAACACCAGCGTGACCTTGTTTGCTAGCGTAGAGAATTTATTCGATAAAGAATATTTAGTCAGCCGTAATGAAGGGAAATTAGCCGGCCGTGAACGACTATTCTTTGGCGGGATAACCTTTGAGTTCTAAGATTTAATATTTTAGTGATTAAGTACGCTTAAATACGGCAAATATTGTCGTATTTAAGCGTACTTAACTTTATCTCGCTTCACTTTAGAATATCAAAAGAATGCTTACCTTCCTCCACTCTATAGGCACTAGGCGTGTCTCAACCTTATGACTGCTTTCATCACAAAGCATGCCTAGGAAATTTTACAAAATACAGCAGCGATATACCCAATAAAACCATCCCAAAGTCATACTAAAACACTTCTATAATCTTTCTTTTCAATATGTACTCATCTAGTGCAAAAGTATGATGAATTTGATTCAAAGGTACAGTGCCTATATCAAGTATGATGCGTATGATGAAATGACTACGATTGAGTCTTTGACGAAAAACCCCACAAATGAGTATACATGCCCTTATTAATATTAGAATTTTTACATCTGTTATATTAATTCTCCTATTCAGTGCAATTATTGCAATTTGGCAGGCAAGAAACTCTGTAGAAAGGGAAGTGAACTCTTCAATTAATTTGGCAGTACAAATGATTGAATTTAGTATTAATCAAGTTCCTTATAAAAGTAAAGCAATGGATGTCTGGTTAGAAAAAATTGACAGCATGCAGCCAGTAAGGCACTTGAAAATATCAATTAAAGACAATAAAAACAATACCATAAAAAATTCCTCTGGTATTTTAAATAATGAACAAAGCTCAACACCTCATTGGTTTATTAAATCTGTTATGGTTGATCTTGTCACTCATAATCATGATATTAAAATCGCAAATGGCACCGTAAAAACGATCTTTATTACTGCAAACCCTATGGATGAAATAAACGAAGCATGGGGCGAAACAAAGGCTTTTTTTTGGTCTATTGTACTCATGCTTTCTATTATGTTTTTGACTGTTAACCTGGTATTTAAGACCATGTTGAAGACAGTTAACACTATTTTGTCTGGGTTACGCCAAATTGAAACAGGTCATTTTGATCATGTATTACCGCATTTCAACATTAGTGAATTTGACGCAATAGCAATAGAAATTAATAGTATGTCAAAAGCCCTAAAAACAGCACAAAAAAATAACCAAGCACTGGCTCGACATACCATGAAAATTCAGGAAACAGAGCGACAAAATATGTCTCGTGAATTACATGATGAAATGGGGCAATCATTAACAGCTATTAAAGCGATGGCGGTCACTTGTCAACAGGCTAATACTGATGTTAACGCTGTAACAAGCTCTATTATTGATATTTGTAACCATTTATCGGTAGTTGTTCGCTCAATGATGAAAACATTACATCCGCTTAGCCTAACGGATCTTGGTTTAGGTGCAACCTTATCTGAATTAATTAACGAGTGGCAACGACGTAGTGGTAATTTACAGTTAGATTTAGATTATGACGCTTCCTTAGAGAATTTAAGTCAAGATATTACTATTCATGTATATCGAATTGTTCAAGAGTGTTTAACCAACGTTGTTCGACATGCCAAGGCATCCAAGGTGGTTATTCGGGTCATCAAGAAAAATAGTAAAGTACTCATTACCGTCTCGGATAACGGTCAAGCAAAGTACTTAAATTCCCCAGGTTTTGGGTTATTAGGGATGCGTGAAAGAGCAGAAAGTTTAGGAGGAACATTTAAACTACAAGCTGCAAAAAATAGCGGTGTTACCGTCAATGTAGAATTACCTTACAGAGAAGATAAGTCATGAAAACAAAAAAAATAAAAGTCTTACTGGTTGATGATCATGCTGTCGTTAGAGCTGGATTTAAAATGCTACTCGCTTCTCAGTGCTATATTGGCACTATTGTTGATATTGACCGCGGTGAACTTGCCGTTAAAGAATATAATAGTTTTCAGCCTGACGTGGTGGTAATGGATTTATCAATGCCTGGGATTGGTGGCTTAGAAACAATTCGCCGCCTCTGTAAACATTACCCTGGGGTACTGATTTTAGTTTATAGCATTCATGATGAAAAAATTTATATTGAACGATCGTTAGAAGCTGGTGCAAGGGGTTATGTTAGTAAAAATAGTGCCGCTGAAGTTTTAGCGAAGGCTGTTGCTGTTATCGCTAGTGGTAAACGCTATATTGAGGAAGGTTTATTACCAGAAGTAAATGATATTTGCTTAACCGAAAATGAAAAAGTAAAACATAAACTTAAAGTTTTATCGCCACGTGAATTTGATGTTTTTCGTCTGCTCTCAAAGGGACTAAACGCGCATAATGTCGCTAATGAACTCTGTTTGAGCTATAAAACAATTTGTAATTATAATACTCAAATTAAAAATAAACTTAATGCAAATACATCAGCAGATCTTGCTAATATCGCTATGGTTAATAACATCATTTAATTATTTTTTATCCAAAATACTCATTAACTATCATCATATCAATATATTAATTTTTTCAATCTATTGTAAGTGGCCAAATTAACTATGCCACTACAACATGATTGGCAGCTATACCGCTCATTGCTGTAGTTGGGACTCTAACCTGAAAAGACTTCCTAACTGCAAAAATAAAACTCAAACGCCTATTTCAAACGCTCTGACCACATTAATTATTCTTCAACATGATCACTCTAGGTATTTAGGTCGGTAGAATTGGGAATTAACGGGCCTGTTCTGCTCTCTGTATTTGAATTTTATAAGTGTTTACCTCCTGAATTACATTGACAGCAAGCCTACTCCAAAATATGATTGCTTTTCCTGATGTTAGGCACTTGTTGCCCCCTCTGTAGCTGTCACATTGTGATTCTTATGGATGCTATGTTGTTGCTTTCAATGTTTATTGATTTCAATTTTATAATGGTTGTCCTGAAAAGTTAGTTTTAGTCATGCGCTTGCGCTAGGCACGTCAGGATTATACGGAGGGCGTGATTATGAATAATAATTCAAATCATAGCCTCGTTAAAGAGCGTTTAGTGGTTGCTATCTTGATAGTTAAACTACTAAAAGTTACAGGTGAATTTTTACCTGTAGCTATTGAACTCATTAACATGGCTATTTACTACTCATCTAAACAGGTACGTTGGCTGATATGTCCTTTGCCCCCCCTTGGATTCATAAATTTGAAGTTAAGCCAGGGTCGTGGGTGTATATTCCATCAACAGCAACTAGAGTCCTTGGAGAGCGAATAACCAAGCAAGTTAAAAGTGTTTGGCATGCTCCTAATTATTTTTATCACCTAAATCAAGGTGGTCACGTTAAAGCCTTGCATTCACATTTAAATGACAATTATTTTGCGAGCATTGATATTAGTGATTTCTTTGGTTCCATTAGCCGAAGTCGGATTACAAGATCTCTTAAAAGAAACTTTGGATATGAACAAGCTAGAGAAATAGCAATGGCCTCTACAGTTAAACACTATAAACTAGAGAAACATTCGCATTCTCTACCGTTTGGCTTTGTGCAGTCCCCTATTTTAGCCTCAGTATGCCTCGATGACAGTACATTAGGTGAATGTATTAAAGCATGTTCAAACAATTCAACTTTAAACATTAGTGTATATATGGATGATATTGTTATATCAAGCGACTCTATACAAGAGTTAACAAAGCAAATGGAATTATTAAAAGATGCAGCGAAGCGTTCACATTTTTCATTAAATGCAGAAAAAGAATCTCCGCCATCTGATTCAGTAGTTGCATTTAACATCGAACTTTCTCATTCCTCGATGAAGATCACTGATAGTCGCTATATTAAATTTGTTCAAGCGTACTTAACAGCAAAGTCTGAACCTGAAAGAGAAGGTATCGTTGGTTACGTAGGTACTGTTAATTTTAAACAGGCTAAGTCACTAGAAATGCTTCAAATATAAATATATCAGACCATAGGAACTATTTGGGATTGGAAGTTATTACTCATACTTAAGCTCCCCAAAAAGTCCTATCATCAGATCATCTTCTAATACCTCGTACCACCTCTCAAACAGCCAATATTACTTGACCACTTCAACATGCTTTAGAAATCCCCTATAAAGAGCCGAGTGTAGCTAAAATAAATATAAGCATCACTATAAGAAATAATTAACATATTCGAGGTAATAATCACTGCTCTCGTTGTCATATTGCTTCTACTCTCTAAGAGTAAATACTAAAAAAATCACCTCCATCACAAAAAGATATCAACTAACTTATCCATATATTGTCCTTTACCACTTCATCTTCTCTTATTTTTAGTTTAACAAGTTAACTCTCCGACTAGTTAGCTATTATTTATAAATGCTTAAACGGAGCTTAATATCTTTTATTCGTGATTAAATAAATACTCCTATCTTTTATTACTCTGCTCATAAAATATGAACGTAAGTCATTCAACCGCTATTTTCAGCGAGACTGCTCAAATAAAAACAAGTGATTAAAACACCCGTTTAAATCTATTGCTTTTAATTTTCTTTCAAGGCACACTCAGTCAGCTATTATTAGTTATTCAGGTTTTTTTACGTAAAAATTACACTAAAAAGCCTCAATTAATCATCAAAACATCAACACCGCTTTCAGGTGAAGGAGATAAAGCATGATATATCAAGGCAACAGCCTTTCAGCCCAGTTACTAGAAGACGGCATTGTCGAACTTAAGTTCGATGCTCAAGGATCAGTAAACAAGTTTGATCAAGCAACGTTTGAAGAATATAGAGCTGTCGTTACAGCCATTAATAACTGTAGTGATGCCAAAGGAGTTATGGTTACCTCGGGTAAATCAACATTTATTGTTGGCGCGGATATCACAGAATTTCTAACGTCATTTAGTCAGCCAGAAGACACTTTAGCTGCTTGGGCAAAAACTGCCTCTGATGTTTTCGACTCATTTGAAGATATTCAATTACCTACTATAGCCGCTATTAATGGCATCGCTTTAGGTGGTGGCTGTGAAATGACCTTAGCATGTGATTATCGTGTTGCTGATACTAATGCCAGTATAGGCCTTCCAGAAGTGAAACTAGGGTTAATGCCTGGTTTTGGTGGTACGGTAAGACTGCCACGTATAATAGGCTTTGACAATGCCGCTACTTGGATGTCTACAGGTAAAGCATTTAAACCAGCTGCAGCGCTAGCACAGGGTGCTATTGATGCCGTTGTAGAACCTGAAAACCTACGTACTGCTGCTATTAATATGCTTAAATTGGCCATTAATGGCAAGCTAGATTGGCGTGCTAAGCGTCAAGCTAAACTAGAGCCGTTAACGTTATCTCAAACTGAAATGATCATGTCTTCGACAACCTGTAAAGGTATGATTGCTGCCCAAGCAGGTAAGCATTACCCAGCACCAATGGTCATGATAAATACTTTAATTGCTGCTGCGGGCTTAGATCGCAGTGGTGCAATGCTTGCAGAAAATGCTGGCTTTGCCAAATTAGCCAAAACTGATGCCGCAACAGCGCAAATTGGCTTATTTATGGCTGACCAAGTTATTAAAAGTAAAGCCAAAAAAGCCAGTAAACTTGCAACAAAAACGGTGAATAAAGCCGCAGTATTAGGTGCTGGTATTATGGGGGGGGGTATTGCTTACCAATCCGCTTATAAAGGCACGCCGATCATTATGAAAGATATTAATGATCAAGCACTTGATTTAGGTTTATCGACAGCAACAAGCATATTAACCAAACAAGTTGAACGTGGCCGTATGAATGTTAAAGCCATGGCCGGTGTATTGAATAATATTACGCCAAGCTTAAGCTATGACAGCGTTAAAGATGTCGACATTGTTGTTGAAGCTGTCGTTGAAAACCCTAAAGTTAAAGGTATGGTGTTAGCTGAAGTAGAAAGTGTTATTAGTGAAGATGCTATCCTTACTTCAAACACCTCAACTATTTCCATTGATTTATTAGCCAAAAGCGTGAAACGTCCACAAAACTTCTGTGGTATGCACTTTTTTAATCCCGTTAATAAAATGCCATTAGTGGAAGTTATTCGTGGTAAAGATACTTCTAATGAAACAGTTGCCGCCGTCGTTGCTTACGCCGCTAAAATGGGTAAATCACCGATTGTTGTTAACGATTGCCCTGGTTTTTACGTGAACCGTGTTTTGTTTCCTTACTTTGCCGGCTTTAGTCAATTAGTACTTGAAGGTGCTGACTTTACTGCTATTGATAAAGTCATGGAAAAACAATTTGGCTGGCCAATGGGTCCTGCTTATCTACTTGATGTTGTAGGTGTCGATACGGCTGATCATTGTACAGGTGTTATGTCATCTGGTTTCCCAACTCGTATGAAAAAAATAGCTAACGATCCAGTCAGTACTTTATATGCTAATGAACGTTTTGGTCAGAAAAATGGCAAAGGCTTCTATGACCATATGAAAGACAAGCGTGGTCGTCCAATGAAAGTAGCCGCTCCGGTTGCCTATGAATTATTAGGACAACATTGTGCTGACAAAAAAGACTTTAGCAGTGAAGAAATTATTGCCCGTATGATGATCCCTATGATTAATGAAGTGGTGCGCTGTTTAGAGGAAGGTGTTGTTGATACGGCAGCTGAAGCTGATATGGGCTTAATCTACGGTGTTGGTTTCCCACCTTTTAGAGGTGGTGCTATTCGTTACTTAGAAACACTCGGTTTAGATAACTTTATCGCAATGGCTGACAAATATGCGCATTTAGGTGAAATTTATCAAGTGACTGATGGCCTACGTGATATGGCTAAATCAGGTAAATCTTATTTTACTACAGACGTTAAAACTAACGCTTAACCCAGGAGAATAAAATGAACGAAGTTGTAATTGTAGACTGCATACGCACTCCAATGGGTCGCTCTAAGGCCGGCGTTTTTCGCAATGTACGTGCTGAAACATTGTCAGCGCACTTAATGAAACAAATATTAGTCCGTAACCCCGCATTAAATCCAGAAGACATTGAAGATGTTATTTGGGGTTGTGTTAAGCAAACTAAAGAGCAAGGTTTTAACATTGCACGTAATGCCTCATTACTTGCTGGTTTACCAAAATCTATTGGTGGCGTAACAGTTAACCGCTTATGTGGTTCTTCTATGGAAGCTCTACACCAAGCAAGCACTAGCATTATGTCTGGTCAAGGCGATGTATTTCTTATTGGCGGTGTTGAGCATATGGGTCACGTACCTATGATGTACGATGTTGACTTTGACCCTGCGCTAAACAAGCACATTGCTTTAGCGTCAGGTAATATGGGCTTAACTGCTGAACTACTAGGTAAGCAACACGGTATTACTCGTGAAATGCAAGATGCTTTTGGTGCGCGTTCGCATCAAAAAGCTTATGAAGCACAACTAGCGGGTCGTTGGGATAATGAAATTGTTGCAACACAAGGTCATGACGCTACTGGCGCATTGACCTTAGTTGAGCATGATGAAGTAGTTCGCCCTGAAACAACCGCTGAAAGCTTATCTACATTGCGTCCGGTATTTGACCCAGTCAATGGTACGGTAACTGCCGGTACTTCATCTGCACTATCAGATGGTGCTTCAGCAATGTTAGTGATGTCTGCTGACAAAGCAAAAAAACTCGGCTTAACACCACGCGTTAAAATACGTGGAATGGCTGTTGCCGGTTGTGATCCATCAACAATGGGCTTTGGTCCAGTTCCAGCAACTAACAAAGCCTTAAAGCGCGCTGGTTTATCTATTGCCGATATTGAATTATTTGAATTTAACGAAGCATTTGCTGCACAAGCATTATCTTGTGTTCGCGCATTAAAAGTAGAAGACAAGATGGATCAGATTAACTTAAATGGTGGCGCTATTGCACTAGGTCACCCGTTAGGTTGTTCAGGTTCACGTATTTCAGGTACCTTGATTAACTTAATGGAAGGTCAAGATGTCAATCTTGGTTTAGCCACTATGTGTATTGGGCTAGGCCAAGGTATAGCGACTGTATTTGAACGTGTTTAATAGTTAATTACAGACATAAAACACAGACACAAAAAACCCAGCTATTGGCTGGGTTTTTTATTTTTACCTATTAATAACTATTTAATGAAAATTTCTTGTAACGGCGGAACAACTTGCTTTTTACGACTTAACACACCTGCTAACCAAGCTTTGCCATCTTTTGGTACAACACCAAATGCTTGTTCTGCTAATGTATCACTATCACTTGCAATTAAAAGTTCTGAGCCTTCTTTCATGATATCAGTCAAAAGTAAGAAGACACTATGGCGATTACCTTCATCTTTTAATACTGCAATATCTGCATACAACGCTTCTTTAATTTCATCGAAAACAGATAAATCGATTACTTCAAGTTGACCAATACCAACCTTGTGACCATTCATATTAAAGTCTTTAAAGTCACGTTGAACTAGTTCTCTAATCGGTGTTCCGGCAACAGCAGACTTTACTCGAAACATCTCCATGCCAAGTTCTTTAAAATCTTCTATACCTGCAATTTCTGCCAATGCTTCCACACATTTAATATCAGCGGTTGTACACGTTGGCGATTTAAAAATAACGGTATCACTTAAAATGGCACATAACATTGCACCCGCAATATTTTTTGGGATCTCTACATTGTGAAAATCATACATCATCTTGATAATAGTATTTGTACAGCCGACTGGACGTACCCAAATTTCAAGTGGCGATGTGGTTGTTAAATCACCAAGTTTATGGTGATCAATAATGCCTAATATTGTAGCTTTATCGATATCATCAGGAGCAAGTTCAATATCACTGTGATCAACAATATATACACCTTCACCTGCGTAACTTGTTTTAAGCTCAGGTTGTTCAAAACCAAACTTGTCGAGAATAAACATAGTCTCAGGAGTTAACTCACCTAAACGTGCAGGAACAGTATCCTCACCCAAAGTAGTTTTTAAATATGATAAAGCGATCGCCGAACAGATAGAGTCTGAATCAGGTATCTTGTGACCTACAACGTAATTTGGCATAAATGTTCTCTCATTAAAATTTTCATATTCTATCAAAGTAAAGTTCAATTGTGTATATTGTTAAGTCATGCTTAACAATAATTTATTATCATTAATTTACGCGACTAGCAGTGCGTAATGACTTTGTTTACTTAGGTGAATTAAATTATAATTGCTACTAACGAGGTTTAACTCTCAACCTATTCGGTTTAATTCCCTAAAAGATATCCTATTATGATCTCACATAAGCTCTCTATTGCTCCAATGCTCGATTGGACTGACAAGCATTGTCGCTATTTTTACCGGTTAATGTCACAACATACCGTCTTGTATACTGAAATGGTCACTACCGGCGCTATTTTGCATGGTAAAGGTGATTATCTTTCTTATAACGATGCAGAGCATCCCTTAGTATTACAACTTGGCGGTAGTGATGTAAAGGCAATGACCGAATGTGCAAAAATGGCAGAGCAATACGGTTACGATGAAGTGAATATAAACGTCGGTTGCCCATCTGACAGAGTGCAAAATGGCCGGTTTGGCGCGTGTTTAATGGCTGAGCCAGCACTTGTTGCAGAGTGTGTGCATGAGATGCAAGCAGCGACAAATATTCCAGTTACCGTGAAATCACGCATTGGTATTGATGATCTCGACTCTTACGAGTTCTTGCATACCTTTATCGAGCAAGTCTCAGACGCTGGCTGTAAACACGTCATCATTCATGCGAGAAAAGCTTGGTTAACAGGGTTAAGTCCTAAACAGAATCGTGATGTTCCACCTTTAGACTATAACCGTGTTTACCAAATCAAGAAGGCTTTCCCTAAATTAGAAATATCTATTAATGGCGGAATTAAGTCATTCACTGAAGCAAATGAGCATCTACAACATATTGATGGGGTAATGATTGGTAGAGAGATATATAACAGCCCTTATATGCTAACTGATGCCGATACAGATATATACCGTACCAATACGACTAAACTAACTCGAACAGAAGTTATTGAGTTAATGGTACCTTACATCAATGCAACCATTAAAGACGGTGGTAGAGCTTGGCATGTCTTACGTCATATGTTGGGGCTTTGTAATGGCTTATCAGGCGCTAGAAAGTTCAGACAGCACTTAAGTGAATGTGCCGGTAAAGAAGGCGCCGATGGACAAGTCCTTATTGACGCCTTTAGTAAAGTGACATTGACATAGCAGCATTGATATAACCTCAATACCACTTTATCAATTAAGCCGCTGATTATTAAAAGCCAAAAAAGCAAAAGCCCGACTCTTTCGAATCGGGCTTTTCTAAATGGAAGTCTAGCAATATCCTATCTCACATGGGCATGTCTGGTATCAGTCATACTACCCTTGGCGCATGGGTTCAATCTACCTGTTTTTCAAATCGCAGGAAGCAAAAAACCCGTAGCGTTAACGACGGGTTTCTTTAGTGCTTTCGCACAAATGAGCCGTGGAGAATGTCCGGCTACGCTCTCACATGGGCATGTCTGGTATTAGTCACACTACCCTTGGCGCATGGGTTCAATCTACCTGTTTTTCAAATCCCAGGAAGCAAAAAACCCGTAGCGTTAACGACGGGGTTCTTTAGAGTTTTCGCACAAATGAGCCGTGGAGAATGTCCGGCTACGCTCTCACATGGGCATGTCTGGTATTATACCAATTCTATTAAATTTATTCACAACTCAGAGCTGTATTAGCGAGCTTAGAACAAGCAAAATTTGTTAACTATAGTTATTCTATATTTCATTAATTTTGTGCTGTTATCAGTTTGCTAATAAGCTCCCAAGGGCGAGTTTAAAAGGCTTACATGCGGCGTTATTGATTTTGACAAGGGAATAACCATTCTCTTCAATCAATGCCTTGCCTCTAAGCCTTTTAATTCTCGCTGAGTGGGAAATAACTTAATAGACTTGGTATTAGTCACACTACCCTTGGCGCATGGATTCAATCTACCTGTTTTTCAAATTTTTTCAAATGACAGAAAGCAAAAAACCCGTAGCGTTAACGACGGGTTTTTCTAGTGCTTTCGCACAAATGAGCCGTGGAGAATGTCCTACGCTCACATGGGCATGTCTGGTATTAGTCACACTACCCTTGGCGCATGGGTTCAATCTACCTGTTTTTCAAATTTTTTCAAATGACAGAAAGCAAAAAGCCCGACTCTTTCGAATCGGGCTTCTCTAGTGCTTTTGCACAAATTAGAAGTCTAGCAATGTCCTACTCTCACATGGGAACTCCCACACTACCATCGGCGCAACTGCGTTTCACTTCTGAGTTCGGAATGGGTTCAGGTGGGGCCACAGCGCTATTGTCGCTAAACAAAAAGGGGACAATCTTGGAAAGCTTTGCTCATTGAGCGATAAATATCGTTTGGTTTTCTTTAGTCAAGTAACACGCAGTACGTGATTTTACATTTTCATGTCTTTGTCAGTCTTCA
>NZ_SZVP01000116.1 GCF_005885605.1 Colwellia ponticola | reverse complement strand
TGGCCGTGCTGCGCCTGGACCGTATCGACCCACTGATCAGCGGCAATAAGTGGTTCAAGCTCACCCAACATCTGGCCCAGGCGCAGCAGGCCGGTGCCAGCGGCATCGTCAGCCTCGGCGGTGCTTACTCCAACCATCTGCACGCGCTGGCAGCGGCGGGCAAGCGCTTTGGTTTTCCCACCGTCGGCCTGTTGCGTGGTCACCCTCAAGACACCCCCACAGTCCTCGATCTGAAAGGCTTTGGCATGCAGTTGCATTGGCTGGGCTATGCCGGCTACCGCGCGCGCCACGCGGAGGATTTCTGGTTGCCGTGGCGCGCGCAATATCCCGATCTTTACCCCGTGCCCGAAGGCGGCGGCGGGATGGCCGGGGCATTGGGTTGCGGGGTCTTGGTCGAGCAGGCACGCCGGCAATTGAGCACCGTGGGCTGGGCCGATTACGATGCCTGGTGGT
>NZ_SZVP01000115.1 GCF_005885605.1 Colwellia ponticola | reverse complement strand
GAAGTGCGGTGCCACCCAGTTGCCGCTCAGGAGCATCTCCTGGCTGATCTGGGCGTAGCGGGTTTCATCCGGTATCCACAAACCGTGCAGGCCCAGTGGCAACAGATAAAACGCGACGAAGGCCAGCAAGAGTACCGGCAGGGGTTTCAGGCGAGTCATGAAAACGTCGCTCCTTGACGTCCGATGGTGTTTTTTTCAACTAATGAAGTAATGGCGAAAGTCGTCACGGCGTTCACTAAATAACAGGAAATAGTCATAACGACATTAATTAAGGACGCAACTAAACATGCCAGAACAGGGCTGTCTTTTTGCTGAACATAAGCCTGGCGGCGGGAAGGGAATGACTTAGATTTGTTTAAGCGCGGCAGGCCAGTCCTGGTTTTTCATGATGCCCAGGGCCTTGAACTTGCCGTTGGCCAGCACCTGCACGAACAGCGCGCTGCCGTACTCGGA
>NZ_SZVP01000114.1 GCF_005885605.1 Colwellia ponticola | reverse complement strand
AGCTGGTTGGGGACAAACAGGAAACCAAGAAATTAGTAATACCGCGGTTTACTCACTTTATTTAGCTAGTTATGCTGGCGGAAATCCTACATGGAACACTTCTTTCGGAACAGCTTACGATATTGCTGGAAACGGAAATGGTTTACTGCCATCAGGTTTTATAGCTACACAATCAGGAAACGATGATTTAAAATGGGAAACAACTACACAAACTAATGTTGGTTTAGATTTTGGATTATACAAACAAAAATTAAGCGGATCTGTTGATTATTACATCAAAAAAACTGAAGATATCTTGGTTTTACCACCCTATTTAGGAGTGATTGGCGAAGGAGGAAACCGTTGGGTGAATGGTGCGTCGATGGAAAATGAGGGATGGGAAGTTTCTTTAGGATACCGCGATGAAACTTCATTTGGTTTGAAATATGACATTTCTGCGAATGTTTCGGCAAA
>NZ_SZVP01000113.1 GCF_005885605.1 Colwellia ponticola | reverse complement strand
TGGTGAAGTTGTTGGCGGAATTGTGGTAATGCGTTATGGCGAAAATGCTGATAAGGTAATAACGGCAGTCAAGGAAAAAATGAAAGAAGTTGAAAAAGGATTGCCTGAAGGGGTTACTTTTAAAACCTCTTATGACCGAAGTGATTTAATAGAAAAAGCAATCGCATCAGTTAAAGGAACTTTAATCGAAATTATGATTACTGTTTCTCTTGTGGTTCTTCTTTTCCTTTTTCATTGGCGAAGTGCTTTAATTATACTCATTCAATTACCTATTTCTGTGTCTATTGGCTTTATTTTACTTGAAGCATTTGGCATTTCATCTAATATTATGTCATTAACGGGTATTGCTCTGGCAATTGGTGTTGTTGTTGATGATGGTATTGTAATGGTTGAGAATGCCTACAGGACAGTTTCGGAGAAACAAGAAGAAATGGACAATAATCAGTAATTGGA
>NZ_SZVP01000112.1 GCF_005885605.1 Colwellia ponticola | reverse complement strand
CTGCCATACGCTCGCGCTGCAAGCCTGGAAAACCGCTGATCCGTTAAGGAGCCCTATGCGCGCCATACCGCTCCTTACGTTATTGCTCAGTGGTTGGTTTGCACTCCCCGCCCATGCCGACGAAGCCCAAGACTGGCTGACTCGACTTGGGCGTGCAGAGCAGCAGCAAAGTTTCCAAGGTACGTATGTCTACGAACGTAATGGCAGTTTTTCTACCCACGACATCTGGCATCGCGCCCAGAATGGCCAGGTCCGTGAGCGGATCTTGCAGCTTGATGGTTCTGCCCAGGAAGTCGTTCGCGTAGATGGCCGCACTCAGTGCGTCAGCGGCACTCTTGTCGCCGGCCTGGGCAATTCGCGTGATGCGCCCTCGCGCGCCCTCGATCCGCAAAGACTCAATCAATTCTACGAACTGGCCGTTATCGGAAAGTCTCGCGTGGCCGGTCGTAATGCA
>NZ_SZVP01000111.1 GCF_005885605.1 Colwellia ponticola | reverse complement strand
CTGCTGCATTGCGACCTGGTGTACATCAGCCTCGATGCCCGGTTGCGCATGCCGTTCGTCAATTTGGGGCTGTGTCCGGAGTTTGGGTCGAGCCTGATCCTCCCGCGTTTACTGGGGCACGCTAAGGCGGCTGAACTGCTGTTGCTGGGTGAGGGCTTCAGCGGCGAACAAGCGGCCGCGTGGGGGATTGCCACCGAAGCGTTGGGCAGTGGCGAAGCGGCATTGGCCAAGGCGCGGGAAATGGCCGAGCGCTTTGAAACCCTGGCGCCGGGAGCGGTGCAGGTCTGCAAGCAGTTGATGAAGAGCGTGGACCGTGAGCAGTTGCGGCAAGTGATCGAGGAAGAGGGGGCGTTGTTTGTGCAGCGCTTGAAGTCGCCGGAAGCGATTGCGGCGTTGTCGGGGTTTATGGACAGGCGCTAACCCCATGTGGGTGCGACGATTCGACATGCTCCCT
>NZ_SZVP01000110.1 GCF_005885605.1 Colwellia ponticola | reverse complement strand
ACGTCCCTCAGTGCTGGATTCATGGTGGTTCACGGCAACCGCTTGGACGAACTGCGCAGCCTGGTGGTGAGTTGGATGCGCCGTTATCCCCTGGCGCCCCTGGAAAACGAAATCGCCCTGGTACAAAGCAACGGCATTGCCCAGTGGCTCAAACTGGCCTTGGCTGAAGACCCGGAAGACGACGATATGGGAGGCTGCGGAATTGCCGCCGCCATCGATGTACAGCTCCCCGGCAGCTTCATGTGGCAGCTCTATCGCATGGTCCTGGGACGTGACGAAATCCCTCCAAAATCCCTGCTCGATAAAGCCCCGCTCACTTGGCGCCTGATGCGCCTGCTCCCGGAACTCATCGATCAACAGCACTTCGAGCCGTTGCAACGCTTCTTGACCCACGACTCCGACCTGCGCAAACGCTACCAACTGGCGGAACGACTGGCTGACCTGTTCGACCAAT
>NZ_SZVP01000109.1 GCF_005885605.1 Colwellia ponticola | reverse complement strand
TTCTTTCTTAGCTGTTTCCATCAAGTTATCGAACCAGCTGTTACCTGTTTCAAGATTCAATCCGTTGTATAAAATGACATCTGCGTCGCTTGCCTTTTTGATGTCTTCTGGTAGTACTTCATATTCATGCGGATCTGTTCCGACTGGTACGATACTGTGGATATCTATTTTATCTGTTCCAACCTCTTTTGCCATATCCGCCAAAATCGAATTGGTTGCTACGACTGACAGCTTTTCTTTACTTACTTCGTCTGCTTGATCTGAAGTTTGCTTTCCGCAACCAACTAACGTTAATAAACTAATTGCCAGGATCAAAAAAAGTGATTTCTTTGTTTTCATCTATCTGCTTCCTTTCTGAAATAAAATTCCTTTTGTTGGTGAGAATAAAAAAGCAAGAATAAAAAATGCGGTACATGCTAAAACAATCGTAGCTCCTGATGGCCAATTGTAACTAT
>NZ_SZVP01000108.1 GCF_005885605.1 Colwellia ponticola | reverse complement strand
GATCACCCTGGCGTTCTGGGTCATGAAAATCTGCGCAACCACCCTGGGCGAAACCGCCGGGGACTTGTTGTCGATGACCCTGAACGTCGGTTACGCCATCAGCTCGATGATCCTCATCAGCGTGTTCCTGGTCACTCTGGTGACACAACTCTGGTCGAAAACCTACAACCCGGTGCTGTACTGGATCGTGATCCTGTCCACCAGCACCGCCGGCACCACCATGTCGGATTTCATGGACCGCACTCTGGGCCTGGGCTATGCCACCGGGTCGATGATCCTGATCGTGATCCTGATGATCATCTTTGCGATGTGGCATCTCAGTGGTGACTCGCTGAACGTGAACAAGGTGCAGACTTTCCGAGGCGAGCTGTTCTACTGGATGGCGATCCTGTTCTCCAACACCCTGGGCACTGCGTTGGGCGACTTCCTGGCGGACGATTCGGGGCTCGACTTTGCC
>NZ_SZVP01000107.1 GCF_005885605.1 Colwellia ponticola | reverse complement strand
AATTGTCGAGCAAATCCCGCTCAGTTGGATAGCGCAGGACACCGTCCTTCCATCCATGCTGCTTAAGCACGGTGATGACGTTTTCCTCAAACACCGATTCGCTATCGAATATCATGATTCTTCTCTCCCCGAACTTCCCAGTGTCCTGCCTTTCGCGAGCCGACGCGCTTAAGCAATCCACACCCAATGAGTATTTCAGCATCCCTTCGCACAGTCGCTGATGAGACTCCCGCAGCACGCGCCATATCATCGTATGTCGCGCTGGGGCTCTTCTCTACAAAATGAAGAATGACTCGCTGTCTCTCGGTTATCTGCTCATTCAAACCATTTAACTGCTCATTATTGTCAGTTATCTGCTCATTCAAACCATTTAACTGCTCATTATTGTCAGTTATCTGCTCATTCAAACCATTTAACTGCTCATTATTGTCAGTTATCTGCTCACCACGGATGAATAC
>NZ_SZVP01000011.1 GCF_005885605.1 Colwellia ponticola | reverse complement strand
AAAATTAGAAGGACAGTCGCTCAAATTGGTTCTAAAATTTGAACAAGAAATATTTCTCAACTAAGGTTAATAAATGA
Organism: Colwellia ponticola; assembly: GCF_005885605.1. Taxonomy (GTDB): domain Bacteria; phylum Pseudomonadota; class Gammaproteobacteria; order Enterobacterales; family Alteromonadaceae; genus Colwellia; species Colwellia ponticola. Next base: position 117,216 of record NZ_SZVP01000011.1, on the reverse strand, counting down.
CCTGTATGTGAGCGCTATTTCATGACAACCGCCCGAAAACAACTCATTAGCTTAGTTGATACGCCTTATTATCATTGTATTTCTCGTTGTGTTCGCCGTGCTTTTTTGTGCGGTGAAGATAAAAACACCGGGGAAAACTTTGACCACAGACGAGGGTGGGTAGAGGATAAATTGCTGAGTCTAACGCAAGTATTTGCCATAGATGTTTGCGCTTACGCTATCATGAGTAATCACACGCATATGGTCTTGTTTATCGATGAAAACAGCGCTAAAAGATGGTCGACAAAAGCAGTACTTGAGCGTTGGCATCAGTTATTTAAAGGTACGTTATTAACACAACAATATTGTCGTGGAGAAGATATTCCTGAGTACCTTATGGCTGCTTTGCTTGAAACGGTTGACGTTTATCGCCATCGCTTGATGGATATCAGCTGGTTTATGCGCCTGCTCAACCAACGTATTGCGACACAAGCCAACCAAGAAGACAACTGTACAGGGCATTTCTGGGAAGGGCGTTTTAAATCCCAAGCCTTATTAGACGAAGCTGCTCTTGCTGCTTGTATGGCGTATGTTGATTTAAACCCAGTCAGAGCCAACATAGCGAAAACCCCTGAGAGTTCAGAGTACACCAGCGTAAAACAACGCGTTATATCAGCCAAAAAAGCTAAACAACCTAAAGCGCTACTGCCTTTTGTGGGTGATCCACGCAAAACTATGCCAAAAGGTTTACCATTTGAGCTAAAAGACTACCTTGAATTACTTGAGATGACAGGGCGCTGTTTTAGAGAAGATAAAGCGGGACATATTGACGCTGCTCAACCTGCTTTACTTAACCGCTTGAACATAAGTCCTGATAATTGGCTCACGTTAACAAAAGACTTTAGGCGCTTGTTTCATGGCGCGGTAGGTCATAGTGATGTATTAACCGATTACTGCGAGCACAAAGGGTTGAAGCGACGAACTAATATTAATTGCTGCAATAAGCTTCTGGCGTAACGACTTCAACATAATAACCACTCATCAATATCACGTTTGACTTATTCGCACGTCTAAAAATGGTATTTCACCGCTTTATTTTATTATGCTTTATAAGTGAGTGTCCTAGTTGATGCTAGTGCGGCGTTAGCACTCAAACGATTCCAGTATTTGAATACATTTTGATGTTACCAATTTTCCATTTCCACCGAGATGTGCGGTAACTATTGCTCCCTCCTTCATAATACAGATAGCATCAAGTAATGTGTTATCTGTACTAATGAGATGGCGGCTAATAATTTCCCGTACTTGCTTTTTGTGGAAGTGACAGAATTGAAATATTTCGCTGTTAATGTCGCTAAATTCTGCTGAAGTATTAATGAAAAAGCAGCCTCTAAAATCACCTAACATATTCTCTTTGTGCTCAAACCAACTTGCTAGCGATAAAAATAAACGGTGAATGACATCTTGATTTGAGTTAGAACCTGACAGCTTTTGCTCTAACCACGCAGTAAATATTTCGTGTCGTTTTTGTAAAGATGCAATGATTAAGGCTTCTTTACTTTCAAAATGAGAATAGAGAGTGCGTTTCGCTACACCAGAAACACTGATTACTTCATTGATTCCAATTGAATTTATTCCATTTTTATAAAAAAGGTCTAATGCTGTATTTATCAGTAATTGACGCTTTGGGTTCATTTTATTTCTCCTTTAAATAGATATTGACATGTGTAGACCGAATTGTCTACTCTGGTTGTGTAGACAGATTGGTCTACTTTATTGGAGTGTATTTATGAATAGTATGGTCATGTCGATTTTTGCGGGTGTGGGGGCTTTTTTAGCCATAGGGTTGCTCTCTTTTCTAGATTCAACACTGAATGAAGTTGCCTTGTTAATGGCTCCTTTTGGTGCTACAGCGGTGCTTGTTTTTGGGGTACCAAGCAGCCCTCTCGCGCAGCCTAAAAATGTTATTTTTGGGCACTTAATTACTGCTTTTGTTGGGGTGTTTTTTACGCAGTATATTGGTGTGTCACCGGTTACATTGGCGCTAGCAACGGGAATTGCGGTGAGTGCAATGTTAATGACGAAAACGACACATCCCCCTGCAGGTGCAAATCCGTTATTAATCATGCTATCAGGACAAAGTTGGGGTTTTCTAATTACGCCAGTTTTATTAGGTGCAATTTTCATTGTATTAGTAGGTAAAAGTATGCAAATGTTGTTAGTTAAGTGGCAAACAGTTAAAGGAAATCTATCAGGCAAGAATCTATCAGGCCACCCATAATGAAATATATACACTTTATTATGGGTGGCATGTTACGTTCTCTCATATTCCTGATCAATGAACGTCATTACTAAATATATAAATAAAATAAGGAGGATAAGGGATGAAAAACATTATTAGCTTATGCCTATGTTCTATTTTGTTGTTACCTATGGCACTAAGCGCCAATGAATTCAGTTATACCGACTATATAGACTCTACTAAACGTATTAAGTGTTTGTATGGTTATGTTGCGAGTAAAACCGGTGATCACCAAGCCGCCATTCAAATATTTGAAGATTGTATCGAACGTTGGAACGATGTTTATTCAATGATTTGGCTCGCATACATTTATGAGTCAGGCGCCGGGGTACCACAAGATTATTCATATTCTACTCAGTTAATGAAAAGAGGCGCTTTACTGAATGATAAGGCTGGATATTCTAGTTTGGCTAGATACCATTATGGCGTAGCACTCTATAAAGGCAAAGGGACTAAAGCCAATGTTAAAGAAGCTAAAATATGGCTGCAAAAGGCCTATGCCGAGGGAATTAAAGAAGCAGGTGAGTACCTAACCTTAATTAATAGTCAGTAGCTATCTTAAAAGTCATTTTAGAAAAATCTATCAGGCCACCCATGATAAGAACAGGTAACATGCCACCCACTTTATTATGGGTGGCATGTTACGTTCTCATGTTACGTTCTGATACGTTGCTTCTCCCTATGGGGGCTTAATTAGGTGAGTGATTCAGCTGACGGTACAACGACCGCATAAAGATCACTGATCGTTGCCAAAGCACTTTGGTGTAATGCGATAGCACTGACATCACTGACTGATGTTTGAAGTGGTCGTGTTGCACAAGCATCAGCAACGACTGTTGGGCTATTGCCTCGTAAAAATGCGCCTTGTGCAGTAAACGTTACGCACATATGAGTCATAAAACCAATAATAATGACCTGGTTATTACCTGCGGCATCAAGCTGTTTATCAAGATCAGTATCGACAAACGCGTCAGGTGCTGTTTTTACGACAACAGGTTCACCGTCAATGGGGGCAACACTAGGGTGAATTTGACCAATATCGTCATTAATATCGTATGGACTCCCAGCACCACCATCATGAATGACATGAATGATCTTGGTGTTTGCTGCACGTGCCTTGGCTAACAATGCGCTTGCACAATCCAATGCTGGCTGCCAACCATCAAGTTCCATGACACCGCGAGTATAAGTGTTTTGGTAATCAACTAAGATCAGTGTTGCTGTAGACAAAGAAGCCGGCGTTTGATCAAAACCATTAAGATCGCGCAGTGTTTTGGTTGTACGGTGAGTTATTACTTTAGCTGTAGACATATTTTTCTCCGTTTATCGTGAGTTATCTTTGTTAACAGCAACTTGCCTTTTACATCCCTAGAAATTAACGTCAAGGTAACCATAATTCAAGTTTGTTGTAAGCATTTTGCTGTACTTGTAGGTTGTTACTTTATGCTCTATTATCGTCACACAAAAGTGTCCTTTAGGACTATATATGATGATATTGGGACAAGATGAATTTAGCCGCCGATCATACAATAGCCATTGTCGCCTATGATGGTATTAGCCTGTTTCACCTATCAATACCGTGCAGTATTTTCGGTGAAAATTTAGATAAAATGGGCGTTCGTCCGTACAAGGTTGTTGTGTGCACGCAAACGCCTGGATTAATACCTACGCTTTCGGGTTTTCCCATTGATATTGGTCAAGACTTAACAGTACTTGATACCGCAGATACCGTTATTGTGCCAGCATGGCTTGATCCCGATGTTCGCCCATCAACGGAGTTACTTGAGTCGCTACGCCGTGCACATAAACGTGGCGCGCGCATGGTCGGCTTATGTCTTGGCTCTTTTGTACTTGCTGAGGCTGGATTACTCGATGGCAGAACGGCTTCAACCCATTGGGTCTGGGGTGACGATTTCGCTCGAAAATACCCAGAAGTCATTTTCGATAACGATGTACTTTATATTGATGATGGCGATGTATTAACCTCGGCGGGAGCCGCGGCAGCCATTGATTGCTGTTTACATTTGTTAAGACGAGATCATGGTGCTGATGTGGCAAACCAAGTTGCCCGTCGTATGGTCGTAGCTCCGCACCGTAGTGGTGGACAAGTGCAATACATAGAACAGCCTTTGCCTAGAAAAGTTGATAGCGATCGCTTAGAACCGGCAATTACGTGGGCCATTGGCCACTTAAGTACGCCAATAAACCTAGATCAAATGGCAGATCGCGCCAACATGAGCCGTCGAAATTTCTCACGACTTTTTCGAAAAGCAACCGGTATCACGTTTACTCACTGGTTACTCACTGGTTACTCACTCGAAGGTTAGCATTAGCGCAAAGGCTATTAGAAACAAATGATCATAATATGGAGTTGGTCGCTAGTGCAGCAGGTTTTAGTTCAAGCGTTAGTTTTAGACAACACTTTTCTACCGCCTTTTCAATATCGCCCACGGCCTATCGCAAACAATTTAGACAAAACGACTCACGATGAGTTGCCAAGCGAGTCGTTCTTTTTCATTTTTTCGTAATATGTGAAGCAACTAGCCTGTTAATACTTGGCTGTGTACTTGCTCATTTAATACGACTACTTCTGCGCGTTTGAAGAAGTTAAAATCAGTAGCTGTTGCTAGGGTATAAGCACCCATCATACGGCTTACAATTAAATCACCATTGTTTAATTTAGGCAACATAATGGATTCGCTTACTACATCAATACTGTCACATGTTGGTCCTGCTAGTACAGAATCAAAACGCATGCCGTCTTGTTTCACACTATCAATTGGGTATGCTGCTTCGTCAAACATTAAGCCGCTAAATGAGCCGTAAATGCCATCATCTAAGTAGTACCACGTTTTACCTTCACGCATGGCTTGTCCCATAACAGACGCGACACTGGTTACACAGCTTGCCACAATGAAACGTCCAGGCTCTGCAAGTATTTGCATGGTTTCGGGTAATTGTGCAAGTGCTACGTTAATTGGCTGACAAAAGACATCAATTGGTAGTACATCGGCGCTGTAAGGCACTGGGAATCCACCACCAATGTCTAACGTGCTTAATGCAGGTAAACCCAGTTCACTCACTTGTTTAATCACTTTTGCACAAGCGTTTATAGCATCTACGTATTTAGTTGCGCTAGCCGTTTGTGAGCCAACATGAAACGATAAACCTTTAATACGAATACCTAATTGTTGTGCGTAGGTAATAATTTCGATGGCCATTTCTGGGCTGCAACCAAACTTTTTAGATAAATCGGCAAATGCTTCTTTGTTGCGAAAGCTTAAACGGACTAAAATTTCTGCTTGGTCTTTGTAAGCAATAAACTTTTCTAGTTCATTAATATTATCTACCACAAAGACAGTGCAGCCATAAGCTAGTGCATCACGAATGTCGCTATCGCGCTTAATTGGGTGCGTGTGAATGGTACGCTCGCTCGGTACACCTTCACTGGCAACTAAATCCACTTCGCCGCTGGTTGCTAAATCAAAACTCGCGCCTTCTGCCAATAATGTGCGTACAACGGCTGCTAATGGTAAAGGTTTTAAGGCAAAATGCAGTGTAACACCAGGTAGTGCATTTTTAAGTGCGTGGTATTGGCGACGAATAGCTTCACAGTCAAGTATCATTAAAGGAGCGCCAAACTGGGTAGCTAGTTGCTCAACTTCTTGATTGGTCGGTTGGGTATAAGCAAAACATTCGCTTTGGTTAGCCGCAACCGTTGCTGCAGGTACTTTGATTGTTAACTCTTGTAATTGTGTTGATAACGCCATGGTATTCTCCGAGTGAAAGGCCGTATGTATTACGTCCTAAGCAACCGCTTGGATAACTGTTTATCTACAAGTCGGTTAAGTGATATTAATAGTGCTTATGCACAGTCAAATTCACTCTTGGATAGTTACTCATTTGCCTTGCTACAAACTAAATTTGTAATGTACTCGGATTGGCTATCATCAAGAAGCGGCGAGATAATAAAGAGTGTTTTACGGTTGTGCAATAGTTAATTTCAAATAAAATAAAAATATTTTAAGCCTAGGTAAAACAGCTGCTTGAGAGGAGTTAATTGATAATCTTATCGATAAATAAAATTAATCGATAAGCCATTTAATGAATCAAGAGGTTATTGTGCAGGTTATTGTGCCAGCCATAACAGGTTATTGTGCCAGCCATAATATATTGTGCAAATAACAACCACCAAGCTAGACTTAATTCATTCTTTAATTTTATTAAATAGGGTGATTATTATGCCTAAGCCGCGTTCACAACAAATTAGTTTATCGGACACACCCAATTACCACATTTGTAGCCGTACCGTGCGCAAGGCATTTTTGTGTGGCGTAGATAAAGAAACTGGCGTTAGTTTTGAACACAGACGTGCTTGGATTGAACAACGCCTTTTTCAATTATCTCAAGTGTTTGCTATTGATATTTGTGCCCATGCTATTATGCATAATCACATACATATAGTTTTACATGTTGATAGTGAGCGAGTAAAAAAATGGTCTACAACCGAAGTATTTACCCGTTGGCATTCATTATTCAAGGGGACTTTATTGACTCAAGGTTACCAGCGATCTGAAAATAAAAATACGATTGAGGCTGCTGAAATGGCTATGGTGGACAGTACTGCCGCTATTTATAAACAGCGCTTAATGGATATCAGTTGGTTTATGAGGTCATTGAATGAACCAATAGCGCGACAAGCTAATAAAGAAGATAATTGTACGGGACATTTCTGGGAGGGACGTTTTAAATCTCAAGCCTTACTTGATGAAGGTGCTCTCCTGGCCTGTATGGCTTACGTAGATTTAAATCCGATACGAGCAGGCATCGCCTCGACGCCAGAGCAGTCTATTTATACTAGTATTCAATTACGGGTTAAAGCCGCGCTTAAAGGTAAGCAGCCTACTGCCTTATTACCTTTTCGAGGTAATGAGCATCAACACAAAGTAGAAGGTATCCCTTTTAGTTTAGAAGACTACTTAACCCTTATTGATGAGAGTGGTCGAGTGTTACGTGATAATAAACTAGGTGTTATTGACTCTACCATGGTAAACATCTTGGCAAGGTTACATATTAGTGACGAGAGTTGGTTAAGGCTTATTACCGATTTTGAAGGGATTTTTACTGGTGCAGTAGGGACTGTTGAGCACTTATGCGAGTTTACTGAACATGTTGGCCTGCAAAGAACCCATGGTATAGCTAATGCCCAAGCTTGCTTAAATAGCGCATAATCCTTTTACTATTATTAATAGTTGAACGATATTTCCCTTAAAGGTGGGGCAGGCGTAGTTGTATCCCAATGACAATAATCACCCAGAATTAACGACTATAAGCATAAAAGTTAATAGAAAATTCATTGACGTTATAAGTTAGCGTTATGTATATCAATAATCTTTAATCAAAATGTTATAACGTATTATTATGGCTGGCATAATAGTAATTATGGCTGGCATAATAGTACTAGTAATTATGGCTGGCATAATAGTACTAATTTTACTCTTATAGTGAATATTTTATAGACAAAGTGTTTTATTGATGTAATCTAAAATGACTAATCACTTGAATAAGAATAATAAAATGGAAAGATTAAAAGAATCTCAAGCGCTGCTAACACTTAATTATAATGCTTATAACAAGGCGGCAACTAAACCACTAGCACCATTAGATGTAAACGATGAAGCGCAATTAAAAGAGTTACTTAATACGGTAATGAATCGTGAGTCCATATCACATATGCGACATAAAAAAGCGCTTAAAGAAAGCGCTGAGTTACGCAGTGCTATTGCGGATGTTCTTTTGTTGCTTGATGGATGCGATATAAAAAAAATAAAAGCCGCCATGAGAAAAGCGACGGCAGTGCCGGAAAAATAATTTGCACTATCTCCACGCTATGTGGGTAATACTATAAGTCGTGTTTTTATTTTTCTAGTGCGGTAATTTTATCTTTAATTTTTTCTGCCTCAGCGGTAATCATGGCATAAGATTTAATATCTCCTTTGCGCTGTGCTTGCATCGCTTGCTCAAGTTTTGCTTCGTAAAGCTTATTGAGCTTTTTAGTTGGGTTTTTCTTAAAAAATGACAACATATAAAATACCAGTAAATGAGTTATACAGAGGTATACGTAAGTAAAGCAATATAAGTTTTTAATGTGTTAATTAAATTTAACAACCACTGAACGCATAAAAGCTCACACAAAATAAAATACGGCTAAATAAAGTTAGTAACGCTGTCGCTATTAGATTAAAATACGCTTAACGTTTACCCCCTAAACGAATGCGTTATCACGTAACTTAACACGGTTGCTTTTCGGCTTTTTTGAAAACCAATTCATTCTGCGAAAAATCAATAGATCCTAGCAATTTTATCGCGTTTTATTATGCTGCTATTTCATCATTATGGATAAAACGATAACCTTGTTAAGGATATCGTTAAGGGTAAATAGGTAAGTGAACTCATTAAGTTAACGGGTGTTGCTAAAGTAACGCGTTAATTAATGCTCAATTCACGGTTGAACTAACGCTTGAAATAACGTTTTTACAAAAGGTTGTAGTAAATATATGGATTACTTTGAACAGTTAGGGTTAAGTAGAGATGCTTCTACTACAGATATTAAAAAAGCCTATCGAAAACTTGCTAACAAATATCATCCCGATAAAAATAGTGACAGTGACGTTGAAGAAAAATTTCAATTAATTAAAACGGCTTACGATGCTATTGTCGATCCTAAAAAACGCTCTGTCTATTTAAAAAGTAACTATACTTTAATAACCAACCCTAGAGAGGTTGCAGATACTTTTTGGCAAAACGCATTACGCTAACAACTCAAATTTGAAAAACATGCATTAAGAGAGAGTCCTTTGCAATCTGACAAAAATATACCTGATTATTTAACCGATGATTTTTCTATGTATTTAGAAAACATGTCGTCGTTAACTGATCCTGAAAATCCTGATTTATTAGCAAACTATTTATCTGATTTATTCAAGCAACTTGATACCACGCCTTTATTATTTACCGGTATGATTGATCAATTAGCGATGGCGATAACCACCAAAATTAGAATTGATAGTAAAAATTTAGCGTTACTTGACTTAACACAAGAGCCTACGTGGGCTGATATAAAACCTTTTGTTGGAGTACACGCCGACGCGAGAGCTTGTATTACCGAAATAATGAATAGTGCAGAGTACGAGTTAAAAATGGCTGTTTTACTGATTCATTACTATAACCGTTATGATGCAACGCCGTTAAAAGCATTAGACGATGATGATGACGATTTTAATGATGATTACGGTTCAGATGATTTTGATGAAAACTATTAATCATTACGAGTAATCAATACTAATAAACTATAAATGTTTATGTAATATCAAGTTGCCTAATTTATTGAATTAGCGCATCGAATAAAAAATATAATACCCTAAGGAATAACCGTGACAAATAATGCACTAGTTTTGGCTACCGATATTATTGAGATAGCACAACAAAGCGGTAGACGCGCTGGTACGTCTTTAGAAGCTATCGCTTCTGAGCAAGGTGACGAAACAATGTTAGCCGTATTAACAGAAATGGATATTTTAACGGTTGCTAAAATTGTTAGAGAGCACGACGCTACTATTCCTTCTATTGCCACTTGGTTAATGGATGCAGAGTCTATTAAGCAGTTATTGAATGTTGAGCCGTCTTATTGGCAAAACATGGATGAAGAAACTGTCTTTTGTGCACAAACCGAAGCACACAGTTTATTATCACAAATTTTTCTGTCTACTGATGACGAAGAAAAGCAACTAGAAGTGTTAAAAGCCATTGTAGAAGATGACTTTGGTTTATTGTATTTGTCACTGCCATTTGTAGGGCATGACTTTTCTGAAATTGAAGAAGATGAAGAGCAAACCTCTGGCAGTATTGAAGAGTTGCTAATGAAAATTAAAAGCTTAGATGAAGATGCCTACCGTGAAGTCATGGTGGTAAGCACTAATGGGACTTTAGCAAACATTGAAAAAGTGTTAAAAGATAATGCAAATAAACAACGTGTAACTTCAGTAGAGATGGATACTGATGACATGTTTGCACCACTGTAGTGTTAGTAAACACTGTGTCTCGCGTTTATCAACAGTCTATCAATTGTGTAGCATAATTAGGATTCTTTAATGAGAATTGCAGAGTTAAGAAACCATCCGTTTCTACTTTTGGTCTTAAAAGATGGAGAAAGTGAAGGCTATTTTTCTCCAGAGTTAGTCGATAAAATAAAGCAACAGTTAATAGATATGTCATTAAGAATAGCTTCTGATAATTTATCTATTATTTATGCCGATCAAATTAACAAAGGTTGTGAAATTGTTCTGGGTATTACCAATTTAGGCTTGTTGGCGCTTTGCGATAACGATACTGATAAAGCTAAAACCATAATAAAAACACAAGGTATTGTCTATTGCTTTAGAGCAGGCTGGGCTAAATACGCACAATTAAAAACTATTTCACCTTCTTATTTTGACAGTATTGCTATCACTACTTATGCCTTATCAGTCAATGACACCGCTGATATTAGCGCGCGCCATGCTAACTTAATAAAAGAAGGCTATAAAAGTGCAAAATTATTAGACGTCTATAAAAATATTGCCGCCACCTATTGTGCTAGCAGTTTACTGATTGATAACGATGAAGATGTTTTATTGTTTGAGTTACAGCGTTATCTCAACAGTGCGCTGGCGTTATTGTTAATTGATAGTGACAAAAAAGTTTTTACTAGCTCGTTATATCAAGCCTTTAATAGCTATATTCTCAGTACCAAAAAAGAACTGATACTTGAGAAAATACAAAGCAGTATCGTAACGCTTACCGGACAACTGTCGATATTAACTAAAAGTTATTTACAAGAAATAGATTTATTAGGCTTTTCTGAGTTTAAAAGTATTATTAATCAACAAGTCGATGTTGCCATTCATATTCAAGAAATTTTAGAGCTGCCGATCACCGTACTCAATGAGTTACATGATGATTTTGAAGGCGGTTATGACTTTCATGCTGATGATGAAGATGATATAGCTTATTTAAGACCAGACGAGCAATAATCTTTTTGATAGTGGGTGGTTAATAATGCGTTATTTATCGCAGTGTTGATAACCACTATAGTTGTAGATTTTATCAGTAAAAGCCTGTGATGAGAGTTACAGGCTTTTTATCTATAAGGGCCGTTAAAGCTATTTAGGGTATTGAAGTAAAGGTATTGTTTCTATTTATCATAATACGCAGCAGACTATCCGCAATAACTAACAGTACAGCGATCCCAAAGAAGCCATAACTCCATAACTGATTGTGGCTGATAGATTCATTAAGTAAGAATATCGCTACTAACATCATTAATATCGGCTCACCATAATTAAGCATACCAAAAACGGTTAGCGTTAAGCGTGACGCGGCGGAAACAAAAAACAGCATCGCAATAGTGCCGAGTAAGCCTGAGCCTAATAGTAATACTATGCCCCAGTTTAGCGCAGGTAATAAGGGACGTTGTTCAATCACACCAATATATACCAACAATAACGCTAGCGGCGTCAATAAAATATTTTCTGCGACAAAGTTACTGGTTGTCGATATTTTGCTTTTACGGCGCAAAATAAAGTAGGGCGGATAGCCCAAACAAACCAGTAATGTTACCCAAGAAAAAGTGTGATTTTTAAATAACTGTACGCTAACGCCTATTAACGCCGCGCCGACAGCTAGCCACAATAAAGGCGTCAGCTTTTCTTTAAAGTAAAATCGCCCGGTTAAACTAATGGTAATAGGCAATAAAAAATAGCCCATGGCAATATTAATGGTTTCACCATTTACCGGACCCCAAAAAAACACCCACCATTGCAGCCCAACTAAAGGGGCAGTAAAGCAAAGTATTAACAATTCTCTTGGCTGAATAAAGCTCGCTTTTAGCGCATAAATTTTTCCAGCCATCGCTAAAAATATACCGCCAAAAGCTAATTGTGATAACACGCGAAAAGAAAAGAGAATATTACCATCGACGGGTGCCAAAAATTGTAGGTAATAAGGCAGCAATGAAAAAATAATAATTGAGCCGAACATCAGGAGGTAACCCTGTAGTTCTTGTTTGGCGACAGTTGACGTAGGCATTAATACCAATCCGTATAAGAAAGTGGTCTCTTAGCCAGAATTTAAAGGCTTAGAGGCAAGGCATTGATTGTAGGGAAGGCTTATTCCCTTGTCAAAATTAATAATGATGCATATAAGCCTTTAAAAATGGCCCTTTGGGAATGCATGGACACCATGATAACGTCACAAAATTTACTTGATGTAGAATAACTATATCGGCATAAATGTTATTTGGTCTACTGTCGTCCATGCTATTCTAAGTGGTCACTTCTTTATGCGGAATGGTATAATACTCGCTAAAAATTGACGATATGTTGGTAAGTCGTAAACCATGTGCTAGGAAGTGGTTGCTATCACTATATGGTTAGGTAATGTTACTTGTTCTAAGCGTACTAATATAGCGCTATGTAAGTAATAAACTTGATAGAATTAGTATTAGTTTGTGATTACTCTATAAAGCTCAGCTATAACAGCGTAGGATCAAACTACTTTAGATAAAATCAGGTGTGCACTAACGTGTACTAACAAAAATTTATGCAACTAACAGCAAAAGCATCATTGACCAACGCATTACTTATTTCTATTTGTACACCGCAATTTAAAGGTGATGAGGCAACAGAATCATTAGCAGAGCTTGCTCGTTTAGTGACTACCTTAGGTTTTAGCGTTGTTGGAACGCAATCGCAAAAGCAAAGTTCAACCCAAAAAGTTAATGTATTGGGCCTAGGAAAACTCGCTGAAATAGCGCACCTTACCGGTAATAAAGGTGAGGTTGAAGAGCAAGATGATAGTGAAGACTTCCTCAATGAACAAGCTGAAGCATTCTCTACTAATATAGCGGCAAGTATCCCATCAGATAATCTGCCGTTTGGCTGTGCGGATGTGGTCGTTTTTGATTGCGATTTAAGCCCCTCTCAGCTACGCAATGTTGAGAATCAATTAGGCGTAGAAGTATTTGACCGTACCGGTATTATCATTGAAATATTCAGTCGCCATGCCCGCACCAAAACAGCTAAACTACAAGTTGAAATTGCTCGCCTTAATTATGTAGCACCACGACTTCGTGAAACCTCCACGGGTGATAAAGAACGCCAAATGGGTAAAGGTGCTGGCGAAACTACGTTAGAGCTAAATCGCCGTAAAGTACGGGATCAATTAGCCGAATTAAAACGTGAGTTGCTCAGTGTTCAAGATGAAATGAAAGGTCGACGTACCCAACGTTCAGAGCTTTTTTGTGTCGCTTTGGTTGGTTATACCAATGCGGGTAAGTCATCGATGATGCGCGCTATTACCGGTAGTGATGTTGAAGGGGAAAACAAGCTATTTGCCACGCTTGATACCACCGTTCGTGCCTTGTATCCAACCACACAACCGCGAATACTTGTGTCAGACACGGTTGGTTTTATTAAAAAATTACCACACGATTTAGTTGCTTCATTCCACTCAACATTAGCAGAGGCGCATGATGCTTCATTATTGTTATATGTGGTTGATGCCTCTGATCCTTCGTTTCGTACTCAACTCGATGTCGTACACGAAGTACTAGAAGAAGTTGGTGTTGAAGACAGTAAAAAATTATTGGTGTTAAACAAGTCAGATCAATTAAGTATTGAACAACAACAAGCCTTAATGGAAGAGTTTCCTGATGCCATGATGACTTCAGCGCGTAACCCGGCTGATATTGCTAAATTGCATGACTACATTGTTAACGTTGCGCAGCAAGACATGATTGAAGAGGAGGTGATTGTGCCTTATACCGCTAAAGGTATCATAGGTGAAATTAGATCGAGTATGAGTGTCACTAACGAAGTCTATGAATATAACCATATTAAACTGACTGTGCGCTCAAATGCGATTGAGTTAGCCCGATTGAAAAAACGTATGCTTAGTTTATAACAAGGTGGAACACTATTGATTTATCTATTTCTCTCTATGAAACTTCCTTGTAGATAACAACTGTCGACAACAGAACCTTTTTGTTATAGTTTAGTGATTGTTTAGTTATGCGGTTGATAATAATACCGTTTAACCGTAAGGGGTCAGTAGAACCTCAAGATATTATATGGAGATATTATATGGTAGAAGCAACTAAATTAACTGGGCATGAACGACATATTGGTGAACATAGTGCGTTAATATCAACATCGGATTTAACCGGTCAAGTTAATTACTGTAATGAACAACTTTATCATTTTACTCAATATACAGCTGACGACGTCATTGGTAATCATCAAAAAATGTTTGGTGCTGGCTGTATGCCAGCCTCTTTTCCTGGCGATCTTTATGAATCACTGCAATTAGGTAAAGCCTATGTGGCGATCCTTAAAAACCGCTGCCGTAATGGCGATCATTATTGGGCTAATGTGTACTTTACGCCAATTTATGAACACGGAAAACTCGTTGGTATAGAATCGATTAGAACACGCCCTACAGCTGAGTGTATTTCACGGGCAGAAAAACTGTATTTACAACAGCAAAAAGACCACAGTAAGTCGATAAAGACCAGTAGGCTATTGTCGTTATTCACACGCAGTACCCACCTTAAGCTGGGTTTAGCATTAACTAGCGTAATATTACCAGCTTTTGGCTTATTAGCTTATGTGCTACCTGATAACAATTTACCACTACTGGGTGCAACGGCTGGCGTAACCTTACTGCTAACTTGGCTAGTTCTATATGCCATGACAACGAGCTTACGCATAGCAACAAATAACACTCGCTCTATTATTGATAATGATCTAGCAGTGCAGGTATATACTGGTCGCCAAGATGAAGTAGGTCAATTAGTGTTAACTGTTGAAGTACTCAAAGCCAAACTCAATACAGCGCTTAATCGGGTAAGTGAAGCCGTTGAAGAGCTCGTAGCGCAAACAGAGTTAACCAAAAATACCGCATTACATACACAAACAGAAATAAATCGTCAAAAAGAAGATATCGAACAAGTTGTTATCGCGATGGAGCAAATGTCTGCCACAGTTACTGATATTGCCAAAAATACTAATGATGCTTTACAAGGGACTCACGAAGTAGAAGCGATGACTGCTGACGGGCAAAGCACCGTTGTGCAAACCGCTGAACATATAACAACTTTAGCAGACAATATTAATGAAGCGACTGGGGTTATTCAATCGTTAGCGCAAGACAGCAAAGGCATTACTGATATTCTAACTGTTATTCAGTCGGTAGCCGAACAAACTAATTTGTTGGCATTAAATGCAGCGATTGAAGCGGCTAGGGCTGGCGAACAAGGTCGAGGTTTTGCTGTCGTTGCTGATGAAGTGCGTAGCCTTGCCGGTCGCACTCAGGGATCAGTGGTTGATATTGAAAAAATGATCGCCCGTTTACAAGACAGTACGCATAAAGCGGTTAACGTAATGGCGGCTAGTATGCCTTTAGCAACAGGCAGTGTTGCTCAAACCAACTTGTCACAAGAGGCATTAGCACGAATAAGTGCACGTAGTGGTCAAAACAATCAATTAAACACCCTAATATCGTGCGCAGCAGAGCAACAAGCGGTTGTGGTCTCTAATATGCTAGATAAGGTACAAATGATCAGTGATTCTTCACAATCAACCGCTAATCATGCTCAAGTTAATCAAGACTCAAGCCAGCAATTGACAAAGCTGACGCAGCGCTTGCATGGTATTGTCCACAGTTATAGTAATCAGTAGTTCGTTTGGTGATCTATAAACAGCTTGCTTATAAATTACTTATCACCTCGAACATGCTCGAGTTTTAATAATGACGGAGTTAACAATGTCTGACCAGACTTATGTACCACCAACAATTTGGCAATGGAACTGCGCAAGTGGTGGTAAATTTGCTAGTATCAATCGTCCTATCGCTGGCGCAACACATCAAGCAGAGTTGCCTATAGGTAAGCATCCTTTACAGCTTTATTCGTTAGCAACACCTAATGGCGTTAAAGTGACCATTTTATTGGAAGAGCTATTAGCATTAGGTATAAAGGACGCTGAATATGATGCTTACTTAATTGATATTATGGAAGGGGAGCAATTTGGCTCGGGGTTTGTCGAGATAAATCCTAATTCTAAAATACCCGCCTTAGTTGATCATAGTGGTGATAATAAATTACCTATTTTTGAGTCTGGCGCGATACTGTTGTATTTAGCCGAGAAGTTTGGCCAATTTTTACCTCAAGAGACCTTGTTAAGATCACAATGCTTATCGTGGTTGTTTTGGCAAGTAGGCAGTGGACCGTACTTAGGTGGTGGCTTTGGTCATTTTTATGCTTATGCACCAGAAAAGTTTGAATATCCGATTGAGCGGTTTACCATGGAAGTTAAGCGACAACTTGATGTACTCGACCGTCATTTGGCTAATAACCAGTATATGTGCGGTGACCAATATACGATTGCCGACATGGCTATTTGGCCATGGTATGGGGCTTTAGTACAAAATAGAGTTTATGAGGCGGCAGAGTTTTTACAAACACACTCGTATAAACACTTAGTGCGTTGGACTGAACAAATCGCTCAGCGAGCGGCAGTAAAGCGTGGAGTAATGGTGAATCGTACTTGGGGTGAGTTAGATGAGCAGTTACCTGAGCGTCATGACGCCAGTGATTTTAAAATCAGCTAGGTGGGGTAACCGAAAATATCGTCTTAAATGGTTACCTAGGTTTATTACCTTAGCTATCGCCTAATTTATCAGCTGAACGTATATCTATTATGCCCCTGATCAGACTTAATCGGGGACATAATTTATTTCAAACAGACTTAATTTTTCTGAGACTTTTTCTTTTTAAACCAGACATAGGCTTTATATATCACGATAGCGAAGAGTGTCCAAAATACAGTATGATAAAAGGCATGCAGAGAGCCTTCACCTAGAGCATGGTCAGTATGTGCGAATGCTTGCCCTGAAAACAGGGTGATAAAGCTAATGATAATAGTTAAAAATTTCATGTTGGATCCTTAATTTGTACTAATGAATAGTTAGATGAAAGTTAAATGTGTTGTTCGAGTGTATCGTGATTGTATTCGTGCCCAGTAACACTTAGCTAAAAGGCTAAATTTTCAGCATACCTTCTTTTTCAATAAATTCAATAATCTCTGCTAGGCCTTGTTGCGTTTTCATATTTGAGAAAATAAACTTTTTATCGCCGCGCATTTTTTTAGTATCTCTTGCCATCACATCAAGCGAAGCACCGACTAAATCAGCGACGTCAATTTTATTTATAATTAACAAGTCAGACTTGGTAATACCAGGACCGCCTTTACGCGGAATTTTATCACCAGCGGACACATCAATAACATAAAGAGTTAAATCTGATAATTCAGGGCTAAATGTGGCGCTTAAGTTATCACCGCCGCTTTCAACTAAGACAAAATCTAAATCAGGGTGCAATGCCTGTAACTCATCAATAGCGGCTAAATTCATTGAGGCATCTTCACGAATGGCGGTATGAGGGCAACCGCCTGTTTCAACACCCATAATTCTGTCCGCAGCGAGCGCACCATGTTTAGTTAAAAATTCAGCATCTTCACGGGTATAAATGTCGTTGGTTACGACAGCCATATTGTACTTGTCACGTAGTGCTAAACATAACTCGCGTAATAAGGCTGTTTTTCCTGAGCCAACGGGGCCGCCAACGCCAATACGTAAAACCTGTTTTTTCATATGTAGTTCTCTTAACGTTATTTTAAAATAAGTGTGTCTTTTCTACGCCTAGTATTACGAGCGAAAAAGGCGTGAGTATTGCGTTTCATGCCAGGCACTGGCCATAGCTAAGTGCGGTAAACTGCTACCTATATCGTCATCGCCAATAGCATTGGCTTTTTCAATAATTAATTCTGTATTCATGGTTAACTCAAATAATAGGTTTTGTGCTTGCGTTTGCCCAAGTGGCACTAGTTTTGTTGCCGCAGCGACTTGGTTATCTATGTATGTCCAACAATAACCACTTTGTGCTGACATTAAGTCAAGTTGAAACACATAAGCACAAAGTGCAAAGGCACTGACAAAGCTGATCTCAGGTAATGCTATAATTGCTTGATACGCGTCGATGTTAATCTTATCGAGTTGTTTAATTAGCCTAATTAACGCTTTGCCCATGGCTAAGTCGGCCAGTAATAATTCATGACTTTCTCGACAAGCAATTAAATGATTATTCCAGTAGATAAAAGCGGTTAAATCATAGTCCTTATTATGGGATGACTCATCCGGAGCATCATGAAGAGATAGTGCGTTAAATAATCGCTTTAAAATCGCTAAGTCGGTTTGAGCTATCGACTCTTGTAAATTAATATTTATCCAACTAGCCGTTGTTTGAGGTGAGGTTAACCAACCCATTTCAACGCCATACTCTAATCCTTGCGAAAAGGAAAAACCGCCCACGGGCAAGTTAGCACTGCACAGTTGCAAAAGTCGATTGAGCTGAATCGAATTGGCGGGTTTAGTGATCATGTGTGTGTCTACTGTTACTGTAGGCACCATTTTCAGGTTCAAATATTGTTGGGGTATGATCAATAATTAAACCATACTTTTCAGCAAGCTCTTCTAATACATTATCAGGCTTAAAACGCACCCATAACTCACCAATTTGCAGTGAGGTATGGCGGTTACCTAAGTGATAACACACTTTGCAAAATGTTAACCAGTCAGTAGCGATGGCTGTTGATACGGGCTCTGCTTGACCTTTAATTTCAATAAATAAACCACACTCAGTTTTTAATACCTCACCGACTAATAAGGGATGGCCGCGCTCCATAAAAATACCAATGTCGACACCGCCGTCGGTTTTACCTTTAATACGGGCTTTTTTACGGGTATCTTGATCTAACGTTATTGAATCCGTTATGTCGCTGTGGGTATGACTAAAACGTTGGTATGCTTGTAACATGTAATTTCCTAATTCTTTCTCATTAAAATAGACAATATAATTGGGCAAGTGGTAATGTGCTAGCGGGCTCGCAGGTTAATAGTTCACCATTTGCCCTTACTTCATAGGTTTGTGCATCGACTTCTATTTTTGGTTGCCAGTTGTTATGAATCATATCGTCCTTACCAATATTTCGAGTGTTTTTACACACCCCGACCATACGCGTCATCCCTATTTTTTCAGGAACGTTAGCGTCAATTGAGGCTTGAGACATAAAGGTCATCGACGTTTTTGCTGCAGCACTACCAAAGGCAGCAAACATTGGACGGTAATAAACCGGTTGTGGTGTTGGAATAGAGGCATTAGCATCACCCATTGGCGCTGCGACAATCATGCCTGACTTTAAAATCATTGCTGGTTTGATACCAAAAAATGCAGGTTTCCATAAGACTAAATCAGCCAGTTTCCCCACTTCTACCGAACCAACTTCATGGCTGATACCATGGCTTATCGCTGGGTTTATGGTGTATTTTGCAATATAACGTTTGATGCGAAAATTATCATTTCGCTCAGTATCTGGCGCTAAAGGTCCACGTTGCTGTTTCATTTTATGCGCTGTTTGCCAAGTACGCGTGATCATCTCACCGACACGGCCCATCGCTTGTGAGTCAGAGGAGATCATACTGATAGCACCTAAGTCATGCATGATATCTTCTGCAGCAATACTCTCTTTGCGAATACGCGAATCAGCAAAGGCAATATCTTCAGGAATAGAGGGGTCTAAATGGTGGCATACCATCAGCATGTCTAAATGTTCATCAATAGTATTAATGGTATAAGGGCGAGTTGGGTTCGTTGAAGAGGGCAAAACATTAGGTTCACCACAAGCACGAATTATATCAGGGGAATGTCCACCACCAGCGCCTTCGGTATGATAAGTGTGAATAGTACGACCTTTAAAGGCAGCTAAAGTATCTTCAACAAAACCAGACTCATTTAAGGTATCGGTATGTATAGCTATTTGCACGTCGTAACGTTCAGCAACCGATAAGCAATTATCAATCGCAGCCGGTGTAGTGCCCCAATCTTCATGTAACTTTAAGCCACAAACACCAGCTTCAATTTGCTCTTCTAGTGCAATTGGTAAACTTGCATTACCTTTACCTAAAAAACCAAAGTTCATCGGAAAGTCGTTTGTTGCTTGCAACATCTTATGAATATACCAAGGACCTGGGGTACAAGTGGTCGCCTTACTGCCTGTTGCAGGGCCTGTTCCTCCGCCAATCATGGTAGTAACACCTGACATTAATGCTTCGTCGATTTGTTGCGGACAAATAAAATGAATATGGGCGTCTATGCCACCAGCAGTAAGAATTTGTCCTTCGCCCGCGATAACTTCGGTACCTGGACCTATTTCAATATCAATATTATCTTGAATATCAGGGTTGCCTGCTTTACCGATAAGGGTAATACGTCCATTTTTAATGCCAACATCGGCTTTAACAATGCCCCAGTGATCAAGAATGAGGGCGTTAGTGATAACTAAGTCAACCGTTTCAAAACATGATGCTTGGCTTTGTCCCATACCATCACGAATAACTTTACCGCCACCAAATTTAACTTCTTCGCCGTACTTAGTAAAATCTTTTTCAACTTCTAGCCATAAATCGGTATCGGCTAAACGAACACGGTCGCCAACGGTTGGTCCAAACATATGCGCGTAAGCATTTTTATCAATAATAGCCATGGTTACTTCTTCTCTCCTATATGAGCTTCTATCGACCCTTGTACTTCAGCGCGAAAGCCAAATACACGACGTTTACCACGAAAAGGAATAAGGATGACTTGCCGCGTTTGTCCTGGTTCAAAACGAATAGCGGTTCCTGAGGTAATATCTAAGCGGTAACCTAAGGCAGATTGACGATCAAAATGTAAGGCAGGATTAACTTCGTAAAAATGATAATGTGAGCCAACTTGAATGGGTCTATCACCAGCATTAGCCACCGTTATTATTAATGGTTGACGACCCACATTCATTTCGCGGTTGCCAGCGTCGGTTTTTATTTCACCAGGGATCATATTTTATTCTCTGTTGTTTAACTTTTTCAGTTAACACTGTTTTGTTAAATGGTATCTACACTATATATTTTCTAGATAATGGGATTATGAACGGTGACAAGTTTAGTGCCATCAGTGAAGGTTGCTTCAACTTGTACTTCAGCAATTAACTCGGCGACACCGTCCATGACTTGATCGCGAGTTAACAGTGTGCGGCCATAATCCATCATTTGCGCAACGGTTTTACCGTCACGGGCACCTTCAACAATTTCCATAGAAATGTAAGCCATTGCTTCTGGATAATTTAATTTTACGCCTCGTTTTAAACGACGCTCTGCTAATAATGCCGCAGTAAAAAGCAGTAGCTTGTCTTTTTCTCTTGGTAATAAATCCATAATGTTCTCTATTGTTTTACTTAAACTTAAACTTAAACTTAAACTTAAACTTAAACTTAAACGATGTTAGGTATGCCAAACCCGAGGAATGCTTGCTTCTTTATTAAGGTATAGGGGTCTGATTTTTTGCCATAAGAGAATAAATAGTGCTTTGCATTCTTGAGCATGCTCACCTAAATAACGTATCACGAGTAGCTGACGTATTTGGCTAATACTAATTTTTGTCTCGGCATTCGCTGCAATAATGCAGTCACGTAATTGCGCAATAAGTACTTTTTTATTCTTCTCATCAAGTTGTCCTGCTGGCGCATAAGCCATAAAAGTCCCAAAAACACTAAGGTTGTTTAAGCCAGCTCTATGTTGGTATATTTCATTATCAGGCTTAATTGATATTCTGTCGTGATAGATCAAGGTGTTGTCACAATACACTCTATTTAATTGGCTATAATGGCCATTGTTAAATAGCAGACCAGAGCTTGGTAGGCCTAAGCAGGTAATATCCCAACCTAAGTAAGCACTGTCATTTGTTAAGTGGACATCAACGGTGTTAAAACCATCAGCGCCTTCATAAACAATGGTTTCTAATGGAAAATTCTCACATTTGGCTTGTTTAGCGATAAAAATATTACCATGCTGAAGCTGTTTTGAGTCGCCAATAGACAGGTCTTTACGCGCTCGATAAAAGCGATTGGCACCAGGCGTAGTCACTAGAGCGTGAGCTTGCTCGTTAACCTTGATACTTATTCGCAGTTCATCACCTGAAACAATACCGGCAGGAGGATGTAATAAGTAAATATGGGCACAATCTCGCCCTTCAGGATAAAAGGCTTTTTGTACACTGAGCGGACCATTACGTTTAGTATGGGTAAGTTGGCTACCACTTGGCGTTAAACTAAACTCTAAACATAAGCTGGCAAGCCATGCATTTTTAGGCGTATCGTGCATCGATACATTATGAGTGCTCGTTGCGAGATGCTTTTTTACTGTATTGGTGAACATTATTATTTTGACTACTTTTTATTCTAGCTAGTGTAAAGGCTAGAATAGTATTGAAAAATTACTACTATCAGACTTATATCTCAGATAAAGCATATATTGAGCCAAAAAATAAAAAACACCCTGTTTTTCAATGTTGTTAGCAGATTAAAAAAGATCTTAAATAGCTAAATATTATTAGATGAATAAGTTAAAATGTTGATATTGTCTTTATATAACAATTATTTATTTTATTTTCCGTTGAATCATGTACAGAAGGTATTTAAGGCGTAATGAGCACAAGAGTAAATAAACGTTTACTCATTGGTCATAACGCTCTTATGCACTCGAATCGTTCTCTATGCACTATATAAGTGCTTAAGCACTTATATAGTGCATAGAACGGGGCCTAACTTAATGTTGAGCAAGTTTACTTTTTAAGGGAAAATAAAGTTAATTCAAAGTAAACTTACCAAAATGTAATTCTATTGAGCGGGGCTATGATGCTTGAACTGGATATCCGTACACTTCTTGTTGTAACAACCCTTGCATCTATCGGCTCTGCTATTGCTCTAGTTTTTCTATGGCTATCACAGACTCGCCACAACGGTGCAGGTTTTTGGGCTATTGGTATGTCGTGTATTTCAATGGCGAGTATTTTGATATCAGGGCAAGGTATTTTTCCCGATTTTCTTTCTTTCGTGATTGCTAACTCGTTTTATGTGTTTGGCTTTGTGTTTATTCTGCACGGTATTCGTATTTTTGCTGATCGACCCCCCTTACTTTTTTTAAATTTTTCTGTCCCTCTCATTACCGCTGTATTGTTTTATTATTTTTATTTTATCGATAAAAATATAAATATAAGAATTGCGACGCTTTCTACGGCATTCATGATCACTTGTTTGACGATTGTTATTACTTTGTTAAGCAATAAAAAAGCACCTTGGCGGTCAGCTGGGTTTTCTGTAGCGGCTGTTTTCGGTTTGTTTGGTCTTTTTCATGGCACGCGAGGAGTGATAGCACTTATATCTCCTTTTGACAGCTTTCTTATGTACCCTAGTATGTCGACGTCATTTGTCTTTCTTGCAGGGATCTTTATCCTCGGAGCTATTCCAATAACACTGATTTTACTGACCTACGCTGCTTTAGAAGCAGAACTGCGGATAACTTCGCTTGCCGTTAATCAATCCGCATCATCCATCATTATTACTGATACGAATGGTGCTATTGAATTTGTTAATCCCGCCTTTACCGAGAAAACAGGTTATTTACTAGATGACGTAATAGGTAAAAACCCTCGTGTGTTGCACTCAGGTGAAACATTGCCTGAAAAATACGATACGCTTTGGAGCACATTAGCTGAAGGAAATACTTGGCGAGGCGAGTTTCATAATCGCAAAAAAAATGGTGAGCTTTTTTGGGAAATAGCGTCAATAGCACCGGTTAAGCAAAGAAATGGCATTATCAGTCATTATGTCGCTGTCAAAGAAGATATTACGGCGTTGAAAAATGCAGAAGAGCGTATTCTTCATATGGCTAATCATGATGTACTAACCGGGTTGCCTACCAGACGACTTGCCATGGATCGCTTAATGAGCGCTTTAGCGATAGCCAAGCGCAAAGAAACGAAAATAGCCGTTTTATTTGTTGATATTGACGGTTTTAAGAAAATTAATGACTCTATTGGTCATGATGCCGGTGACTATGTATTAAAAGAAACAGCTACTCGACTTTCTACCAGTGTCAGAGCCGTTGATACAGTAGCCCGTGTTGGCGGTGACGAATTTTGGATACTACTGACGAATATACCCGATAAAGACTGCGTTATAGTCATCGCGGAAAAAATACTGAGCGCCGTCGCAAAACCTTATACCCTTGATCACGACGAAATATGTATTGGTATAAGTATTGGTATTGCTTTATATCCAGACAATAGCGTTAACCCTAAGGAGTTAGTTCATTTAGCTGATCAAGCCATGTATAAAATAAAGCGACAAGGCAAGAATAATTATGCTTTTGTCTAATGCTGTCTTTTTATACAGTATAGTTTAAGGAGTGTAGCTTAAGAGTAATTTATTATCATTTTAGGAAAAAAAGACAAGCGCTTTACTCGCAAATAATAGTATATTAACTAGCCTGTATGCTGAATAATTAATATACAAGCTTTAAGTCATACAATAGTCACACTTTTGTTGTACTTTGGTATTGCTATATAACACACCTGATTAATCGATGCTGGCGTTAAGGGCGTTTCTCGTTATAGCCAACTAGATGTTATTTAGTAAAGTAGCTTTGTAGTATCGCTATTTGTTATATATACAGTGTGTATAGAGAGTATATGACGAAGTTTATTACATTTTATCAGTCTTTTACTGAAGACTCTTGCTATAAAAAATATTTATATAATTACAACAACCAATTAAGTAATTGATTTTAATTAACTAAATTTTATTTAAAACCTTTTACAATTACGATAATTAATATTTTTTAATAATAAAAAATATTTTTATATATTCAAATAATTTGTATATATATTCATAAAAGGTTGACTCAGCGTTATTTTACGCGTAATTTTGCCCTCCGCATTAAAGAATGGTTTTCATTAATTACATATCGTCTTAATAAAAACTCAGTAGAAGTTTGGCGATCTCTGTTCAAGAAACTCTAAGTAATACTCTGAAGGAATCAGTAGCGCACACTTTGATCATTAAAAAAAGTAGATTACTTGTTTGCCGATAAAATCAGCTAATTTAAGTAATTGAATGGAATAGGAATAAACAATGAATGATATGAGCAAAAAATCCCAAGGCCTTTATCGCGCCGAGTTTGAACATGATAGTTGTGGCATCGGTTTTGTCGCTAACCTAAAGGGTAAAAAATCTCACGATATTATTGAAAATGCACTCACCATGTTGAGTTGTATGGAACATCGTGGTGGTACTGGTTTTGACGTCAAAAGTGGCGACGGTGCTGGTATCCTTATTCAAATACCCCATGATTTCTTCAGCCAAGAAACGGCAACAATAGGCTTTACTTTACCTGATGCTGGCGAGTACGGCGTTGGCATGATTTTCTTCCCAAATACTGAAGAGCAGAGCGAAGCATGTCGAAAAATATTAAACGATAATATTAAAGAACTGGGCTTAACCTTATTAGGTTATCGTAATGTCCCAGGTGACAATTCAATGTTAGGTGCTGATTCATTAAATAGCGAACCAAACATTGAGCAGGTCTTTATTGCTAAACCTGCTAAATTAAGCGCACAAGAATTTGAACGTAAGCTCTTTGTATTACGTAAATATACCTCGCATAAAATTAACGGTTTAAACATTACCGAACGCGACGAGTTTTATGTTACGTCAATGTCATCAACTAAAATTGTTTATAAAGGACAATTTACCACCGAGCAAGTACGTCAATATTACCTAGATCTTCAAGACGAACGCACTATCTCGGGCATGGCTATGTTCCATTCTCGCTTCTCAACCAATACCTTTCCAGCGTGGCGCAGAGCACAACCATTTCGTTATATAGCGCACAACGGTGAAATTAACACCGTACGCGGTAACGTAAATTGGATGAATGCTCGCGAAGCGTTATTTAGTTCAGTCAACTTTAGTGACGCTGAATTGAAAATGTTAAACCCTATTTGTAACAAAGATAACTCAGATTCAGCTAACCTAGATATGGCTATTGAGTTATTGGTGTTAAGCGGCCGTCCTCTTGCGCAAGTGATGATGATGATGGTGCCAGAAGCTTGGCAAACACAAACAGATATGGACGCCACCAGAAAAGCCTTTTATGAGTATTATGCTTGTATTATGGAACCTTGGGATGGCCCAGCTTCATTATCATTTACTGATGGTAATATTATTGGCGCCACACTTGACCGTAATGGTCTACGTCCATCACGTTACTTATTAACGCAAGATGGTACCTTGGTAATGGGCTCTGAAACAGGCACCTTGTGTGTTGATCAGTCTACTGTTGTAGAAAAGGGTCGTTTACAGCCAGGTAAAATTTTTATTGCGGATTTAACGCAAGGCCGCATCATTAGTGATGAAGAAGTTAAGCAACAAGTCAGTGCGTCACAGCCTTATGGTCAGTGGTTAGCAAACAACAAAATTGAGTTAGATAAATTACCAGTACCTCGGGCTTCTATTGCCCAGCCACCGGTAAAAGAGTTGCGTAAAATACAAAAAGCGTTTGGTTATACTAGTGAAGATCTTAACCTAGTACTTGCTGGTATGGTTGGCACATCAAAAGAGCCATTAGGCGCTATGGGCACCGATACGCCATTAGCGGTATTGTCTCATCGTCCACAACAACTATCGCATTACTTCAAGCAATTATTTGCACAAGTGACTAACCCGCCAATTGATCCTATCCGTGAAGAGTTAGTGATGTCATTACGTGGTTATATCGGTAGATCGCTTAACTTACTTGAAGAAACTGCAGGGCATTGTCATAAAGTTGAAATTACTCAACCAGTGTTAACTAACGAGCAGTTACGTAAATTACAATATATTGATAACGACCATCTACAAGCAAAAGTTATTAGTATTACGTTTAAAGCAAGTGGTGGACCAGGTGCACTGAAAAAAGCCCTTGATCGTATTTGTTTATATGCAAAAAATGCGGTTGAAGATGATTATGAAATACTTATTCTCAGTGATCGTGAAGTTGACAGTGATCATGTTGCTATCCCTTCAATATTAGCAACAGCCGCCGTTCATCATTATTTAATTCGTGAAAAATTACGTTCAAACGCCGATATTATTCTTGAATCAGGTGATATTCGTGAGACACACCATTTTGCTGCTGTGATTGGTTACGGCGCCGCCGCGGTAAACCCTTACTTAGCATTAGAAAGTATGTTCGGTTTACGTGATGAAGGTGTGCTTGATACTAATTTATCAAATGATCAAATTACAGAAAAATATATCGCAGCCGTTGGCAGTGGTTTATTAAAAACCTTCTCTAAAATGGGTATCTCAACGCTACAGTCATATTTAGGCGCGCAAGTGTTTGAAGCCTTAGGTATTAACTCAGACGTTATTGACCAGTACTTTACGGGTACGGTTAGTCGAATTGGCGGCTTAAGCTTAGATCAAATAGCGCAAGAAGCCTTGTTACGCCACCGTGAAGGCTTCCCAGAAGCGAATCGTATTGCTATTGAAAACTTATTGCCAACAGGCGGTGAATACTCATGGCGCAATGATGGCGAACGTCACTTATTTAGCCCAACTGTGATCCGTTTACTACAGCACTCAACAGCCAGTAATGATACGGCTCAATTTAAGCAGTATGCCAAAACAGTCGATGATCAAAGTAAAGAAGCCTTTACTTTACGTGGCTTATTGGAACTAACTAGCGATCGTCCTGCAATTGCCTTAAGTGAAGTAGAGCCGATTGAAAATATCTTCAAACGTTTTGCCTCAGGTGCCATGTCATTTGGTTCCATTTCGTGGGAAGCACACACTACGTTAGCCATCGCTATGAACCGTATTGGCGGTAAGAGTAACAGTGGTGAAGGTGGTGAAGATCCTATTCGTTATACGCCGTTAAAAAATGGCGATTCGATGAACTCACGTATTAAGCAAGTCGCCTCAGGTCGTTTTGGTGTTACTAGTCATTATTTGACTAATGCAGACGAACTACAAATTAAAATGGCGCAGGGCGCTAAACCAGGTGAGGGTGGTCAATTACCGGGCGACAAAGTTGATGCTTGGATTGGTAAAACTCGTGGTTCAACACCGGGTGTTGGTTTAATTTCACCACCACCACATCACGATATTTACTCGATTGAAGATTTATCTCAGCTTATTTTTGATCTTAAAAATGCTAACCGTGATGCACGCGTTAACGTTAAGTTAGTGTCAGAAGCCGGTGTGGGTACTATCGCTTCAGGGGTAACTAAAGCCTACGCTGATGTTGTACTTATTGCGGGTCATGATGGTGGTACAGGTGCTTCACCACTGAGTTCAATTAAACATACCGGCTTACCATGGGAACTTGGTTTAGCTGAAACCCATCAAACCTTGGTACGTAATAAACTGCGTAGCCGTATTACCGTACAAACTGATGGTCAACTTAAAACCCCTCGTGACTTAGCTATTGCTACTTTACTTGGCGCGGAAGAATACGGTATGGCCACAACGGCATTAGTCGTTGAAGGTTGTATCATGATGCGTAAGTGTCACTTAAACACTTGTCCTGTTGGCATTGCCACACAAGATAAAGGTTTACGTGATAAATTTACCGGTCGTGCTGATATTCTTGTTAACTTCTTTACCATGATGGCACAAGGGTTACGTGAAATCATGGCTGAGCTTGGTTTTAGAAGTATTGAAGAAATGGTTGGTCAAACCCAGTGTCTTAAGCAACTTGAAAATGTTGACCATTGGAAATACCAAGGTGTTGATTTAAAACCACTATTGCATAAAGAAGAATGTGGTGAAAATGAAACCTTGTATAAATCTATCGAACAAAAGCATTTGATTGACGATATTATCGATCGCCAGATGATTAAGGATGCGCAAGTAGCCCTTGATAATCAGCAAAGCGTTTCACTTGAATATGATGTTATTAATACCGATAGAACCATTGGTGCAATGATTTCTAACGAAATTTCTAAAAAGTATCATGAACAAGGTTTACCTGAAAACACGATTAACGTTAAGTTTAACGGCTCTGCTGGTCAAAGTTTTGGTTGTTTCTCTGCTAAAGGTTTGCGTTTTGAACTTGAAGGCGATGCTAATGATTACTTTGGTAAAGGATTGTCAGGCGCAAACTTAGTGGTATACCCAAGTAAGCAAGCGACGTTCTCAGCCAGTGAAAATATCTTAATTGGTAATGTGGCCTTCTTTGGTGCAACCTCAGGTACAGCCTTTATTCGTGGTATTGCGGGTGAGCGCTTCTGTGTACGTAACTCCGGTGCTACCGCGGTTGTTGAAGGGGTTGGCGATCACGGTTGTGAATACATGACTGGTGGTAAAGCCGTTGTTCTAGGTAATACGGGTCGTAACTTTGCCGCGGGTATGTCAGGTGGTATTGCTTATGTACTTGATAATAAAAACGACTTCGCGGCTAAATGTAATATGGAAATGGTTGCCTTAGAAACCGTTGATACTGATGCAGAAAGTGAAGAGTTAAAAGGTTTAATTACCCAGCACTTTGACGCAACAGGCTCAGATGTGGCTAGCGAATTATTAAAAGATTGGCAGAGCAGTGTTAAGCGCTTCGTTAAAGTAATGCCTGTTGATTACAAACGTATGCAAGGTTACATGAATGACGTACGAGAAAGCGGCAAGTTTGAGTCAGAATATGACATTGCCGTTGAAGCTTTCGACATCCATTTAAATAATATAGCTAGCGCTAAAGCTTAAGCTGACGAGGAGAATATATTATGGGAAATCCAACAGGATTTATCAACGTAGGTCGTGCCTTGCCAACTGAACGCGATGCAGGTGACCGTCTAATTGACTGGCTTGAAGTGTATGAAGATATTCCACAAAGCGATGTAGAGAAGCAGGCTTCTCGTTGTATGGATTGTGGTGTACCTTTTTGCCAATCGGCAAAGTCAGAGTTTGCACCCGTTGTTGCAGGTTGTCCGGTTAATAATGTTATTCCTGAGTGGAATGACCTTATTTATCGAGGCCGCTGGAAAGATGCTATTGAGTTATTGCATAAAACTAATAACTTCCCTGAATTTACAGGGCGAGTTTGCCCAGCGCCTTGTGAAGGTGCCTGTGTATTAGGTATTAATGCTGACCCTGTGGCAATTAAGTTACATGAAAAAGAAATTATTGATCACGCTTTCAAAGAAGGTTGGGTTGTTGCTCAGCCGCCATCAGCACGTACCGGTAAAACCGTTGCGGTAATTGGCTCAGGGCCTGCGGGACTTGCCGCTGCGGCACAACTTAATAAAGCTGGTCATATGGTGACAGTTTATGAGCGTGCTGACCGTATTGGTGGCTTGCTAATGTACGGTATCCCAAACATGAAGTTGCAAAAAGAATTAGTGCAACGTCGTGTTGATATTTTAGCAGAAGAAGGTATTGTCTTTGTTACTAACACCAACGTAGGTAAAGACATTAGTGTTGAGCAGCTTGAAAAAGACTTTGATTCAGTGGTGTTATGTATAGGTGCTACTGTACCGCGCGACCTACCTGTTGAAGGTCGTGAACTTAACGGTGTTCATTTTGCGATGGACTTTTTAACGGCTAACACGAAAAGCTTACTTGATAGCGAACACAAAGATGGTCAGTTCATTAATGCTCAAGGCAAAAATGTCGTCGTTATTGGCGGTGGTGATACTGGTACAGATTGTATTGGTACTTCATTACGTCACCAATGTGCCAGCGCTATCCAACTAGAAATCATGCCGCGTCCACCAGAAGCGCGTGAAGAAGCAAGCAACCCTTGGCCACAATGGCCAAAACGCTTATTGGTTGATTACGGTCAAAAAGAAGCGATTGCCATTCAAGGACAAGATCCTCGTCAATATTTAGTGCAAACTAAAAAAATTGAAAGTGATGGTCAAGGTAATGTGAAAGCGGTTCATACGGTTGATATCACTTGGGAGCGTAATGATAAAGGTCAAATGTTCCCACAAGAAGTCGCGGGTAGTGAAAAAGTTATTCCTGCTGATATCGTCCTTATAGCGATGGGCTTTATGGGGCCTGAAGGTGGCTTAGTTGAGCAATTTGGTCTTGAGCAAGATAATCGTTCAAACATTGCTGCAGAATACGATAAGTTTGCGACTAGCAAACCAGGTATTTTTGCTGCAGGTGATGGTCGTCGTGGTCAAAGTTTAATTGTTTGGGCAATTGATGAAGGTCGTCGTTGCGCCCGTGAAGTAGATACCTACTTAATGGGAAATAGCTACCTGCCTTAAGCAAGTAGCGACAACTAACCTTAAAAACGTAGCTTTTAGCTACGTTTTTTTATGCGTAGAATTTTTAGGTGGGAGATTTATCTGCTACAACCTGCTACTAGGCTTAACTTTAGAGAACACTAATAATCGATTATTGGCAGGCATTTCATGGTCGTCTATCAAGTTAAGTCCAGCTGAATCTGCTAAGGTTAATATTGCTTCTATATCGCGAATACCACGCGTGGGATCTGCCTCTTTAAGTCGGCCATCAAAGCTGGCATTACTTTCGCTGGTAAATTTCCCATCATATTTAAACGGTCCATAAATACAAACAGCGCCGTTGACAGCTAAATTTTTTGAAATACCTTCAAAAAATTTAATCACTAATGGCCAACTGATAATATGTAACGTGTTCGCGGTGTATACGCCATCAATAGACTGACGTTCAGTTGTATTATCTTGCCCGTCATCACTAGGCTTATTAACAGCATCCGCTAATGACCAAGTGTCATGTAAATCAATAACAATAGGGCTTTTGACATTAAGCAAAGCCGCTTCATTTAGCCAGGCATTAATGCCAGCATGGTTGGTCGCTAAATCGCTGGTTTGCCAGGTAAGGTGTGGTAGATTTTCACCAAAATAAACCGCATGTTGCCCAGTGCCTGAGCCAATCTCCAACACATACTTAGATGTTGAAAATACCTTACTTAATACGGCTAAAATCGGTTGTTTATTATTTTCACAGGCTTGGGAATAGGGCTTAGTCATTAGATTCTATTTACTCGAGTTGGTGAATGTACTTGATGTGCTTAATTTACAACAGTTTCATTAATTAGGTGGTCTATTTTATAGGAAGAGAAAACGAGCTAATATAAGGTGTTTTATTTAATAACGAGTTGTTCTAATTATCAAATAAATAGCACAGTAGTTGGTTGCAACCTGTAGCAATGTTCAGATAATTAATATGATTGGTATTAGTTAGCTTCAATAGCGCTCTTCACGGATAACGTTTGTTCAGCTTTTTTTTCAGTATTGTTCTCAGTTCTGCTTTTAATAATCCTTAAACCTTCATCAAGTAACTTAATCACCTTGGTAGTCTCAGCTTTTTTATTAAAAGCCACATAGATATCACTCTGATGATTTATTTGCCCTTGTTTGATTGCTGAGTGTGCTAGTCCCATCTTGGTCATGGTATCTTTTGCAACCTCATCAAACATGATGGCCATATCGACTCTTTTTTTACGAATAAGATTGATGATTTGCTCTTGCGTTACCACTCTAACTTCTTTAAAACGATGTTTATTATTTTGAAAGGTGTCACCGTATTCATAGCCTAATATTAAGGCAATTATAGTGTTATCTGGAATGCTTTTTGCTGATGAAAAGTCTAAGGTAGAATTTTTATGATAATAAAATGATGCTTTTGCTTGTAATAGCGACTCTTCGCCAAAGCTAAAGATACGCTCGGTATTGGCTTGTTTAGTCACATTAAAAGCGCCATCGACGCTACCTATTTTCACCATGTGTAATGCTCTTGCATAAGGCACCACGATAAAGTTAACGTCAACATTAACGGCTTGATAGGCTTTTTTAATGATATTTTTTGATAAACCATTGCCTTGGTTGTCAGAGTAAGGCGGCCAGCTATTTTCTACGGCAAGCGTTACTTTACTGGCTGAATAACTAGTAAAACTGATACCCGCAAAAATAATAATAAAAATAAGCTTAGCTATCAAATTAGTTATCATATTAATGTCTATCCATAACCTTGTATCAAAAAATGAACATCATGGGGTATATTACCCCCTTCCTAGCGTGGTTATGCTAGGTAGCAGCATAGTCAATAACGCTTGGTGGTAAAGTAAATATACATAATGTAATAAGCCCTCATTTAGCAAAATGAGTTAGACCTAACGATTAATCATATTAGTTATATAACCATATTAGCGCTTTTCTACAAAGAGGTTACCACTTATTGACAGTATTTTTAATGACAACTTACGCATTTAAAACAGTTGGTACTTAGTGCAAGCGGCAATAGGGTGAATAACCGCTTTGGTAATTTTTCCATATTGCAGCTTCAGTAGTGGTTGATTGATATAACCGTTAAATTTTGGCACTCGCCATTGCGGTAATAGGCTAGGGTCTGTGGTTAAGTTGATAATGACACCCGTTGATTTTTGTACTTTAACTTTGTTTTTTCCATAGATATTGTTGCTATCAATGTCAGTAATTACCTCGTTAGCAAAGTTTTTTTCGCGACTGGCAGCAACAATACACAGTCTATTTTCTGCGGCACGAGTTAACAAACTGTAGTCAACCTCACTCGGCTCTTGAATATCAAAAGGCACAAGTAACACCTGGATAGTCGCTAATGCAGCCACGTTCACTATTTCTGCTATGTTGGCATCATCAGCCGTTAGCATGGCAAGGCGAATAGTGCCTTGCTCTAAAGGTAGCGCTATGATTGCTAACTTATCACCAAGATCAGTCCACTGATAGCGCTGACAAAAATGTAATTGCTGCTGCGTTGCCACGACACCTTGTTTACTGATTAATACCGCCTGGTGTTTTCCATCAATAATTAAGCTGGTACATAAGTATTGAAAAGGTCTAAGTACAGCGCTAACTTGAGCAATAAATTGCCGACTTAGGGCTGTTATCCGCTCTCTTTGATGTTCATCATTAGTAACGGTTTTATCAGCGACAAAAAATAACTCAGGTAATTGAATAATGTCAGTAACATTATTTTCAATATACTGACAGACATCTTCAATGGCATGTTCATTAGCCTTGTAGGTAGCAAATATCGCCACGTTAGCCGTCACGGGCACTTTGTGAACAGTACTGTTGCGTGGCTGTGCTGCTTCGACTTGCTCGGTATGCCTTATGGTTAATGTCTGATAAATATTAGGGCTAGGTGCAGAGTCAGCCTCTAAATAAAGTTCTGGGCGTCGTTGTTTAATAATATGAGTGCCATCAGGACGAAATTTATTATTGAAGCCTATATTACTATCAGCACTTTTTTCGGTACTTTTTTTTGTGTCAGTTTTAGCGGTAGCGCATGAACTAGCTAAGTCTATATCGGTAAAAGCAACACCTTCTTCTGTACTATTAAGTTTGGCTAATACTCGACCATCATTAGACACTATTTGGCTTTGACCTGAACCTATTTTATTGGCCGTTGCGACAAATACATTGTTTTCTACTGCGCGGGCAGGGTCATGTAAATTACTTTGGTCTAAGGTATCTGAATTAATCGAGTTACATAATAATTGTGCGCCGCTTAAGGCTAAAGCACGTGGAGCTAAAAAGTTCATACTATCGCTACCCGATAACAAACCAAGTGTACCTAAAGGCGTTGTGATTACTTGAGCAGTGTTTTTCGTGGCAGTAAAAAACTGTTTTTCCTGTGCAGATAAGCAATGCTTATCTGCTTGGTGAATGAGCTTACCTTGTGGACAGAATAAACATGAAGTCACGCTGATATCGCCTTGGCTTTTGATGCTAGCCGTTGTTTTGCTTTCTATAGAATTGACTTTAATATCGACTAAGTCAGCAACATTATCACGACGTAAGGTAACATTAACAACAATATAGCAGCGATTTTTTATTGCTTGCTCAGCGACTTCTTTTAAAAAAGAACCATCAAGCGTTAACGCATCATACCAAGCTTGGTTATGATCAACATAGTATGCTTGCTCACTATGTGTTTGTTCATCGCCAAAGAACGTGTGACCTAAGGGGGACTGAGCAAAGTGTGTATTACAATACTGGGGTAATACAATTAATGAAGGCTGGCATAAAGCTGCTTTAGTTATCATACGAATACAGCTTGCTAAATTTTCTTGAGGATTTGATGTGGTGGCAAACTGACAAACGGCTACTCGCATGGTGTATATTTTCCATATAACAGGTGAATTTTTAATTGCTAAGGTTAATGCGCTACGCATTATTGGTCGGATTTTACCTTAAAAGCCGACGAGTAAGCTATTTTAATAAGTTTTTATACCCTAATAGATAGCTCCCTAATTAACTAAAGTAAGGTAGTTGGTCTTTTTTTTTATATAAATAGTACTTAATTTGACGAATTACGCATTTAGCGCTTTACAAATAGCTCGCCAGTATTTAGAATTCGCCCACTTTTAAGAAATAGTAAATTTCTTGTAAAGTATCTTGGTGAGATGGCTGAGTGGTCGAAAGCACCGGTCTTGAAAACCGGCAAGGGTTTGTAGCCCTTCTAGAGTTCAAATCTCTATCTCACCGCCACATTATAATAATTGGTCAGCTTGTATAATAAGCTAAAGTTGACGAGTTATACGTTAAAGTATTTGATTTGGTATAAAAGGGTATGTAGCGTAAAACCTTGAGTAAGGTTCAAGCCTGTATATCACTACTAGATTATAAAAATCCGTTAATTAAGCAGTTAATTAACGGATTTTTGCTTATACGGCATTTAAATGTGGAATAAGGTTTGTAGCGTAGACCTTGAGTAGAATTAATATTTCTATTTTACCACCACATTATATGAATCCGCTAATCGAAAGGTTAGCGGATTTTTGCTTTTTTGTGACTTACTTTTTTGAATTCGCTTCTATTAAATTAAGTCACAGTATAAAGCAGTAACGACTTAAACGGCTATCTACAATGAATGGCTTGCCTCTAAGCTTTTAAACTGTCGTTAAGAGAACACTTTCTTATACGCATAACTATACAGAGCAAAGCGATTCAATATTGTTAATGCTCGGGACTCACGTAAAATATTATGGATATCAACAAAAATTCCAATCCGATACATAGCTTCTCTGTTAAAGCTTTAGCACTCACCGCTACTTTTTTATTCTCCCTGCAAGCAGTAGCACAAAACGCTAACAACGAAATACCCTCTCAAGTATTTAAGACTGAACAAAAAGCAGAACCTAATGTCAGCCTTAATCCTGCAATAACTGCTGAGAACTTAGATAGCATTTATCGAGAAATGCCAACAAACTCTCGTTTTGAAAATTTAACCCCGTCAGCTGACTTTTATCAATCACCTTTTCAAGTATCCATTTTTTCAAATACTAATGGTGAAGATACTGAGCGACTTTGGTCACAAACTAATTCTATTTTTGCCTATGGTTTCGGTGTTATTGGTATTATTGCTTTACTACCAGAAGGTATTTCAAACTGGGATAAAGAAGAAGGCATTTTTAATAAATGGTCTGATAATGTGAAAGAAGGTCCTGTATGGGATCGTGATACCGGCATGTTAAACCTTGTGGGTCACCCTTATTTTGGTGGTGTTTACTATCAAGTAGCGCGTAAATCTGGCTACCGTCAATGGGATGCCTTTTTATATTCTACTATTATGTCGACCTTCTATTGGGAGTACGGCATAGAGTCCTTTGCTGAAACACCTTCCATTCAAGACTTAGTCATAACGCCTGTCTTAGGTTGGGCCTATGGTGAATGGGCTTTTAATACTGAAATGGATATTAGAGAAAATGGTGGTAATGTATGGGGCTCAAGCTTTTTAGGTAGTACCGCATTAGCATTATTAGACCCTGTAGATGCGTTAAGTGTTGGTATTAACAATATATTTAGTAAAGAAATCATTAAAGCAGGAACGGGCTTTGTTAGCTTTAACGAAGTACCTTATGGTAACTCTGGGCAAACGGATAGCCAAATTAGTTTTACCATGTCGTTACAGCTAGGTGATGGTGGTCATTATTCACCACGTAGAGTGAAAAGAGCCTCTGGCGCTGATGACCCTATTGATACTGGTATTATCGGGGTAAGTTATGGCGTGGGTCAAACACAACTCGATGACGCATGGAACGTAGAAGGTGCTACTACTACGGAATACAGCTTAGGTTTGTATTTTACCCGTCAATTTTCAAGCCGAGTAACTTACTCTAAAGGTAAGTTTGTTGATGGAGCTACAGCAACAAAAGTTAATTATGAAAACTATAGTCTAGACAGCCAATATTATTTTAATGCTAAAAATACCCTCAGACCATACCTGACTGCGGGGTTTGGTGAAACCTTATGGGCAAGAGATATAGAAACGAAAAAATTTCAAGTTAACGCGGGTCTTGGACTGCATTATAAACTAAATAATAATTTTGCCTTACAAGCCGACTGGCGTTTTTATCACAGCACTAACGCAGACACCTCAGATAATAATGCTAGTTTACGTTTAGTCTACTTATTAGGACAAGGTGAGCGCTAAAACAAGTGAAATACTATAAATAATTAGCAGCCTAAGTAGCAAGTTTTTACTATTTGTCTTAGGCTTTAATCATTCCTCTTATTGTTGGAGTGATCATGAAGCTTAACCTCTGTAGCCTTTTACTGTGCTTGCCTTTTTTGTTCGCTTGTCAAAGTAATTATTATCCTCATATTAAGCAAATTAGTGCACAAACCACTTTATATTTAGACAATCAATATATCGCTTTAAAGCCGCTACATATAGAGACCGAGCAAGAAGTCTTTCAATTGAATAATGAAATGCTCACCCTAGTTGAGACTAAATTAACTAATAACTTACCCGCTCAACAAAAAGCTTATATCTTGCTTAATCACCTTTTTAATGAAGAGAAAATTGCCTTAACGTATCGTGATAATGCCAATTTGACCGCATCACAGGCGTACCAGCGTAAAGTAGCAAACTGTATGTCATTAACGATTATGGCTTATGCACTGGCTGAAAAAGCAGGCATGAATATTAGCTTTCAAGCAGTTAAGGTTCCAGAGTATTGGGTCAATAATGGTCAATATAGTTTATTAACAGGCCATGTTAACTTACTAGTGAGGGAAGATGATTATCATAAAAGGATTATTGTGTGGGGAGAAAAAACAACAACAATAGACTTTGACCCCTTTGTCGCTAAAAAAAAGTTTCCATCTACTATTATTAGCAAAGACACTGTAGTCGCGATGTTCTATAACAATAAAGGAGCACAAGCACTGGTAGATGATAACTATCCACTTGCTTACCACTACTTTAAACAAGCCACGCTCAGCGACAATCAATTTTCTTCTGCTTGGGGTAACCTCGGTATTTTATATAAACTGTCAGGGCATTATCCTATGGCAGAAAAAGCTTATAATTATGCCATTAGCTTGGATCCCGATAACCTGACTTCATTAGGTAATTTAGCCTTGTTACTAAGTCAACAGGGACGTGCTAACCAAGCGTTACTTATTGAGGAATATATTACTAAAGCGAGAGCAAATAATCCTTATTATCACGCTTTACTGGGTAATGAAGCCTTCTTAAAGCAGTCATACCAGCAAGCCTTAGAACATTATAAGAAGGCTATTGAGCTTGATGACGAGCAACATGAGTTTTATTTCGCTATAGCCAAAATCTATTACCAACAAGGTCAATTACTGTTAGCCAAAAAATCAATGCTCACAGCGGTGAAGTTAGTCAATTTTCAAGACATCAAAAAACAGTATATTGCTAAGTTAAATTTTCTGAAAGGTCAAAGTACCCTAAGCGATTAATGCGGTATTTTAATAAGCGTATAAGTAGGTCTACCTTCCTTAATGATGTTTTTATCCATTGAAAACGCTTAGCAGGGGAAGTAAAAGCTACCTCGGCCAATAAATGTTACATAATTGTTCTAACTGACTTATTTATCTCAATAAAATTAGGTACACTTAGCGTTATATTAAGCAGGTTACATAATACTGGCACCTGGTACAGGAAAGTGTAAAACATGAAAGCAGCATTAAACGAGAGTAATTCAAGTTGGTATTTACTTTTTTTGGTATGGATAATAGCAACCAGTGGTACGCTAATCAGTTTGTTTTTTAGTGAAATAGTGCAGGTACCCGTTTGTGTGCTGTGTTGGTATCAACGTATAGCACTTTATCCTTTAGTTATTATAGTACCTTTGGCTCTTTTTCCTTTTGATATAACTGCTATTCGCTATATCAGTCCGTTAGTGATATTAGGTTGGCTGTTCGCATTATTTCATGTGTTAATTGTGCTTGATATTATTCCTGAAGCAGCGCAACCTTGTGTACTTGGCGTACCTTGTTCTGAAACGCACATTAATTTATGGGGTTTTTTAAATATTCCGTTAATGTCTTTACTGACATTTTCAGTGATAGCGTTATTGTTATTTTTAACCAAAAAATCCTTTGCTAATACTATTAACAAAACCGAGAGTAAACGCTAAACTCATCTAGCGTGATATTTTTTAACTAAATTTACTTCAGACCAATTATTCAACGAAATAAGTACCAATCTATGACTAATAAATCTCTTTTTATCGGCGTTGCCGCATTTATCGCTATTATTTTTATTGCTGCTGTGGGTGTATATCAAAGTAAATTACCGGCAACAGTCGAGAGTAATAAGTTACCCGCATTAGAGCGTACTAATGCACCAACAAAAGGTGGCAGTAATGCAAAAGTAACAATTGTTGAGTTTTTTGATCCCGCTTGTGGTACTTGTAGTCAATTTTATCCTTTAGTGAATAACTTGGTGAAAAAGTATCAAGGCAAAGTTAAGGTTGTGATGCGTTATGCTCCTTTGCATCAAGGCTCACAAGATGTGGTTAAAATGCTAGAGGCGGCCCATATGCAAGGTCAATTTTGGCCGGCCGTTGAGTTGTTATTTGCTAATCAACAACGCTGGGTTGAACATCATGTATCAAACCCTACACAGGCTTTAGCGGGTATAAAAACATTGAAATTAGATCATGAAAAACTTGATAGCGATTGGCAAAGTAGTCAGGTAGCTAAAGTGGTGGCGCAAGATATTCAAGACGGACAAACACTTAACGTGCGTGCCACGCCACAGTTTTTTGTTAATGGTAAACCATTAGTTGTGTTTGGCTATCAAGAACTAGTTGAGCTAATAGAAGAAGCGGTTGCTCAGGCGTATTAAAAGGAAAGTGTTCGCTTGATTATTTTATTACCGTTATTTATTGGCTTGGCTATTATTGGTTACTTAATATCTAAGCCATATTATCGTGAATATAAGCGCGCTAAAGTAAAAAATTTACCTTTTAATCACGCATGGCAGCAAATAATTGCTCAACGCATGCCTTATTTTAAGCAAATGCCCATAAGTTTACAGCAGCAATTACAAAAGCATATTCAAGTATTTATTGCAGAGAAAGAATTCGTTGGTTGTAACGGTATAAATATAACCGATGAAATAAAAGTCACCATTGCTGCGCAAGCCTGCTTATTATTACTTAATAGAAAAACCAATTACTATCCTCAATTAAATACTATTTTGGTGTACCCGAGTGCTTTTGTTAAAAAGCAAATCGCACAAAGTGCTGATGGTATTCAATATACTCGGCAAGTTGCTTTATCAGGTGAATCATGGGGCTTTGGTAAAATAGTATTATCTTGGCAAGATAGTTTACATGGCGCTGAATTACCTCATGATGGCCACAACGTGGTTATTCATGAATTTGCCCATCAACTAGACCAAGAAAGTGGCCAAGCTAATGGTGCACCTATTTTAGGCAAAGGCCAAAATTATCAACGTTGGTCTGAGATATTTTCTACGCAGTTTAGTCTATTAAGAATACAAGCAGCAGCAGGGAAGCCATCAATATTTGACTATTATGGCGCAACGGAGCCCGCAGAGTTTTTTGCGGTAGTGAGTGAAGTCTTTTTTGAAAAGTCTGTACAGTTTTCGCATGAACACCCGGCACTTTACCAGCAATTAAAAGATTATTACCGAGTTGATCCAAGGCATTGGTGATAATGACTATTATGAGGTTAATCTACCACCATTGACCACCGCAGCTTAACTTAGGATTTACCATGGTTATGTATAAAAAAAAAGCCAGTCCCAAGCCACAAGAAATATCTTATGAACGTGTAAAATCTTATATGCTGTGGTTAATAGAAAGGTATGGCGATTATTCGGCGAAAAAGCTGTTACAAAAAGCAAATTTATTATTTAAAGATGATACGCAATTTAATGAACCTGCACTGAATTATCTGATAGAGCGAGATATTGTTAACGATCTTCGTTACGCACAGCGATTAACAGAAAGTTTGACCGAGAAAAATATCGGCGCCAACAAAATTAAAGAAAAACTTTATAGCAAAGGTTTTTCATCCGCAACAATCAATGAATGTGTCAGTAGTATTGAAACAAGCGATGAAGATTATTTTGAAAAAGCATTACTCCTCAAAGTAAGAAAGTTTGGTGAAGCACCTATTGATGAAATCAAGTTAAAACAAAAAGCATTACGACATTTAATAGCAAAAGGGTTTTCATACGCTATAGCAAATAAAGCGGTGGGTTACTCACCAGAAGAAGAGTAATACACGGCAAAACAGATATTTTATAAAGCTCTATACTGTTTAAAGCGCATCCGTGTGGGTGTTCTTTTCATCTACTTGTTATAAAGGGGCTGTCTATGTTATTTGCAACTAATCGTACGCCAACACAATCTGCAAAATCTAAAAAAGGTCGAAAAATAACGTTTTCAATGCAAAATACCAGTGTCAGGCAAGACATGTACTTTTGTCGTCGAAAGGGCGTTAATGATTATGTAGAAATCGGCAGTAAAGCGTTCTTCCAAGCGCTAAAAGATTTAGATAAAAAAACACAAATTTTGTTTTATATTCATGGCTTTAATAATCTTGGCGAATCAGAAATCTTTCCTAATGCTGAAGTATTACAAGATATGTTTAACGAATTAGAACCCAATCTTGTTTATATTGTTCCGCTTATTTGGCCTTGCGATGATGATTCTGTTGTCGCTTTTATGGATGATTATTGGGATGATCAGCGCGCTTCAAGAGCAAGTGGTGATTCGTTTGCTCGTATGCTCGGGTTGTTTGATAATTGGCGTAAAGAAGAAGCAAAGAAAACAGACCCATGTACTCGGCGAATGAATGTCTTAGCGCACTCTATGGGTAATCGAGTGTTACGAAATGCGATAAGTAGCTGGGTAAAATATGATATGGGCGGTAACATGATACAGTTATTTCGTAACGTATTTATGGTCGCCGCCGATGTGGTTAATCACACGTTAGAGCGTAAAGAAAAGGGCAGGTATATTACAGATTCAGCGCGTAATGTAGTGGTTTACTATGCCAATGATGATTTAGCTATGCCTGCTAGTAAAGTTGCCAACCTTAAGAATATGACCGCCTCCCGTCGTTTAGGGATGACAGGGCCTGAGAGCATGTCTGAAAAACGATTAGCGCGTAATGTTTACGAAGTAGATTGTGATAACTTTAATAATAGTTGGGGCGATAAAAAAGGACACACTTACTTTTTAAGAGACGATAGTGGCAGGATCAGCCCCGTTATTTACCATATGATTGCCGCCATCAACGGTGGTCGAGTTCAACCACCTCAGCGGCACCATATTCTTGAAAAGCCTTAATCTTATTAGCTTTATTATTAAACAGTGTAAGCCATTAATTAATCTACCTTTCTCTTTTTACCACTTTCGGCGCGTTTTTTGTTTTCACTCTGAACATAAACCGTGTCGGTGGTGGCCATACTCGCATGACCTAAATCTTCTGAAATATCTTTAAGAGGGCGACCCCGTTCTATTTCCATACTCGCCCCGGTATGCCTTAACCAATGAGCAGACGCCTCTTTGAGTTTTAGTGCTCTATTTTCTCCTTCCGTTTTTCGCATATTATCATGAGCTTGGTCAAAGACACTTTGTACTAAACGCCGTAAATGCCGAGAAGTCATACCGCCTTGACCTCGTACTTTTTCAACAAGAATCGAGTTTTCATTACTCGAAGGTAAGCCTAACAAACCACGAGAAGATCGATAACGCGCTAAAAACGGTAAAAAATCGATAGGTACGGTAATATCACGTAATTTACGACTTTTACCAAACACTTTTAACCACCAGTTTTCATCATCATCTTGCCAAAAATGTCCCATAGTCGGTGACCAGTTAGGGCGTTCAGATAGCTCTGATATTCTTAAAAATAGAGTTTTCAAAGCAGCTATTACAAATAAATTACGTTCAAACAATGGGTTTTCATCAGCCATTTCAACTGCGGTATCTAAAAC
This sequence comes from Colwellia ponticola, assembly GCF_005885605.1. Taxonomy (GTDB): domain Bacteria; phylum Pseudomonadota; class Gammaproteobacteria; order Enterobacterales; family Alteromonadaceae; genus Colwellia; species Colwellia ponticola. Next base: position 73,665 of record NZ_SZVP01000011.1, on the reverse strand, counting down.
ATATTGCCATTGACTAGCCGTTAAGCGTTTAATTTCTTTTACTTGTGAGTCAATGATAAAGTGCCGGCAATCTTTTTTAGCGATTTGTGCTGGATTTCCAATACAAAAATCTTCCGCCATTAAATAGTTATAAAAAACGATAATGGCGGTAAACATGGATGACAGTGTTTGTTGTGATGGGCGATATTTTTTCTTATCAATGATGTATTGCGTTTTTTGACTTTTAGGTGCTTGAATTTTATATGGAAACCAATGCTCGTTAGCAGATGAATAACCATTGCTGATTTTAAAACGCTCTTGATTGGATGTGCCAATCCAAGACACTGGTGGTTGCCAACAAAAGTCAGCATATTCAAGTAAGTCTGATTTACGTAATTGGTCTATGGGTTTTTTCTTTTCAATAAATGACCAAAGAAGAAACCGTTCAACGTCATTTCTAAAGCGATCATAAGTATGGTTTGATTTGTTTCTACCAATATAAGTAAGAAAAATTTTACCCCAGTTAAATTGCTCAAGCCACCAGGGTTCGTTTGAAGAAAAAATTTTATCTAATTCAGGGTAATCTTCAAAATCAAAATCACATAAATCAAGGTAAGGCGGATATAAAGGAACAGGGTGGTTTAGTGACATGATAAGTTTACTATTTAGTCGTTATTACAAAATCAGGACTACAGTTTAATATTTTCAATGCGCTATAGCCATTATTAGCTGCATATACTTGTAATATATTGAAAAGTGGCAGTTATGATTACCAATTCTTCTTTATCTAATCTACTACGCTTCGCTAATATAATGTTATTATCATCCTTACAATTACCCTTAGTGCTATAACGCTCGCTTATGGTATGGAATGAAACGCTGTATGGCATAGTTAAGAGCAGGGCACATTATTATCCTGTTTGGTGCAAGTTATCTCATGTGCTTAGGTTATACACACGGAAAAAAGTTAGGTTTAAATGAATGATAAATAAAGATTTTATTAAAGAGTGTCGATTATATATAGGGTTGCCGACAACCGCTTTACCTTTTAAAGATATGTTTTTAGGCTCGTTAGCCGCCTTAATAGCTACACTGGGCGTTATATATTTTTCGCAATTATTGTTGGAATATATTAATGTCGCTAATCATGTTCCTTATAATATTTTTGTTTTAACCTCGATAGCGGCGACATCAGTTTTAGTGTTTGCTGTGCCACATGGCGCACTTTCTCAACCATGGCAAGTTATTGGGGGCCATCTAGTTAGCGCTTTCGTTGGCGTATTATGCTGGAAATATTTTGGCGATAACTTGATGGTAGCAGCAGCCATGTCAGTGTCGTTGGCGATATTATTAATGTCTTATTTTAGATGTATACATCCGCCAGGTGGTGCGACAGCTTTAGGCGCCGTGTTGGGTGGTGAGGCTATTCATCATTTAGGTTTTACTTATATATTATTTCCTACATTATTTAATTGTATTATTGTTGTTTTAGCCGCGGTTATTCTTAACTATCCATTTATTTGGCGACGTTATCCATCACATGTTTATTTTAAAAATAGCCAAGTAGCGCAAATATCACCCGGTGATCGAGAAAATGAAGTAACCATTGAAGATTTTATGAAATCTATCAGTGAACATGGTTCATATATTGATATCACGGATGAGGGTTGGGTTGAAATTTTTGAAAATGCCAAACGCCATGCTGAATTAGATCATGAACACCCAACACAGGTTCAATTAGGTTTAGCATACAGTAATGGTAAAATTGGTAAAAAATGGCAAATCAGAGAAGTATTATCTATTGAAGATAAAAACATCGTTAAGTTTGAAATTGTTGCTGGTAATAATGCGAGTTTATTTGGGCAATGTACAGTTAAAGAATTTCTTCAGTGGGCAAAGTTTAGCGTTGATAAAAATACCTTTGGCGTTTGGACCAGAAAACCGATGGATGCTTAAATTAAATAGCTAAGTTAATCATTAATCAAAAAGCTAACTAAAATATATCTGTACTAATTTAATTGTTGGAATATAACTTCAGTAGCTTTATGTTTTTAATCAGTTATATATGTATAACTGATTAAAAACATAATTGAAAAGTTAAACAGCGCTATTGTAAATCAATATGACTAACAGCTAACGTAAATCAAATTAGCGTATCAACGGCAGAAAGTCTCATATAAATGACAATGCCCACCATGTCCGATACTGAAGAGTATCGGACATAGTGGGCTGGTTAGATTATAGGGTGGTTGTCCCTGTCGTTATGCGGATTAAAAAAGTTTTAAAATTATGCTTTTAACTGAGTTCAGTTGCTCAATTTATTTAAAAGCGTTAACTTAGTTTTAATAATGTTAATGCCAGTTTATGCGCAACGATATGTTCTTGCTTAAGTGTTTTTTGCCTTTGGCAACCTACCGTGAATATGTTTTGCCAATCGCTTTTTTTTTCTTGTTGTTCGGTCAGTGTTCTTTGTAAGAATTTAATAGCAAGGTTTTGTTCAAACCATTCTTTTTCAGTACCCTTAAGTTCTTGTAAAGTATTTATATACTCATCGATACTTTTAATCGTTAACCAATAATCAGCATGACTGGTTATGGCTATTTCAATACCTTTTGGATCAACATCACTAAAGCAGACTCTTTTATGATGTTCAAAACGGCGGAAAAATTGATAAGCTGTTCCTGTGTGCTGCTGCTTTTTTATATCACCTCGGTATACCCACAAAGCTTCTGTAAGCTCTTCAGCGTGTGACGCTAAATTAAGTGCCGATAAATTTGCCATAACAGCAAGATTTTCTACCAATATAATGGTTTTATGTTCTATGGTGATAATATCATCAGCCTTAACATAAATGCCCAGTGACGTTAATGGCGCTAGCTCAAGGCTTTTTTGGTTAATATTAATTTTGGATAAACTGTTAATTAATATAAAATCTTTACTAACGGCATAACTATTATCTTTTTCACTTCGATTGTTCGCGGCGTTAGTCTCTCTGCTTTGTTTATCCGGATAAGCATCGTGCCTTATATCAACACCAAGACTACTTTTAATTTCTTCACTCAGGGCTAAAATATTTTCAAGACTAAACGATAACCATTGTTTGCTGAGGTCGAATTGACCAAAATTATAATCTTCATATAATTTGGTTGTGAGCACAGAATTTTTTATCTGACCGCCCTGCCGACTTTTTTGTAACTTATCTTGAGTGAAATCATAAAGCTGCTTATTCATTTATTTTTGTCACCTGACATTGCTTAACTAAGTTGTCATTAAAATATTCACGAGATTTTAGCCCAGCTTTTCTTTGTTGGCTGCTAATTCAATAACGACATCACTATAACTATAATTATCAGTGGTACCGTTAACAGGTACACCTTTCATTTTTATATTCAGTGCACTTTGCTGGGCGCTCGTTAATTTGCAGTAACAACTAAAAACTAATTCAATCCAAGCTTTCGGGGCAATACTCTGCTGTTCTAGCAACCAATCATGTTGAAACTCTTGAAAAAAACTAAGTGCAGACACCGAGCTGTTATTGATAATAACGTGTTCGAATAATAATTCCGTTTGTTGTTCAAAAAAATCTTCTTCAACGGCCATTTTTTCAATGGGCTTGTAACTGACTTCACTACTTTCTCTGACCTTAATTGATTGTACAACCGCTTGTTTACGTAACGCTTGTATTAATTCTAGTAACGGTTGTTCAATCTCAGTTTGCTTAGTATCCACATAACTACGCAGCGGCATTGGCGGCGAATACTTTAAGGTTTCAGGTAAGTTTGGTAGTTCAAAAAGATTTTCATCAAGGTCAAACTCTGGACGTTTACGTAAAAAACGCGCCATATTACGCAACTGACTGGCTTGTTTTTCATCACGACGTAAACGAAATAAACTAATACGCATGTTATCAATAATCAAACGTAGTTTAGGTAATATCTGATTATACCAATAAACAAAGCGCGATATTTTACGAGCAAATTCATTTGGACAAGGCCAATCTAGCCAATCGTAGCAATCTTGCGGATCAATTTGTTGTAATTCATTCAGCAGTTTTTGCGCATGTGATAAGTAGCGTTCGTTTTGGCGTATTTTATTAGATAAACTATTTACAAAACCAAACTGACTAACAATAGCAAAGTGCATGGTATCAAGGTTGTTATTAAAATTATCTTTTACCTCATAGAGTAAATCATCGAGTTGATCTAGATAATATTCGGCATCTTCTTGCTCTTTAGCATCGATTGCCGCTCTATAATCTTTGGCGATATCATCAATGGCATCAATGACTTTACCCATATCGGTCAGTTGTCGATAACTGGACTGCTTACGCATGAGTCGATTTAGCATACGCTTAAAATCGGTGGTTACTCGGTACTCGCCAGGAGATTCATCAGGTCTGATCAAGCCTGATTTATGTAATAAATTTAAAGTGTTAGCATCTTGCTCGTCACTCGCAATTGAGCCATATACATAGGTATTAGCGAGTAATTCATTGTAGGCGCCAATTTGTCTAAGTAAGGTGGCAACTTGTGCAGTATCAAAACCAGCCATTAGAAGAGTAGCTCATCTTGTTGACTTTTTTCTTGCTCAGGTAAGCTGACTAACTCGGCATCGTTTAAGAATTCAATCAATAAATAAATTAAATCAAAACGCGCCGTCGCATAATATCGACTACTACCGGTATTTTTGCGAACAAAGTACTGCATTTCTTCGAGCTTTTGAAAAACCATCACCAGTTGTTCACGCGTTTCGGTTTTATTGGTTTTAAAAGGCTTGATAGACGTTAGGCGTCGTAGCTGCTCGCTCAAGGTTTGATCATGCTCAAAGGGTTCAAATAACTCGTTGATATTGAGAACAGATTTAGCGCGAATAGGTAAATCTGCTTGCGTAGCTGTTAACAATAAGTCTAAAAATTCAACTAAGGGTCTAAACGTGCCGCGCATTTCACTGAATAATTGGCTTAGCTCATGTTGATTACTTTCATCTACTTGGTTAAATGTACAGTAATAGGCGTCAGCACTATCAAGGTAGGTGAGTTTTCTATCTAAATTGGATAAAAAATCATTTACTTTATCATGCTGACTTTCCGCTTTTAAATATAAATACTCTGCTTCGTAAGCGGTTTGACAAATAACAGCGCCACAAAGTAGCTTTTGAATACTTTGTTTAAACATTAACTTAACTCCCCTGCTATTTTTTGTGGTGACTGCGGACCACGGTTTTTGTCTAAGTCTTGTAAGGTATCGGCCGTTATACTTGTGGCTATTGACGTTTTATTACGTTGTGCTAATAACTCATCTAAACGTGATTGTGGAATATCAGCATGATAAATTTTATTATCTTTGAGTTTATAGTGACGATGGTATAACGATAAAATATGACGATCTGTCGATGGAGAAGCAGATAACATACTAATATGATTGTCATTAAACATTTTTAGTAATAGGTCTATATTTTCTGCCGCTAGTTCACCTAATTCATCTACGGGTAAAATTACTTGGCTAGCATGCTTGCTGTCACCGCGTAGCATCGCCAATAAACCAGCAAATAATGACAACATAGCTAAATAAGATAAGCCGGTTGAACTCACTTTTTTAAGTTGTTTAGCATTACGCGCATGTTTTACCTGACCTTTTTCGACAATGGTAAACTCTAAATCAAACAAATTGTTGTGCGCTAAAACAAAGCCTTCATTGGGTAAGTAATTAGCTAATTTTTGCATAGCAAACACTAAATCATCAGGTACTTCGCCAATACCATCACGTAATTGATCTTTATAACGCTCAAACACTTCAGCAAACTTTTGCAATGGTCCCCAGTAATCGAGCTCTTCTTGCTTCATTACAGTGGTAACATTAATATCAGCTAGTGCTTCAAAGTGTGCCAACGCGGTGACTTTTGTTGATAATAATCGACCAATACGTTTTATATTGCGACCAAAGTTTTCAATATGCTGATAAAACTCGTTGATCATGGTGGCATTGACGGTGACTAGTTGATAGGTACTTTGCTGCTTTTGATCGGCACTATTTAATAACTCGCTGATAGGCTCACGATATTTAAAGAGCGTCTTAGCACCCGCATAATTATCATTATCGTGTAATAGTTTTTGCCAGTTTTCAAATAACTCACTACCGGAATGTTCTTTTCTAAAGCGTTCACTAAACGTGGTTAGCTGACTGGTTAAACGTTTTTCAATGGTTTTAAATTGTTGGTAATAATCTTGGAAAAAACTGACGGTTAAATCTGCTTGATTTGCAGGCTCTTGCTGACAAAGCTCGCTGGAAACAGCTGACATTTCACCTAAACGTTTATTATCGTTAAGTTGTACTAATAAATCATCCGTTGCTTGTTTTGCTAAATTATTTTTTTTAATTAACAGTTTTAGCTCGTTAATTTTTGTCGTTAGCGCAACACGATTATCTTCATAATTTGATTCAAGATTGCGTTTGATGATTTTTCTATTTTGATTTTCTTCAGCCAAGGCATCACGATGACAATAACGTTCATTCATAAAACTGTTATAGTCGCGCGCCTTTTGTGAAAATACCGCACATTGTTGTAAGTTTTTCTCTAACATCACTCGTTTCGCAATACGCTTGTCAACTTCACCTTCGGGGTCTAGCTTTTCAATGTCGCTCGCTTGTTGTTTTTTAAGATCAGCTAAACGCTGCTTAGTATTACTCAGTAACGTTGCATGTTGCTCTGTTAATAGTGCGAGCTGATTGTCTCGGTCACTTTCAATCACCATGCTTTTTTCTAACTTATCGTTAGTGAGATCATGTAATTGTTCTGCTTTGTTTTCTTCAAAGCTATGCTGCTTTTTCTCAAGCGCTTTTAGTTGCTGCGTAAAATTGTGTATTTGGCTTTCTATAATTTGGCGATGCTCTTTAATAGCCCGTTGTTTTTTTATCGCTAAGTTTTGTTGTTGTGTTTGTAGCTGGCCTAAGGTGAGTTTTTGTTGGTTGAGGCTTTGTGTATGCTCAGAAACGTTAATTTTTAGCTGGCTACTATCTTTGGCAACCACTTTTAGTTGTTCATCGAGTTGTGTAATTGCATTCGTTTGTGTTTGTAATTTAGTTTCAATTGCTTGACGCTTGTCACGCAGCTGCGCTTCATCTAAAAATAAAGAGTCATCACAAGGCAGTTGCTGTAAATCAATCGATAAACCATAAAGGCTGGGCGATATTTGCTTAGCATTTGCGTTAGCTGTTAACCATTGAGGGTTTAAATCAGTTCTTGATAATTGTTCAGTGGTGAGTAAGCGACCAATGTTATCTTGCCAGTTAACTGCTTGCGGTTCATTAATAAGATAATGATGTAAAGATCCCGTTTGTGGCAGTAACTGTAACTCAACCTGATGGTAATCTTGGCGTAATTGTTCAAGATAGCGGTTAATCTCACTGCGCTGAGTAAGGTATTGGTGTTGCTTTTTTTCTAACTGGTATTGTTGTTTTTGTAATACTGATTCTTGTTGTACTAGCTGATTATAGTTGTGTTGAGCATGGGTTAAGGCATCATTATTATGTTCTATATCGGTAGATAATTGTGGCGGTATGCTAGGCTGAGCAAGTTGTTGCTTAGCCGTATCAACTTGATGCTGTATTATTTGCTGGTCTTTTTGCAGCTTGAGTTCTTCTTTGTGCAATTGTGCACTAAGCGCGTGCTCTTGTTGATGAAATACGTCATTAATACGAGATAATTTTTCTGTAGACTCTGCAGTGATCCGCGCGGCTTTTTCTTTATTACTGTTAATGCCTTTGAGTTTTTCTACTTCTATTTGCTGGATAAGCTTATCGAATTTTTGCCCTATTTTACTGATATTACCTTCAAAAGCATCAATAACGGCAATAACTTCATTCAACTCGGCTTGAATTTGTGACGCTTGCTCTGCTTTAAGTTGATAACTACTGGCATCATCTTCATCAAAATTAAGCTTATCGGCATCAAGTAATTCTATTTTACTTAAATCTGCTTCAATTTTAGCAATAAGGTTAAATTTTTCCTTGTTAAACTGCTCAGTTAACGTAGTTAATTCATGATCAAGTTTATTTTTTGTTTCACTACTGGTTTTTTTAAGGGTATCCCTTTCTTGCTGTTTTAGTTCAAGACGAGCTTGGTGAGCAATTATTTCGGCATGAAGGTGTTGTAACTTATTGACCAAACTAGCAAAGGCGCTAAAATCATTTTGCCAGATAGCAATTTTATCAGCGACTTTTTTGATGGCACGACTGGCCTGAATATCAGCAAGCCAGTTAGTAATATCAGCTTTATTTAAACTGAGTTGTTCTTTTTCATCAAGGCTATCACGGGCAAGATGATCGCTAGCAATGGCGACTAACATACGCTTAACCGCTTCAAAATCTAGATTTTTTTCTATGGTGCCGTTAATAACTTTATCAATATGTGGGCAAGCTTGTTCACTAAAGGAAAAGCGATTTTGCAGTAATCTTATTTCTTTGTGCTTACGACCGCTGCGCAAGTTTTGTATCACTTGACGGTATTTATCTATACCTAAAAACTTAGAGCTTTCTTTACCTATATTACGATAATTTCTTTCTATTTCGCTAATAGTAAACGGTTTAGCTTTACTGTCTTTACCTGTAACTGAAGGGTTCACAGTCGTATTACTACCCGCTGTGCTAGCAATAAAATATTGACTATCGTACGCTGCATCAATAAATTTAAAATGTACACCTCTGCCATCACTCGTCGCTAATACTTGGCATTTTTGCCCAAAGGGTCGGCAGTATTCATACACCAAAATACTGGACTCACGCGGTAAATAAAAGTCAGCAAAGTTTTTTGCCTGATCAACCTTACTAACAATATCGCTAGGTCGCATACCATAAAAAAGTGGTAACAAGCGCATTAATGAGGTTTTACCTGCGCCGTTAGTTCCTTCAAGTTGAGTGTGGCCCGTTAGGTCAAGTTCGTTAACTTGACCTTGCCAAAAACTGTCGATAATTATAATGCGTAACAGCGAATAGCCATGTTCTGCCATAGTGTGACCTTAGGAGAGTTTTGTAATATAGGTAAATTGATAGCTATTCTTATGTAACAGCTATCGATAAAGTGCGTATTATTTGAAAGATGTTACTAGTGTTAAATAGCTATAACAATCATTATTGCGGTTATATCAGCGGTTGTATTTTTAATACTAGCGCGGGATCAATTTTTACATTAAACCAGTTTATTCGCCAGTCTAAATGCGGGCCTGTTGCCCTGCCACTTTCACCAACAGCCGCAACTATATCACCTTGTTTTACTTTATCACCTTGTTTTACATAGGTATTACTTAAATGTAAAAAGGTTGAGCTAACGCCCTGACCATGATCAATAATCATAGTGCCGCCGGAGTAAAACATATCTGGTACCCAAAGTAATACGGTACCAGACGCTGGAGCTTTGACCGGATCACCGATTTTACCTGCGTAATCTAAACCAAAATGTGGATTTTTAGGCACGCCATTATAAATACGTTGACTACCATAAACACCGGTAATAGTACCTTCAATTGGCGCAATAAAACCTTGTGCAAAATAAGTGAAATCACTGGCAACTTTTCGCGCTGCTTTTACTTGCTTACTATCTTGTCGAGCTCGAGCAACCGATTTTGGATTAGGCTGCATAATGCTTTTTTTAATGCCCTCAATACGCTGAATATTATAACTGCGTTTTTCTGGCGTTAAGGTTTTCGCTACCCGGTCGCCATTAACGGATGTGATCACTAATTGATAGCTTTTTTTATCATCGCGGGAAAAGCCAAAGGTGTAATCACCCTTAGCTGATACGGTAATTGCCTTACCATTTAACGTGACGGTATTACCAGGTAGTGTTTTGCCAACCATTAAACCACCCTGTTTAATTTCACCCGTCAATACAATATTTTTTCTAGCTTGAGCCTCTGTGACTTTACTGGGTAAAATATTGTATTGCGCTAGCGCTTTATTAGCGCTGGCAGCAAAACTTGCTACCAATGCTAAGGTGATTAGCGTATTGCTTAAGGTCTTATTTAAGCTTGTGTTTAAAGTATTATTTATTTTTTTCTTTAAAGGTAAAGTTAAATAAGTAGCAACAACATTAACCATGAACAATTGCCCCCTTTGCAACACCTTCATAAGCAACAACTTTTACATTTTTATCAGTAAGCTCGCTAAATTCAGCTTTTAACTGTCTTAAAATAAAGTCAGCTAATAATTCTACCGTTGAGTCGCAATCAACCACATCAAGTACCTTGGTATCAACAGCAATATCGAAACGACCTTGAGGTGCATGGTAACTAAAATATTGATGTTCCGGCGTTAAGTTACTTATCGCATGAGTAGATAGTTGAATATCTTTAGCAGCAACTCTATCGTTTTCACTGGCAATATAAATATCTTGCCAACGTTTACACCAATAAGCTTCTAACTTAGCATCTCTTTTATCATCGACAAATATTTTGATTTTAGAGCGATGACCATGAGCAATGCGTTGGCAGTTGCCATCATGGAGTTTTAAACCATGGGTATAGTGGTAATAATCACTTTGAATATCTTCAGGGCGTAACACTAAGGTTAAGCCTTGCACATTACTAGGTAGTTTAGCCATAATAATAGCGGTTAAGTGCTTAGTGACTTCAGCAATGGTTATCTGTAAACAATCTATTGAAGCAAAAGCACACGCCGGTGATTGTAAATAATAATTTGCCACATCACTATTAAAATCAATAACTTGATGGCCATCGTTATGTGGCGAATCAGCCAGTGTTAATGCTTTTTCTTGAATAGGCAATACCAATTTATGATCAACAGCATCGTCTATAATGGCTTTTATTTGCTTTTTTACCACAGCAAAGTCAAGCACCATACTCATTTCGTTTAACGAACCATCGAGTAATACATCTACAATCCAGCTCTCACCAACAATACCGCGCTGTTTACACAGGTATGAAAAATCTATCACGGTAAGATTATCGACAAATAATTGCATTTTTTTCCTTAATTTAACTTTTAGATCTTAGGGACTATTGTAACATGGTCAATGAAATACAGTTGCATGTAGACCTAATTATCATTGACCTTTTTTATGGGTAGATTGGCATTGATGCCGTCAAGTAACTAGCTTAAAAATTTTTACTTGCTATTAAAAAAATAATTAAGCTTCTACTGTCCACAAAATATCTTCACTAGCGCGAACAGGTACAACAACATCATCACCAAAGTTCATCGTTGCTGGTACTTGCCATGATTTTTTAACCAGGGTAATTTTATCAGTACTTACGGGTAATTGATAAAAAGTTGCACCATTAATACTGGCAAATGCTTCTAACTTATCCAGCGCATTTTCTTGCTCAAATACCTCAGCATACAATTCAATCGCTGCAAAAGAAGAATAAACACCAGCACAACCACAAGCTGTTTCTTTGGCTTGTTGTACATGTGGCGCAGAATCTGTACCTAAAAAGAATTTTTTGTTACCACTGGTTGCAGCAGCTCTTAATGCTTGTTGATGAATATTACGTTTTAAAATGGGTAAACAGTAATAATGTGGACGGATACCACCAACTAGCATGTGATTACGGTTATACAATAAATGATGGGCGGTAATAGTAGCGCCAATGTTATCACCAGCAGCGATCACAAAATCTACCGCATTTTTAGTGGTAATGTGCTCTAAAACAATTTTAAGATTTGGGTATTTAGCCACGAGTGGCGCTAAAATAGTATCAATAAATACTTGCTCTCTATCAAAAATATCAATATCAGCGGTGGTGACCTCGCCGTGTACTAATAATGGCATTTCAACCGATTGCATAGCCGCAAATACGTCTGACAGTTTATCAACATTGGTTACACCTGATGAAGAGTTGGTTGTAGCACCTGCAGGATATAGTTTTGCTGCATAAACTAAGCCTGATTCTTTCGCCGCAATAATATCTTCTGTGCTGGTGTTATCTGTTAAATACAAGGTCATTAATGGCTTGAAATGTGCACTTGGTGCTTGTGCCATAATGCGCTCATAATAGCTTTTAGCTAATGCGGCATTAGTGACTGGCGGCACTAAATTTGGCATAACAATAGCGCGACCAACATAACGGCTAATGTCTGTTACGGTATCTTTTAAGACCTTACCATCACGTAAATGTACGTGCCAATCGTCAGGACGAGCAATCGTTATGGTATTATTTGTTTGAGTATTTAGCGCATTACTTGTATTTGTCATGTTTAAATTCCAATGGTTATAAGGACAGCAATATGAAGTAGGATATTTCACTACATTGCTGTTTTAACTATATTATTTATGCTTTAAAGCATATTAATTAATGAGTAACGCGTAACTAAATAGTAACGCGTTACTGTTGTGTGCTGTAGTGGTAGACAGTATTAATAACGTTTAAATCGCACTACTATTTTTGATTGTTAATCACTCTCGCCACTTGTCGTATTCTCACCTTCGAGCAGTGCCATTAACTGCTCTTTTAAATTAGGAGGGACTTTATAAATAGTTAATGAGTCATTATGAGGATTGTAAACGACGTCTTCACCAAAGTGGCTACGTTCAAAACTTAAGCTTATACCGTTGCCATAACCCGAGTATTTTGTGATTTTGTTAACCACGGCTTGCTCGTGCGGAAATGACTCTTCAATAGGATAAGATTGTGTTTGGCAAAACTGATAAAAGTCTTGCTTTGATCCCGCGCTTTCAATAACTTTCCCTACTTCTTGTAGTGACACATCTTGAGAGCTAGCTTTTTGCTCTTTACAATAATTTAGTAAGTCTTTGCGTGTTTTTTGTTTTTCGCTGGCGTCTAGTTGATTAACCGCGACATAGTCTTCAACTGCTTGCACTAATGTTTGCGTTTGCTCTTTCGCATTTAACCCTTCTTCACAACCTAAGAAGTCTAAAAAGAAGTCTGAGACTTTACGACCCGCTCTACCTTTGACAAACGATATATAACGATTACCATGAGCATTGTCTTTATAATCAAATAAATCAATGCGCGCCGCAAGTTGTAACTTAGTGGTATCTAAGTGTTGGGCTGCTGAAATATTGAGCTCGCCATCAACACTGTAATGTTCGGATACCGGTATCACGGCAACAAATAAGTAACGACCGCCCATGTATTCATAATGACATAAGACAAAATAACCAGTTTCTTCTATATCATACTTATCTATTTCATTTTTTAATACGTTACCGGCTTGGGTACTAAAAGCATAAAAGTTTTGCTGTTCGGTTAAATAACTTTCCATTAGATCAATAAAGCGCGCTGAATCACCTTCGCTTGGCATGGATGAAAAGCTCCCATAAGCCTTACTACCTTTAGCATTATAAATGGCATGTAAACCATCAACAAAGTTAGTGATTTTTACATTTTCTTCGCTAAAGTTAGTATTTTCAGGCCCTAGGCGAAGTATCACTTCGCCTGTTTCTTCTTTTTTAGATAAAAAATGTAGTGCAATATTTTTAATTATTAAGCTCATATGATTATTATGTTCAGTTACCTAGGTTAATTAATGTGAGAGTTATCGCCGCAACGACCGTTATTTTTACATAAGGTATATATTAAAGTGTGCAGGCATTTGATAAACTAGAGGAATTAAATTTATCATTAACGAAAACTATTATTATGCCTATTGTATCTAAATATTCGAACGAACGTGTAGAAAAAATTATCCAAGATTTATTGGATGTGTTAGTAAAAGAAAAAGCAACACCAGATTTAGCGCTGATGTGTTTAGGTAACGCAGTCACTAACATTATTGCCCAAGTGCCTGAAAGTAAACGTGCTGCGGTTGCAGAGAACTTTACTAAAGCATTAAAACAATCTATTTAAGTCCCTCTTTTACTTTTACTCGCACAAGAAGAATTATCATCAATGGTTTCATTTGATACAAAAAGTTACAGCAAAAAACTATTACATTTGATCAGTTGGAGCCATTGGTTCACATTTTTCAATATTTTAGCAGCAATTGCTCTCTCCTCTTACTATTTATTTAGTGAAACTGCACCGACAACATTTTTTGGCCAAGTTTACTTAATCACCACTTGGGTCAGTCATATTGCCTTTTTAACCTTTATGAGCTTTGTTTTAGTGTTATTTCCATTAACATTGATACTACCTCACACTCGCTTTATTAGAGCCAGTGGCGCTATCATTTTTGCTATTGGTTTATTGTTACTGATATTAGATGGCTTTATTTATAGTCGCTTGGGCTATCATTTAAGTGCTTCTTCTAGTGGACAAATAATCAGTTTACTACAAGAGATTGCCTCTCAAAACAGCCTATTTTATACCATCAGTGGCTCACTCATTATCATTATTGTCGGCTTTGAATTTATTGTTAGTAATTATGCGTGGAAACATTTAAAGCAATTACAAAAAACGGTCTTTGCTCGCTATGTTATTTTAGCCTTAGTGGTGTCATTTTTCTTTAGCCATCTTAGTCATATTTGGGCAGATGCTAATCTAGATTATGACATTTTGCGCCAAGATACTGCTTTACCTTTGTCTTACCCGGCAACAGCGAAAACCTTATTAACCAAATATGGTTTGTTTAATATTGATGATTATATAGAGCGTAAAAATAGTCCGTTATCGTTTAGTCATGCTATTCCTAACTACCCAACACTTGCTCCTGGTCTTTGCCCAAGTGAAAACGCCGATAAAGCACCAACTAACTCAACCTTTTTAGTGTTAACTGAACAACAATTATCAACGACACAATTAAATCAATTTATCCGTAGAGCCAGTGCTAGCAGCTTACATTTAACTAATAATATTGATACGGGTCTTAATGATGACGCTTGGTTTAACCTGCTTTATTCATTACCCAGTATTTATCAGCAAGATATTTTAAAACAAGGTATTAAACCTCTGTTGTTTCAAGGGATTGAGCAACAACAGCTAGCAACAAGTTTAACGGTTATTTCAGATGAGTTTGCAACAAACGAGGCGGTAACTAAGGCTGCTGTGAGTGACTCATTAAACGGTGGCTCTGTAGCAAGTAGCATTGGCGATAGTGAACCGCGCTGGTTTGAAGCCTTATTTAGTGAGAAAACCACATTAGAAAATATTTCAAGTTTATTGTTTGCTGAAAAGCTAACCAACAAAGCCCGCGGGTTACATATTATTTACTTTAAAAATAGTCATGCAATTGATGCGAACAAACAAGTTAAAAATAATAACCAATATCAATTTGAATTATTTGTTGATGCCTTACTACTTGCACAAAAGCAACGAAAGCAAAAAGATATTATTTGGATAAGTTCAATTGGCAATGAAAATAACGACACTCGCTTAAACACCAAACCGGCGTTATTTATTTACCCACAAACAGCTAAAACAACACATACTAATGTCAGCTTTAACACTAGCAACATGGATTTACAACCTACCTTAATAAAGCAATGGTTAGGGTGTAACGTTACTGGTTATAGCAATGGTAGCCATTTGCCTAGCTTGAATAAAGATAGAGTGATTGCTAATACAACAGATAAAGGCATTATTATATTTGATAAAGATAAATCGGTATTTGTTGATCAAAATGGCAACTTTCAAAGCTACTCACGTCAATTTTCATCACCGATAACAGTAAATCCTGACTTTCCATTAATGATTGATGGCGTACACTTTATTAAGCGCTTTACCTTGCAAGAGAAACAATAACACAACAGGTAATGCAATAAAGAAAATCTTTATTGCACTAATATCGAGTAATTGTTAGCCGTTTAGAGCATTACCGTTAACAATTAATATAATTAGCATTGCATTACGCTGATAAATCGTTATTATACAAAGGATAAACTCATTAACCCCTAGAGTTTATGTTGTCGGGATATAGCGCAGCTTGGTAGCGCGTGCGCCTGGGGGGCGTGAGGTCGCAAGTTCGAATCTTGCTATCCCGACCAAATAAAACAAAACAAAATAAAAAAGCCAGTTAAATAGTTGTAAAACTAATTAACTGGCTTTTTTTGTAACTGCCCTTATCCTATCGTTTATTATAGACCTCTCACCTGACGCCAACTAACTGTAAAAAGTTGTCGATAAGTTCTTTATTACGGTCAATAAAAGGTGCTTTCTTTGCTTTATTTTCTCGATTAAAATCAGGTAAAGCGGTAAATGTAGGGATAACATTATTGACTTGTCCCAATAAAATAAAAGGTGTAGTAGCGTTGTGCTTGCTACGCTTTTTCTGCCCCTCTTTGATCAAGTTAAACTCAATGGTTGGTAGTAACCTAAATTGCTTTAACTTTTGTATTTTTTTGTAGCGACCCGAAGTAACTTTATTGATTGTTATCGCTAACCTTGCTTGCCATTCAGTCGCACTAAATTCTATTGGTGGCGAGTTTTTTTTATTCTCGATGTAAACAATCGCCTCTTCAATAGTATATGTTTGCGGTACAGGTCGACTTACCCAGTTAAACCAAACATTGTTAACATGATCCGTTTTTATTTGAATTTTTCGATAAAGCTGTTCGGTCATGATGCCAGCAAAAGCACTATGAATAAAATCATGACGTTGATGTTTATCTCTATTATTGCGCACGGTATTAGCAATACTCTCTTTTAGGGTATTAATCGTTACTACCAAGGCCAACACAGTCTCTTTTTCTTCATTGACGGTAACAAAGCCAGGTAGTCGATAAACAAACTTTGTTGAGGCTGTTAATGGTGCGTAAAAATCTTTCCACGCGTTTAATACGCTTTGCAGTTCAGTCCACTCCCGCAAAGCCTTGACTGATAAATGCTGAACACCATCAACAATACAAGTCTGTTCTTCGGCTTTAGAAATTCGCTCAATTTGATAACCAATAAAAGAAGGATTTTGCTTAATTATGATATCGATTAATGACGCGGTTTGACTGACAAGCTCAGACATTAATGTATTTACCTTAAGTAAATCTCCAGTATTATCAGGGGGTGTTTTGACTATTTTTTTTAACATTAGTATATGTCCGATTAGGTGTCTACTGTTATTATATACAGTAGACTTGTCTATTTAAACAAACAATGACTGTTTTGGCGATAATAAACACACCAAGCCCATACTTTCTGCAAAACTGATTAATTCGCTGCTAGTTTGTTAGCGCACCAAGTTTGATGTGTCTGCAATATCTCAGCGCCCTTTTGTTTATTTCCTTTAATAGGAAGGTAGACCTACTGATGCAGTTGAAACATAGAATGTGATATTTTATATCGTTTACATTACTAAGCCTACTTGGGGTTTTGTGCCCATCCCCTACTTAGCTTGTAAAAATATCTAAACACTGCAGTGTTTAAGTTCAGAGTGCTATATTTGCCAGTTATCATCTGTTTTCCATTCACTAACCCAAGTGGGTATATTGCTCGCAGGCATAGGTCTGGCAATGCCATAACCTTGCGCTAAATCACAACCCAACTGTAATAGTGCAGTGCCATGCTCAATTGTTTCAACACCTTCAGCAATAACATCACGCTTAAAAGATTTAGCTAATACTATGACACCTTCAACAATAGCTAAATCATCAGCATCATCTAACATATCGCGTACAAAGCTCTGATCTATTTTAATTAAATTAACCGGTAATCGCCTAAAATAAGTAAGTGACGAATAGCCTGTACCAAAATCATCTAAAGCAAACGTTACTCCTAGTGCTACACAGGCATTCATAATGGTTGATACATGATTTACATCATCTATCGCACTTGTTTCTAAAACCTCTAATTCTAAATAACGTGGTTCAACGTCAGGGTGAGCCGCAAGTAATAGAGTTAGCCTATTTGCAAAGTCAGCTTGTTGTAATTGTACTGCTGCAATGTTTACACTGATACTTAACGGAATATTAGGCGCCATAGCTTGCCATTGACTAATTTGCGCTAGTGCCGTGTCAATAACCCACTCTCCAATATCAACAATCATGGGATTATTTTCAATAATGGGCAAGAACTCAAGTGGACTTAACAGCCCTCTTTGCGGATGTTGCCAGCGAATAAGCGCTTCAAAACCTGTGATAACACCTGTTCTCATGTTCACTTTAGGTTGGTAATACAGTACAAACTGCTCATTATCTAAAGCGTTACGAATAGCTTCTAGACTTTCTCTGCGTACTTTAACTGCATCATCTTGAGCGGTGTCAAATATATAGTAGCGATTTTTTCCTGCTTCTTTAGCAGCATACATAGCTTGGTCTGCGTGGCGCATTAGTTGGTCTGCATCAACGTTATCTTGCGGGTAAAGCGTAACACCAATACTAGCTGATACATTTAACATAATGTTATTGACGGTAACAGGGTCTGATGCCGCCAGCAAAAAACGTTCTATTATTTGTTCGCAGTCTTCCACGTTAGTTAACCCTGCTAATACGGCGACAAATTCATCTCCACCAATACGCGATAAACTATCTCCTTCACGTAGTACTGCTTTCATTCGTACGGATAAAGCAATGAGCAATTCGTCACCGACAGCATGCCCATAAGTATCGTTAACTGATTTAAAGCCGTCTAAATCTAAAAACACCACAGCAAGTGATGTTTGATAACGACCACACTGTAACATGGCTTGAGAGAGTCGATCGGCCAGTAGTGAACGGTTAGGTAAATTAGTCAGTACATCATAATGAGCGATGTGCTCTAGTTGATCTTGATGTTTTTTCATCAAGGTGATGTCATTAACTAAGGAAACGTAATTAGTAATATCACCAGACTCATTACGCACAGCACTAATCGTTTCAATTACTGCGTATAATTCACCATTTTGATGTGTATTCCATAATTCACCTGACCAGTGGCCCTGTTCTTTTAGCAAACGCCACAGTTGCTCATAAAACTCAGGCGATTGTTTATCTGAGTTAAGCATACTCGGGTTGTGACCGATAGCTTGCTCTCGAGTGTATCCTGTTATATTGGTAAAGGCTTGGTTTACATCAATAATTGTCGCATTTTCATCGGTAATAATAATACCTTCACGAGCATGAGTAAAAACACTCGCCGCAAGTTTTAGTTTTTCTTCCGCTAATTTATGTTTGGTTAAGTCGACATCAATACAAAACATTTCAGGTGCCTGGCCGGGAACATGGACATAGGCATGGCTTGAGAATACATTAACTTCTGTGCCCTGCTTAGTCATTAACGTGAGCTCACCGGAAGGAATAGGTTGCTTAGATTTAAGCATCTGTTGCATAGCATTGCGCACGTCAACTTGCATAGCAGCAGGAATAATTAGATCGTAAAGGCTCTGTCCTATGGCTTCTTCAGCTGTGTAACCATATAGGTATTCCGATGCTTTATTCCAGTAGCGTGTATTACCCTCATAGTCATAACCTTGTACAGATACTGACGGAATGGATTGCAATAGTTGATTAAAGCGCAACTCTTTATTTTTTAAAGCTAAGTGATTGTGAGCTTGTTCAATCGCAATACTAGCTAAGTAAGCAGTTTGCTCAATTAAACTAATGTTTGCCTCTGTGGGTTTATGGCTATTGCGATGATAAATAGCTAAGGTACCTAATACTTTACCTTGTGTAGAGCGTATTGGCTCAGACCAACACGAACCTAACGCTGCTTTGTTTGCTATCGCTTTAAAAGGCGCCCAATAAGGGTGAGTAGCAATATCTTCCACCACAACGCGTTGATTAGTAAAAGCCGCTGTACCACATGAACCCACACCCATGCCTATTTCAACACCATCAATAGCTGCGTTATAAAAGTCAGGAAGACTAGGGGCAGCGCCACTTATTAAATGTTTACCCTCGTCGTCGAGTAGCAAAACACTACACAGCATTAAAGGGTTTTCTTGTTCAATACCATTAACAATAGCAGTTAACACTACGGATAATGACTCACCGCTGGTAATAAGCTCTAAAACATGGGTGCGCGCTTTATCACGCAATTCGCTAAGCTTACGTTCGGTAATATCTTGATGGGTTCCACAAAGACGAAGTGGTTGTTGAGTGGCTTCATCATATTCAACAACCGAGCCTGAACCTTGTATCCAGATCCACCGGTCATCGCTATGTTGCATTCTAAACTCCACGACATAATTTTCTTTAGTGTGAATATGTTGTTGAACAACATCCATAGCCAATGTTTTATCATTAGGGTGAATAAGCTTATCCCAATCACTAATATGATTATTTATATCGTGTCGTGATAAGCCAAGCATGGCTAACCATTCATCATTAACTATTTGCTCTCCGGTTTTATAATTCCAATCCCAATACCCTAGCTTAGCGCCATTAATAACATTTAACAACTGAGTTTTTGATTTTTTATGGGCATCTTCACTTTGCGTTAACGCGTTTATGTTCGCTACTTGTCGCTTATTACCGCGCACTAATAAAAAACTCATGCCTGCGCCTACTAATAATGTTAGGAACATCAATAATTGTTGTGTAAATTTAAAAACTTGTAGTTCTGCGGCCATTAATTTTTTTAAGGCTATAGCAACCTTTTTAGCTGATTGGTTAAATTGTAAAAAGGCGAGGTCAAGCTCTTGATCAAGAGCAGAGCCAGCAGTAGAGGTTGTTGGAGAAGACCAGCGTATTTGGGCGAGGTGCTTAATATGATCAATATCGTCTAGATTTTTTGTTATATTGGCGCGTAAATTAGCGTCGTTTAGCGCAATATAAGTACTCTCTTCATTAATGCCACCAGTAAGCATTGCTTGAGCATACCACCTTGATTGTTCAATGTGAGACCATACGCTATCGATATCAACAGAATTATCACCATTTATGATTTCTTCAAACCATAAATGTGCTTTGGTGGCCTCAAGCTTCATTTCTATCGCAGCATCAAGTAAAGGAAAATAGCGCTCTGCTATGTTACGACCGGTAGTAAACGAATAATAAACAATGACCATACAGAGTACGGTTAATGAGATAGAAAAAAACAGTGTTTTGCGGGAGTCTGCTTCCATAAGATATATCCATATTTAGTATGGTGAATAATACTTTTAGGCTAAGTTTACATCTAGTTCTTTAGAGTAGCCTTTTTTATTGAAAGCTTAAAGAGATTCTAACGTAAATTACTATATAGGTAAGATATAGTTAGGATATAGTAAAAGGTAAAACTGCTCAAAATTTACTCGATAGTTTACTCGATGATAATCACATAAACCCAATAAAGCCTATTTGCTCCATACTTTACCTCCTATTATTTTAAAGGCAGGCGTTCCTCTAATTAAACAATCTCGAGCAAATATTTGCTGGCATTGGGGACAGGTACAAGGGGTATTAGTAAAGTTTTGACTAATACGTTCTTTAAAACATTTAAGTAATGCCCCCTTTCCACCTTTGCGGTATTTGAAAAGATGGTAGTTACAGCCCTTGCAATAAATATTAACTGTGTTGTTCGGGCCTTTTTTGCTCGGTTTTGACATCACTTAATTTATACCAATTTGATTAAATTTCTTCCCAACTCAGCACTATCTCTTATCAATACCCAAAGCAGCTAAGTTATTAGCCATATCTTGTGCAGCAGATTTTGGTGAAATATCATCATCAATTTTAATAATTTTACCTTCTTTAGAAATATAAAAAGTAACACGGCTAGCCACATTGAACATATTTAAAACTTGATAATCTTTTGCAGCAGCTTTGGTTGGGTCGCTTAACATAGGAAAATCAGCGCCAGTTTTTTCTGCAAAGTCGCGGTTGTCGTCAATAGGGTCAACACTTGCCATTACATAGCTAACGTCAAATTCTCTAATAAGATGGCCCTGCTCTGTTAATGATTTACACTCGATAGTGCAACCACGGGTATTAGCCATTGGGTACCAAGCTAAAACGACGGCTTTTTTACCTTTATAATCACTTAATTGATAATAATCGCCGGTAGTCGCTTGTAACTTAAAATTAGGGGCATCATCGCCGACTTTAAGCTCGGTAGCGAGCGTTGAAAACCCAACGACACTAAATAGACTGCACAAAATTAGTAGAGATTTTTTTACTTGGTTTTTCATTTTAGTATTAAGGTTCATATTGTTACTCTTTTTTAACAGGTGAATGGTTGGGTATATAATAATGGCTATCTTAGTATATAAGCTAGTAAAGTCATACGGTTTGAGACTGGCGAAGATCACTTTTTTATACGTTGGTTTAAGCTTCAAGGTATTTTAATGATAGTTGCTGTCGCTCGCTCATCCATTTACTCACAACAGGTTTTTTACCGCGTTGTGATAACTGTACTTCACTGTGCCTAACTCATCTATGTTCAACTTATTTCCTTTGCGTTTTACTGGCAGAGATAGATACTTATAACGTATCTATCTCTGCTCATTTCTTTATAAGCAGCAACTTCAGCATCTTCCATGCCATATCAATAACCCTTATCTCTCTACTCTAGTTAGTATTCAAACATGGTGATTTTCGCCAAATATTAACGTCTCTATAGAATCGTCAATGATTCAGTTAATTATTATTGAAGCTCTTTCTACCACTAATAAAAAGCTACAGTCATAGTAAACAGTCACCTTCATACTGATTAAGGGGTTATCAGAGTCGTGTACTGATATACGACGGAGTTACTAGAGTTATAAGTGAAAAACACCAAAGAGTTATCAGAGTTATTAGTGCTTGCTATACAGGGTTGTCAGGGTTATATTGATTAACTAGGCTTTTAAGTACCATTTGACGTGCTGTTAGGGGTTGACAATGAAGTATGCAATTATGTTTATTTATGATGATAAAAAAGCACATTATCAGGTATCAGTACCTGATCTGCCCGGTTGTTCTATGACAGAGAAAACGATTGATTTAGGGATGGAGGCAATCACAAAGTCGATAAAATCACAGCTATCGACCTTGGCAGAATACGGAGAAAATGTACCTAGTGCAAAAAGCTTAGAAAGCCATAGAAAGGCTTATATGCTAGAAAATCCCTATTCGTTTGCACAGGCATTTTGGGCGATAGTGACTATTGATATCAGCCCCTACCTTGGTAAAAGCCATAAAATAAATGTAACTCTGCCTGAATTACTGATTGCACAAATCGATGAAAAAGTGAGTAAATCTTCAAGTTATAAAACGCGCTCAGGGTTTATTGCCAGCGCCTGTTTTGCCGAATTAGAAAAGTAGAGTTAAGCGTTTAACATACATAGCCGCTAAAATTTTCGGCTGCCATGTTAACTTACTCTATAGCGTAGGAGAAGTACCAATTGGCCATTTGTAGGTAAACTCTTGGGTTTAGGTCTAGCAAGATTTTTATCGGTATTAATACCCCAACACAGATAAATCAATATTGTTAGCCGCCACGTTAATTTTATCTGCGAAGGTAACCACATTGCCCTGCTCATCAACATCATCAATAAAATCAAGTTGAGCTATGTTAGGTATAGGTAATAGTTGCGTCAGTTCAACAATATTTTCTGACAAATTATTCATCACCTCACCCGCTGCACAATTGGCAATCCAGCCAATACACTCTAGCCCATCAGCCTTAATCGCTTGATAAGTTAGTAAAGCATGATTTAAACAACCTAATTTCATATTAACAATTAAAATCACTTCAAGATTGTTTGCTTTAACAAAATCAGATAAAAATTGCTGTGAGGGTGATTCTGTTGCTTGTGATGCTAATGGCCCTAAAGGTAAGCGCCAACCGCCTGCTCCTTCAACTAAAGTGATATCAGCGTTTAATGTGATGACTTGTTGATAATGATCATTTATCTCTGCCACGCTAATAGGGCGATTTTGTTTTTTTGCCGCGATATGCGGCGCTATCGGCTCAGCAAATGCTATGGGATTAATATCAGTAATGCTTTGATTACTGTTAGCAAATTGACTGAGTAACTTGGCATCTTCATTGATAAGCTCGCCAGCTACTAACTCACAGCCTGCAGAAATAGGCTTAAAAGCGGCTACTTTTAGTGACTTAGTAGCTAAGGTATTGGTTACCGTGTTATGTACAAGGTTAGTTAAGGCATGCACTAAAGCACAGCTAACAAAGGTTTTACCTGCATCAGTATCTGTCGCGGTAATAAAAATATTTTTCATCTTTTTCTCTGTTTTTCTCTATTAGTTAGTTATTTAGTCAACTGATTTAACCACTACCCCTGAGAACAAACAATATGTTGCCGGATAAGTACCGTTTGGCGCTAAATAATTTTTATAATGCTCAGCCATGTTAAACCACTTAGCTTTCCCTGACAGACCTCTGTTTTGTTTTTGTGCTAAATGATTAGCCCCTAAGCCTTTTAACTCTCTTGCTAAATGAATAACGTTGTTATATTCCAAAATAATATCTTGGCATTGTTGTTCAATCAATTGGCCTTGATTGTTACTCAGGACAGTGTTCACTACTGTTGTTAATTCAGTCAGTGTTTTAAAGTTAATAACATGTTGATCATCATCAACTTTCTGCCAAGACGATTTTAACTCATGTAATGTACCATCGAGTAGCGTGGTAAAAACAAGTGAGCCGCCTGGCTTTAATACTCGTAGCAGTTCAGTGATGGCGACATCAAGTGGATTAAACCATTGGATCACTAAATTAGAATAAATAACATCAATGCTGTTATCTTTAAGAGGAATGTTATGAGCGTCACCTTCTAGCCATATTATGTGGTTATTACAGCGCTCTTTAGCAAAGTGCAGCATCTCATGTGAGATATCAAAACCAATAACTTGCTTATACTTACTGGCTAATACCTCAGTAAAAAAACCGGTACCTGAGCCCACATCTAACACAGTTAACGCTTTCTCTTTTGGTAACAAAGACAATATATGATTACCGGCAATACGTTGTAGCCTTGCTGAATTATCGTAAGATTTACTCGCTAAACCAAAACTTTTAGCAATATTTACTCGCTCTACATTTACACTAACGCTGGTTATATTTTCTTGTACTACTGAAGTCATTAAGCAATGGCCTTATTGATACATTCCGCTAAATATCTGATATTTTTAATATTGTGATGTGAACATATGGTAACGCGTAACCTTGAGCTGTTAACAGCAACGGTGGGTGGCCTAATAGCAGTTAACCAAATACCTTGTTTTTTAAGCTGTGCGCTAATGTGAAGTGCTTTTTTTTCATCGCCTATTATTAGCGCATGAATAGCAGAATGACTAACAACTAATTTAATCTCTGGCGCCAGCAATTGAATAAATAGCGCGCTTAATTCCGCAATTTTTTCTCGTCGCCAATGCTCTTTTTGAATAAGAGCAACGCTCTTTCTTGTCGCCCAAGCAATCGCAGGAGATATCGCCGTGGAGTAAATATAGTGACGAGAAAAATTAACCAAGTAGTCGTGTAAATCTTCACTACAGGTTAAAAATGCACCGCTAGTAGCAAGGGCTTTACCCATGGTTGCCATAGTAATATCTACGTTAGCAAAGTAATTACTGCCCTGTCCTTTATCGCCAATAACACCAATACTGTGGGCGTCATCTAAATAAAGCCATGACTGTTGCGATTTTGCTAATTGGGCAAGCTCGCGTACTTTGGCTTGACAGCCATCCATACTAAACACACCTTCAGAGGCAATTAGTGTGTTGAAAGTATTTTTTGGTGTTTTATCCGGGTGCTCAGCAGTGCTTTTGACTGTGGCGCTATGATGTGTGGTGTTATTATTTCTAGCACTAAGCAGCCTTGTTAGCTGTTCAATATTATTATGATGAAAACGTTTAACCGTTGCTTTACTATGATAAGCACCATCAATCATCGAAGCATGACTGAGTTTATCGAGGTAAAAATGACTTTGCTCATTTTTACCTAATGCTTGAAATAGTGCTAAATTAGCAGCAAAACCACTAGAAAAAAGCAAACATTTAGGTTTATTTAGCCACTGACAAATATCATTTTCTAATGCTTGATGAGCATAATGATAACCAGTGACTAAGCTTGAGCTACTTGAGCAAAGCCCAAACTTATCTATTCCTTCTTGTAAGGCTTTATTTATTTCTCTGTGATTATTTAATCCTAAATAATCATTAGATGAAAAATTAACATAGGACTGACCATTAACAACAATTTCTGCACCTGAGTGCTGATTAGACGTGCTATTACAAACCAACTGCCGATAGCGAGATTTTTCTTTTTGCGCCAGCACATCTTGTTGGATAAAATCAAAGTTCATATAGTATTACTTAGGCTGAAGCGTTGTAAAATAAATCACTGTGTTGTTGATCCACAATCGCGGTTTTAACTCTATTATCTGAGCGCTCAGTATCGCCAGCAACTGTTTCAGTATTAATACCCAACTTTTCAAACAGCGCAATATCTTGGTTAGTTTCTGGGTTTTCAGCGGTAAGCAGTTTACAGCCATAAAATATTGAGTTTGCGCCTGCAAGAAAACACATCGCCTGCATTTGCTCATTCATCGCTGTTCTCCCTGCGGATAATCTAACATGGCTTTTTGGCATCATAATACGCGCCACCGCAATACAGCGAATAAAGTCAAAGCTTTCTAAGTCATCAATATCAGCGAGTGGTGTGCCGGCCACTTTTACTAACATATTAATTGGCACACTTTCTGGTTGTGGGTTTAAATTAGCTAACTGTATTAATAGTGATGCTCGGTCTACCGCTTTTTCACCTAAACCGACGATACCACCACTACACACTTTCATACCCGCGCTGCGCACATTACTTAACGTATCTAGTCTATCTTGAAAGGTACGGGTGGTAATAATCTGATTGTAATGCTCAGGTGACGTGTCTAGGTTATGGTTGTAATAATCTAAGCCTGCGTTATTTAACTGATCTGCTTGTTCAGTCGATAACATGCCTAATGTCATGCATGTTTCCATGCCTAGTGCTTTAACACTTTTAACCATATCAAGTACGTAAGGCATATCTCGCGCTTTGGGGTTACGCCACGCAGCCCCCATACAAAAGCGAGTTGATCCCATATCTTTGGCGCGTTGTGCTGCTTCAAGTACTTTTTCAACCGCAAGTAAGCTTTCTTTCTCTAGGTCTGTTTTATTACGGGCACTTTGTGAGCAATATTTACAATCTTCTGGGCAAGCACCTGTTTTAATCGACAATAAAGTACTCACTTGTACTTCATTAGGATTAAAGTGCTCTCTGTGAATGGTTTGCGCTTTAAACATTAAATCATTAAAAGGCATGGCAAATAGTTCAGCTACCTCTTCATTATTCCAATTATGACGAAGTACTGACTGCACGTTTGTTAGCACAGGTGCGCTTGTTGTTGCATTTCTTGTTTCGTTGACTGTTTGGTTCATTATTGAGGTACCGTTTAAATCTGACATAAAACCCAATTGCATCTAATTAACTTAACGGGTAGTCTAGCCCCCCCAAGCATGATGTCAACGGCAACAATAAAATTGGTTTACATATGAGTATTAAACAAACTAAAAAGCAAGCACAACTCTCACTGTCAGAACAACATTCACTACTAAGATTGGACAAAGAGCATGTTTGGCACCCTTACACCTCAATGTCAGAACCACTACCGAGTTATTTAGTTGAAAGTGCTCACGGAGTTATGATTAATTTAGCTAGTGGTGAGCAACTCATTGATGGTATGTCATCGTGGTGGTCTGTGTTACACGGTTATAATCATCCTAAATTAAACAAAGCCCTACAAGAACAAGCGGCTAAAATGTCACATGTTATGTTTGGCGGCTTAACGCATCAAAGCGCTATTACCTTATGTGAAAAATTAATTGCCTTAACGCCTAACGGCTTAGATAAAGTTTTTTTGTCAGACTCTGGCTCAGTCAGCGTAGAAGTAGCAATGAAAATGGCTTTACAGTATCAACATGCCGTTGCTGAAAAAAAGCAATGTGTATTAACTAAAACTAAGTTACTAACCGTTAAAAATGGCTACCACGGTGATACCTTTGCGGCCATGTCGGTGTGCGACCCTGTGACCGGTATGCATCAAATTTTTGAACAAGTACTCATGCCGCAATATTTTGCCCCCGCGCCTAACATTAAATTTGGCGAACCATGGTCAACTGATGAAGTGACTGAGCTATCAAGGTTATTTGCTAAACATCATCATGACATAGCCGCCTTTATTATTGAACCTATTGTGCAAGGCACTGGTGGTATGCGCTTTTATCACCCTGAGTATTTAAAAGCGTGTCGCCTACTGTGCGATCAGTACGGTGTGTTATTGATAGTCGATGAGATTGCAACTGGCTTTGGCAGAACCGGTAAATTATTTGCCTGTGAATGGGCTGATATTAGCCCAGATATTATGTGCTTAGGTAAAACCCTTACCGGTGGCTATATCACACTAGCGGCAACATTATGTAGCTCACATATTGCTCAAACTATTAGTGAAGGTGAAGCGGGGTGTTTTATGCATGGCCCCACTTTTATGGGCAATGCCCTCGCCTGCGCGGTCGCTAATGCTAGCATAGATTTATTAATAGAAAATAATTGGCAATCACAAGTAAAAGGGATTGAAAATGCACTGAACACACTATTAAGCCCGTTAGCAGAACATCCCCGAGTAGCCGATGTAAGGATTTTAGGGTCTATTGGTGCGGTTGAATGTAAACAAACGGTCAACCTAGCGCAGATACAAAAGCGCTTTGTTGAGTTAGGTGTGTGGATCAGACCTTTTGGTCAGTTAATCTATATTATCCCGCCGCTTATTATTACCACGATGCAATTAACAACGTTGATTAATGCTATAGCAACAGTTTTAAATGAAGAACAGTGTTTTAACTAGTACGTTACCACTATGATGAATTAAACGTATAAACCTGACTTATTGTGCTTGTACTAAAAGATATACCAACCAGGCAATATTGATAGTCAATAAAAATAACAAACTATAGTTAGGGTTATCACTTAGGCGTCGACAACGGTATTTTTCTGTCATTAAGGCGATATAACTGCCCATAGCACTAAGCCATAATAAAATATAAAGATAACCTGTTAATGGCGTTAACCAAAATTGGCGTATTTCAACGCCATAATAGCGTAATACTCCATAATCTTTATCAGGTGCCGCATAATAAGACATCACTAAAGCGATTAAAAAAAGTAACCAGCTGCTTAATGCCAAAATTGTTTTAGTGTAATGCCAAAAGTCTGTCGATTTTCTTCTATCAATTGGCTGCTCTACTTTTGTGTGCTCATCAGTAGTTTGCACGTCGTTACTTTGTTTCATTATTGATGCTATCCTATTTTATAACGCTTAAGCTCAAAGCTATAGCTAAAATGAATGGTAAAGCTCCGTTTAAAATAAGCTCAAGTTAAGCCTAAATAAAGACCAAACTCAGCTCAAAGCAAGCTCAGACAAAGTTAAAATCCGCTAGCAAGGCGCTAAGTTAATGAACATTACAAGAACATTGCAATTAAGCATTGCATTTATGTCTTGTCACGGTAACATATCACCCCATTTTTAGCATAATACCAATACGTGTAAATCTTTCACTATGTTAGCGTTAAAACGCTAATTAAAATAACGAGATCAAACGGGTATTACCGCATTGTCAATCAATCACACAAGAATAAGAGGTCATTAGATGTCAGTTATATCAATTACTGATGTATTAGCAGGTAACTTCCCTGTTAATGAAAGCATTACCGTCCACGGTTGGATCAGAACACGCCGTGACTCGAAAGCTGGTATTTCATTTTTAGCATTGCATGATGGTTCATGTTTCGATGCTATTCAAGCCATTGTACCTAATGAACTCGATAATTATGAAAGTGATATTCTTAAATTAACCACTGGTTGCGCAGTAAAAGTAACCGGAATTTTAGTTGAATCACCTGGTCAAGGACAAGCGTTTGAAATTCAAGCAACCGCGGTAGAAGTATTAGGTTTTGTTGAAGACCCTGATACTTACCCAATGGCAGCTAAACGTCATAGTATTGAATTTTTACGTGAACATGCTCATTTACGTGCTCGCACCAATATTGGCGGCGCAGTTACCCGTGTACGTAACTGTTTAGCGCAAGCCATTCACCGCTTTTTACATTCAAAAGGTTATTTCTGGATCAGCACACCACTTATTACGGGGAGTGATTGTGAAGGTGCTGGTGAAATGTTCCGCGTTAGTACTTTGGACATGGAAAACTTGCCACGTAACGACGCCGGTAGTGTTGATTACAAACAAGACTTTTTTGGTAAAGAAACCTTTTTAACGGTATCTGGGCAATTAAACGTAGAAACTTATTGTAACGCGTTATCAAAAGTATATACCTTCGGCCCGACATTCAGAGCAGAAAACTCAAACACTAGCAGGCACTTAGCTGAATTTTGGATGATTGAACCTGAAATTGCTTTTGCTAACTTATCTGACGCCGCTGATTTAGCCGAAGAGATGCTTAAGTATGTATTAAGTGCGGTACTTGAAGAGCGTCCTGATGATATGGCCTTCTTTGCACAACGTGTTGATAAAAGAGTCATCGAGCGTTTAAACTCTGTAATCAATACCGACTTTGTTCGTCTTGATTACACCGACGCTATTACTATTTTAGAAAATTGCGGCAAGACCTTTGAAAACCCTGTTTCTTGGGGCGTAGATTTAAACTCTGAACATGAGCGTTTCTTAGCTGAAGAGCACTTTAACGGTCCGGTCGTGTTACAAAACTACCCGAAAGATATTAAGTCGTTCTACATGCGCTTAAATGACGATGGTAAAACCGTTGCGGCGATGGATATTTTAGCGCCAGGTATTGGTGAAATTATTGGTGGTAGCCAACGTGAAGAGCGTCTTGACGTATTAGATAGCCGTTTAGAAGAAATGGGCTTAGATATTGCTGATTACGGTTGGTACAGAGACTTGCGTCGTTACGGCACGGTACCTCACTCTGGTTTTGGTTTAGGTTTTGAGCGTTTAGTAGCTTATGCTACTGGTATGCAAAACGTTCGTGACGTGATCCCTTTCCCAAGAACGCCAAACAACGCTGCCTTTTAATGAGCCTGATATACGTTTAGTTCGCACTTTGCCTGCTAAAGCAGATTATGCACTAAACGATTAAGTAAAAGGCGACATCAAGTCGCCTTTTTTATTATCAACAACAAATAATTGTTAATCGATGCAAGTCCAATAATTATTGCCAGAAGGTAACGCTCTCTTGATAACTTTTTGCTGGCTTGATAGCGGCCACTTTCGTTGGTGTGCCTATATATAAAAAGCCAACAATGTCATTGTCAGCATCAATGGCTAACCCTTGCTTAACCTTGTTATGGTATGCCAAATCGCCGGTTCGCCAAACAGCACCATACCCTAAGGCGAAAGCCGCCATTTGCATAGCATGAACACAACAGCCTGCGGCAACAAGTTGCTCTTGCTTAGGTACTTTACTGTGCTGGACATAATGAGTTGAAATGGCAATAATCATCGGTGCTCTAAAGGGCATTTTAGCTATTTTAGCCAGTTTTTCATTAATCACCTCTTCATCTAAAGCGGCTGTTTTGACTTCACTTGTCTTAGCATCGAGGTACAATTCACTTAAGCGCTGTAAACCATCGCCAGTAATCACATGAAAATGCCAAGGTTTTAAACCACCATGATCGGGCGCGCGCATACCTGCTGATAATAATGTTGCAACATCTGCTTCATTCGGCGCAGGCTCCGTTAAGACAGACGTAGACTGTCGTGTTAATAATAATTCAATAGCGTTCATAAAATAGCTCTAACAAGTGGTTATTGTGGGAGTTTATCGTTAAGCTGTTGTCAAATCAATGGAGTAAAGCTGTCGGTGTGCTAAGGCGGTGAGTATTCTTTAAGAGGCAGAACATTACTGTCATTGCAAGCCCCATTGTCTAGGTTTATCTGGGTATAATTAATTAACTTTTTAGGGAAGAAAAATGTCAGTGTCTATTGCCTATTTGGCGGTACTCTTAATATGGGCGACTACGCCATTAGGTATCGTGTGGAGTAGCGAGTCAATAAATCCGAGTTTAGCGGTGTTTTTAAGAATGCTCATCGCTTTAGTGTTAGGCGTACTGGTGATTAAACTCGGTAAAATTGATATTCCTTTTCATAAAAAAGCATTACGATTATACGCTTATTCAGCATTAGGTATTTTTGGCGGCATGCTGTGCTCTTATTTATCGGCTAGCTATTTATCATCCGGTATTATTTCATTGGTCTTTGGTTTATCTCCTGTTATTTCAGCCGTGTTAGCCAAAAGAATTTTAGCTGAGCCAAACATCAGCACAATTCGTAAACTCTCTATGGGTATTTCATTGTCTGGTTTAGCCGTGGTCTGCTCTGATAATTTTACCTTAGCGAACGATGGTATTTACGGCGTCATCTTTATTTTACTGGCGGTGTTCTTCTTTAGTTTAAGCGGCGTACTGGTGAAAAGTGTTTCTCTTGCTATTCACCCGTTAGCGACAACCGTGGGCGCGTTATCGGTTGCCACACCTTTGTTTTTCTTAAGTTGGTTGCTGCTTGATGGCACTTTACCGATTGAAACATGGCAAGCCAAATCATTGTGGGCGACACTCTATTTAGGTGTGTTTGGTTCTCTTATTGGTTTTTATGCTTACTTTAGCGTATTACAAAAATTATCAGCCAGTAGTGTAACGTTAGTGACACTCATTACCCCTATCATTGCGTTAACGTTAGGCTCAGTATTTAATGGTGAAGTGATTAATGACAAATTACTCACCGGTGCTTTTATGGTGTTGTTAGGATTAAGTATTTATCACTTTGGTCATTTATTACCACGTTTAAAAAAGAAAGGAGCCCGCAGTTAATGGCCCCGTGTGAAAATAACATTCATCACTTCTTTTCAATTAATAATCGCTGTGCGACCAGATGATCTATGCTGGTATATCGACCACCACCAATAAAAAATAACGTAAGTAGCATAATAAAATAGGTTGCTGAAAATTCAATACCATTATTTAGCACAACAATATTACCTTTTTCATAAAGCCAATCAGTATTACCATTTTCTTCGAGTAATGATCGCATTTTCTCAAGACGTATCGCCGTTTGATCGCTATTATCTAAACTAGCTTGTGCACTATCAATACCAAGCCAAAGAGCAACGTTAGCCGGACTAATACTACTATTAGTCGGCGTAATAGCAAACCAACCATTGTCGGCATGAACAGAACTAGCAGCTACTATCATGGTAAACAATAAAGGAATACTAATTAAGCGGGTTAACGCGCCAAATAATAATAACCAACCACCAAAAAATTCTACCCAAATAACTAAATTAGCTAATAACGCTGGAAATGGTAGTCCTAAGCCCCAATCACTGTCACCAAACCAGGCAATAATATTCGGGTTAGCCATAATGGCACTAAAGCCTGTGACCTCTTCATTAAGTAGTTGGGTTTTACTAAAGCCAGCCATAATAAATACAGGGGCAAGGTATAGTCTTAATAATAAAGCGGGGATACCGTCAAATTTTTTGAGCTGTGTTAAAAAATTTTGGTAGTAATACGGTAGTTTTTGCATCGTCATTGCCTAATAAAATAAAGTTACCTGTGTACTATAAGAACACTTAACTTGTGAAATACTTTCAATCCATATAATAAAGACCGCAGTAAAAAGTGAATTTCAACAAATAATTACAATCTAGTGAATACCTTAGGTTAAGTTTTGTTAAACATTAAGGTAATATGGCTTTCAGTTTTTACATTTCATACCCTTTCGCCTAAACAAATAAGCACCTTATTATACGGATTGGTATCACCTATTGAAGATAAAATTATATGAGTAATAATCCAGGTATTATCAAACGACTATTATCATCGCTTTGGCGTGTGTTAAGTTTTGCGCGCTCATTAGTAGTCAACCTAGTGTTCTTTGTACTATTATTCGCCTTTATTGGCGTGATATTTTCAAGCGGTGAGGAGCAAATACAAGTACCCGATAAAACGGCTTTAGTGTTAAATCTAGTCGGTGATGTGGTTGAGCAAAAACGTGAAGTTGACCCCATGGAAGCTTTTTTAATGGAAGCGATGGAGCAACAAGACGATAAGCCTGAAATTTTACTTAACGATATTATTGAGGTTATTGGTAAAGCAAAAAATGATGACCGAGTAGAAATATTGGTTTTACAGCTACAAGGTTTAAATAAAGCAGGCTTAACTAAACTACAAGACATTGCCCTAGCCATAGAAGATTTTAAAACATCAGGTAAACAGGTTATTGCCTTAGGCGACCAATATTCTCAAGATCAATACTACCTAGCCAGTACCGCAAATAATATTTGGTTAAACCCACAAGGCTTTATGTTACTTGATGGTTATAGTCGCTATAACCTGTATTTTAAATCTGCCTTAGAAAAACTATCAGTTAACCAACATATTTTTCGCGTAGGTACGTTTAAATCAGCGGTTGAACCTTTTATCCGTGACGATATGTCCGATGCAGCAAAAGAAGCAAACCAGCTGTGGTTAACTGATTTATGGCTACAATATAAAACCGACGTAGCTCAACGTCGTGGTTTTGGTATCGAAAATTTTGATGAAGATATTGATGATTTAGTCGCTAAGTTTAGCGCCGCTAATAGTAGCTTTGCTCACTATGCGTTAAACAATCATTGGGTTGACCACTTAAAATCTCGCGAAGAAATGCGCAATGAGCTTATTGCACTCGTTGGCAAAAATAGAAAAGGCGACAGCTATAGCCATATAGGCTACAAAGATTATATGGTGGCAACAAGCTCAACATTAGAGGAGCAGCTTGAACTTACCGCTTCTACCGGTGATCAGGTCGCGATTATTGTGGCTAAAGGGACGATTTTAGATGGTACACAAAAACCAGGCACTATCGGTGGTGACAGTACGGCTAAATTACTACGTCAAGCACGCAATAATGATAATGTTAAAGCGGTGGTATTACGCGTTGATAGCCCTGGTGGCAGCGCCTACGCCTCAGAAATTATTCGTCAAGAAGTGGAACTATTGAAAAAAGCAGGTAAACCCGTTGTTGCTTCAATGGGCACTTACGCAGCATCAGGTGGATATTGGATATCAGCCCCAGCCGATAAAATAATTGCCGCCCCGTCTACTATTACGGGCTCTATTGGTATTTTTGGTATGATGATGACTTTTGAAGACACCTTAAGCAAAATAGGTGTTTATACTGATGGTGTTGGTACTACTGACATGGCAGGTTTTGGTCCAACACAAACACTCACACCGGGTATGGCTAACTTATTTCAATTATCTATTAATAAAGGTTACCAAGAATTTATTCAATTAGTGGCCAGCAATCGTAATATGACCACAGCTGAAGTTGATGCTGTCGCACAGGGCCGTGTTTGGTCAGGTAAAAAAGCAAAAGAACTTGGTTTAGTCGATGAATTAGGTAATTTAACCGATGCGGTTGAAGCTGCAGCAACACTGGCAAAGTTAACAACCTATGACACGCTATTGATTGAAAAAGCACAATCTTCACGCAATAAAATAATAGAGCAATTACTGGGGAGTTCGTTATCAGTCGTTAACTTATTTACCGCAGTGCCAGAGCATACGGCAATTGAATTAAGTACTAATACCATTAATAACCAACCGTTGTCACAGTTTATTACGTTGATGAAAACACAATTAACGCAAGTAAATCAGTTTAATGATCCTCAGGGGCGCTATACTTTATGTATAGCCTGTGGTCATTAGTTTACTGTCATGTAAATAATGAAGCTAACAAGTCA
Organism: Colwellia ponticola; assembly: GCF_005885605.1. Classification (GTDB taxonomy): domain Bacteria; phylum Pseudomonadota; class Gammaproteobacteria; order Enterobacterales; family Alteromonadaceae; genus Colwellia; species Colwellia ponticola. Next base: position 38,153 of record NZ_SZVP01000011.1, on the reverse strand, counting down.
GTAGTTAACAGAGGTAGTTAAGCAATTAACTACCTCTTTTTATAAATAAGTTATCAAAATTGAAAATTAAGATAAAAATCATGATGAAAAAAAGAATTTACGTAGCTTACACCGGCGGTACTATTGGTATGATGCAAAGTACGCAAGGTTTTGTGCCTGCTAAAGGTCACCTTACTGAATCAATTAATGCTCTGCCTGAGTTTCATCGTTGTGAGATGCCTGATTTTACCATCAGTGAATATCAGCCACTTATCGATTCATCAAACATGACGCCAAGTGATTGGCAACGTATCGCCGATGATATTAAAACCAATTATGATGATTACGATGGTTTTGTGGTTTTACATGGCACTGATACCATGGCCTATACTAGCTCGGCATTATCTTTTATGTTTGAAAATTTAAGCAAGCCTGTCATTATCACCGGCTCTCAAATTCCGCTAAGCCAGCTTCGCTCTGACGGACAAGTCAATGTACTCAACGCGTTATATATTGCGGCAAATTATCCTATCAGCGAAGTGAGTTTATTTTTTAATAATAAGCTATATCGGGGTAATCGTTGTATTAAAGCCTATGCCGATGGTTTTAATGCGTTTGACTCGCCTAATATGCCGGTATTACTCGAAGCAGGCATTAATATTCAACTCGTTGCCGGTACGCTTGCTCATTCGGTTGATAATGTCGCGTCGCTGCAATTATCAAAAATCACTCCACAGCCCATTGGCGTAGTGCATTTATACCCAGGTATCAGCAGCAACGTTATCGACAATGTACTAAAACAACCGGTCAAAGCACTTATTTTACGCAGTTATGGCGTCGGTAATGCGCCGCAAGATAAAGCATTGCTGTTATGTTTACATAAAGCAAAAGAGCAAGGTATTGTGGTGGTTAATTGTAGCCAATGCATTAAAGGGACTGTTAACATGTCAGGCTATGCTACCGGTAAGGCGTTAAGTGAAGCCGGGGTTATTAGTGGCCATGATATGACCTTAGAGGCAGCATTAACTAAGCTACATTACTTGTTAAGCAAAGAATTAACTTACCAAGAAATATGCGAAAAAATGGAACAAAATTTACGTGGTGAATTAACTTAACTGATAAAAGAGGATGGCTGGGCTAAAAAACCTGCCACCCGCCTTTACTAGTTAATATAAACAGCTAGTTAATTTGTCGCGTTATCATCATGCAGTTCAATATTAAGTTCTAATACGTTTAAATCACCGTCTTTTTTATCAAGATTTATCGAAAAACTTTCATCTGATACTTTAATATATTTACGCAATACTTGTAGAATATCTTCAGTAAGTTGTGGTAAATAATCTGGCTGTTTATTTCGACTATTACGCTCGTGAGCAACGATAATTTGTAGGCGCTCTTTTGCCTTAGATGCCGTGGTTACCTGCTTTTCCTTTTTACGGGTAAAATAATCTAATAGTGCCATGTTATCCTCCAAACATACGACTGAAAATGCCTTTTTTCTCGGCAACTAAAAATCTAAATTCAATGGTTTCACCCAATAAGCGATCGACGACATCTTGATAAGCTTTACCGGCATCACTTTCTGTATCTAAAATAACTGGCTCACCGGCATTTGATGCTTTAAGTACCGCTTGTGATTCAGGGATTACACCAAGTAAAGGAATAGAGAGGATATCTTTGACATCATCAACACTAAGCATTTCACCTTCTTCTACCCGTTTAGGTGAATAACGCGTTAACAATAAATGTTCTTTAATGGGCTCTAACCCTAACTCAGCTCTGCGCGAACGACTTGCTAACATTCCTAAAATTCGATCAGAATCGCGTACTGATGACACTTCAGGGTTGGTAGTAACAATTGCCTCGTCGGCATAATAAAGTGCCATCATAGCGCCTGCTTCAATACCTGCGGGTGAATCACAAACAATAAAATCGTAAAGACCGCCTAATTCTTCAAGTACTTTACCAACATTTTCTTTCGTTAAAGCATCTTTATCACGTGTTTGTGAGGCTGGTAAAATAGATAAGCTACTAACGCGCTTATCTTTGATCAATGCTTGATTTAGTGTCGATTCACCATTGATAACATTGACAAAGTCGTAAACAACACGTCGTTCACAGCCCATAATCAAATCAAGGTTACGCAGGCCAATATCAAAATCTATTAACACAACTTTGTGTCCTTTTAACGCTAAACCAAGACCAATTGCAGCACTAGAAGTTGTTTTACCAACACCACCCTTGCCTGATGTAACCACTATTATTCGTGCCATAGACCGAATATCCTTTATAAGTTAATAATTAAATAATTAAATAAGTATTGATGACGTTAACTCACTGTCAGTCAAGTGAATATAGGCAGGTGAGCCCCAATGTTGCTCCATTGACTCGCTTAGCCAATAATTACCGTTAATAGAAACTAATTCTGCTTCTAATTTTTGGCAGTATATTTGTGCTTTATGATGACCTTTTGCCCCTGCAATAGCTCTACCACGTAATGAACCATAAACATGGATATTACCGTCCGCAATCACTTCAGCGCCAGCAGATACTGAACCTATAATCACCAAGTTTTGCTCTTTAGCATAAATTTGCTGACCTGAACGAATTTGTCCATGATGGACTTTATCCGTGTATAAGTGACTTTCCGTTGTTGTTGCAACGGCTTTAGCTTCTGTTACTAACGTTTCTTGTGCTATAGCCACTTTTTTTGAGGTATCTTTTTTTGTCGTGTTAACAAAAGAAAAGCCCTGTTCTCGAATAAGTGCGCGTTGCTCTTTATCGACATCGCCGGTAAAAGCGACGAAGGTGAAGTTGAACTCTTCAATTAATGTTTTAACCGCTTGATAGTCAATTGAATAGTCTATTTTTTCAATGTTAACTACGATAGGGACGAGATGAAAAAAATCGGGGGCTTGCGCTACTTTAGTAACTAAATACGTTCTTATATCAACTAACCTTGCTGTATTTAAATGTAAAACAGACAAGGTAAAGCTTGTTCCTTTAAATTCAATGCTGGCATCAGCCATAGTGAAAGCTTTCCTAAATATTAACTACCTAGAATTAACTCCCTAGAATTAAATCTACCTAGTGTTAAAAATAGTCAATAGCACCGCGATAACAAAGAGGTTATCGCGGTGCTGTTGAAAGCATGGTTATGTTGAATAATAGTTGTCGCGTAATTTTCAAATAAACTACTATAAACAACAACTTCAACAATTATTCTGTTTTATATAAGGCGCTTTTTAATGTAGAAATTAAAGCATTTTGCCCATGTTGAGAGTGCTTAAGTTTGTTGTTTGCCATTAATAAAGAATAACTTAAATTAATTGACGCGACTAACAAAGCACGCTCGCTATTAACCATACTGTTTTTTTTCTTAATATCAGCACACATAACCGCAAGGTTATTAGCGGCTTGATTTAAATCCTCTGCTTGTTCAGCTGAGCAAGAGAACTGATGTTGCTTGCCCATAATTTCAATGCTGATACCTTTAGAGTCTTCAGCAATCATTAATTAACCTCTGCTGAGTCTTCTACACTTTGTAATTTGCCTAATAGGCTGGTTAATACGGTGTTGGTTTGCTTCTGTTTTTCTTCACCGTCAAGTGCTTCAAGTTGTAAGATTTCATTTTCATCAATAAGCGCTGATTTTTGCTGCTCAAGTTCTGCAACCTGACTTTTAAGCTGGTTATTTTTTTTGATGATATCTTCGATCAGTTGTTCGAGTTGTGGGAGAGTATTTTCTAACATAAGGCGCTCTTGTTAACTGTAATAAATTTAATGGGCAAATTTAATCTAAACTGAGACAGAATGCTACTCTTTAGTACAAATATTAAGTTAATTTATGTAACAATTATAAATGTTTAACCTGTTTTAGTTATTGCGCTCAAAAAACACGCGTTAATGTTAGGTTTTATACCATCACAATGCAAGAAATTTTGTCTAACCATGAGTAACCACTCTCTAGCGCTTAACGCCCCTTAACTAGAGAGTAACTGACTAAAACGCGTCATCATCACTATAAACATTCACGGTAAATTCGCCGTCACCGTTATCAGCGACTAGAAAGTTAATCGGTCGACAACAGACTTGGCAATCTTCAATGTATTGCTGATCTATATCGGTTGAATCAATCAGCACTTTAATGCTTTCTCCACAATAAGGACAATAAATGGCTTGTTTCGTTAATTGATTCATTGTTTATAATCTCCAAAATAATCAAAAGACATAACGTTTAAATATATCATTACGTCTTTGACTTTTTATGATGCTATTCTGCTTCTAACGCCATGGTTGCCATTTTCATGGTGCTGGCAAAAGACTCAGAGCCAGCAATAAATAAACCATTATGACAAAACATGGCGTCGTCAATACCGGTAACGTCTTGAAGTGCTTGATCAGATAAACCAGCCCACTCTTTAGGTAATGACTTTCTGTCTTCAAACGATCCTGGTTCAACCGGTACGGTTTGAATACGCCATTGCCCAGATTGAGATGGATAAACCATATATAAAGCCTCGGTTGATAAAGCATGAACCGTTCTTTTCCATGGGATATATTTATCTAAGACAATCACACGCGCATCTTCAGCATTTTCTATCGCTTTTGCAACAATCACTTTAGCACTTATACCACCGTGCGCTGAGGCAACAAAACGTGTTAAAACACGACTAGCAAAAGCAACCGCTTCATCAAAACAGCTATCAACGTGGCTGTCTTCTTGCCAAGTAGGGTTAAACATTGAAATGGTTTGACTAAGACTAATACCTTGATTTACACCTTTGGCTACACCTTCAACATAACCACAATCAATCGCATCAATTGTTGACACTAATCCAGCATCCACTGCATTAGCAACATCTTGATTACCTTGGCATATTTCTAAACCGTATTGTTGCCACACCAAACCAAATGAGGAATAAGGAATACCATTTTCACGCTCACCGGCACCGCCACGTTGATGATGGTCAAAGCGCCCTGCTTTCGCGTCATATTCACCACCCACATCAATAACAATATCAGCTTGAGCAATTTGACTTAAATCACGGGTACGTATTAGCGTAAAAGTAGGGAAAATATGCTTAAGTGCCGCGATACTAAAAACATCATCCGCATGAAAGTTACCGTTATGTGTTGCTATTGTTATATTAGTCATTTATTTGAGTCATTTAAAAAAGAAAAAGAAAGTATCATTAGTTACCTTTACTGCTTGTAAGCCATTATTTACCACAAGATAGGTAAAATAATAATCACATGATAATAAAGTAATAGGTGGATTCTACACAATGACGCCTAACAAAAACAGTTCCTTACTAACTCCTTACGTATAATGAGGCGCATCACAATGATCAATTTAGTGTTGGCGTATCAAAACTACCCTCAACAAACATTATGCTGGCTTTTACTGTAGATATAAATAACTACAGTGTTACTTGCCAGAAACCAACATCTAACCAACGACCAAACTTTAAGCCTACTTCTGCAAAATGACCTACTTTCACCATTCCAAACTTTTCATGTAAGGCAACGCTAGCCGCATTGGGTAAAGTGATACCGCCAATTGCGCTGTGAATTTTTCTCGCTTTAAGTTCCTTAAACAATATTCGATATAATTGAGTGCCTAGACCTTTTGAGGTTTGATTAGCTGGTAAATAAACAGTAATTTCAACAGTAAAGCGAAAAGAAAACCTATCTCGCCATTTAGCTGCGTAAGCATAACCAATAACATTACCTTGTGGGTCTTGCGCTACCAACCACGGTAATCCGTCTGCGGTGATCTGCGTGATGCGCTTAACAATCTCAGCAGCGCTAATAGGCTCTTCTTCAAAGGTAACCACGGTATTTTTAATGTATTCATTATAAATATCACAAATACTGCTCGCATCTTGTGCTTGTACTGCTCTAATTATTATCTTGTTTGTTTGTGTCATTGCTCCGCTCTCATTTTATTATCGCTTTATTCTCGTACCACACTAGTGTTATCTTTGCTCTACTATTTTATGCTATTTATACCTAGCTTAACGATACTGTAGTTATTATAAAGGCATGTTACTGCGGCCAAGGTCGCTGGCTTTCTGCATCTATCCAAGCATTAACCCAGTCAGGTACGTCAAAACTGGGAATAGGCTTATCATACGCGGCCAGTACTTCAGTTGCCGGTACTAAACCCTGCTTCGAGGTAGTCGCCGCTTTAATTAATGCCGATGAGCAAATATTACCTTTCATATGCGTTTCTTGTAAAAAATAAAACCAGCGTCCGTCATGGCAAATAAGCTGTGTAGTGACGGTAAATTTTTGCAAAAAACCTATTCTTCGGCGATAGCGGACACTAGCACCACCAACAGCAACCGCCCATTTGTGTTTTTTCATCAGATCGAGAAAGCCAGTACGTGCAGAAAAGTCCCAACGGCCAAGTTCCATATAAGTTAAATGACGAGCATTGTTGAGCTCAACAAACATATCAATATCGGTTAAACCAGCGCGACAGTGTATTACGCTCTTCTCATCTAAATTCATCGTCGAACGATACTTGCCCTTAAATAGGGTCGCAATCAACTTAATATACGGGTACATAGCTGTTTCTCTTACAAATGTTATCAGTAAAACGGACGATTAGATTACGTGGTAGTACCAGATAAATAAAGTAATTAAATAAATTAACTGTCTCTTTAAAAAAACGTATAAAAAAAAGCTAATAACAATAACGTTATTAGCTTTTTAATTTACTCCTTAGCAAAAATTTTTGCTAAGGCTTTTTTAACCTAACACTACAGGCAATAAATAGGCTGTAAGCGTGCAATTAACGGCAAGTCATCTTGGCTAAGCGTACCTAACATTAACCAATCAACCAACAGTTGAGATAAGTCAATTTCAGCACCCGATAACATTTGCTCTTGCATTAATTTTACTTGCACTTGCAAACGTTGCTCAGCTAACTCTGCTGGTGAATCGCTTTTACCTAATATTTCAATGGCTAAGGTTTGATCAAAACGAGCACTACCTTGAACTTTCTGGGTTAATTTAAGCTGCTCTTGCAAACGCTTTTGCCAAAAGCCTGTCAGCTCATTAAAGCCACTAGAGGCTTGTAATACTTCAATATCTTGGTTTTTCTGTGCTTGTAAGGTCAACAATTCAAATAAGTTAGACCAGTTTTTAGCCGCTTTAACTTGATGTTCACTTTTAATTTTTTGCGCAATATTATTGATAAGCTTTTCAAGGCGCACAACCACTGCTTTAATCACTGGTTTACTGGCAATAACCTCGGTAAGTAAGCTTTGAGCTTGTTGTTCAACAAGGTGTAATGCTTTTACATCATCGCGGGCTAAGTCGTTAAAAGTCGCTTCAATATGCACGACTTGATCAAAAAGTGCTTGTTGTTGAGTCGATAATGTCGCTTGTTGATCCGATTTAAACTGCTGCCTTTTCGCAAATAATTCATCATTTACTTGGCGAAATTGCTGCCACAATTGGTTTTCTTGATGATTACCAGCAAAACCTATTTCACGCCACGTTTGCTGTAATCGTTTAGCGTCTTCAATGGCTGCTAATACGTCTTCCTCGTTCAATAACGCTTGTGCATCAAGGATCAACGCTTGTTTTTTTGTGGCATTACTCACATGAAAAGCACTAATCGCACTTTTAATCGGGCTAGTAATACTTTTAAACTGTCCTTGTAATTTTTTATATTGGTTACGATCAACGTCACCAGCAGTATTCCATTGCTGTTGTAAATTATTAAGTTGACCATCAAGTTTTTTAAAATCTACCGTATTGTCTTCTTGTGACGCGTTAAGTTGATTCACCAGTTGCTCTGCTTTTACCAGTATTTTTTGACGTTGCGCTAAATGCTCAATGCGCATTTTATCTTGCTCGGCGTAAAATAAACGACAAGGAGTAAAGGCTTGTTCACACAGCTGATTAAATTGTTCATTTAATTGTTTATCAATATCTTCATCAGCGTGGCCTAACGAGTTCCAGGTATTACGGTACGCTTTCACTTTTGCTGCTTGTTCGTTCGGGTTATCAAGTGGTGTGTCAACCAAGGTTTGAATAGCCTGTAATAACTCTTGCTTACGTGGTGTGGCAATATAATGCTCCCAATCACTAAGCTCGACCATTTTTTCGTTTACTTGGTCAAAATCACGCTGTAATTGCTGTTGTTGTTGCACAGATAGCTGGTCAATACTCTCTTTTACACCTTTAAATAAACCAAAACACACCTTGTACTTACCGTTACTCAGTAAGCGTTTTATGTCTTGTAACCTTTTTTTATGTTGAAAAAACAAATCTTTTTGCTGACTCTGTAGGGTTTTTAAACCACTTTGCCAAGTCGTGACTATTTCTTTTTGAGATTGAACAATCGATTCAGGCAAAATACCTGACGTTTTTTGCTCAACAACGCGCCACGCTGCTAACCAATCATGGTAGGTTTGTTGACGATCGTTTAATTCCGTTAATGATTTAGGTAAGGTTAATTGTGATATTTTTGAAATTAAATGCGTCGCTTGACTAACTGATTCCGCAATTTCAGGTACTTCATCTAAACGTTTAGTGAGTTGTTCCACTTGTACAATAAAAACCTGTTGCTCTTCTTTATTAAGCACTGAGGCGTTAATGTCTGTTTTTAACTGACGTAACAAACGGTTAAACTCTACTTCTTGAATTTTTTCACTGGCAAAAACAGCCGTGGTAATACCTTGGCTTATTTGATTAAGTTGCTGACTAAACAATTTTTTGTCTTGCTGCTTATCATGCGCTAACTTATCACTAATAATTTGTTGTTTATATTCTTCTGCTTTTACAACAAATAATTTTTCTAATTGTGTGATTATCGTTTGGTATTTTTCAGTCAACGTAGCAGCTTCTTCACTCGTAAATACATCGAACTCTGGCGTAAGTGTTTGCCATTCATTCACTAATAATGTCCTACGTTTTTTATAAACACTGTAATCGCTCACCTCTTTTAGCGCCTGAAGTTTAGCTAAGATCAGTTGAATTTGTTTCGTTAACTTTTGTGGTTTTTCTGCCGCTGCTTTTATCGCAGTAAGCTTATCTTGAATTTGTTGCGCTAACGCATCATTACAAGCTTTTTTACTTAATTTTTCTAATACTTTAGTGTCATCAACTTGATTAAGTAAGTAGGCTTGAAAGTCAGGATGTTGTTTTTGACTAAAGCTATGTGTTATTAAGTGCATCGTGGTTTTACGCGCACTAATAAGCTGATAAAGCATAATCATAATGACAATATCTTGCTCATGGGCTAACCAGGCTTCTAATAAAGCTAAGCTAAGCAATGGTGTTTTTTCTTCTTCAGCTAATAGCGTTTTTTTCCGCTCGGCGCTGATAACGACATTATGATCGGTCGCTAAAATATCATGTACTTGTTTACCTGCAAACTGTTTTACTTTCACTTGGTTATTATCACGACTTGCTGCTAGGTAAGATTCAAACGTTCCTACTTTAATCAAAGCAGCTCGGCGGACTAACTCACTATCATCTTCGTTAATAAGATCCGTTAATATAGTTAATTGCTCTGGATTATCAGCAGATAATTCATCATTAACTGCGCTAATACGCACAGCGGCTTCTTTGTGAAGCCACTTTGCTTTGGTTTTAAATAATTTGGAAAAGATCATAGTTACTTTAGTTCAATCAATAGGAAATTAACAAACGCGCTTTAGGTGCTGCTTTAAAGTTCATTGTTACTGAAATAAGCGATATCCGCTTGTGTGGGTTTACTACAGCTTTTGAGATCTTCTTCAGGCTTATTATTGGAAAACTCTGCCTTTAATTGCCGTTTATTTTTTTCAATGATATGACCATCAGCGCCTATAGTAAGCATGTCATGGTTATCTAAATGCCTCGCTTGATAAGCCATGGTCAATTGTAATGCGGTGGCGCGTTGTGCTTCGTCAACCACGGTACCTTCAGGCCATTTACCTGTTTCAGCAGCACACTTTAAGCGTAAATACATGTCCGTTGACATAGCATCTATGGTATTAATTAAATCCATTACGATTCCGAGTCCGAGATAATAAGTAGTAGATTATACCAGTGAGATTAATTTTTTGATCACTTTTCGATCGCTTGTTAGTTATTAATCCGTTTGATATACGTTATAAACTGTTCGTTTGTGTTAACTCTTGCAAATGCTCTTTTATGGCGATTGTTTGCTCCGTCATAGCTTGTAATAGCTGATGTTAGCGTGCTTTACGCTTAGTAAAAAGTAACATGGCGCGTATAATAATATACATAACAAAACCAATAATAGTGCTAAGCATCGCTAGATTATATTGCCAACTGTTCGGCGCGACACTTTCACTAAACATAAAGAAAAAGCCGCCACAAAATAATAACATAGCGATAAAAGAATAATTCATCAAACGTTGGGTTTTATTAATGAGTGTTACCCGGTTGATACTGGCAAGTTGCGCTGAGTCAAGTTCAGATAAGTTGATATGACAATGGTTACAGTGTTTTGCTTTATCAGAAACTTTCTTCTTACAACTAGGACAATTAATAACGGCCATTGAGTTACTCTGCGTTAATGTGTTAGTGGTATGTTTTAATTTTGCCTAGTATACCTGACCTATTCAGCTATTTCACTAGTCCTAGCAATTGAATAACACAAATAAGCTAAACAAAAAAGTCGCTCAAGGTGAGCGACTTTTTAACAAATAACAGCTATTGATATTAACTTTTATCGATTACTTTTGCTGTATTAGCCTTTTGTTTAGCAAGACGCGATTCCCAGAAGGTAGCATTATCAATCCCCAATGCTTTAGGATTAAAAGTAAAATGTTCGACGCCAGCTTGCTGTTGGGCTTCATAATCTTTTAACGCTTTAATAGCAGGTTTTGACATAAAGAAAATGATAATAATACCGATGATATTAAGCCATGCCATCATACCTACGCCAATATCACCCATAGCCCAAGCTAAATCAGCGGCTTTTACCGTACCGTAAAATGTCGCACTAATTAGCATTATTTTTAACGCTAAATTCAGTACTGGTACCTTAAACGTGCGTCGAATGTAATAGACATTGTTTTCAGCAATAAAGTAGTAAGCCAAAATAGTGGTAAAGGCAAAGAAAAACAGTGCTATGGCGACAAAGGGTTTGCCTACACCACTAAAGACACTTTCAACAGCAAGTTGCGTAAAAGCTGGGCTATTAGCGGCAACATCTGCAGCAATATTATGCACTAAAAATACCTCGCCTACGCCATGAACATTGTACGCACCGGTGATTAAAATCATAAAGGCGGTCGCTGAACAAACAAATAAGGTATCTATATACACTGAAAACGCTTGTACTAGTCCTTGTTGCGCGGGATGCTCAACTTCAGCGGCAGCGGCGGCATGCGGTCCAGTGCCTTGTCCTGCTTCATTTGAATAAACGCCTCGTTTAACGCCCCAACCAATAGCGGCGCCAACACCTGCCATCGGGTTAAAAGCATCATTAATAATCATCATAAATACGGCTGGTAATCTGTCGATACTTAAGCCAATGATAACCAATGATACTAAAATATAAGCAAGCGCCATAAAAGGCACCACCACTTGAGTAAAGTTGGCAATACGTTTAACGCCACCAAAAATGATAAAACCGAGTAACAATACAATGGCCGTTGCGGTATAAACTTTAACCATACTTAACGTACCTAGCGCAGTTTCTATGGTATCGCCCTGCCCAAATACCATGGTAATAGCTTCGCCAATACCATTTGACTGCACCATAGGTAGCATTAAGCCACAGGCAAAAGTAGTCGCGATGGCAAATATCCATGCGTACCATTTTTGCCCCATCGCTTTTTCTATGTAATAGGCAGGACCCCCACGATAAAAACCGTCTTCTTCTTCTTTATAAATTTGCGCATTGGTTGATTCAATATACGCCGTAGCAGCACCAAAAAAGGCAACTACCCACATCCAAAAAACAGCACCAGGACCACCAAAACCAATAGCGGTAGCAACACCGGCAATATTACCGGTACCAACACGACCTGATAAAGACACAGCTAACGCTTGAAAAGAGGATATACCTTTTTCAGAGCTTTTACCTGAGAGTAATAACCGACACATTTCACTAAAATGGCGTACTTGCACAAAGCGAGTTAACACGGTAAAAAATAAGCCTGCGCCTAAACACAAATAAATGAGCGCGGGGCTCCAAATAACACCGTTAATACTATCAACAATATCTTGCACGGTTAACTCCTTGGTTTTTTTATTATTTTTTTATACATAACTATATATTCTTCTCTCTGTTTACGCTATTTCCACTCTGCTTTTATAGCAATTTACGACTAAACTACTAATAAAATTAACGCTAGCAAAAGGAGTGCTAGCAGTAACACGAACGGATAATATATTGATAACATAAAGACAGAAAAGGCGAATTTCAGAGAAATTCGCCTTTAATCACTATGGAATACTTATTAACGTAAGTCGTCTACCATATGGTAAACGCCTGTTAAAAAATCTCGACCCAGTAAACTACTACGCTCATCAGACCAGCCAACACTATAATCAGGTAGTAAGTCGTTGTCTTTAAATGGCATTTCAATAGTATAAGCTAAACACTTAAATTGATTACCAACCCAGTTGGTGCCTACGGTAGGATTCGCTTGACCTGGCTCATCTTTATCATAACCGCGTTCGTCTTGAAATTCAGGCGTAATGGCGATCATAATGTCTTTAAATTTATCTTCAAGGGCTTTATGTCTAGCATCGTAAGCAACAACGCCTTCACAACCAGCAACAAAATTAACCGGTAGCGCTTCATCGCCATGTACGTCAAGAAACATATCAACGCCAATCGCTAACATTTGTTCACGGACAAGGAATACTTCTGGGCTACGCTCCATTGACGGTGTTAACCACTCGCGATTTAGATTGCTCCCGACAGCATTGGTACGTAAATGTCCACGAACGCTGCCATCTGGATTCATATTAGGGACAATATAAAACACGGCTTTGTTTAATAAAGCACGGGCAACACCGTCATCTTCATCAAGTAGACGGTCTAGCAAACCTTCGACAAACCATTCAGCCATGGTTTCGCCTGGATGTTGTCGTGCGGTGATCCAAATTTTACGTTTGCCCTCTCCAGCTTCACCTATTTTTAATAAGGTCATATCACGACCATCAAGTGTTTGCCCTAAAACCTGTACCTGACAATCAAGATGCATTTGTGCATTATGAATTAAATCTTGATGGCGTTCATAACTATAGGGGGCAAAATAGGCAAAATAAACTGAATCATATTCTGGCGTTAACGTAATGGTTAGCTTTTCACCATCGTATTGTGTTGGTACACGAAACCAGTGTTCACGATCGTATGAAGCAACCGCTTGGTAATCCTGCCAACCGTCTACATACGCTGATTTACCGGCATTAGTTAAATGCATTACGTGCTCTTGACGTTCGCCAGTGGCCGTTAAATCCGTTTGTAGTTTAAAGTGAAACCATTGGTAAAAATCAGATTGGTTGTCTTTTTTTATTTCTAGTTGAATATTGCTTACATCAGATGCATCAATAACGCGGATGTTACCGCTATCAAAATTGTCAGTAATTTGCATAATATTTCTTTCTTATCTGGTGGCTTATAGCCAAGTAAGCATATAGTGTACACAAACAGTTAACAGATCACTACACAGAACAAACTAAAAACTTTATCCTAAATGTAAACTATAATGACCGCAAATAAAGGCCTAGCTCTGAAGAATAACCCATCGATTTACTAATGATGATGTTTTCGGCATTTAAAACGTAATAACTTGGGTAGCCACTAATTTCGAACGTTTGTTTAATCGCTTCATTACCTAAAGCAATAGGAAAAGTGAGTTGATGGCGACTAGTAAAGCGCATTACTTCATCGCTACTCGCATAATCCATCGCTACCGCAATCACATCAAGTTGATCATTCTTTTCAAACAACGCTTGTAAATTGCCAATACTGGCATGGCAAACCTGACACCAAGGCGCAAAAAAATATACGATGGTAGTTTTTCCTTGCGCGTTTAATGAAACAGTATCACCCATCAAGGTAGGCACTTTAGTTAGATTAATCGCTTGCGAGCTGGTGTTAATGTTGTTCAGGGAGATATCTGTTGACAACATGCTCCTTTCTCGTAAAAAAGACAGTAGTTGAAAAACGATTAAAAAAATAATGGCTTGAATAGTAAAACTGCGTAGCAAGGTAAACTCCTAACGTTTTAGTGTATTTAGTTTAATAGACCCATGAATGCGCTATTAAATTTTCTAAAATATTATTTATTTACCCGGTAAACTTACCACACTTACTTTTTGATTTTAATTAACTTTTTAATCAAGCTTGAAACGATAAACGAGACACCAAAGCCAACCACAAAATAAAGCACTAGTGCAAGATTTTCTAATTTAGCATCCAGTATCTGGCCAGTGCTTAGTAGGCACTTAGCCGTAGCGTAGTCAAAAGTGCCTCCTTGATCTAAACAATCATCTACCATTAAATAATTATGGAGCAACCAAATAGCAAATAAACTACTAAAAACACCGAGCAGCGTCGGTAGGAGCGTACGATTCATTTATTTTTACCAGAGTGTCGTGCTAGCATTAGCTCTATATTAAGCGCTAATGCTAGCAATAACGTTGAGTGGTTTAACGTTTAGTTTTTTTCATATTAACCACATCACGAGCAATTGCAAGTAACTCAGGTGAGATATCATCAGCACCATTTTTGATTAACTTACTCACTTCACCAGAAGAAAATAATGAACCCTTATCAGATTTTACTCCCAAAGACCTTACGTAATCTTTTGTTTTACCTGTACTTGCCGTATCAATATATTTTAAAATCACTTGTTCATTAAAGCTTTTTGGCTCTTGCTTTAACGTGTGAATAGTGTTGGTAAGGGTTTGGATTTCTAACTCTAGTGTGGCAATTAAATCGGCGATATCGGTATATGGATTCATAACGTGACTTGACTCTTGTTTGGATTAGCTAACGATGCAAAAACGGCATCTTGATTACGATTAATATTGTAAAGTGTAATAATTTATGTGGACATCTTAACTTAAGTAAATGAATTTAAATCATTTTCTCTGTGCGTTCTTCAATGCATTCAGCAGAGCCCATTTCAAATATTCGACACACCCATGGTCTATTATCATAAATAGAACACATTAAGGTATCTCTATCTAGCGCTGAGCACCAACCATCATCAAAGCGTAACATTGTTTCTTTACCATGTTGGTCAACATAAACATGACGATCAGGAACACCTGTTTCAGTAAGTAGCATCACTTCTAAACTACAACAGCACGCTTGGCAATTAGCACAAGTGACTTCGTTAACAGGTAAGTTCTTTACTTTAATGGACATAAATTACAACAAAAAATTTAATGGCGGTTAGCATACGCTAAAATGGAACGATTCTCGAGGCATAAACTACAAATACTACTCATACCAGTATTTTTTAAATCACGGTAAATGAAAAGGTTAATTTACAGTCAATGTACTTGAGCATGCGATTTACTATCTCAGGGATATTAACCCTAGCGCTATTTGATTCAGCGGTGACTGAAATGAAAATATCGCAGCAGCTAAGATCAATTCTTTGTCGAACGTAGTAATCATTTATGTCGTCAAAATTTTGTTTTGTTAGTGGCACATAGGCAACATAATAAGGACTGGTAGCGCTTTGTTTATGTGTTGCGCCTAAAATTTCATGTGCTAAAGAATACGCTTGAAACTTATCTAATGTAAGAAAGCGAAAGCTTATTGCTGTTTCAATACTTGAATTATTCACTTGTTCCTCGCCTTACTCGATTATGTATATGAAGTGGCCTGGTTAGCTGCTCTTAACTGTATTAACTATGTTAATCGACAAGCGCATTAAACTGCGCTAACCAAGCACTAAATGAATGTGAGACCTTGTTAACAGTACATAGACCATAGTCATAAAACCATACCGCCATATCGTTTTGTTTCTGTTGACAATCAGACAGTTTAAAGCAAAACATATTACCTTTAACGTCAGAAGCAAAGACAGCATAACCTTTTGGCATGCCACTCATTTGATATAGCTGTGACAATGAAAACACATCATCTAGGCTTAAAAAATCTTGTACATCAGATATTTCAACATTCAAATCACATAGTGTAGTTAATACGTTGGGACTATGCACTAAGCCATAAGTGGCGAGTAAATATTTATATGACTCTGGTAAACAAGCAGACAACTTTTGTTCAAGTTCGGTAATATCGTCGAGCGGAATTGGCGTCATAGTATGCTTAGACCCCCAATTTTTGACAAACAGATCAATACTATTGATAACTAAATCATCCATAATTTCTACAGGTTCTCTGGCGCAATGTTGTTGGTGTGACTCACGTCACTGCTAACGCTACTCGTATCAGTGCTATCAATATCGCTGCTTACTTCAATGCCATCAGCTTGTCCATTCAAGTCAAGGTCTGGCGCAATAACATCGCCTGCATTGGCTTTTTTCAAACGTTTTTCTTCTTTCTTTTTCTTTTTCGCAATTTCTTTTTGACGCTTTTCGTAGCTGTAATTTTGCTTAGCCATAATGGCTCCTCGACATAACTTTACCCTGTGAGTAGCTACAATACGTTGTTTGTCAGTTAATTGCGCGTTTAATAACGCTCACTAGCGCCATAAATATAAAATGCGGTTTATTGGATTATTTATTTAGCACTTTTTGCTTACATAACAAACAAAAGACACTGGTATCGTCGTTAACAGTGTCAAAAATAACGTAGAAATTAATAGCGTATTGAGTGAATAGCATCAGCTATAGTTGCAAAGTGAATTTTGGTTAGGCAAAGCGTCGCTTTTTGAAATTCATGAGCACGAATTAATGCGCAGACTTCATCTACCGTAACTTCCCTTGCTGTTTTATGTAAGGCTAATTGCTTGGTAATCACATAACAAAAACCGCGACTATCTATAACATAGTCGTCATCAGTAAATATTAGCGCCTGACACTCGGCGATCAAATCACCAGCACTAGCAAGATAAATAAGCTCATCATCACCTGCTAACGTTAAAATACAGGGCCAAAAAATCATAACAATACATTTCCGCTTCTTCGTTAACTACATCAGCAGTTATGGGGTTTATTAACGGTGACTCGTCTTTTCATTATAAAAGAAATAGCACAGTGCCAATAATAAACAAATAATGGCAGGAATAAGGAGCGCATTAAACTGAAAAAGACTAAAGAAATAAGCACCAAAGCCACCGCCAATAATAAAACCTAAAATAATTAATATAAATAATAACGCCTTACGCTTATCAAAGCTTTCACCGCGCACCTTAGCACCTAACATAATGCCAATATCAGTAAAAATACCGGTAACATGTGTGGTTCTAATAATTGCGCCACTATAGGTGGTCGCTAACGCATTTTGTAGCCCACAAGCTGCTGAAGCGAGATAATGCCCCTGCACTGATCCATTAGATAAAAAGTATATTGCTCCAAAAATAAACAGTGCTTCTAAAACAAGTAAAATACTGTAGTTTCGACCTAACTTTAACGAGCGGCTATTTAAAAAATAGCCTGATATAGCAGAGCCAACAACAAAGCTGAGTAAAATAAAAGCTAAGTGCAACGTATCAGAAAAGCTAGCATGAATAGCGCCCGCGCCTAGCTGCGTTGCTGTACCCGATAAATGCGAAACTGACTGATGTTTAAAGCCTAGCAGACCAACAGAGTTAATCAGCCCTGCAACCAATGCCATGATAAATGAACCATACTCTACCCACCGAGGTAACCTTGAAATCACAATATTCCTTTTGGCTGTTAGCGCACTATTTAAAGCGCAATAATGGCTTCATTAGTGTATTCTTGCTCGTTAGTCGTTTCATCGCTAAGCTCTTTTTGTGCGGCATTATGTTGACGCTGATTTTTTCTCAAAGCTAAATACAAGTCAGAGTGAACGTAGATACCTTCAATACCCGATTTGATTTCAGCCTTAGCAAACCACGCCAATAATTGACGCTTTCTGCCAGCAATTTCTAAACGTACGCCTCGTTTTCTAAAAATAATATCTAAGTCTGCTAACATAGCCATAACGCTCAAATCTAAATGAGTAAAGCACGGTACTGCATCAATAATCACACAGTCAATATCCTCTTTTTGTCGAGCATATTGCTCTAATAATCGGCGTTTAAAAAAGCTAGAATTAAAGTAGGTTAATGGCGAATTAAAACGATAAATAAAAATACCGTCTACCGCTTTTGCTTTATCACTGGTATCTAAGCTTCTCACGGTGCCATTTATATCAACACCCAAAATATTGTCAGTGGGTCGCATTACTGTGCGAATAAATTGAAATAAACCCAGCAATACCGCCAAGGTAATCCCTGGTATAACCCCAATAAATAACACCGCTAGCAATGTCACTAAGGTTAAGTAAAATGCCTGTCTATCTTTTAATCTTAAGCGCCATACTGCTTTTAAGTCTAAAAGATGTACCGAGGCAATAATCAGTACTACACCTAATGCCGCACTAGGAATATACTCTAAAGGCGCGGTTAAAAATATAGCGATGATAGCAATAATAATAGCCGCCATAATTGACACTAACTGTGTTTTGCCACCATTAGCGTCGTTAACTGCGGTACGAGAGTCAGCGCCACTAACGGCAAAACCTTGTGATAACGCAGAGGCAAAGTTAGCCATACCTAACGCCATAAACTCTTTATCCGCATCAATATCGTAGCTATTTTTTGCTGCAAAGCTGCGTGCGGTTAGCATCATACTAACAAAGCTAACTATCGCTAAGTTAAGTGCTGGCATTACCAGTTCACGAATAATACCGACATTAAATTCAGGTGCTTGAAATAACGGTAGTCCGCCGTCAACAATACCAATAGTTTTGACATCAAATTGCCCTAAATTAAAAAACCATACTGATATTGCGCCCAAGGCTATGGCAAACATAGACGCAGGAAAAGTAGGCTTTAAACGTTTCATCACAAAATAAACACTCACGGTAAATAATGCCATCAGTAACGTAGGTACATGTGCTTGTGAAATATAAGCAGGCACGCCTCCTAATCGTTCAAGTAAGTATTTTTCGTCAAAGGTAAAGCCAAAAATTTTGGAAAACTGACTGACAATAATGGTAATAGCAACACCATTTAACAGCCCCATTAGAATAGGTTTAGATAAAAAGTCAGCAAGTACGCCAAGCTTAAAACGACTTGCAATAACACACCAAAAGCCTGTCATGGCGGTCATGGTGATCACTAATTGCCAATGCTTAACACTATCTCCCGCTGCTAAGGGTGTAACGACCGCAGCAATAACGGCACAAGTTGCCGCATCAGGGCCGACAATCAATTGTTTAGACGTGCCAAATAACGCATAGATAATCATAGGTAACACGCACGAATACAAACCAACCACCGCATTAACACCAGTAAGTTGTGCATAAGCAATAGCAACAGGTAAGGCAACGGCTGTGACTGAAAGTGCAGCTTTAGCATCATCAGCAAACCATTGTTTTTCATAGTTGAACAAGATGTTCAAACCCGGCATAAAATTATACAAACGAAATAACACAACTATTTCCTTATTAAAAATCGACTAAAACAAAAACGTGATTAGAAAAGCTTTTTACTTTTATTTATCTGTTTTGTCACTCATTACTTTATTTAGTTTGACTTTGCATCAATCGACCGTACCACTTAGCTAAAAAAGCGGCGGATAAACCGTGTAATAGTGTACTTATCCATACGGCATTAATAGCAACAACTAATATTGATTGGCTATACTCGGGTAAAATCTGATGAGAAACTAATAAGGCAAAAAGCGCAGTAGCCAAACCTCTCGGTCCAAACCAGCCCATAAATAAACGCGTTATAACTTTAGTATTTGAGCCTATTAGCGAAATATAAATAGCAAGAGGTCTGACTAAAAACAAGCTCACTAATAGGTAACCCGCTATTGGCCAAGTAAGCTGTTCAATGGCCTGGGGTAACAAACCAATACCAATCATAGTAAATGCCGCCCACACCAACATTTGCGCATCAGACTCGGTAAATTTATAAATAAATCGGCAGTGGCCTCTCACTCTGTTACCAAAGGTCAGTCCGCCAATAAAAGCGGCGATAAAACCATTACCACCTAAAAGGCTAGCGCTGAGGTAGGTTATGCCAGTCAGTGCTAGAATAGCAATACCTTCGTAAATACTGGAGGTCAGTTTATGAGACTCAGCATACAAGAACAGTCGTGCGCTACTCCAACCAATAATAACGCCAGCGAAGAGGCCAATAAAAATTTGACTACCACCAAACCATAACCATTGGCTATAAGAGCTAGAATCAGCCTCGTGCATCGCTAAAAAGCTCGCACAAAATAAAATTATTGGCAGACCTAGGCCATCATTTAAACCACTTTCAACGGATAACGTTTGCCGAACATCTTCAGGAACTGTTTTATTACAGATCACTGCCTGACTTAATGCCGCATCCGTAGGCGCAAGTATTGCCGCGGTTAAAATAATAAGGGTAATCGGCCAATGAGATACAAATAACATGCCTGCTAACGTACCTAGTAATACTGCAAGTGGCAGGCCAAGCAATAACATACGCAGTGGTAACGCATTTTGCTGTTTAAGGTGTTTAAGATTAACCTGCGAGGCGTCTAAAAATAACAGTACAATAAGCGCTACTTCGGCAATCAGATAGATGATTTCTTCAGAATCATTAAGCTGTAAAATATTAAAGTACGAGACAGCAAAACCAAGGGTGATAAAAACCATGGGCGCTGAAATAAAGGTTGAAGACAAACGTTTCGCTAGCATTGCGTAACCACAAACACCCAAAAAAACAACTAAAACACCCACTTCCATTAACGTCAATCCCTCTAAAATTATTCTATACGCATTGTTAATATTAACAATGAATCTACACGCTTATAAAAGCCCAATAACAATATCAGTAAAAATGCACTAAGGTTGCATTAACTGATAATATTCATTAAGACCAATAAGAATATTAGTGGTGGCAATAGCTGAAAGAATAAGTCCCATGACTCTACTGATAACACTTGCACCACTGGTACCAATAAGTCGGCTAATAAAACCAGAAAGCAATAATAATATATAAACAATCACTAAAACAGATAACATTACTAACGCGGTTTGTAGTTGCTCCCAAGCACTAAAAACCGTATTTTCTGTTAACAGTACTGCTGCTAGCATTGCACCAGGGCTAGCGATTGAAGGTATTGCCAGTGGAAAAATAGCGGTTTCTGTATGTGAGAGCGCTAAAGATTTTATTTCTTCTTCTGGCTTGCTTTCACCAAAGATCATATTGAGCGCGAATAAAAACAACACAATACCTCCAGATATTTGAAATGCAGGCAGTGGGATAGACAAAGCGGTTAGCATTATTTCACCAACAACGATAAAAAATAATAAAATAATGGCAGAGGTAATGGTGGCCAGCAACGCGACACGGCGTTTTGTTTTTTGATCATATTTATCAGTAACAGCGATAAATACAGGTACAGTGCCAATAGGGTCTATCACGGCAAAAAAGTAATAAAAACGGCAACAAAATCTATCATTTATGGTGGAACCTCAATAAGGAAAAGTATATTGCTATAATAAACGCCTTCGTGATAATTAACTAAAAAATTCATTGACTAAACAGGCCAGCACTTAAGAAAACGCGCTAAAGCGGGTAGTTAACATTAACAATTAATAATTACTAGAGGAGATGAATTCTATTTAACGTTTAAGTCTATTTACTGCTTCAGATAACGAATCGGTATAAGCCCTATAGTGAATTGTTAGCATACTAGGGCGTGTATTTAAGAAATGACATCAATAGCTATACGTTGCTATTTTAATTTGCTCATACCGACTAACACGGCAATTACACCACCAGCCATTGCCGCTAATGCCTCAATAGGTGTATCTCCATTCAATGCTCTACTTAGCTGTGCGCTAGCAGAATCATAAATATTGTAGCCCCATGTAGCTAAAACGGCGCCGATAATAATAAGAACAATACCAATAATTCTATTATTCATGTTAATTACCTTTTCCTATTATTATAAGGTTGTATTGTATGGTTTTAGTAAACTCTACTTTGCCACACACTCAATCGGCATCATACGACCAATTTCAACCGTTAATTGATCACCTTGACCACGGATGGTGTTGGGGCCATTACTATAAAGGAAGCCAGAACCAGTTCGTTGCTGAGCTAACTCAATTTCTGCGCCATAACGCACCAAGGTAGCCAGTTCTTTTTTGGCATTAAAGCGAACTTGCAAAATTTCTGCATTATTACAATGAAATATAACTTGTCGTTCAGACATTGTGTTATTTAACACTGAAGTGCTACATGCACTCAGTAAGCTAATGCTTAACATGACTAATACAATTTTTTTCATTATATACCTCTCTTTATCAAAGGTCTGTTAGTAATCAATACTTTATTACTTGTGCTTTTGATGGTACAAGATACAGCTATAATTAGCAAAGCGTTAAGGTTTATATCAAACGGATTACTACTACTTAAGTGTGACTTAGTATGTGAGGGCGCTTAACGACTAAAAGCCCAACGTAACAGTGTTATTACGATGGGCTTGCCTTACCAAAGCTTACCAATGTAGCAAGGTTTACCGGTGTCGTTTAAAAAGCATAACTCATAGCAATGTTAATAGAGCGCCCTTGCCCTGCTAATTGCTCAAAACCATTGGCATTATCTTGCTTAAACTGTGCAACACTAACGCCGCCCAATGGTAACTGGTAATATTGATCAAATAGATTAGTCGCTTCAATACTTAAGGTTAACGCGTCCACAGTAACTTTTGAACTTAAGTTCACTAATTGATAACTGTCTGTTTGGTTTTCAAGGCGATTATCATCAACACGTGTTTTAGTATCCACCCACTGCCATGTGAGTGAATTGTCAAATTTGCCCAGTTTTTGGTGCAAACCCAGTTTAGTTTGCAACGGTTTTATTTGATATAAAGGCTGGTTAGTATCGTCTCGTGTGCCACGAGTATTAATAACGCCTGCTTTTAATTGCCATTTTCCTAACGCTCTTGATTCATAAAAGTTGTAAAGCGCATCAATTTTAAGACCATAAAGTGTCGCATCAACATTGGTAAACTGTAGTACGTTGCGTTGTGCCGCCGGCTCAGAGCCTAGTAAACTTCTCACCACATCAGCATCTATATAATCGCTTACCTCGGTATACCAAACGTGAGTACTGACATTCCAGCGCTCATCCTTGGCCGATTTGGTATAAGTCGCGCTAAAGGTATGTGCTGTTTCAGCCTCTAAATCAGGATTACCAATATAGCCGTTACCATCACCATACCAACCAATCATTCGAGTCGACATGCTATTTACACCCCAACTATATCGCTCGTATAAGCTTGGAGCACGGTTTTTACGCGCTAAACCAAACTGTAACTCATCGTTATCAGTCATTTGATAGCTTAATAGTAAGCTAACATCCACTAAGGTATCATCACGGTCTTTATCAAGGGCATTAAACTCTGTCGCGGCAGTTGTATTATTAGGCCCTATTGGCATACTGACATCCATGCCACTCATACCGTTATTGTAACCCTGCACGTCATCGACATCGGTATGAACACTTTCAACACGTACACCAGCACTTAGCCACCATTGCGTATTTAATTGATTTTCATATTCTGCAAAGGCGGCAATACGTTGTCGCTTGCCATTGTTAATATTGACGTAATCATTGGGTCCCATCATCATTGACCCCTCAACCGCTGGCCACCAATCGTCAAGGCGATAATCAAAGTATTCTTGACCTAATAATAAGGTACTGGTGTTGCTTAAGTTTAGGCGCCATTTTAAGGTATAACTGATATCTTCAGCATCGGTTTCCATTGGCATCATGCCCATTTTTTCAGGGGTAAAAAAGCCCATTTCATGCTTTACACTATGCCAATTAAGTTGACCTTCAAAATCACTATTTTCAAGATCACGCTTGTACTGCGCAACGACACCATAACTGGTGTTATCAACCATATCCATATACTGATTAGCAAAGCCTTGATAAGGGATTTTTTGATGGGTTAGTTTGACGACAAGCTGCTGTTTATCATCACGCATTGCCGCCGTTAAACTATGGTTTTGTGAGCGGTATAAAGTATCAAGTACCACATCGCCATTGCCATCTTCATAACTGTCTGCGTCGGTAAAAGCGCCTTGATAATTAACGCTCAAGGTATCGCTTGCCATACGCGCACCAACACCAACCGAGCGGCCATTATCAACAGAGCGATAGCGCGCCGATACATAGCCAGAATGAAAACCTAATTCACTATTTTCGCTATACAAAGGCGAAATGGAATTAACATTAATAACGCCAGCAATATTATCTCCGCCCGCGCTAACCGGAGAAATGCCAGCGACAACACTATAAGAGGATATTTGATTGGATGAAATATAAGAAAGTGGCGGGTTCATATGATTAGCACACGCGGCCGTTACATCAGCGCCATCAACTAATACTTTAATGCGCTCGCCCATCATGCCATTTAAAATCGGCAAATTAGAGACGCCCCCGGCTGCTGAAAAATCAACACCTGCTTCACTGAGTATCGATTCAGAGGAGCCTAGTGCTAAATGAGTATTATGAGCATGACCTTGCACTTCTATGACTTCTAATGCATTGTCATTTGCAAAGGTAACGGGAGCTAATATAGCGCCAATTAACAGCGCTAATGGGGAAAGTAAAGACTGAAATTGAACCGTTCTTTCTGTTTTCATAATAATTTATGTCCTTGTTATAAATGACATAAATTATATAGGGTTGTGCTGTGTAAAGCCTGTGACATATTGTCACACTTTAGCAAATAGTAAGCTAAGCCACTCACTAATTAACAAGTAATTTTAAAGCTAAATAAGGCACTAAACTGAAAACCGTGATCGCTATTTTAAAGTGGGCTAAATATTGAAAATATAACCGTGGGAGTTCGCAAGCATTAACACCTGAAATGTTACTGTGTAGCTTAATAATCCAGTCATTAAAGGTAAAAAGTAATAAGGTCGACAGGCTATAAATAGCAACATTTATTAGCAGACACCAGCCAAAAAAAGCAGTAATGACATTGATATCCATTAGTATTAAACACTCCTCTTAGTGTTGAAATTTAACCGTGATCGCTACAAGGTTACAGCTATAAGGTTTTAATACTATAAAAGCAATGTGTAAATACCCACGCTAATAAAAACATGAATTCCCACAATAAGTTATGGGAATTCAATGCCGGTACTAAACAGTAGTGGTTGTTACCGCTAACTTATTAGCCGTCCACACATATAATAACTCTAAGGCAATGGTTGCTGCTGCAAGTGCTGTTATTTCACTTTGATCGTACGCAGGTGATACCTCAACCACATCCATGCCAACTAAGTTAATACCTTGCAATGCACGAATAATTTTTAACGCTTTATCAGAGCTGATGCCACCACATACCGGCGTACCGGTACCAGGGGCAAAAGCGGGGTCTAAGCAATCAATATCAAAGGTCAAATAAACCGGTTTATCACCAACAATTTGTTTTACCTGCGAGACAATTTGCTCAACCGATAAATCATTAGCTTGCATCGCATTGATGACATTAAAGCCATGACCTTGCTGTTTGTATTCAGTACGAATACCAATTTGCACCGATGATTTGGGATCAATCAAGCCCTCGTTAGGGGCATGGTAAAACATAGTGCCATGATCATAACAACTGCCATTATTGTAAGTGTCGGTATGGGCATCAAAATGAATTAACGCCATTTCACCATGATGTTTTGCATAAGCGCGCAACAAAGGTAAGGTCACAAAATGATCGCCACCCAAACTGAGTAACATTTTACCGCTCGCTAGAATTTGATCCGCAGCTGCTTCAAGGCGTAAGGTCATATCTTGCGCATCGCCACAATCAAATACTAAATCGCCTGCATCA
This sequence comes from Colwellia ponticola, assembly GCF_005885605.1. Taxonomy (GTDB): domain Bacteria; phylum Pseudomonadota; class Gammaproteobacteria; order Enterobacterales; family Alteromonadaceae; genus Colwellia; species Colwellia ponticola. The sequence goes on along the minus strand of NZ_SZVP01000011.1, from coordinate 12,195 downwards.
ATAACTTTAGTATGGTCAAACAGTTTAAAGTCCCAAGGGAATTTTTTGCTTTCCCATGCTAAGTTAACCGATGCGCGGCGCATAGCATCGGGTCCCATTCGAGCGCCAGAGCGGCCTGAGGTTGCCATATCAAAAGGCACACCTAATACCACCACGTCAGCGCTTTGAGCCACGGGCTCTTTCGCTAAAGGGTTTTTCACTAAAGGACGACGCATAAACGTCATCGCATTAGAATATAACGAGTAATCTTCTTTAGTGAATAAATCGCTAAAGGCATTACCATCTGCATTGTTAAATGCATCGTTAGCTGAAGCCGACATTTAAAAACCCTCTAAGTAAGTGTAACCCGCTAAACCTTGTTCCAATTCATCTAAAATACTTTGCTGCTCTTCAACAGAAATACGTGATGAGGCTAACGCACGGTAATTATCACGGATCGCTTCAACGTCAATATGTACATATTTCATCACATCTTCAACGGTATCACCTTCATCGATTGAGTCTATCGTCCATCCACCCTGCTCGTCCATATTCACCACTACGCTGTGCGTATCACCAAAGAGGTTATGCATATCACCTAATATTTCTTGGTAAGCACCCACTAAGAAGAAGCCCATTAAATACGGCTTGTCACTAGTCCAAGCCGGTACTGGCAATGTTGTTTCAATGCCTTGACCATCAACATATTGGTTGATAACACCATCTGAATCACAGGTGATATCTAATAACACCGCACGACGCTCACCTGCTTTTTGCAAGTTTGATAGCGGTAAAATAGGGAATACTTGATCAATTCCCCAGGCATCTGGCAATGATTGAAATAATGAAAAGTTCACAAAAAACTTATCGGCTAATCGTTCATTTAAGTCATCTAAAATCGGACGATGGAAACGATTTTTAGTGCTCATTTGTAAGCTCAATTCGTGATAAATACGTAAAGAAATTTGCTCACCCCAAGCGCGTTGTTGCAGGCTAATAACACCGGTAGCAAATTGATTATGCACTTCAACAATATCACTTTGTGTATCGTTATATATTTCTATTAAAGCACGGTCGTCACTACCACCTGATAATAGCGTCCAGTTGTTCCACATATTTTGCAATAACAAAGACGCTTTGTCTTCAGGCGCAATAATATTTTCTGGTTTGTACGTTTCAGCACCAATAACATTAGTGATTAACACCGCATGATGCGCTGTTAATGAACGACCAGATTCAGAAATAATCGCTGGTTTAGGTTGCTCATAAAGGTTACAAATATCGTTAATGGTGATAACAATGTTACGTGCGTATTCTGCTAAACTATAATTCATTGAGTTATGTGATTGACTACGGGTACCGTCATAATCTACCGCTAAGCCGCCACCTACATCTAAATAATCCAGAGGTACGCCCATAGTACGTAATTCACAATAAAAACGTGCCGCTTCACTGACGCCATTACGCACATCACGAATATTGGCCATTTGTGAACCTAAGTGAAAGTGCACAAGCTGTAATGTATCTAGTTGGTTTTCTGCTGTTAAGCGCTCAACAACCGTTAATACCTGTGATGCCGCCAAACCAAATTTAGATTTTTCACCACCACTTGATTGCCATTTACCCGCGCCTTGTGATGCCAAACGAATACGTAAGCCCATACGTGGTTTAACACCTAACGCACGCGCTTCTTCAAGCACTAAATCTAGCTCTGACAGTTTTTCTAAAACGATCAAAACTTTATGACCTAATTTTTCACCAATTAATGCTAAACGAATGTATTCTCTGTCTTTATAACCATTACATACAATGACAGAACTCGCTTTATGCGCCAGCGCTAGTACCGCTAATAATTCAGGTTTACTACCGGCTTCAAGACCTAATTGTTTATGTTCTAAATCTGCTTGGCTCGCTAATATTTCATCAACGACTTCTTTTTGCTGATTAACTTTAATCGGGTACACCAGCAAATAACGATTTTCATAATTCACTTCTTTAATGGCTTGATTAAAAGCATCACAAATATTGTGTACACGTTGGTGTAATATTTGTGGGAAACGCACTAAAGCAGGCATGCTTAAGTTACGTTCAGCCAGTTGTGTGGTGATATCACTTAAGGCCAGCTGATGGTCATTATCGCTGCGTGGCGAGACATACACCTCACCTTGATCGTTAATCCCATAAAAACCCTGGCTCCAGTAACGAACATTGTATTCCGCTCGAACGCGGTCCATATCAGTGGTATGTTGCAAATTTAAATCTCTCAATAATTTAGGGGTAATGGTGATTCAGTAAGCTGAAATCACAGTCTGGCACAAATTTATCGTACCGATTATTGGTCAATAAAACCATTACGTCTAGATAATAATTTTTGTTTTATTGATAAAAAAAATTGAACATCTAAACCGCACATCTGTTTTTAAATAACGTTACTGCTCGTTTCATCTGTTCGTTTCATCTTTTATATTAAGTTACTGCTAAGTTAGCTTATTTATACCAAACTACTTTAACTGAGTTACTTTATTTAACTTAGTGACAAGGATTTGTTCAACCCGAACACCTTCAAGATCCAACACCTCAAACTTATAACCTTGATGCGTAAAATGATCCGTGCGTTTAGGCAAACGTTTCAAAATATAAATGATAAAGCCGGCAATAGTTTCGTATTGATTACGATCAGGAAATTCTTCAATCGATAAACAACGCATCACATCATTAATCGGCGTTAACCCTTCTATTAACCATGAAGACTCATCTCTTTGCACAATTTGCTCCTCATCTTGATGCGTGATCAACTCACCCATAAAGCTGCTCAACAAATCTTTTACCGTGACCATACCCACCACAGTCGCATATTCATTAACAATCACCGCAAAAGGTTGTGTTGCTATTTTAAACGCATTTAACGCTTCAGAAAGTGTTAAGGTTTCTGGTAAATAGAATAAGTCTTTATCTACTTGTGTAGGGTTAATTTGCGCAAGCTCACCTTTTAATACCAACCGTAAAATTTCTTTAGACTCGATACTGCCACAAATTTTATCTAAACCACCATCACACACTAAAAAGTTATTATGTGGTTGTTCAATAATTTTTTGGCTAATATCATCACTACTGTCATCCAAATCAAAAAATATAATTTGGTCTCGCGGCGTCATCACACTACCAATAGTGCTCACTTCTAAATCAAATACATTACCAATTAATTGATATTCTTGTTTTTGTAAAGTGCCATCTTCCGCACCCGCATCCATCATCGCGATAATATCTTCCGTGGTCACTAACTCGGTACGCTCGGTAGGAACACCAAATAAACGTAACATAATATTCGTCAGACCGTTAAAAAAATACACGGCTGGCATCAATAAAAAAGTTACCCAACGCATTAAGGAGACAATACGAATTGCCACCGCTTCAGGCATGATAATAGCTAAACGTTTAGGTAATAAATCCGCAAACAGAATAAATAAAGACGTCAAACAAATAAAAGAAAGCATAAAGCTCACTTCAGCCAATAGTGGTCCTTGATAAAACACGCTAATCATCTGACGAATATAAGGCGTTAACGCTTGCTCACCAATAATGCCACCAAGAATAGAAATACCATTTAAGGCGATTTGCATCATCGCAAAAAAATTACCCGGTTGCTGTTGCAATTCAATCACTTCAAGCGCTTTAGGGTTACCTTCATCTGCCATAACTCGCAGCTTTATCTTCCTAGCGGCTGCAATCGAAATCTCAGACATAGCAAATACGGCACCCGCTACTATTAATAAAACAATGCTCAACACATCACTCATTTTACAACCCTTTCATCACAATGTAGCCACCATCATTGATGGCTATTTAACACCTGTATAACACACTTTCCAGCAGAAAAATCACGCGCATTATAGAGCGAGTTTCATGTTCGACAATGGTTATTTTTTAAAATATTAAATCTAGCTTGCTTAATTTAATTAAGCTATTGAATAAGAAGAGAAATATATCATTAAAAAATATAAGTAGTTTGTGAGAGTAAACGGTATTAATCAATGATTAGACTGTTGTAGACATCACAGGCCTGGTAAAGAAGTAACCGCATTATCTTCGTTTGAGATCTCTGCAATAGGTGTTTCATCAACCGCTATATAAGCGAAATAGCACCATAGAAACCCGATGAATAAGCAACATAAAAGTGGTACTTGCCAGCTACCCGTTATTGACTGTAACGAACCAATAAAAATGGGACCTAATGCGGCAATACTATAGCCAACACATTGAGCCATTCCAGATAAAGTAGAGGCTTGCTCACTGCTGCTTGTTTTAAGGCTTAGTAGCGACATCGCGATAATTAAACCGCCCCCTGTGCCAAAGCCAATCAAAGCAGTCCATAGTGTAGAAAAAGTAGGTAATAGCACCAGTCCTAAAATCCCCAATAGCGCTATTTTTATAAACATGATTGCTACTATTTTTTTATTCGCAATCCACTTCGTTAAGATAGGTAATATAAAGGCGGGAATGATAGTAGCAAACTGAAAAAAGCCATAAATAATGCCAGCATCTTGCTCTGAATAACCGCTATTACTAAGCATTGCTGGAAGCCATGCAATAAATATATACATAAGAACAAAATTTAAACCAAGGAACACAGATACTGCCCAAGCTTGCTTAGATTTCCACATGTATTTATGAATATTGCTAGATTCAATCGCCGGTAACTTACTCGCTGATTTAACTTGTGGTATCCATATTATTAAAGCAATCAGCGATGGTAACGCTAAGCATATTAGTGAAAGTGCCCATCCAGATAATGGCAAGTGTCCTGAGTCAGCCATCAAAGCAATAGGCACAGTGACTCCTGCACTGGCGGTTGCGCCAATTCCCATCATCAACACATAAGCAGAAGTAACTGAGGTAATATGATTGGCGAAATTACGTTTTAATAATCCAGGTACCAACACATTTGCTAGCGCAATACCAATACCGATTAAAGCGGTGCCAGCAAACAGAAGTAGCGGGGAATTAGTCGCACGAATAAAACTACCAAGTATCATTAAAATAAGCGCCAAGAATAACGTTTTTTCAACACCAACACTCAAGCCTAAACGTGAAGCAAAAGGTGAAATAACGGCAAATGCGATCAATGGGAGTTCTGTCAACAGACTTAATTGCACAGTATCTAGATGAAATTGTATTTTAATAAACTCCATGACTGGCGCAACGCCGGTTATTAAACCTCTTAAACATAAGGCAATGAATAATATTCCGGCGAGTAATACGAAGGTATTGGTGTTTGTTTTTAAGGGAGTGTTATTTGTCATAATACCTACGTAATCGTAAATAAAATGATGATATATTAATTAAAACCAGATTAATTGCGATATACTGACTAATTATCGTTAAAAACGGTCAATTAAATAATGAAAAACATTGATGAAAACATTACACAGTCAATTTGAAGCCTTCAATAGTGATAGCTATCCTATGCATCCAATTGCTTTAGATCTCACCAATATGCATAAGGTGCATGAAACACCTATACATACGCATGTAAAGTGTCAACTTGTTGTACCACTGGAAGGATTAATTACTTGTACATTAATTAATGCTATCTCGATGGTGCCTGTCAATTGCGGCATTTGGATACCAAGCAATGAACCTCACAGTATTAAGATCCCCTCTGACGCTAGGGTTTGTATGCTATTTGTACCACCTGATGTCATTGGTATGCCAGATGAAATTCATACCATCACTATATCTCCTTTAATTAAAGAGCTAATAATACACCTAACACAACAAGATCAATTTTATGTAGAAAATAGTGAAACACAAAAATTAGCTGATGTGCTTTTATATCAGATCAGCCAAATGACAAAGAAACAGTTTGATTTTTCCATCCCAAAACACGAAAAGTTAAATGAACTTGCTCATCATTTATTAGCGCATCCCAATGATCGACAAACTATTGCACAATGGGCCACGCACTACTCGATGAGTGAAAGAACTTTTACACGATTAGTAAGAAAAAATATCGGTACAACGTTTGGACATTGGAAGAGGCAGTTACATCTGATTTTAGCGCTACAAATGTTAGATGAAAAAAAACCGATACAAATAATTGCCGATGAATTGGGTTATGAGTCAGTTAGCGCATTTATAGTCTTTTTTAAAAAAATGCTTGGTAAACCACCAATGCAATACAGTAAAAGTTAACTGTGAATAAAACGACGCCATTGCTGCAACATATCGCCTTTTATCGGCATTGAGAATACCGACAAAAGGCATGAGCATGAGATGAGTGTGTTGCGTTTTTTTCAATTAAAAAGCGCAACAGTTTAGCTTAAAGAGTATAGCGAATACCAATAGCAATGCCGTGATCTTCAGATAATTCCATTCTGGCTTGTTGCTCCTTGTCCGCGCTAGTGAAGTCGCTGTAATCACGACGAGCTTCAACATAAACAACGGTAGCAGCGTCAAACATATAATGTAGGCCTACTACCACGAATTGGCGCTTAAAATTATCATTTGGGTCGGCATTAAAATTAGGCTGAATAACGTAATTATTGCCCGCATCTAAAATATTGTACGAGACAAAAGTACGCATCTCATTATCAAATTGGTATGAAAACAATGATTCTAGACCAACGGCCTTATCAATTAAACGACCGATATTATCGGTATCATGATTTTCATTTTTGTTGACGTTTATCGCGGCATAAAAGCCGTTGTCTTTAAAGTTACCCCAGGTGACACCCATACCGTAAATAAGATCAACAGCAGTGGATGTTCTCCCACTACCAAAGGTCACATCAAACTCACCCCGGTTCATACCCGCTGTTAATACCAGTTTATCGGTTGCTTGATAGGTTACCGCGCCACCATAAGTGTAATTATAGTCAACTTGTTGTGCAGCATCAGAGCCTGTTGCCAGTAATCGTTCACAGTCCCTTGCTGTAATATTTTCATTATCACAAGTGAAAAAAGTGTTATTTTTAAGCTGAGTTTGTACAGTAAAGCTTAGATCACCAAAGCTATTACGATATTGCAACGTTTTATCACCACGTCCCACGCCATTTACCGCACCGTCGTCTTTGTTGTATGTGTAAACACCGGCGGTGTTACCATCCCAGACAAAACCATAGTTTGTGCTGTAGACCACGTCATACCAAGCGCCCCATTGCTTACCAAGGGTGATGCTGCCGTACTTTTCGTGAGACAAACCGACATAACCAAGACGGTTATAGAAAAACTCGTCTTGAATCGATTCAAAGCGATTGTTATAAACAATATCGGTACTGCCTACGGGGTTAACTCCCCATTCAAGCAAGGCATAAGCTTGCCAATCATTTTTTAACTGACGACTAAAAGCAAAGTTAATACGAGAAGCTCCGTTAACCACTTCAGTTGTATCTTGAGTATTAATAATACGCGCGTCGATAAAACCACCAATTGCAACGGCATTAGTCTCATCTTTATAAATTTCGATTGCAGATACTGTGGGGACGATAACAATCGTCGAAAGCCATGCTGCAACTAAGGTTTTATTCATGTAAATCTCTATCTGGTTGTTTGAGTAAGCTTCGCTTAGTCTCTTGTCAAAATAATGGGATCATTTATTCTAACAAATAATTGACTAGGACATCCAACCTAAATAGTTACGATCTAGCGACAAATCCACTAATTATTGCGCTATTATGCAGAAGTTGTACGATGTTTGACCGCGTTAGGGTATATGCCTATTTTTAACGCTACCAGATATATAAATCTTCACACCCAATAGAGTTAATATCATTAACAATAATAAACCAACGGTACCCATATATTGATTTATACTTTTATAAGGTGTCCATTGTAAGTAATGTACTTTATATAATGTGTTTATCCATTTGGTGTCTTCTCCGCTTTGCCTTAGCGTTAACCTATCCCAATTAAGTGCCACTTCTATGCCTTTATTAGTAATAACATTGACACTATCACTAGAGATGACATACCCATACCGCTCTGAATTTTTTAAAAATGAATCATTGAAAAGTGAGCGGAGTTCTTCACTCGTCGGGACTGCTTTTGATTTGAGCGTTATAGGGTCTAAATGTTCAAAGCCTTCAGCAGTTTTAACAAGTAAATGATAACCAAGTATGGTTTTTAATAACCTAACCTCTGTCCACTCTTGAGATTCTGGGATAATAAATGATTTTTCTATCGGATAAGTTTTGACCGATAACTGATCATATGCCTGCTGATAGCCAGGTTTAATAAAGAAAAATATTCCTGTTAATGTCCAGCCAATTACAGGGAAAACTAAAAACAGTCCAATAATTTGATGTATGCGCTTACTGTTCATTTATATAATTTTTTCACCTGAATTTTGATGTAAATCCCTTATACCAACCTTACTAAAAAGCAAGTTTGCTAGCCTTGTTAGACATTTTATCACGTTAACTAAATTGAGCGTAAAGTAAAAAACTCGCCGTAAAAATTAATACCCCCCCATGAATTGATTAAAAAGTTTTAACCTAAACTCACTGTTTAGAAGTCTTGATACTTTATCACCTAAGACAGACCAAGAAAAAAGTGAAAAAGTTTTACGTATACCATAACTTGCTCCTGAAGAGACAATAATCATATTAACCGGTCCCGGAGATATTGACATTGCCAGTGAGAACGAACGTTAAGTTTTTGATGTTTCAGTAGCGGTATTTCGCTCAGAAACGCCACAAGCAGATAAAACAAACTAAGTTGCCGCGTAGCTAGCTACGCGGCTTTATCGTATGTTAGTTGACCTGTATTGGCGCTATAGATTAATGCGATAATTTTAAGGTAGCGACACCCAATATAATTAACATAATCCCTAAGTAACGACCTAAACTTGCGGGATCGCCATAAAAAATCACGCCAACAATAAAAGTACCTGCTGCGCCAATCCCGGTCCATACCGCATACGAGGTGCCAATAGGAATTTGTTTTTGTGCCAACCACAGCAGAAAACCACTCGCTGCGATAAAAACTACCGCAATGGTCAACCCCATAATACGCGTCTTATCGTCTTGCGCTAGCTTTAAGCCAATCGGCCAACCAATTTCAAAAAGCCCAGCGAGTACCAAATATATCCAAGCCATCGTTATTCTACCTTGACTAAACATTTAACAATTACAAAGGAGGAGAATTATAATCAGTTAAGTCAGCTTAAGCACGAATTTAACTCTTACTTTACATTTTTCGGAGTAACCCCGCTGTGTAAACTCTGTAGAGTAACTTATTAGGGTCATATTATTAGCGCTATAACCGTTTACTCATCGTAAAGTTAACTAATACAACCGTATTCCTGACGACGTTGTTTTCATGTTGTAGTAAAAAACCAAACTTTTCAAACAGCGGTTTAGCGATGAATGATGCCTCTACATATAACTGCTTGATACCAAGCTTGTTAGCAACGCAGAACACATGATGTAGTAACGCCGTTGCTACGCCTTTTCGCTGGCATACAGGTGAAACATAAAGGCAATGTATATGCCCATCAGGCGCTAACTCAATAAAGCCGGCAACCTCGTCATCAATTAACAGTAGGTAGGGTTTTGTCAGCGCAAGCCTATTCTGCCAAGCACCATAATCAATGGGATAGGCAGCCCAAGCATTTTTTTGCGCTTGGCCGTAAATTAATGAGTCGATAGCATGAACTGACATATAAAACAGATCCGCGACTTGTTTTGCTCGACTTGATGAATACTCAATAATTTCCATAGACTTTTACTGTCGCGTTAAGCAGCGCAGGAGCAACCCCCAAGGTTATTTGACTTGTTAACCGGCTTATTAAGGTGTTTGTTAGTGTTGCTAGGTGCCTGACACCATTCTAATTCTTTCTGCAGGAACTCTTAATTGTTCAAGTAAATACACTTTAAACGCAGCTTCATAAGGTTGTTTCTCTATGGCTTTTTCCATACACAATAGCCATGCTTCACTTTCTTCAACACCTACTGATAAATGCTTATGTGCTTGCGGAATATTGATACGCCCGTAATGCTCAGCATATAATTTGGGTCCGCCAAGCCAGCCAGACAAAAAATAAGCTAACTTTTTTCCAGATTCAGATAAATCACTCGAATGCATATCCCTAATTTTTTTTGATTCAGAAAAAGTATCCATATTACGATAAAACTCATCAACGAGTTGAGTAATACCCGGTAACTTTCCTGCCATCACGTAAGAGTTGTCTCCTACGCCATACTCACAACTGCTAAAATTCATAAATTAAACCTAAATATCATTATTCACTTAGACACCATGACTCTCCACGAGGTGCTAGCCTCTATACTTGGGTTAGTTTGACAAACCAAAGCCATACTCTATGTGTCAACAATATAATAAAACGGCTAGAATGATAAAATATAACATATATTTCATTGACTTAGACATAATATAAGAGCAATTAGGTTCCAAATCAACTCACCTAGGTAAAATTCTCAGTAAAACGTATCATAAGAATTCCACGGTAACGATTTGTTAGGCATGGCAAACTCTTAATGGTCGTGCTAGATTGAAAAAATGCTACGCTATTCACGCAGAAGTCGCTCAATAGGTCAATCTAATTGTCAGATCAAGATTTTGCCCGTCATACGAAAATCTGGCGGCCTCAAACGAAGGGGCACTCATCGAGGCTTCTGCGCCGTTTGAAAAACCATAACCTTCAGTGGGGACCCCTAGAAAGTTAGTTCCAAGTTTGCCGTCCTTGTTTTCATCATGAATAACTGCCAACGCATACGTTCCCGGAGGGATATCTAAAAAGTTGCAACGTGCCTGCGTATCTCGAATTTTTATCATCACTATATTAGTCGCAGAGTGCAAAAATTCAGTCGGGAAACCCGATGACGATTCGAAAAGCGCACAAGCTACAGCCCCCGTGCTGTTTTTAATGTTCGGAATTGTCACTTGAATTCCGGAGCACGATGATTCGGCAAATACCATGGCAGGAAGATTCGCCAATACTAGCACTGCCGACAATGCTACACAACGGATCCCCACAGGAAACCGCGTCACCGGATGCCTAGCAGTCGATGCCAACGCAGACTGCCGATTAATTGATTCTCTCATTAATTGCTCAATAGCACTCTCTCCTTGGTTTGGCAGGATACGCTTCTGACGCCTCCCCCCTTTTAAGCGGCTAAAAATCGTTGGCTATACGTTAGTGGGTACGAATAAAAACCAACTTTTTTTGTACGACTTGCAAACCCCTGCTAACTTTCACTACTCAATAAGCATGGCTACTCTTAATCAAGAAAACCAGACAATTTGGCTTGTGCCAAAAACTTCTGTGAGTACTCCAGCTGGACATATAGTAAGAATACCAACAATGCCCACAAAAAGCTCAAAATAGTTATGTATTTTAGGAAGCTTACTATGCCACTTCACTGATCCCGATAAAGAAAAACGTATCATGCCACCCATAATAAAGTGTCTATTTCATTATGGGTGGCATGTTTAGTAACTGACTGTTTATAAATAAAAAATAAACATAAGTTTTTTAGCTTTATTCCAAGCTGTTTTGGTTACTGGCATGGATATAGTACAGCGCAATACCTAAGCAGATAACGGCCGCTATTCTACTTGGCGAAAACACTATCGCGTCATTGCCGAACCAGCCGAAATTATCGATTAACATGCTCATTAACAGTTGCCCAAAAATAACCGCTACCGTTGCTACCGCTGTACCAATTTTTTGCACCGCAAACACCATAATAACTATGTAGGGTACGCCGCACATCGCGCCTAGCAACTGCCATTTAGGTACCTCGAGTAAAGTTAACGAATGCGCAGGTTCAAAATAAAAAATAAGCAGACCTGTCACCAAGGCACCTAACGAGAAGGTTAAAAAGGCACAACGAAATACGCCAACTTTACTGCCAAGTTGTCCATTAATTGCCGCTTGAATACTCAATGTTGCGCCACCGATGACCGCCAACATAATCATAATAAATGTCATCACTCCCCCTTAACCTTGTGCTATTAACATAAGTGCTGCTACGATAAATCCCAGTGCGATAAGGCGCTTTCGGTCAATTGGTCGCGGTTGACTAGCAAATAAGCCAAAGTGATCAATGAGTAAGCTCTTCGCCACTTGGCCGGTTAAAATCCCGATCATGGTCATCGCGATACCTATTGCTGGCGCCGTAATAGTTAGAATCACAACATATATTAGCCCTAATATTCCGCCAAGCAGTGTCCAAGAAGGCTGGGCAAAAAATG
>NZ_SZVP01000106.1 GCF_005885605.1 Colwellia ponticola | reverse complement strand
TTATCTATGCCTGGTCGATGGCTGCTGACGTCCTACTCTTCCTGCCCGGCGGAGCCCTCATGGACAGATTCGGACGCTGGTGGGTGGCAGTGCCGTCAATCTTCATCCAGGCCCTTGCACTCCTCACCTTGCCGCTAGCCCATACAGCGACGACTATCGGCATCATCGCCCTCGCCATCGGTATTGGCAACGGCGCGAGTTCCGGCATCGTCATGACGCTGGGATCCGATGCCTCTCCCAATATCGGACGCCCACAGTTCTTGGCAGCGTGGCGACTCCTCTCCGATACTGGCTCAGCAATGGGACCAATCGTGGTCACCCTTGTCACCCTAGCCTGGCCATTGTCGGCCGCCAGCATCGTGATGTCGATCATCGGCCTGGTCGGCAGCTACTGGATGGGGCGCTGGGTGCCGCACGGCAAACGCTAATTGACGCCGTCCTCGCCCACCCGCTGTCCT
>NZ_SZVP01000105.1 GCF_005885605.1 Colwellia ponticola | reverse complement strand
GAAACCTCTTCTTTGTTTTCTTTCCAAATTTCCTTAAAAATGCGTCTTCGTTCCTCCGTTTTTATTCCAAAAAACGGAAAGTTATTCTTCATGTATTTTGCCATGGCAAAAGCATTTTCAGGATTCTCATTTTGCTTAAAAGTGTTTTCTAAGGCAAGTATAAAGTTCATAAATATTTAAATTTTTAGTCATCCTGAGCGCAGTCGAAGGGCTAAAATCCAACCGCTTTATCGTCTCCTCTAAAATCAGCGCCACCTTCGATTTTTTTATTTGGTAAAACCAAAATCGCATCTACTTTTCCTATTACTGGTGTTGTTTTTTCATTGATAAGATATCCTTTTGACTTCAAGGTTTCAAAGGTTTTAGTATCGAATGTATTGGGTTCAAAAGTGATTAAATCCGGTAACCATTGATGATGAAAACGAGGTGCATTTACAGCTTCCTGCATACTCAAACGA
>NZ_SZVP01000104.1 GCF_005885605.1 Colwellia ponticola | reverse complement strand
GTGACACCCGTTTCTTTTACTCCAGCTTCAAATGCATCACGAATGCCATGCAAACCAGGGAATGCAGGTAAAAGAGATGGATGGATATTGATGATTCTTTTATCATAATTTTCCAGCAATACTGGTCCAATGATTCGCATGTATCCAGCTAATACAATCAAATCGATCTTTTTTTCTTTCAATTTATGCAAAATCGCTTCTTCATACTCTTTTTTGGAGTCAAATTCTTTAGGTGAAAAACAATCTGTCGGTACATTCAATGCGACTGCACGTTTCAAAACATATGCTGCAGGCTGATCACAAAACAACCAGTCAATCGAAGCTTCCAATCCTTTTTTCGATAGATAATCGGCTAGCGCTTGAAAGTTGCTTCCGTTTCCAGAATCAAAAACAGCGATTCTCATCGTTCTTCTCCTGTAAACACCACACGATGTTTTTCTTTGGCGATCACTTTTCCGA
>NZ_SZVP01000103.1 GCF_005885605.1 Colwellia ponticola | reverse complement strand
GAAGTCGGCGGTCAGATAGATGATGATCAGCGGGATACCCATCTGGGTCACGTTGATGCCCAGGTTGTATTGCTGGTTCAGGAACGGCGGCAGCCAATACAGGTAGAACCAGAACACCGGTGCGGTGAGTGCATAAGCGATGGCAAAGGCCCAGGTGCCGCGCATGCGCAGGATGCGGCTGAACGGTACGCCGGGTTGTTCCGGTTCGACTTCCCGTTGCACGTAGTCCAGTTCGGATTGTTTAACGCTCGGGTGGTCTTCCGGGTTGTAGTACTTCAAGCCCCAGAACACCAGCCAGATCGCGCCCAGCGACGCCATGCACAGGAACGCCGCCTGCCAGCCCCACACGTGCAGGATCAGCGGCAGCAGCATCGGCGTCATCATCGCGCCGACGTTGGTACCGGCGTTGAAGATACCGGTGGCCACCGCACGCTCACCGGCGGGGAACCACAGGCGCGT
>NZ_SZVP01000102.1 GCF_005885605.1 Colwellia ponticola | reverse complement strand
CTTTCAATGTCTTCGAATCGCTGACCATCCACACCATGGCTGCCTCGGTTTGCGCGGCAACGCTGGTAGGCGATGACCAAAACATCGATTCGATAGACTTTGTCCCACAGGCTGTAGAAGCGAAAGTCTGGCTCTGTCTTAGCTTTCACATACAGGGCACGCTGTAGTTTCCGAACGCGATTTCTCACCTGGGTTAGTAGGCTTGGAGCCAATCCCATCGTTCTTACCACTTTGTACTCCTCTCTTGAACCAGGGCTCCTTTCCTACTCCGGCATTACCCGGCCTCAACGGTACTACGAGCCCATCCGCCACCTGTCCGAGCCAGAGCCATCCCTCACGGGCGCTCTGTTTGTATGGCCGTGTCTAACGGCCACTTCACCCTGGCAGGCTTCCCCTGTTTCGTATGAGTTCTCTTCTGTACATGCTGTCACCACTACCCCGGCGGCAGTGCCAAGTTCG
>NZ_SZVP01000101.1 GCF_005885605.1 Colwellia ponticola | reverse complement strand
AAAATAACGGACATTCGCTTTTCAAAACGCCATTACTAAACGATAAATTATATTTTTCCGGAGCAGAAACAGCCACTCAAAACCCTGGTTATATGGATGGCGCTATTTTTGCCGCAAAAACAATTGCCTCACAATTCTAAACAATGAAAATCAATATGACTATAGCCGCTTTCTTAGAGAAATTAAAACAAACACCTGGAGGGATAGTGTTTTCAGAAACCATTGCTACTATCGAAGAAAACTACGACTTTACACCCACAGCATTTGAGAATGGTTTGCAACACAATGCAGCAGGAGAAAATTCAGGATCTTGCAAATTATTTTCGTTCGCCGAAATTCAAAACTTATCCGAAGAAGAAACACTAGCCTGTTTTGGAGCCTATTATTACGAAGATGTTTTACAAAATCCAAACGGAACTGATCATCAAAATATTCGTAATTTCATAAAAACCGGTTGGG
>NZ_SZVP01000100.1 GCF_005885605.1 Colwellia ponticola | reverse complement strand
ACTAGCTATCTGGTTCATTCCAGCTCCAGAAGGCGTCCAGCCAAATGCTTGGCATCTCCTCGCAATCTTTGTGGCCACCATTGTTGGAATCATTTTAAAAGCGGCTTCTATGGGAACCATGGCTATTATTGGAATCACACTGTGCGCAGTCACACAGGTTTTGGCTCCTGGAGATCCTACAAAATCGATCGTTAATGCCTTGAGCGGTTTTGGAAATTCTACCATATGGTTGATTGGTCTTGCGTTTTTTATCGCAAGGGGATTTATAATAACCGGCCTTGGAACCAGAATAGCGTACAACTTTATCAAAATATTTGGCAAAAGCCCGTTGGGACTTGCCTACGGATTGAATACGGCTGACCTTATACTCGCACCAGCCATTCCGAGTAACACAGCCAGAGCTGGAGGTGTCATTTATCCCATCATGAAATCAATTGCCACAAACATGGGATCTTATGC
>NZ_SZVP01000099.1 GCF_005885605.1 Colwellia ponticola | reverse complement strand
GATACGATGATTTGGCGCAGCACTGAATGGTTGCGCAATGCAGGTGTAACTTCACTCAACTTCGACTTGATGTATGGCCTGCCATATCAATCCCATGACGATCTTCTGGATAGCCTTGAGAATACTCGTCAATTCGGTGCGGAGCGTGTTGCTCTTTTCGGATATGCGCATGTGCCGCATATTGTGAAGCGCCAGAAAGCGATTGATGCAGCAGCTTTACCAGATGCCGAAATGCGGTTCGACATGGCAAGATCTGGTTTCGAGTTTCTGACTTCGAACAGCTATCACCCCGTCGGCTTCGACCATTTCGCATTGCCAGATGATCCTATGGCGATTGCCGCACAAGAGGGAACGCTTCGCCGCAACTTCCAGGGCTTCACTGACGACCCATCCGATAGTCTGATCGGCTTGGGAGCTTCAGCGATAAGCGGATTTCCGGAGCTGATCGTTCAGAACGAAA
>NZ_SZVP01000098.1 GCF_005885605.1 Colwellia ponticola | reverse complement strand
CCGGCCGCACCCTGGCCGACGCGGTATTGGGCGGTATCGAGAGTGTGGAAAACCCGCTCAAGCACGCCATGGGCCGCATGCAGCGCAACGTGCGCCTGGGGGTGAGCCTGCCGGATTCGGCCAGCGACTTCGCTGAATTCTACGAACAGGACGAGTTCCGCCTGTTCGCCCTTGGCCTGAAGGTCAACCACCGCTACGGCGGCAACGCCAGCGAACTGCTGGAAAACCTGATCAAGATGATCCGCGAGCGGGACCAGGGCGCCCGGCAACTCAAGGCGATGACGGGCGAGACCCGCATGACGGCCTACGTGCTGGGCGGTTTGCCGATCCTGATCGTGGGCTACTTCATCCTGGTCAACCCTGGCTACTTGATGACCATGTGGAACGACGACACGGGGCGCTCCCTGCTGTTCGGCGCACTGGCGATGGACCTGACGGGCACCTTTGCCATGTGGCGCAT
>NZ_SZVP01000097.1 GCF_005885605.1 Colwellia ponticola | reverse complement strand
ACACAATCGGCTGCCCATCCGGCGGCACTTGGATGCCACCCAACGGGATCCCTTCGGAAATCAGCGAGGGCCCCTGGTACTGCAACGGCGTACCGAGCAAGCGCATGCCCATACGGTCGGCGCGGCTGTCCAGGGCCCAGTCGGTGTTGAAGGCATCGAACAGGCTCTGGCCGCTGAACAGGCCAATTTGGGCGCCGACGATCACCTCCAGCGGCACCTTGGCCGGCAACGCCTGTTCGCTCAGCACTTTCATCGCACCGCCGGTACCGGAATAGGCCAAGCGCCCGCCTTCGGCCAAGGCCTTGCCGAAACCGTCCGGCCCGCCCAGCGCCTCACGTACCACCGTGGCGCAGCTGCCCAGCACATCCGGCGCATCAAACCCGCCGGGCGCCGCCAGGTAAGCCCGCGCGCCGCTGAACGGCTGGGTGAAGCGCAGGCGCTGGCCCTTTTGCAGGATAAA
>NZ_SZVP01000010.1 GCF_005885605.1 Colwellia ponticola | reverse complement strand
CTATAGTTTTATGCATTTTAAGAACTCTTTATAATCAAATTACGTGGTAATGATATATTAGCCTACGTTTTCGGGTGTAGGGGAGTCCAATTATCTACAATCACTGCAAAAGCAACATGAAGTGTATAAAAATGATAAGTAGAGCTAGGCACTATTTAAACATGCTTGAGCGCTAGCTATACCATGAGTTCGCTGCAGACCAACATGCTCACTAAATTCACATAAATGCTCGGCAGTGCCTACCGCCCCAGTGAAGATAACTTCAAAATCACGGGTTAATTTTAACCAGCTTTCACTACTAATATGAAGCCTCGCCAGTATAGTAGCTGTGTCGCCATTAATAGCACCGCGTTTATCACCCTTGAGTAGACGCCCTGTTTCATCAACCAGTATTAAGTAGTCTTTTAAGTTAAAACGAATGCCTTTGGCTTTGTTTTGATGTTCATTTCCGGTAAAGGGTAATAACCTTGTGGGTTGCTTGCCTTTGATGGCTGCTTTAATACGTAGTTGAATACTGGTGAAATCTGATTGCTCTGGTGTTGAGGCAATCGCAGCGCGTACTGGGTTTAAATCGACATAGGCCATGCAAGACAGGAGTGCCCCTTCATCGAGCAGCGCTTGTGATT
This sequence comes from Colwellia ponticola, assembly GCF_005885605.1. GTDB lineage: Bacteria > Pseudomonadota > Gammaproteobacteria > Enterobacterales > Alteromonadaceae > Colwellia > Colwellia ponticola. The sequence goes on along the minus strand of NZ_SZVP01000010.1, from coordinate 118,222 downwards.
TAAAGCGCCCTTCCCAGAAATGACCTGTGCAGTTATCTTCTCGATTTGCTTGTCGTGCTATCGGCTCATTTAGTGAACGCATAAACCAGCTGATATCCATTAATCACTGTTTGTAAATGTCTGCTGTACTTTCAACCATCGCTAATTGAAACTTATCAAGGGGTTGTTTAGTAGCGTATTGTTGAGTAAGTAATGTCCCCTTAAATAGCTGATGCCAACGCGTTAATACTTCCGCTGTTGTCCAGCGCTTTACTTGCTCGCTATCAACATGTAACACCAGATGTAAGTGATTATGCATAACAACATGCGCACAAATATCAATAGCAAAGACTTGCGCTAAATTAAACAGTCGTTGTTCAATCCATGTCCGCCTGTGTTCAAAACTAACCCCTGTCTCTGTATCTACACCACATAAAAAAGCCTTACGTACCGTGCGACTGCAGATATGATAATAAGGTGTATCTAATAAGCTAATTTGCTGTGAACGAGGCTTTGCCACAATAATCACCAAACTAAATGAGAAGGGATAAATTAATCTTAGTTTACTGAATAAAAAACACACAAATTATTATGGGTGGCCTAATAGCAGCGCTGATAGCACTCTTATGACTCAATTACGGTTCAATACAACCACTATGAAACTAATTTATTACGCCCCGTTTTTTTAGCCACATAAAGTTTTTTATCAGCTAAGCTCAACATAGGTTTTATATTATTATTTATCCCATGAAATAAACCGATGGAGGCGGTAATATTTATAACAACGTCGTCTTTTTCATAAGGTGTAGATGCTATTTTTTTTATTAGCTTTTCAAAAAGATTAATCACTTTTTCTAGAGATAAATCATCAAGCACAACACAAAATTCTTCTCCTCCATTTCTAACGATCAGGTCTTTTTTTCTAAAGTTAGATTTTAAAACCTTACTTATTAACTTTAAAACATCATCCCCCACATCATGGCCATAAGTATCATTAACTACTTTAAAATGATCTATGTCTATCATCGCCACTGACAAAGGTTTGTTTGTTAAAAGTGCTGACTGTATAAGTACTTTAGACTCTACCTCTAGAGCGCGGCGGTTTTTAAGTTGAGTGAGTGGGTCTATTGTCGCTTCAATACTTTTTTCTTGAATGGTATCTAACATTTCAAGTACTTGCATAATACGAAGGTTTAACTGCTCTTTAACAAAGGGTTTAGTGATGAAATCGTTAGCACCTTTTTTTAAAAACTCTATTGAAAGTTGACTGTTATAGCCATGAGGGGTCATTCCAAGAACGGCGAGTGAGGTAGAAGGAAATTGTGCTCGTATAGCTTCAACAAGTTCGACACCTTGAATATCACCGCTGATGTCTAAGTCAATTAAAACGAGTTGAATATCACTGTGATTTTTTAATAACTCTAACGTAGTATTAGCATCACTACTGTGTAACGACGCTAAGCCAAACTGTTGTAAATTTTCGGCTAATTGATTACGAAAGCTCTCAGAGCCATCAACAATGAGCGCTTTGATAAAGTTATTTTTATATACACGTTCTATTAGTCTTGTGCTGTAAAGAAGGTCACTGTTTGGTTTTTTTATTAAGTATTCGAAAACACACTTATCTAGTAATATCTCTCGAATATCAGTCGAGTATTCTTGTGTATATACAATAGTAGGAATATTGTGTTCAAGTAGTAAGTCTACACTTTGCCCCTCCATTGCCCCATCAAGAAAATAGTCAAGTAATGCTATAAATACATTCTCTTTGTTTAGCTTTATGTATTCCTGTAACTGTTCAAAATTTTCTACAGTGTCTATCGAATAAGTGAAATTATGTCTTAGCTCTTCAATCTTATTTTTTAATAACTGGGGATTATCTTCTATCAGAAGTATTTTTTTCATTTGAACCTTTACCTAGTAATTAATAATATTTTAATTAAATATTTTTCTGTGAATGCATTACATTACAAGATTTAGTCTTGATTCAATGGGGGTGTAATACATTTAAGACATATTTAATGTAACCTTATAATAATTAATGATTTATGTCTTTATTTTTTATAGGGGTTTATATTTATCTAGTAAATTAAAGATAAAATATGACATGCGGCGTTATTGGTTTTTATACTAGCGCTACAAAGTTAGTAAGGTAATGGTGAGTTGGAATAACTAGCAGTGACGTAAAGTAATAAAATTTCGCTTTTCTTTTATCTATTTTGAGAGTTTAACTACTTATTTAATGAAGTGGTCAAATTAGGTATTGTTATTATGCCTATCTAATTAGGTATTTATTAGGTAACGCTGTGACAAAATGAAAAGACCAATTTTATAGCCAGTTAAAACTTGAGTATGCTCAGTTAGGACTTCCCTGTTCTAACCTTTGGATAGTTAACAACCTAATCTGATATTATTTTATCGGTGAGGGTTTACCATGAGGAGACGAACGTAAGTACTGAGGGGGTGCAGTGACTTGCTCTCCCAACTCAGCGGCGGCATGCCAAACCCAATGAGGGTTGTACATAATAGCTCTGGCCAGAGCAACCGCATCAGCCTGATCAGACGCAATAATATTCTCTGCTTGTTGCGTATCAGTAATAAGCCCTACCGCAATCACCGGAATATCGACAACCTGCTTAATGGCTGTGGCAAAAGGTACTTGAAAGCCTGGTGCGACGGGTATCTCTTGTAATGGGCTTAAACCTGCGGTACTAACATGAATAAACTGACAGCCTCGAGCTTGCAACTCGGTTGCCAGAGCTATACTTTCATCCAAGTCCCAACCACCAGTAACCCAATCAGTCGCTGAGATGCGTACCCCTAGGGTCATTTTATCCGAGATAACTGCTTGTACTCCATCAACAATATCGAGTAACAAGCGCATACGGTTTTCAAGGTTACCTCCATATTGATCATTTCGCTGGTTAGCTATTGGCGATAAAAACTGATGTAATAAATACCCATGAGCCGCGTGCAGCTCAATAACGTCAATACCGATGCGTTCAGCCCGTTTGGCAGCGCCAATAAAATCGTTAATAATATCATTTATATCATCAAGTGTTGCGGCCTGTGGAGTAGGATCATCGTTATCATACGGTAACGCTGAAGGAGCAATAGTTAACCAGCCATTCGTTTGGTCAGGTGCAATAACTTGACCTCCATCCCATGGCTTTTCAGTAGAGGCTTTACGTCCGGCATGAGCCAGTTGAATACCTATAGGCATAGCTGAATACTTGCGTATCGCTGTTAACGATCTAGCTAAGGCTTGTTCTGTTCTATCATCCCATAAACCGAGATCAGCATAACTAATACGGCCGCGTGGATTAACCGCAGTAGCTTCCAAAATGAGCATACCCGCTCCAGACAAAGCCAATCTTCCCAAGTGAATAGTATGCCAATCGGTTGCTGCGCCATCTTCTGCAGAATACTGGCACATGGGCGCAATAATAACGCGATTTTTTAAGGCTAGCTTACCCAGTTTTAGGGGGGTAAATAAATTACTCATAATATATTCCTGAAAATTGATAAGGTGAAGTAAAATAGACATTTAAGGCAGTCATAACATCCACCGATTTTACCGACACTTGATAAGTTATAAAGTCTGTTCTTTAGGTCTAAATTATAACTACTTCTAAAGCAATGACAATATAGCTCCTAGGTAAATCATTTTTACATATAAGTAACAATCATGAAATGGGAAGATATGAGTAATTTTGTTTATATTGTAGAAGTTGCTAACATTACAGTGCGAATGACACATCTACATAAATCTCACTAAAGGTGAGTATCGAAGTGATACCATAAAAATAAAAGTTGTTTTTAAACGTGGCTTTTTTGTGTCTAAAAATCGATTTGGTATTCCTTATCAAACTGCTATAATCGCCGCCGTTAATTTTAATCAATAAAGTAAACCACATGACTGTAGAGCAACTAACGTTACCAACGAGCGAGTTAACATCGCTTGAAAAATCACAATGTATAAAAATTGAAAAGAAGCTTAGAAGAAATGTTGGTAAAGCAATATTTGATTATAATATGATTGAAGAATCTGATGTCATTATGGTCGCCATTAGTGGAGGCAAAGACTCTTTTGCCATGCTTGATATTTTGCTTAAATTACAAAAGTCTGCCCCGATTAACTTTAAGATTATTGCGGTAAATTTAGATCAAAAGCAACCTGGTTTTCCTGAGCATATTCTCCCTGCTTATTTTGAATCGTTAGCTATCCCCTACTATATTGTTGATAAGGATACCTACTCTGTCGTTAAAGCTAAAATTGATGAAGGTAAAACAACCTGTGGCCTTTGCTCAAGGTTACGCAGGGGCACGTTATATTCATTTGCTGAGTCTATTGGTGCAACAAAAATAGCCCTTGGACATCATATGGATGACATGGTAGAAACGCTATTTTTAAATATGTTTTTTGGTTCAAAACTCAAAAGTATGCCACCTAAATTACTTGCTGATGATAAACGCAATATTGTCATAAGACCGTTAGCCTATTGTCGAGAAAAAGACATTATGGAATACGCTAACTATAAACACTTCCCCATTATTCCGTGTAACTTATGTGGCTCACAAGAAAATTTACAAAGACAAAATGTAAAGGCGATGTTGACCGACTGGGATAAACAAACACCAGGTAGAGTAGAAGCTATTTTCAAATCACTAACCAATGTGAGTGTTAGCCAATTAGCGGATACTAATTTGTTTGATTTTCAAAACTTAACGATTGACCGTTCAAGTGAAAAACAAGCTTATGAATTTGAAAAAGAGCAGGTCTCCTCTTCAAATATTGATGAGTCATTATATATAGATGTTACCAACATATAGCTAGGTATACTCGGTAGATCGTGGGAACGAGAGCCGGTGTCATTATTCAATGTTAATAAAAAAACGGCTAATGTTATCAACATTAGCCGTTTTTTAACTTTAAGGTGCCTATTAAATACTTGTTTCAGTTAAGTAGTGTTTATTGTGGCGTAACATATCAGTAATATCCGATATATACTCTTCACCACGCTCTGAATAAGGTAATAAGCCTGCGGCTAATACTTTGGCATCAAGTGGTTTGTCTTGTGCTCTTAACTCAGAGCGAATAGTTCTAAACACATGATAAGCATTATGTTTATTGATATTATTAAAATAGCCTGAAACCGCAGCATCAACACTATCAAAAGCGGCTACTTCATGTTTAGCGCCAGTATCACGACCGCCAGGTACCATGCCACATCCTCGGTTGTAACACCAAATACCGAAGAAATTTAAGCCCACACGAGCAAAGCGAGAGCTTCCCCAAGCTGACTCATTAGCGGCTTGAACTAATACCAATGCCGTAGGGATAATGTCAACGCGTACTAATAATTCATCAATTTGTTGTAATCTTGATGCTTCTTCATTGATACGGTAATTGGCTACCAATTTTTGTAGTGAGGCTTCTTCTTGGGTTGTTAAGCCTAATCCTAACGATAGCTGTTCGTGCCACTGTTCAAGTTTCGTTCTGTCTTTAGCTAACTGATTATTTTTATTTTCAATCGCTGGGCGAATAAAAGCAAAAAATTGACGCTTTTTAGTCGGTATATCATTAATAGCGGCAAAGTCTGGTAAGTTAACCTGATGTAGGGGTTTTTCTGATATCTTTACTTTTTTAGCCTTCTTAACCTTTTTGACTTGAGCTGTATTCGCTTCAACAACAGCGTCTTTTGCTATAAAAGGCTTAGGCACTAAAAAAGTAAATGGGGCTGCAACAGCAAGTATCAGTGCAGTAGATAAGACTAAACGTATTAGTAATATTATGTTCATAAAAGCTCCGTATTTATGAGTAGTTAAGCCGAAAAAGTATCATCTGAGTCATTATGATCAGTGCTTTTTGTCGCTGGCTTTGTTTCAATTGTATTGGTTAAGTCGCTATAGGTAGTGCTTTCATCGACAAACACGCCGAAAATATCGCGGTATAATATGCCTTTGACATTGTAATACCAAGGCGCTAAGTAAGAGAAACCAAACAAAAAGACAACAATAGCAATGGGCGCGAAGGTAGATTCTACTAATAAAGCGACCGGTAATACCAACGAAAATAACGCCATAAACAGCACAGTATAAATACTTAACAAAGGCATTACTTTAAAGCGTAATGCTTTGATTGATAATATAATAGCTTGCATAGGTGTTAATTTTTTTTCTACCACTAAAGGCACTGTCAACGATAACAATACCGCTAATAACACCCCTGGAATAATTAACAACTGGAAACCGATACTAATAAGTAACGACGTTAATAACGCACACAGCGCAACCCAGCTACCGCGATGTAAAAATGACAATATCATTTTAGTTTGTGTGGGCTTATTAATCGCATGATAAACCCCCATCATTTCAATCCCAGCCATAAAAGGCCATACCGCAATCGTGACAATAATATTAATGATCTGTAATAACTGTGGATCTTCGATAACAACTTCTATACCACCAAAAAAACTACTGGCGATAAACGAGACGACCATACCAAAAAACAGCACTAAAAAGAGTGAAAGATTAATTGATACTCGTGATTGTAGTGTGTATTGCCATGCTTCAGTTAAAACAGCTTTGACATTAATGTCATAGTCACCTTTTACCGCACGTTCAACACTACCACCAACGGAGATGATTATTTTTTTTTCTGGCAAAGTTAAGCCTTTTTTATAGTAAGATTATATTGTTGGCTATTATACCAAAACCACTTAAAGATGCGAATTTAAGCGCTAAAACAATAAGCTCACGCTTCAGGCTTTAGCCGTTTATGTTTTATATACTCAACACCAACTATTTTTGCGGGTGGATTTGGTGAATACGCGTTAAAACTTCCTTAAAGTAGTCACTGCCTTTTTGCTCGGCTAATACTATATTTTGTGTGGGTATATCCTCTGGGTTTTTGTATACCGATAGCACTCTTGCCATACTTGCTTCTCGAATAATATGCAGCATCGGATAAGGAGAGCGATTAGTAAAATTACTAGCATCATCAAAATCATCATCAGCAAAACAATATTCAGGATGCATAGTCGCTAATTGAAATATACCTTCAAAGCCTGACTCAACCAATAAATCGTTAGCATAGTCAACCAAATCGAGATAACGCTCAAAAGATCTAAAACCTTCTGTAAAAATAATTAGCGTTGTTTCAACGTCATCATGCTGTTGTAAATAATGACATTGCTCCAGCAAAACGTTCAAAGCCGTTTTAAGCTGTTGGGTCTTAGACGGGTAATAGCAAATGGTATTATTAACAAACTCTTTTTTAGCAAAAGGGCAAAAATTTAAGCCTATAATAATTTCATCTAGCCACTGCTTGGTAGCTTCAACCTCAGCGGATATCACTGAGTTGTCACTTTGCTGATTATCTTTATTCATATCATATTACTCTAGGATATTAAGACTGCTGTAATTGCCACATTTTACTGTACTGCCCTTGCAGCGCCAGTAATTGCTGATGATTTCCTTGTTCAACGATCTCACCATGACTCATCACTATAATATTATCACTATCTATAATGGTAGAGAGCCTATGGGCAATAACAAGACTGGTTCTACTTTTAGTCACTTCATTGATTGCCGTTAAAATCGCTTGCTCTGATTGACTATCTAAGGATGATGTTGCTTCATCAAACACCAGTATTTGTGGATTTTTTAAAATGGTTCTGGCAATAGCAACGCGCTGTTTTTCACCACCGGAAAGCTTTAAACCTCGCTCTCCTACCACGGTGTCTAATCCTTCAGGTAAACTGGCGATAAAATCAGCAAGGTGGGCTAAGTCAATGGCTTTTAATACTTCTTCCTTACTAGCGGTTGGACAACCATATTGCACATTATTAAATAACGAGTCGTTAAATAACACAGTATCTTGCGGCACAATACCTATGTGGCTGCGAAGTGATTGTTGGCTAACTTTGCTAATATCTTGCTGGTTAATGCTAATTGAGCCTGAGTCAACATCATAAAAGCGAAACAATAACTTCACTAAGGTTGATTTACCCGAGCCACTTTGCCCAACGACAGCCACTTTTTCACCGGCATTAACGCGAAAAGAAATCCCTTTAATAATCGGTCGTTTAGCATTATAAGCAAAGGTAATATTATCAAAAACAATACTCGCCTGACTCGTTGCTGCCAAAGCGCTATCTTCACTATGCTCTACTAGGTTTAACGCTAACGCATCGGTTGCATCTTCTACCTTAGGTGATTGAGCTAATAAACCAAATAAATTTTCAATATTGGCGAGCGAGCCTTTTATTTCTCGGTAAACGAACCCTAAAAAATTAAGTGGCATAAATAACTGCATCATAAACGCATTTATCAGCACAAAATCACCGAGCGTCATAACGCCTTTAGCGACTTCGTTAGCGGCAAGTGCCAACATACTCGTCATGGCTATGGCAATAATAAGGGCTTGACCACCGTTGAGGGCAAATAACGATAAACGGTTTTTAATTTTTGCTTCTTCCCACGTACAGAGCTGTTGATCATAGGCTTGTGCTTCAAACTCTTCATTGGTGAAATATTTAACCGTTTCATAATTGAGTAAACTATCAATGGCGCGAGTATTACTTGATGAGTCTGCTATGTTAGCTGCACGTACATAACGTGTACGCAGCTCGGTAGCAAAAATGGAATAAGCTATATAAGTAATAATGGAGCACAGTGTTATTACCGCAAACCATATGCCATATTTAACAAATAAAATAGTTATCACCATAACAATTTCAAGTAAGGTCGGCACAATATTAAACACCATAAAGCGCATTAAAAAGTTAATACCTGACGTACCTCGGTCAATATCACGCGATAATCCCCCAGTTTGCCTAGAGAGGTGAAAATCTAAATCAAGTGAATGTAAATGACGGAAAACTTTTAAGCCAATACGCCTAATGGCGCGCTCAGTGACTCGACCAAATAACGTATCTCTAATTTCGGCTAAAACGACTATTGATAATCTCACCAAACCATATGCAGCCACTAACGCAAAAGGCACAATAACCAGTGCCGAATTTACTTTATCATCGCTGTTAGCATCTAGCGTATCGACGATATCTTTGAGAATAAAAGGTAAATAAACACTGGCAATTTTAGTGAGTACTAAACAAAACATCGCCAAAGCGATACGTTTTTTATATTCAAATAAATAAGGTAAAATCAGTTTGAATGCTTGCCAGTTGATGGTACTGACCTCTTGTTCGGGGTAACTAGATCGGCGCATAATACTTCTTAAAGGTAAGTTAAAAGGTTAATTAAAAAAATGAATTGGAAGATAAGCTAAATGGTAAATACAGCTGTGAAATTTATAATAAATGACAAAACACATTTAGCCTACTAATTAACATTAACAATGATAGTTAATGAAAAGCTTATAAAAAAACTCGTATTAGTTTTAGCTAATACGAGTTTTGATGTTTTGATTAAAGCTACTGTTAACTATTTATTGGGCTACCCTACTGAGAACCTACCGAGCAATATAATGCCCGATATCACACAATAGACATAGTGAACTTAATAATTAACACTCACTTATTAAGTTCAACCTAGCGAATTAAATAGTATATAGTTAGTCGCTATTACCTTCTTCAACACGACTTTTAAGCTTTTGTCCTGGTCTAAAGGTAACAACTTTACGAGCAGAGATAGGAATATCTTCACCTGTTTTAGGGTTACGTCCAGGACGCTGGCTTTTATGACGCAAGTCGAAATTACCAAAACCTGAAAGCTTGACTTGATCACCACTTTCTAATGTTTCGCGAATTTCTTCAAAAAATATTTCAACCATATCTTTTGCGTCACGTTTGCTCAGCCCAACTTTTTCAACTAAATGTTCTGCTACTTCTGCTTTGGTAAGCGCCATTGCTTAGTCCCTCAGTGATGCATTAAATTCTGTTTTTAAGGTTCCAACCACTCTATCAATAACATCCGTGATGTCTTTCTCTTCAAGAGTTTTACTTGAATCTTGTAATACTAGGGCAATAGCCAGACTTTTAAAACCGTCCTCAATACCTTGACCTTGGTATACATCAAATAAGTTTAGATCAATTAAATAATTTCCGCCAACCTTTTCAATAAGTTGTAATACTTCTTTTGCACTAACCTGTTCTTTAACAACGATAGCTAAATCACGGCGGTTGGCTGGGAAGCGAGATATATCACTGGCTTCGGGTATTTTTTGACCTAACACTTCAGACAATAATAGTTCAAAAATTAATGTTCGACCGTTTAAACCTAATTTTCTTTCTAATTCAGGGTGTAAGGTACCAACGCAACCAACATAAACACCATTTTTAGTAATTTGTGCTGTTTGTCCTGGGTGTAAGGCGGCAATTTCAGCGGCTGAAAATTCATAAGCTTGCGCATCACATGTTAAAGCTAATAAGGCTTCAACATCACCTTTAATATCATAAAAGTCTGTTGCTGCTTTTTCCATGCTCCAATGCTCGTCAACACGTTGACCACTAATCACACCCGCTAACATATTTTGTTGGCGTACACCGTTTTCGCTATTTTCATCAGGTACAAAACGTAAGCCGGTTTCAAATAAACGAATTCGGTTTTGTTGACGGTTTTGGTTATACACCATTGATTGTAATAAACCGGTCCATAAACTTAAACGCATCACCGACATTTCAGAAGAAATAGGGTGTGGTAATGTCATCACTGCTTGTTGTGGATGTAATAACGCTTGTATTTTAGGGTCAACAAAGCTGTAGGTAATGGCTTCTTGATAATCACGATTAACTAAGGCTTGTTTTAAGCTTGACACACAAAGTTGTGCTTCTTTTTGTTCACGCATTTTTAAGGTTGCTTTAGGCGCAACATTAGGAATGTTGTTGTAACCAAAAATACGCGCAACTTCTTCAATTAAATCAACTTCTATTTTAATATCAAAACGGTAAGCAGGGACAATAACTTGCCATACTTTTGCTACGCCTTCACCTGTGGCGTTAACAGTAAAACCAAGTCGAGTTAGTATTTCGTTGACTTTAGTGTCGTCAATGTGATGACCAATGCGGCTATCTAACATGGTACGACGCAAAGTAACGTCTTTAGTTTGTGGGATAGTTGAATCAGATTTAGCTTCAACTACAGGGCCGGCCTCACCACCAACAATAGACAATAAAAGTTCAGTAGCGCGCTCTATTGCATCATGTTGTAATGTTGGATCGATACCACGTTCATAACGATGTGAAGCATCGGTATGTAAACCGTATTGACGCGCTTTACCTAAAATAGCTAACGGCGCAAAAAAGGCACTTTCTAAAAAGATATCGGTAGTAGCATTAGTAACACCTGATTCAAGGCCACCAAAAATACCCGCCATTGCTAAGGCTTTACCTGCACCTTCAACACCAGTATCAGCAATAACTAACGTACCTTCTTTTAGCGTGACTTCGTTTTCATCTAATAAGGTTAATTTTTCATCTTTATTAGCTAAACGAACATTAATACCGCCATCAATTTTTGCTAAATCAAAGGCGTGCATTGGATGACCAAGCTCTAATAAAACATAGTTAGTGACATCAACAACGGGGTCTATTGAGCGCGTACCACAGCGACGTAGTTTTTCTACCATCCACAGTGGTGTGGTCGCTTTAGGGTTAATACCTTTGATAACACGACCTAAGTAACGTGGACACGCTTCAGGGCTATCAATAGTAATAGCGACTACATCATCAATGGTTGGCACTACGCTAGTAATGGTTGGCTCGGTAACGGCTAAAGCATTTAATACGCCTACTTCGCGCGCTAAACCTTTAAGGCCTAAACAATCACCACGGTTGGCGGTTAAATCAACGTCAATAGTGACGTCGTTTAAATCTAAATATTCACGTACACATTGGCCTAATGGTGCATCAGCTGCCAATTCCATAATTCCAGTAGATGGACCGTCAGAATCGCTCGTCAAACCAATTTCAGACTTACTACACAACATACCAAAAGAAGGTACACCACGTAGTTTGGCTTTCTTAATTTTAAAATCGCCTGGTAATACTGCGCCAACGGTTGCTACGGCAACTTTTAAACCTAAACGGCAGTTTTTAGCGCCACAAACGATCTCTACTAACTCACCTTTTTCTACGGTAGCAGAGCTATAATCACCTAAACTGATTTTAGTTACTTGCAGCTTATCTGCATCAGGGTGTGGACCACATTCAACCACTTCGCCAATAACAACGCCAGTAAACTCGCCTGCTACTGGGTCAACACCGTCAACCTCTAAGCCAGCCATTGTTATTTGATGCGCTAATTCGTTTGATGAAAGTGCAGGATTAACCCACTCACGTAACCAAGATTCACTAAATTTCATTATGAGTTTTCCTACTTGAACTGTTTTAAGAAGCGAAGATCATTTTCAAAGAATGCACGTAAATCATTTACGCCATAACGCAGCATAGTTAAGCGTTCTACGCCCATGCCAAAAGCAAAGCCAGTATAAACTTCTGGATCAATACCAACACTACGTAAAACATTTGGATGAACCATGCCACAGCCTAGTACTTCTAACCACTTACCATTTTTACCCATAATATCTACTTCTGCAGAAGGTTCGGTAAAGGGAAAATAAGAAGGACGGAAACGGATTTCGACTTCTTCTTCAAAGAAATGATGCAAGAAGTCATGCAAAATACCTTTAAGATGAGTAAAGCTTACGTCTTTATCTACCATCAAACCTTCAACCTGATGAAACATTGGTGTATGCGTTTGGTCGTAATCGTTACGGTATACTTTACCTGGAGAGATAATACGTAATGGCGGTTTTTCAACTTCCATGGTACGGATTTGCACGCCAGAGGTTTGCGTACGTAATACTAATTTAGGATTAAAATAGAAAGTATCATGGTCTTGACGTGCAGGATGATGCTCAGGAATATTTAACGCATCAAAGTTATGATAGTCATCTTCAACTTCAGGGCCATCTTTTACTTCAAAACCTAAGTCGCCAAAAAAGCTTTCAATACGAGCAATGGTGCGCGTTACTGGGTGTAAGCCACCAATTTTTGTACCACGACCAGACAAGGTTACATCAATCGATTCCGCGGCTAGCTTTTCTTTAATCTCTTGAGCGCGTAATAATTCACCACGTTCGTTAAGTAATTTTTGTACTGCTTGTTTAGCAATATTAATTACTTGCCCCATTTTAGGTTTTTCTTCTTTTGATAATTTCCCCAAGCCTTTCATTTGCTCAGTAAATAAACCTTTTTTCCCTAAAAAGTTAACACGCACTTGATCAAGTGCCGTTGGGTCTGATGCTTGTGCAATGGCAGTTTCAGCCTGCGCTACAATGCTATCTATAGTGGTGGTGTCTAAGCTCATGATTTCCTCTAAAACGGGGTAAATAAACGACGTTAATTAGCTTTGCTTATGAAAAAAGGCCAGCTCGATAAGCCATTTACCAATAGACTAATTCAAATAATAAAAATGCGGTTGATTTTACACGAAAACTTGCTTTTATGTAGCAGTAATAGTGGCTTTTTAATGAATTAATCACACTAAGTCACTTTTAAGGGGGGGATAGTAACCATAAGGGCCATAAACGCTAAGCTAAAGCAGAGTGAATTAACGCTTAATCAATATTGTTAAGGTTATTTTTACGTTTTTGCGCTTTATCATTAGCCTTTAAGTGTGCTTCTCGTCTCATTAACACAAGTGTTAAATACATTTTTGTTGGTAAAGAAAATACCATGCCAATAGCAATACACACCGCACTAATGATAATACCGGTAACGCCAAGTGTTTCCATATAATCACTGTATAAATGAAAATAAATACCTAGCAATATCAAAAAAATACCGATACAGATAGATGTTTTCAATAAGAATATTAAGCGCTCTTCTGTCATAAGTTACTTTGCAACACCTTAAAAAGTAATACCTGAAAAGTAATACCGTTACTATAATATAGCTCAATATAGCAAGGTTATAGCTAGGGACTTATTGAGCGGGATCATGACCTACTCAATAAGTCCTTAATTTTACTTTCTATTTAACATCACTTTTCGCTTCTCATTAACTCGCTTATCGTTAAGATAAAGAATCAAGTATTGCGGCTACTGGATGCCTAGCTTTTAAATCACTGAAGCGTTTTACTTGTGAGCGACAAGAAAAACCCGTAACGAGTATTTGCTCACTTGCTAAAGCGGTTACTTTGGGTTGCCAACTTAATTCAAATAGTTCTTTAGAATTATCTATATTAGCTTTTTCATGACCATAAGTCCCTGCCATACCACAACAACCTACACTGACTTTTTCTAGTGTTAAGCCAAAGTGTTCAAAAATGGTTTGCCATTCGTTTTCGCTGTTAACTAACGCCGTTTTTTCGGTGCAATGTGAGAACAATTTAAAAATAGTATTTTTTAAAGGAGCTGTAGTTTGTTCATGCTCTGGTTCCGTTGGCGTTAATGATGCCTTAACAGTATTCGTCTTGTTAGTGTCATTATCGTTAATAAAATTCAACAACCATTCATGGGCAAGTAATACGCTAAAGTCGCCGCGCTTTTGTTGTAATGTTTTCGCGTATTCATCGCGATAACAAAGCACCATTGACGCATCCATGCCTAGCATAGGAATATCAAGCGCAGCCAACTGATTTAAAAAGTCACTGCTTGACTGTGCTGTTTTAGCAAAGCGCGCTAAAAAACCTTTAACATGCTGTGCTTTACCATTGGGTTTAAAAGGTAACAAAATGGGTTCTAAGCCCAGTTTTTTAATTAAATGCATCATACTTTCTACCGTACTAGCATCGTAAAATGAGGTGAACGGATCTTGTACTATAAGAACGTAGTCTTTGCGTTGTGCTGCGGTTAAGCTTTGTAGTTTAGTTAAATCAAAACCTGAGAAACCTGATTCTTTGACTTGTTTTTGCAAGGTAGGCACTGACAGTAAAGGCGTATTAACATAACCAATGGTTTTAGCCGAAAAGCGTTCATAGCGCGAGGTTTTTAGTAACGCATTAACAACTCTAGGTACTTTCGCCATTAAAGGCGCTAATATTTCAACATTAGCCACTAAATGATCTTTTAATGGTCGAGTGTAGCGCGAGTAATAAATATTAAGAAAACGGGCTCTAAAGTCTGGTACATCAACTTTCACCGGACATTGACTAGCACAAGCTTTACAGGCTAAGCAGCCTTGCATTGCGTCCATTACTTCATGTGAAAAGTCATCGTTAGGGCTGTTTTTCCGTGATTTTTCAATGAAATTAATGCGAAATTTTGCCGCAGTATTACTTAAAATTTCTTTTACCGACCAAATATTTTTTGATTTATTAATGCTCTGCTCTAACTGGAGGATATCAACCCCCTGTTTTTCTAATAAACGCAGCCATTCACGCATTAAACCGGCACGTCCTTTAGGAGAGTGACGCCTGTCTCTAGTTACTTTACTCGACGGGCACATTGGACTATCAGCATCGTAATTAAAGCATAAGCCATTACCATTACACTCCATTACTGCAGTAAATGACTCTTTAACCGTAATAGGTATTTGTCTATCAAAGCTACCACGTTTGGCATCGTCAACGCTCACCAATTGCTCATTTGAATCAATTGGTGTACAAATTTTACCTGGGTTCATCTTATTGAGCGGATCAAATACCGTTTTTATTTTTCTCAGCTCAGTAAATAATTGCTCACCAAAAAAGGCTGGGCTATATTCAGAGCGGTAACCTTTACCGTGTTCGCCCCACATTAAACCGCCATATTTGGCGGTTAATTTAACCACCTCATCAGAGATTGTTCGTAATAGTTTTTCTTGCTCGGGGTCACACATATCAAGTGCTGGACGAACATGTAATACGCCTGCATCAACGTGACCAAACATGCCGTAATTTAATTGATGACTATCGAGTAGCGCACGAAACTCACCAATAAAATCAGCTAAATTCTCAGGCGGCACGGCAGTATCTTCAGCAAAAGCTAACGGTTTTTGACTACCTTCGGTTTTACCAAGTAAGCCAACAGCTTTTTTACGCATGGCATAAATTTTGTTAATGCTGGCAAGATCTGACGTGACTTGATAACCAATAACGCCGCAACTATTAGTGAGTTTTTCTCCATCATTACTACCAATTAAGTCATCAAGTTTTGCCGTTAGTTCGCTTACCTGTATTGCTAAATCGGCAATGCTATCACCGTTATATTCAACAATATTGATACCGTCCATCACTTTACCAGGGACATCGGTAATTAAATCACTGACGCTATGCCAAACAATATCTTGCTTGGCGAGATTTAACACCCGTGAATCGATGGTTTCTACCGAGGTTGCTTTAGCGGCAACCAAAGCTGGAGAATGACGAAGTGCTGAATCAAAACTATCGTATTTAATATTAATCAGTGTTTTAGCAACACGAATAGGGTTGATATTGAGTTTTGCCTCACAAACAAAGGCTAGCGAGCCTTCAGAGCCGGTGATCAAACGTGATAAATCAACGCCTGTTATTTCTCCTGACTCGTTAGCTGTTAATGCATTTTCTAAATCATACCCCGTTAAAAAGCGATTTAAGCGAGGAAACGTTTTTAACACCAACGCTCTATTATCAATACAACTAGTGAGTACTTGCGCCATAATAGCTGCATGAGAGGGTGAATAGACTTGAGCATCGTCATGGCTATTCATCGTACTTTGCTGTGCTAAATGCTGTGCTTGGGCTAACGTCATTGGTTCAGTATAAATAACATCACCATTAGCAAGAACCGATTCAAGTGCTAACACATGATTTGAGGTTTTTCCGTACACTAATGAGCCTTGTCCAGAGGCGTCGGTATTAATCATACCGCCAATAGTTGCTCGGTTTGAGGTTGATAAATCAGGTGCAAAGAAAAAGCCATGAGGGCGTAAATAATCATTAAGCTGATCTTTAACAACACCCGCTTCAACACGCACCCATTTCTCTTCAATATTTATCTCTAACACATTATTCATGTATTTAGATAAATCGACCACTACCCCTGGGGTTAAGCTTTGTCCATTAGTTCCTGTACCACCACCACGAGCACTAAATTTAATCTTACAATATTTAGCATCATTGGCTATTTTAGCGACTAAAACAACATCGTATTTTGTACGCGGTTGGATCACTAACTGGGGTAATTGCTGATAAATACTATTATCGGTGGCAACACTAAGTCGGCCGCCATAACTCGTATCAATATCACCAGTAAAGCCTTGGCCTTTTGTTAATGTATTAACAAAATCGAGATAAAGAGCGGGTAAGTGTGCTTGATGAGTGATTTTAGGTAACATAAATAAACATAAATTACGGGACATTAAACCGAGTATATCATGAGAAAATTGAATGTTTACTCAAAATTTATTTTTATCTATTGATACGTTAACAAGCCATAATAAAAACTCACAACAGGATAACTATACTGATTTATTGAATTAATAACTACGGTTAACCTTCCTCACATACCTTATCACTCAATACAACCATGTTAATTAATAACATGGTTGTTAAATGAATAAAAAAATATGTGAAATGAGATAAGATGAATATATTTTAGTGCACGTTAGTAAATTCTATTTAGCTTTGCTGAGGCAATATTGAAGAGAGTATTTTTTGCTCTCCTGGTAACAAAGCTTGCATGGTAGCACTGGCTTTGATGCGAGTATAAAGGCCTGCAAGATTGGGCCAACGGTTGTTATCTAACACCTCACCACCATGTTCCATATTAACCATCTGACAAGCAAAAGCTATATCCGCAAGCGTTAAGGTATCACCAACAAAATACTCAGCATTACCTAAACTTTGTTCAAGGTAGTCAAAATGTACTGGTAAGCTTTTTGTTAATGCTAACGTAACCACACTTTCATCGGTTGGCTGGTTCATACTTGGGTGAATAACCCGTTGTTGAAAGACAGTAAAGGTAGTTAATGGGGCCAATTCATAATCTGCATATTTTTCAAACCAACGTACTTTAGCGCGCTGCTCAGCATTTTTCCCCAGTAGCGGTGTTAAACCACTGTACTTTTCTTCAATATATTGACAAATAACACTCGAGTCAGCCAAGGTTAATTCATCATCTTTAAGTGCTGGAATACGACCTAGTGGGTTAAGCGCAAAAAACCAATCAGGTTGGTCAAACGGTGAAATAACTTCCAATTGATAAGCCAGTGCTTTTTCAGCTAAGCAAAGACGTACTTTGCGAACAAAAGGTGAAAGTGGTACGCCATAAACGGTTAAACTCATGGTAGATCCTTGTTAAATAGAAAAAGTAAGTTTTTATAAATGTTCACAAAAAAGGGGCGAAATAATTCGCCCCTTTTTATATTTATTATCGATAATCAGCAATCTGTAAGATTACTTTCTATTTCGATTTTATCGTCACTCGTGTTATTTCTTCGCTAGTTGTTCAGCAAGATATAACCAGGTTGGTAATACGGTGTCAGGATTTAACGAAACACTGTCAATGCCCTGCTCTACTAACCAAGCGGCAAAGTCTTCATGGTCTGAAGGGCCTTGGCCACAAATACCAACGTATTTACCACGTGCTTTACACGCTTTTATCGCCATGGCTAATAAGACTTTTATTGCTGGGTCACGCTCATCAAATAAGTGCGCGATTAAGCCTGAGTCTCTATCTAAACCAAGTGTTAACTGAGTTAAGTCGTTTGAGCCAATAGAGAAACCATCAAAGTAATCAAGGAATTGATCCGCTAATAACGCGTTCGATGGTAATTCACACATCATAATAACGCGTAAACCATTTTCGCCACGTTTTAAACCATGCTCAGCTAAAATATCAATAACAGCGGCTGCTTCACCTAACGTACGTACAAACGGGATCATCACTTCAACGTTAGTCAAATCCATCTCGTTGCGTACACGTTTAATCGCTTCACATTCAAGCGCGAAACAATCTCTGAAATCTTTAGAGATATAGCGCGCTGCGCCACGATAGCCAATCATAGGGTTTTCTTCATGAGGCTCATACGCTTCACCACCAACAAGGTTAGCGTACTCGTTTGATTTAAAATCAGACATGCGCACAATCACTTTCTTCGGTGAGTAAGCTGCCGCTAATGTTGAAATGCCTTCGGTTAGCTTAGCGATATAAAACTCAACGGGGCTGTCGTAACCAACAATAATATCGTTAATTTCTTCTTTTAATTCAGCCGATTGGCTATCAAAATTAAGCAATGCTTTAGGGTGAATACCAATCATTTTATTGATGATAAACTCTAAGCGCGCTAAACCAATACCAGCATTAGGTAAACGGGCAAACGCAAACGCTCTGTCTGGGTTACCAACGTTCATCATAATTTTAAGTGGTAATTCAGGCATATCGTCAATTTCAGACGTTTTCACATCAAAATCTAATTTACCACGGTAAATAAAACCAGTATCACCTTCAGCGCACGACACAGTAATTTTATCGCCAGTGTTAATCAGCTCTGTCGCATTACCACAACCAACCACCGCAGGAATGCCCATTTCGCGGGCAATAATAGCGGCATGACACGTTCTTCCACCGCGATTAGTAACAATCGCTGAAGCACGTTTCATGATAGGTTCCCAATCAGGGTCTGTCATATCGGTAACTAATACATCACCTGGTAATATTTTATCCATTTCAGCTAATGATGATAAAACCTTCGCTTCACCACTACCAATTTTATGACCAATTGAGCGTCCTTCACAAACCACACTAACATCATCGTTGCTTTGTAGTTGGAACTGTTCCATCACATTGGTATTTTCACGACTCTTAACCGTTTCAGGACGAGCTTGCACAATATATAGTTTGCCATCTAAGCCGTCTTTAGCCCATTCGATATCCATTGGATGACCGTAATGTTTTTCAATAATGACGGCTTGTTTAGCCAGCTCTTCAACTTCACTATCGGTTAATGAGAAACGGTTAGAGTCCGCTTCATCAATATCGACAATTTCAACTTGCTTAGAATGTTCTTGGCTATCTGAGTACACCATTTTAATAGCTTTGCTACCAATATTACGGCGAACTACCGCAGGTTTTCCTTTCGCCAATGTTGGTTTATGAACATAAAATTCATCTGGGTTTACCGCGCCCTGTACCACCATTTCACCTAAGCCAAAGCTTGAAGTGATAAAGACAACCTGGTCAAAACCAGATTCAGTATCAATAGAAAACATAACGCCTGAAGCAGAAATATCACTACGTACCATTTGCTGAATACCAGCCGATAGGGCAACGCCACGATGGTCGTAGCCTTGATGCACGCGGTATGAAATCGCTCTGTCATTAAAAAGTGAGGCAAAAACATGCTTAATAGCAACCATCACTGAGTCAAAACCACGGACGTTTAAAAAGGTTTCTTGTTGGCCAGCAAAAGAAGCATCTGGCATATCTTCTGCGGTAGCAGAAGAGCGAACAGCAAAAGAAGCATCGTCAGAGAAATCACCGGCAAGCTTTGCATAGGCGGCTTCAATATCAGCCTGCATTTGTGGAAGAAATGGCGTATCAATAATCCATTGACGAATAACTGCACCGCATTTAGCCAGCGCATTAACATCATCAACATCTAAACCATCAAGGAGTTGGTAAATTTTTTCATTAATACCACTTTGCTCTAAAAATTCATTAAATGCGAACGACGTAGTAGCAAACCCCGTAGGAACTTGCACGCCAACATTCGCTAAGTTAGAAATCATTTCACCAAGGGATGCATTTTTACCGCCAACGCGGTCTACATCATTCATACCTAAGTTTTGATACCAAAGAACATTTTCTTGCACGTTACTTCTCCAATTAAAAATAAATTTGCTTATTTATTTGTCGCTAAATACATTCTACACTGCCATTCGTATAAACGAAAAGACAAAATAAAATTTAACGTAACATATAGCGTAGAATAAAGAGCAGGATTTTTTGATGAACGGTTGCTTTTTATCAAACAAAATCATCAGTAAACAACTATTGAATAAGAAGAATTAACTATGCGATCAGCTTTTTATATTTCAGATGGTACTGCCATCACCTCAGAAGTTTTTGGTAATGCACTACTGTCTCTTTTTCCAACTAAATTTGAACACCACACCATTTCTTTTATTGAAACAACCGAAAAAGCCCTACTGACCAAAGCACGCATTAATAAAGCAAGTAGTCGCGGTGGTAAGCCTGCATTAGTTTTTCACACCTTTGTTAATAACGAAGTGCGTGAAATTATTGAGAGCTGCGATGCTATTCTTTATAACTTTTTAGAACCCTTTGTAGCGCCACTTGAAAAAGAACTCTCTATAAAAGCCAAACCTAAAACGCACAGAACTCATAGCATGCATGAGAAAAGTTATGACTATCGTATTGATGCAGTGAACTATGCATTAACCAATGATGATGGTTCAAACGTGACCAATTATGAAGAAGCAGACGTAATACTCGTGGGAGTATCACGCTCGGGGAAAACCCCTAGCGCACTCTATTTAGCACTACAATATGGTATAAAAGCAGCGAATTATCCGTTTACTGACGATGATATGGAAGAGCTTACGATACCTAATTTCTTAAAACCTTTTCATAAGAAATTGTTCGGGCTAACGATAGATGCTCAACGTTTAATCGATATTAGAGATGGACGCATGGCGAACAGTAAATACTCCTCAGCAAGACAATGCCGAATGGAAGTAAGAGAGGTAGAAAAGCTTTATAAAAATGAAAAAATACCTTTTATCAATACCACTAAGCTTTCAGTTGAAGAAATTACCGCTAAAATACTGGCTGAAACAGGCTTACAGCGTTACAAGTATTAACGTAATAGCGCTAAAAAACATAAAAGATAAGTAAGATAAACACGTTCGCACTAAGATAAAAAGTTACACTAGCCTAAAATAAGCGCCAACTAACCTTAGCACCAACTCATAATAGTAGAATACCATGACAACTAAAACCGATGAATTACGTACCACGCTGATTGAAAACTTAGCCACACCAGCACAACTTGCCGAAGAAATCCCGTTAAGTGCTGCCACTGCCGATTTTATTATACAAAGCCGTAAAGACATTGAAGCGATAATCAGTGGCGAAGACAAACGCTTATTAGTTATTATTGGCCCTTGCTCAATTCACGACACTGAAGCGGCTATTGATTACGCAAAAAAACTGACCGTGTTACGTGACAAGTATAAAAATGAATTACTCATTGTAATGCGTGTTTATTTTGAAAAACCACGTACTACTGTTGGCTGGAAAGGCTTAATCAGCGACCCTGATTTAGACAAATCATTTAACGTTGCCAAAGGCTTGCGACTTGCCCGTAACTTGCTTGTTGATATTAATGATTTAGGATTGCCAGCAGGGACTGAATTTTTAGATATGGTTACTGGTCAATATATTTCTGATTTAATTAGCTGGGGCGCTATTGGCGCACGTACCACTGAAAGTCAAGTTCACCGTGAGTTAGCCTCAGCGCTCTCTTGCCCTGTTGGTTTTAAAAATGGTACCGATGGTAATGTAAAAATTGCCCTTGATGCCATTCAAGCCTCGAGCGTACCTCATGTTTTATATTCCCCTGATAAAAGTGGTCAAATGTGTATTTATCAAACACATGGTAACCCCTTTGCACACGTGATTTTACGCGGCGGTAAAGTTCCTAATTACCATGCTGATGATATTAAAACGACTCGTTCAGCACTTGAAAAAGCATCATTACCACAAAGTATCATGGTTGATTGTAGCCATGGCAATAGCTATAAAGATCACAACAAACAAATTGATGTTGCTCGCTCTTTAGCTGCACAAATTAGTCAAGGCGAAAACAGTTTGTTTGGCGTGATGATTGAAAGTTTTATCAAGGAAGGTAATCAAGCAGTAAAAGCCGAAAAAAACTTAATTTATGGTCAAAGTATTACCGATGCTTGTATTGATTTAACGGTCAGTGCAGAGATTTTAGCCTTACTGGCTGAGGCAGTAAAAACACGTTACCTGTAAAGGCTTTCTTTACATATTGCCTTTAAAAAGACGATATAAGCCATGTAAAACCTTAGCCAAAAGCTAAGGTTTTTACTGTTATTTATTGCTACTCTGGGGAGATATTTTGTAATAATTGAAAGTTACAAAGCTGTTGAACTTTATAGTTGTGCTAACAAGCCGTCACTCGCTGCTTCCACTAAATCAAGTACGTAATCAAACCCTTTAGCGCCGCCGTAATAAGGATCGGGGATCTGCTTTTCTTCACGTTCAGTAGCAAAATCTAGCATCAACTTTATTTTACCTTGCATAGCCACGGGCGCTATTTTTTTTAGCTCAGTAACATTGTCATTATCCATAGCAAGAATAAGGTCAAAGTCACTGAAATCTTCTACGGTAACTTTACGCGCTTTAATACCCTTAAAAGAATAGCCACGGGCGAGACCCGCTTTTTGAGCTCGGTGGTCGGGTTTTTCTTTAACATGAGCACCTAAAGTACCGGCTGAATCAACTTTTAATGCCAAGCCTTTTACTTGCATTTTATGCCTAAAAACAGCTTCTGCACTGGGGGAGCGACAAATATTGCCCATGCAGACAAAAAGAATACTTTTTATGCCATTGTAATTTATTTCATTACCATTCATTTTATTAGTCACCAATTCTCATGTCGTTAACTTTTGTCGGTCCACATTATATCAGACTTATCTTCAACCGCTGCTTTAAGCATATCAATTAACGGCAAAGCACGTTGAGGGAGACTAACTGGCAACGGCTCGTCATTATCTTCGTCCAGCTCCTCCTGCTGCGCTAACTGCTTTTCCTTATCGATAGCCGCTTGCAAAAGCGCTAGCGCTGCCGGAATATCTTCGGTAAGCATCGCACTGGGTATGGTGGCTTTACGGCCCATGAGTTTTAACAATTGTACTGCAACATCACCAAACATTGTTATATTGGCATAAGATTTACTGGAAAAAGTTACGAGCATAAGTTGATTCTCTCTTTTTATAAAAGCATTATGAATAGGTAGTCACAGGTAGCTTTGACAATACATGTTAAGCACACGAGTAGTTCATTGGTATTACCATTATAGTGATTAACATCATAGCACACCTGTCGATTTATATGCTAAAGCAATACAACCCTTGACGCTAATTCGAGTGATTAGCTGTTAAATATAAACCTACTCTTAGTTACTCTTTGAGCATGATGATGGCTCGGTGGTATGATAATGGCGTATTAACATAAAACATTGGCAATTTTTAACGTCAAACAATACGTTTAAGTTACTAACGCTACAAAAATGTTCAATAAAAAGAGATTTACATGACTCCCGCAATTAATACCGCTAAAAAGAGCAAAGTTAATTATCACGTCCATGAGTATACTCACGATGCAACCGCTGAATCTTATGGTGACGAAGCTGCACAAAAGCTGGGTATTTCAAGCGAAAGAGTGTTTAAAACCTTAGTGGTCAATATTGATGCTAAAAAACTGGTAGTAGCGATAATACCTGTCTCGGCGATGTTAAGTATGAAATTAATTGCTAAAGCGAGTGGCGGTAAAAAAGCGGCTATGGCATTAAGAAGTGATGTTGAGCGCTCTACCGGTTATGTACTCGGTGGTGTTAGTCCGCTCGGACAGAAAAAGCGCCTCAGCACCTTTATTGACTCCTCAGCAAAGCAATTTACGACGGTATTTGTGAGTGCGGGTAAAAGAGGTTTAGAGATAGAATTAGCTCCTCAAGATTTACAAAAGCTCAGTCAAGCGACTCTCGCTGAGTTAACTCAGTAACTATAGTTCTTCGCCTAAAAAAGAACTCCTAATTAATCAATTAGTTATAACTTATTTTCTGTTAAAGCAGCGATAAAAAAGCGGTAGTGACATTTAGCCGCTACCGCTTATATTATTAAAACACTCACTGAACTAATTAAAACATAGATTTAATGATATTTTTAACGCTACGTTTTATCTTTTGAATTCAGACGTTTTGCTCCACTGCGGCCAAACATCAGCTTCAGATAACTCAACACCAATTTCAAAGAACAATTGCATATCTTCAACTGCCCCCGTTAAATCCCACTCATCACTGTATTCATCACAAAGACCGTGATAACACTTACCAAGAATTGGGTCTAACCTAGCACGTAAATTAGCCGTAGCTTGATCAGCAGGTATCGCGCCACCTTTGGCATATAGCGCTGGAATACCTACATTAGCAAAAGCAAAATGATCAGAGCGGTAATAAATACCTGCCGCCGGTCTTGGATCACCTGAAATATCACGGTTTTGTTTTAAGGCCGCTGTCGTTAAAAAGTTATCAAGTTCTGACTGTCCTAACCCATATACGGCAACATCTTTACTCCTACCGTTTACATTTAACGCATCCATATTAATATTGGCAACTGTTTTAGCGGCAGGAATAACAGGATTAGCCGCATAAAACTTAGAACCAAGTAAGCCCTGCTCTTCTGCCGTGACAGCTAAAAAGGTCATTGAACGCTCTGGCGTATTAGGTAATTTTGCAAAAGCTTCAGCGACTTCAATTAAAGCAGCAGTACCGGTAGCATTATCACGTGCGCCATTATAAATTTGATCACCTTCTTTGGTTAAGTCTGTACCAAGGTGGTCCCAATGCGCTGAGTATAAAATATGTTCATCCGCTTTTTTACTACCAGGTAACGTAGCAATAAAGTTATACGAGGTAGATTTTTTTATAGTATTTTTAACGGTAACAGAAGCATCTAAGTTACCCATATCAATATTAAAACTGCCTTGCGCTGCACGTGCCTTCATTTTTTCAAAATCTAAGCCCGCTTTACTAAACAACTCAGCAGCAACAGCACTATTAACCCAGCCTTCTACGGCAACGCGGTCTTTATTTAAATCGTCACGCTGAAAACTAAACTGAGGCCCAGTCCAAGAGTTTTTCACAACAGACCAACCGTAAGAAGCCGGCGCTGTTTCATGAATAATAATGGCGCCTTCAGCGCCTTGACGGCTAGCCTCTTCATATTTGTATGTCCAGCGACCATAATAGGTCATGGCATTACCGGTAAATAGCTCTGGATCTTGGGTAGCAAAACCAGGATCATTCACTAAAATAACAACAGTTTTTCCTTTAACATCAAGGTCTTTATAATCATTCCAATGATATTCTGGCGCATTAATACCGTAGCCAACAAAAACTAGATCTGAATTTTTAAGCTGCTCTAATTCGCTAATTCGGGCGCTGCCCATCACCATGTCAGTACCATGTTGGTAATTTTTACCACCAATGGTTAATGTCATATCAGTTGATGCTTCAATTGACACTAACGGCACTTCTTGTAAAAAGCTGTCACCATTACCTGGTTTAAAACCAATAGCAGTAAACTGCTCTGTTAAGTAATCAAGGGTAAGTTTTTCACCTTCGCTTGATGGTGCACGACCACCAAATTTGTCAGATGAGAGTACTTTTACATGGTCAATTAATTGCGTGGTATTAATACTGTTATAGCTTGCGTTAATATCTTCAGCACTATTGGCAAGCGTTGATTGCTCAGGCGTGGTTTTAGTACAACCTACTAATACTGCGGCAGAAAGAAGTGACAATCCAATTTTTTTCATCATAATTATTATACTTACCTGTTTATAAAGCTTGTGTAAAAAGATGGGCAAAGTATAAATGTTCTCAAAACAACTAACTAGTACCTAGGTATAAATCACAAAAAGCCAATATAAGCTAACTGTCATGGTCAGTTGCCAGCAGAGTAAAATAATCAATGAAGGTGTAGATAGCTTTTAAAGGCTTGCTAGTTTACAGTAGCCGCATCATTTGCAAATGCCCTCAATCACATCCCTTATTAATAAAAAACCATAAAGCGTAAGTAGAAAATGACAAAAAACTTAAAAGAACTTTCTGAAGTAGTCGCCCAAGCCAATGATATATTTTATCAACGTCATAAAAACATAGACACTCTCATGGGGATTATGGATAAAACCTTACGCAAACAAGGTATAAACGCCGATGCAATCACCATCGACTGTATTACTATCGATAAGAAAATAGTACTGGTGCTACATGATAGTAAACCTGACTTGGTCGACATTGCCCTAGGTGACAAAGCCGGGGTCATTTACGCTTCTACCGAGCATATGGTAACAACGGTTAGTATTAACCAACTATTAACGATAATGGAAGACTACTTTATAGCTTAGTCGGTTTTTACTACTTTAAAGTGGCATTAAGCCTATCTCCCTCTACTTAACCACATCCGGATAATAATTATGGAACCTATTTTAGCTTTTTTAATCGCCTTTTATGTCGTGGCTTTTATGTATGATAAAACCATTGATAGCCAGATTAAAAGCGATCAAGCATTAGCTGAAAAGTTAACCGAATTTAAATTTTTCCATTCATTTCAATCACGCCCTAAAGCATTATCAGCGGCATTAGGCTTCAAGTTTTTAGGCATTTCAACGACGTTAACTATTATTGGCTGTACTTTCGCTATAATGATGTATCTCGGCTTAGGCTTAGGTGCTTATTTACTACTGCGCTAACACCCATATAACTTTATATTAATTTTTATCTGGATAATCAATGAACTTTGATATGACACAATTAAATGCACAAGAGAAATATCGTCTGCTAAATGGTGGTGTCACCCCAAGACCCATTGCTTGGATCAGTACCCGTTCAAAAAAAGGGATTGATAACCTCGCGCCCTACTCTTTTTTTACTGTTGCAAGCTGTAACCCTCCGGTACTGCTTTATACACAAGTAACACAACGTAGTGGTATTGATAAAGATACCTTGCAAAATATAAAAGAAACGGGTGAATGTGTGGTTAATATAGTTAACAGTCATTTACTAGAAAAAATGAACGCCACCAGTGCCAGTATAGCCATGGATGAAAGTGAATTTGACATCGCAGAGGTTGAGCATGGCAATAGCTGTACCGTACACCCTTTTTCGGTTACTGACTCACCTATACGTTATGAATGTACCTTACGAGAAATTATTTCTGTTAGTGATTTACCCACTGGAGGTACTTTGGTACTTTTAGATGTGAAGTCAGTGTATGTAAGAGATGAGCTTTACAGTGATGAGGGTATTAACCAAGCGTTAATTGACTCGGTGGGTAAAATGGGTGCTGATGGTTATAGCTTTACGTCCAATTATATAGCGCTTAATCGACCTGAATAAATTTGTCAGTGCAATGAAAACATAATGGACAATGCTCAGTTCAGCTCAGCCTTCACTATGAATAACGTGATGATCGACTGGCGACTTTTCAGTGGTAACATCAAGAAAAATACCTAGTTCAAGCAATACAGCAAATTATAGATTGAACCTGAACTCTATTTATTACCCATCGACCTTGTATGATCATACAAGATACTCTGTTTACTCTGATACTAAGCCTGCATCTCCAACCGCAGCTGCTCCGACAATTGCAACAAAGTGGCCATAATAGAGTTTTTTCCCTACTAAAGCTTCTATTGCTGCTGCGCTTGGATAGCTTGACCATTTACTTGAGCTTGCTTCTACCGCTGCAACATTAGCCCAAGTAAGATGCCAACATATTTCCTGCACATCCTCACTGTCAGCATCAGTAAAATGCTGATTGACATGCTTATCTGAGTTAGCTGTTTTTACTAAGATTTCATGCGCAATAATACTTTCTTGCTCTGCATTTATTTCAGAAAATAAACGTTCACTTACCGCGAGTACACGCACTACGTTAGCTTTTTTAACCTCAAATACGGCAAATTCGGTACAGGTTGACATCTGGTTTCCTTGATAATGATTACTCGCAAATATTTTACCTTACTTGAAAGTCAAGAGTTAACAATCAATCTTCGCTACGATAACTCGCCAGCTCAGTCGTTAAACTAACCCCTTGTAATGTTAACTGATTAACGCGTTGTAAGTAGGCTGCCCCCTTTAACATATGTAGCGCAACATCCACAGCGTAGCGACGGGTGTAATCTGCTAAATAAGTGCCTTTTACCCAGCTATTAAAGGCACCTAGACTTGGACCAGCCCAAATTTGATAATCCATTTCTCGACCTTTTTCACCACTATTTGACCAGCGAGAGCTTAGCCCTAAATACCAACGAAAAATTAACGCCATTTTACGTTTAGGACTCGATTGCGCGCGCGCTAACATCTCAGGGTCGCGTTCACTAAAGAAAGCTTCCGTACCTGCCCAAACGTCATCAAGGTTAGCACGAAATATTTGCTGCTCAATTTTAAGACGTTCATCGGTAGGGATCGCTTCAATAGAATCATAACTACTGTATAACTGGTAAAGTTTATTGGCGCGCATGGCAAACATTGAACCACGTTTAACGACTTGTAATTTAACGCCCATTTCAAACATATCAGCAGCCGGCGCCATGGTGACATCAGCCATTTCAACATTCGCCAGTAACTTACGGGTGTGCTCAGAAGCGCCCGCTTCCACACAGGCTTGGTTTACTGAGCCCAGCACAATGTAAGCTGCGCCCATAGTAAAAGCCGCTAAGGCCGATTCTGGCGTACCAATACCACCACCAGCGCCCACACGTAATGCTGGCGAGAAATTATATTGCGCTTGAATTTCATCACGAAGTGCAATGATAGTCGGCAATAAAGTTAAGAATGGTCGATTATCGGTATGACCACCCGAATCAGCTTCAGCGGTAATATCATCGGCCATAGGTACACGTTTTGACAGCTCAGCTTGAGCTTGGGTTATCTTGCCTTGACTGAGCAGTTTATCAATTAATTTTTGCGGTGCTGGCTCCATAAAGCGACGCGCCACTTCGGTGCGAGATACTTTGGCAATAACCTTATTACCAATATTGACACTACCATCACTGTTTTCAGTTAAACCTGCTAAGCGATACCAGACAATGTGCTCGGTTAAGCCTAAGTACGCTGAGGCTTCAACGGTGTTAACGCCAAGTTTTAAAAATCGTTCAACCGCGCCACGCTCTAGAGCTTCTTCTGCGGGAGCATGAATTAAATTCACCGCGTAAGGTCCATTAGGTAAGGCTACTTGAATACGTTTTATCGCCTCTTCGACTGCATCTGGGATTAAACCTGCCGCGCCAAATGAACATAAGAACCCTGCTTTACCTAAAGCAACGACTAACTCAACTGAAGCAATGCCATTAGCCATTGCGCCGCCATGATAAGCGTATTTAACACCATGTTGCTTTTTAAATGCCTCATCACCTAAATCTTGCGGCATAAGCTTTTGCGCAAATGCTAACACACTTGTGTCACCAGTAACGGCGGTAGTGTTGACCACGCCTAAGCCATTCGATGATTTGGCAACATACACTGGCTTGGTTAAATCCATTAATGCTGACTTTATTTGCACATCACTACTGTTAACGTCACTGGCGTTAGCTTTCCATGCCCAATCAATGGCTCTGGCATTATTAAAATCAATATTTGGCATCTTGTTTCCTGTTTATACTGACTTATTCTTATTTTTGTCAGTAATTTTTAATTTCGTGAATTTTTATTTATTTTAACAAGTATTAATACCGTTAATTAGCTTCTACGATTGATAACACAATATCTTTAACTTGGTATATTCGCAGACCATCTTTAGATAAATTAGCATCACCAATCAAACGTACTTCGCCAGCTTCTTTAACAATATTAGTAATATGTACATCGAGTGACATTTGCTTGTTTAACGGCGTTATTTGACCGCGATATTTCCATTTAACCACACTAGTTGGTGTACTAAAACGTGGGTTAGCGAACGCTTTACCTAAATCATTTTTAAGGGCATAGGTTTGCATTAACTCGATTATCGCTTCTACGCCTAACGAGCCAGGCATTACCGGGTCTTGATGAAAGTGATAACGGAAAAACCAATCGCTCGCATCAATCGTTCTTTCGCCATAAATATAGGCAACACCGCCACTACCGCCACCTTCAACAATTGAAACGGTATCGATAAAATTCATTTGTCCGCCCGCTAATTTATAATGCGGTTTGTTCGCTGGTGCTTGGTAATACGCTAAGTGCTGATCGGTTAAATTAATCACTTCAACCTGCTCTGTTGTTGTTTTACCCTCTACACAGTGATCAACAAACCATGGCTGGGTAACTTTGCCATTATCAATACCGAGTTGATTGGTCAATGCATCCGCGCCAAAGTAACCAAATACTGCGGTTCCTCTGTAGAAAAGCTCATGACTTTCTAGTGATTGGGCTGCTACGCTTTTATCTTTAACGCGAGCGCCTTTAACGTATAACTCGAAAGTGAAGCTTTGCACTATCATGCCGCCAGCCATGGTAGTACTTAACAATACCGATTTATTAACGACAGTTTTACCGCGTAAATCGACCTGCTTTATTAGGTCACCAGTGCCATCAAGATTGCGGAAAAACAAATCTTTATCTGGGTACTTTAACGTGGTCCCCATATAGCCAGAAATAAAGCCGTTCGGTTGTAGCGCTATTTCCATAATCAATGAATAAGGCATCCAAGCTTCATGGCTATTCTTAGTAAAATACCAAGCATCACTGGGCACATAATATTCGGCGATACAACTTGATTGTTTCTTCAGATCTAAGCGTTCACCTTGTACTTCAACGATTTGTGTCACTACTTGCAAGTCACCACAAGGCGTACGAGGTGGAACTCTATTTTTACCTGCTTTATTTGAGTAAATATCAAAATCAGCACCAAAACAGTTCGAGATATTACCGGTAGCAAATTCAAATAAGTGCCATGGGGTAAATGGTGCTTGGTTAGGTACACGATTTTGTCCTGCAACCATGGGCGCTGCAAAATGTTGAATAGGTGTTACCCCTTTCTCTTTTGGCGCATTGACGTCAGATATCACTTTCATTAAGGGACGATGCGGGTGTTTAAATGGTGCAATGCCTCGCTCATCAAGCTCGTTATTGATGCTATCACTTAACGGCTTTTCACTCGTTGGTTTGCTGATACCTTGTACAAGTTTGACGTTATCGGGCAAGGTTACCGGATAAGGTGAATTATCATCTTGCTCGGAGATCATCACCGATAAGTTTTTAAAATCAACCACCACTTTACCATCAAGCATAATATCGATGTTGGCTTTTAAAAAAGGGAATGGCTGCATGCCCATTTCGGTCACTTCCATACGGTAAGTTAACGTATTGTGCTGCGGCAATACTTGTCCACGACATCGAACCGTTTGTGATTCACCTGGCATAGGTTGAAAACGTGCATTATTAACATCGTTGTGCATGCCTAATGACAACATGTAGAACATCGCCATTTGACCACAACCTTCACTCATTAATGAGCCCGCCATGACTTGATCATCTTTAAAGTGACACGGAAAGTACCAGTGCTGTGGATCTAAATCTTTTTGTCCCTCAAGTAAGCCTAAGCCCCAATGTCCGCCAGCGGAATCGATTTTGGTAATACGCTCTATCATTAAGAATTTTTTAGAGGAGAATTTTAACGAGGGGTTACGACCTTGTTGATCATAGCTACGACCAAAACAGCCAGCGACATCACCATTAACTAGCTTCATCATGTCGCTATAGTTGTAAATATCACGATTACGCTGCATTAATGGCGTAAACACTGATTTTTTAGCTGCTGCTAATTGCGCTTTATCGTTATCATTATGAATAACACCTTTACCGTCTTTGAGCTCTTCATCGGTGAAAAAACCTGCGCAACCGTTACGCATAATTAATACTTTTTTATCGCCGACATAACAATCATAGTGGAAGAAAAATAACAATTGCTCGCCATTTTTAGCATAAGAATCAATATGAATTTCATAACGCAGTGTTTCACCGCCAAACGCCATTTCTTCAAGAAAAGTTAATTCGCAATCTAATAAACGATAAACTCGCTCACCTTTGGCTTGAAAATCAATACCGATATAGGCGATGAGTAATAAATCACATTGACCCGACTCTACCGATACTGACCAAGGTATTTGACCATCAATTAAAAACGGGGCATCAACCGGAATATCGTACTCGGTGCACATGTACGATTTTTTATACTCGTTTACCGTCGCTTCAAGGGCAGTAACACGTGACACTAATAGGTAATCGGTCGTTGGCAAGCGTACACGCCGTGAGTAGCTATCAATAATACGGTAGTCTTCGCCAAACACATTAGCGATATCACCTTCAGCAAACTCAACTAAATCATCGGTATCCCAAATAATGTCGCTTGGTTTACTAAAGCGTTCTTCAAGTTGTAACGGTGCGTAGTTATAACCTGTTGTAGCTTGCTCTGGTAATGGCGTAGAATTTGGTGTCAGTTTTGTTTGTGATGAACTAGTCATCGCAAGAGTATCGGTATTAGCCCTATGGTCACTGCTTGAATCGACTGTCGATTCGAGCGTCGTCTCTTGAGTTGCTGCAACTTGCAGCGCTATCATATTAGCGATTTGCTCTTGAGCAAGTTGACGGTTAGTCAAGAAAGCCTTATGTGTTGCTGTCTCTTGAGCGATATGCTGGTTAATACTTAGACTTGTTGCTTGGCTTAAAGTCGGGGTAATTACATTAGTTGATTTATTCACTGCTGCTCCGCTTGCACCTGTCAATTGAGTGCCATTACTTGGTGTCGCTTGTGACAATTGAGGTACTTGAACTGTATTTGAACCTTGACTAAATCTAGGCTTAATCTGTGCAAGGTTAATGGTATTGGGCTTGGCTACCGCCATTAATTGTCGATTCTTGAAAGCCTGTTTTATCGCAAAAAAGTGCGAGCTCACACTTGGTTTTTCGCTTGCTTTTATAATAGTCTCTTCAATACTGTTACCACCTAAGGTGATAGTTTTTATTAACTGTGGTCTTTTTTTAACGCCGTTTTGATTATCAGTATTCTCTGGTTGGTTAACTGATTTAGCACAACCATGAACACTCGATGATAAAACAAGATGCGCACAACTGCCGTCTTTTGCTAAACCATTAATCGCCGTGTATTGTGCTTTATTACTATACTGAGCATTATATTGAGTGCTACCTTGAGCCTTACTCGATAGACCCAACGCAACTTTAATGATACTAGCGGCACCTGAGGCATTAAAGGTATGACCTATTTGGCTTTTCACTGAGCTGATTTTTTTACCTGGATACAAGGTTGGTAAACTTGCTTTCTCGGCTTCATTCTCACCAATAAAACCACTAGCGTTGGCTTCTACTTGGCTAATATCACTAGCATTAATACCGGCTTGCGCAAGCGCAGTACTCGCCGCTTTTTCAATAGCCTGTGCGCTGATATCATTAACAAAAGCAATACTATTAATAGTCGCATAGGCGTACTGATCACTCACTCGTTTAAGTTCGCTAATCGGTTTAAGAACAAAAGCGGCAGCGCCCTCACCCACTTGCCATTGCTCATGGTTAAATGGATTATCATCCGATGCCTGCTGGGTAAGAGCGCCTTTATCGAGTTCGCCAAAGTGCTGACGTAGCGTTATGTTTTCTACTGAGCCTGCTAAGTCAACACCGGCAATGATTACTGCTTCAACATCACTGGTTTGAAATAAATTCTGTGCTAATTCAACACAGCGATAAACAGAGTTTTCTTCCGCCGACACGGTAATAGCTGGCCCTGAAAAATCCCATAAGGCTGAAATACGAGAAGCCATAATATTACCAATAAAACTGGTGTATTGGTTAAGTTGCGCGGCAAAAGCCACGCCATCTTTAGCAATATTTGTTAGCGTTTGACGTTGCTCGTCGCTCAGGCTTACGCCTTGTTGCAGCAAACTCTCTTCAATTTGACTGGTTAAATTAACGCGGCCACGGTATTGGTGCAACTCTAACTCCATGCCCATGGCAACTAACACCGCAACATTGCTACCGGGCTTTAGATTAGCGTCTTTAGCGGCATTATCAGCAACTTTCATCATCATCAATTGTTGAGGGATCAAACGGTCTTGCTCGTTTGGTGGCACTTTAAAACGCAAAAAATCAATGTCAAAATCCTCAACATAACCGCCCATCGGCGCTTTATTTAACGCTAATGCCTTCATTACCGCGCTATTGTTATTAATACCTCGCCAACGTTTTGGCGGTAACTCTCTAAAGGTGGTCGCATTATTATCGAGTAATGTTTTAAACGTTGATAAGTTATCTGCTGAGCCAAAATGTGCATCCATACCGACAATCGCTAACGGCTGTGCTGGTTTAGCCATACGATTACTTGTTGAAATAGTCTGCGTGGGTTGTTGTAAAACTAAATGGGCATTAGCGCCACCAAAACCAAAAACACTGACGCCTGCCGTGCGTGGCTTTTGCGAATTAGCCATTGCACCGTTTTTACTTGGCCAATCGATAGTTTGTGTTGGCATTTGAGCCGCGCCAAAGTAACCTTTTTTAGAGTTTAACGGCTCATCAAGGTTAATAGTGCCCGGAATTTTTCCCTCATTAAGCGCCCAAATAGCT
Organism: Colwellia ponticola; assembly: GCF_005885605.1. Taxonomy (GTDB): domain Bacteria; phylum Pseudomonadota; class Gammaproteobacteria; order Enterobacterales; family Alteromonadaceae; genus Colwellia; species Colwellia ponticola. The sequence continues at coordinate 82,928 of NZ_SZVP01000010.1, read as the reverse complement.
TTAGTCATGCCAGGCATACCTGCTGCGGTAAGTAAGTGACCTAAATTTGATTTAACTGAGCCGAGCAACGGTTTATGACTTTCACTACTTTCACCAGCAAGACCATAACGCGAGAAGAAAGTTTCCATTGAGCCTAGCTCAACATTATCGCCTTTGGGCGTACCTGTAGCGTGACATTCAATGTAATCTACCTCTGCTGGATTGACGTCGGCATTTTCATAAGCGCGCTCATAAACGAGTACTTGGCCTTTGGTGTTCGGGCTTAAGACAAATTCGCCTTTACCATCGTTAGATAGTGCGCCGCCTTTGATAATAGCGTGAATTTTATCGCCATCGCGCACCGCATCGCTATGACGTTTAAGCACCATCATACCAGCACCTTCGCCGGCAAAAAGGCCTTGCGATTTTTTATCAAACGGCGCGTGAATATTATTTTCTGGGTAAGCTTGGAAAATAGAAAAACCCATATTAACAAACATAGGATCAGCGCCTGATACCGCGCCAGCTAACATCATATCGGCTTTGCCGGTATGTAAATAATCACAGGCCAGTTTAACTGAATAACAGCTTGAAGCACACGCCGCATCAAGCGAAAAGTGTGCGCCACCTAAGCCTGCCGCTTTGGCTAATAATGCCGCAGGATAACCAGCTACTAAGGCATTATCTTCATGGACAATACCGTTAAGGTAAGCCGCTTTATTTTTTGCAAATGACGTTAATTCAAATTCGTTATCAATCACTTGCTTTAACGTGTCATCAACGACTTGATGGTATAACGGCATAAATAAGTGATTTGACGACTTGGTCGGAAAAGATAAATTACCTAAAATAACACCACAGTTAGTTAACTTGTCACTACGCCAGTAGCCCGCATCAAGTAGTGCTTGATGCGCTACATACAAAGACCATTGGTTTACGTCATCAAGTTGCGTTAAATATTCAGTGGTTAAGTCATTACTGTTTGAGCCAGTGTTATTTAAGTCGTTGTTGCTAGTAACCTTATCACGGTAACAAAAAGGTTGGGCATCAAAATTAAAACCTCGAATATAACCACCATGGACACAATAGAACTTATCTGTGTCGCCTTTTTTACCGGTGTATTTTTCAACATCTGCGCCCATCTGTTCATCAGTCGCTTTACTGCGACAATCTTGCTTCGTTAGCAACTGTTGCCAAAATTCTTCTGGCGCACTTGAACCGGGAAATAAATTTGCGATACCTACTACGGCGATGTTTTCCATGTATTTCTCTTATTGTTATCGTTCACTAACTTGCAGGCTTATTCTATTAGCTATGCTGTGCTGTCATTTTATTATGGTTTGTTGTTGTTTTTTTATTCATGATAATCGAACCATAAAACAAACTACTCAGATCAAGTGTTACCCCGTGACTGACTAATTTTGCAATAGCACGAAAATAGGTTAATTCGTCACTAACGCCTTTAGCATTTACCGGTACGGACACACTGTTTTTATTGCAAACCTCTTTTATTGGTAAGTCTTTTTGATGTTTATGCTGCTTATGTTCATGCTCAAGTATTTTATCCACCCAACTACACAGGGAGCGACCAGGGCCCATTTCAATAAAAACTCGAGCACCGTTGTCATAAAGGGTATTGACCAAGCGCGGAAAATCAACGCGGTCACATAAACACTTAGCAATAGAATTCGCTATCGCCTTACTTAATTGCGGTACTGGTAAATAACAAGAGCTTGAATACAACTTGGTATTAATACGAGTATTTACCGCCATGGTGTATAACGCTACCATGTTATCGTATTCCGCTTTTGCTGGCGCACTATGAATGGCATTAGCCATGTTTAGCGGCATAGCACGAACACCTAGTGATGCAATAACACGTAAACAATCGGCGGGATAACCTGCCAGTAAAACACTATCAGGGGTATTAATAATGGTGCAATACACCCGTGGTTCACCAAGACAAGCGGCTTCTACCTGAGCTAAAGTCGCTTTAATGGTATAGGTTTCCCATATGGGCACTGCGCTCGCTTGAGTTGGGCTATTTGCTAGGGGCAGATCCCAATGCTCGCGTAGTGTTAATAAATCACCACAAAGTCGTTCATTGAACGTAGCAGAGTTAGCCAAACGTGCGCTCATTAAACCCGGCTGTTGCCAACAACCTAATGCCGCATACATACTGACCTCCCCCATAGAATAGCCTGTGGCAAAGTCGGCATTAAGCTTAAATACCTTAGTAAATATTTTACTAAAAACACAGGCGAAACCCACCCCCGCCTCGGCAATATCAGCTAGGCTGCCACGTAAAGCTAAGTCACGTTGTTTCAGTGCTTTAAAGTCAAGGCGGCTAATACTGCGCGGGTTCAGTAAGGTATCTTTTAAACTACTACCAATATCACCGGCTAAGCTGGCAACCTCGGTATAAATTTGTGGAAATAGCTGAAACAAATCGCGGCCTAAGCCAACATAGGTTGCGCCAATACCTGGGTACATAAAACACACATTATTACTTTTTTCTGCTACATCCCCCTCTGTATAACAAGCGGGTGTTGCACTGAAGTAACTCCCTTTAGGGGTTTTCCATTGTGTGAGGGAACTAGCTGTGGTTTTAAGCTCCCCCTGAGATAAGTTAACGAATACATTACTGACGCCTGACTGTGCCAATTGAATCTCTTTTGTTAACTCCTCAAGCGATTCAGCCAATAGTGCCACAGTATATTTTTTAGTCGAATCTCTTAAGTACTGTTGATATTGCTGATCGGCCATTTTATTTAAAGCATCATGCTTTTGAGCTTGGCTTTGGCTTTGGCTTTCAATGAAAGTTGACTGGCATAACAACGCCAATTGTAAAAGCTGTTGTTGTAGCTGTGCTTGATTTTCACCATTAACCAGGATTAGGTGCAGATCACTACTGGCAAGAAAACCGTTCAAACGAATATCTTCGGTGTTGTCCAAAGTATGCTCCGTTAACACCAGATGACAGTAACTGTCTTGAGTTAAGCAGCTATAAGCAGCACAGTGTTTACTACCCTCTGCATTAGGGTAACGCGTTCTTGATTCTGTCGGGAAGTAAAAATTTGATGAGTGCCAGCTATTAATATCGCAGGAAAGTTGCTCTATTTTTGGTGCTTGCCAATGATTGATACCCGGAATATAACGTTGCTGCAAAGCAATAACCGTGCGCAGTAATCCTAAAACTTGCGAAAAGCCAGCGCCTTCACCTGTGATGCTACGTGCACAACTAATGGCGCAGGTTAGCGGCTCAACAGCATAAGCTTCACGATACGCCTCCAGTAATACCGACGACTCTAACACACTATGAAAATCCCCCTCAAGGGCTGATACTTCGAGTAGCGAAATAGTCGATTGAGCTTTATTTGCGTAGTCTGTGACTGGACGTGCTTTGGTATTGTGTAGTGATTCGAGTACTGCTGCTTTCATTGCACTGGCATTGGCAGGTGCAACCGACAAGCTGTTAAGTTGGGCATAAATAGGAAGCTGTGCACGTTGCGCTATTACTTGTGATGCAAGCAATAGGCTAGCAACGCCTGAAGTCGATTGATAGCCAGCAAAGTTACGGTCAAAGCTAATAGTATTATTGCTCTTAGCATTACTCTGCTCAGTTATTGACTTAGTCGACGTAAAACTTAACCCCACTAACGCTACCAGCCGACCTTTATCGGTTAACGAGATAGCAAGCGTTAATGCTTCGCTTAGCTGACTCATGACAATAGCATTATTGATGTGACTCTGTGCTGATAAGTTAGCCGTTAAAACAGATACTTGCTCATCACTTTTTTCGCTTGCTTCATCAATAATGATGACATCGAGCTGTGTAGATAAAGGGTTACTTCCCAGCGCCACGGTTGCATTACCAGGCAATACCTCAACCATACGCGCTGTTGAAGCAATAACTGTTGAGCAGATTAACGAGTTAGTACTCGCAATATCTTTATCAACCTGCTTCGCTATATTTTTACCTAAGTAAAGTGCACGGGCAACACGGTCAATATTAGCAAACTCACCCAATTGACTATCAATACCAACAATGGCTATGTCATTAGTTAGCATTTAATTAACTGTTCCTGCTGTTTTTTCTTTCACTACTTTTACATCACGCGCTACTGCATTATTTGATGCTTTACTCGTTGCAGCGCGAGTAGGTAAAAACATATCATTTAAACTGTCGCTAGCGGTGACTTTAGCTGTTTTCATTTCAGCTAATAATAGTCCCTCTTCACTGATAAAATTGATATCAGCGACTAGCTTGCCACGTTTACCGCCCTTGCCACTACTTTGTACCACCGTCAACTGTAAGTAAAAGGGTTGACCTAGAGCAACTTGACCATAAACATGCCACGCCTGCGTACTTGACGGTAAACTACCTAAACCCAATTCTCTTTTTACCCAAACTAACATGGCTTGATACGCTAGGTCGTTGGCGAAAATGTTGTGTTTTTCAGCTGATAAGGTCCCTGATGAAACGCCAGGAATAGCGAAATCACCCTGCTTTTGTTGAGCTACTTCGGGTACTTTACATGCCAGCAGTAAGCCCTGCTCATCACATTCAATAAGGTGAGTAATACCTTGCAAACTTTCACCGTGAAATAAGGTACCATTTTGGTATAACGCTTTCGCTTCGCTAGCGGTTGTAGCCGTTAACTTAGCGGCTAAGTCTTTCCCTACTAAATTGTCGTCTTCAATAGGGGCAGTCATTTGAGACGCTAACACAACTTGTCCGCTGTAATGAAAAACGATTTTTCCTGCCTCATTGATTGATGATATTTTGCTATCAATCAATAAGGTATCGCCACCATCGAGTACTTGAGTATGCAAATCTACACTCATATCAACGGTCATATCAATGAAGAAATCCTTGCTCTCTTGCTTAGCTAGCGTGGTTTCATCAAAGGTTACGCCTTTAAGTAGTTTGTAATTATTTATACCTTGATAAACATAATCAGGATAAACGCTAAGCGCTGCCTCACTCATCCAAGCGATGGCACAAACCGTTGGCAATACATGATCGTTACCGATAACATGATCTGCTAAAAAGATATTGTTAGTTGCTTGCAGTGTTTTAATAACACGCGCTACTTTACTTGAGTTTATCGACAAGCAACTAACGGGTGACTTTTTTAGTGAAGACTCAGGTTCAGCTTGTGCTGCTTTGCTTTGTGATGCTGATGAACTAGATAAGTCGTTACCAACTAGAATCTGTGCACAGCGGTTAGTATTAGCACTTAATTCTCTCACTAATAAGCTAGCGCCAGCATCAAGAGGAATAATATAAACACCACGGGCATTGAACATACGTTTTAATTCGGGGGTAACCATACCGCCATCCCAAGGACCCCAGTTAAAACTTAACACTTGCGCGTTAGGGTGCTTGGCTTTAAAACGGTAGGCTGTTTTATTTAAAATATCGTTAGCCATTGAATAATCCGACTGACCTGGGTTGCCATAAAAACCTGCCGCTGATGAAAACAACACTAAATGCTTAATATTTTCTGGCTGACATACGGATAATAATGACAATAAACCATCAATTTTAGTGCGGTAAACCGCCTCAAATTCGGCCAATGTTTTTTGCTCGATAAACTGATCCGCCAATACACCTGCACCATGAATAATACCGGTTATGGTTAAAGGCTCTGCTGATGTTCCAGCAAGAGCAACCAAGGCAGGCGCAACCGCATCACGAACACTTTGACTATTGGTAACATCTGCAGCAACGTACTGTGCCTGTCCACCGGCAGCTTTAATAGCATTGAGCGTTTGCACAATTTCACGATTAGCTAATATAGGACGAACAAATTGCGTTACCTTAACGGGTGTTGGTTTTTCACCTGAAGCAATTAATACCTGCATAGCCGCTTTTTTCAGTGCCGCTTCATCGTGATGACCATTCGCCCAACTTGGCTCAGTAGGGCTTTCTTCGCTCTGATCTCCACCTTTATCTTCGCCTGCTAACAGTGGAGAGCGACCAAGTAGAATGAATTTTGCTTGATGTTGCTTGGCTATTTCAATAACACAATGTGCCGTTACCCCTTTAGCGCCACCACTAACTAAGAAAACAGCCTGACTATCAATAGTATTGGCGCCGTCTAAAGAAGTGCTTTGCTCAAGGGCGTAACTGTCTGTTTTTACGCCAACAAGTGTTAAACGTGTGCCAAGGTTATTACTCAGGTTATCCGTATCATGTGCTACTTCAATCAATGACGTATTAACATCATGCAACTCATCAACAATAAGCGTAGCTGCTTTATCGGCTGCTAATTTTACTGATAAATCGATAACACGACAAAATACGCCACCGTCATTAGCACAAACGCCATTCCACTCATGGGAAAGTGTTTTAACTAAGCCGCCTAAACCACCTTGCACTAAATCCGCCTGTAAATCAGCGTTAACCTCTTGTGCGTTATCGCTGTTAACACTATTACTATAACCGAGCGTCCCGCCTTGTCTGGTCACAACGACAAAAGAAGCACGCGCCACATTAGCCGATTTAACCTGACAATATTTTGCTAAAACAAACGCCAACATTAGTCCTTGCTTCGCTGCTTGCGAATACTCAATACTATCAATTTTGTCAATGCTACGGTTATGTGCCGATGCATGATTTTTTGCTTGTAAGTAAATGACCGCATCAAGCTGTGCGTGCTTTTCAAGTAGTTGTTTTACTTGCTCTTCATCTACCGTGTGATCTTTACTACCAATATCAATCAGGTTTATTGTTTTGCCAAATGCTTTTTTTGAATTTTCGTCCAGCCAGTTAGGTTTTAGCACCGTCACTTGCCAGCCTGTTTTAACTAACGTTGAACTTACCGCGACTGCAACGCCACTACCGTCATCAACGATCAGCGCATTGGGTTTCGCTTGGTCTTTACCTAACGCACTAAAATCTTGAATTATTTTAGTAACCGACGACAAGGCTTGTAAGGCAACCGTTGCACTCGGTGCTGGGTTTTCGATAGCTGTGCTAGTTGATGACATCTCTGCTGCCGATATTTCTTTTGAAGTGGTATCTTTTGCAGGAGGAGATGTCGGTGTTGGCGGTACGGGGGCAACTTGACTTTGCACTTTGTCTTGCATATGGCTGACAATCTCACCTAAGGTGCGCAGCTCTGCTAAATCTTCTGGGTTTAGCTCAGGTAAGTCGGTAATGATTTCTTGCACTGCGCCTAATATTTCCACACGCTTAATTGAATCAATCCCTAAATCGGCTTCCATATCCATGCCAAGCTCTAGCATTTGGGTGGGGTAACCGGTTTTATCAGCAACCACGTCCATCATGACCGTTTGGATATGTGCTAAATCGATAGCAACAGATGGTACTGGCGTTTCAGTGACTACTGCAGAAGCCACCACTGCGGGTGTGGTAGGAGCGACAGTCACTTGACTCTGCACTTTACTTTGCATATGACTGACAATCTCACCCAAGGTGCGCAGCTCTGCTAAATCTTCTGGGTTTAGCTCAGGTAAGTCGGTAATGATTTCTTGCACTGCACCTAATATTTCCACACGCTTAATTGAATCAATCCCTAAATCGGCTTCCATATCCATGCCAAGCTCTAGCATTTCGGGTGGGTAACCGGTTTTATCAGCAACTACGTCCATCATTACGTTTTGAATGCGATCTACATCGATAGCAACAGGGGGTACTGGTGCTTCAGTTTTTACTACCACGTGTGTTGAAGGAGTTGCAGTCACTTTACTTTGCATATGACTGTGAAGGTAAGTAACAATCTCACCCAAGGTGCGCAGCTCTGCTAAATCTTCTGGGTTTAGCTCAGGTAAGTCGGTAATGATTTCTTGCACTGCACCTAATATTTCCACACGCTTAATTGAATCAATCCCTAAATCGGCTTCCATATCCATGCCAAGCTCTAGCATTTCGGGTGGGTAACCGGTTTTATCAGCAACCACTTCCATCATTACGTTTTGAATGTGGTCAATAGCAACTGGTGCGACTAACACTTCAGCTGTAGTTGATGCTTGTGTTAAAGGAACGGCTGTTACTTCACTTTGCACTTTCCCTTGCATGCTACTCTGAAGGTAAGTAACAATCTCACCTAAGGTGCGCAGCTCTGCTAAATCTTCTGGGTTTAGCTCAGGTAAGTCGGTAATAATTTCTTGCACTGCGCCTAATATTTCCACACGCTTAATTGAATCAATACCCAGATCGGCTTCCATATCCATGCCAAGCTCTAGCATTTGGGTGGGGTAACCGGTTTTATCAGCAACCACGTCCATCATGACCGTTTGGATGTGCGCTAAATCGACAGTTGGCGCTGGTACTACTGTTGCTGTAACGGTTGCAACTGCCGCAGGTTTAGATAGTGTTACCGACTCAGCTGCCTGTTCAGTTATCTGCTCAACTAGAGGGGGCGTTACCGGTGCCGCTTTTTGTTGAACAACTGGCGTTGAAGTCTCAGGTTGTGCTTTACCTGACAACATAGTCGACATGTTATCGCTTTGATTATGCAAATATTGCTCGTGTACACGTAATGTTTGAGTTTGAAAGTCGTGATACATATTCAAAGTACGCTCGACACTTTCAGGTAATGCACCATCTACGTGCTTATTAGCAACCGTGTCTAATACCTTAGCAACGGTTGCCGCATAGGCTTTTGGTCCTTGCATATACTGTTCATGCACATTAAGCAGCTGTTGCTGATGTTCAACAAATTGGCTGACACTACGTTCGATATCTGCCGCTACGCTATTATTTACGTTACCTATATCGCCTATATTATTTGAAGGTTGCTGACTAGCCGATAAAACATTTGTCGGTTGTACAGTGCTTGCATCGGCAATAGTACCGTCAGCGTTCAAGTAAACAATTTTTTCAACTTCGACAATTCGCTCTACTTCAACGATTTTTTCAACCACCTTTTCTACAATTTTTTCTACCGTGTGTTCAGCTGCAGTGCCTGCACTTGACGTGGCTTTCGCTTGTTTTATCACTCTGCCATCAGTCAACGCATCAGCAAAAGCTTTTTCAGTTTTCGCACTAACATACGACTTACCGGTTAATTTCATCGCTAATGGCGACATTTTAACTGCCGTTAATGGACGTTTAACGCCGTTGTATGGATCAATATCTTCTAAGCTAACACCTAATACCGCAAGTTGCAGTGCGGCTTGTCTAAGCTGCTTATCTGATGATTGCTTAGCGTTAGCATTAACAGCAATAGTTACGACATCGTCTTTATCTTGTAAAATATTATCAACCAATTTAGTTAACACATTTTTAGGACCGAACTCGACAAAAATGCGACCACCGTCAGCGTAAATATTGTCGATTTCTTTATTAAAATGGACTGATTCTAACATGTGATTTTTCAGTGCTTTTTTAATATCCGCGGCTTTATTTGAATAGACTTTACCCGTGCCATTAGCAAAAACCGGTATTGATGGCGCTGTAAACTTAGCGCAGTCAATCGCTTGAGCAAAAGGTTTTTGTGCATGCGCAACCAGTGGCGTATGAAATGCCGCTGAAACCGGTAATGGTACAACGTTATAACCTTGTGCTTTGAGTGCTTCAGTGGCAATAGCAATTTGACCAGTAACACCAGCGACCACCACTTGGTTGTTCGAGTTATAGTTGGCAATAGAGATATCGCTAATGTCTTTAATAACCGCGGCAACTTTTTCAGGATCGCCAACCACGGCGACCATAGTACCAGCATCAAAGTCATTACTTTCATCGCCGTTACCATCTGTATTAGGGGCTGCCATCGCTTGACCCCGGCTACGTGCTAGCATCATATAATCTTGTTCTGATAAAACACCAGCAGCCCATAATGCCGTTAATTCACCAAAACTATGCCCTGCGGTAAAGTCAGCTTTAAAACCAGCGTCAATAAAGGTTTTATACAAGCCAACACTTAACGCACCAATAGCAGGTTGAGCATGCTGTGTTAAGCGTAAGGCGTCATCTTGTACTTTTCTCGCATCCGCGTTAAAAACTGGAATGGGGTAACTAGTACTTGATAGTTGTGCTAAACCCGCTTGAGAAAACTGCGTATCCATATCGCTGGCAGCTTGCATAACCGTTGGAAAGTTACAAGCTAACTCTCGACCCATATTGACATATTGAGAGCCTTGTCCTGAGAACAACGCCACTACTTTTCCTTTAGTCGCTAAGGCAGATTGTCGATAATAAAGTCCTGCTGGCACAGACCAGGCTTCACTGTTTGCGTTATCTTTAGTGCTATTGCTGGCAAACTGCTTTAACGCCACGTTAATTAGCGCTAAGGCTTCATCGGCATTTTTAGCAACAAAGCCACAACGGGCTTGATTCGCTGCAGGGGTTTTTAATTGATGTTCTGTCACTAAGGCATTAAATACAAAAACTTGTTCTTCCGTATTTACCTTCAGCTTATTTTGCCAATTAGTTAATAGGGTCACTAAAGCTGATTCATCTTTCGCGGCAAATAATAATGTTTGTGGCACGGTATTTAATCGATATTTACCTAGCGCTTTACTGTTATATTCTTCCAACACCATATGGAAATTTGTGCCACCAAAACCAAACGAGCTAATGCCTGCTCTGCGCGGTGAACCATCGGCTCTTGGCATCCATGGTCGGGTTTCACTGTTCAAATACAGTGGGCTATTTTCAATATCAAGCGCGGGGTTTGGCGTATTAATATTAATGGTGGCCGGTAACACTTTATGATGTAAGGCCAGTACTGCTTTCATCATACCGGCAGCGCCAGCAGCGGCTTTAGTATGACCAATTTGAGATTTCACTGACCCCAGTGCAATATGTTGCGTAGCCTCATTGTTATGAGAGAAATGCTTTAATAAACCACTAAATTCTGCAGCATCACCCGCTTTAGTACCCGTACCATGTGCTTCAATTAAGCAGCAGCTTTTAGGCTCAAAACCGGCATCATCATAAGCACGTTTTAACGCTTTGGCTTGTCCGTCTGGGCGTGGCGCATAAATAGATTTAAAACGACCATCGCTAGAGGTACCAATACCCTTAAGTACCGCATAAATTTTGTCGCCGTCACGCTCAGCATCTTCTAAACGTTTAAAGGCCATCATGCCTATACCTTCACCAATCATCATACCCTTTGAGTCAACATCAAACGGACGAATATCATCATTAGTAGTAAATGCCGGTGTTTTGGCAAACGACATATACATAAAGGGGGAGTTGTCACAACAAACACCACCTGAAATCATCACCTCTGAGCGGTACTCTAATAAATCAGACACCGCAAGCTTAATGGCTGATAATGAACTGGCACAAGCGGCATCAACAACGCAGTTAGTACCACCAAAATCAAAACGGTTAGCAATACGCCCCGCAATAACGTTACCTAACATACCTGGGAAAGAGTTTTCTTCCCAATCTATGTAAGCTTTTTTGAATTTTTCGATGATCATGGCGCGATCTTCACTATCGACACCTGAAGCTTTTAAGACTTTTTCAAGCACAGGACCTTGTAAGCGAGAGGTTAATGGGCCAATTTGTTTTTGTCCACCGCCAATACCTAGCGTAATACCCACTTTATCACGATCGTAGCCAGAGCCATCACCAATGCCAGCATCGTTAAGTACTTCACGTGCTACCACTAATGATAACAACTGCGCAATATCAGTTAACTCTAAAATATTGGGTGGCAAACCAAATTCCATGGGATCGAAATCTATTTCAGGTAAGAAGCCACCACGTTTACAGTAAGTTTTATCTTTAACTGTCGGGTCACTATCGTAATAATCATCGACATTCCACTGACTTTTAGGCACATCTTTAATCGAATTAACTGAGTCAAAAATGTTATCCCAATAATTCTCTAGGTTTTTCGCATCGGCAAAAATAGACGCCATGCCAATAATTGCAATGGGACACTCTTGTAAACGAGAGGTAAACTGTTGTTCATCTACTTCGTTAGTTACTGAGTTATTAGACGTCGGTTGTTGCTGTTTAGTCATAGTGATCACTCTGGGTTATTATTTGCTTACTTATTGGGTTGCGTAGCTATATTGCGCTTCTTTTTGCTAACTTTTGCTAACTTTATTTTAATACTGCTTTCGTTATCATTATTTTCACCGACCAAAATCGTCAATATTATCTAAAGAAAAAGCAGTAGTCGCTTGTTCAGGACTTTCATTTAATAAACGAAAACGACTTAAAAACTCATGGTAATTACTCGCTAATATTCGGCGGATATGAAAAGGCGCTTGAGTGAGAACGTAACTCATGTAACGACTAGCCGCTTCACTTTCATTGCTATCATAAATATCGACATAGACCCACCGCGACATTGGATCATGAGCAATTAATAAACGGTATTTATTCGATTTTTCATGAAGGCTTTGTGCAAAGTGAGGTAATTGGGTCACGTTAACTTGCACGACTTCATCCTCTGTGAACTCATTAGCTTGATTTAGCACGGCGCGCATTGCTTGCGGAGAAAGCTCTGACGTAAGTTGACGTTGTGCTTGGGTATCTTCTAAGAGTACTTGTACGGTTACCGCTGATGAATGTGATAAAAAACTAACACGGGTGCTATCACTATTATTTTTTAACTCTGCCTGCTTAGGTGCGACATTTTTAAGTTCAGCATTATGTAATTCGACATTGCGCAGTTGTGCCTGTATATCAACAAGGCGAGAAACACCATGACGTTTTAGACAACGCTGTAAGCCGGCCCTTGAAACATTGGCATTAATAAATTGCTTACAAACCGTCAGTAATTCATCCAAAGATAATAATAAACGCGTTCTAAGTTCAACCACCACATATTCTTGTGCGATGCTTAGCGTAGTGTTAAGTTGTTTGGGTACGTGAGAGCCATCGGCAAGTGAAGCTCGTTTACGCCATTTACGTACGGTAGCTTCTGATATTTTTAATAAACGCGCTAGCACCGCCGTAGGTAAGTCGGACGCATGAATAAATTCGCGCATCTCAGGCGTGGTAGTAGCATTAGCATGTTGCTTAGTCATTTAGCGGTTTAGTCTGATGTTTAGCTTTGTTCATTTGATTCCATTATTTTTATCTATTTACTGAGCAAAAATGACTAGATAAATTAATTACCGCGGCTAATATACACAGGTTTCAAACCCAGTACAATCTCCCGAGACAAGCATCGATTATTTAACACAACGCTCATCGGTCGCTGCTGTACTTTATTTATAAAACTTGTACTTAAGCTAAGGTAAAAGCATATAAAAAATTATCCGCCATAATGTATGATAAAGTGATAGGCTAGCACGGTTATAGCTTCATGATAAAAGCCATCAAAGAATATGTACTGAAAGTACTTACCTAGAATATATACTAAAAATATATACCCTAACTAATGACACACGCATAACGACACAAGCTATCAAGATTAATATGACTTATTTTACTAAATCTGAACACTCAACGCGCTCGAAAAAGAAACTGTCTCTGACCCATAATGAAATTCACCTTTGGATAACCAAACCGGAGGAGTTAATTGGCCAAGATGAGCTACTAGCAATCTATTCAAGGTTACTTACCAACACTGAATTAGCTAAGCAGCAACGCTATAAGTTTGCTAAAGATAGGCACGATGCGTTGATCACCCGTGCTTTTATACGTGATTTACTGAGCTATTATGCTGACATAGCGCCGCAAAATTGGCAGTTTGAAAAAGGCAACAAAGATAAGCCCGAAGTTGTTAATTGCCCGCTACCACTGCGTTTCAATATTAGCCATACAAAAAACCTTATTATTTGCGCGGTAACTCTTGATGATGATATTGGTTGTGATGTTGAAAATATCGGTCGCAGCAATAACGTATCCGCTATTGCTGAGCGTTATTTTTCTGCTACAGAAACCCAAGAGCTTTTTTCACTGCCAGAGGCACAACAACGTAATCGTTTTTTTGATTACTGGACCTTAAAAGAGTCGTATATTAAAGCTTGGGGATTAGGCTTAGCCATACCGTTAGCTGATTTTAGCTTTAACATTAATAGCGCAACAACAAATTATAACGACTTATTTACTATCAAAGGCGATATCACGCTTAGTTTTGCCGAGCATAGAGTCGACAATTGTGAAGTTTGGCGTAGTTGGTTAATCTACCCAACGGCCAATATTGATGAAAAACAAGAACATCGAATAGCTTTATCCGTTAAGGCAAAAGCTAATAATCAACACGCTCATTACCGATTACGTTTTTTTGATACCCTACCTTTACTGGGTTATCAAGAACTATAGGCTTTATCATATCAATGATATTACGCTTGTCACCTACATCTGGGCTACACGGAAGTAGCTTGTTATAAAATGCAGGAGCGCATTCTCCTAAACAACCAGTCCCTTTAATTAATGCCTTGCCTCTGCCTACCTCATCATAACGAGTATCTACTTGAGTACTCAGTGAGTTAACACCATAGTATTTGCTATTATTACTACAAAATATCCGATTATCCCTACAAAGTTAATGGTTTTTATGATGATTTTCACTAGACAAGTCGTTAACCGTTAACCTATTATGAAGCACCCCTAGTTGACTTGTATATGGATATTCTTGAAAACTTACCTTGTTTTTTTATTGTTATTTTTTATCAGCTGGCATTCTTATGCTCTGATTGTCGAAGACAGTACTGTTGATCACAGTATTGAAAAAAACATTGCAAGCGCATTACTGTTAACTAATGCCACACAAAAAAAAGCGCAATTACTAACATTACTTAATAAGCAAACAGTGAACGTTAAACAACGTTTACTGTTATTAGACTCCATCACGACTCACTATTATTTACAAAGTAACTTCAATGATGCGCTATTATTTGCTCAACAAGCGGTAACACTAGCGCAAGACAACTATCTTCCCTTGGCAGCAGCGAATGCCTTAAAGAGTGTCGGGATTATGCATTACCTCAAAGCAGATATTGATATCGCTATCGACACTTACCAAGAAGCACTCAGTTATTACAATACTACTGCAAACCCCATTCTTAGCGCTAATCTCTTAAATAATATTGCGCTTGCCTATTCAAAGAAAAATGACTGGGTTGCCGCACTTGAGCATTTCAAAATGGCTGATGCTATCTATCAAGAACATGGCTCAACCATGGATAAAATAGATGTTAAATATAATATGGCAGGTTTGTATATTAATTTAGGCCTAGCAAGTAATGCCATTGATATACTCAATGAGGTGATTAAGGAAAGGCAACTAATTAATGACGAAAGTGGTCTATTTATGGCTTATGCTGACTTAGTTGTGGCACTGAAAATAAATGAACAATATGCTCAAGCGATGAGCCTTTCAGAAAAAGTCATTACTCACTATAGAGCAAAAAAAGATAATTATAATTTAAGCTCTGCTTTACATAACGCTTCTGATCTTTATATGAAAACACTACAACCGATAAAAACTAAAGCATATGCATTAGAAGCCATGACATTAGCAAAGCAAGTTAACCATAATGATACCTATATTGGCAGCTTACATACCTTATCAAAAGCGCAATTAGCACTTGGAGAACTAGACTTAGCGCTTGCGACCATAAGAACCAGCGATGAACATCTTAAAACACTAAAAAATGAAAACCTGTTAACGGTAAACGATGGTATAGAATCGTTGTTATTAATGGCGCAAGGTGAGCCGTTAAAAGCAATCGCGCTTTATCAGCAATTTATTGTCGATACCAAAAAATATAATAATGAAAACTTTAATAGTCAACTATCTAAATTTGAAGCCAATAAACTAAAGCAAGAATTACTTAACCTTAAAGATCAAAAACAACTCAACGCCTTAGCCCGAGAAAATGATAGGCAATTTAAAAACACACTTTTCACCTTAATGCTATGCACAATAATCATTGCTTTTTTACTGCATAGAAAAATAAAAGACAAACAGGTAAAAGTTTTTTTAGAACAGCAGATTAACATCCAAACGTCTGAGTTGAAAAAAGCCAATAAAAAATTATTAGCGATATCCTATATCGATGGATTAACCAAGGTCAATAACCGTCGGTGTTTCGATGAAGATATACAATCCTTGTGGAATAACAAAGAGAGCTCAAATAACCTATGCCATATGCTTATCGCTGACATTGATTATTTTAAAGCCTATAATGACGCTTATGGTCATGTCGCTGGTGATAAAGCCCTGACTAAAGTTGCTGAGGTTATAAAAAGCAATATCAGACGTGAAGATAAAATATATCGCTATGGTGGAGAAGAATTTGTCATACTCTTTTCAAACTGTAACGCTGAGCTAGCTATCAGTACGTCTCAACGGATCCTAAAGAAAATAGAAAACATTGAGATTAAGCATGCTAATAGTAGCTATAATGTCATTACACTCAGCGCTGGAATATGTACCTTAAACTTATCTGAAGTACATTCTATAGAAGCGTTCATTGAACAAGCTGATGATAAACTATATCAAGCCAAAGAAAGAGGTAGAAACCAGCTTTGTTACTTATAAACTTGCTGGGCATATAAGTACTATAATTTATAGCAAAATCACTCTATAGGAGAAGTTATGACGCCGCGCGAAATGATTAACTATGTAGAGCTACCCGCAAAAGATATCCCTGCCACTAAGGCATTTTTTACCCGTGCTTTTGCTTGGTCATTTATTGATTATGGTGAAGAGTATACCGCTTTTAGCAATGCAGGTATTGAAGGTGGTTTCTTTCTCTCAGAGCTTGTTTCACATTCTGCCAATGGTGCCTGCTTATTGGTGCTACTCAGTGATGATTTAGAAGCCAGTGAACGGCGTGTTAAAAATGCCGGAGGTCACATCAGCCAAGCTATCTTTTCTTTTCCTGGCGGACGACGTTTTCACTTTATTGAGCCCAGCGGTAACGAATTAGCGGTTTGGTCACCTCTTAAGGCACACCTTGCCGCACTTAAGGCTTAAGCTATTATTATCGGTGTAACAGCTATTGGCCCTTATTTACTGGTAGGTTACTATTACGCCAGCCTCTAAAGTCACCGGTTAAATGGTCTAGCTCAGTAAAACCATTACTTTCTAAAACCTGCTTAGCAATAGCCGCTCTTTTACCTGAACGACAATAAAGAATGACTTGGCTATTTTTAGCAGCTGATAATTCGGCTAATCTCGCGTTAAGCTCTGTATGCGGAATATTTATCGCATTAGGTATATGACCCTCTGCAAACTCTTCTGCTGTTCTCACATCAAGTAATATCACCTGTTTATCATTGTCGATGATTTTTTGTAATTGCCCCTGACTAATCTCTTTCGCAGTCACTTGCCACGTACTAGCTAATGCCAACGCCAGTATCATGGTAGTAGCTATTTTTTTAACAACTATAATTTTCATCTCACAACCTTAATTTTTTGTGGCTTTATTTTATAATGACTTAGCTGAACTTAGCTGAACTTAGCTTATCAGTGAATTTTCTCTGAGTTAGGCTTCACAGGTAAATATGATAGGTAGCTTATATTAGTATAACTTAATATAAAATATGATACGAAGTATATTAATAAAGTATTTTATTATCGGCTTAACGCCACTGCCGCTTATTAAAGGCCATAATAAACGTAGCCAGTAAAGCGCTAATACCAGCGATAATAAAAGCATTGTCAGCGCCTTGTCCCTCTAACCAAAGTAAGCCGGTAATATAAGCACCAATAGCACCACCTATACCATAGACACCACCTAAATAAATCGCTTGTCCTCTACTTTGCTGCATGACTGTAAAATGCGATGAAATAAACCTCATACTCGCACTATGATAAATAGCAAAACTCGCTGCATGCGCTAATTGAATAATCGCCAACCCTAAGAGCGAATCAGCAACAACAGGCATTAAAAACCAACGTAGTGCTGTAATAGCTAAGCTGAACACTAATAATGTGGTTAAAGAAAAGCGTTTAAACAAAACGCCCATAAATATAAAGGCGATAACCTCTGCGACAACCCCTAAAGAAATAACTAAACCAATGGCTAAGCCAGAATAATTAAGGTCGCGTAAGAATAAGGCAAAAAAACCATAATAAGGAGCAAAGCTAACTTGCAACAATAAACCGGCAATAAAAAAACGAATAAAACGCCATTCTGTCAGTTTATCGATAATAGCAATAGTTGCTTTAGTCTTTGTTAGCCTTATCGTTTTTTTTGCTGAGAGTAACAAGGTGCAACTAAAGAGTAAAGCCAGTGTAATAACCCCTAAACCTGGGAATGCTTGAGACCCGACAACCGTAGTAACCTCACCTGCGATAACCGCTAAAACGATAAAACCTAAACTCCCCCACAAACGTACACGGGCATAAATTTTACTGCTTTGCTTAAGCGAATTTAACGTGTGCACCTCTAGTTGCGGTAAAATTGCCGTCCAAAACAACATAAAACATGCTAAACACAAGGTAATTGGCCAGTACAAGCTAGTCGAATACTGAGCAAACCAGTAGGCATTAACCTCTGGTAAACTAAACCAATACAATAAGCAAAAACTCAGCAGTGCTAATAAAGCACCACATCGAATAATGAGCAAAGGTTTAGCGGTTTTATCAGCAAGCGTTGCCCATAAACTGGGAGCAACAATTTTTGTCGCGGTGATAAAGGCAAGAATTTCCCCAACTTGACGTGAGCTAAAACCTTGACCATCAAGAAAAACTGATAAATAAGGTGAGATTAAACCCAGTAAGGCAAAGTAAAAAAAGTAATTCGACGATAATCGCATAAACATTCGGTTAAAAAATACCAAGCGATTAACCTTATAATGAAGAGGTAAAAAGAAAGATGAATGTGAAGGCTAGAAACAAATAGCTTAGTGTGAACGTACTCTTATTAAAATATTTTCAAGAAGAGTACGCCTAGTCAACTAAATAAATATTTATGGCAAATATTTATGCTTCAATATTGGGTGTATTACAATGAACGTCAGCATTTTGGCCACGATGCCGTAAAAAATGATCCATTAATGTTAACGCTAACATAGCTTCTGCAATAGGCACTGCGCGAATGCCGACACAAGGGTCATGACGACCTTTAGTAATAATGTCAGTGGCTTCGCCCGTTAAATCAACCGTTTTACCACTAACGCCAATACTTGACGTTGGTTTTAGTGCTAAATGAGCGATAATTTGCTGGCCAGATGAAATTCCGCCTAAGACACCACCGGCATGGTTCGATGAAAAACCGTCTGGCGTAAGCTCATCTCTGTGTTGTGAACCTTTTTGATTTACTACCGCAAAGCCATCACCGACTTCAACACCTTTTACTGCATTAATACTCATTAAGCCATGGGCAATATCAGCATCTAAACGATCGAATATAGGCTCGCCTAAGCCAACAGGTACATTAGTGGCAACGACTGTCACTTTAGCGCCAATAGAATCTTTTTCTTTAATGATGCCACGCAGGTATTCGCCAAGTTGCTCAAGTTTAGTGTTATCAGGGAAGAAAAATGGATTGTCTTCTACGCTCGCCCAGTCAACCGTATTTACATCAAACGGCGTACCATTTGGACCACTGGCAACAATATCTCCAATTTGCGTAACACAGGCTTTAATAGTCATACCAAACTTTTCAGCCAAGTATTTTTTTGCAACCGCGCCTGCAGCAACACGCATAGCGGTTTCACGCGCAGAAGAGCGTCCACCACCTCGGTAATCTCGTAAGCCGTACTTTTGCCAGTAAGTATAATCAGCATGACCTGGGCGGAAGCTATCGGCAATATTACCGTAATCTTTTGAGCGTTGATCGGTATTTTCAATCATTAAACCAATCGGCGTGCCAGTAGTTTTACCTTCAAATACACCTGATAAAATTTTAACCGCATCAGGCTCTCTGCGTGCTGTGGTATATCGAGAAGTGCCTGGGCGACGTCGGTCTAAGTCAATTTGTAAGTCTGCTTCAGATAATTCAAGCCCTGGTGGACAGCCATCAATAATGGCGCCTAAACCTAACCCATGACTTTCACCAAATGAGGTGACTGTAAATAATTTTCCGAAGGTGTTACCTGACATTGAATATTACCGCCTATTAATTTATTTTTAATAACTGTTGTTACTGGTTATGTGTACTAGCTTTTTTGTGCCAACTTTTCACTGTTATGGTAAAACTGTTGATATAGATAGCTGCTAATTTTAATGTTTTATTGATATTGTATTTAGATTACAGCGGTTTAACTGCCGCTAAAAATGTTGTTTTATGGTGTTCTAATTGTGCTTTATTTAACATAAATACGCCATGACCACCACGTTCAAAGCTTAACCAAGTAAAGTCAACGTTCGGGTAAAGTGCTTCAACGTGATACTGAGAGTTACCCACTTCACAAATGAGTATGCCATTATCATTAAGGTGCTGAGCGCTCTGAGCCAAAATGACGCGAACAATATCTAAACCGTCTTCACCGCAGCCTAAGCCCATTTCAGGTTCATGAGTAAACTCCATCGGCAAGCTGTTAATATCTTCTTGATCAACATAGGGTGGATTCGTAACAATTAAATCATACTTTTGCGCGACAACCCCAGAAAAAACATCAGATTTAATTGGAATAACTTGTTCACTTAATCCATGATTTTCAATATTTATTACCGCAACATCTAAGGCGTCGTCAGATAAGTCAACCGCGTCAACTTCAGCATTAGGAAAATAACTTGCACAAGCAATAGCAATACAACCACTGCCGGTGCACAAATCTAAAATACGTTGTGGTGGTTGCTGTTCACTAAAGTACGGTGAGAAATGTTTTTCAATCAATTCACCAATCGGTGAGCGAGGCACTAAGACACGCTCATCAACGTAAAAAGGCAATTGAGCGAAATAAGCAAGATTAGTAATATAAGCTACTGGTTGTTGCGTTTCAATGCGTTGCTCAAACATCGCTAAAATAGTTTGCTTTTCGTGCTCAACTAAACGACAAGTCATGACATCTTCACTCATGCCTTCGGGTAAAGAGAGTGCAAACATGACCAGCGTAAGCGCTTCATTTAACGCATTATCAGTGCCATGACCATAAAAGAGTTCAGCTTGATTAAATAAACTGGCACCATAGCGACAATAATCAGCGATGGTGTGTAACTGCGCGGTAATTTCGTTAAAATTGGTATTGCTCACTTAATTTCCCTAATTTACTCTTGATAGATAGTATTTATTGTTATCTGAATTTTATGTTGTACGATTTAATGTGGTGCGCTATATGTTTCGCTACTGACATTATGATTATTATACCGTTTTCTATTTTACTGTGCTTTTTTAAGACCTGCGTTTGGTTAGCATAGTCAAAAGCGCTTGTGTACTGTTCACTATTGCTTGGCACTAGATGATTTAACAACATTAATAATTATGTGTTGGTACTAAAAATGTTTTACACTGCCTTGATAAAACTATGTCGCTAAATAATGTCTTAAGCTAATGAGCAATAAATCCTTAAAGTCCGAACTTTCTGCAATAAAAGCGCAAGTGCGCGCCAATATTGCAACAAACGCTAAAATTAAACAGCAACAAAGCCTTGCCAAGCAAGTTAACGCGACATTAGTTGATCAAGTAAAACCTGATGAAAAGCAACTTTTTGCCGAGGCTGTTAGTCACGTTAAGCCCATGATTGTCGACACAGTTCGCTTAATTAAAAATGGCGATAAGTCTAACACTTCCTTAAAAAATGACCAAGCGTATAACAAGGCAAATAAAGCGGTCGCGCAATTTCATTTTTCTGATGAATTTGAGCCGCATTTAAGTACACAGGGCCCAATGAAGTATATTAGAGCGGGGGTTGACAGTTTTGAAGTGAAAAACCTCCGCCGCGGCCATTATCGACCAGATCTCATTCTTGATTTACATGGTTTAGATCAACACCAAGCTAAGAAAGAGCTTGCTGCTTTACTGTTTGCTTGCCAAAAAGAACACGCACAATGTATCTGTGTGGTTCATGGCATAGGCTCACATATTTTAAAAAACAAGGTACCGCATTGGTTGGTACAACATCCCGATGTGATGGCCTTTCACCAAGCTCCCTTAGAATGGGGTGGCAATGGTGCCATCTTGGCATTAATCGAATTAAAAGATAAATATAATAGCTATTAACATAACGCTATTGGTGACATAAGACGCTGTAACGTGCCATGCATTTTATCGATATCATAGTCAATGTGTGCAATAGCCGCCGTCGCAAAAATAGGAGCATTAGCTGATTGCGTTAATTGTGCTACTAAGTAACTCACTAGCGGCATATGAGAGATTATCAGTAAACTTTGTTCTACATCCTCTATATTTACTGCTTGATATATACTTTGCTGGGCTTGCTTAGTGTTCTGCTTACTGCACTGTTCACTACACCAACCATCAATAAAATCATGCACCTGTTTTACATCACCTGCCGGCGTAATAAAATCTAGCGTCGTAATGGTTGTCTGCATCATAGTCGTGACTAAGGCACAGGTTTGTTGCGCTCTAATATAAGGGCTAACAAAAACCTGCGTCGGTTTTATCTGCATTTTTTCCAGCCACTTTGCCATCATGTTAACTTCAATGTTACCTTGTGCGGTTAAGGCTCGTTGGCTGTCATCAAAATGACCTTGGCCAAAAAAGCTTTCAGCTTCACCATGTCGCATTATATAAACTTGCATTAATTCTCTCATCGACGATTTATTAATTACTTTTGTCTCTTATTTTTAGCTTTTTACAACACTTTAGCTAAAGTGTTGAGTCTACGTTATTTTTGCAGCTATAGTAATACCAAGAGTAGTCGCAATGAACGCTTATTGATAATACGGGTTATTTCTCGGTTAACTTCTGCAACTACCTATACTATTGTGATGTACGTCAAGGAGCCTTAATGTTGAAACAAAGTCCTAATGATTTAAAACAGTATCAAGCAACTACGCTAAAAAATGGCTTGCGGGTATTACTCATTCACAATAATGAAAGCACAAAGTCTGCCGCTGCTTTAGCCGTTAATGCAGGGCACTTTAACGATCCTAAAGACAGACAAGGTTTAGCGCACTTTGTAGAGCACATGTTATTTTTGGGGACAGAAAAATTTCCCGGAAGTAGTGAATATCAACAATTTATTAGCCAACATGGCGGTCACCACAATGCGTGGACTGGTACTGAACATAGTTGCTTTTTCTTTGATATTGCCGCGACACACTTTTCGTCTGCGTTAGAGCGCTTTAGTGAGTTTTTTATGACTCCGTTACTCACTAATGAGTCTGCTATTAAAGAGCGTGAAAATATCGATGCGGAATTTATATTAACGTTAAAAGATGATAGTAGACGTTTATATGATGTTCACAAGAGTACCGTTAACCCTAAGCACCCTTTTGCGCAATTTTCAGTCGGTAATATCACTACCTTAGCCGATCGTGATGGAAAAAATATAAACCTAGAAATACAAGCTTTTTTTCAACAGTACTATCGCGCCAACTACATGACCTTAGTGCTTGAGGGGCCGCAATCATTAGATGAACTGCACCATATAGCAACACACTTTTTTACTACAATAAAACCGGCGACTAAGCCACTAGCTAAAATTGAGCAAGCTTTATATTTACCTCGTCATCAACAAATAAAAATCGATGTTTTTCCTATTAAAAATGATCATCAACTGATTATCAGTTTTGCTATGCCTGGTATCGATAAATATTATCAAGATAAACCAGAGTCTATCTTGGCCTATTTATTAGGTCATGAAGGCAAAGGCAGTATTTTATCGCTACTGAAAAAGCATCAATGGGCTTTTGCCCTCACCGCTGGTTCAGGTATTAATGGCTCAAATTATAAAGATTTTAATGTCTGTATTACTTTAACTCAGTTAGGTGAACAGCATATCAATAGTATAATCGACATTGTTTTAGCCTATATTGCCCTGCTAAAACATAATAAGCTTGCCGATTATTATTACCAAGAAAAGAAAAGCCTTAGTCAACTCGCCTTTCATTATCACGAAAAAATGCAGCCATTAGAGAATGTTAGCCAATTAGTGATCAATATGCAGCATTACCCTCAAGAAGATTATATTTATGGCGATTATAGTATGTCAGGCATGTCGACAGATAATATCAACACCTTGCTCGACTACTTACAGGTCGATAATATGCGTCTCATTCATATTAGCCAAAATAATCATTTTTCTAAAAAGAGTCCCTGGTATCAAGTGCCTTATCAAGTAACCGCTATGTCAAAGCAACAACTGCTTAAGTGGCGAAGCATTGCACTACATGATAAAACTGCGCTGAACGATAAGACACATACCCGTGGCTTGTCTCTACCTGAGCCAAACCCTTATATCGTTACTTCACCAAAGGTTTATAAACATGAACCGTCACTTGAGTTAACAACAAGCGATACCGCGACACCTCAAAAAATTATCAATAAAAATGGTTTCGTCGTTTGGTATAAAAAAGATCGTACTTTTAATGTACCTAAAGGTCATTTATCTATAGGTATTGACTCACCTTTTATTGTTAGTAGTGTCGCTAACATCGCCATGACGCGTTTATTTGTGAATTTATATACCGATACTGTCATTGAAGAAAATTACCAAGCAGAATTAGCGGGCATTCATTATCATTTATATGCGCACCAAGGCGGCATAACCTTGCAACTGTCAGGTTATAGTGAAAAGCAACATTTATTATTAGCTAAGTTATTAACGCGGTTAAAAAACATTCAAGTCACTCAAGCTCATTTTACCGTCTTCAAACAGCAGTTGCTTAAGCATTGGCAAAATAGCGATAAAAACAAGCCTATTTCACAATTATTTGCCACCTTAAGCACGGTTATGCAGCCTAATAACCCAACGAGCAAAGCATTAGCGCAAGCGTTGAATCAAATAAGCTTTAGCCAGTACCAGCACTTTACTAAACAACTTTTTCAACAAGTAACACTAACTGTGTTGATTCATGGTAATTGGTTATTGGAACATGCTCAACAATTGTCAGCGATTATCGAACAAGCTTTTCTAAGTAACCTTGATAGTAAACACAGCATTCAATGTCCAGTAACCAATATAGTAGGTAAAGCTACCTGCTTATTACCAGTAAACTTAGGCGAGCAGGATCATACCTGTGTTATTTACCGGGCTTTTGAGCACAAAGATGCTCATTGCGTCGCCCTAGCGATGATCACTAGCCAACTATTATCGCCGCTATTTTTTCAGCAAATGCGCACAGAAAGACAATATGGATACTTAGTTGGTGTCGGTTATGTACCTATTAATAGCTACCCCGGCATCGCTTTTTATATACAATCACCTAGCAGTGATGCCTTTACCTTAGCACAAGCAATGGACGACTTTATCAGCGATAGCCCTGCCGTCCTTGATAATATGTCTCCTGAGCAGTGGCAACATTTATTGCACGGTTTGGCCAACCAATTACAAGAAAAAGATCACAACTTGCGTATTAAAAACCAACGTTTTTGGGCCGCTATTTGTAATAAAGATGAGCGTTTTAATCAAAAAGAGCGTTTACTGGCTGCACTCCTACGTTTGACCCTAACGCAAGTTAAAACCTTTATCACTACTCAGTTAGTTAGCGCGAGTCAGCCAGATCGATTTATTTTGTATGCTGAAAATAATACGCTAAATCGCTCACAACAACCGAGCGGCGAGATGATCACTGATATTGACGCTTTTATTAAAGCAAGTGCGCTTAAATAGTAATATGTAGGCAATAAAAAGGCCGTTGAGCCTAAATGAACCGAGGTTCAAAAATTCTCAACAGCCTTTATTTCAACAACCTAAGCCTAATAAAACATTTACTCTTTGTTTGGCTAATAGTTTTGCTATTACTTTAAGCCGTTAGCTTTGGCTATGACTTTGACTATTACTTTGGATAATACATTTCATCATTCTCAGCCATAGTCACTAAGGCTGCACATGGAGTATAACGTTCACCGTGTTGCTCAGCCCACTGACTTAATTGTGCAACCACTGACTTAGCACCAATTTTATCAATATAACGCAACGGTCCACCTAAAAACGGCGGAAAGCCA
Organism: Colwellia ponticola; assembly: GCF_005885605.1. Taxonomy (GTDB): domain Bacteria; phylum Pseudomonadota; class Gammaproteobacteria; order Enterobacterales; family Alteromonadaceae; genus Colwellia; species Colwellia ponticola. Next base: position 57,026 of record NZ_SZVP01000010.1, on the reverse strand, counting down.
ATACCAAAGATTGCACCAACATCACCATCCCTTGCACTTCTGACAATGCCTTCATCAACACAGCGCGCGGCTTCATTTAGCATCATATAAATACAACGCTTGCTAATTTCATTGGCTGATAAACTTGCCATTGGTTTAACATTTAACAAGCTATAGACAGTATCATCTACTTGTTTCTGTCCCGGCTTAATGCCCTTTAAACCATTTTTAAACGTTTGAGTCAGACTATTTTTCTGGTATTGATAAAAACCTTTGTTGGCTTTTTTACCTAAACGGCCATCAGCAAGTAACTTATCAAACGCAGGAGGAGCAGCAAAACGCTCACCTAGCTCTGCTTGTAAAATAGGGCTTATTTTAGCACCAACATCAATACCAACCTCATCAAGCAGTTGCATTGGGCCTACCGGAAAGCCAAATTTGACTAACGCTTTATCTATTTTATCAATAGGCTCGCCATCAAGTAGTAATATAGCTGCTTCATTCATGTAAGGCGCTAAAATACGGTTAACATAAAAGCCGGCTTTATCTTTAACAACAATAGGTGTTTTACCCTGTTTTTTAGCAAACGCAACGGTATTAGAGATGGTTTGATCAGAGGTTTTTTCATGAGGGATTATTTCTACTAACGGCATTTTATCAACCGGTGAAAAATAATGTAGCCCAATAACATTTTCAGGACGCTTGGCGTTAGCGGCAATTTTCCCAATAGGTAAGCTTGAGGTATTACTGGCAAAAATAGTGTTCTCGTGACCATGCGCCTCTACTTCTGCAACCATTTTTTGTTTCAAACTCAAGTCTTCAAAAACAGCTTCTACAACAATATCAAGGGCTTTAAAACCAGTATATTCAACACTGCCCGTGATCATTGCTAATTGTTTTTGCATTTCACTATTAAGTATAAAACGACGCTTAACTTTTTTATTGAGTATTTGATAACTATATTTTAACGCTTGGCTAATACCTTGGTGACTAATATCTTTAACGCGCACTGGAATATTGGCTTTCGTCGCCGTGACAAAAGCAATTCCACCGCCCATTAAACCACCACCTAATACGCCGGCTTTAATGATTTTTTCTGGCATAACACCGGCAACGCCCTGCTCTTTTTTCATGGCCGTTGTGGCAAAAAACAACTGACGAATTTGCGCTGACTCATCACTCATGACTAAATCAGCAAAATGCTCTGCTTCTAATTTGTAGCCATTTTCTGGTGAAAACTCGATACCGGTTCGAATACAGTCAATAATTTTACCAGGCGCTGGGTAATTGCCTTGGGTTTTAGCAAAAACCGACTTTTGCGCTTGTTGATAAACAATATTACGACCAACACTGTTATTTTCTAACAGCTTATCCATAGCGCTTTGCTTACGTTTAACAACACGCTTGCCTCGTTGACTTAGCGATATTGCTAATTTTTCTGCCACATCGAGTAAAATACTACTAGGGACGACATCATCAACTAAGCCTGCTTTTAATGCTTGTTTAGCGCGTAACTGTTTACCGGTTAGCATCATATCTAACGCTTTTTGCAAGCCAACTAACTTAGGTAAACGTTGCGTACCACCACTGCCAGGCAGTAAGCCCAATTGAACTTCAGGCAAGCCTAGTGCTGTTTTTTCATTGTCAGTACAAACCCGTGCATGACAAGCCATAGCAAGCTCTAAACCACCACCTAAACAAGTACCGTCGATAGCGGCAACAATAGGGATAGGTAGTCGCTCTAGTAAAGAAAATATACGTTGTCCTTGTCGAGATAAGGCAATAACTTCTTCACGACTTTGACAGGCATCAAGCATATTGATGTCAGCACCAGCAACAAAAGAATCTTGCTTACCACTACAAAGCACAATACCAGTAATGCTTTTATCGGCTTTAATATCAGCCAACACCACATTTATCTGCTCAGCAAATTCAGTTTTTAAGGTGTTAACACTTTCGCCAATGACATCGATGACTAAATGCGCGATGCCGTTATCATGACGAACTAAGGTAAAAGCACTGTCTGTTGGTGCTACTGTAGCTGCTTTATCAGTTTCAATAGCCTCATTAACTTCAACATTACTCATGTCTTTAGCTTCACTCGTTACTTGCTCTGTTGTGCTTTTTTCGACTGTACTTTCTTTAACATCAACATCGGGATTAGCGTTAAGCGTCTCATCATGAGTAGTATTTACATTTATTTTGTCAGTCATTAATCTGTCTCCACAATCATTGCTGCGCCTAAGCCACCAGCAGCACAAGCGGTTGTTAAACCAATACCACCGCCACGGCGATTTAATTCATTAAGGGTTTGAGTAATAAGTCTAGCGCCGGTTGCTGCAAAAGGATGACCATAAGCTAGCGAGCCACCCATGACATTAAATTTATCCATATCAATATCACCAATGGCTTGATCACGACCTAGGTGCTCTTGGGCAAACTTTCGACTTGCAAACATTTTCATATTCGCTAGCGCTTGCGCGGCAAAGGCTTCATGCATTTCAATTAAGTCTAAATCTGCTAAGTTCATACCAGCACGTTGCAAAGCAATTGGCGTTGCATAACTGGGACCCATTAACATATCTTGCCATACATCAATGGCAGCAAAACCAAAACTGCGAATATAGCCTAACGGTTTGTAGCCTAACTCTTTAGCTCGGCCTTCACGCATTAATAAAATAGCAGCGCCACCATCGGTTAATGGCGTACTTGTCGCGGCGGTCACTGTGCCGTGTTTGCGATCAAATACCGGTTTTAATTTACCGTAACTGTCTAATACTGAGTTTTCTCGAATACAATTATCTTTATCAATAAAGCTTTTATAAGGTTCGGCATGAACGCTCATCACTTCACCGGCTAATTTACCTTCTTGCCAACTTTTAGTCGCTAAGGTGTGTGATCTATGGGCTAACGCATCTTGATCTTGACGTGATATATGATAAGTTTTCGCCATTTGTTCTGCCGTTTGTCCCATCGAAATACCGGTAGAGTATTCAGCAACGGCAGGAGAAACGGGTAATAAATCTTTTAAACCAAGACGACTAAGTAATGACAATTTTTGACCAAAACTTCTTGCTTTGGTTAAATCAACTAAGGTGCGTGCTAGCTTTTTAGACACCCCAATAGGCGCTACAGACGAAGAGTCTGCACCACCAGCAATACCTACATCAACATGACCCGCCATAATAGACTCAGCAACATTGACCGTTGATTGAAAACTCGTTGCACAAGCGCGTGACACACTATAAGCGTCAGTACTTGTTTTCATGCCTGTGCCTAAAACGATTTCACGGGCAATGTTTGGCGCTTCTGGCATTTGTACTACTTGACCAAAAACCAGTTGATCAATTATCGCTGGATCAATATCGTGTTTTTGTAATAATTCATTTACAACGATTTTACCCAAGTCAACCGCTGGGACACCATGAAAAGCAGTGGCTTGTTTTGCAAACGGAGTTCGCAAGCCAGCAACAATTGCTATTCGCTCACCGGTTGATGTTGTTAGTCTTTTCATTGTCATTTATTACTCCCACACGCTAGGTTCATAACGATATCACTTACTAAAAAACAGCTAATGATCCGATATTATGATACAAAATTAAGAGGTCAGACCTCTTGAGGTTATCTCGATTCTAACTTACTTTTGAAAAAATTCAATCATTACCTGAGATAAAAACGTCGTTACATTTTATCACTACAAATATCGATTAAAACTTTGTTACTATTGACTTGTTTTCTTTTAGGTAAGCCTTATATAAAGTTAACGCTGTTAACACGGACTTAACGATTATCAATGTACTGCCAATATACGGCATTTAATCTATATTGATAGTGACAAATTCGCAGTGCAAGGCGTTTACTTGAAATTTCATCTAACAACCGCAATATAAAAAGAATTGATACTATGGCTATTGAACACTTTTCTACGTTAAAACAACACTTATCTTCACAAATTATCGGTCAAGAAGCGTTAGTTGAAAATTTGCTTATTGCCCTACTCGCTAATGGCCACCTCATTGTTGAAGGGCCACCAGGCTTAGCAAAAACCCGTGCCGTCAATGCTTTAGCGCAAGGCTTAGAAGCTGACTTTCATCGTATACAATTTACCCCTGATTTATTACCTGCCGACTTAACCGGCACCGATATTTATCGACCAGAAGATGGCAGTTTTGTCTTTCAACCAGGGCCGCTTTTTCAAAACTTAGTGCTGGCTGATGAAATTAACCGTGCACCCGCTAAAGTGCAGTCAGCGTTATTAGAAGCCATGGCCGAGGGACAAATAACGGTAGGTCGTAAAACCTATGACTTACCTAAGTTATTCTTAGTAATGGCAACACAAAACCCTATTGAACAAGAAGGTACTTACCCGCTACCTGAAGCACAATTAGACCGCTTCTTAATGCACATTGAAATTGGCTACCCAGATGCAGAAAATGAGTTAGCAATATTAAAGCTAAACCGTGGAGAAGCCTTAAGTTCAAACGCTAAAAATACGACTGAAGGTGTAAACGAGCTCAAAGAAAGTGACGCTACTGACAACAAAGCTGCTGAAGATAAAGCGGCAACAAAAAATAATACCTTACGTACGTTAAGGCAAAGTGAAATTTTTTCTGCTCGTGAACAAGTCCTTAACATTCATATGGCACCATCATTGGAAAACTATATTGTTGACTTGATTATGGCTACTCGCCAACCTGAAAAATATGATGCTAAGCTAGCGACTTGGCTTGCCTATGGTGCAAGTCCGCGTGCCACTATTGCGTTAGACCGATGTTCACGAGCCCGGGCTTGGTTACATAACCGCGACTTTGTTAGTCCTGAAGATATTCAAGCGGTTTTACATAATGTGCTTAGACACCGGATTTTACTCAGTTACCAAGCAGAAGCTGAAGGTATTAGCGCTAATCAAGTGCTTGATCATATTTTAAGCCTGGTGGCTGTTGCTTAGTTGGTAGCTATTAATTATGTGGTTTAATCGTCTTAAAAAGTCCTCTACGAATAACGTTAATAAAGAGGTTATTCCCTCCTTACTAGCAAGCTTACATAGCAATGGTATTGATGTATCTATGCCAGAGCTATTGCAGTATCAGAGTAAAAGTCGCTTAATCGATTTAGCGGCTAAAAAAAATATTCGAGGTAAGCAATCTGGTAACTACTTATCGCGCAGTAAAGGTCGTGGTATGGAGTTTGATGAAGTACGTCATTACCAAAGTGGTGACGACGTACGCGCTATTGACTGGCGTGTTACTGCGCGCACTGGAACTACTCACACCAAGCTTTTTCGTGAAGAAATAGAAAGACCGGTACTGGTTGCTACCGATTTAAGTGAAAATATGCGTTTTGGTACAACACTACTTTTTAAATCAGTACAAGCCGCCCATTTAGCTGCGCTTGTCGCTTGGCATGGCAAAAGTCGTGGTGATCGTATTGGCGGTTTGGTGTTTTGTGATAAGCAACATATTGAAGTAAAGCCGCGCAGCCGCAAAGCCGGAGTGCTGCATTATTTACACGCGTTAACCACCTTAAGTAATCAACAACAATCAGCGTCTTTAAAAGAACAAGCCATAACTGAAGAGTTAACTGAAGAGTTAACTGAAGAGTTAACTGAAGACGGCTTAGCTTCGCAAAACATCGCTCAACACAAGTTAACGGTTCAACACTTTGAACAACACTGCGCCCGCTTACGACACCTTGCTAAACCAGGTTCATTAGTTTACTTGATCACCGATGGCTATGCGCTGCGCGATAACAACACTAATACACTCACGCTAAAGCACCTAAGCCAAATTAGTCAGCATTGTGAATTAGTGGTGTGTTTAATTAATGATCCTCTCGAGCAAAAACTCCCTGACAGCCCACTAAAATTAGCCGTCACTATTACCGACGGTCGCAACAGGCAGCAACTAACCCTAGGTGATAAACGCACGGCAAAGCAATATCAACAGCAAGCATCTGCACAAGCTGAGCAAATGCAATTATTGCTACAATCAACCGGTGCCCGAGTGATTCACTTTAGCGCTGGGGAAAGCCTAGAGCAACAGTTAAAATACAATGGAGTTTCTTTGTAATGGCTATAGCAAATCCGCCAATAACAGCTATACAAAACATACCGAGCCAAACGCTATCAGCGCAAAATGTCGCTAGCCAAGCAGAAGCACTATCGTTACACGATATTCACCTACCCGAGCCAATAAGTCATTACCCTGTCGCGCCTGGTTGGTGGTTATTATTAACCGTTATTATTATCAGCGCTGTGTGTTTTTATCGGTGGTTTAAGAAAAACAAACGTCTAAATAGCAGCAAGAAAAAAGCCTTAACCCTATTAAAAAATAACCCTGCTTTAAGCGCTACACAATGTATTAGTTTACTAAAATGGGCCGCTATGCAGTATGGTAATCGCCAACAATTAGCCAAGTTATATGGTGTGCATTTTCAAGATTTTTTAGTGAAAAAATTACCCGAACAATATCAAGAAAATTTTACCCGGTTAATTACCCAAGCATTTGAACAACAATATCAAGCAGGGCATGGCTTATTGGCAGACGCTACAGTAGAAGAAGCAGCTGCAAGTTTCGTTTTAACAACAATGGATAGTGATTGTTATCAAGCCACTAAGCTTTGGCTAAACCATGCGTTACCGATTAAAAAATCGCGAGGCAGTAATCACACTATCCCTGTTGAACAATCTATCACCTTTGAAAAAGAAAAGGAGCTAAGCGCATGATAAGTTTTGCTTGGCCATGGTTATTTGTCTTATTACCTGTTCCACTTATTATCTATTTTTTACCCGTTAAAAAAAACGCTACTGAGCAAAGTGCACTGATCATGCCCGTACTGATTAAGGTAGCGAGTAATACGGTGAGCGATCAACAAAAACGCAAAACGCCATTAGTAATTTTATCTGTCTCTTGGTTGTTAGTGATTATAGCGATTAGTCGACCGCAATGGCTTGGTGAAGCAATAGATATTCCCAGCGAAGGTCGTGAAATGATGATTGCTGTTGATCTATCGGGCAGTATGGAAATAGAAGACATGAGCCTTAATGGCCGTAATGTTAACCGCCTACAAATGCTCAAAGTCGTTTTAGGTGACTTTATCGAGCGTCGTGTTAGCGACCGTCTGGGGTTAATTTTATTTGCTGATGATGCCTACATGCAAACCCCGATGACCTTTGATAGAAAAACAGTTAAGCAAATGTTAGATGAGAGTGAGCTAAACCTTGTCGGTAGAAAAACCGCGATTGGTGATGCTATTGGTCTAGCAGTTAAGCGTTTTAATGCCAAAAAAGAATCTAACAAGGTACTGTTATTGTTAACTGACGGTCAAAATACTGCCGGTAAAATCACCCCTGAGCAAGCAGTAGAGCTAGCCGTTGCTAAAGGTATTACTATTTATACCGTAGGTATTGGTGCTGACGTTATGTTGCAGCAATCAATGTGGGGCACGCAACGTATTAACCCATCGAGTGACTTAGACGAGCAAAGTTTAACCGCTATTGCCGAGAAAACAGGTGGCCAATACTTTCGTGCTCGCGACAGCCAAGGTATGAATGAAATTTACAATTTATTAGATAAACTTGAACCTATTGAGCAAGAGCAACAACAAATGCGCCCGCTAAGTGCTTTATACTATTGGCCACTTGGTTTTGCCGCACTGCTTTGTTTTGGCTATTTACTCAGCTTACATTTTAGTTTTTTATTACCTGCTCAGCCCATAACGACTGTAAATAATACCGTTAAAAACAAAACGAGTAAAAGTAAGCGCAATGCTATGGGAGGTAAATAGCATGTCTGCACAACCAACAAGCTTATTAACCGAGCTAAGCCAACTGTTCGATTTAAACCAACTGGGCAGTAATATAAGCACTAATTTCCACTTTATTCGACCTTGGTGGCTCTTAGCTTTTTTGGGCTTATTCTTAATGCTATTGTTATTAAAAAAAATGCGCTATTACCAATCACCTTGGCAGCGTTTTTTACCTGCTCATTTAGCTATCGCGCTAGTAGAAAACTCACAAAATAAAACCGCGCACGCATCCTCACCAAGTTCGCAAAAGCGTTATGGGTTAAAGCCGCTTATTATAGGCACTTGTACTATTTTAGCGCTCGCAGGTCCTGCTTGGCAAAAATTGCCACAACCGGTTTATCAACTAGAGCGCGGTGCGGTGGTGATTATGGATATGTCTTATTCCATGTTTGCTACCGATGTAAAACCTAATAGATTAACCCGTGCGCGCTATAAAGCTATTGATCTGCTCAAGCAAATTAATGAAGGTGATGTCGGTTTAATCGCTTATGCTGGTGATGCTTTTATTATTAGCCCATTAACGCAAGATAGTAAAAACATTGAATTGCTGTTACCTTCATTGTCGCCCGATATTATGCCTAGTTATGGCGCTAATGCTTTAGCTGCATTGACTTTAGCCGATAAAACGCTAAAAAATGCCGGCCATGTCAGCGGTGATATTTATTGGTTTACCGACGATATTGATACTGAAGAAATGTCGGATATTTATCAGTGGGCAAATGCTAATCGCCATCAGGTCAATATTTTAGGTATTGGCAGTAAAGCAGGTGCACCGATTACACTAAGTAGCGGCAAGTTACTAAAAGATAACAGTGGTGCTATTGTTATCCCTAAATTACCCGAAAGTAGACTATCGGCGATTGCTCAGCGTAGCCGCGGCGTTTATCGGACCATGACTAATAATGACAGCGATATTAAGGCACTAACCGCCCACTTAACTGCTAACTTAACCGACAACCTTAATGACAAAATCGATGTGTCATCAAAAGATCAGCCCAACGCACCACAACTAATGCAAGGCGATCAATATCAAGAGCAAGGACCCTGGCTACTTATTATTATATTGCCTTTGCTATTAACTTATTTTCGTCGTGGCTCTGCTATCCTCGCCATCACTTGGCTGATGCCACTGAGCTTATTGTTAAGCTTAACCAGCATAAGCCCAACGAGTTATGCCAGCGAGGCAGCAGCTAGTGAATCGCTAGCTAAATCGGTAACTGACCCCTTAACAAACAGTGCCGGTCAATTGTGGCAAGATTTATGGCAAACCTCAGATCAGCAAGCACAACAACATTTTCAACAACAAGACTATCAACAAGCAGCGCAGCAATTTGAAGACAGCCAATGGCAAGGCAGTGCTCACTATAAAGCGGGCGATTATCAGCAAGCATTACAAGCATTTAAGCAAAGTGATAGTGCACAAGCGCTTTATAACCAAGGCAATGCCTTGGCACAATTGCAACAACTTGATGAAGCCATTGATGCTTATAAAAAAGCCTTAGCCAAAGATGCTAACTTAACCGATGCTAAAGATAATTTAGAGAAGCTAGAAGCGCTAAAAAAACAACAAGCACAGCAACAACAAAACTCTGAAGAACAACCACAAGAGGGTCAGCAAGAGCAACAAGACGGTCAACAATCACCCAAAGACAATCAAGAACCAACACAACAAAATCAAGAGAGTGATAAACAAGGGCAAGACGCTGCTCAAGCCGACCCCAAAACAGAATCAAAAACCGATAACGCTGAGCAAAATAATACAGAAAAGCAGCAAGAAGAGCAGTCTGAACAAGCTAAGCAACAAGCACAAGCAACGGATGATGAGCAGCAGCCTAACGATGAGAAATCGCTAGCGCAACAAGCCCTTGATAACAAAGCGCAAGAAACAGAGCAGAAACACCAACAGCTGTTAAATAAAGTCACTGACGATCCTTATTTACTATTACGCAACAAAATGCGCCTCGAATATCAAAAACGCCAACATGAAGGCGCGCCCCAAGGAGTAACCAAAAAGTGGTAAGAAAATTTTTAATGACGATAATGAGTAAATCGCCAAAAACCGTGGTTTCGATGATGCTACCAATGGTCATGCTCACGCTGCTTATTATCGCTACTTTGTTCTCAAGCAATAATGCCTATGCTTTATCACAAGTGACCGCCATCATTGATAAAAACCCTGCGATGATTAATGAGTCAATACTATTAACCGTTACTGCTGATGATGATGTTAATCGCAATGCGTTAGATACCAGTCCATTACTTAGTGACTTTATTGTTGGTCAAACCTCTGTTAGCTCACAAACCAGTATGGTTAATTTTAAAACCAGTCGACTAACCACATGGAAAATAGTATTAATTGCACGTAATACTGGCGAGCTTATGATCCCCGCACTGACCATTGAAAACCAGCAAAGTGCGCCAATAGCGCTAACGGTTGTCGCGGCGAAAGAGCAAAATAACAGCCAAACAGATATTTTTATCACCAGTGAACTTTCCAGTAATGAAGTCTATGTACAACAATTATTAACCTTAACGATCAAGCTACACTTTGCTATTGAACTGAAAGCGGGAAGCTTAACTGAGCCAAGCTTAACCGGTGCTGCCATTGAAAAGGTAGGTCAAGATAAACAGTCTGATAATATTATTAACGGTAGGCGCTATCGTGTTATTGAACAAACTTATGCCATAACACCAGAGCAAAGTGGCGAATTTACCTTATCAGCCCCCTTATTTTCAGGTGAGGTACTACAAGGCTCTCCACGTCGCGCAAATTTTTTAAGCTTTGCTCAAACTAAACCAGTAAGTATTGTTGGTGATGAGCTTGCTATCAAGGTGTTACCTATACCAGCAAATTATCCAAATAATAGCCAATGGTTACCTACCGATATACTAACCCTACATCAAGAATGGCAAGCCGATGATGAGCAATTTAAGGTGGGCGAGCCAATTACTCGTACCATCACCCTAACGGCTGCAGGCCTGTCAAAATCACAGTTACCAGCACTTAATATGCACAGCAGCCCAGGATTAAAAATTTACCCTGATCAAGCTGAGCTACACGCAAGTCTACGTAATGGTCGTTTAGTTAGTCAAAAAGTACAAAACTTTGCCCTAGTCCCCAGTAGTGCTGGCGAGTTTGTTTTACCAGCGATGACCATTACTTGGTTTAATACTATTACCAATAAAATAGAAAAAGCGACCCTGCCAGCAAAAACGATAACGGTTAAAGCTGCCGCCACGACCATGGCGAGTGGCTTACCTAATCATTTACCTAGTGATTCGCCAAGTAACCTTGCTAATACCTATCAAGCGAATACCTCTCAACAAACGGTGAGTGATACTGAACACTTAATGACTAAAACACCGGCAGCAGCTCCTGAAGATAAGCGACTGCAATGGTTATTTCTTAGTTTATGGTTATTAACGAGTTTGGCATGGGTTACCCAATATTTTTATAGGAAAAGCAATCAAGATAAAAAAAATAAACAGCCGTTAAATCATACGAATAGCGTCAGTGATACCGGTAAAAATTATTTAACGTTATTAGCCGCTTGTAAAAAAAATAATGCCGAGCAAGCATTAAGTTTACTATTACCTTGGTTAAAGCAATTATTAGGGAATGAGCAACCAGGCGTCGAAATAACTACGATTGCTCAAGCTCAAGATATTATCCAAGAGCAAAGTTTTAAACAGGCGGTTAATGATTTACAGCAACACCTTTATGGAAAAGACGCCACTGATAAGGCTTCGTCATGGCAAGGAATGACCTTATTAAATGCAATTCAAACAGTGCATAAGCAACAACATAAGCCAGTAAGTACTTCACCGTTATCATTGAACCCATAGGGTTAATGCTTACGCGTAAATGCTAGTAGTGCTGAACTCTCAACACTACTAGCATTGCTTAGCAATAAGCTTATTTAAGCGATTATTCTTCTTCCGTTGAAATTAATTACCCTATGCTAGGGTCTATAAACCTATGATGACAAAACAAGTTAGATATGAGGCGTTAGTCAGGGCACTACATGGTGATTTATATCGCTATGCCTATTGGTTAACGCACGACAAACAAGTGGCTGAAGACCTAGTACAAGAAACCTTTTTGCGTGCTTGGCGAGCGCTTGACTCATTAAAAGATGAAAAAGCAGCTAAGTCATGGTTAATTACTATTTTAAGGCGAGAGAATGCTCGACGTTTTGAGCGTAAACGTTTTGAGATGAGTGACTATGAAGAAGCAACGATAATCGATACGAGTTCAGTAACCACAGAGCAAGAAATTGAAAATCAGTGGTTAAGAAATAAAATAACACAGCTTCCCCCTGAATATTCTGAACCGTTGATTTTACAAGTATTAGGTGGTTTTAGCGGTGAAGATATTGCCACTATATTAGATCTCAATAAGAATACTGTAATGACGCGCTTATTTAGAGCAAGAAATCAACTTAAAGAAGCCTTAGAAGCAGAGCCAGTAAAACGAGGTATGTACAATGGATGATTTGCAATTTAGACGCGCTATATATGCCGATCCTAATAATCAAGATGCTGAGGTAACCTTAGCGCAGCAAAAAGATGCAAGTAAAAAGCAATTTGCTCAAGAGATGAATCAATTAGATGAAAAAATTAAACAAGCCTTACAAGTGCCTGTACCTGATCATTTATGTGATAAGCTGATTTTACGCCAAACTTTAGCAAACCACCAAGTGCAAAAGCGCAAAACGCGTGTGTATTTAGCGTTAGCAGCTTCTGTCGCTATTGTCGCTGCGTTACTTGTTAACTTTATGCAGTTTTCTAGTGCTTACAACAATTTAGGTGATTATGCCCTAGCCCATGTTTATCATGAGCAAGATAAGTTTACTAACAATGACAGCAATACAGTAACCTTGGCGTCATTAAATCAAAAAATGACAGCTTTTGATGGCAATTTTAGTGAGTCGTTAGGTAAGCTCTTATTTGCTGATTATTGTCGATTTGGTGGTTTAAAAAGCCTGCATTTGGTCTATCAAGGCAAAACTAGCCCAGTAACTATTTTTGTTGTACCTAAAAATGAACAATTGGCGTTTACTACTGCTTTTAATGACCAACAGCTTTTTGGCAGCTCAATTGAGTTTACTAACAGTAATATTATTGTTGTTGCCGATAAAAATGAATCGCTAGCTCAATGGCAACAACATATTAATAAAACAGTTTCTTGGTCTATTTAACTTAACTCACTTTTATACCAACTTCACTTGAATTCGTTTTATATGAGAACAAGCGTTAAGTTTCTTTAAACACTAAAAAAGCCCTGATAGCACATTATTAACAGTGACATCAGGGCTTTTTTATAGGTAATTAAATGAGTAATACCATTCTGCATAAAGAAGTGTTCACTTAGAATGGCATGGACGACAGTAGAACAAATAAAATTTATGCCGATATAGTTACCCTACATCAAGTAAATTTTATGACGTTATCATGGTGTCCATGCATTCCCAAAGGGCCATTTTTAAAGGCTTATATGCATCGTTATTGATTTTGACAAGGGAACAACCCTTGCCTACAATCAATGCCTTGCCTCTAAGCCTTTAAATTCTGGCTAAGAGATCACTTTCTTATGCAGATTGGTATAACTACCGGCTAACTTTATAAGTTATTATCAAATAGCTTATAAATACGGCGATATTCATCTAACCAAGAGCTAGGCTGTACAAAGCCATGAGGCTCTACCGGATAAATAGCCGTTTCAAAATTTTGTTTTTCAAGCTCAATTAAACGCTGTACTAAGCGGACAGTATCTTCAAAAAAGACATTATCATCAACCATAGGCGCATTAATTAATAACGGCTTATTAAGGCCTTGGGCAAAATAAATAGGAGAGCTACGCTCATAGGCGATGGCATCATCTGCAGGGGTATTTAAGATATTTGACGTATAACCATGATTATAATAAGCCCAATCAGACACCAAACGTATCGCTGAACCGGCCGCGAATAAATCAGGGTCGGTAAACATTGACATTAACGTTAAAAAACCACCGTAAGAGCCGCCATAAGTACCAACACGCTTAGCATCAACATTGGCATTTTCAACCAACCATTGCACACCATCACGCATATCCTCTACTTCAGGTTTGCCCATGTGGCGATAAATAGCAGTGCGCCAGTCACGCCCATAACCTGCCGATGCTCGATAATCCATATCAATGACCACATAACCTTGCTGTACTAACAGTGAGTTGAACATAAATTCACGAAAATAGCCTGACCAACCTAAGTGAGCGTTTTGTAAGTAACCCGCACCATGAGTAAACATAACCGCGCGATTTTTAGTGGCTGTTTTATCAAAGTTTTTAGGTAAATATACTTTAGAATAAATAGGATCTTTTTGCTTACTTGAGGCAATAGCAATCACATTAGGCGCAGTCCAAGGCATCGCTAAAAACTGCTCTGATACCGTATGAGTAATTCTTGTTACTGCATCAATATTATTCTTTAAATCACCTGAAGGTAAGTCTTGTACATAAAGCTCTGGCGGCATGGTAACAGTAGAATGCTCAATTAATAGTTTTGCTTCATCAGGGCTTAGTTGATAATCGTTTTTCCCGCCTAAATCTGTTAATGGCGTGATGTTTTTTGCTAAATCAACTTGGTATATTTCATAAATACCAGGATGCTTTTTATTAGCTTTGAAAATAAAACGTTGATTATCTTGCATTGGCGTAACACTGCTCACTTCAAATTTACCCGAGGTAAGTTTAATCGCTTTGGCGTTTAACGCTTTGTAGTATAAATGCGAGTAACCGGACTCTTCCGATAAATAATAAAGGCTAGCGGTGGTGTTAGCGTTCGCGGCTAACCAACCAAACTCATTAAAGCGCCAGTTTATCCAAGCATCATCATGTAACTTATGTTGAGTCAGTAGTTTGTTATTGGCAAAATCAACCGTCGTTAACCAGCGCGTTTTGTTATCCCACGCTTCTAGCATTAACGCTAGGTGCTTACCATCATCACTCCACTTAATTGGGTTATACATTTGCATGATATGAATATTACGCGCTTTTTTAACTGACGTGTATTTTTTGCCCTCACGAGCAAAGTTTTCTGCTTTAACGTTCGCTAAGACATCGTCATCAAAGCCTGGTAGGTTTTTATAGCTTAACGCTTGTTGAGTGCCTTTGACCAAATCAAGTATAAATAACTGCTCTTTATATTGTCTGTTATTAGCAACGCGAGCACGTACTTTTTCAGCGCCAATCACGCCATCTTTTGTGATGTAATTAGGCATAATATCAGTTTTATCACGGCTAGACTCTGCGCTTGCTATGCTGACTAATAACTTATCACCCGCTGGAGATAAGCTCGCCTGTGCTACTTTATTATCTTTACCAAAATAAAATTTACTGTCGTTTATCGCCTGATTTTCTGTCGCCAATTGTTCACGCTGAGTTTGTTTTAATTGACTATTTTTGTGCTGTAACGCAATGTAGTTAATTAACTTATGTTGCTCTTTGGCTAAGTAACTTGTCGGTGCGCTAACGCCAGCAGGTTTTGCTGACATATGTAAACTGGCCAATTCTTTAATTTGACCTGTTTGTAGGTTGTGGGCATAAAAAACATTAGCGACCTGATACGCTACATCACCATTAGTTAAAAAAATGGCATTCTCTTCATTGTGTGAGGTAAAGGTAAGCTGCTTAACGGTATTACTGACCAGTGTTTTGACAAACACATCACCATTAAAGGTATATACTTTATGGGTTTTTGCTTGATTTAACTGACCATTTTTATCGGCGACTTTATGCTTAATGGATAAAGCAACAGGTGCTACTTTATTGTGATTAGATAACTCCAGAGAATATAAATCACGTAGTGGGTTACCCAATTGCTTTTGCTGATAATAAATCGTGTTACTATCAGCACCCCAATACCAAGACTCTGGCGAACGCCCAAACCAATCGGGATCGGCCATTATTTGCTCTAGCGTTATAATGTCAGTTGATTGCGCATTATTAGCCACGGCACCTAGCACTTTATCAGGTACGATTGTGTTGGCTTGCTCAGTAAATTGAGTCGTACTACAAGCAGCGAGTGATAAACTAAGTGCTGCGGCAATAAGTGGTATTTTCATAAAATAGGCTCTTGTGTTGAATGCTTATGTTAAATGCTTATGTTAAGTGCGTTTAGTGAGTGATTTCGTTAAAATAGTGATTAGTACCTTTTAAAAAAATAGCCTCGTTAATTATCTGTTTTATCATTGGCCCATATAATATCACTATCGGACACATTGTTATGCTTTGCCCTTGCGGTTCAACCCAGTTATTTAATCGTTGTTGTCAACCTTATATTACAAAACAACAGCTTCCCGGCACGCCTGAGCAATTAATGCGCTCACGCTTTAGCGCTTATGCCACTAAACAAGCACGCTATATTTTTGAGACATACGGCGGCGCAGCACAGTTACAACAGTCGGTTAGTGATATTCAATCCTGGGCGGATGAGTGCTCATGGCTAGCATTAAAAATACATCAAGCAACGACCAACACTGTCGATTTTTCAGCTTACTACTTAATGAATAATATCTTGTGTGAACTGCGAGAAAAGTCAAACTTTAACCTTGAGCAAGGTCAATGGCGCTATATTGATGGCGACATTATCGTCAATGAAGAAATTGGCATAGTTAAACGAAGTGAGCTTTGCCCTTGTAACCGTTACCCAACGGCTTGGTCTGCTAAGCAAGGTAAAAAGTTTAAACATTGCTGCGCTAAATAAAATGAGACAGTGATGAGATATAGTAGTGAGCTATAATTTTAAAGTATAGTCTTGTCGTCTATGTTAGCGTGCCTTTAACTAACTAGTGGCGCTTGAATTATAGATTGTTGAATATTATCTAACCACGCCGTGGCATTAAAGGTTAATGGCTTACTCAGCGGTTTATCACTCTTTATGACCATCTCTGCTTCTTCGCGTGCTTGTAACAAACGATCCAGTTCTTGATTGATTAGCGCAGCTTGTTTATATTTAAGCTGGGTAAATAAGCTGGTGTTATGTAACACATTGCTATTAATATGCTTTTTATCATCACGAAATGCTAGTGGTCTTGGCTGCATAGCGTTTGTTAACTGTAAGGTAGCTAAACTGTTATCAACAATAGCTTGTACTTGATTAAATTGACTTAACTCATCTAACGTCGATAACGCTAATGAGGCTTCTTCCGGTAGGTTAAATTGCTTTCTTAATGAGCGATTCGTCACATCAGCAGGCAATTTTTGTTGCGCTTGTGGTAATAAAAATTGACTTTGTTCACGCACATCTTCAGCGAGCATAGCAAGCATTAAGCTAAAATCTGCACGTCGTGACTGAACGACACTTTCATTGAGTTGCTCACCAAGCTGTAACTCATGCAGTAATGCTGTTGATGAGGAAAAGTCAGCAGCCAATTGTCCAGCACTATTATTTGCCGCATCCACACTATTACTTTGTGAGATACGTTGTGACAAATTAGTTGCTGAAAATGGTTGTGAAAGTCCTGCTGGCAATGCTTTATCTCTTATTTATCGGTGCCTTGATAAATAAGTTATCGGCTAGTAGTAAAAAACATTTAGCCGATACCGTAATAAATTTAAAAATAAATGAGCTTATCCAGCTTTATCCTCAAAACCTATCGCTTAACTCGTTAGCTTATTAGGTTTAATCGGCCAAGATAAGGTAAATGAAGCACCACCTAGTTCACTATCGCCAACCGAGGCATACCCTTGATGCCACTCCATAATACGCGCGACAATAGCTAAACCAAGACCAAAGCCACCAGTTTCTCGGTTTCTCGATTGATCGCCACGTGAAAAAGCATCAAAAATTACTTGTTTCAATTCTTTAGAAACGCCATCGCCATTATCTTCAACACATATTTTGCAGTGTTCATTTTCTAATGACAGCGTTATCCTAATTTTATCATTACCGTATTTAATGGCGTTGTTAATAAAATTATTAACCGCTCTGTCAATAAAGTGACCATCACAACAGACATAATTATCTGGTAGTTTATTAATAAACTCTACTGAACTAACAAATTGTTCATGGTTAGCTATTTGTAATGTCACTAATTCGTTAAGATTGGTGCTGGTAAAATTAAGCTCTGGCTTGTCATTGTCAAAGGCAGCGTAAATAAGCATTTCATTAATGAGCCCTTCTAACTCACAAACATCACTTTTTATTTGTTGTTGATACCTTTCTCTTTTCTCATCATCTTTAATAGTATCAAGCATTTGCAAAGCAAACTTTGTTCGCGCTAAGGGAGTTCTTAGCTCATGTGATACAGCATTAGTTAATTCTTTATGCGCCTCAATTAGCCGTCTTATCCTCGCCGCCATCATATTAAAAGAGGACATCATCGGCGCTATCATGGTTGATTTAGCTTCAGGGGCTTTACTGTCGAACTGCCCTTGACCAAAGGCTTTAGTCGCTTTCTTAAGTTGTTCTAAGTCATGGGACATTGGCCACAACCAAATAAAAATAACGAAGCCTAGGGTAGCAAGAATCAATACTCGATACGTCGCTTTAACCCTTGGTCTAGTTGGCATTTTTGCTGGCCCTAAGGTAATAACAGAGTCAGAGCCATCGAGTAAGTAATGTAAAACAACATTGCCATCGAAGTAATATATGTGGGTATTAGAGTAAGTTAAGGTGTTATGGTCTGTATGATCAATGGCTTCAACTTCAGCTAACGACCTTAACTTTAAAGGTAGTCCCCAGCGCTGACCTGCACCAGCAATGATTTCTTCCCATTCATCTTGAGGATGTTTTTGGGTGTAATCCCCTAATGCCATCATCATGGTTTTATAACCGGTATACGATTCAATATCTTGTTCAAGGTAAGAAGTCCACACTTCATCAAGCGCCCAAGAAAAAATAATGAACGTGGAGATAATAAAGAAATAAAGATTAAAAAAAGAACGGCCTAACTTCATTAACTTACCCTATTTAAAAGATCCAATAAACGCTTAACAAAAAGGCTTTGTTACACAGAAGTAACAAAGCCTATCTATTTTAGTGACTAACATACACTTTGCTTTAGGCTAGCTCCAAGCGTCGGGCACAAATAAATAACCTTGCCCCCAAATTGTCTTAATTCTAAAAGGTGTGTCGGTGCTATCATGTAGTTTTTTACGTAAACGAGAAATACGCACATCAACACTTCGGTCTAAACCATCATATTCACGACCTATAACTGCTTTATAAATATAGTCACGGTTTTGTACTTCACCCGCCTTACCGGCAAGTAACCATAACAAATCAAATTCTTGACTGGTTAAATCAATATTTTCATCTTGTAGCGTTACTTTACGCGATGCTTTATTGATATATAAGCTGCCACAGGTGATTTCGCCTTTATCTTCACTCTGATTAGGTAATTCGCCTCGGCGTAATAACGCATTGATTCGTGCTAATAATACGCGAGGTTCCACCGGTTTAATAACATAATCGTCTGCGCCTATTTCTAAGCCAAGTACTTGGTCAAAGTCAGTACTTTTTGCTGTTAACATTAATACAGGGCCAGTAAAGTCTGGACGTAAATCGCGACACACACCAAAACCGTCTTTACCCGGTAACATTACATCAAGAATAATAAGATCAGGAGAAAATAGTTTTACTCGCTTAGTAACGGTATCACCACGAAACTCTTGTTTAACATGAAAGCCTTCACTGGTTAAAAAGTCTGTCACTAAATCGGATAATTGACGGTCATCTTCAACCAGTAATATTTTTTTTACGTTGGCGTTGCTATCTGGCATATTCTTTTCCTTGTTTATTACCTGCTATAAAATAGCAACCGAGATTAACGGCACTACAATAACGGTACTAAAATAATGGTATTAACTTCATCGCTAATGACCTGACTAATCACTGAATTAATAGCTGCAGTTGATAATGGCAACGACTAACGGTAACTAATAACTGCATTGGCAGTTTGTTATATTATGGTGCTAATTTGAGGTTAGCTTAAACAAGTTATTATGTTTAAACAATAGGTTCTACCTGTTGTTACGGTAAAATTACATTTTATAACAGCCAGTATAAAATAAACCTTGCGAGACTATAGATAAACAAGCAAGATCATTACCTTAATTTATAGGCATGGTATTGCCAAGCAACATATAACGTTATGCTTTGCTAAATTTTTACTAAAAGCCAGTAGGAACTCTATGAAAATCATCTCTTTTAATATTAACGGCCTTCGTGCTCGCCTTCATCAATTACAAGCTATTATCGACAAGCATCAACCTGATATTATTGGTTTACAAGAAATTAAAGTGCATGATGAAGCTTTTCCGCTAGAGGCGGTTGAAGCCATGGGTTACCAGGTGTATTTTCATGGCCAAAAAGCACATTATGGTGTTGCCATGTTATGTAAAAAAGCAGCTGATACAGTACAGCGTGGTTTTCCTAGCGATGACGATGAAGCGCAGCGTAGGATGATTATGGTGACAACAACCAATAATAACGGTGAAAAAGTTACTGTGTTAAATGGCTATTTCCCACAAGGAGAGAACATTAGCCATGAAACTAAATTCCCTTACAAACGAAAATTCTACCAAGACTTAATGACCTACCTTAATGAGAACCACGCAAATGATGAAAATATCGTGGTGATGGGTGATATTAATATTTCACCACTTGACTTAGATATTGGTATTGGTGAGGTAAACCGTAAACGTTGGTTAAAAAGCGGCAAGTGCTCTTTTCAACTTGAAGAGCGTCAATGGTTAACAACTCTAATGGACTGGGGCTTTATTGATACCTTCCGTCAGTTACACCCTGATACAACCGAGCGGTATTCTTGGTTTGATTATCGTTCACGTGGCTTTGATAACAATCGCGGTCTACGTATAGATGTGGTATTAGCAACCCCAAATATGGCAAAGCATTGTATTGAAGCTGATATTGATTATGAGCTACGAGGTATTGAAAAGCCTTCTGATCATGCCCCTATTTGGTCAACATTTTCATAAGGTGTATTGTTCATGGGTATCACAGAATTAGCACAATACCGCTGCCCTCTTTGCCAGCAAGCTTTATTGCTTAATGAGAAAAGTTATCGTTGTAAAAACAACCATAGTTTTGATCAAGCAAAGCAAGGTTATGTAAACTTATTACCTGTGCAGTTTAAACACTCAAAAGCCCCAGGTGATAACAAAGCGATGGTACAGGCCAGACGTGCATTTTTAGATAAAGGCTATTACCAACCTTTAGTTGACAGTATGCTGGCGTTATATCATCAATATGGCGATAAAAGCGCTGCAGTTTTTGATGCTGGTTGCGGTGAAGGGTTTTATACTCATCAGCATAAAACACAACACAACAGCGTCTACGGGGTAGATATTGCTAAAGAAACCATAAAAATAGCGGCAAAGCGCTATCAGGAATGCTTTTTTAGCGTCGCTACGCTGTCAGATTTACCTTTTATAGATGAGCAATTTGGCTGGCTATATAGTGTATACGCACCTATCTTAGAGCACGAATTTACCCGTATTTTACAAAAAAATGCTTATTTATTAACGGTAACACCGGCCGATAATCACTTGTTTGAGCTTAAGTCGTTAATATATCGCCAAGCAAATAAGCATGACACCAGCAAACAAGTCATTGAGCAATTAACGTTAGTTGAAGAGCAACGTTTAAATTACTCAATGGACTTTACTAACAGTGACGATGTGCTCAATTTATTAGCGATGACACCTTTTGCCTTTAAAGCAAGTGAAACATTAATTAGCCAATTAACACAGCAAACACACTTTACTTGCCAAGCTGATTTTGTGCTGCGTTTATATCAAAAGTAAGTGGCAAAACTTCAAAAACTAAATACCCCCTAAATAAAGACAATAATAACCCGCTATAAAAATAGTTATTGTTGTCTTTATTTAGCGTTTGGATAAGTTAATTGTAACAGTTGCGCAAGATCAATATAGCGAGGCTTGTAAGTGGCTAAATTAGCTAGGGCATTGTTATTATCACCCGTAGTGCTGCTATAATCACCTTGTTTGGCATCGCTTTGATTACCCTGCTGTTTAATCTTTGCTAAACGACTGTGATACCAAGACGCTAAAGAAGGTGATAACAGTTTATCGGCTTTAACGCCTGAAAAAACTAGTGCTTGAATCGGTAAGCTCAATAAAAACAAACCATACACTAAGGCTTGCGGTAGTGCATCGATAGCATGACTGACAGAGCCTTGACCTAAATGATACCCTGAGGTCAGATAAAGCTGCATAATAACCGTAAATAACGCTAACGCCGGAAAGTATCGACAGACAAAGCGAGCACTTTGCACACCTTGGTACTCTTCAAAGTAATTCCTTAACTCTGGCTTTTCAGGCCACAGTGATAAGTATTTTTGCCCTAATTTAATGAGCTGTACAACGGAAAGTTTCATCATATAATTATACCAGCTAGTCGTTATTAGTAAAAGTTAGCACTATCTATAGTGGAAAATAACGATAGTCTATGATCTAAACAATACTTAATAATACACGTAAACAATTTTTTATTGCATTGCATCAATATATTTAACTGCTGTCGTTAGTATAATAAGATAATTATTATTCTGCCTATGATTTTTTAATATTTAAATAATGGTTAACCTTTATTTAAATATGGTCTCTTTTTAAAGACAAAAAACTCATCCAACACTCGTTTAGGGGAAGCACTATTAATACTCAAGCAATTTTAGTGATAAACTGCGGTAGCTCCTCAGTTAAATTTTCGTTAATAAAACCCACAAGTGGTGAAACACTATTATCAGGTCTAGCAGAATGTTTACTCTCTAGTGAGGCTATCATAACCCTCAACATTGATAATGGTACAAAACAACAACACAAGCTAGCTGCGCCTTTTAACCATCAAACAGCGCTTGCTGTGCTAGTAGAACAGCTAGAGCAACATCATTTAGTTGATGATATTAGCGCCATCGGCCATCGTGTTGTGCATGGCGGTGAAAAGTATTCTCAACCAACACTTGTTACTATCGAGGTAGAGCAGGCAATTAAACAATTAGCTAAATTAGCACCATTGCATAACCCCGCTAACTTAATCGGTATAAAAGCGTGTCAACTTGCCTTTAAAAACCTGCCTCAAGTAGTTGTGTTTGATACCGCATTTCATCAAAGCATGCCAGACAAGTCATTTATGTATGGTCTGCCCTACTCTTTATATAAAAAACATGCGATTAGACGTTATGGCTTTCATGGGACGAGTCATTACTTTGTGGCGACCCAAGCTGCTAAACAGTTAAATAAACCGCTAGAACAGTGTAATTTCATTAGTGCACACTTAGGTAATGGTTGTAGTGTTACCGCCATTAAAGCGGGGAAAAGTGTTGATACCAGTATGGGCATGACACCTGGCGAAGGCGTTATGATGGGCACACGTTGTGGTGATATCGACAGCGGTATTATTTTTCACCTAGTTGAAAACTTAGGCTATTCTATTGCCGACGTTGATAAGCTAGTCAATAAAGAGAGTGGCTTGTTAGGTGTATCAGGTCTTAGTAACGACTGTCGTACCTTAGAAAATGCCATGCAAAACGATAATCATGCCCAAGCAACCTTAGCGTTAACGGTTTTTTGCTACCGAATTGCTAAAACAATTGCCTCTTACAGTGCTAGCTTAACGCAATTAGACGGTCTTATATTTACCGGAGGCATTGGTGAAAATTCAAGCTGGGTTCGCACTGAAATAGTGAATCAACTCAGTTTATTAAACTTTTATTTAGATGAAGAAAAAAATCAACTAACTCGCTTTGGCGTTTCCGGTAATATTGCTAAAAACAATGCAAGAGCTTGTTGGGTAATAGCCACTAATGAAGAGTGGGTCATTGCAGAGCAATCAGCGCAATTACTCAGTAAAGTAGTACAGTAATGCGCATATTAAGACAAATACATAGGAGTTAAGTTATGCCTCATAGAATTATGTTAATCCCTGTAGGCTCAGGTGTCGGCTTAACCAGTGTCTCATTAGGCTTATTGCATGCTTGTCAGCAAAAGGGCATTAAAGTAGGTCACTTCAAACCCATTAGTCAGCCGTCACGTAATAGTTTAGCCAAGAAAAATAAAACCATTGATGCCATTCGTTTATCTCAAAATAGCAGCAGTGTATCACTAAGTTATGTTGAAGAAAAAATGGGCGATGGTCTACACAATGTTGTGTTAGAAGAAATTGTAGCTAATTTTAACGCCTTTAAAGCAGATCATGACGTTATCATTATCGAAGGTTTAGTACCCACACCAAGACAACCCTACGCAGGTCGAATTAACCGCGATGTTGCACAAGCGCTTAGCGCAGATATTGTTTTAGTAGCGAGCCCAGGTAATGACAGTGCAGGTGAATTTGAAGATCGCCTTGAAGTCAGTGCAGAAACCTACGGTGGCATAAAAAACAAACACCTTATTGGCTGTATTATCAACAAACTAAACTGTCCTGATCAAGACGAATATGGGTTGTTACCTAAAGAAGAAGAAATAGGCAGCGATTTTAACTTAAAAAGCTGGGTCGATTTAGACATTTTCAAAGGAAGGCACTTTGAGCTACTTGGCACGGTAATGTGGGAAATAGATCTTATCGCGCCGCGTGTTTGTGATATTAGCAATTACCTTGAAGCAACCATAATTAATGCTGGGGACATGGCGCATCGTCGTTTTAGAAGCGTCAGCTTTTGTGCGAGAACCGTAGCAAACCTAATGAGTTACTTAGTGCCTGGCCGTCTTATCGTTACTCCTGGAGATCGCACTGATATTATTATCGCGACCTGCTTATCGGCGTTAAACGGGACAAAATTAGGCGGGTTAATTTTAACTAATGGTTTTGAGCCATCAGCGCAAGTTTTAGATTTATGTAAACAAGCACTGGACGCTGGTCTACCTGTTTTATCCGTGCAATCTGATACATGGCAAACATCGCGCCATATAATGAACTATAATCCTGAAATACCTCAAGACGACATCCAACGCCAAGATAAAGTAAAACAATATATTGCTGATAACTTAAGTACTGATTGGCTTGAAAGTCTTACCTCTAAAAATAATACCTATAACCTATTATCACCGCCCGCTTTTAGACATAAATTAACTGAACTGGCGCGTAAAGCTAATAAATTAATAGTCTTACCTGAAGGCACAGACATCCGTACTATTAAAGCTGCAGCAATTTGCTGCGAGCGCAAAATAGCTAGGTGTCAACTAATAGGTAATAAAGAAGAAATACTACAAATTGCTGAAAATCAAGGCATTGAATTACCTGATAACTTGCTAATAACAGATCCCGATGTCATTAGAGAGAATTACGTGGGGCCTATGGTGGAGCTGCGTAAAAGTAAAGGGTTAACCGATGTTATTGCTTTAGAGAGTTTACAAGATAATGTAGTGCTAGCCACCATGATGTTACAGCTAGGTCAGGTCGATGGCCTTGTTTCTGGCGCAATAAATACCACAGCAAATACTATTAGACCTGCTTTGCAGTTAATTAAAACAGCTCCTGATAGCGCTTTAGTATCATCAGTATTCTTTATGTTGTTGCCTGATCAAGTACTTGTTTACGGTGATTGCGCGATTAACCCTGAACCTAACGCCGAACAGCTTGCCGATATTGCCATTCAATCAGCAGACTCAGCTCGCGCATTTGATATTGAACCACGCGTCGCCATGATCAGCTACAGCACGGGGAGTTCAGGCCACGGCGCTGATGTTGAAAAAGTCGTTAAAGCGACTGAAATTGCCAAAGCAAGACGACCTGATCTAATTATTGATGGTCCACTGCAGTATGATGCCGCAATTATGGAAAATGTCGCAAAGAAAAAAGCACCTAATAGCCCAGTAGCTGGTAAAGCAACGGTATTTATTTTTCCTGATTTAAATACCGGTAACACCACGTATAAAGCAGTACAGCGTTCTGCTGATTTAGTTAGCATAGGACCGATGTTGCAAGGGATGAATAAACCGGTAAATGACTTATCTCGTGGTGCCTTAGTCGATGATATTGTTTATACCATCGCCTTAACAGCAATACAGGCAAGTATGTAAATAAAAAGCCGATAGAACATGTTAAAACTCATAAAATTAAGTTTTTAACAAGTTCTATCGCTCTTTAAGATTATTTTTCTCGCTAAAACGTGTCAACTGTGCATTTTAATCACTTATCCCACGACACCTTCTTTAAACGCTAGCTAGACAAAAAACGTACTAACAAAATTACCCTTATATTTCAAAGGCAAAGTCAGTTAACTACGCATTACCCACAATTCTATCCACAGGTTTTGTGGATAGAAAAACTAAAGATAACTAGTCCTTATTTACGTTAAAAAGTAGATAAAACACTTGTAAACAACGACTTTACATGATTTAGCTCTGATTAACTGTATTTTCAAACAACTCTGATTAATAATGTCCAATTAGAATGAGAAAACTCGCAAAGGTTAAAGTTAACTTACGGCAAGCCACTCTTGACTAATAATCACAATTAACATCTGATAATATAGTCATAAGTAGTGGCGCAATGATGACTAACTTGACTTCAAAAAATAATCACTGTTAACGCCCAAGATAACAATCAACATTTACACAGGAGCTTTTAAATATGATCACCTTATACGGCATAAAAAATTGCGACACCGTTAGAAAAGCAACTAAATGGCTTGAAGCAAATAACATAGCTTATCAACTTTACGACTTTAAAAAACAGCCGTTAACCGCTGAGTTACTAACACAATTTGTTAATCAAAGTGATTGGTCATTATTGTTAAACAAGCGCAGTACAACCTTTAGAAACCTACCTGAAGCAGTAAAAAACAACTTAACTGATGAAGTGATGTTTACCGCCGTACTTGAGCAACCTACCCTACTTAAAAGACCATTGCTGCCATTAGATGGAGAACTACATTTGGGGTTTAAAGCTGAACAATATCAAGCTATTTTCTCTGCAAAAAATTAATAACATTACAATATTAACAGCGTGTTAGCGCAATATTACAACATAAGCAAAGGTAGTCCTTGTGAGCCAAACAGAAAAAAAAAGTCAAAGCGCAGTTATCGAGCTAGCCATAGCATTAATGGCTAGAGCCTCTGTTACGCCCGAAGATGCAGGTTGTCAAAAGCTCATGGCACAACGGTTAGCAAAAATCGGGTTTACCAATGAAAGTATGATATTTGCTGACACCACTAACCTGTGGTCACGGCGCAACGGCAGTAAAAGCAATAAACAAGAGGATATTGTTTTTTGTTTTGCTGGTCATACTGATGTAGTACCTGCGGGTAACCTTGAGTTATGGCATACACCGCCCTTTGAACCAACCATTATTGATGGCATGTTATATGGCCGTGGCGCTGCAGATATGAAAGGGAGCTTGGCTGCAATGATAGTGGCGACAGAGCGTTTTGTGCAAAATCACCCTGACCATCAAGGCGCGATTACTTATTTAATAACAAGTGATGAAGAAGGCCCATTTATCAACGGTACGACTAAAGTTATTGATACCTTAGAAGCGCGTAATGAAAAAATAACTTATTGCATAGTAGGTGAGCCTTCAAGCACTCATACCGTTGGTGATATAGTAAAAAATGGTCGACGCGGCTCTATCTCAGCAGAAGTCGATATTAAGGGTAAGCAAGGCCATGTTGCCTATCCTGAGCATGTTAAAAATCCTATTCATTTAGCAATGCCTGCGTTAACAGAATTAAGCCAGGTCACCTGGGATAATGGTAATGATTATTTTCCTGCGACTACCTTTCAATTATCAAATCTTAATGCGGGTACTGGTGCCACCAATGTTGTCCCTGGTCATATTAAGGCGTTATTTAATTTACGTTATAGCACTGAATTAACCGATCAGATGATTGTTGAGCAAGTGGAGTCAATTCTTGATAAACATCAGCTTGATTACAGTATTAAGTGGACATTTAACGGTAAGCCCTTTATTACTGAGCACACTAAAATTGAGCCTGTTGATTCAAAGCCCGGTTTTTTAACCGCTGTTAGCCAAGCCATTTTAACTGTGACGGGGAAAGAAACACAGCTGTCTACTTCAGGTGGTACATCAGATGGTCGATTTATTGCACCAACAGGCGCCCAAGTCATTGAACTTGGCCCCTGTAACGCCACTATTCATCAAGTTAATGAATCTGTTTCTTGTCGCGACTTAGAGCAACTCGTAGATATTTATTATCATTGTTTAATAAATGTATTGTGCCCAGAGAAAACCTGAAGATAGCGTTTTATTAGGGTGTTATTTGCTAAGATGTATTTAAAGCTATCAAGCCATTTAAAAGGGCAGCTTGGTAAAGTCACAGCAAAAGATAATAAACACCGTTAGCTAGTCCCTATTTTTACTGTCAACACGACAACTTAAGTAAATAAAAATAGGGGAATAACTTAACAACTGTTATTGCACACTACCTCGAGAAAGTTGCAATACCCTGCATTATAAAGGAATAAACGATGAACGATGAAAGCTTGATGAAACGAGCCCTTGAACTGGCTAAAGAAAGTGTAACGCTAGGCGGAGAACCGTTCGGCGCTGTTATGGTTCTAGATGGTAAAGTGATTGCCGAGGCTATGAATCAAGCCCATATTGATCACGACCCAACAGCTCACGCTGAAATACAAGCACTGCGCATAGCCAGTCGTGAGCAAGGTCGAGGCTCTCATCCAGGCAGTGTTATATACGCCAGTGGTAAACCTTGCCCAATGTGTATGGCGGCTATGGTCAATGCAGGGGTTGAGCGGGTAATTTTTTGTGCTGATGATGAAATTGGAGGCCCTTTTGGTTATTCAACAGCAGATGGTTATGCTCGCATGAAACAAGATTTTGGCAGCCAAGGTGCGGTAGTTGAACATTTACCTTTGCCAAAGCAAGATGAACCTTTCAAACTTTATGCTCACAAAGTGGGTGGGTAATTGCTTGCTTTAGGTACTGCTCTGTAAAGAGGGTACCTAAAGCACAGTTTTATCATGATTATGACTACTTATCTCCCTACGTCGTTAATAATACTCCCTTAGCTATAAAGGTTTTATTACAATGCAATATAGCACTCAAATAAATTCAGGCCAGTTGCTAGGACAAACCGAAGAACACCTTTGTTACTTATCAGAACGAGTTGCCATTCATCAACATATGAAAGCTGACTTTACCGCTATGGTAGATGCCGCTAAAACAGAAAATATTGAGCTCACCATTGCCAGTGGCTTTCGTTCATTTGACCGACAATTACTCTTATGGAATAACAAATTTTCAGGTAAGACTCCGATTAAAAATAGTAATGGTGAAATCATTGAGCCTAAACACTTATCACCACTGGAGCTAGTGCACAGTATTTTACTTTACTCTGCATTACCAGGCGCCAGCCGTCATCACTGGGGGTGTGATATTGATGTTTATGCGCCAAATATATTACCCAAAAACTATCAATTACAACTTGAACCCTGGGAATATCATGAGCAAGGACCATTAGCGCTTTTGTCAACTTGGCTTAAGCAACATGCCCACCATTTTGGCTTTTATTTCCCTTATGCCATTTTTCAAGGGGGAGTCGCTAAAGAGCCTTGGCATTTATCTTACCTACCGCTTGCAAAACAGTACCAACAAGCTTTCGATATTGATTCATTAGCACAAGCGCTAAAAAACAGTGACATATTAGGCAAGCAAGTGATTATTGAAAACATAGCGGACATAGCAAAGCGCTATATTAATAATGTTTGTGTCGCACCAACAAATGTTATACTGCCAAAATAAACTCCCTCATCAAGCATAAGGCACTTAAATGGAAAATTGGTTAGCTATTGTTATCGTAATAATAATAGTCTTTGTTGTCATAGGCGACTTGAGCATACTCAAAAAGAGCTCAACACAGAAAATGCGCGAAAAAAGTTTAAACGACCGCACAGAAACACTTCCAAGAAGTAATCGAAGTGCTCATAAAATGCAGTCTATCGAAAAAACAAAATATCAAAGTAAATAACGAATTAAATCAATACTTACTAAGTTACTTTTAACGATTAACTATAAATAAAGCCTAAAAAAAGACATAAAAAAACTCCAATAAATGGAGTTTTTTTATGTCTGCTAGCTTGCACAGCAAAGTAGCTCTTTAGAATATATCTCTAAACGATAATCCTTTTTCAACAACAGGGAATATTCGCTCTAATGTTTCAAAAGTTAATGGTTCACCGTCTGCGTTATAAATAGACACCGAGGTAGTTGTATCATCAACTGGCGCTAAAACAAACTGGTAATGTGCGTCACTAACATCAATAACGGGTACGTTATCACCCCAAATACTATCCCACATACTAATTTCAGGTTTAACAAACTCAACATAGTAAATCTTTTTATCTTCGTTCAAGTCGGTAATAGTAAAACCATGCTTTTCAAAGAACAGTGGCATATTACTCCATAAGGAATCTAAGCCCATCTCAATGATATAGGCTTCTTCTTCTGCCGTATTTTTACCAATGGTAACTAATTGTTGATTAGCACGTTTTAAGCGGTCAGCGCGTTGTTGAACACGATAATTATAATCAACGGCGGCTATTAACTCATTGAGCATGGCTTTTTCAGCACGCTGTTTGTCAATAGGATCCATAGTTTTACTGCCACCTTTTTCATCGGTTTGCAAAAAATCAACTAATGATACACGTAATGAGACACTACGCCCGTGCGCTTTAGCTAATAATTGATAGCGAAAACGTAAACTTTTAGACGATTGAATCTCAGTAAAAATCCAACCCGCATCCACTTCATTATGATACCAGTCTGATTCTATAATGGCCGTTTTAATGCCTGCTCGCTTAATAGTGGTATCTTTTAAACTAGTCGTACCTTCAGTGACTTTACTTAAAGTCGTTTCAATATCTTCTTCAATGTAGTGATAAGACACATTATCTTCTACTAATTGCGCTTTCACAACATTTTCAATAAAGGGTAATAGCTCTTTATCTTCTAATACTTTATCAAACCAAATAATAGCAATATTAGATTCATTAACAACACGCGAAGAAGCAGCAATAGGCATAACCAATGACGGTGCACGGATATCCATGTCCTCCCCCACGGGTCCTTGATTATTTATCTTATCGGTAATAAAAAAATCATTGGCTTGTTTGGGTTTATTTAAATTTTCGGGGATCACCAAATCGTTAGTTTCTGGTTTATATTGATAATCAAAACTGCCTTGCGCTTGTTTATTATTACCAGCACTACAGGCGGTTAGTGACAAGGCTAACAGTGATAAATAAAATGCTCTACAACTCATTAAAACTCCTGTGGCTTGGGTTATAAATATTGACCACCCAACTAACCTACTAAAAAAAGACTAAAACTATTAAAAGCGACTATAAAACGACTAAAAGAAAAGTGACATTAAGACAGGGCTAATACTGCGCTCATGGTACTTGGCTGTTTTTACAAACACAAGTGATATGACCACAAAAATGTAAGATGATTCCAACTTTAATTGTGATCAGTTACAATGCCGCTTTCTTAACAACATAGGCGCAATACATGCCACAATATTTAGTGCTAACAGCGATGGGATCAGACCGAACAGGTTGTGTTAGTGAATTAACTAAATTAGCAAGTGAATGCGAATGTAATATATTAGACAGCAGAATGGCGCTGTTTGGCTCTGAATTTTCTTTTATCATGTTATTGACTGGTGATAGTAGAGCGATAAATAAAATTGAAGCAAGACTGCCTAAACTAGCGCATAGTTTAGACTTAATCACCATGATGAAGCGAACCTCTGGTCACAGAACGTTTGACTTAGTAAAGCATTATCAAGCAGAGTATTCTGGTATAGACCAACCCGGCATTTTAAAATCAATGACTGCTTTTTTTGCTACACGTAAAATAGACATTTCCTCGTTAAAGTCAGCCATAGACCCTAAAAACAACCATATGAGTGCCAATATATTATTTGCTTTAACCGAAAAAATTAGTTTTGACCAGCTAGAGCGTGATTTCTTGGAATTATGTCAGCAAACTGGCGTACAAGGTTGTATCAAAAAGGCGACGACTAATTTATTATAATGGCAACATGCTATCTCCTGCTTTATTGTTTACCCTAGACAGAATGATTTAACATCTCTAACATTAACATTGTTGAGCATTCAAAATAGTTCAGAGGTAAGCTATACGGCATACGTCACAAAAGAAACAAGTAAGCATAAATTTTTCAATACCTATTTAAACACCTAATAAATCAAAAGGAATAACATGATGGCAATCGAAGTAGGTCAAATAGCTCCTGACTTTACCCTCTTAGATCAAGACAGTATCCCTGTAACTTTATCTGAGCTAAAAGGGAAAAAAGCACTACTTTATTTTTACCCTCGTGCAAGCACACCGGGTTGTACAGTACAAGCTCAAGGGCTACGTGACACTAAAGCTGAATTAGATGCTCATAATGTAGTTGTATTAGGTATAAGCCCTGACACCCCCAAAAAGTTAACTAATTTTATTAATAAGCAAGAGCTTAACTTCACACTACTTGCTGATGAAGATCACAGTGTTTGTGAAAAGTACCATGTTTGGCAATTGAAAAAATTCATGGGTAAAGAAAATATGGGTGTTGTTCGCACAAGTTTCCTTATTGATGAAAAGGGTAACATTGAACATGTGTTCAATAAGTTTAAAACCAAAAATCATCACGAGGTTGTTTTAGCTGTATTAAATGAGTTGGATCAATAGTATTTCAGTAATATAACTTAACCCATAATTGAACTAATAAAAAACCTAAGCGAAATAATATCGCTTAGGTTTTTTAATGATTAAACCTGTGCTTCACTTTTATTTTCTGAATCTAACTCAGGTATTGAAGGCCAAGCATTGATCACGGCTTTGACCAATGTGGCTAACGGAATAGCAAAAAATACCCCCCAAAAACCCCATAAACCACCAAAAAATATTACCGCGATAATAATGATAACTGGATGTAAATTAACGGCCTCTGAAAAAAGTAATGGCACAATCACGTTGCCATCAATAGCTTGAATTATGCCATAAGCGAGCATAACGTAGCCAAATTCACTGCTTAACCCAAACTGAAAAAGAGCCACTAACAACACGGGAATAGTCACCACAGTAGCACCCACATAAGGCACAAGTACTGATAAGCCAACTAATACCCCGAGTAGTAATGAATATTGTAAGTCAAGTAACATAAAGGCGATGGTGGTAGAGGTACCAACAATGATGATTTCAATCACTTTACCACGGATATAATTCAAAATTTGTTGGTTCATTTCTTGGCTTACTTTAATGGCCATTCTGCGCTCTTTTGGTAAAAAATGCGTAATGTTGTTCATTAGCTCAGTTTTGTCTTTTAAAAAGAAAAACACCATTAACGGCACCAGAATTAAATAAACCATCAGCGCGACAATATCTGAAATAGAATTGAGTGATGCTTTTAAGGCGACTTGTCCCCACTCAAGTAAATTATTATTAACCATAGCAATAAAGGTTTTAATTTGGGTAACATCAACAAAGTCAGGATACTTTTCTGGCAACGTTAATAAGTAGTCTTGTCCTTGACTGATCATATGAGGAACTTCTTGTAGTAAGTTACTACTTTGTTTCCAAATAATGGGCATTAACCCTAACACCGCTAATAACGAAAAACCGAGAAAAGTAGCCACCACCACTATTGTAGCACTTAAGCGTGATATTGAGTGTTGTCTAAGTTTATTAACAGGTAAGTCTAACAAAAAAGCCAGCGCTATGGCGACAAAGACTGGCATTAATAAACTACTAAAAAAAGCAATAAACAACGCTATACAGGTTAAAATAACAACGAGAGTAACTGCGTGCGGATCAGAAAACTTACGCGTATACCAATCTTTAAATAACTTAAACATAATTACCTATTCTTAAAATTTTGCGTTAACTTTTGCATTAGTTTTTGCTGAAGGCGCTTCAATCTGTATCTCCACAGCACCATCATCAATGGTTTGTGCCTGATAACAGTAATTATATTTATCTAATAATTTGGGAATATCGTTTATGGAGCCAATATCATCAATTAAAATAATACATTGATCACCTTGATGCATTTTCTTCAGCAAAAAGCGTAAATTAACTAAAGGCACAGGACATTTTTGTCCTTTACCATCATATTTATAAATCATAAAAAACGTAAACAACTCTTTAGTTTGACTCTCTAATTTGCGACAATTAATCAATTGTGCATATTCGAGTTATCATAACGTACCTCTATAACCGTTACCATGTAAAGTATTGGGTTTAAGCGGTAATGAACCGCTATTTCACAACAGAACTATACTTGAGCAACATCGGTTTTTATACGTATAAATGTTATATAGAAATATGACTAAAACCAACTTAGACCAATCGAACTGATTTATTGAATACTTAGCGAGAATTAAATGACGACATTAAGCCAAAACGCTAATTTAAAAGAAATTAATGCGTATAAAAAGAAAATTAATTGGGGCGATGTTTCCGCTATTTATCATATGATATCTTCTTCACTAGGTGATTTAGATGGCATACTGACGCACGGTTTTGATAGTGCATATAAACAAATATTAAACCCAAACACTTGGAACTTAACGTTATTAGGCGCAGATAAAAATACTGATGGTAGTCTTAGAGTAAATAAAAAACCACAAATTATATTGCGCCACGAGTTTAACGACATAGGTTACGCTTTACATTGTTACCCAGCGATTGATGGTCAAGCAGTAACGCCACATATGATTAGCCAAGGTAATTGTCCTTTTAATAATTGGTTACCTGAAAAAATGCAGATACTGTTTCGTATTAATAGTTTTATTGCCTTCGCTATTTACTGTTTCCAAAGTGGTGATGACGCCGATATAGCGCTGTTAAAGTATGCCCATTACAAAGTTGAAAAATTAATTGGAATATTAAGCGAATCTTTTGAGATTATAACGGTCAGAGGTTATAACCTTGCTGAATTTTATCAAGAGATTGCGAGAAAAAACGGTGATATTCTTAACATGGACAGCTAACAATCATGTATCTTTATTGCTATCACGCTTAAATTAGCTACAACTTTGTTCCTAGGATGTCATATTGTTTAACCCAAAACCAATGTTCACTGCCTTAGCACTAGTGTTAGGTATTGCTACCATCACTAGTTTTAATGCAGGTGCTCTTGATAACGCTGCCAATAAAAATAAGTTACCAGACATCGGAATTTCAGGTTACAGCATATTATCAACCGATAAAGAGTTACAAATTGGTCAAGCGATGATGCGTCAATTACGTGGCTCACAACCCATCATTCAAGACCCTGTTTTGATTGAATACATCAATCACTTAGGTAATACCTTAGTCAAAAATGCTCAAGGCGTTAATTATGCTTTTGAATTTTTTATTATCAATAATAATGAGTTAAACGCCTTTGCCTTTTTTGGTGGTCATGTGGGTATCCACAGTGGTTTAATCACCACCGCTGACACAGAAAGTGAATTAGCCTCTGTTATTGCTCATGAAATTTCACACGTTACCCAGCGCCATTTAGCCCGCCGCCTTGAGTCGCAAAGTCAAACACAAAGTTTAACCATGGCGGCAATGCTCTCGAGTATATTACTTACCTTAGTTAATCCTACAGTAGGTATGGCCGCGCTTAGTGCAAGTATGGCCGCGACACAACAAGCAAGTATTAACTATACGCGTGGTAATGAAAAAGAAGCCGATAGCGTGGGTATTGCCTTACTAGCCAGTAGTGATTTTAATCCACAAGGCGCCGCCAGTTTTTTTAGTAAAATGTCTGCAAAATATCGTTATGCTAGCAAGCCGCCAGCAATGTTGCTTACCCATCCATTACCAGAATCGCGTATTGCTGAAGCTCGCCAACGTGCACTAAACTATCCGGTTAGACCTTTGCCACCGAGCTTAAGCTTTGAACTGACTAAAGCTCGCTTAAAAGCACGCTATCAAGGCGATGCTAGATCAAACATTAGCTTTTTTACTCAGCAATTAAAGCAAAAAAGTTATGCGCTTGAAGCTGCTGCAAAATATGGTTTAGCCTTGGCTTACTTTGAAAATAAGCAAGTCAATGAAGCAATAAAACTACTGGAGAGTTTAGCGCAAAGTGATGCTAATAATTTATTTTATGTTGATGCGTTAACCGATACCTATATCGCTAATAACCAAACCAACAAAGCAATTAACATGCTTAAACAACTCAACTTGTTTATGCCGAATAATCAAGTGGTGAGTTTAAATTATGCTAATGCATTACTTGCCAATAAAGACTATGATCTTGCTGTTCAAATATTACAAGATTTCTTATTAGTCAACCCCAGTAACTTTATTGCTTATGATATATTAACAACGCTATATCGCTCTCAGGATAAAATAGGATTAATGCACATGACCAAAGCTGAAGCACTGGCTTTACTAGGCGCATATCCCAAAGCGATAGATGAGTTACAAACCAGCTATAACTTTCTTGAAGAACAACCGTTAATGCAGAAAAGAGTCAAAGCGCGTATTTTACAATTACAAGAGCAAGAAAACCGTTTAAAGCGGTTATAGTACTATACGGTATCATTGCTCAATATAGTGGCCTAATATTGCTACTAAAAATAACTATTCGATTAAATTAGCCAAGGAAAAACAATGTTCACTATCTATCACAATCCAAGATGTTCTAAAAGTCGTCAAACGTTAGCGTTACTTGAAGAGCAAGCACAACAAAATAATCAAGAGGTTACCATTGTAGAGTACCTAAAAACGCCACTCTCTGTTGATGAAATAAAACAGTTATCAGTACAACTTAGCTGCTCTGCATTGAAGATGATGCGCGTTAAAGAAGCAGAATTTACTGAACAAAATTTAAAAGGTGCTACTGATGATACGCTTTTTAATGCTATGGCCAATACACCAAAATTAATTGAACGTCCTATTGTCTCTAATGGCAGCAAAGCCATTATTGGTAGGCCTCCTGAAAATGTTCTAAGCTTTTTTTAATCGAATAAGCGCCACTTACCTTCCAATACTATTAAGCAGACCAATGAATAAACAAAGATTTTCAACAAGTACCTACAAAAGAATCGCCTTAACGGGGTACTTCGCTTTACTCATCTTCATGCCGTTATGGCTAATCGTGCTCAGTCCAAGTGAAAGTTTAAGCATTCCTACGGCATTGATTATGTTCACCTTACCCTTGTTATTCCCTTTAAAGGGAATGCTACAAGGCAACCCTT
This sequence comes from Colwellia ponticola, assembly GCF_005885605.1. GTDB lineage: Bacteria > Pseudomonadota > Gammaproteobacteria > Enterobacterales > Alteromonadaceae > Colwellia > Colwellia ponticola. The sequence continues at coordinate 20,028 of NZ_SZVP01000010.1, read as the reverse complement.
TTACCTATGCTTGGTCTAACTTTATTGTCTTAATTTATTTTTTACATAGCTTAACAACCCTTTGGGTATTGCCAGCAGACAGATTATGGGCGTTGTTAGAATTGTTTTTTGCTAGCACTATGTTTTTTGGTGCCACCTATTACGCTAAATTTCGTGGGCAGGAGCTTGGTTTAAGCATTAGAAAAAAGAAAGAAGACCAGGCAGAAAAAAAATAACGCATTGCTATTTCATCAATAAAGTAGTGAGAAACAGAGAGAAAAAACGCGACTTTAGTTGAGTCGCGTTATTATATTCACCCGTAAAATCCATTATTATCGCTATACAGTTAACTGAGATAGCATTAACTATTGCAGACTAAGCACTTCCTTAATAAAAGGAATAGTAATTTTTCTTTGTTCTTGAATTGATGCTTTATCTAAGACATCCAATGATTTAGTTAAACTCCCCATATCACGACTTAAGCGGTTAAGTAAAAATTTAACCACTTCATCTGATAAGATCAAACCACGTTGTGTTGCACGATACTGTAATGCCGTTATTTTCTCTTCATCATCAAGGGGCTTAACTTGCTCAGTTAACCCCCATGAAAGCCTTGAAACAAGATCAGGTAAGCTAATACCAAGTTGTTGCACACTCTCGTTACCTGAAATTAATAAATATTTATTGTGTTCAAGTACGCGATTATATAAATCAAAGATGGCTTGTTCCCATTGATTGTCGCCAGCAATTAAATGAATATCATCTAAACAAATTAAATCGATATTCTCTAAGCCATCGAGAACGGCTACTGGAAGTTGCTTCAACTCTGCACATGATAAGCACACAGAAGATTTTCCTAATTGCGCAGCATAACTGCTGCTTGCATGTAATAAGTGTGATTTACCAGCGCTAGTTAAACCAAATAAGTAAAACCCGTGAGGGGATTCTTGTTGTTGCTCAATATATAATTTGAGCTGACTTACAATACTTAAGTTCGCTTCACTTTTATAACTGTCGAATGTTTCATCATCAGGTAATTGTACCTTCAAAGTAAGTTGAGCGACTTGCTTCATCCTTGCTCCCAATAAAAAACAGGAATATTAGGGATAATCGTTTGTGGTATCACTTGTTCTTGTTCTTGTTCTTGTGCTTGTTCTTGTTCTTGTTCTTGTTCTTGTTCTTCGTCAGTATACGTATCATAACCGGCGTCAAGTTCCGTCAATGATTGCTGCTCCTGTGCAGTACTATCAATAATCTCATTCGCCACTGGAGCCGCTGCATTTTTTGCTGCGGTATTATCATCACCAAGAATAATGACCTTCATTGCTTGACTGCGGTTATTAAAACCGCCTGTCGCTTCGGTATTAATAACCATATTATCAAGGTAATTGTGTTGAGTACTTTGGCTATCAATTGGCGTTTCAATTTTTTGCGTTAACTTGTTATTAAGTTTTAAAGACGCGATAAGTGAAGCCTTTGAACCAATTAACTCTAATTTAAAATGACGAATATCGCCTTGCACACGCGTTAACGTAACCGTCTTAACCGCCGATAAATTGATAAGGAAGTTAGCAACCGCAGTATCACTTTTTAATGAGGTAATATTTTGTACTTCAATAATAAAATTATTTTCCGCCGCTGTTGATAACGCGTAAGATTGGTAAATCAGCTCGGTAATATCAGCTAAGCCTTGAGTGATTAAACTCATTTTATCAACCCCCTGATATTGCTGAGTGTACAAAGCACCTTGCATATATACTCTCCAATCAAGCACTTTAGGCATATTAGCTTGTTGTTGGCATAACAAATCACAAGAACTATTGTTTGATACCGTTCGGCTATCAGGAATTGAACCTTGTGAGGCTAAGTTCTCTGTATTTATACCTGTGGTTATGTCTGTAGTTAAATTTTCTGATAGGTGCTTATCAAGCACTAAGCTAGAATCTGACACTCTCATCACGACAACCATATCGGCAAGGTAACGTAATGAGGCTTGTTGCACATGCTCGTGTGAATAATGCCAAAAATCAGTTAGCACTACCTGCTCATTATCGATTAAATCCATTAATGGCATGGTAATAGGCAAACCACGCTGCACAGAAAAATCATGGATATTTAATGGGATTATTGAGTCTGCATCCGCGGATACTATAGAGCGCGTTGTACCTTGCTCATCAATTAACCATAAAAGAACCTGCGGGCGTAAACTGCCCCATAAGGCTAGGTCAGCTGCTTTAAACAACTCATTTACTTGGTCTTCGTTAAACATGACTATCAAGCTTAGCTGCCCATCATTACGTTGATAACGATACTGGCTAACGTAACGACTGGCATTTTTTTGTGCTGTTTGTAGTACCTGGTGAGTTAAGCTACTGTGCTTACCGCCCACTTTTAAAAATACAGCTGCCAGTGCTTTTTCTATAGCGTGTTCACGCTGTTCTTTATCTTGTGAGTCAACGACTACATTAGCTTGGTATAAGCCATCTACTTCAAGTGCCGCTACCTTACTAATAAAGAAAGAAAATGACAGTATTATTGAGACAAGTGGAAAATATATAAGGGGAAATCTAAGCATAGCGATTAAAACTTTCAAAAACTCTCTGATTTTATATCTTTTATATTACCACATCACCAGCAAGTAACACCTGAAAAAATCAATAAATCCTGTTGAAATACCGTAATAAAATAAAACAAGCTAAGATACTGTTTCATATCTTGAGTATGGACCTTTGCGCTGTTAGAATAATGCCCATAAAATACTGTCGGTAAATTCTGAGGTTTCCCCGTGAGCGAACAAAAACAGTCGTTAAGCTATAAAGATGCTGGTGTTGATATTGATGCTGGTAATGCCCTTGTTGAAAACATTAAAGGTGCGGTTAAACGCACTACACGCCCAGAGGTTATGGGTGGTTTAGGTGGTTTCGGTTCGGTTTGTCAATTACCTACCGGCTATAAAGAGCCTGTATTAGTTGCTGGCACCGATGGTGTTGGTACTAAGTTACGTTTAGCGATTGATTTAGCTAAACACGATACTGTTGGTATCGATTTAGTTGCTATGTGTGTTAACGATTTAATCGTTCAAGGCGCTGAGCCTTTATTCTTCCTTGATTACTACGCAACCGCCAAACTTGATGTTGCTGTTGCTTCATCAGTCGTTGAAGGTATTGCACAAGGGTGTATTCAAGCAGGTTGTGCGCTTGTTGGTGGTGAAACTGCTGAAATGCCAGGTATGTACCATAAAGGCGATTACGATATTGCTGGTTTTTGTGTTGGTGTCGCAGAAAAGTCTCGTTTAATTGACGGTACTCATGTTGCTGCGGGCGATCAACTTATTGCCCTAGGCGCGTCAGGTCCTCATTCAAATGGTTTCTCATTAATTCGTAAAGTATTAGAAGTGAATAGCACTGATACCAATGAATTACTTGACGGTAAGAAAATTGCTGACCATTTAATGGAGCCAACTAAAATCTACGTTAAGTCGGTACTTGAACTGCTTAAAAGCGTTGATGTTCATGCTCTTTCTCATATCACTGGTGGTGGTTTCTGGGAAAATATTCCACGTGTATTACCTGAAACTGCCCAAGCAGTCATTAATGGTGATAGCTGGGCATGGCCAAGTATTTTCAACTGGTTACAAGAAAACGGCAACATTACCACACATGAAATGTACCGTACCTTTAACTGTGGTGTTGGTATGGTTATTGTTGTACCAGCTGATAAAGTTGAAGAAAGTATCGAAATATTAACAGCGCATGGCGAAAAAGCTTGGCATATTGGCGAAATAGCTGATAAAGCCGACGGCGAAGAGCCGGTTGTTTTTGCCTAATAGTTAACGGTTTACTTTAATAACACAAATATTTTAAAAAGGGGCTATTGATAGCAGTTAATTATTAACACTGGTATCAATAGCCCCTTTTAGTTAGCTTACCGCTAGCACTAATAAATGAAAATAGTAGGAAATTAGCAGCATATGTCGAGCCGAATAGTAGTATTAATCTCTGGTGGAGGCACTAATCTACAAGCGATTATTGATGCTTGTACTAACAAAAATTACCCTGCAGAAGTGGTTGCAGTTATTTCTAATAAAGTCGATGCTTATGGCTTAACCCGCGCTAAAGATGCGGGTATTGAAGCCGTGGCGCTGTCCCATCAAAATTTTGAAAATCGTGAAGATTACGATCAAGCATTGATCCAAAAAATTGATAGTTTTACTGCTGATATTATCGTGTTAGCTGGTTTTATGCGTATTTTAACACCCGGTTTTGTGCAACATTACCAAGGGAAGTTACTTAATATTCATCCGTCTTTACTACCTAAATACCAAGGCTTAAATACCCATCAACGTGCTATTGATGCAGGCGATACTGAACACGGCGTTAGTGTTCACTTTGTCACCGAAGAGCTTGATGGCGGTCCGGTAATTTTACAAGCCAAGGTGCCAGTGTTTGAGGGTGATAATGTTGATGATTTAGCTGCTCGTGTGCACGAACAAGAACATCGAATTTATCCGTTAGTCGTTAAGTGGTTTGCCCAAAAAAGACTCACAATGCAAGGTGACAATGCTGTGCTAGACCACAACATATTACCTGCATCAGGTTACGCAAACGACGAATAACTAAATAATTAGCAGAACGTTAAACACTTTTTTACTGTTAAAAATCCAGAAGCTGTTAGTATAATCTACTCATTAGCTTTTGGATTTTTATTTATTATGCGAATTACCTCTTTATTACTTAGTGTTGTTACTGCACTTTCAGCCGCTCTTTTTATTTTTCCTAGCCAAGCACAGCTACCAAGCTCCTCAGTAACGCCACCAGAAAAAATAACTTCTACGCCTTTAATACCGGCTTATCGAGCGACTTATACCTTACTGCATAAATCAGATCCTGTTGGCACTGCCATCAGAGAATTAACCTACCTAGAAAATAATAAAGTAAAGTATCATTATGAAACAGATATAAGTTGGCTCATTTTTTCTGATAAACGCAGTGAAACCGCTATTGTCTCAATAGACAATAATAAAGTTACACCATGGCAATATGATTATGAGCGTGAGGGAACAGGTCGTGATAAGCGTTACCAATGGCAGTATAACTTGACTGAAAAAACGGCCCTTGATCTGAAAAAAGATAAAAAAATAACACTCGACTTTACTGATGGTCTATTCGATAAACTGAGTTACCATTTACAAAACCGTTTAGATTTAATTACCAACCCTGAACAAAAACAATTTATTTACCCCGTTATTAGTACTAGCGGTTCTATTAAAGATTATCAATATCAATATGACGATACCGAGACACTTACACTACCCTTTGGCTTGGTCAACACTATACGTTTAAAACGAGAAGTCATCGAGAAAAAACGTATTACCTATGCTTGGTTTGCGCCTGAATTAAACTATTTACTGGTTAAACTCTATCAAATAAAAGATGGCGAGGAACAATTTGAAGCACAATTGTTAACGCTAGAAACTAAATAAAACCCATAAGATATGAAAATACAATAAAATAAAGTGAGTATCCCCCATGCTCATTTTATTAGTCCCCTAAATTCTCTTGTAAACTCACTACTTTTTTCTCCACTGTTAGCTAACTCATGTGATCTGCACTTTTTAGTGCCTATTTTTTAGCTATAGGTCTAACTCTCTAAGCTCCCCAACTACTCTACTTAGCTTGTCACTACAGACATTATAATTACGTCTTCAGTGTATGTTTTGCAGTAAACATACAAGAGATTATCGCCAAAAAACATAAATAATGCTTGAATAACCACCAAATAAGAGATACTGTTCATTTATACAGTATCTTTATTACCACCTAACACAGGGCAATACTATGTTCACAATCAATACCATTAACAACAAAATAACAGAGCAGGTTTGGTTAAAATTAACTAGTGTTGCAAACCATCAAGAATTATCTTCACATTACGTCACTATCTGCCAGCAATATAACCAAGATAAAAAATGGTTATTATTTATTAACCCAGAAGAGTCTTCATTAGAGCAATTAGCACAAAGCCATGGCGTTGATGTTTCAAAAGTACTTTGTGTGAGCTTTAAAGGTAAAAATAAAACCAATAACTTAACAGATATTAACTCTGCGCATTTAGATATTGAACATATTAAAAATGTTTTACGCCGCGGTAATTGTTCCGCCGTAATTCTATCAAATGCCTCTTTTGATACTGATGAAATTATCGCGCTCAATGACTGCGCACGTTTAGGAGAGACGCGCTGTGTGCTACTTAAAAATACCATGAAAAAACAATCACTTGTTAATGATGCAAACATTCATTAAAAAACGGCGCCCCGCTTATCTTGTCTAACTTAAGTTCAACAGATTACATAAATAATAAACTGTATATATTCCTACAAACCGTATTGTTAACAGCACTACGTTTTTTTTGTATCACTATTTTTTTAGCTAAGATTCAACCCTTGTTTTGCTTTGATCTAATACTTGACGTATAAAAAACAAACACAACCAGTTGGGATTAACACTATATTTCTGCTATAATTTCGCGCCCGCTATTAGCGGTACAATATTTCTAATAGTGCTGTTACTTAACGGTGCTTTAATTTGATAGTGCGATTTGATAATGCAGAGGTTTAACCATGTTGCAATTATCAGTGTTTAGCAACGTAGTAATTTAATATGAGTTAACTCTCAATGAGAATGGTGATATGGCTTCAGTAAAAAAACAAATAATTTCACAAAAACAACCGGGATTATTTGATTATCCAAAATACTGGGCAGAGTGCTACGGCACCGCACCTTTTTTGCCTATGTCTCGCAAAGAAATGGACATCCTTGGTTGGGATAGTTGCGACATTATTATTGTCACCGGTGATGCCTATATTGATCATCCCAGTTTCGGTATGGCTATTATCGGTCGAATGTTAGAAGCGCAAGGCTTTCGTGTTGGTATTATTGCTCAGCCAGAATGGCGCTCAAAAGATGCGTTTATGGAATTAGGCAAACCCAATTTATTTTTTGGTGTGACCGCCGGTAACATGGATTCTATGATCAACCGCTACACCGCTGAGCGACGCATGCGCCATGACGATGCGTACACACCTAATGATGAAGGTGGCAAACGCCCCGATCGCGCGGTAACTGCTTATACTCAGCGTTGTAAAGAAGCCTATAAAGGCGTGCCTGTCATTATTGGTGGCATAGAAGCAAGTTTACGCCGTATTGCTCATTATGATTATTGGTCAGATAAAGTACGTCGCTCAGTACTGTTTGACTCAAAAGCCGATTTATTAATTTTTGGTAATGCCGAACGTCCTTTAGTTGAGATTGCTCATCGCATCGCCCGAGGTGATGACATTAAAAGTATTACTGACGTTAGAGGTAGTGCTTTCTTAACGAATCAAGCATTACCCGGTTGGAAAGGCATTGATTCACGAGATATCGACCGACCAGGCAAAATTGATCCTATTTATAGCCCTTATGAAGAGATAACTCCAGAAAGCTGTAGTGATAATGAAGCAAAAACAGAGCAAGCAGCGTTAAATAACGACATCACTAAAACAGCACAACCTATTGAGATTGCTGACTATCGCAATAAATCATGGGAAAACAAAGCTAAGCCTTGGGAAACCACTTATATAAATTTACCGACGTTTGAGCAAGTACGAGACAATAAAGTGCTTTATGCCCATGCTTCGCGTATTTTTCATCAAGAAGTTAATCCTACGTCTGCTAAGCCTCTGGTACAAAGCCACGGTACACGCCTTATTTGGTTAAACCCACCGGCTAAACCATTATCAACACAAGAAATGGATGGTGTATTTGGTCTTGAATATCAGCGTGTGCCCCACCCTAGCTACGGTAAGGCAAAAATTCCTGCTTACGATATGATCAAAACGTCAATTAATATTATGCGCGGCTGTTTTGGTGGCTGTACTTTTTGTTCAATTACTGAACATGAAGGTCGTATTATTCAATCGCGATCTCATGAATCAATTATTAATGAAATTGAAGATATAAAATTAAAGGTCCCGGGTTTTACAGGTGTTATATCAGACTTAGGTGGTCCTACTGCTAATATGTATCAGCTTAACTGTAAAAGTGAAAAAGCTGAAGCAACCTGTAGAAAGCCTTCTTGTGTTTGGCCAACGATTTGTGGTCACTTAGATACCGACCATACGCCAACCATAGAACTGTATCGTAAAGCACGTAAAGTTAAAGGCATTAAAAAAATATTAATTGCCTCTGGCGTTCGTTACGACTTAGCCATTGAACATCCAGAGTATATACAAGAGTTAGCAACTCATCATGTGGGTGGTTATTTAAAAATTGCCCCTGAGCATACTGAGCAAGGGCCACTCGACAATATGATGAAGCCAGGGATGGGCAGTTATGACAAATTCAAAGAAATGTTTGATCATTATTCAATACTTGCTGGTAAAAAACAGTATTTAATCCCTTACTTTATTTCTGCGCATCCAGGGACAACCGATAAAGACATGGTTAACTTAGCTCTATGGCTAAAGGACAATAACTTTAAGTTAGATCAGGTACAAAATTTTTATCCTTCACCATTAGCGAATGCAACGACGTTATACCATACCGAGCTTAATTCCTTGCGTAACATCACCAGTAAGAATTTAGCAAAAGATATTGGCAAAGTTACCGTACCTAAAGGCACCATACAACGACGTTTACATAAAGCTATTTTACGTTATCATGACCCCGTTAATTGGCCTCAAATTCGTCAAGCGTTAACAAAAATGGGCTTAACTAAACTTATAGGCTCTGCGCCAACGTGCTTAGTCCCTAAAGAAACCCGCGCTGAAAAACAATTAACAACAAAAGGTAGGCAAGGTAAAAACAATGCTCAAGGCTTTAAAACAAGTCCAGGTCAAAATAGACCTAAATTCGGGCAAGGAAAAGCCAAGAATACCCCTGCGCATAAAAAAGGCTTAACCCGTTTTTCTGATAATCAATTTAGTGACGGGCAAAAAGTAAAATAGCCTAAATAAAGCGCTACTACTTATTCAATAAGCAACTGAACATTTATCTGTTGCTTAATAATAAGATAGTAGCGCCTTTACAGCGCTATTAACTATTGTATTTGTCTCGTGTATAATCGCGCGCATTTATTATATTTAGCGCATGTATATAGGCTGTATCAGCAGTCACCACTTTAATGGGCTAAAGTTATTAATGAGTCAGTACTTAGCCAGTAAATTAAATCACTGTTTTTTAAACTATCACTTTCTATCACTTACTTAGTCAAAGACTAAAAAATTAACTATATCAGTCAATGTACTGACTTATTTAATTTAGTAAATTTTAACATTCGACGGAACTCATCATGCTAGCAGCTAACAATATCACTCAACAATTTGGCGCCAAGCCATTGTTTGAAAATATCTCACAAAAGTTTGGTGGCGGTAACCGCTACGGCTTAATCGGCGCCAATGGTTGTGGTAAATCTACCTTTATGAAAATATTAGGCGGTGATTTAGAACAAACTTCTGGCAACGTTAATCTTGATACGGGTGAGCGTTTAGGTAAATTACGCCAGGACCAATTCGCTTTTGAACATTACAGTGTTATTGATACCGTGATCATGGGACATACCGAATTATGGGCGGTAAAAGAAGAACGTGACCGTATTTACGCTTTACCTGAAATGACTGAAGCCGACGGTATGAAAGTAGGTGACTTAGAGTCGCAGTATGCCGAAATGGATGGTTACAGTGCGGAGAGTCGTGCTGGCGAATTATTAATTGGTGTCGGTATTGCTGTTGAGCAACATTACGGTTTAATGAGTGAAATAGCCCCTGGCTTTAAATTACGTATATTACTTGCTCAAGCGTTGTTCTCAGACCCTGATATTTTATTACTTGATGAACCAACCAACAACTTAGATATTCATACCATTCAATGGTTAGAAGAAACCTTAAATGAACGCAACTCAACCATGATTATCATTTCCCATGATAGACATTTTCTTAACAGTGTTTGCACCCATATGGCCGATTTAGATTACGGTGAGTTACGTGTTTATCCCGGTAATTACGATGAATACATGTTAGCGGCAACGCAAGCCAGAGCTCGTTTATTATCTGATAATGCCAAGAAAAAAGCACAAATAGGTGAACTACAAGCCTTTGTTGCACGCTTTTCTGCTAATGCGTCAAAAGCAAAACAAGCCACGTCACGCGCTAAACGTATAGATAAAATTCAGTTAGATGAAGTAAAAGCCTCTAGCCGTAGTAACCCGTTTATTCGTTTTGAACAAGAGAAAAAACTCTTTCGTAATGCTCTCGTCATAGAAAACCTTAACAAAAGCTTTGACGGCTCTCAAGTACTTAAAGATATTTCGGCCTTAGTCGAAGTCGGTGAACGCATTGCTATTATTGGTGAAAATGGTATTGGTAAAACCACTCTATTACGCACGTTAGTGGGCGATGTTAATTATCAACAAGACGCTGGTGAGTATACTTGGTCTGACAATGTTAATATCGGTTATTATGCACAAGATCATGAATATGAATTTGAAAATGATATGAACTTGTTTGAGTGGATGAGCCAGTGGCGTCAACCTACTGATGACGAGCAAGCGGTTCGTGGCTACTTAGGACGTTTACTTTTCTCAGCTGATGATATTAAGAAAAATGTCAGTGTGCTCTCTGGTGGTGAAAAAGGACGTATGTTATTTGGTAAGTTAATGATGCAAAAACCAAATATATTAGTACTTGATGAACCCACTAACCACATGGATATGGAATCTATTGAATCATTAAACATGGCATTAGAGCAGTACGAAGGTACCTTGTTATTTGTTAGTCACGACCGAGAGTTTGTGTCGACCATTGCCACACGTGTTATTGAATTAACCAGCGACGGTTATGTTGATTTTGCCGGTACTTATGATGAGTACTTAGCTAGCAAAGCTTAACTTGACTGTGAGTTTACGTTTACGTTTACGTTTACGTTTACGTTTTCATGTAACCTACATGTAAATCACTTAATGGCTATCAATACACTTTGATAGCCGTATTCCTTTCTATTATTACTTTCCTCTAAGGAACTATCTTGCTTAGTTATCGTCACGCTTTTCATGCTGGCAATTTTGCCGATGTCCTAAAACACAGCGTTTTAACACTGGTTTTAGATTATATGACCCGTAAAGAAAAAGGGTTTTGTTACATAGACAGTCACTCTGGCGCTGGTATGTATCAACTGGCTGATGAATATGCTCAAAAAACAGGTGAGTATAAAAACGGTATCGCCAAAATTATTAACGATGCTGCGGCGCCTGAATCACTAGAGCCCTACTTATCTTTGATTAGCAGTCTTAACCTTATTAAGGTAAATGAAGCGAGTGATAACGTAAATAATAACGCAACTAATGAGCTTGAGGTTTATCCGGGCTCTCCAGGCATAGCTAAAGCGTTTGTTCGTCGTCAAGACAGTAGTCATTTATTTGAATTACATCCAACAGATATCCAACACTTAACTGATTTTTGTCAGCGCTGGCGTAAAGTGTTTGTTAAACAATCAGATGGTTACCAAGGGGTACTTGGCTTATTACCACCGCCAAGTCGTCGAGGTGTAGTACTTATTGACCCACCTTATGAGCTTAAAGAAGATTATACAAAAGCGGTCAAAACAATCATCAAAGCCTATACAAAATTCTCAACCGGTACCTATATTCTTTGGTATCCTGTCGTAAAACGCGAATTAGTGTTGGCAATGGAGCGAGACTTTAGTCATAGCGAAGTAAAAAATCTACTACAAGTAGAACTGTGTTTAGAGCAAGATAGCGATGAATATGGCATGACCGGCACAGGGCTATTTATTGTTAACCCGCCCTGGCAATTAACGGCACAACTTAAAGAAATACTGCCTTATCTAAAAACAAAGCTAGGGAGTGATGACACAAGCTATACGGTTAAACAGTTAATTGCAGAGTAATAGTAAGTAATAGCGACTTACATCGTAATAATAACAAAGCCCATTAAATCATTTGATCTAATGGGCTTTTACGACATTTTACTGATTAATTTTTTTTTGCTCGATGAAATTCTGGTGATTTAAGTATAAATAAATCATCTACATAGAACTGCTCTGCACTACTTTTTTCCCACCAATGTCGCCACGTTTCATCAAGATCTAATGTATTAAGTAACGGTTCAACTAACGCATTAGCAGCTAAAGGAGCAACCAAACTGCCCATAGACATTTGTACGCCATAAGGTGAACGGCGCTTTACCATTTGAGGTACTAGTTTAGTCGGATCATCTAAGCCCATACTCCCCACTAATTCAAAAAAGCTCGCTAACGTATTATGATGAAAGTTTTTCACTCGCTCACTTTTATTAACAATGTTAACCGCTTTTGAACGAATAGGGTCTTGCGTGGCAATACCTGTTGGGCAAAGATTGGTATTACAATGCCTTGATTGAATACAGCCAATAGCCATCATCATTGTTCTTGCGGCATTGACCACATCGGCGCCAGCAGCAATTTTTGCTAACAAATCAAAGCTTGAGGCTGTTTTACCCGCAGCAATTATCTTTATTTTGTCTCTAAGCCCAACCCCAATGAGCGCATTATTGACAATATAGATTCCTTCTAAACAGGTTACCCCTAAGCGATTACTAAACTCAATAGGGGCGGCACCAGTACCTCCTTCAGCGCCATCTATCGTAATAAAGTCAGGGGTAATACCTGTTTCTAGCATGGCTTTACACAGACTTAAAAACTCCGCAGGATTACCAACACATAATTTAAAACCAATAGGTTTAAAGCCACTTAACACCCTCAATTGTTCGATAAAAGCTAATAATGCTTTCGGTGAGGTACACTCAGGGTTAATGGCTGGTGAAATACAATCTTTTCCTTTGGGAATATGTCTAATGCGAGCAATTTCATCGGTAATTTTTTCTTTAGGCAACACACCACCATGACCAGGTTTAGCGCCTTGACTTAATTTTACTTCAATCATTTTTACTTGTGGTAGCTTTGCAGTTACTTCGAAGCTACTCGGATTAAAACGTCCTTGCTCATCACGACAACCAAAAAGCCCCGTGCCTAGTTGCCAAACAATATCGCCACCATGTTTTAAATGATACGGGCTTGCACCACCTTCACCGGTATTATGATAACAACCGGCTTTTTTAGCGCCTAAATTAAGCGCTTCAATAGCGTTAGTACTTAACGAGCCAAAGCTCATTGCTGATATATTTAAATAAGACGCCGAGTAAGGTTGCTGACAGCGCTCACTGCCAATAACCACTCGCTTAGCACTCTCTTTTACATGAGTAGGAGCCATTGAATGCCATAGACTTAAATAATTTTCTTCAAGTAAATTACGCTGGGTACCAAAAGCAATGGTATCGCGTTCATTTTTAGAACGTTGATACACTAACGAACGTTGTTCGCGGTTAAAAGGCAACTCTTCGGTGTCGTTAGCAATAAAATATTGTTGCACTTCAACGCGATAAGATTCCAAAAAATAACGCAAATAAGCCACTACAGGATATAAACGATTTAACGCGTGGCGACTATAAAAAATGTCATGTAAGCCAATAATGCTATAGGTTAAGGTCACGAATAGTAAAATAAAGCTAAAGAAACTTTGGCTATACATATAGAAGTAACCTGCGAGAAAATTACCAATACTGGCAATTAACCACAGCACCTTTTGCATTATGGTCATGAAAATCCTTATAAATGATAATAATCAAACAGCCTTATAAAATAACTTACACAAAATAACTTATCATGAGAAATTAAATAACAAAGGCGTTTTTAATATATAAAAAAGACAACCGATGTTGCCTTTAATTTTATTAAAGATGGTAAGGTAAAGTGCCCATTTTAGCTAGTACTTATACTGGAGTTTTTCAAGCTAGTTATCTCCTCCAGTTGAATTTCTTCCTAGCGCAGAACGATGCTCGATATGTTATAACAAGACTAATTTCTTTCGGTTTACTCATGCCACATCAAATAAATTTAACGATGTTAGTGCGCATCGAGCCAGCTCTCAAGGTTCGAGTACCTAATATAAAGTAAAGATTTACATGCGCCGTTATTTATTTTGACTGGACTGATTTTGACTGGACTGATACACGGAGGTGACATATTGGGGAGTGTCGGTATTTATTTTTCTGAATAAGCATTTCAACCAATACCTTGTCTTTAAGATATTTAATTCTCGCTGCTCGCTAAGTGGAAAAGCACTTAATCAACTTGGTATTATAATGATTAGTTAGCACTTTAGTTTGCATTTCAACGTTTACCATATAAGCTTATATTTAACTTAAACAATATAATTGCCAGTCAACAATTCTATTACACGTTATGTTGGTAGCTGCCAATACTTAATAACTTCCTTAAATACTTGAGATATTGTCATAAAAGAGATGCTTATGAATAAAATCAATAGTCATATAACTTGCCGTAGCGTGAAAAAATATAAACTCTTTTTACTGATGGCAACATTAGGGGCAACGACATCGCATTACAGCCACGCACAGCAAATAACTCTCCCATCTGAGTCAACTAAGAAAGAATATCAGCTTGAACTCGAGCGACAAAAAAAAATACTAACAGAACAAGGTCGTGAAATTGAAAATTTAAAACGTTTGATTAAAGACGTAAACAGCAAAACAGTAAATACGCCCCAAAATAGAAACACCTCTGCTAAAAAAAATAAAAAGTCGAACCTTGTTAATAAACCTGTAGGAAAAGCCCCCCCTAAAAAACCTACGCATATCGATGTCTCTGCCATACCTAAATTAAGCACAAATAATAGCGGAGTGCTTACCAAAGCAGGAACTTTAATAATAGAGCCTAGATTGGGTTATTCATATACCGATTCTAACCGTGTATTTCTCGATGCCTATTCATTTCTGCCTGCGCTAGTCGTTGGTTTAATCGATGTAAGAGAAATAAAGCGTCATACTATTATAGGCAGTATTGGTAGTCGATACGGTTTAACTGATAGGTGGGAAGTCGATTTAAAAGTTTCTTATATCGGGCGTAATGATAGCCAACGATCTCGACCTATTAGTATAGGCGCTAGCCAAGATGAAATTTTTACCGCCAGCGGTGGTGATATTGGAGATCTTGAGTTTTCTACGCGTTATCAACTTAATTCTGGTATGGGCGGTGGTGCCATCTATGTCTTTAATCTTGTTGCTACTATACCCACAGGTACAAGTCCATTTGAGGTTGAGTATGTAGAATCTGCCCCTGGAACTGTTTTTCCTATTGAATTACCAACAGGCTCAGGATACTACAGCGTTCAACCAAGTTTAACAGCAATTTATCCAACCGATCCTGGTGTACTTTTTGGAAACATAAGTTATGGTAATAACTTTGAAACAGATGAAGAAGTAGGCACTGTTGACCCTGGTGATAGTTTAGGCTTTAGTTTTGGTTTAGGGTTATCGTTAAATGAACGCACTGCTATCAGTTTAAGTTATTCACATAAGCATGTATTAAAATCTAAAATTGATAACGTTAAAATTAATGGTAGTGAACTCGATATTGGTCAATTCATTATTGGTTATTCTTTTAATTATTCCGCACAAACTAACTTTAACTTATCACTCAATATTGGTGTCACTGATGATGCTCCAGACATGCGGCTAAACTTTAGGGTACCTATGATGTTTTAGCTTACTATTTTCAATTTAATTCACTGTGCGATAACTGCCTACTTGGTTTGCACTAGATCAAAAGTACTACTTTTACCAATACAGTACTTTAGCCTTATCACGACTATTATTGCAACAAACATCAAAAATATGGGAAAACATTTTCATAAACCTAGCTCGTTGATTAATTCATTCAGCGAAATAGCTAGAGGATATTTTTAATTGAGTACAAAACTACTCAATAGCTAGAAAGTGTTAAGGTTAGGTTTGGCTCAGCAGAGGCTTATTAATAACATGTCGCCTATGCTATTCTAAATGGTGACTGCTTTATACGAAATGCTATAAAATACGTGCAGAGGTTGTTGCTAGTAAACTCACGTTTACCTTGCCAACAGTTAATTTGATAGGTTTTTGATGAGTCTTTGCTTACTTATCATCGACAATAAAGGTTCGAAGCACTCTTTATGTTAGAAGTTTACTAGGCTATCAATACGCTATAGCGCTAATGAGTAAACAAGTAAGCTGTCAGACAAGATGAATTGATAACTTACCTTATATTTTTAATGAGTGTAAATTGAAAAACTGATTATTACTTGGCGTTAAATTGATATTATTTAAATTTTTAATATCGATATTGATATTATTGATAGTTTGTAGTGTTTGGTTGTCTAGATCATTTTGAATAATTGAGTGAAATAAGGAGTCAGCTATTTGATTAGATGATTTCTTCGCTAATTCAGTGTTATTTAATTGTCCATTTTTGATTAAATTCAAGTTATTAGGTATTTGAAAATAAGCGCTTGAGGTCTCTTCACCATTTCTAAATATACGTTTTTCAAAACTTATGTCAATAATCACGCCATTAGGTAAAAGAAACCCTCCGCGTGAACCCGCTAATTTAGTATCTGGTACTTTTCGCCATTTTTCCATGGCTAATGATTGCTCAAAAGCTATATTATCGTTGTTAATTGCTGAAGCAAAAGTTGAGTTAACTATGATAAAAGTTACTACTATTCTTCGTAAAATAATTATGTATAATTTTTTTAAAGATATAGTTAGGTTTATATTCATGTGAATACCTATATTTTAGTTAACATAAAAAATTGCCATTAAAAATCAATTGCTGATGGTTTAAACATATCGAATAACGCTAAACTAGAATGATCTACAGCGAGACCTAAATGAGCTTTCACTCGGAGCTTCCACTCCTCTTGGCTTTGATAGTGATTGGATGCTGTATCTTTTTTATCTTGAATAACAAACAAAATTTGATTGTTCCACATTTTTTGAAATTCAGCTCTACTATAAACTTTAATTCCAATAGCAGGGTCACCAACCAGTACTTCTTTTTCATCACTACCTTTAATAATAACAAAGTGCATATAACCTTTATTATTAATAATAGTTATTGCCGGAATTTCAGCTTTTGCTAACTGCTTAAGCGTGATTTTAAAACCATTAGAACGGTAACCTCGACGTGATAAGTAATGTTTCATATCTAATAACGAGAAGCCATGCTTTTGTATTTTTTCTTGATTACCATTGCTAAACATATCTTTAAATACATTAAACTCATCTATAACATCATCATAGTGAAAAGATAATAAACTGGCCAATGTAGCAGAACCGCAGCTAAAGTCGTATTGTTGCTTATAGATAGTTTTAAAGCGTTGCTCTTTAATACTTGAAACACCTATTGAAAAATTTCCTCCGCTAAAACCACCTCCTAAGTTGACTCTACTAGCATGTACTGGGGTAACTAATAGTAGTGCTAATGCTAAAAATATTGTCAATACTTTGCTCATAACAGTTACCTTACTCTGGCGATATTGTAATGGTAATGATAGTCGAGTCTTGAATGATGACATTATTACCCGTATTTTGAATAATTGAAAACACACCGCTAGCATCATTAAACGAACCTTGATCTATGATGTTATAACCCGTAACACTATTGCTGGCATCATTATTGGTTAACACGGCTGCTAAATCGGCATTGTTAGTCACATCAACAACACCACCAAGGCCTCTGGCTCCATCTAAATCGCCAAGTGCTACCGGTAAAAGTCCAACTATCGAATTTTCTACAAAAACATCTTCGGCAAAGGTTGTGCTACTCATTATGAACAAGATAAACAAGATTAATAAACTTATACTCTGATATAGGTTTTTCATAGCCTTTATCCTTATAGGAAGTTGCTGACAATAATGCCAGCAACTTTTTAACCTCATTTCAGGTAAATCTTAATGTTGTTTTACTATTATGGATTTACATTAACATTCCCTTGAAATGATACCTGTTGCTGCGTTAATGCATTATTACCAAGGTTTTGTACATTTTGGTTAATACCTGCAGTACCGTTAAAGGTATCCGTCATATTATTACTAGACGTTTTTGTAGAAGCATTATCAAAGTTATAAGCAACACTATTATCAGTTACTGTACCCGTTAATGCAGATTCGTTAACACTATAGGTATAGGTTGTAGTTGCGGTGCCACCATTATTTGCTGCAGATGTTCCCCAACCTTCAGCCCATGCAGAACTATTGTCGCTGTTGTCGCTGTTGTCGCTATTATCGCTATTGTCACTGTTATCGCTGTTATCAACACTAGCGGTACTACCATTATTAGCTGAAGCTGAGCGGTGATTAGCATCGGCATAACTGTTGTCACTATTATTACTATTATCACTATTGTCTGAGTTATCAGTGCTCGCTACTCCTCCATTGTTAGCAGCGGCAGAACCCGTGGCACTTGCCTTAGCCATACTATTATCAGAGTTATTTGAGTTATCACTATTATCAGAGTTGTTTGAGTTATCATTACCGCTATCTGAAACAGCTAAATCGATACTATTATCTGAATTATCAGAATTATTTGAACTATCACTATTGTCAGAATTATCGGTATTATCAGACATATCATTACCATTATCTGAAATAGCTAGCGCATTACTATTATCTGAGTTATCTGAGTTATTTGAACTATCGCTATTATCCGAGTTATCGCTATTGTTCGAATTATCGGTATTATCAGAGTTATCATTGCCGCTATCAGCAATAGCAAGATCGTTACTGCTATCAGAGTTATCGCTATTATTCGAATTATCGGAATTATCAGAGTTATCATTACCGCTATCAGCAATAGCAAGATCGTTACTGCTATCGGAGTTATCGGAATTATTTGAACTATCGCTGTTATCTGAGTTATCGCTATTGTTCGAGTTATCAGTATTATCAGACATATCATTACCATTGTCTGAAATAGCTAAATCATTGCTATTATCCGAGTTATCTGAATTGTTTGAACTATCGCTATTATCTGAATTATCACTATTGTTCGAATTATCGTTACCACTATCAGCAACAGCAAGATCGTTACTATTATCTGAATTATCTGAATTGTTTGAACTATCGCTGTTATCCGAGTTGTCGCTATTGTTCGAGTTATCAGTATTATCAGACATATCATTACCATTGTCTGAAATGGCTAGATCGTTGCTATTATCCGAATTATCAGAATTATTTGAACTGTCGCTGTTATCTGAGTTGTCGCTATTGTTCGAGTTATCAGTATTATCAGACATATCATTACCATTGTCTGAAATGGCTAGATCGTTGCTATTATCCGAATTATCAGAATTATTTGAACTGTCGCTGTTATCTGAGTTGTCGGTATTATCAGACATATCATTACCATTGTCTGAAATGGCTAGATCGTTGCTATTATCCGAATTATCAGAATTATTTGAACTGTCGCTGTTATCTGAATTATTGGTATTATCTGAGCTGTTATTACCCGAATCTGCTATACCAACATCTAAATCATTACTATTATCAGAATTATCTGAGTTATTGGTATTTGCGCTAGAACTTTCACTAGCTGCCGCTGATGAATTATCAGCATCAACACCTTCACCTTCTGCCCATGCTAAGTTAGCGGCGGAACTAAGTATTAAAGCAATACTTACTGCTAGTATGTTTTTGTTAAAAGATTTCATATTTTATACTCCACTAAGAATTATTTAGTAACTACCAATCTCATTGAAATGACTATGTTGTTATTAAAAAAGAAAAATAGCGACTCTTAAAACGTCCGTATAAAGCGTGTATACCTATATAATAAAAAGCGTTAACCATAATTAGAAGTTAACATATATCTGAATTCAGCGGCTTTGTATTCACAGTGAATAGTAGTCTACCGCTAACTTAAAGCGCCATTAAAAGCACCTCAAGAAATACTTAAAAAATACTTAATGATACTTAAAAAAACCTTAAAAAAGCCTTAAAAAAGCCTTAAAAACACCTTAAAAACATGACGTGGTTTAATGGATTCGACTACCCCAGTTAAGACATAATAAGCTTAACTGGAGAACAGAAATGGCAAAACGTAAAAAATATACCAAAGAATTTAA
>NZ_SZVP01000001.1 GCF_005885605.1 Colwellia ponticola | reverse complement strand
CGAAGGTGAAAGCTACCGTAAAAAACAAGCAATGAAACTAAATTCAAATACCGGCCAAGTTAATTGACGCTGACCGGACAAGTTAGTTGACGTCTGATAAGGCGAACTGCCGTGGTTGTTTCCATAGCACCAATCCGCAATAGACTAGGTGCATTGCCGTTACCTTGAAAAAGTCTTAACACGTCATCATGCTCTCTCAGCATTCGTCTTGCATAATCCACCAATGTGTTGCCAGCGGTAGTCAAACGCGTACCACCTTTTCGATGAATGAGTTGTGTACACAATTCATCTTCAAGCTTTTTTACGTGAGCTGTCACGTTTGATTGAACAGTATGTCTGCGTTCTGCAGCAGCCACAAAGCTTCCAGTATCAACCACATCCATAAATAGCTGTAACGATTTTAATTGCATTACTTTGTTCCACATAATACTTAACCATAAATCTCAAAAGGAGATGCAAAGTATCATTTTAAATCACTTGTAGTGATTGAGTTTTGCATATTATCCTATGTTTGAAAAGTAGATATATTGATTGAAACGGATGACTTCAACTATTTTAACTTTTAGTTATTTTTCAGAACATAGCAGTTTTATTAGGAGATAAAAATTGCTCATAAAAGAATCGGATATATTAGTCATCAGCAAATAACAGGGAAATATTTATGTACAATGGAAATATTAAAGATTTACTTGGAACTGAACTGCCTATTATTCAGTCCCCAATGGCAGGTGTTCAAGATAGTGCTTTGACTATCGCCGTGAGTGAAGCTGGAGGTTTAGGCTCTTTACCCTGTGGTATGCTCAGTATTGAAAAAATGGTAAGTGAAATTAAGTTAATTAAAGAAGCTACAAATAAACCTTATAATCTTAATTTTTTCTGCCATGAAATGCCCAGTTATGATGAAAATAAGCAGTTGGAATGGCAAAATGAATTAAAACCATATTTTGCTGAACTAGGTGTGAAAGTAGAAAGTCTTCCTAATAGTGCAAATAGAACGCCGTTTAATCATGATGTTGCTGATGCTATTGAACCGTTTAAGCCAGAGTTTATTAGTTTTCATTTTGGTCTTCCCAATAAAAAACTGTGTGCACGTATAAAAGAGTGGGGAACAAAAATAGTTTCTTCTGCAACAACAGTTGAAGAGGCTATGTGGTTGGAATCTAATGGTGTTGACGGGATCATTGCGCAAGGTTTAGAAGCGGGTGGACATAGGGGGATGTTTTTGTCCGAGGATATATCTACTCAAGTAGGTATGTCTTCCCTAGTTTCTCAAATCATCAACAAGGTTAACATTCCGGTTATTGCTGCAGGTGGTATTGGTGATAGTCGAGGTGTTAAAGCAGCTATATTACTTGGTGCTAATGCGGTACAAATCGGTACTGCCTATTTATTGTGTTCGGAGGCAAAAACTTCTCGATTGCACCGTTTAGCAATAAAGAGAGCTAAACCTGAACATACCGCACTTACGAATATTTTCTCAGGTAGGCCAGCTCGTGGAATCGTAAACCGTGCAATGACAGAGTTAGGCTATATAAATTCATTTGCACCGGCATTTCCGTATGCTTCAATTGAAATGACGCAGTTACGTGGTTACAACGAAAAACTTGATTCTGATGCCTTTTCACCATTATGGTGTGGGCAAAACACCTCTATGTGTAAAGATATATCGGCTAGAGAGTTAACATTACTTTTTATGCCTAAAATTTAACCCTTAAAAAAATGGGGGTCAGAGCCAATTTAAATGATTTGTCGCCACCGCGACGTCAAGCAGAAAGATAGAGCTCCAAGCCTATCGTAAGCTTTTAAATAAGGACAAATACTGGGCACAAAAAAAGCTAAAAGAGTTTTCTCTTTTAGCTTTTTTATGGCGATCTAATTATTGACTATCTTTGAGTAAAAACTAAATACCATCACCATCAGTATGCAAACCACATTCACGGTTACCACCACCAAAGCGGGTTTCTTCTTCGGTCATACCCAGTGTTAGTGGGCGTGTGCTGTGCACATCACCTACCGATACGTAACCTTCGTCCCATAATGGGTGATAAGGTAAGTTGTGCTTAGTTAAGTACTGGTGAACGTCTTTGTTGCTCCAATCAATAATTGGGTGCACTTTATAACGTCCACGTAAGGTACTAACCACGCCTAAACCTTGGCGATGCTCTGATTGTTGACGACGAACGCCAGAGAACCAAGTGTGGGCATCAAGTTCAGTTAAACCACGCTCTAGCGGTTCGACTTTATTGCGGCGATTGTAGGCTTTCAATGCTTCATCTGTTGAAGCCCATTCTTCACCGTACTTGGCCATTTGCCAAGCAGCGCTTTCTTTTGCTTGATACACTTTTAAGTTTAAGTTTAAACGATCTGTTAGTTGTTCAATAAACTGATAAGTTTCAGGAAACAAGTGCCCGGTATCGGTTATTAATACCGGAATATTTTTATCTACTTGGGTAAGTAAATGCAGCATTACTGCAGATTGAATACCAAAACTAGAGGATAAAACAAACTGGCCAGGCAAGTTTTGCATTGCCCACTCAGCGCGAGCAAGCGCAGTTTGTTTTTCCAGAGATAGATTCCACTCACCTAACGAAGGGTTAGGAAAAGTGAGATCTAAGGTACTGTTAGCGCCAATCTCTGTAAGGTTTTTTGCGCTATTAAGCATGGTGAAAGTCTCTAAAGCTAACAATAACCTGTTCTACAATACCAGCACGAATAACAAAATCACCAAAGGCTTCACCGTCGTTACGCTCAGCTGACCAGCGGGCACTTAAAGTATCAATTTCACTTAATACACCGGCTTCATCAACATTTTCTTTGTAAAGCTTAGGAACGCGCGAGCCTGCTAAGTCACTACCAAGGTACATGTTGTATTTACCAGGGCCTTTACCGACTAAGCCAATTTCAGCAAGCATGGCACGGCCACAACCGTTTGGACAACCGGTTACGCGTAAAATAATACTGTCATCTTTTAAGCCATTTTTTTCAAGAATCGCTTCTACATCATCAACTAAGCCAGGTAAGTAACGCTCAGCTTCTGCCATGGCTAATGGACAAGTTGGAAACGCCACACAAGCCATTGAACTTTTACGTTGATTTGATACGCCATCATTGATTAAACCATGATGGCGGGCAAGCTGTTCAATCGCTGCTTTGTCTGCTTGGGCAACACCAGCAATAATCAGGTTTTGGTTTGCGGTTAAGCGAAAATCACCATGATGAATTTTAGCGATTTCACGCATGCCAGTTTTTAAGGTTTTATTAACACCACCAGTACTGTCGAAATCAAGTATGCGACCATTTTCAATAAATACCGTTAAGTGATGTTTGCCATCAATGCCTTCAACCCAACCAAAGCTATCGCCACGGTGAGTGAATTCATATGAACGAGAGTCGCTAAACGCTACACCGGCGCGACGTTCTACTTCGGCTTTGAAGGTGTCAACGCCAACTCTATCTAGAGTATATTTAGTTTTAGCATTTTTACGGTTTACACGGTTACCCCAATCACGTTGTGTTGTTACCACGGCTGCAGCAATGGCTAGCGTATGTTCTTTGGCAATAAAACCAAAGTCATCAGCACAACGTGGGTAAGTGGCGTTATCACCGTGAGTCATGGCTAAGCCACCACCAACGAGTACGTTAAAACCAATTAATTGACCGCCTTCACTAATGGCAACAAAGTTTAAGTCGTTGGCATGAACATCAATATCGTTATTCGGTGGGATCACTACGGTCGTTTTAAACTTACGTGGTAAGTAATTACTACCTAAAATAGGCTCCACTTCTTCATCTTCAGTGGTTTCTACGCGCTCTTCATCTAACCAAATTTCAGCATAAGCACGGGTTTTAGGCAATAAATGCTCACTAATTTTAGTCGCCCATTCATAAGCTTCTTGATGTAAGGCAGATTCAACCGGATTAGAGGTACATAGTACGTTACGGTTAACGTCGCCAGCGGTAGCAATAGAGTCAAGACCAACACTGTTAAGGGTTTGGTGCATTAACTTAATATTAGGCTTTAATACGCCGTGAAACTGAAAGGTTTGACGAGTGGTTAAGCGAATGCTGCCGTACGAGGTGTAATCATCCGCAAATTTATCAATAGCTAACCATTGTGTTGGGCTGATAATACCACCAGGTAAGCGAGCTCTGAGCATAACATTATGTAATGGTTCTAACTTTTGCTTTTGACGCTCAGCACGAATGTCGCGGTCATCTTGTTGGTACATGCCGTGAGTACGAATCAACTGAAAGTTATCGCTAGTAAAGCCACCCGTCATTCTATCTCTAAGATCATCTTTGATAGTACCGCGTAGGTAATCACTTTCTGCTTTTAAACGTTCGTTATCGGCCTGCTTACCTTCAACAATTAGTACAGGGTTTTCTACTTTAGTGAAATTGCTGCTCATTAGTAAACATCCTTCTGGTAACGCTTATTAGATCTAAGTGATTTTAAATAATCTTCTGCTTGTTCTAAACTCAATTTGCCGTGATCTTGTATGATGTCTAGCAAGGTTTGGTGAACATCTTTAGCCATGCGATTAGCATCACCACAAATATAAAGGTGTGCGCCGCGCTCTAACCAAGAATAAACTTCACCAGCGTGTTCTTTTAATCGGTCTTGTACATAAACTTTTTCAGCTTGGTCGCGCGAAAATGCTACGTCCATGCGTGTTAACAAACCTGATTTTAAATAGTTTTGCCATTCAACTTGGTATAAAAAGTCTTGTGTAAAGGTTTGATCACCAAAAAACATCCAGTTATCACCGGTCGCTTCGCGTGCTTCACGTTCTTGCATAAAGGCTCTAAACGGAGCAACACCTGTACCTGGGCCAATCATTATCACTGGCGTGTCGTCTGATTGTGGTAAGCGGAAGTTGTCATTATGCTCAACAAATACGCGTACTTTATCACCTTCGGCTAAACGGTTTGCTAAGAAGCTAGAAGCGCCACCAGTGCGGGTATCGCCATTTGCTTCAAAACTAACCAGACCTACGGTTAAATGCACTTCTTCTTCTACTTCAGCTTGCGATGAGGCAATTGAATACAAGCGAGGCGTGATTTTGCGTAAGGCATCAACAAAAGTTTGTGCGTCAATGTCCGCTTTATCAAAGCTCACTACATCAATAATTTGATGTAGTCCTGCAAATTCACGTGCTGAGTTTTTATCACTCGCCACGTGAATTAATTGACTGTTTTTTGACTTTTCAGCCCAAAATTCAACAAATGACGGTGCGGTTTGGGTAATTTCTAATTGACTAATTAATGCGTCTTTTAACGTAAATTCTTCTGGGCCATTAGCACCTTTTAAACTAACTTTTTCATCACCTGAAAAATTAAGTTCAGTCAGTAGCTTAGTGACAAGCGCTTCATCGTTTTCAAACCATATACCTAGTGCATCGCCTACTTGGTAAGTTAAGCCTGAATCACCAAGGTCTATTTCAATGTGACGAACATCTTTCGCTGAATCGCGCCCTGTGATTTTCTGGCTTAATAAAAATTCTGCAGGGTACGGGTTTTGTTTTGAATATTGGCTTACAGCACCTGCTGTAGGTAAATCACTAAGGTAACTGACCGAGGTTACAGCGCTATCTGCTTGCGTTAATTCGTCTTTAAGCGACTCAATAATTTTTAGCGTCCAGCTTTGACATTCGCTATCATAATCAACATCACAGTCTAGTCGTGGCGTAACTTGTTTAGCACCTAGTGCTTTTAAGCGTTCGTCAAAGTCTTTACCGGTTTGACAGAAAAACTCATAACTACTATCACCCAGTGCTAATACGCTATAACTTAAGTTAGGGAGTTTAGGGGCTTTTTTGCCGAGTAAAAACTCATGAAATTCAATAGCGTCATCTGGTGGCTCGCCTTCACCATTCGTGCTGGCAACAATTAAAAGATGGCTTTCATTTTTCAAGCCTTTTGCTTTGTAGTCAGCAATGTTTTTAAGGGTTACGTTAATGCCCGCAGCTTTCGCGCTTTGTTCAAGCTTACTAGCAACGCCTTTAGCGTTACCCGTTTGCGAGGCATATAAAATAGTTAAGGTTTTAGCGGCAACAGCTGCAGCAACAGGGGCGATTTGCGCCTGTTGGCCTTGCTCACTTTTTGCTGCTAAATAGCCACTTGCCCAAGCAAGCTGCAATGACGAAAGTCCAGCAGCAGTTTGTTGTAGTGAAGCTAGTTGATTAGCATCTAAGGCACTACTATTGTTTGCTGGAATTGATGTGTTTTGATTTAATAAGCGCTGCTCTGGCAACATAACTATTTCACCTGTGACAATTGATTAATGAACAATAGACAAATTCAAGACAAATCAAAAGGAATAGAAAGCGATTTTTTATTCCAAAATAGAATAAGGAATTATAAAATACGTTAATTGAAGCGACGTAAGCGAGGTTCAAGAAGCGGTAAGCTAAATATTTTTAAATACTTGAATCAATCAGAGCCGATATTATAGCATTAATAGGGTGGGGTCTTGCTAGTTTGTTTATTATACTGCGTTGTTAAAAAAGGCAGGTAAAAAAAGCCGTGACTAGTTAAATAATCACGGCTTTTTACAATTTTACGCGTAATTAAAAATGAACCACAGCACCAACAAAGAAGCCGTCATAAGTTAAATCACTGTAGAAGTTATCTAAATCATCTAATTCCATTTTAACGGTGCGGTAACCTAGGGTCACGTCAAAATCTACTGCTAAGTTATCTAAAATGGCATAGCTTACGCCAATTTGTGCATCGTAAACTGTTTGTGAGTCATAGCTAATAAAGTTAGCTTCAGCGAATATGTTAAAACCGGTAAAAGGTAAGCCAACAATGGTTGAAACGTAAGCCATTGGAATAATGCCTGAAACGTCTAAATCACTGCTGTTATTTGCATCAGAAACTTTTACGTAAGCCTCTAAATCACGAGCAGTTAAACCAAAGTCAAAGGTCAATAAATCGTTGTCAAACACTTCATAATAAAAGGTGTAATCAACAAAGCTAGCATCTAATGTAGTTGCTAGGGTAGAGCCAGCACCGTAACTTTGACCTTTAAAGGTAAATGATGAACCCGCTGGTAATGTAGTGCCGCCAATAGTATCAAGCGTTGTTGACGCTATTTTTATATTAGGAATTAATGGAATAGGGTGTTCTAACGCAGCATAAAAACTTCCTTGATTTTCATCATCAAATTCGAAAGCTGTTTGGTTATTACGACCTTCACCGAAGCTACCGCTGGCTTCGTTAGACCAAATTTGACCACCGACATATAAGCCTAATAAAGTGTCTGCTTGCGCACTGCCGCACATTAATGCAGCTACACTAGCGGCCAAGAGCGTTTTTTTCATGTTGTTATCCTTTCGTTAAAAGTTCATTTAAATCTATTAATGCCGCATTAGCGCGAGAAATGTAATTAGCCATTACTAATGAATGGTTAGCAACAAGACCAAAGCCACTGCCGTTTAATATCATCGGGCTCCATAACGGATCTTGACTTGCTTCTAGTTCACGAATAATTTGTTGTAAACTAATTTTGGCGTTTTTGCCTGCTAACACGCTATCAAAATCTATTTCAATGGCTCTAAGTAATTGCAGTAAAGCCCAAGTTGCGCCCCTGGTTTCATAAAAAACATCGTCAATTTTCCACCAGCTGGTTTGTAATTGTATGTGAGAATTACCTTGGCTTGATTGTTGTGCTTTGTTATCGCCTGCTAAATCAGTATTAACTTGTTCACGGCCGACACTCATGCTTAAGCGTTGTGAGTAGCTGCCTAAACGTTTTTGTACTTCTTCAATGTATGAGCGTAAGTTATCAGCACGGGCATAAAATTGTGCTTTTTGGTTGTTGTTAGTGCTAACTAGTGAAGAGCGATAAGCATAAAGTTGCTTAATTGCTTGTTTATATTCAGATTCAGCACTAGGCATTGCCCAATTTTTACTGTCTATATTAAAGCGTGGTTGTGCATCTTGTAAGTGTTTGTTCACTAATGATTGCGACTGCGAACGACTAAAATCTTTACGCATCACTAACGCCATATCACGTACCATTTCTAACACGCCAAATTCCCACGCAGGCATATTATCTAAAAAGAGTGAAGGAGGTATAATATCATTTGATAAATAACCCCCAGGCTTATTTAATAAGGCTTCGCTGACTTTTATTAAAGTCGTTGTGGTGGTGTAGCCAACAACAGGGGCAACATTGTCGGCTTTAGCCGCTTGTGTTACTTCCGCATGAATATTAAGAGAATCAGGTTCACTACTCCAATATACACCAACGCCATATAGAATAATAAAAAGGCTAATTAAAGACCAGGTTATTGATTTTGTGGTAAAAATATTTTTCATATGCACTCCAAGGATGACATTATTGCTATTGTACTTTTATATGATATTTATAAATAGGTAATTGAATATTAATTTTTGTTTTATTTGAGAAATATAAGGTAAAGGTCGCAATACTATTTTCAATAAATGGCTGCTCTACTGAAAACAACATCAGGTGTAAGCCTGATGGTTGCAGCACAACCTTACTGTTAGCTGCTATGGTGATGTTCTCTACTTCACGCATACGCATCATTCCCTCTGCCATCGTGTGTTCGTGCATTTCAACGCGACTAGCGTTGGTGTTAGTTATCTTTTCTAACGTTATGGGGTTAGCGCTATTATTAGTTATGGTCATGTAGGCGGCGGTCATATCACTGCCAGGTATACTTTCTTTGACATAGCCATGGGTAATGGCGATGTTATTGCTAGCATAAGCATTATTGAGTACGCTAAACCATAAGCTCAGTAGTAAGCTCAGTAGTAAGCTCGGTAATATAAAAAATTTACTATAGTGAATTTTTTTCATTGTGACTATACATCCTAGCTAACAAATATTAGAGTTTAACTGTATCTTATACCAATTATTTTGATAAACCTATGTAGCTAGTAGGTAATTGAGCATGTAACCAAGCATGAGGCATGAGCCAATCGTGTAACTAAACGGGTGATAAATGAGTGACTTGATTTTAACGACCGAAAAACAAGGTGTTTTTACTATTACCTTGAACCGTATTGATAAAAAAAATGCGTTAACTAATGCCATGTACGAGCAGCTTTGTCAGCATTTTGCTTATGCAGAGCAAACCGACAGTATTCACTGTGTGGTTATTCAGGGTAATGACGCGTGCTTTTGTGCGGGTAATGACTTGCATGATTTTATGCAATGTTCAGGCGATGATGAATTAGTCGCCCTTAAATTTGTCAAAGTGCTGTCAGAATTTACTAAACCCTTAGTGGCTGGTGTCGCTGGCGTTGCTGTAGGTATTGGCACTACACTGTTATTGCATTGTGACATGGTCATTGCCGCCAATAATAGCCGATTTAAATTACCGTTTACTCAACTGGGTTTATGTCCTGAAGCGGGATCAAGTTTGTTATTAACGCAAAAAGTAGGCGCGAATAAAGCGTTTGAATTAATGGTACTTGGTACAATGTTTAACGCAGAAGAAGCATTAAGCTATGGCATTACTAATCAGACATGTCAGCCGAGTGAAGTATTAGCACTTACTGCCGAGGTTGCCCAAGCCATCGCTAACTTACCTGTTGAGTCTGTTATGACCAGTCGGCGCTTAATTCGTCAAGGTAATAAAGCTGCGTTAAGTGAGGCTATTAGTGACGAAAGCCAAGCATTTGCTCACTTAGTTAACACGCCAACGTGTAAAAATATTTTGGCAAAATTTTTTAAATAATAAGCTAAAATGCCATAAACACTAAGCAGGCTGTTTAGTGTTTTTAGGACGACTTAATAGCCATATTGCGATGGCTATTAAAATAATGGGCCAAAATACGCCTAACGTCAGCATAGCGATACTGCCTAATAACATTAAGCCAATAAAAATTAAGCCGCCAAAAACACTTAATATAATCGCCAATGAAATAACCACTAAGACTACTACCACCAATGCGGAAACTCCAATAGCTTTCAATGGTTCAATAGCTTCACCATCCATCATTACATTAACATTCATTAGCTCTAATAAACCGACACCAAAAACGTAGGTTAAGAAAAGGGTTGCCAGTATTGCCAATGTTAAAGATTTTAAAAAACTCATCAGGTTTCGCCTTAGTAGAATAGAAAGTTAAATATAAAGTGGTATAGCAATTAATAATATTTGCTGCGTGGTAACAACATACTTGCTACTACGTAAGCAACACCGGTAACGACAGGTAGCATAATAAATGCCGCTACAGCAGCAACTCTCACTGCCAATCTTGGTAAGTCATAATGCTTGGCAATACCAGCACAAACACCCGTTAACTTTTTATTCCTTATGTCTTTAGATAATGCTCGTTTAATATTATTGATCGTTGAATAGTCTCTGTGGTGCTTCATGGGAACTCCTTCGCGTTACATGTTGCTTTAACGTTTATTTGCTACTAATGGCTAGTGATCATTAATCGTTAGCGGCTAACCGTTAACAATATTTTTTTTCATTTCAGCTAATTCTGCTTCGACACTGTCATTTTGATCAAGTTCAGCTATTTGCGCTGATAAATTCTTATTGTCAGTTAAATTACTGTTCTCAGTTAACTCATAAGACTCAACTTGTGCTTCTAAATGATCAATTTTCTGTTGGTAACGCTCAAACTTTGCTATGGCTTCATCAATATTATTAATGGTGGCCTTTTCACGCAACTGTAACCTAACTTCAGCCGATTGTTGGCGAAACCTTAAGATTCCTTGACGCTGCTTGGCTTCTGTTAATTTATCTTGCAATTGCTGTGCATCTGCTTGTATGGCAGCTAACAAATCAGTTAATTGAGTATTATCATCCGTTAGCTGTGTTAACTCTGCTTGATATTTATGTTTTTCTGCCAGTGCTGATTTAGCTAAATCTTCACGATTTTTAGTTAAGGCAAGTTCGGCTTTGTTATGCCAATTTATTATGGCTTGGTGAGTCGTTTTTACTTTTCTGGCTAAGTTTTTTTGTTCGGCAATATTTTTGGCAGCGGTTGATCGCACTTCAATTAAGGTTTCTTCCATTTCGCCAATGATCAAACGAATCATTTTTTCTGGATGTTCGGCTTTATCTAACATGCTGTTTAAGTTTGCATTAACAATATCGGTAAAACGGCTAAATAATCCCATGAGTTTTCTCCTAATTATGTTGGTTTTGTTTATTTTTGTACTGCTACCGTACTTAACTTTATTGCTCTTTATTTATTCTTTATCTGACTTTATTTCATTGGCGTTAATTTCAGGCTCTACAACTGTACTTTGTTTCTCTTGTTTCTCTTGTTTATTGACTGTTATCCACTCAGGTTGCGTATCCAATGAGAAATTAGCTGAAAAATTGCTTATTTGATTATCAATAGATTGTTGTAATTTTTTATTTAGCTCCGCAATCATCTTTTCACCTTGGGCAATAACAAAGTCGCTTATTGAACTCTCAATGCTTTTTACTGGTGCTGCATTAGCAGTACTACTTAGTGTTACACCAATTAAAGAACAGGTAAGTATTAGGGCAAGGCTTACTTCTTTAATTGTGCTAGTGGTTTTTTTAGTAACGTTAATTGTGCTCATGATAAATTCCTTCTTTTTTGTAACTGTTGTTTGTATTGACTGTTTGGCTCTGATGTTCTTGTAAGTATGGTCTTACTTACACTGAGTATTACAAGTGTTGTGCCAAGAGGAGTTAATTAATTAAGTTGTTAATATTTAAAGGATATTTATTATTGTTTAATGATAGGAGTATTAGGTGAAAGTAAGAGTACTTTTATATTTTTTAATTTTTTGGTTAAATTAACTAATTAAATAGTCTATTTGACTAACAGATGTTTATGGCTTGCATTAACCTTTTTATTTTTGTGTGAATTAATGATTGTAATTAAATAGACGATCGGTCTAATATGGGGTATGAAAGTAGATAACATGATAAAACGCAGAGGCAGACCAACCAAGACAGGTCGTGATACCTCGCAAACTAAAACTGAATTAATACGTAGTGGTGTTGAGCACTTTACCCAATTTGGCTTTGCTTCATCAGGCTTAGATCAGATATTAAAAAAAGTATCGGTACCTAAAGGATCTTTCTATTATTATTTTGCTAATAAAGAAGCCTTTGGCTTGGCGGTAATCGCTGATTATGACGGCTACTTTTGCCGTAAACTTGATTTACATTTAAAAAATGATCAGTTAATAATTGAACAAAGGCTAATAAATTTTGTTGATGATGCTAAAACAGGTATCGAAAAATATAGCTTTAATCGTGGCTGCTTAGTGGGAAATTTAGAGCAAGAGGTCAGCGCATTACCAAACAGTTATCGCGATAAATTAATGCAAGTAATGTCTGGCTGGCAAGATAAGGTCTCTGATTACCTCAAGTTACGTTGTCCAAATGCGACGCCGCAAGAGTGTCAATCGCTAGCAGAGTTTTTTTGGATTGGTTGGGAGGGGGCAGTAAGTCGCTGTAAATTAGTGCAATCAACTCAACCGATTGATATTTTTATCCATCATTTTGTACAAGGGTTAAAAAAGTAATTTTTTACCCTTTTTTTAATCATTAATAGGCGATCAGTCTATATTGGAGGTTACTATGTTTAACTGTTTACTGGTAGATAAAGATGATAACGGGTACCGCACATCAGTGAAAGAATTACCAGATGAAAGCTTGTCTGAAGGTAATGTCTTAGTGAAAGTCCTTTATAGCACGCTTAATTACAAAGATGCTTTAGCCATTACGGGGAAAGCGCCAGTCATCAGAAGCTTCCCTATGATACCAGGCATAGATTTCTGTGGTGTTGTTGAACACAGTGAAAGTGAGGAATTTCAGGTAGGCGATAAGGTACTGCTTAACGGTTTTGGTGTGGGTGAAAAGCATAAAGGGGGCTTGTCACAAAAAGCGAAAGTCAATAGTGACTGGTTAATTCCTTTACCTTCAGCTATTTCTCCCTTGCAGGCAATGTCTATTGGCACCGCCGGTTATACCGCTATGCTGTGTATTTTAGCATTAGAAAAAAACGGCATTACACCAGCCAGTGGTAAAATTCTTGTTACCGGTGCTACTGGTGGTGTTGGTAGTTTTGCCGTTAAGCTCCTTTCTTTAATGGGTTATGACGTTGTTGCCTCAACAGGTAGTAGTGACCAACATGATTATTTATATGATTTAGGTGCGACAGAAATTATTGACCGGGCAGAATTATCGGCACCAGGTAAACCACTAATGAAAGAAAGATGGGCTGGCGCAATCGACTCTATTGGCAGCCATACGCTAGCTAATGTGTGTGCCAGTATTCAATATGGTGGTGCTGTAGCCGCTTGTGGTTTGGCACAAGGCATGGACTTACCTGCTTCAGTCGCTCCTTTTATTTTACGAGGTGTTTCTTTATTGGGTGTTGACAGTGTTATGCGTCCAAGAGCAGATAGAGTGGCAGCATGGAAAAAATTAGCAGAAATTTTACCGGCAACTGAAATGGAGTCGATTGCTAAAGTGATTAGCTTAGCAGAATCTATCGATGTGGCTGAACAGTTACTCAATGGTGATGTTACTGGGCGTGTGGTGGTCGATGTAAATAAGTAAGACTTTTCAATAATACCATTTAGCCATACCAAGCAGGTATAAATTGGCCGCTATTGTTAATAAATAACCTTAGCGGCATTGAATATTATTGCTATAGCTATTACCTTAGCGTGATATTAATTTTCTTGATGGAATCACCATGAATCACCCTATTATTAACGAACTTACGCGTCGTCATACCGTTAAAAAGTATGATGCAAACAGAAAAGTACCGCCGGCAGATTTAGCGATATTATTTGAAGCTATGCGTCTTTCTGCTTCGTCTATTAATTCACAACCATGGAAATTTATTGTGGTTGAAAGTGAGGCAGCAAAAACACGTTTAAGTAATACCTTCGCCCATATGCATGAATATAATAAAAAGCATGTTTTTGATAGTTCACAAGTGATTCTTTTTGCGCATAACCCAAAATATACTCGTGACGATTACGCTAAGGTAGTTGACCAAGGCATTAAAGATAAACGGACACCGATAGAAAATAGAGAAGCCGCTTTTGCTGTTTATTCATTTGCGGAGCTTAATACCAGTGAAACAGGCGATAACAGCAGCTGGACTAAAGCACAAACCTATTTAGCGTTAGGTAACACTTTACATGTATTGGCTCGACTCAACATTGATTCAACGCCAATGGAAGGAATTGATGTTGAATTGGTTAATAAAGAGTTTAGTGAAGAGCTTGCAGGCTATCAATGTGATGTTGCGTTAGCGATAGGCTATCATCATCCTGAAGAAGACTTTAACGCTAAGCTACCCAAATCTCGTTTACCGCTTAATGACGTGTTGGTACGTATTTAATCTTTAGTATCAATAGTATAAATAAACGGTGTCAGTAAATAGCGCAGATAAAAGCGGTAAAAATAAAAAACTAAACTAGTGAACCACCGAGAAGACCGAGGCTGCGCTCACCGAGCAGGCATAGCGCAAGAGAAACAGCAGAGTAAAGACAATAATTTAAGACAGGACACTTCACTGGACACTTAGGTAATAACTGGTTTTAGGCTAGCGCTTTACTTAGTTGGTCTGCATAGCGCGAAACGCCTTTGTGTTTTCAGTGATGAATGTGCTTATCTCAGAACTTTTGTATTTTAGCTATTAAAAACCAAAAATATTGACCTCTCGGTACTAGGCTCACCGAGCAGGCATAAAACAAGCAATAGCAAACGTTAAAGTAAATAGTCGTGAATAATTGGTGTTCAGCTGATTTTTCAGTACAATAATGATTCTTTCATTTTTCATTCCCGTGGCTATGCACTCAAACCGAAATTACTCCTTACAAAGCAGTAACAGCTTTAATATAAAGGCGAGTTGCTCGCACATTTACTTTCCTAGTACCTTAGCTGAATTACAGCAATTACCTGAGTTAACTGCTGACAAAACCTCAAGCAACACCTCAGACAATAATGCAGACAGTTTTTATATTCTTGGCGAAGGTAGTAATACCTTATTTGTTGAATCACAAGCGCCCATTATTATTCAACCAAAATTTACCGGTATTGATATTGATGAACAAGACGATCACTTTGTTGTGACAGTTGGCGCTGCTGAAAATTGGCATAAACTGGTGTGTTTTTGTTTAGCGCAAGGCATTTATGGTTTAGAAAATTTAGCGTTAATTCCGGGAAGTGTCGGGGCAGCACCGGTACAAAATATCGGGGCTTACGGGGTAGAGTTTGCTGATTTTTGTCAGCAAGTTCAATGGTATGAATTTGCCAGTAAAACACTGCACTCACTTACTAAGCAAGACTGTCGTTTTGCCTATCGTGATAGTATCTTTAAGCAAGCGCATTACAACAAAGGCTTAATTACTCAGGTAACCTTTAATTTTCCTAAAGCATGGCAAGCCAATCTTACTTATGCAGGGTTAGATACGTTAGCTCAAAACAGCACAGCGCTCGAAGTGATGACGCAAGTTATTGCCTTACGCAGCCGTAAGCTGCCAGATCCTAAACAATTACCTAATGCCGGCAGTTTTTTTAAAAACCCACTAGTTAATCAAAAGGTGTTTGCTCAATTACAGCAGCAATACCCTAAAATACCTCATTACCCACAAGCAAACGGTGAGGTAAAACTAGCTGCGGGCTGGTTAATTGAACAAACTGGCTTAAAAGGTTTTCGCCATGAAGCCGTTGGTGTTCATCAGCAACAAGCGTTAGTGTTAGTCAATTACGGTAGTGATTTTGGTAGTGATATTATTAGTTTAGCAAAATATATTCAGCGCCAAGTAGTAGACAAGTTTTCCGTATTACTAACACCAGAAGTGCGTATGGTTACTCAGCAAGGCGAGCGTTCATTTTCTTTATTGCCTGATGTAAATCCTATTGGAGATAACAGTAATGACTAAAACGGTAAAAGAGCATTTAGTTAAATCACTGGCCTCAGGAGAATTTGTTTCAGGACAATTATTGGGCGAGCAATTAGGTATTAGCCGTGCAGCCATTGCTAAACATATTAAAGCATTAACTGAAATTGGCTTAGATATTTACAGCGTTACCGGTAAAGGTTATAAGCTGGCGCAATCGTTATATCTATTAGACAAAGAAAAAATAACCCGTCTATTAGTAGATGAAAGCCAAAAGCAAAATCAACAGATGAAAGCAAGTGATTGCCCTCTGATTGAAGTACACAGCTTAATTGACTCGACTAATGA
This sequence comes from Colwellia ponticola, assembly GCF_005885605.1. Lineage (GTDB taxonomy): Bacteria > Pseudomonadota > Gammaproteobacteria > Enterobacterales > Alteromonadaceae > Colwellia > Colwellia ponticola. Next base: position 698,485 of record NZ_SZVP01000001.1, on the reverse strand, counting down.
TTATTTAATGCGGCGTTTACCTAATCAAGTGACATCAGGGCAGGTGTGTTTAGCAGAATATCAAAGTGCTGGTCGAGGGCGTCGAGGTCGACAGTGGATTTCACCTTTTGGCTCACAAATTTACTTATCAATGTACTGGCATCTAGAGCAAGGCTTATCAGCAGCAATGGGCTTAAGCTTAGTGACAGCATTAGCGGTGAGTGACGCGATAAAAGCCCATAGCAATGTGCAAGTGCAATTGAAATGGCCAAATGATATTTATCTTGATGGCGTAAAACTCGCGGGTATTTTAATTGATTTGGAAGGCCAGGCGTTAGAGCCAAGTCACTGTGTTATTGGTATTGGTTTAAATTTGCATATGCCAGTAACAGCAGGGAAACTCATTGAGCAACAATGGACTGATTTACAATCACACAGCAAAGTCAGTATTGATAGAAATGTTCTTAGTGCAGAATTAATCCGATGTTTACGCCAACGCTTACAACAATATCAACAAAGTGGTTTAGAGCAAATGTTAGCGCAGTGGCATGTCCATGACGCTTTTTTACATAAAAAGGTTAAATTAATTACTGGTGAAAAAGTTACTCACGGCATTTGTCGAGGTGTGAATAACCAAGGGGCTTTATTGTTAGAAGTTGCTGGTCAAGTTAAGCCGATTTACGGCGGTGAAGTAAGCCTTAGGATAGACCAATGATATTATTAATTGATATTGGTAATAGTCGTACCAAGTATGTTCAGCTTATAAACGGACGATTTTCAACAAGCGCCCAGTTAAATAATAACGATTTTACCGTCAGTTATTTTGATCAGTACTTTAGCCAATGTAGTAAAATAATCGTCGCTAATGTCGCTAAATCTGCCTTAACGGATGAGTTGGCTACCTGGTGTACTGAGCACAATGTTAGTTTGACACAAGTGCATAGTGAACAGAAAAAAAACGCATTAATTTCAGCGTATCAGACACCCACAACCTTAGGTATTGATCGTTGGCTGGCGTTATTAGGGGCTATCTCTTTGTACCCCGATGAAAATATTTTAATTATAGATGCTGGTACCGCAACCACCGTTGATTTACTTAACCGTAATGGTCAACATCAAGGTGGTTGGATATTAGCAGGTATAAAGGCATTATTTACCAGTATTGTCAGTAATAGCACCTTAGTACATGCGCAAAGCAAAACTCAAGCGAGTTTAACCTTTGGTACCAATACTACTGATAATGTTAACAACGCCTGTTGGGCAGCTACGGTAGGTATGATTGAACAAGCTATTGTACAAGCAAAAAAAATTGTTGATGTAGACCGTATTATTTTAACCGGTGGTGATGGTAAAGCCTTAACTCAGTTATTGTTAGCGCAGACAAGCCAGCATAGTTTTACGGTAGAGAATATTCTATTTATGGAACACCTTATTTTTTATGGTCTAGAGCAATACGCATAAATAGACACAAGCTGTCTAGGTTAGCCTAAATTGGCCACTTAAGCTGAGTTAAATTAGCTCAAATCAAGCTAACTCAAACACAACGTAATTACCCTTATTAAACACAGTTAGGAATAAAACATATGAAAGCAGGAATTATTGGCGCAATGGAGCCAGAAGTTGCCATTTTAAAAGCAAAATTAACCGAGGCAACTAGTACAGAACACGCCGGCTATACCTTTCATCAAGGTCAATTAGACGGTAGTGATGTTGTGATTGTGCAGTCGGGTATTGGTAAAGTTGCGGCGGCACTAGCAACGGCAATATTAATTGACCGTTTTCAGGTTGATTATGTTGTTAATACCGGCTCTGCCGGTGGTTTTGATCCCGCATTAACAGTGGGCGATATTGTGGTTAGTTCAGAAGTGCGTTATCACGATGTTGATTTGACCGCGTTTGGTTATGAAGTAGGACAATTACCAGCGAACCCTGCAGCATTTATACCGCATGATGACCTAGTAGCAGCAGCTAAAAAAGGTATAGAGCAATTAAGTCAAACAGCGACGCAACATATTACTGCGGTAACAGGGTTAATTACCACCGGCGATACCTTTATGACCAAAGCAGAAGATGTTGCTAAAGCGCGTGCTAACTTTCCCACAATGGCGGCCGTTGAAATGGAAGGTGCTGCGATAGCGCAAGCTTGTTTACAACTTAACACACCGTTTGTTGTTATTCGTTCACTGTCTGATATTGCGGGTAAAGAATCGCCACATACTTTTGAAGAGTACTTAGAAACGGCAGCAGTTAACTCCTCTCAATTAGTGTTGAATATGCTAACGCAACTTAAAGGTAAAACGCTTAGTGCAGCGTAAGATTCATCGCTAAACCTTTAATCGATAGGATAAGCTGTAAGCCTTAAAGCAAAAGGAATAATCAATGACAGTATTTGCCGAGTTAACGCCTTTTACTTACCATGTGTTAATTCTCATGGTGGTGTTGATCATTAAATCTTTAGTTAGTCACTTTGTTGCACATGAGCCGTTACGTTATTTTAACTTTTATTGTTTACAGTTAGCGAATAAAGTCAATAATGCGCACAATAGTAGTCAGCACCAAACTATCGCAGGGTTATTAGCACTATTAGTGACGCTAGTACCCCTGATTATTATTTTATGGTTATTTGCTGACTTTGTTGCTGTTGATTATTTATGGCAAGGATTGTTGTTGTATTTTTCTTTAGGTAACCTAAATTTAGCACAAGTAAATAAAGATATTGCCCAAGCTTTGGTCGCTAAACAGAACTTCCTTGCGAAGCAAACCCTTCAACCTTTAATGCTGCGAGAAACAGAGCAACTGTCACAAGTAGGTTTAAGTAAAGCAGCTATTGAAATGCAGTTACTACGTACCGTTCAACAAGTGTATACGGTGGGCTTTTTGTTTATTACGTTAGGGCCGTTAGCGGCACTGAGTTATCGATTAATACTAGAAATGCATTACTGTTGGAATACTAAGTTAACGCAATATAAGTACTTTGGCTTTTATAGTCAGCTTTTTAGCCAACTTATCCAGTGGCTACCTAACCGTTTAATGGCGTTATTAATATTGCTCAGTACCGTTGGAAGAGGTAGCTTATTATTTTGGCGATTAACACGCGGTCACTTTTTTAAGTTAAATAATAACTTTATTATTGCTGTGCATGCTTTTTCACTGACGGTAAGATTAGGTGGTGTGGCGATATATCAGCAGACAAAATTACGTAAAGCAGCTTTTAATGATCTGGGGAAACAACCTGAAGCACGCGATATTATTAAAGCGAATCATAAGATTAATTTAGCTGTTTATAGCAGCTTATTGTTACTGGCGTTATTAGCGCTAGGCTGGCAATTAATTACGGTTTAATAACTTATTTTTATCACGTCGTTACCATTACAGCCTATAATACAGTTATTAATATAGTTCTCAATAAAGCTATCTTACCTACTGGTATATTGTGTCTATTTACTTGGACTTTCCATGAATGAATTTTTATTTTACTTAGACATTTTTGGTATTATTGTTTTTGCGCTTTCGGGGGCTCTGATGGCAGGACGTTATCAGCTTGATCCCTTTGGTGTGGTAATGCTCGCGTCAGTGACCGCGGTAGGTGGTGGCACTATTCGTGATATTATTTTACAAACGACAGTATTTTGGGTCGCCAAGCCTTATTACCTCTATGTTATTTTAGCGACCGCTGCACTGACTATATTACTGATTAGAAAACCCAAAAGAATTCCTAAACGATTTTTACTGATTGCCGATGCGCTAGGCTTAGCATTATTTGCGGTTTTAGGTACACAAAAAGCGCTCTACTTTGGTATGCCAATCTCTGTTGCTATTGTTTTAGGTACTATTACCGGTATTGCCGGCGGTATGATTAGAGATGTGCTTTGCAATGTTATTCCGATGATTTTACGTGAAGAGATTTATGCGCTGGCGGCAATGCTAGGGGGAAGTTTATTTGTGTTACTGCATTGGTTAGGGTGGAGTGATAATCATGCCATAGCCACCGCTATTTCTGCGGCATTGGCATTACGTTTGGCTGCTATTCATTGGCACGTTTCTTTACCTGCTTTTCATATTGTTGAAAAGCCAAACAAAGGTAGTAACAAGGAGCAAAAGTAACGATAAAGGAGCTTACTACTTTAAAACATCATTCATTTGTTGATGGGTTAGCTCATACCAATTTTCAGCAATGGTAATGGCTGGCAAGGCTTCTATTTCAATAGTGCCTGAGGTGGCAGTTTTATCTGATTCATTATAAACATCTAAGATATTTTTAATGACCACTGGCTGCGCCTTTAGTTTAAGCTTTTCAACTAATAGCTTTGCACCAGCCTCAAAGGGCTCAATTTTACCAGATTGTGAACGGGTGCCTTCTGGAAAAATGATGACTTTTTTGCCTTTACACACCTTTACGTCTTTTAATAGCTTGATAATGGCGCGACTGTCTTTTTGATCAACGGTAATATGACCGACCTTATCAACAATACGAGATACAGGCCATTTGTCCATAATGCCGGTGCGACCAATAAAACGAGTGTCATTACCCACGACTTGTTCAAGAGAAAATATATCGAACATACTCTGGTGGTTAACAATTAAAATATCGGTATCAGCATCGATAGTGCCAATAAGATTTACCTTCGCACCAACACTGCGGATAATTAAACCGGTAAAAACACGACGTAATTTATTGAATGTCGATCCGTGGCGCTTACATAAGGACAAGCCGACAGACTGAGCCGCTATAACGACATACATTTTGTATTTTTTAAAGTGGAAGGCAAGCATAAGTATTATCTAGAAGCGATAACTACGCTTCAATCCCCCAGCCGTCAGTATAGCCAGAAAATTGAGTAACGATTTTTTCAAACACTTCTTCTTGTTCAATAATCGCCTGATGTGTAGGGGTCATCACTAGGGTACAATCTACATCCCACACATTAGGTGTTTCATCAGGATGCAAATGACAGCTTATATCTGGTAAATGTACATTTATATACTCAACCATCGCTTGTGCTTGTGCCTCTTTCTCAAACAAATGAAAAAATACCACCTCATGTGGTTGACTCAAGTCTATACCTGCTTGGTGCATCTCGGCTAATACTTGGCCTGTTTCGTCATCTGGGTAGTTCATATCGGGGTACAGCTCTTTATAGTTAATAGTGGTTAGTATAAATTGCTACAAGCAACTTGAATAGAGTGTCAGATAAATAAATATTTCAATTCAGTATTTTATATTCTAGGGTGCTACTTTTTAGGGTACTGCTGCAGCATATTATCAACCGCGGTTATTATTTTTTCATTCAGTTCATTGCTATTATCTTTGGCGTTGTATTTTAACGGATAAATACTACGCCAAACCGAGCGGTGCTTTTTAGGATCGATTAAATCGACAATTAGACCACCGGGATAAGCATGCCACTGATTATTGTCTTGTTGCCAAGTATTCGCTTTTAGGCAATGTGGACAAAAGAGTATCGCCTTATTATAGGCCTGATATTCGTCAGGATTATTTTTAACTAAATGATAAGTAACAATAATATCAGTATTATCAATGTTGCTATAGACAAAGCCCTGTTTATTAAGGTTTTTTTCTATCGCTATCTCAATACGGTTTCGTTGCGAGTGGTTAAGGTTTTGACTGTCAAAAAATGGTGAACCACTACTATAAAAGCTGTACTTTTTTACCAGAGAAAAATCAAAGCTAGTATGGTAAGTAACTGGATTTTGCATTGAGCTACAGCCTGATAAAACCAATAAAAATGGCCATAAGACTATTAACTTTATCGATAAGTGTTTTGTCGATAAAAACGTTATTGGTAAGGACTTTATCGGTAATAGCTTTATCAGCAAGGTTAACACTCTACGTTAATCAGCGCAGTATATTCTAGTTGAGCCGATATCATGAATATACGAGAAGTAAAGTGTTAGCCTAACAACTGCCTTAAGCTTTGAACAGGTAAACTTGAAAAAAATCTATTTTGATTTCAATGAAATATCATTTCATTGTTTAGGCAGGCACTACAAAGGTCACGCTGTCTACCATAGACTGTCTTGGTTAATATCTTTAAAGCTTAATACGCTACCACCAAACTCATCAGCAAATGCCTGAGCATCGCTTTGTAAGCTAAAACTAGCTAAGGTTTTACCCATAGCGCCAGTTTTTTCCGAGCCAGTGACAAACCAAGCGGTTTTTGCATCAATAAAGTGGTTATCATTAATACTGTCACTACCCCATGGCATTTTACTCATATCATGTACCATTATTTGGCTAACGTTACGGGTATTTTCGGGGTCTAAATAATAACTAAACATGTCACGGGTAGAGCAAAATTTATAGACTTTTGCGCCTTGTTCTTTTCTAAAAACTTCACCCTTAGGGCCATCAAAGTGGGTAATCAACATGCCGCATAAATGGCACTCATCACTGCTTTCCATAGCAACGGCTTTATGAATAACGGCTTGCTGTGCTGAATCATCAGAACAAGCCGGTAGGGTAGCAAATAGTACTAACGATAAAATAAGACCACTATAGTGAGTCAGTTTTTTAAAAAAAGCGGGCATTACAATTTTTTCCTTTTGAAAATAAAGATAGCAATAGTTAAGGGTAAAGCAACCCAAGCAAGCAAAGCAGTAAATAACAAGCCTTGAGAAAGACTAGCATTAATGGCAACAGCAAGTGCACCATTAACATCACTACTATCAAGTCCTGATAGGTTGACTAAACGAAATATATCGGCAGGATTAAGCATCATTAATTGCGTTAAACCTGCTTGGCTAATGCCTTGTTCAACCCCTACAAGTAAGGCTAATAGCGCTAAATCAAAAGCTAAGGCAAACAAAAACCAAGTGATTAAAGCGAAACCAGCCGCTTTAGATTTTTCACTGACCGATAAGCTAATTAAATAGGCAATAGCGGTAAAACTTAATCCTAATAAAATAGCGCTGAAAATAAACACTGAAAAGCTGGTTAACACCTGTATATCGCCAAGTTGACTATACAGTAATAGCGCTGACGAGCCAAAACCTAGTAAGGTCGCCAGAGCAATAATGCTACCTTGACCAATAAATTTACCCAGCAATAATTGACTTTTACTAATGGGGTAGGTCAATAACAATAATAAGGTGCCACTTTCTTGCTCACCAACAAAACTATCGTAACTCAGTAATAAGGCAATCAACGGGATAAGAAATACCGCTAAACTGGCTAAACTGGCCACTGTGGTGGATAGTGATGCAACACCAACAGCGCCAGATGCGGCAGCACCAAAGTAAGTTAGTCCAAGCGATAATAGTGCGAAAATCAAGGTAATAGAAATTAACCAACGGTTTCGTAAACCATCGTGAAATTCTTTATTGGCGACTGTTAATATCTGTCTCATTATTTCTTCTCCTTGGTCACAGACCCTGCTGGCTCGTGTTTCGAGAGGAAGTGCTGATAAACTTGTTCTAAGTTGGCGGTTTCTACTTGTAAGTCGCTTAAGCCCTCAAGGCTAAGGAGTTGTTTTAATACGTTGAGTTTTTCTTGTTCAGGTACCCATAAGGTGTCTGGACATTTAGCCGTTAAAAACTGGCTCAATTGACTATCATTACTGACAGAGCCATTAAGCCCTGAAGGTTTTATGGCAACAGGTAAAGCGGCTTGCTGACGTAATTCAGCTAATGTGCCCATGGCTAATAACTGTCCGGTAGATAAAATCATGGCACGATCAATATGCTGCTCAACACCGGGTAAAACGTGTGAGCATAAAATCACACTAGAGCCGGTTGATTTTAACTGGTCAACGGTTTGGTAAAAATCGCCGGTAGCGATGGGATCTAAACCGACCGTAGGCTCATCAAGTAAGAGCAATTTAGGCTCGCCGATAAAAGCTTGCGCTAAACCCAAACGTTGACGCATACCCTTTGAATAGGTTTTTACGGGTCTTTTCATGGCGTGAGTAATGCCAACTTGTTCAAGTAAGGCCATCGCGTGTTTTTGCGCATGTCCCTTGGCAAAACCTTTTAATTTGGCAAAGTAAGTTAATACTTCTAAGCCAGTAAGTTGCTCATAAAAACTTACGTTTTCAGGTAAGTAACCAACTTTACTGCGACAATGCCAAGCTTCTTTTGAATCAGGTGCCATGCCCATTACTTTAACGTTACCCTGACTAGGTGAAATAACCCCTAAAATGAGCTTCATCATGGTGGTTTTACCAGCGCCGTTATGGCCAAATAAGCCCATCACTTCGCCTTGGTTTAAGTGCATAGTGACCGACTTTAATGCATCGAGTTGCTGGTAGCTTTTACCTGCATTGGTCAGTGAAACTAAAGGGGTATTCATAAATTATTCCTTCAAACTTGCGCTATTTACAGGCTGGGCAGAGTTATGTGGTGACGTTTTATTTAGCGTTGCTGTCGATGTTGAAACGGCAAGTGATGTGTCTGCTTGTGGGTCTTTTGATAAACTGGGTGCGCTCATTAACGGAAAGCTGTCTTTAACGCCTGGAGGTTTAAGGACCGGAAATTGTCTTTGCACCCAGCGCAAAATTAAAATAGCAGGACTGTCCATAATCATTTTCATTTCAGGGTATTGCCAGACGAGTTTATCTATACCATCGTTTGGTTCAAAAATAGTATCGCCAATACCGTTATTGTCCATATCCCAACCTAAATAATTACTCCAGTAGTTGCCCTTACCCTCTTTACTCCATTCTTGTTTTTTATTAGAAACATACTTAACTTGCGTCGGGTTATTAATGAAACTATTGCCAAATATCTCCACATTTTCTGAACCGGCAGTCAGGTGAATGCCTATTTCAGCGGTATCAATACTATTGTGTTTTATTATGTTGTAGCCAGAATTATAAATAAATAAACCTTTACCATCACGACCCAGTACTTTGTTTTCAGGTTTAGTCCACACATCTTTAACATGGTTATAACTAAATGTTGATTGGGTAATGAAGTTCATCAAAAAGCCATAATCTTGGCTATTAGTGGTGGTGTTCCCTGTAATCGTTAAACGACGAGAACTCATCAAGGCAAAACCCGCACGGGTATTGTAGGCGGTATTGTTTTTGACGGTATTGTCGTAAGAGTACATATAGTGCACACCATAGCGTAAATGGTGCATGGTGTTTTGCTCAATCAAGTTGTTTTGGCTGGAAATAACGTAAATACCATCACGGGTGTTATAGGTTTCATTATTAAAGACATGACTATGGGTTACGTTGGCCACTTGTATGCCATTACCGCGATCGGCTGAGCGTAGTTTGGTATTACCGCTGACTGTGTTACCACTAATTTCAGCGTTGGTGACATGGTTTAACCAAATGCCAAAACCATCACCTGATAGCTTGTTATTTTTAATAAGTAAATGGGTGGCTAGTTCATTATTAATTTTTTCGTGTGAATAAATACCTGAATTTTGCTCTGTTAAATCATCCCCCCAATTTACAATAGTTAGATTAGCGATAGTGATATGAGAGTTTTTTAATACTAACGCGTGACCTTTTCCTTGGGCATCAATAATTGCTGTTTCACCTTTAGCACCGCGTAAGCTGATTTGTTTACTAATAATGAAGTTACCTAAATAGGTGCCAGTCGTTAAGGTAATAACATCACCATTTTGACTGTTATCTAAGGTTTTTTGTAGGTTGTCGTTAGCTGATAAATGATATTCTTGCGCGGTTAAGTCTAAACTAGACAAGGCAAGTGTTATCAATAATAAAGCGAAAATTTTCTTTAAGAAAAGCAAGGCGATAATTCTTTTAAAGGGCTACTAGAAATAGCATAACACTATTCCGCAAAAATCAGTTGATCTTGATTAAATAACTACGGATAAATTGTGAAAAATGCAATAAAAAAGCCTAACGCTTTTCTTATTAGAGAAGCTATTAGGCTTTTATCAGTTGTATGAGTCGCGTCACAGAACCGGTTCTGGTTTTAATCACGCTATCTATCAGCTTTACGCTTCAACGAACATACGACCACGCATTTCCATACTTGTATTGTATCAGCTGCGTGACAGAACCAGTTCTGGTTTTAATCACGCTACTTAATAGTGCTCGTTCTTGCAGTACTATGCTTCAACAAACATACAGCCACGTCAGCTTTATGCTTCAACAAACATTCTTCCACGCATTTCCATACTTGTATTGTATGAGTCGCGTGACAGAACATGTTCTGGCTCTAATCACGCTATCTATCAGCTTTACGCTTCAACGAACATACGACCACGCATTTCCATATGCAACGCGTGACAGAACCAGTTACAGTAATACCACTGAACACCAGGTTTGTTGGCAGTAAAAGTAATAGAAGCTGTTGCTTGAGGAGCTACTTCCATTTGTACGCCGTGGTTAGTCATACAGAAGCCATGAGTTACATCTTCAACCATATCTAGGTTAGTGACAATCACCGTTACTTCATCACCTAGTTTTACGGTGAATTCACTCATACCGTATGTTGGTGCAACGGATGTCATGTAAACACGTACTTTCTTACCGTCGCGAATTACTTTGTTTTGCGTGTAAACATCTACGCCATCTTTTTTCGCTTGCGCATGGGTTTCAGCAAAAAATAAATCGTCACGTGGCCATACTTTAAATGGTTTTAGTTTACTACGGTGAACGATAATACAATCATGCGGTTCAGCGAATGCTGGACCATCATGCACTAGTTTCATTTCATCACCGGAAATATCAATTAACTGATCATTTTCTGGTTTAAGTGGCCCTGTAGGTAAGAATCTATCTTTTGAGAACTTACAAAGCGCAATTAACCATTTACCATCAGTATCACGTGTTTCACCTTGTGATGTGTGGTTATGACCTGGTTGGTAATGAACATCTAGTTTCTGACGAAGGTAATTAACTTTTTTACCATTATGGGCATCAATAGCGTCTTGAACATTCCACTTTGCAATTTGGCTATCAAGGAATAACGTGGTGTAGGCATTACCTCTGTTATCAAAGGCAGTATGAAGAGGACCTAAACCTAATTCAGGTTCAGCAACAATGGCGTCACGTGGTTTAATTTTATCTGAAAATACATCATCTAATTTATCAATAGCAATAATTGATACTGTTGGTGATAATTTACCATTAGCGACAAAGTACTTGCCGTCAGGTGAGGTATTTAAACCATGTGGTGATTTTGGTACTGGGATATAACGCGTTAGAGCCGAGCCTTTACGTCCATCTAATACCGGTACATCATTACCATTATAAGTTTTGAATTTACCTGCTTTTAATGCTGCTTCACAAGCCGCTAAGCTAAAGATAACAACATGGTCACGCTCTGAAGAAATCATGTCGCCTAAGTTCATACCCATTTCTGAGTTGTAACATGTTGAAGCAAAGTATTTACCATCGAAATCAGCATCGGTGTTATCTAAGTTACCATCCACCATTACTTGGAAAGCCATTTCCATGGTTTCAGCATTAATGACGTTGTATAGTGAACGATAGGTACTGACATCTCTCATGCCATCTTTACCGTCGTTTTTCATCGGAATTTCGAATTCACCATTACAAACAACATATTTTGTATACGGTGCTTTTTGTACACGTAAACCATGAACCGCTTGTACGTTAGGTACGGTGATCATTTTGTCACATTTCATGATGTCGCAACGAATACGTGCTACACGTGAGTTCGCTTTATCATTGATAAAAACGTACTTACCATTATAACGACCGTCAGTCATAGACATGTGTGGATGGTGTGAATCACCTGCTAGTAAATGGGCACTGTCGCCTTTAATACGTTTACTTTCGTCAGTTAAACCCCAACCTGTTGCCGCATCAATATTAAATACCGGAATACGCATTAATTCACGCATTGATGGTAGGCCCATGATACGTACTTCACCAGAGTGACCGCCCGACCAAAAACCGTAGTATTCATCTAATTCACCAGGGTGAACAGTAATACTGTTTGCTGCTTCTTTAGCTTTGGCCTTTGCCGATGAAGCAAACATTGCTGCAGTCATTGGTGCTGCGACAACACCAGCGCCAATTATGGCACTTTTACCAAAGAACTTACGGCGACTTTCGTCTTCCAATTTCACATCATTGGAGTTGTTAGCGTTATTGTCTAATCCTAATTCTTCTTTACTCATTGGTATTCTCCACGTTGCTTTTAATTTAGTTAAGCTTGTTAATAGTTAATTTTTACTTTTATTATTACGTATCTTTTATTCGTTATTGATGGCTTAGCCAACATTTACCGCAGGTATTTCAGTTTCTTTAAACTTTGCTTTCTTTCTTGCTAATTTTTTCAATGGCGGACATTTTTCTTCATTAAAGTAAGTTACTTGGCAATCAAGACAGTAATGACATTCGCGCATATTAATAACTCCGTCAGGATTAATCGCTTGAATTTCACACTCTTTAGCACAGGTTTTACAAGGCTGACCACATTCAGGGCGACGACGTAACCAACTAAATAAACGAATGTTATTACTGGTTGATAACGCTGCACCTAATGGACACAAGTAGCGACAGAAGAACTTACGATTAAAAATATTAATCAGTAGTAACACTGAGGCATATAAAACAAATGGCCATTCGCGATCAAATTTCAGTAAAAAGGTCGTTTTAAAGGGTTCTACTTCAGCGAATTGCTCAGCTAGTGCTAATGACTCCATTGATAAGCCAAAAAGTGCCAATAAAATTAAATATTTAATAGCCCATAAACGTTCATGTACAGCCCAAGGCAGTTCAAATTGTGGGATTTTAATATAGCGAGCAAAGACGTTCATTAATTCTTGTAATGCGCCAAACGGGCATAACCAGCCACAGTAAACTGCACGTCCCCATAGCAGCATAGTCACTGCAGCAGCGCCCCAAAGAATGAAAATAACAGGGTCAAGTAAGAATAAATCCCAAGAAAAATCAGACATAAAAGATTGTAAGAAGGTAAATACGTTAACAACCGATAGTTGCCCGCCCCATGACCAACCAATAAACACCACGGTAACAATTAAAAATGCGTGACGGAAGTTGTGCATGAAAGTAGGATGTCTAACTAAAATATCTTGAAAAAACAGGCTCATAACTACAATGACGAGTAATATTATTAAAATGACTACTTCGACTTCTTTTTCTTTCCACACTTGTTGAACCAGTGTTAATTCTGGCTCAGGCATAATCACAGCAGGACGGTCTAAATATTTATCTAAGGTATGGTAATCAGCTTTAAAACTGGTAAAAATACTATCTAATGGACCAGTTTGGCGACGAACAAGTAACTCTAATTGCCAGTCAGACGCAGGATTAAATTGGTGATGTTCACGGACAATAAAGATAGAACGTTCGCTAAAACTTGGCGCGCCTTCAATATAAATATCGGGTATACGGCTATGATCTAAATCTCTAAAAGCAAAAGCATTATTGTTTTGTAATATTTGAATACGATCGAAAATAGCGCCGCGCACATAGCCAGAGCCTTTAAATGAATAACCTGAGCCCATTAACGCTAAGGCATGCTCTCCCGGCTTTAGTGAAGATATTAGGTAGTCGTATTCACTATCACCCAATAAATTACGACCTATGGTGGGAATATTTAATTGCGCAAAATAAACCTCAGCAAACATGTCTTGTTTTTGCTCAGCAGTCGCTTCATCAACATGTTCAGCTGCAGTGCCAACAAAAGCTTCGTCAACGGTTTTTCTATTTAAGTATAATTTACGAATAGAGCCGTCACCAGTGAGTGTTGTCCAATTGGCTTTTTCAAAAATGTCAGGGTAAATAGTGCCCATGGGCTGGATAACTTCTTGAGAAGCACTAATAATACCAAGAGCACGAGCTACGGTAGTGGCTGATTTTACAATACCGACATTCATCACCATTACGGTAACTGTTGCGCCAGAAAGGCCATCAAGATGGATAACGTTTTCGGTTTTGTTACCACCCACTTTTAAGCGGTCGCTAACATGTAAACCGTCATACTGGTCGGTAAATTTATGTAATTTACTTTCGGGAATACCGGCTAAAATAATAGGTTCGTGGTGTTCTAATACTTTTGCGCCTAAATAAACGCCTGTAGCATCAATAGCGACTAGCATATTGACCGGCTCACCTGAATAAGCAGGAATTCTAGCTATATCATTGGTTTCAAAAGCGTAACCTAAAATAATTTCGCCCTGGCTATCTTTTTTGTAAACGGTCCACACTAAAGGGCCGCCCTCTTTAATAACTTGTTTTTCACTAATGCGTGTTTGTTCAGCAAAAATCTCTTTAATAATAGGCATAGGCGCTTTAGGTTCGCTAACAAAAAGTGCTTGCGTGGGCATGGCAATACAAAAAAGCAGCACTAACATTCGAGTTAACACTAGCCTGAGTGTAGACATTGCTTGTTTAGATAGCAGTGGTATTAGGTTATAACGTTGATCTACTAACATGACATCGCCAATATTTGTGTTTTTTACAGTATGGCAAAAAAATGACCAACTGCGACAATATGTCACAGTGTACGCCTCAGCTTTAAAATCGTTATGATACAGATCAAGCTATTGTAAACAAATGTACGTAATCAATTATAGGTTAAATCCTTATGTTTTTTAGGGGTATAGGGAGTGTTTTGTAATTTATAGAGATAATTTCAAAGGGGTAGATAAGGTGTTGCTTATGTTTTTTATATGAGTGATAAATGGTAAGTTTTTTGTTCGAAATGACAGGGGTAACTTGTCGCAGTAGCTAAAAAGATTAGTGACACGGGAAGGTTATTAATAAAAAAGCCAGTCATATAATGACTGGCTTTTCGATTTTTATTTGCCTAGTAAGGTTACGTAGCTAAATTAATTGACAGTAATACGGGCAAACTTGCGTTTACCTACTTGGTAAACCGCAGTAGCGCCGGTGACAATCGTTAAATCACGCTCAGTAATTTTTTCGCTGTCTATTTTAGCCGCACCTTGTTTAATCATTCTAAAAGCCTCTGAGGTACTAGCGACTAAGCCGGCTTCTTTTAGTAAATTAGCAATGGCTATCTGACCATTTTCAGCCGTGATAGTGAGCTCGGGCATATCTTCAGGTAATGCACCTTTTTGGAAACGGTTGATAAACTCATCGTGGGCAGTTTCTGCTGCAGCTTTATTATGAAAACGCGTGATCAGTTCTTTGGCTAAATCAATTTTTACATCACGTGGGTTTTTACCATTTTCAATGTCAGTTTTATACGCTTCAATTTCAGTCAGTGGTTTAAAGCTAAGTAATTCGTAGTAACGCCACATTAATACATCTGAGATTGACATGATTTTGCCAAACATATCGGTAGGGCTTTCGGTAATACCAATATAGTTACCCAATGACTTAGACATTTTTTGTACGCCATCTAATCCTTCAAGTAATGGCATCATTAAGACGGTTTGTGGGCGTTGACCTTGTGATTTTTGTAATTCACGACCCATCAATAAATTGAATTTTTGATCAGTACCACCGATTTCTACATCGGCCTCAAGGGCAACAGAGTCCCAACCTTGCACCAACGGGTACATAAACTCATGAATAGCGATGGCTTGACCGCTGGCATAACGCTTTTTAAAGTCGTCACGCTCCATCATACGGGCAACAGTTTGATGAGAAGCAAGCTGTAACATACCAGCAGCGCCTAACCTGTCCATCCATGTTGAATTAAAAGCAACGGTTGTTCTTTGTGGATCAAGTATTTTAAACACCTGTTCTTTATAGGTTTCTGCATTGGCCAATACGTCTGCTTTACTCAATGGTTTACGGGTAACATTTTTACCACTTGGGTCACCAATCATGCCGGTAAAATCGCCAATTAAGAAAATAACCTCATGACCTTGTTGTTGAAATTGGCGTAATTTATTCAGTAATACCGCGTGACCTAAATGCAAATCAGGTGCTGTTGGATCAAAACCAGCCTTAATTTTTAATGGTTTGCCAGTTTTTAATTTCGCGAGTAATTCTTCTTCTACTAAAATTTCTTCTGATCCGCGTTTTAGCTCGGCGAATGCTTGGTTAACTTCGGTCATTAGGACTCCACTGATTGGCTTTAATCCCCAGTCCACTGATAAACGGCGATAATCAATGCCTTGCCGCTAAGTCTGTTAATGCTTGCTTAGTGGTCAATAATTTAATGGACTGGGTATTTTAATTAGATAATGTAACTAGGTAACATAACTAGGTAACGTTTTTAATGATTCAATTCTACTGCACTTTGCTGGAGGTATGAAACCTTATAATGTCTTTTTTAGTAGACAATGGGTAATATTGTTCATTTACTAGGATAAGCTGTTTAAATAGTATGTCCTAATTGCCACGATTACGGTGAGTTATAACAGTATTTTTGTTGTAGTTTTGGTATAGTCATTAGATTACTTGTATTTTTATTTAGTTATAATTTCCGCTATGAAAACGTCGAGCACTATTCTTTTGAAAAAATTAGTCAATATATTCCAAAATTTACCCAAGCTACATCGTTCGATAATTATTGCCAGTAGTTGTTTGTTATTACTTTTATTAATCTTACCTTCAGGTGAAGAAAGTACTGGTGGTGAAAATATTCAAATAGGACAACGCATTGAAGTATCGTTGCCTGAATCTGTCGTAGGTAGTGGTGGCACATCAATAGTGACTACCCCCAAGCATAGTGCTTTGCCGCAACGTAATATCATTAATCCTAGTAAACCCAATACGAAGGTAATTGCCGAGCAATTGCCTTCGTTAGTTAACCAGCAAAATGTTCAAGAAGGCAATTTAGCGAGTAGCACCTTAGAAAAAAAGACTAAAGTTATCGATTCAATAGAAGAATTTGCTAATTTAAGCTGGCAAACCGTTAAGGTAAATAGTGGTGACTCATTAGCGTTAATACTAAAGCGCTTAGGTTTTAGTGCTCAAACGACTTATGCGGTTAGTACGGCACAAGGTAAAGACAGCGACTTGTTAAAAAAATTAAATGTCGGTGATCAGTTACGTATTGCTAGCAATGAAACTCAGCAATTGGCGGCACTAGAATACCCTTTGTCTAAAACAGATACCTTATTTATTAACTTAGTAGGTAATAGCTATCAATCACATCGAGAAACTAAAGAAGTAGAAATACGAGAAGGCTTTAGCTACGGCATTATCAGTTCTAGTTTTTGGAATGCTGGTGTTAGCGCAGGGTTAAGTGACAGTCAAATTATTAACTTTGCTAATGTTTTTGGTTGGGATATCGATTTTGCTTTAGATATACGCGCTGGTGATAGTTTTTATATTACCTACGAAAAAAAATATATTGAAGGCGAATATATAGGGACAGGTAACATTTTAGCGGCAGAAATAACCAACCAAGGAGAAGTGTTTCATGCAATTCGTTTCACCGATGATGAATATTACAGCCCTGATGGCCGAAGTATGCGTAAAGCTTTTTTACGTGCCCCGGTTAATTTTAAATATATAAGTTCTAGTTTCAAGCCAAAACGTTTTCATCCAGTACAAAAACGCTGGAAAGCACACCGTGGTATAGATTACGCGGCAAAAACAGGTACGCCAGTCGTTGCTGCGGGTAACGGTAAAGTAACGCATTCTACTTATAATAAGTACAATGGTAATTATGTGTTTATTCAACACGGTAATGGCATAGTCACTAAATATTTACATTTTTCTAAACGAGCAGTAAAACAAGGTCAACGGGTTAAGCAAGGGCAAGTTATTGGTTATGTTGGTGCTACGGGCTTATCGGCTGGCCCTCATTTACATTATGAATTTTTGCTCAATGGCGTGCATCGCAATCCTCGTACGGTGAAGTTACCTGATGCTAGACCGATCGCTAAAAAGTATAAGAAAGCATTTACCAATTTAGCCGCCGAACGTCTACAAGCCTTGTCGGGTGCTAAAAATGCTTTACTCTCAACCCAAACAAGTGACATAGCAGCTAATGATTAATCAACAGAAGGTGCAAGGTCAGTACTATATTGGTTTAATGTCAGGTACCAGCGCGGATGGTATCGATTTAGCCTTAGTCGATTTTTCTCAGACTGATAAACCCCCTATATTGCGTGCTAGTTTTTACCAAAGTTATAGTCATACTATTACCAAGCAAATAACCTCACTTTATCAGCCAGACACTAATGAGGTGGATCGGGCTTTTCATTTAGATAGTAAGTTAGCGCATTTATTTGCTCAGGCGATTAAGTCGTTGCTTAACCAAGAGCAACTAACTCCTGATGATATTATTGCCATTGGCAATCATGGACAAACTATTCGCCATCGACCCAGTGGTAATTATCCATTTACCTTACAAATAGGATGTTGCCAAACATTAGCTATGCTAACGGGTATACGCGTAGTTGGGCAATTTCGTGTGAAAGATATGGCACTAGGTGGTCAAGGTGCGCCTTTAGTACCTATTTTTCATCAACAGTTATTTCGTCAATCAACGCATGCCAATTTTGTGGTAAATATAGGGGGGATCGCCAATATAACCTATTTACCTGCACAAGGAGCTAAGCAAACTGTGTTAGGTTTTGATACAGGACCAGGTAATGCCTTACTTGATGATTGGTTTAGTAAACATCACCCAAACAGTGAAGATAAATTTGACAAAAATGGTACTTGGGCAAGCAAAGGGCAAGAGAATCACGCGTTGCTGACACAATTTTTGCAAGATAATTACATTAAAGAAGTTGCCCCTAAAAGTACTGGTAGAGAATACTTTCATCTTGATTGGCTTGAACAACAATTAGCCGTATTTACCGCAAGTACTCAGTCGCAATATGAAACAGTAGCTAACAACGTTGTTAATAAAGTGGCGAATAAAACACTGACAGCGGTTGATATTCAAGCGACATTATTAGCTTTTACTGCGCACAGTATTAGTGATGCTATTACGGCGCTAACATTACAGGGTAATGTCTACTTATGCGGCGGTGGGGTACATAATAATGCTTTAGTTAATGCCCTTAAGGAGCGTTTACATACCTGTGCTAATTCACTTGAGCTGAGTAATATACAAAGTTTGAATATCGATGGAGATATTTTAGAGGCGATGGCCTTTGCTTGGTTTGCCTATGCTTTTGATCATGGCTTTAAAAGTAATTTACCTGCGGTGACTGGCGCACGGGCAAGTTGTACCTTGGGTAATAGCTTTAATCCGTAAATATTTCAAACTTTCTGTATAAAAAATGAACTAATTGGTTCTGGTTCGTTCTAATTAACACCACTGACGAGAGCTAGTCTCTCGCGATAATTAGTATCGAGGAGGACTTATGGAGTTTAAAGATATTCATATTGGTATGAAATGTGGCAGTAAAAAAGGTAGCGGCACTGTTACTTGGCTTGATGGTTCAACATATACTGTTTACATGGTTGATTGTAACAATAATAATAGTTTCGAAGTAAACATCAACGATATTATTGAAGATCCACAAGCACATAATAAAGAAGATTCTTATTATTAGTTTCATTAGGGGATATTGATATTTGGTACTTTTTTTAGCGTTTTGTTGGGTATTTATACAAGGATGTAATGCAAATAAAAAGGGCATAACGCTATAAAAATGACCAGGATATCCTATCTGAAGGATTCGGCTACACACTATTCCCCGCGACTAAAACGCTTTACTCCTATGGTATAAAGACGAGTAAATTTAATCTTGAAAGTTCAATAGCGCCTCATATAAGTTAATAATAGCACTGCATTTTATTTTACATAATTAAAAACCCAACAGCATTTATTTGGTGTTGGGTTTTTATTGGTTGTCTAGTAACAATTTTATCAATTTACCACACTGATCAAACTCATGCTTTTATCGACTTTGGTTGAGCGTGCTTACTGCCGGTATTTTATCGCGAGATTTATTCGACAAATTCAATAGCAGACGGACACGCTTGGCCTACATTATTACCAGTAGCCTTATGTTCTTTTTTTATAGTCTATATTGTAATGCTCTAGGAATAGACTGGGCGAATAATCCTTATTATTAAGTCGCTTAGGTAGTTTTTTAAGGCGATCAATCACTAAAAAAAGTACCCCCTGTGTTTTGTAAAACGGCTTGTTATGGTGTTGTAAAGGTTGATTTAGATCAACTTTTTCTGTCTATAGCTTTTAATTTCAGCTAAAATGTGCGCCGTATTTTAGTCAATTATTTGTTGTATAGGAAGCTAGACCATGTCACACCACGAAGAAGACTTTAAAGAAACTACCTCTGCCATTAATGTAGCAATGATATTATTAGCATTTGCCGGTACCGGTTTATTACCAATGCTTTTACATTGGACTTCACTGTTAAGCTAACTTAAATTAGTTCATGTTAAGTTAACGGCAATTACTGTTGAGAAGGTGCTCTTCTCACAGTAATTAATGTTGTAGCGTAAACTAATTTTTCGATGTTACCTTAATCAACTATCATTATTCTCCGTTGATAACCCTCACTTTATTACTTATCATTACGCTCTCGATAACACCCCACGCTAGCATCAGAAAATAGTCCCGTATTAGTTAAGGTGTCAGTCAGTTATCCTTTTATAATTTAACTTAAGGTAAATTATATGCTTGATTTAGCGATGCTTGCCGTTTTTATTCCAACCTTCTTTTTTGTTTCTATCACCCCAGGCATGTGTATGACCTTAGCCATGACCCTTGGTATGAGCATTGGTGTACGTCGTACATTGTGGATGATGATGGGGGAGCTTATTGGTGTCGCTATTGTCGCTATTGCGGCAGTACTTGGTGTGGCTACTATTATGCTTAACTACCCTGATATATTTGAGCTATTGAAATGGCTTGGGGGGACTTATTTAGTATATATTGGTGTAAACATGTGGCGCGCAAAAGGTAAAATACCTATAGGCGAAAATAAGCTAAGTGATGTAAGTCGCAGTGCTTTATTTATGCAGGGGTTTGTTACCGCCATTGCTAACCCGAAGGGGTGGGCTTTTATGATATCACTACTGCCGCCTTTTATTAGTGTTGATCGCGAAGTGGCGCCACAGTTACTGGTTTTACTCAGTGTTATCATGTTTACAGAATTTACCAGCATGATGGCCTATGCAACGGGTGGTAAAAGCCTGAGAAGATTGCTAAGTCGCGGTGATAATATCAAATGGATGAATCGTATTGCGGGTAGCTTAATGATGGGTGTCGGTATTTGGCTAATTATTGGCTAATATTGACAAATATATCGCTAATTTTATTCTTTATTCACAGTTTTTGACCTTATACACAAGGAAACTCGCTTTCCCTCGCTGAGCATAATACTATAGTTAAAACCCTCTTTTTATTATTAATTGATAGGCTTTAACTATGATTAAATTGCGTGACTTAGAATATTTAACCGCTATAGATAAACACAAACACTTTGGTAAAGCAGCACAGTCTTGTTTTGTTAGTCAGCCTACCCTGAGTGGTCAATTAATGAAATTAGAAGAGCAGTTAGGTTTACAGCTAGTCGAGCGCCACCGTCGTAATGTTATGCTAACACCAGCAGGTGAACAACTGGTTAAAGAAGCACGTAAAGTACTGCAAGCGGCAGGGCAGTTTGAATCTTGCGCTAAAGCCTTACTTGACCCGTTTGCCGGTGACTTGCATCTAGGTTTAATCCCCACATTAGCGCCTTATTTATTGCCACATATTATGGCCAACTTAAATACTGCTTTACCTAACATAAATTTTTTCCTTCATGAAAATCAAACTAAAGTACTGTTAGAGCAATTAGATCAAGGAAAATTAGACGTACTGATTTTACCTTACCTTGCTGAGATGGAAAAATTCGAGTCTTATCAGCTATTCGATGAACCATTAATGCTGGCAACACCAAAAAATCATCCACTCGCTCAGAAAAAAAACTTATCACTTGCTGATTTACATAATGAGAAAATTCTTACTTTAGCCGATGGTCATTGCCTGAAAGATCAAGCAATGGGATATTGCTTCTCCGCTGGTGCGAAAGAAGATAATAGTTTTCAAGCAACCAGTTTAGAAACACTGCGTCATATGGTCGCTAGTGGTATGGGTATTACTCTACTGCCAGCGCTTGCTGCCCAAGGGAACTTAGCTAGTAATACTATTCATTATGGTCAGTTTAAAGCGCCGGTACCTGTGCGAGGCATTTCCTTGGTGATTAGGCCTAATTACTCGCGTATGGAATGTGTTCGCGCAATAGTGGCTAGTGTTCGAAAATCGCTTAGTGATATTATTACTTAACCTTACTCATTAACCATTTCCCAAGATCAACAGACTTTAGTGTTTTCTCATCATCACGAGCATGACACGACTAACTCTATCAATAGCTTTAACCTATCAATATCATAATTACTATCGATTATATTTATCAACTTACTGGCGCTATTATTCTCCTGTCTTCAACGAAACAGCTTTAACGTTTCATTTAATATACTATTTAATAGGAGTTCATCATGAACCAATCAGTTTCTAATAAATCAATTATCAATACGACATTATTACCTTTTAACGCGACTGCTTTTCACAATGGTGAGTTTGTTGAGTTAAGCGAAAAAGACCTTGCTGATAAATGGTCAGTAGTTTTCTTCTACCCAGCTGACTTCACTTTTGTTTGTCCTACTGAATTAGGTGACATGGCAGATCACTACGAAGAATTACAAAAAATGGGCGTTGAAGTTTACTCAGTATCAACCGATACCCACTTTACTCATAAAGCATGGCACGACACGTCAGACACGATTAACAAAATTAAATACCCAATGATTGGCGACCCAACGGGCAGAATTACTCGTAACTTCGGTGTCATGATTGAAGAAGACGGTTTAGCACTTCGTGGTACGTTTGTGATTAACCCTGAAGGCGAAATCAAAATCGCTGAGGTACATGACTTAGGTATAGGGCGAAGCGCAGCAGAATTACTGCGTAAAGTTAAAGCAGCGCAGTATGTTGCAGAGCACGACGGTGAAGTTTGTCCGGCGGCATGGCAACCAGGTGCTGACACCTTAGCACCTTCACTAGACTTAGTCGGTAAAATCTAAGTTATTAGTGAGTTTTCTTAGGTTAATTTAAATGCTTCTTGCTCTTCGTTAAAAAGAAATCACATAGAAAACCTATGCTCATTCTTTTTGCCTTGATCAAAAAGCATTTAATTCAAACCTCAATCAAACTAGTACTCAAACCTAAGTGAAGCTAGCGTTAATAGTTGAACAAGCAGGTTTAGCAGCTAAAAATTAAAGATTTATTTCCTTATCACTTTCTCCATATTCATCGAGTAGCAGCAGAGGTCATTATGTTAGACACAAATTTACAAGCACAACTCAAAGGTTATTTAGATAACTTAACAACACCGGTCGAGCTAGTCACTTTTACTGATGAAAGTCCTAAGGCAAAAGAACTGACGCAACTGGTAACACAAATTGCGCAATTATCACCACTGGTTAGTGCCATTGATGGTAATAATACTGAACAAGCTCCAGCAGAGCGAGTGCCATCAATGTTGGTACGCAGCGTCGCAACTAACAGTGAAATGCGCTTTGCCGGTTTACCTATGGGGCATGAATTTACCTCGTTAGTGATGGCGTTATTACATAGTGGTTCACACCCCTTAAAAATTGATGCCGAGCAAATAGAACAAGTACGTAATCTTGAAGGCGACTTTGTTTTTGAAACCTATATCTCGCTAAGTTGTCAAAATTGTCCTGATGTAGTGCAGGCGTTAAATATGATGGCAGCGATTAATCCGAAGATAAAACACACCATGATTGATGGTTCGTTATTTCAAACCGAGGTGTTTGATCGCGATATAATGGCTGTGCCGAGTGTTTATTTAAATGGTGAGTCGTTTAGCCAAGGCCGAGTTTCATTAACCGATATATTAAATAAAGTCGATAAAAATGCTGGTGCTCGTCAAGCCAAAGCCTTAGAGAATAAAGATAACTATGATTTCTTAGTGGTCGGTGGTGGTCCCGCGGGCGCTGCAGCGGCAATTTATGCGGCCCGAAAAGGCATTAATACTGGCTTAGTTGCCGATAAATTTGGCGGACAAGTTAGCGATACTATGGCCATTGAAAACTTTATTTCGGTAAAAGCTACAGAAGGCCCCAAATTAGTTGCTAGCTTAGAAGAGCATGTGCGTGAATATGACGTTGATATCATGAACAGTAATAAAGCTAATAGCGTAAAGCGTAATCAAGCAACGGGCTTAATTGAAGTTAGCCTAGAAAATGGTGCCGTCTTAAAAAGTAAGTCGGTAGTGTTAGCAACTGGTGCGCGCTGGCGTGAAATGAATGTACCCGGTGAGCATGAGTATCGCGGTAAAGGAGTTGCTTATTGCCCGCATTGCGATGGTCCCTTATTTAAAGGTAAATCGGTCGCGGTTATTGGCGGCGGTAATTCAGGTATTGAAGCGGCGATTGACTTAGCAGGTTTAGTTGAGCAGGTAACCGTTTTAGAGTTTGCCGATACTTTACGTGCAGATGACGTTTTAGTCAGAAAAGCAAAATCATTAGCCAATGTCACTATTATTACCAGTGCCCAAACGACAGAAGTATTGGGGGATGGTAGACGTGTTACTAGTTTACGTTACACCGATCGCCTTAGTGGTACAGAGCATGATTTAGCATTAGCCGGTATTTTTGTACAAATAGGTTTAGTGCCCAACAGTGAGTTTTTACAAGGTGACATAGAACTAACTAATCGCGGTGAAATTATCACCGGTAGCGCAGGACAAACCTCAGTGGCCGGTGTATTTGCCGCAGGTGATGTGACTAACAGTCCTTATAAGCAAATAATTATTGCCATGGGCAGTGGTGCTAATGCTGCGTTAGGTGCTTTTGACTACCTAATTCGCCAAGAGGATTAATACGCTTTATCGTTGAACTTAATACCCAAAAACACTATCAGTAAAGTTTACTGGTAGTGTTTTTTTGTGTAAATGGTATGTAAATTGCTTATTCTTATTATAAAGGTAATCAATTAATTACTGTCAATTTTTTGCGGTAGTCACTAGGCATTAACTGCGCAATAACTCGGTATAAAACTCAATGATAAATAATCTAGGTCTCTATAATAGCGCCACTGTTAATAATACTGTCAGCCAGAAAGATACTGCTGAAGTTACCGCAGTGACGGTAAAAGACACCACAAACGTCATTAAAAGCGAAACGTCGACTGGCGTTGATAATAGTATTTACTTGTCAAGTAGGGCTCAAAAAATTAATGTCATTAGTACCGAGTTTTTTAGCGGTGCGCAATTAAGCTTTGACGATATTGACGCCTTAAAAGAAAAGCTTTATCAATTTGGTCTTATTTCAAAAGGCGATTATGATAATTTAACCGGTAGTAAAGTTAATGCTAGTGAAGCTCAAGCGAGTACTTCGACCACAACATTAACAAGTTTTCTTGGTGACTTTATTGAACGGTTAAATTCAGACGAGACTGATGACAATACCAATACCGAAAGTGACACTGATACTGATGATAGTGCTAACGGTAGTGAGACAATCAAAGTGTTAACGGCGGCATTAACTAGCGCCAAAGCCATGCTTAGCAATATTGAAGAGCAAAAATTGCAGCCAGATTTTCAGTCAACACTGAAGAGTACTTTAGCATTACTTAATGAAACGATTAGCGATCCATCTTTTGAAAGCTTGCCTTTAGAGGACAAAGTAGGTTTAAGTAAAGTACATCAAACACTAGAAATAGTAGATCGTTTATCCCCACAACGGCTAAACAATGATAAAGTTAATCAATATATTAAGTTAGCCTTTAAGTAGTTTATTGAACAGATTATTACCTTTTTAATAAACCTTTAAGAGCTAAGCGGTTATTGAACATAAAGGATTATTGTGCGGTTGCTTAACGTTACTTTGGCCATAGGCTTGGTCATTATTATTACCCTAAGTTCGATATTTTATAATCGAAGCTCAGTAGTGACTTTCATCGCTAATCATTACCTTAGTGAACATAACAGTGCGTTAACCTGTCTTGATTTTGATATAAATAAAAACCTTGATGTGGTGATTAAACGTTTGTGTGTTGACTCACCTTATGCCGAAGCAGCGTTACTTGATAGCTTTATAACATGGCAACTTAACTCGCCTCCGCTCACAAAAATAAGCAATACCACTACCAATACTGCAGCAGATAGCGCTACAAATAATACGTCATTAGCGGCTATTTCAGTGATAAATATTACCGAGGTTAATCTTCGTTTAAAAGCTGATGTTACTGTTCCTATCAACACCGTACCTATAGTATCCCCTGAAAAAAGTGCTCTCGAATTGCGAGAATTACCCGCTCTTATTAGCGCCGCGCTTAATGAGCTTTCTCTACTTACTACGCCTGTTGTCGTTAATGTTAAACATTTTAGTTATCAACCTTTTAGTTCTCAGCCTTTTACTAAGAAGAAAAATGATGTTTATCAAGGGCGATTTACCCTAAACCCTCAGCAGCTGAATTTCTCGTTAGCTAATCACTGGCAAGAAGAAATATTTGCCGTTGATATTGTCAATAAAAGCCAAACGTTAACGGCCAACATTAGTGGCGATTTAGCTAAATTACGCGCCTTTTTCTTGCAACATAAAAGCGCTTTTCCTGTAGTTATATCTTCCTTGTTAAGTGATAACACTTGGTCAGTTAGCGGTAAAGTTGACAGCCAAGTTAACTGGCGTAACCAGCGCTTGAGCTTAATAACTCAGCTTAGTGATTTCAATTTTACCGGCGCATATGGTGACGATGCACAGGCAATGATTGAGCTTGCGAGTGATTTTACTTGGCAAACTAGTTTAATAGATAATTTACTTGCGGTTAATTTTGCCGATAACAAACAAACGCTTAAACAAGGGTTAAGGCTCAGTTCTGCGAACTTACCGCAGTTACTTAATGTTCAAGGAGTTGAGCCGCAGTTAATTCAGCTGATTACTGATAATGCTATTAATAGCTTAACGATTAGACCATTAGGTACGTTAACTTTTGATTTTGCTAAACAAATTATTAACAGCGATGGTGTTGCATTAACCAGTGGTCATTTAAGTGAGCCAATTACACTACTATTAAGCGATGTCGTCTTGAATTATAACGCTCAAGGGTTAGTCGTAGTGCTTAATCCTCAGCAGGCTAGCTTTTCATTAACAGGACCAGTGACTGTTACCCAATTACAGCCTTATAGTAAAAAACCAGTAACGCTAAAACTGATGGGTGATCTTAAGCAGTATAGTGATAGTTGGCAGCTCACACTCAGCCAAGATAGCGTTGTTGAGTTAGCGCAATTAAGTTTATCTTCTGGCTCAGCAACAGCGAGACCTCAAATTAACGAGTTAAATACTAGGCAGCCGCTAAAAAACAATAGGCAACCTAGTATTAAATCACTGCTTAGTTATTGGCAGGGGAGTATTGTTATTAATAAAAATCAGCAACAGATAAATAATAAAGGTGTCATTTTTGCCTTGGCTATTGATAATCAAATAAAGCAATTAACCTACCCTGAAGTAATAAAAATCAATAACATAACACTCAAAGCCATAGTCAAAGGTGGTATTGATAATTTAACGATAAATACTCAACTTATTGCCGATAATGTGCCCATAGCGACGGCACAAGTAAGCGGTGATATAAACCAGCCTACGATATCAATATCAGCAGAGCAGCTGGCGCTCACCGATATACTGGCGCTTAATCTGAAGTTACCTATTAAGTTAGCGCTAATTGACGGTACGCTTGATTACCAGTTAACAGGACAATTAAAAAAGAGTAAAAACATTGAAGACTTGATGACTAACCCTTTATCGTTAGCTTTGTCAGTGCAAAACCTTAGTGGCGATGTTGCTGGTACTTGGCTACAAGATCTTAATTGGCAACAGCATTTTACTTTACAAAATGGTCAACTAAAGTCGATAACAGCTAACGCCAAACCACCAAGTAACTTGAGCGTTGCTAAAATAGAAACGATAA
The DNA here is from genome assembly GCF_005885605.1 of Colwellia ponticola. Classification (GTDB taxonomy): domain Bacteria; phylum Pseudomonadota; class Gammaproteobacteria; order Enterobacterales; family Alteromonadaceae; genus Colwellia; species Colwellia ponticola. The sequence continues at coordinate 670,675 of NZ_SZVP01000001.1, read as the reverse complement.
CAGAGATTAATCATTTAGCAGCGACAACTGTTATTGATGTTTCACCCGAAACGATAACCCTGCAGTTAAAAAATATCGGCGCTAGCTTATTAGAAGGGCGTTTTGATATTGATCTACTACAATGGCCGTTAACTAATACCCAGCCAATTAATGTTAAGTTAACCACCATAGATTTAGAAAAATTACTCGAGTTAGATAAAAACCAAGGTATAGTTGTTACCGGTAAGGTATCGGGCGATTTACCTGTTTTTTACGATGGTGAACACCTGCTTATTAAAGCAGGCTATTTGTATAATGTCGGTGACGGGCTTATTCAAGTTTATAATAACGCCGCGGTTGAAGAGCTTAAAAGCAGTGCTATTGAGGTAAAGCTGGCATTTGATGCTTTAGAAAACTTACATTATCATCAACTTTCTTCAGCAGTATCAATGGCTGATGATGGCTATATGTTACTCACCACCGTCATCAAAGGACGAAATCCTGACTTAGATAATGAGGTAAACCTAAATTTAAATTTAAGTTATGATTTAATTGGTTTACTTGAGTCATTTAATATTACCGAGCGTTTTGAGAACACACTGCTTCAAGATGCAAAAAACTAAGGAACATTTATGGACAAAATACTGGCGCCTCTGTTGGCAGTCTTTTTATTGACCGCTTGTACGCACAAAGTTGAAGTGAGTGCTAAAGAGCCGATTACCATTAACTTAAATCTCAAAATTGATCATGAAATTCGGGTGAAAATAGATAAAGAACTCGATGATATTTTCAGTAAAGACAGTGATATTTTTTAGGAGCAATCATGAATAAATTAATAAAACACGCATTTAAAAAGCTGGCTTTAGCATTGACTGTTTCTACTTTGGCCTTGTCGGCTTGGGCAATATCTATTGATGAAGCAAAAGACCAAGGTCTTGTGGGTGAAATGCCTAATGGCTATTTAGGCGTGGTTGTCGCTAGTAGTGAAGTCACTACTTTAGTTGAGACAGTTAATAACAAACGTAAAGATATTTACCTAGACCTAGCTCGCAAAAACAAATTGACTATGGGGCAGGTCACTAAACTAGCCGGTGAAAAATCTTTGGCTAAAACTCAGTCAGGGCATTTAATTCAAAATGCTGACGGTCAATGGGTGAAAAAATAAAGAGATAGACCAATAAGCGCATTAATACGACAACGAACGCTAGTGCAGTGCAGCGGTTGTTGGTGATCTTAACTTTGTGCTTATTCGGCTCCCCTCCAATAGCAAGTCTATCGAGGTAATGACTCCTGTGATAATGACCAGTGAAGTGATTTAGTACTTATCAGAAAATTAACGTTTTATAAGAAAAAAGTCGGCGCGAGACGCCGACTTTGGTCAATGACTTAATTTTTAAAAAGGTTTGTAAGGTAAGAACTTGCCATCAAGCGTAATGACAGCACGAGAGCCACCTTCAGTATCTTCGACTTTTTTCATGTCTAGTTTAAAGTTAATCGCACTGATGATGCCATCACCAAATTGTTCATGAACTAATGCTTTAAGGGTTGTGCCATAGACCTGCATCATTTCGTAAAAACGATAAATAGTTGGGTCAGTTGGCATGTTGTTTTCAACACTGCCACGTAGTGGAATAGTCGTTAACAACGCGATAGCGCTATCATCTAAACCTAAGGTTGCGCCCACTGTTTTTGCAGCCTTTTCAGGTAATGGTTGCTGACCTAATAAAGCCGCAGTAACAAAGACGTCACTTAACCCCGTACCTTCGGCAATTTGCTCGAACGACAGGTTTTTTTCTGCTTTCGCCGCAATAATAATATCAGTTAATGCTTGACGTGCTGTGTTGCTAATTTGAGATTGAATCATGATAATACCTCTTACAGTTAGTGGTTTTTAAACAGCTACATTGAGCTGTGTAGGAGTTGCGCGAACATTGGTATGGTTCGCAAGTGAAACAAACGTATTGGTCGCACCGTCTAGTGCATCAATACTGCCCGACTCAATGTCATACACCCAGCCATGTAAAGCCAAACGACCTTCTCTTATGGCTAGACGTACTGAGGGGTGGGTTTTAATATTTTCAAGCTGAGCAATGACGTTTTCTCGCACCATTGCTGCAATACGTGCACGCTCACTGCTATGTGTGCGCGCTTCATTGACGACACGCGCTGAGTCGGCGTAACGTAACCAGCTACCAACCGCTGGCATGTGGTCCATGCACTTACACTTGGCAATGGCGGTCATCGCTCCGCAGTCTGAGTGGCCACAAATAACCACGTCGGTTACTTGTAATGCGGTAACCGCATACTCTACTGATGCAGAAACACCTCCTGGCTCAGGGCCATACGAAGGGACAATATTACCCGCGTTACGAATAACAAATAACTCACCTGGTTCATGTTGCGTAACTAACTCAGGTACTAAACGGCTATCTGAGCAAGAAATAAATAACGTGCTTGGATTCTGCTTATACGCTAAATTTTTGAACAGTTCGGCGCGTTCAGGATATGCGTCGCTCTGGAACTTTAAAAAACCTTCAATGATGTCTTTCATAACGGCTGTCTCTGTTGTGTTGATGCAGAGATATTACGCCGCTATTGTAATAAGGTAAAATACCGGTATATTATGATGTTCATAATAAATACTTATAGATAGATATGATATTACGCCATATAAACTACTTTCTTGCTGTTGCTAAACATGGCAGTTTTACCAAGGCAGCAAACTCACTGTATGTTTCTCAACCAGCCTTGTCTCAACAGATAAAGCAATTAGAAGAGGCACTCGGTGCCGCGTTATTTGATCGCTCTGGTCGTAAAGTAAGGCTAACCGATGCTGGTGAAGTCTATGCGGACTATGCACAGCGTGCTTTACAAGATTTAGCCGAAGGGAAAAGAGCGATTCACGACGTGCAAAATATGAGTCGTGGAGCCTTACGTGTTGCTATTACGCCGACTTTCACCACCTACCTGATAGGTCCATTGATCAAAGTATTTAATCAACGTTATCCTAATGTGACATTGAGCGTACAAGAAATGTCACAGGAGCGCATGGAGAAGCAACTGCTTGAGGATGAATTTGATCTAGGTATTGCTTTTGCAGACGTACACTCTAACGATATAGCTTGGCAAACATTACTTGTTGAAACGCTGGCGTTAGTGGTAAATAAACAGCATGTGCTTGCGAAAGAGCAGGCGATTAATTTAAAAATGTTAAGTAAACAGTCGTTAGTCTTACTCAGTAGTAAGTTTGCTACCCGTGAACAAATTGAACGTTATTACCGTCAACACGACATCAATCCACAGGTTCTCATGGAGGCTAATTCATTAAGCGCAGTGATTGAAATTGTGCGTCATACCCAGTTAACGACATTATTACCTGCTAATATTGCTAGCGGCCGTGATGATTTAGTTGCTATTGCACTCGCTCCGTCTTTATTAACACGGACTGCCGTATTAATGCAACGCAAAGGAGCTTATCAGAGCGCAGCGACTCAGGCATTTATTCGTTTGGCACATCAGCACTGTGAATCGATATAAGTTGGTGATAGAAACCTTTTATCAATATATTATTGAAAATGGTGAGTGGGCTACTCGACGTTTATATTAGCTAATGTCATTCACTATAATTTGTTGCCGACCATGTTTCTTTGCATAATATAGACGATTATCAGCAATCTCAATTAATTTCTCTATCGTCATATTGTGTGTCATTTGTGCAATCCCACCACTGAATGAAATAGAGAGAGATGTATAACCTTCTATATTAATAGGCGACTTTATAACGGCTTGAAGCAACCTGTTAGCCACTGATAAAGCAGTCTCAGTTTTTGTATTAGGAAAGATGACAATAAACTCTTCACCACCAAAGCGGCCAACAAAGTCATAAGGACGAATATTTTCTTTTAATGTGACAGCAAAGCGCTGTAAAACCAGATCGCCGTTTAAGTGGCCGTAACTATCATTGATTTTTTTGAATAGATCAATGTCAGCGATCAAAATACAAAAAGTATCACCAGTCCTCAAAAAACGTTCCGCTTCAGTGTTTAACTGTTCAAATATTCTTCGCCTATTAAACATGTCTGTTAGCATGTCATGATTGGCTAAATATTCTACTTTTTCAATTTTTTCATTCAATTTATCATTCGTTTTCTTTAAACGAAATTCTGACTTTTGTATTTTTCGTGTCATATTAGAAAAATCATTGACCATGGAAAAATAGGCTTTCACATCTTCATGAGAAAGGTTGCTTTTGGGTTCAGCAATTAATTGAATCATACCATCTAAGCGTTCCATCGTGATGAGGTAGCTATAAGGTATATCGGTAACATCATTTTTATCGGGACTAAAATTAGTAATAAAGCTCAGTGGTGAATCACTTAACAGGCATTGTTGGACATTTTGTTTAAAAGCACCAATGTGAGTGAGGGTAACCAGCTCAAATAAATTAGAATATGCCTTAAATTGACTAGTAAATGCCATGTTATGAGCAATGATATCACCGGTAGATGTTATTTTTATTAACATGATTTGACTATGGCTATCCCACAGCGACAAGCTCTGTTGAGTAAAAGTATTCAACGTCATTGTCATTTTAAATCGCCTCAATAATTTTGGTTATTTCATCAACAGTACTGACAAGGTAGTCGGCATTAACATAGTCTCTGAGCGTCTCGTTGCCATAATAAGCTTGGCCCCCACAATAATAAGTGTTTTGTTATTATTGTGATGACGTATTTTTGTAATGATCTCTTTCGTTGCTTCTAAGTTACCTTTGAGTGTAGTTGAAATTATTAACATTACCGCCTCTTCTTCTTCAATCGTTTCGACTATCTGCTCTACCGTGCTATTGGGGGGTAGAAACTCTACAGGATAGCCACTTAATTCGAGCGTATCAGCTAACATTCTCAATCCGACTTGGTGTAGTTCATTAGGGCTAGTTATCGCTACTATTGTAGGTTTATTTTCAACATGTTTAATAACCTCACTGTAATATGAAGACATCACCATTTGGCATAATGATGTTGCGGTGTGTTCTTCACCCACGGTTATTTTTGAATTTTCCCATAAATCCCCAATTTTATAGAGAGCAGGCGTAATAATTTTCAACCAAAAATCACTGATATTACCACCATCGGAAATAAATTTTTTGGCGATATTTTCAGCTGTTTTTAAACTGGGTTGGAGTAAGGCCGCTATAAATTCATCCAGGACATTATCATACTCAGGGTCGCTATTAATCTTATTACCTAAATGAAAATTATCAGTGGTTACTTGAATAAAATACCCGTGATTATCAATAAGCAATTGATATAATTGAATGATATTACTTAATTTGTTTTGGCTAATTAACGTAATGGATTTTTTCCATGCGGTTAACGTTAATAAGCAATAATCAAAGGTAATATCTTTTTTGGTGTAGGCGTTATACAACCCAATAACATGGTCATAAATTTGCTCTGGGTCGACCATCTTCATAGCAGTAGTCATAAAATGGGCATGATTAACATGCTGATCTCGTAGTCTTTGTATTGGATTTTCACCGATAATACTTTTTAGGTCTTCTCTCGTTTCTATGTCCTGATTAACTGACTCTGCTAAAGTGCTGAGATTAGCTGAATAAAAAGTTTTCTCATCCTGACTTATCGTATTAAGTACATTGTTTAATGCGGTAAGTAATTCTTGCTTGGTCATAACTGTTTTATTACGGTAAGCGGCACATATACTTTGGTTATTCATATTAAATACTGTTTGGTTGGTGGAATTTAAAATACTGACAAGAAAAATCATTAAAACAGTTAGATTTTGACTAGGGGTTGCTGATCTTTGTGTGAGATTTATACGAAAGCGGTACTCTCGTATAATTTACTTAGACAAAAAAACTACGAGATGACCATGGCCCGATTAATACTCACTGCTCAGTTGTGGTCGAAGCGACAAGCTATTTTGCTTGAAGACAGCGTTTATAACAAGCTTGAATACAAACAGGCGATGGAAGAAGCCTTATACCACGCTATTTATAGGCATTTGCTTATCAATGTTTTTGTTAAGCATCAACATTACCGCGTGCGATGATGGGCTGGCAATGTCAAAGACTAACAGCTGCTAACTTTTTATACTTTTTTATGCGAAGCACGAATTTAAGAAAAAACCACCAAACATTAAGATAATAAAGAGCAACAGTGCCAATATTAGTGGTTTAGGCCCTGCGGCTTTAATAGTCGACCATTGTGTTTGTGCGCCTAACGCGGCCATGGCCATAGCTAAAGAAAACTGGCTAGCAAAGCTAAATGCTACTTTAATAAATTCTGGCAAAATAACAATACTGTTAATCATAGCGGTCGCGATAAAGCCAAACACAAACCATGGAATAGTAATAATGCTTTTTTTATCTGCATCATAGTTAGCAATACCCAAGGAATTAATACCTGCAGTGTTTTTAGCTCGACGACTAAGGCGACCAAGCACCGCACTTAGCATTAAAATAAAAGGGGCTAACATCATCACTCTAATGAGTTTAACCACTACCGCTGTTTGCATGGTTTCGCCGTTTATACTTTGCCCTGCGGCAACCGCTTGTGCTACCTCGTGAGCAGTACTACCTATATAAATACCAAAAGCTTTATCACTGATGCCAACCCACTGATAAATAAATGGGTAACTAAACATGGCTACAGTACCAAATAACACCACGGTAGCAATGGCAATGGTAATATGCTCTTGTTTTGGTTTAAGTACCGATTCAGTGGCAAGTACTGCGGCAGCACCACAGATAGCACTACCGGCAGCGGTTAAAATAGCTAGATCACGATGTAATTTAAGCACCTTAATGCCAACAAAAGTACCGACAGAAAAAACGGTAGCGATTACTAAAAAATCAATAGCAACCGCTTGCCAACCCACCGCGATTATTTGCTGAAAGCTCAAACCAAAACCAAATAAAACGATCCCTATTCTTAATAGCTTTTGTTTGCAAAAAGTAGAAAAACGTTGGTCTTGTTCATCTTCTTCTCTTAATGATAAGTGACCATAAAGCATGCCCAATATAATCGCTAACGGTAAGGCACTTAGTCCTAATGCTGACACTTGTTCTATTGTTGCTAAGGTAATTGCCAATAGGGCAATAATAGGGAGAACTATATAGGTAGCCATAACCATCTCTTTCTTGTCTAATAAATATAACGTTGTCAATAGACTTAGCGATAACGTCAATCAGTATTACTTTATGGCATATAATATATCGTAAAGTTTTAATTAAAAATAATGGATAGATTAGATGTATAACATTCAAAAAACCGAACTATAATAAAACATCATTGATTTTATTTAATTATCCAAGGTCCAAATAGCAGATGAGCGTTTCAATAAAAAAATTACAGTTATTTGAAGCCACAGCACGTTTAGGGAAGCTCACCACAGCCGCCAGTGAGCTTGCCCTTAGTCAATCGGCTGCCAGCCAAGCGTTAAAAGAATTAGAAGCAAGCTTAGGGTATGTACTTTTTGAACGAGTTGGTCGAGATTTGGTGATCACTGAAAATGGTCTTAAGTCACTACCTAAAGTACGCCAGATAGCTGATTTGCTCGATAGCCTAACACTTGCCAATGTAGATACCATGAGTGGAGTATTGCGCATTGTTGCCAGTGCGACTATTGCTACCTATTTATTGCCTAAATTAATTGCGACATTTGTAAAAATATATCCTGAGGTAATACCTGAAATACACATAGGTAATACGCAAATGGTGATAGATTATTTAGATAAAGGTAAAGCTTCTATTGGCTTAATAGAAGGGCCAGCAGCACATAAAAATTTACAAATAACGCTATGGCAACAAGATAAACTACAAATATTTTGCCCACCTGGGCACCCGCTAGCAGGTAAAGGCACTATTTCTATTGAGCAATTACAACAACAGTCTTGGGTATTACGAGAACAAGGTTCGGGTACGCGAGCAATATTTGATACCGCAATTGAGCAAGCGGGGGCGCGAATTAACTTAGCCATGGAACTAACTAGGCAAGATGCTATTAAAGAATCGGTTAAAGCAGGCTTAGGGTTAGGCTGTTTATCACAGCTCATTATTGCTGATGATCTCAATAAAGGTAGCTTGGTAGTACTAGAGTCGCCCTTAAATTTATCACGTCGTTTTGCGCTTGTTACCCATAAAAGCAGTCATCACAATACCCTGACACAAACATTTATTGATTACTTAACAACACTGTAATGCTAAGTGGTCACTTCTTTATGGGTAATGGTATTAGTTAACGGCAAAACAGCAGGCAGAAAACTTCTGTCTTTTGCCTAGGTTGATACTGCTATTAGAACAGTAAGTCAGCTAGTGCATGTTCAATAGTTGCATGCTTGAAGTGAAAATTATGATTGAGTAACTTTTGCGGGTAAATATTTTGGCTAGTCAGTAATAATTCTGCACCCTGTCCCATTAATATTTTGAGCATAAAAGCAGGTACCGTAAACCATGTAGGCCTATTAACTTGGTTACCTAATGCCTTAGTGAAGGCTGCATTGGTTATCGCCTGTGGTGAAGCGCAATTTATCGCGCCCTTTATATCAGTCGTTTGTATACTAAAATCAATAGCGGCAATCATATCGTCAATGTGTATCCAAGACATATATTGTTGACCATGACCTAATTTTCCCCCTAAACCTAAAGAGAAAGGTAAGCGCATTTTATCTAATGCTCCACCATCATCAGCTAACACCACGGCGGTACGTAACAACACGACCCGACAATATTCATTGGCTTTAAGCGCTAGTGCTTCCCATTTTTGACACAGTGAATGCGCAAAATCAATTTGCGTTACTGGGGCGTCTTCATCAGTAACAGTCGACCCTGTTTCACCGTAATAACCGATAGCAGAACCGTTAATTAAGCAGCTTGGCTTAGTGTTAGCACGTGCAATCATTGCCACTACTTGCTCAGTGATTGACCAGCGACTCTGACAAATAATATTTTTTTGACTGTCAGTCCAACGCTTATCAACGATAGGCTCGCCAGCAAGATTAATGATTACTTCAAAGTTACTTTGCTCTGGTAACTGCTCAATAAATTCAATGTTGTCAGCTCCCTTTTTATAGATATAAAGAGTTAAACATTTTCTCGCTTTTTCAATATTTCTAGTTAACACGGTAATTTGATATTTATCATGAAAAGCGGTAATAAAGTGTCGACCGATTAAGCCAGTACCGCCCGTTATTAATATTTTCATACTCACTCCAATAAATTAACCCCTGTTATCTTTAATAATACGCGATATTGACTATTGGCGATCAATTAATATCTACAATGGATAGTAGAGTTGTTGTTCTTTGAGGTTAAATATTGTGAGTGCTCACCTATTTTAGCCTGCCACTTCACATCCAAGTAATGGATTATGTCGAGAAGCCATGGGAAAACGGTCTTGAATCCATTGATGATTGAATTGGAAAACCGTTTAAAGGGAGCTTTACTACATTAGTGAATAAGCTATATCCGTGTAGTGCGCTTATCACTCAATAAAATGGTATGTAAGCCTTTGTCTTTTATTAAGTGATCACTCTTTGGTATTATTTACTCCCATTATATTCAACCATTTACTATTACTGCTTTGTTAGCATCACATCGTTGAGCTGCTCACGATTATGCTTACTGGTAAAGTCTATATCAGGCCCTTTAGGAATAATAAGAGTTGGATTAATAGTGTCATGACTACCGTAATAATGCGCTTTGATATAATCCAGAGCGACTGTCTCAGCGATACCCGGTACTTGATATAAGTCGCGTAAATAGCCCCAAATATTTGGGTAATCAACAATGCGGCGTAAGTTACATTTAAAGTGCCCCACATAGACGGCATCAAAACGAACTAAGGTGGTAAATAAGCGCCAATCTGCCTCAGTAATGGTGTTTCCGGTTAAATAGCGACGTTCACTAAGGCGCTCTTCAATGGTATCAAGGGCAGTAAATACCTCGATAACTGCTTCATCATAAGCTGCTTGCGTGGTCGCAAAACCTGCACGATAGACACCGTTATTTATAGTGGGATAAATGAATTCATTAAGCTCATCTATTTCAGTTAATAGTTCAGGTGGGCAGAAATCACCGGGTAATGCTCCAACTTCATCAAAGGCTGAGTTAAACATGCGAATTATTTCAGGCGATTCATTACTTACAATAGTATTTGTTTTTTTATCCCAAAGAATGGGTACAGTTACTCTACCGGTATAATCAGCTTGAGCCGCAGTATAAATTTCATGGACGTTAGTTGCATTCAATATAGGGTCGCTAATAACACCTTCTCCTGGGGAAAAAGTCCAACCTTGCGCACCCATGTAAGCATTAACCACTGAGATAGATATCATCTCTTCTAACCCCTTCAGCTTACGATAAATTATTGTTCGATGTGCCCAAGGACAAGCTAATGATACATATAAATGATAGCGATTCGGTTCGGCTTTAAATCCACCAACGCCTGATGGACCTGCACTACCGTCAGTGGTTACCCAGTTGCGAAAGCTTGGTGCTTTACGCTCAAAATGGCCTCCAGTTGATTTTGTGTCATACCATTGGTCATGCCATTTACCGTTTACTAATAATCCCATGTTAGTTCTCCAAATGTAGTCTAAAAAGGTAGTATATGAATTGTTTTACCGCTATCAGTTGATGCTTAAAAAAGTCCACGTTGATAATCAAAAAACGCTTGGCGAATTTCTGCTTGGCTATTCATCACAAAAGGACCACCGCGGGCAACGGGCTCATTTAATGGTTTACCTGCAAATAATAAAAATCGGCTGTTTTGCGCGGTAGCGTTTATGGTAACTCGCTCTCCATCACTGAGAATGCCAAGTTTTTTAGCAGACAATAATTTTTGTTCATTGTCGCCTTTAGCTGAGATAGTAACGTCACCTTCGAGTACATAAATAAAGGCGTTATGTCCTTGAGTGATTGCTTGGCTAACGTGGCTATTTGGCGGCAAACTAATGTCCATGTAGGTAGGAAATACATAGTTATTATCAACCGGGCCGATAGTACCTTGGTCTGTTTTACCGGCAATGACTTTAATTATTGCGCCATTGGCTTGTTGTTCAATAGCAATGGCGTCAGGTGTATATTCTTGATAACGCGGCTCAGACATTTTGGCACTGCGTGGCAGGTTGACCCACAATTGAAAACCTTTTAACAAGCCATGTTCTTGCTCAGGCATTTCAGAATGTAAAATACCCCGACCTGCGGTCATCCATTGCACACCGCCCGGTTCAATAATGCCTTCATGACCTGCATTATCTTTATGACGCATTTTACCATTAAGTAAGTAAGTGACGGTTTCAAAACCACGATGTGGGTGCTCAGGAAATCCGCCAATGTAATCTTGTGCTTGATCACTTTCAAAGCAATCGAGTAATAAAAAAGGGTCTAGCATGTTTAACTGAGGTGAGCCAATAATGCGCGTTAACTTAACGCCATCGCCATCTGCGGTATCAATGCCTGAAAATGTTTTAGTGAGTGTTCTATTTTTCATAAAGAACTCCAAGTAATGCTATATCAAACTACGTGTTTTATGTGTGTTATCTTTTTAATCAACTTACTATTGTAGTTTAGTTGTTGATCAGATTTGAATAAATAGTAGTATTTGTAAATAATAATTCTCTAAAAGTGAACAATAGGCAGTAAAAGTATGGGGCAGTTAGAAGATATGGCGTTACTGGTGCGTATTGTTGATGCAGGCGGCATAGGCAAGGCCGCTGAACAGCTAAATATGGCTAAATCTGCGGTGAGTAAACGCTTAAAAGAATTAGAAAATCGTCTAGGTACACAATTGCTGTCCAGAACAACACGTAAATCAGCGTTAACCGAGGCGGGCGCTTTGTATTATCAACGGGCAATAAGCATTATTGATGAAGTGGCAGAGCTTAATGCTCAAACACATGCGGTGAAAACGTCGTTGTCTGGTACGCTAAAAATCACCATGCCGTTGTCTTTTGGCTTATTGCATTTAACGCCACTGATTGATGAATTTTCTCAACTCCACCCTAAGTTGAATTTACAGATAGATTTTATCGACCGCCATATCGATTTATTAGCGGGAGGTTATGAATTAGCGATACGTATTGCTGAGTTAAAAGACTCTAGTCTACAAGCTAGACGATTAACACCTATCAATCATGTGTTATGTGCTAGCCCAGATTATATTACCAAACATGGCGGTATTGAGACAGTAGCTGAGCTTACACAGTGTGATTTTTTACAATACGGTAACCTTGGACAAAATGTGAATGCGCAAGGGAAAGTTGTGTTAACTGATAGCGAAGGGACAAGCCATACTGTGCAGTTACATACGGTAATGAAAGCGAATAATGGTGACTTTTTAAAAGCGATGGCAATTAAAGGTAAAGGCGTTTGTTACCTACCTAGCTTTATTACTTATCAAGCGATACAGGCAGGGCAGCTAGTTCCGTTGATGAGTAACTACCAATTACCAACCATGTATGCTTACGCCGTATACCCTCAAACCCGTTTTTTATCAGAGCGCTGTCGATCATTAATTGACTTTATTGCAAAACATTTTGGTGAACACCCTTATTGGGACGAGTATTAGCTTGTAAACATTGTCGCTAAACCAATCAGTTTATTATCTTGAACTTTAGTTTAGCTAAAGGTTATATCATAACGGCGCTGAACGACTGGTTAGCAACTAAAAATATTCAACCTGCTGTTGATATGAATTTTTTATATGCTCAATGAGCAGACGCACTTTTTGAGATTGATGTTTGGTGTAAGGATACACCGCATAAATTCCCAATTGACGACCATTAAATTCAGGTAATAATTGCACTAAATCACCTTGTTGCAGGTCATCATAAACACTGCAGCGTGGTACATAAACAATGCCATATCCAGCCAGCGCAGCTTTACGTAATGCCTGTGAATTATTGCTAGAAAAATTACCTGATATTTTTACATAATACTCTTCGTCTGCCTGACTAAAGTACCAATCATCGGCTCCTTTATCTTGGTAAGTGTATGCCATGCAATTATGCCGGGATAATTCTTGAGGTGTTTGTGGTGTACCATTTTTTTCAATATAACTTGGCGCACAACACACTATCCAATTAGAGGTGAGTAACAATTTGGCGATTAAACTTGAATCAACTAATACGCCTGTTCTGATAGCTAAATCTTGTCCTTCTTTAACTAAGTCAACAAACTCATTTTCTAAACGCATTTGCACACTTAATTTAGGGTGTAGTTGACAAAATTCGGCAACGGCTTGCGCAAGAATGAGCTCACCTGAAATGGTAGGCACCGTCATTTTTATAGTGCCAGACAAGCCTTCACTAAAGCTGCTCACAGCACTTAATGCATCATTTACTTGGTTATTAATTTCCTTGGTGTGGCTGTAAAGTACTTCACCCGCTTCGGTCAAACTTAATCGCCTTGTTGTTCTATAGAGCAACTGTATACCCAAAAATTTCTCAAGTTTCGATATTTTTTTACTCAGGGCAGCCGGTGATATTCCCGCTAATTTCGCGGCTTTATTAAAGGACTGAGTCTCTACAATTAATGAAAACAAAGCTAATTCGCTAGCATTAGACATCGATTATGTTCCTTTGGTTAATAATGAATTCATTATAACCCTATATATAAAGAATGTCGTTAGGGGTAGATTGTATGAAAATATAACAGAACACCTACTAAAAGTAGGGAAAGGATAACTATGTCAATTACACTGCAAGCTTTACTCGCGTTTGTGCCTATTGCTTTGTCGGCACTATTACTTGTTGGTTTACATTGGCCAGCGAAAAAGGCTATGCCTGTTGTTTATACTGTTACAGCAGCTATAGCCTTTTTTGCCTGGGAAATGAGTTTTAATCGAATAGTGGCTAGTTCAATACAAGGATTAATGATTACAGTTGCCGTTTTGTGGATTATTTTTGGTGCAATCATGTTGCTCAATACTTTACAGCATTCTGGCGCTATTCTACGTATAAGAGCTGGTTTTACTAATATCAGCCCAGATCGTCGAGTGCAGGCAATTATTATTGCCTGGCTTTTTGGCTGCTTTATTGAAGGCGCATCCGGCTTTGGTACACCGGCAGCCATTGCCGCACCTTTGTTAGTGGCTATTGGTTTTCCGGCAATCTCGGCGGTGATGATTGGCATGATGATCCAATCAACACCGGTGTCATTTGGTGCGGTAGGCACACCTATTATTATTGGTGTCAGTAGCGGTTTAGATAAAAGTAATTTAACGGAGCAGTTAATTGCTAATGGCAGTAGCTGGGAGCAATTTTTGCAATTAATTACCTCAGAAGTTGCCATTGGTCATGCCATTGTCGGTACATTAATGCCGCTGTTTATGGTTGTCATGCTAACGCGATTTTTTGGTCAAAACAAAAGTTGGCAAGAGGGATTTGAAATTACGCCATTTGCCTTGTTCGCCGGTTTAGCTTTTACCATACCTTATGCACTCACGGGGGTTTTTCTTGGCGCTGAATTTCCTGCACTTATCGGGGCTTTAGTCGGCATGATCATTGTGGTGCCATTAGCAAAACGTGGTTTTCTTATGCCTAAAAAAGCGTGGGATTTTGCACCTAAAGATCAATGGCCTGCACACTGGTTAGGCAAAATATCATTTACTCAAGATAATAGCGAAACTAAAAAGTCGATGTCATTAACCCGAGCATGGTTACCCTATTTACTGGTTGCAGTCATTCTGGTGCTGAGTCGTGTCTCAACTGACTTTAAAGCCTTATTAACCAGTTTCTCATTTGGCTTTAGTAATATTCTTGGTGAAGTAGGTATCAACGCCAGTGTTCAACCTTTATACCTACCCGGTGGTATTTTGTTTTTTGTCTGTTTGATGACGTTATTTTTGCATCAGATGAAATGTAAACAAGTGGTTGAAGCGGCTAAGCAGTCAACAACGACACTGGTGGGTGCAGGCTTTGTACTTATATTTACCATTCCTATGGTACGTATTTTAATTAACTCTGGTGTTAATGGTGCTGATTTAGCAGCGATGCCAGTGGCTATGGCGAGCTTTGTTGCGCAAACTTTTGGTGATTTATATCCGTTATTTGCACCGAGTGTTGGTGCGCTGGGCGCCTTTATTGCCGGTTCAAATACTGTTAGTAATATGATGTTGAGCCAGTTTCAGTTTGAAGTTGCTAATGTATTGTCGGTGTCAGGTGCTTTATTAGTTGCTTTACAGGCCATCGGTGCCGCTGCTGGTAACATGATAGCCATTCATAATGTGGTCGCCGCTTCTGCGACGGTGGGTTTATTAGGACAAGAAGGTAAAACCTTGCGAAAAACAGTATTACCCACTATTTATTATGTACTTGCTGTTGGCGTACTTGGGCTAGTTGCTATCAATATATTTAACATTAGCGACCCTGTGATGCGTTAATTAATCGTTTAACTCATGATTTAAGTAAAGGCTCGCCAATACCATTTAATCTGTTGGCTCGACATGGTATGGCAACGATTACTTGCAACCACTTCTTGGTAATAAATTTAAAAATAGAGAGTAAGTTATGCAACCAGTTAACACACAGCATCTTCGCAATTACCCTAAAAAACCAACGCAAGTTTACTTATTTGGTACTTGCATAGTCGATAGTTTTTTTCCTGATTCGGGTATGGATGCCATCGAGTTACTTGAGCGCGAAGGCATTGAGGTTATTTATCCACAAGGGCAAAGTTGCTGTGGCCAACCAGCCTATAACTCAGGTTATAAAGAGGAAGCCAAAGCCGTAGCTATGGCGCAAGTGAAGCAATTCCCATTAGATATTCCAGTGGTCGTTATTTCAGGATCTTGCGGTGGCATGATGCGTCACCACTATCTTGATTTACTGAGTGATGACCCAGCAATAAATAACTTTTGTCAGCGAGTGTTCGAGTTTACCGAATTTTTAGTGCATGTACTGCGTTTAAAGCCAATCGATCAAGGCGAAAAAGAGCGTGTTGCTTTGCATACCTCTTGTGCGGCTAGAAGAGAAATGGGCGTTCATATCACCGGTAATAAATTAATTTCTCAATTAGCCAACGTTGACTTAGTGCTACATGATTATGAAAGTGAATGTTGTGGTTTTGGTGGCACGTTTGCTGTTAAACATGCAGATATTTCTGCTGCCATGGTCGCTGATAAAAGTAAGCACCTTGTTGCCAGTGATGTGGTGAGATATGTCAGTGCTGATCATGGTTGTATGATGAATATCAATGGTGCACTCGATTATCAAAAAGAGTCATTACGCGGAGAACATATTGCCAGTTATTTGCTTAACCGCATAAAAGGTCAGTCAAAAGCTCAGTCAAAAGGTCAATCGGCTAAGGAAGCGCTATGAAACATGTTCACGAAGAGGAAAGTAAATATGCTGCTTCAGCTAAAGATTTTCGAAAAAACGTGACCCGTGATCTCGCTAATGAAGAATTAAGAGCAAACTTTAGAGGGGCAATGGATTATTTGATGGACAAGCGTAAAAGTGCTTTTTCATCAGCAGACGAGCTCGAAGTTCTACGCGAACAATGCAAATTAATTAAGCAGCGTTGTTTGGCAAAGTTACCGCATTTACTTGAGCAATTAGAAGATAAGCTTGAGCATAATGGTATCAAGGTGCATTGGGCTGAAACGGTCACTGAAGCGAATGAAATTATTGCGCAACTTATTGCTGAAAAAAAAGCTAAAACCGTTGTTAAAGGTAAATCAATGGTATCAGAAGAAACGGCACTTAATGATTATCTTGAAGCGCGAGATGTAGAATGCCTTGAATCAGATATGGGCGAATACATTGTGCAATTGGCCAAGCAGCATCCCTCTCATATCATCATGCCCGCTATTCATCAAAACAAACAACAAGTCGCTCAGTTATTTGCCGATAATATTGACGGTTTTGAGTACAGCACTGATGTTGATACCTTAATTCAGCAAGGCAGAACAATCCTTAGAGACAAGTTTTGTCAGGCGGATGTTGGTATTTCAGGGGTTAACTTTGCCGTTGCTGAAACAGGTACACTGTGTCTAGTTGAAAACGAAGGTAATGGCCGTATGTGTACCACGATACCTGATTTACATATTGCGATAACGGGTATAGAAAAAGTTGTAGAGCACTTAGCAGATGTGCCACCGTTATTAAGCTTATTAACGCGCAGTGCTACAGGTCAGGCAATTTCAACTTACTTTAATATGATCAGCTCACCGCGAAAACAAGGTGAAAAAGATGGTCCCAAAGAAGTACATTTAGTGCTACTTGATAATGGTCGCAGCCAAGCTTTTGCTGATGAAGAGTTAAGACAAACCTTACAGTGCATTCGTTGTGGGGCCTGTATGAATCATTGTCCTGTTTATACCCGTATTGGTGGGCATGCTTACGGGACAGTTTATCCAGGACCTATTGGTAAAATAATTTCACCACATATGTTGGGGCTGGATGCGACCACTAACTTGCCTACCGCATCAACCTTATGTGGTGCTTGTGGTGAAGTATGCCCGGTTAAAATTCCTATTCCTAAAATATTATTACGTTTGCGTGAAGAAAGCGTAAAACCTAACAGAGAACAACCGCAAGTGATGCAAGGTCAAGGGGCTGGTCGCAGTGCTGTTGAAGCAATTATCTGGAAAATTTGGGCGCAAGTGCATAAATCACCAACACTCTATGCTTTATCTATGTGGTGCTTAACGCGTTGTCGCTTTTTAATGCCGAAAAAATTAGCTGGCTGGACCAGTGTTAGAACAGCACCCAAACTAGCAGCAACGACGTTACATCAACAAATAAAAGCTAAACAAGCAAAGCAAGGAAGAGGCTAATATAATGACAAATAAAACAACAGACATTAACGTAATTAGTCGTAGAGCCCGTGGCAATATTCTTGCTAAGTTAAAAGCAGAAGTCGGCGGTGCTGACTATGGAAAATTACCTCAAGAAACTGCTTATGTTTATCCTGAGTGCTCTCAGACAGACAATATCGCTCAGTTTATTAGCGAGCTTGAAAAAAACCATGCGCAAGTTATTCCTACCACGAAAGAGCAGATGGCTGAGGTGATTCTTGAACAACTTGCTTCGCTCAATATTACCCAATTACTGTACGGTGAAAAACTAGATGAACAAAGCGATTATCACCGCGAGGTTATTGAGGCGTTAAAGAGCAAAGTGACGTTACAGCCTTATGATTTTTCAATTGATAATAATAAAAATAGGCTTTTTAATGAATGCCCTGCGGCGTTATCAAATTCACGCTGCTCGATTGCCGCGACAGGGACTATTGTTTTATGGCCTGATGAGAATGAACCCAGAAGCTTATCGCTAGTGCCACCCGTACACTTTGTTATGGTTGATGCCCATAAATTACATGCCGACTTTGCTCGTTTGATTGAAGCAGAGCAATGGCAGGATAAATTGCCCACTAACGTAGTGCTAATTTCAGGGCCGTCAAAAACGGCTGATATTCAACAAACGTTAGCTTACGGTGCTCATGGCCCAAAAGCGCTAATTGTTTTATTACTTAATAGTTAATTGTTTAAGAATTAACAGCTAAATAGTTAAATAAGTAGAGAGAAGCTATGTCATCCGAGTTATCTGAGCACTATCAATTTTTTGCCGAGCAAGTCGCAGATTTTCTGCCCAAAAATCGCATTATTACCGATTATACTCGGCGCTTAGCTTATGGTGTTGATGCAAGTTTCTATCGATTAATTCCCCAGTTAATCGTTATTTTAGCTAGCGAAGCTGAAGTGGTCAGGGTGATTAAAAGTGCCGCACAAGCAAAATTACCCGTCACCTTTAGAGCCGCAGGTACTAGTCTTTCAGGGCAAGCACAGTCGGACTCGATTTTAATTATGCTTAACAATAATTGGCGAGATCATGAAATACTAGACTTAGGGCTGAAAATAAAATTAGCGCCTGGCGTAATAGGCGCTGATGCGAATAAATATTTGATGCCTTATGGGCGAAAAATAGGTCCAGACCCCGCCTCTATTAACACCTGTAAAATTGCCGGTATTGCGGCTAATAATGCCAGTGGTATGTGCTGTGGTGTTGCGCAAAACAGTTACCAAACTCTTGCCTGTATTCGCTTAGTTTTACATGATGGTAGCGTACTTGATACTGGTGATGAAGCCAGTATTTTAGCGTTTAAAAAAAGCCATAGTCAATTGTTAACCGAGCTAAATACCTTAGCTATTCAAACTCGTGCTAATGAAAAACTACAGGCGTTAATCAAACATAAGTATCGCTTAAAAAATACTACTGGTTATGCAATTAACGCCTTGATTGATTTTGACGACCCTATTGATATTTTAGCGCATTTAATGATTGGCTCAGAAGGTACCTTAGGTTTTATTTCGTCAATTACCTACAACACCGTGGTTGAACATAAATACCGCGCGTCATCGATAGTGTTTTTTCCTGATATGCAAACAACCTGCTCAGCGGTAAGTGCGTTAGCCGATGCCAATGTCTCGGCGGTTGAGTTGATGGACAGAAGATCGTTAGCCTCGGTTAGTGATATGCCAGGTTTACCAGAATTTATTAAAACACTCGATAACAAGGTTGGCGCCTTACTTATTGAAACGCGCGCAGCTAATCAACAATTATTAACCCAGCAAATAGCAGCATTAGAAACTTTATTAACGGATTTTGAGCAAACCAACGCTATCAAATTCACCGATGTAGCGAGTGAGTACTCACAATTATGGGCTATTCGAAAAGGCACCTTTCCAGCTGTTGGCGCTGTGCGAGAAACGAGTACTACCGTTATCATTGAAGATGTTGCTTTTCCTGTTGAGCAACTTGCTGATGCCGTCGCTAAATTACAGACACTTTTTGAAAAATATCACTACCATGAGGCCATTATTTTTGGTCATGCTCTTGACGGTAATCTGCATTTTGTTTTCACCCAAGACTTTTCAACCCAGAGCGAAGTAGATAGGTATCAGGCGTTTATGGATGATGTTTGCCAGCTGGTCGCGGTAGATTATCAAGGTTCATTAAAAGCTGAGCATGGCACTGGCCGTAACATGGCACCTTTTATTGAATTAGAGTGGGGTAAACAAGGCTTTGCCTTAATGAAACAAATTAAAGCCTTATTTGATCCAAGTTATTTACTTAATCCCGGCGTGATCATTAATGAAGATCCTTTGGCTCATATTAAAAACTTAAAAAACCTGCCAGCGGCCAATGCAATTGTTGATAAATGTATTGAGTGTGGTTTCTGTGAGCCCGTGTGCCCGTCAAAAGGGCTAAGTCTAACACCCCGACAACGTATTACTACATATCGTGAGATCAGTCGTTTAACAACCACAGGTGAAAATACTCAGTTGCTTAATGAGCTTGAAAAAGACTTTAACTATTTAGGTATTGATACCTGTGCGGCAACAGGTTTATGTGCAGAGCGCTGTCCTGTTGGTATTAACACCGGTGATCTTATTCGAGCGCTAAGACACGCGAGCAATACAAAACGCCAAAAATTATCAAAAAAACTGGCGAATAACTTTGCTCACTTAGAAAAAACAACTCGGGTTTCCTTAGCCATGGCTGGTTTTAGTCAACGCTTACTTGGCGATAAAGCCATGAGCGCTATAACTGAGGCAGTGCGCAGTTTATCAGCAAAAATATCAACGCATAAAGCGCCTTTGTGGACTAAGTACTTGCCTAGTAAAGCTAATTATCAACCTAAAACACGCTTAAGTGACAATGCGATCGGTAGTAAAGGTAAGGTAGTTTATATGCCCAGTTGCGCTAGTAGAAGTATGGGGCAAGCACTTGGTGCCACTGAGCAACGTTCGTTAACTGAGGTCACTTATGCGGTATTAGAAAAAGCAGGTTTTGAGGTGATTAGCCCTGATTTTACCGGACAATGTTGTGGTATGCCCTTTAATAGTAAAGGCATGTTTGATGAGGCTAATCAAAAAAGAAATGCACTATTAGCCAAGCTCACCGAGCTCAGTGAAAATGGTCAGCATCCGATTTTAATTGATACCAGCCCGTGTAAAGCTATGCTGCTTGAAAATACTCATACTACCGCGATGGCAAATTTATCACTTTATGAACCGGTAGGCTTTATTGCTGATGTATTGGCAAAGCATTTAACCTTTACCCCAGTAAACGACACTATTATGCTGCACGTTACCTGTAGCAGCAGGCGTATGGGCTTAACCGACAAAATGCAGCAACTAGCCAAGTTATGCAGTAATAACGTGATTATTCCTGAGCATATCCAGTGCTGTGGTTTTGCCGGCGATAAAGGTTTTACTACGCCAGAGTTAAATGAAAATGCTTTAGCGACGTTAAAGGAACAAGTACCTAAAGGCTGCTCCGTGGGTTATAGCAATAGCAGAACCTGTGAGATAGGGTTATCGCACCATGCGGGTATAGATTACCAATCTATTATGTATTTAATTGATAAAACCACGGTAGCCAAAAAGAGATAAATGGTTAAGTGTTCATTAAGTAGGCAAAGGCGAGTATGTTAGTACTACCTAAGTACTACTTAATTATTAGTATTATAGCTTTATACTTCTATACTCTAGAAATCATTTAAATAAGCGTGTTGGTCTTTTGCTATTACTTACTCGAAAAGTATTACCGGTTTTTATCCTTATCTCAGGACTACTGCTTACACACGCGACATCAGCCAATGAAAAAGTGGTATTGCAGCTTAAATGGCTACATCAATTTCAATTTGCCGGTTATTACGCTGCTAAAGAAAAAGGCTATTACGCTGAAGCGGGTTTTGATGTCACTATTGAGCAACGAGATCCCCTAATAACACCAACGGAAGCTGTATTAAGTAACAAAGCTGATTTTGGCGTGATGGGCTCTAGTATTATTCTTGATCGAATGAAGGGGCTACCGTTAGTCGCTCTAGGCGCTGTATTTCAGCACAGTCCGTTAGTATTAATAACGCTTGAAAGTAGTAAACTCCTAGGCCCTTATGAACTAAAGGGTAAAAAAGTGATGTATAGCAAAGGTAATGATGATGCGACCTTTTTTGCAATGTTCCATCAATTAGGCATTAAAGAGTCTGACTTTACCCATATTCGCCAATCATTTGACTCAGATTCACTTATCCGTGGCGAGGCCGATGCCATATCAGCTTATCTGACTAATCAACCTTTTTACTTTAAGGAAAAAGGCATCAATATCCAAGTGATTAATCCCCTTAATTACGGCATAGATTTTTATGACGATATTCTGTTTACCAGTGAACAAACCGTACGTAAAAATCCGCAACGGGTACGTCAATTTGTTGAAGCAAGTATGAAGGGCTGGCGATATGCGTTAAAAAATAAAAGTGAAGTATTTTCTTGGTTAGCAACTAAGTATCCGTCGAATAAATCGATTGACCATTTACGTTTTGAAGCCGAACAAACCGAGAACATGATCCTGCCAGATATAGTTGATATAGGTCATATAAGTCGGGGGCGTTTCCAACGCATTGCCGATATATATAAACAACAAGGACTTGTAGCAAAAAATGCTAGCTATGACGGTGTTATTTTTACAGATTATTTAGAAAAAAATAAAGCGTTGCCACTATGGGCTAAGGTACTTTTTGTTATTGCCATTGCTAGTTTGTTGTTGGTTTTAACACTATTTGCCCTAAACCGGCGTTTGAAAAAAATGGTGGCTATACGCGCTAAAGAATTAAGTCAGGCGGAAACTCATTTAGCACGGTACATCGATATAGTTGACCGTTATGTTATTTCTTCCCAGACAGATCTTAACGGGATAATTATTGACGCATCGAAAGCCTTTTGTGAGGTGTCAGGTTATAGTAAAAAAGAACTTATCGGGCAACCACACAGTATAGTAAGACACCCAGACACCTCCAATGCTACTTATCAGGAGTTGTGGGGAACCATTACTAAAGGTAAGCCTTGGGGGGGCGAACTAAAAAATATAGCTAAAGATGGCTCATGCTATTGGCTTGATGCCAAAATAGATCCTATTAAAAATGAAGCAGGTGATATTTGTGGTTATATATCTATTCGTCAAAATATTACCGATAAAAAACAGATTGAAAAGCTCTCTATTACTGACTCCTTAACGGGACTAAATAATCGCTTACGACTTGATGAAGTATTAGTAAACGAGTTTAAAAGAATGTCGCGTTATTCTCTGCAATTATCACTGATCATTTGTGATATAGATTTCTTTAAAGAAGTGAATGATAACTATGGGCACTTAATTGGTGATGAAGTCTTAGTCTCGATAGCTAAGATTTTACGTCTTCATTGTCGTGATGTTGATGTAGTTGGACGATGGGGAGGCGAGGAGTTTTTAATTATTTGCCGTGAAACTAATATTGATGGCGCTATGATCGTTGCGGAAAAGCTCAGAGCTTTGATTGAAGATCATATTTTTCCACAAGTGGGTCATAAAACAGCGAGTTTTGGCGTAACGTTAGTCATGCCCAAAGAAACGGTAGAAGAAGCGTTGAAAAGAGCAGACCAAGCCTTATACCGAGCAAAAGAGTCAGGCAGAAACAAAGTTGTTTGCCAATAGCTTAACGTAAACTTATCGTGCCACGATAATAAGTGCTTATATATTGTCGTCGCCACTGCAACAAAAACATGTAAAGTGTATCTGACCTCATTTATTTCGCAAGATTCGAACTGGCGACTGAACTTGATGACACCTAAACCAATGAGTTGGTTTTAGTTGTATCTATTGCGTTATAAATTGATTATTAAGTTTTTCAGAGAGAGGTATTAAAAAAGTGGTCGTTGATACAAGATTCGAACTTTCGACTGAACTTGATGACACCTAAACCAATGAGTTGGTTTTAGTTGTATCTATTGCGTTATAAATTGATTATTAAGTTTTTCAGAGAGAGGTATTAAAAAAGTGGTCGGTGATGCAAGATTCGAACTTTCGACTGAACTTGATGACACCCAAACCAATGAGTTGGTTTTAGTTGTATCTATTGCGTTATAAATTGATTATTAAGTTTTTCAGAGAGAGGTATTAAAAAAGTGGTCGTTGATACAAGATTCGAACTTTCGACTGAACTTGATGACACCCAAACCAATGAGTTGGTTTTAGTTGTATCTATTGCGTTATAAATTGATTATTAAGTTTTTCAGGGAGAGGTATTAAAAAAGTGGTCGGTGATGCAAGATTCGAACTTTCGACTGAACTTGATGACACCTAAATCAATGATTTGGTTTTAGTTGTATCTATTGCGTTATAAATTGATTATTAAGTTTTTCAGAGAGAGGTATTAAAAAAGTGGTCGGTGATGCAAGATTCGAACTTGCGACTGAACTTGATGACACCTAAACCAATGATTTGGTTTTAGTTGTATCTATTGCGTTATAAATTGATTATTAAGTTTTTCAGGGAGAGGTATTAAAAAAGTGGTCGGTGATGCAAGATTCGAACTTGCGACCCCTTGGACCCAAACCAAGTGCGCTACCAAGCTGCGCTAATCACCGACATTTATACTTTTTTATCTGCTACTTAAGGGAGAAGTAAAAGATGGGGTGGCTAAAGGGACTTGAACCCTCGACAACCGGAATCACAATCCGGGGCTCTACCAACTGAGCTATAGCCACCACTGACCTTATTACAGGTGCCTCTTTAGAAGGCGCGAAGAGTATATTGTATTTATGCGTTACTTGACAAGTAATATATTCATTTTTACTTATATTTTGTGATAATTATTTTTTAAAAGCTATTCTGCTTAAATAGCATACGACTTATGCTCATTATATGTCTTCATTTGAGGCTGTTGAGCTTTGGATGTTGTTTTTGCAGCTTTTGGTTGAAGCATTTATACCAGCAAATATGAGTAACACTACTGTAAAAGCAGGATGTTTTGCTTTGTGACACTCCTCATGCGGATAGGGGATATTCGTATGGTCGCTAATACCTTCTTTGGCGTTATTTATCATGACTTTCATAAGGGCGGTAAGCTGTTAACTGCCTTGTTTAACTCTCACTTTTAAAGCGTTTACCCTGTCCAACTATCGATGAAGAACAGGGGGACTGTCTAGTTCTGTTAAGCTATCCTTTGCTTTTCGCTAGATGATCGCGATGAAAATAACACTTTTAAACGCTCAACAATAAGATAATTTACCGGCACCAATACTAAGGTAATAAAGGTCGCGAATAAAATACCAAAGCCTAGCGATACTGCCATCGGTATTAAAAACTGTGCTTGGGTAGATTGTTCAAATAACAAGGGCATTAAGCCAATAAAGGTCGTTAAACTGGTTAGCATTACCGGCCTAAAGCGCGCGGCACCTGCAGTTAATACGGCTTGCATTAATTCACCCCCCTCAATGCGTTTTTTATTGATAAAATCAACCAGTACAAGGGAGTCATTTACCACCACACCAATTAATGCCAACATACCTAATAAACTCATAATGGTGAGTTCCATGCCCATAATCCAGTGACCAACGACAGCGCCTATCATGCCAAAGGGGATGATGCTCATGACAATAAGTGGTTGAATATAAGATTTAAAAGGTATTGCTAACAAGGCATAAATAATAAAAAACACGAATAATAACGCCCAACCTAACGAGCCAAAAGATTCTCGCTGCTCTTTTGCCTCGCCCTCAAGTGAATGACTTACTTGTGGGTATTGCACAATCAACTCGTCTAAGTAAGCTTTTAAATCAGCTTGTAATACTGTCATGTTAGTATTTGTTTTTTCAACATCAGCACTAACATTGGCGGTGCGATAGCGATCAATTCTCGAAATAGTTGATGGGCTTTTACCAGGAATAAACTTGGCAACATGCGATAATGGCACCGAGCCACCCGCTGGCGTGATCACTAAAATATCTTCTAAATCAGCCATCGTGCGACGCTCATCTAGAGGAAGGCGTACCATAACACGAACGTCATCTCTTCCTCGTTGAATACGCTGCACTTGAGCGCCGAAAAAAGATTGTCTTACCTGGTTAGAAATACTCACTCGTGTTAAACCAAGAGCTTTACCTTGTTCAGTTAACTCAATTTGCAGCTCTTGTTTACCATCAGATAAGCTATCGGCAATATCAAAAACGGTAGGATAGGTAGCTAAGCGTACTTTGACTTTATCGGTCACTTCTTTTAATGTTTCTAGCGAACTTCCTTTAAACTGCACATTAATAGGGTCTGAAGAGCGACCGATTTCAGCTCTAAAAGTAATACTTTCTGCGCCGGGAATAGGGCCAATTAAGTTACGCCATTCGCGTACCAATTCACTAGAGGTGATGGCTAGCTCACGTGATTCTGGTGGTGTTATTTCAAAACGGACACTACCAGAATTTGAACCACCATCTCGACCACCAGTAGTCGCCAATATATTGAGAATAACACTGCTGTTAGTTGACGGCTCTATGTATTTACTTTTTAGTTCATTGGCTTTGTCAGCCATTTTAATGATGTACTTATTGGTCACTTCAAAAGGAGTACCTGCCGGTAAAGTTAACGAAGCGCGCACCGTTTCACTGGGTATTCTTGGAAAGAAAATAAACTTAGTCCAGCCACTCATAATCAGCGCTAGAATTATCAAAAATAGACTGACAAAAGCGATTAACGTTGTCGTTTTATGATGAATAGCCACTTTTAAAATTGGTTGATAAAAACGGATAATCGCGCGTTCAAAGCCATCGGCGAATGCTTGTTGTAGTTGACTAAATTTCGATTGCTTTTGTGTTTGAGATCGCAACTTCAAATGCTTTAAATGCGAAGGGAGTACAAACTTTGATTCAATTAATGAAAAAATAAGTACTGGAATAACAATCACTGGAATTTGCGCAAATAACGCGCCGCGATTACCTTCAATAAAGGCCAATGGCAAAAATGCTGCTATGGTTGTTAACACACCAAAGGTGACAGGGGTAGCAACTTCTTGTGTGCCACGAATAGCTGCCATTTCACCTGATTCTGAGGTTTTTAAGTGGGTATAAATATTCTCTCCAGTAACAATGGCGTCGTCAACGACAATACCTAATACTAGAATAAAACCAAATAAACTCATCACATTTAAGGTGACACCAAAAACAGGCATCATGATAAATGCCCCCATAAAAGAAATTGGAATACCAAGAAATACCCAAAAGGCGATAGACGGTCTGAGGAATAAACTTAATAACGCTAACACCAATAGACCACCTTGTAAGGCGCTAGAGGTTAGCGTGGCAATACGGTTTTTTACTACTTGCGAATCATCATCCCAAAAACTTAACTCAACACCAACAGGTAAGTTTGCTTGCTGTTCTTCTATATAGGTTCTTACGGCAGCAGCAACGTCAATTGCACTTTGTTGACCAATGCGGTAAACGTCGATAAAGGCCGCTTGTTTACCGTTAAAACGAGTACGTACTGGGGTTTCTTCAAAATCATCTTTGATAATCGCGATATCACTTAAGCGAATAATAGAGCCATCAACATTGGTTTTTATCGCTATTTTTTCAAAGTCATTTTTTCGATAGGCTTGGCCTTTTGAACGCAATAAAATATCACCACCTTGAGTTTTTAAATTACCGGCAGAAATATCACTACTTGAATTTGAAATGGCAGCAGAGATTTGCGCGATGGTTAAATCATATTGGCGTAACTTATTTTGCGGTACCTCAATTGACACTTCATAATCGCGCACGCCACTTAGTTCAACCTGGGTAATGGCGGGTATTTTTAATAAATCATCTCTGACTTTTTCGGCAAATTCACGGGTTTCTTTTTCACTGTAAATACTGGCAATAGTCACGGCTATTACCTCGCGTTTACGAGTGGCTAAAGAAACCACTGGTTTTTCTGCATCAACAGGAAAGGTGTTTATTTCATCAACACGACTTTTAATATCGGTGAGCATTTCACGTGGATCGTAACCTGCCTCTACTTCAATAGTAACACTCGCCGCGCCTTCTTGAGAACGGCTAGCAATTTCTTTTATCCCTTCTAAATCTTGTACCGCTTCTTCAATACGAATAGCAATACTTTTTTCGACATCTTCTGGGGTAGCACCGCGCAATGACACATTAACATTAATGCGATCAGTTTCAAAAGACGGGAACACCTCAAGCGGGATACGATTAGATAGGCTAAATAAGCCAGCAATTAAAATGCTAACCAACAGTAAGTTGGCGGCAACATGATTTCGAGCAAACCAAGCAATCATCAGTTATTCACCTTAATTGAGGTGTTCGCTGCTGGGTTAGCTGGATTTGATCGCTCTTTAGCTTTGCCCGTTCGGTTTTTATTTTTACTTTCACTTGGCTGCTGCCCAGCAATAGCAACGCGTGTACCAGAGCTTACTTGCCCTAATGACGTTAATACTAATTCGTTACCGGCAACTAAGCCTGCGGTGACTATGGCTTCCTTACCATCTTGCCAGCCTAGTTCTATTTCTTTACGCATTAATAAACCGTTTTCAACAATATAAACATAGCTGCCTTGATAAACGGCACTGCTAGGTATCACTATGGCATTTTCAACTATTTTGCCAGTAATTTGCGCGGTAACGTATTGGCCCATTTTTATTTGCGCACCTTGATTATATTCGCCATCGTATGGGCGAATAATTTGCGCTACGACATATAACTGTTGAGATACTTCATCAATAGCGCTTTCGGTACGGACAATTTTGCCTTGCCATATTTGTTTGCCCATCAAATCAGATGAGATAACGACATTGCTGATCATAGCGTTATGCTTATTTGGTTCAAGGTTGCTATAGGATTTACCGTTAATCATAGTACTATCATCGCCTGAGTCATCATCAGCATTGCGATATTCTTCAGGCAATTTCATTAAAGGTAAGTCTTTGTTTTTTATTGGTAAGCGAATCTCTACATAGTCAACAGCAAAAATATCCGCTAACTCAGTATTACTTGAAATCACTTGCCCAATATCAACATTTTTCTTAAGGATACGACCCGCATAGGGCGCAACAATGTTAGTGCGCTCTAGCGATAATTTGGCTTTATCTAGTTGCGCTTGTGCAGAAAGTACTTGTGCTTGTGCTGCTTCATATTGTGGCTGGCGTAAGACTAACACATTGGCTGCTTTACCATTACCAAGCCTTTGCCAGTCTGATTTGGCTTGTTTTACGCGGGCATCTTCTTCTTGTAAATTTTGTTTAGCTGACATTAAGCTTGCTTGAGCAATATTAACTTCTGCGCGGTAATCTCTATCATCAAGTTTTATTAAAATATCACCTTGCTCGAAAAAACCACCGGCTCTAAATTGTTTACTAACATAAGTGATTTGTCCGGACACTTGCGCGAAAAGTACACTTTGTGTGCGAGGTTTTACCGTACCAAAGCTCTGTATTATTACCTGATAATTTTGCGGGACAAGTGTGGTGGTTGCTACCGTCATTTGTGCCGCTGTAGAGGGCATTTTGCGCTGACTTGTAGGCGGATTTTTAAAAATAATCATCATTAAAGTAATAGTGGCAATAACGATAATCACCGGTAGTAACACTTTCTTATAGGGAGCAGTTTTTTTTTCAGTGGTAACAGACATAGTTATTCGGCCTTATTTGCAAGTGACGGTGTGGTAAAGTCGCCACCCAAGGAAAGATGTAAATTAATTCGATTAGCAATGAGTTGGTTTTTGATTTTTATTAATGTTGTTTGCGCTTCAAAAGAGCGTGTTTGCGCATCAAGCACTGTGGTATAACTCACTAAACCACTTTGGTATTGCTCGAATGATAAGGTTGCGGCAACTTTGGCATTTTCTTGTGCGGCTAGCATAGTGTAATAACTATTCTTTAAGTTTTTTTCGGTGGTAATGGCGTTTTCAACATCACTAAAAGCGTTGTATAAGGTATCAAGATATTGTTGTTCACCTTGCTTAAGTGTTAAGCGAGCTTTTTCTTCATTGGCTTTAAGTCGCCCAGCATTAAAAATAGGCGCGGAGACACTGCCCAGTAGTGACCACGCTAGAGAAGATCCTGACAGTAAGTCGCTAATATCAGCATTAGTATCGCCAACTGAGCCTGACAACACTATGTTAGGAAAACGCTGTTTGTGTGCATAAGCTAAGCCGGCATCTAGCGATAACAGTTGATACCAACTGGCTTTTACCTCAGGTTTTCGACTAATTAACTCTGATGGTAAGCCAACGGGAATGTCATTGGTAAGTAACGGTAATTCAGCATTAACTAATAACTCTCCTTGTGGATATTCTCCGATTAAGCGCTCTAATTGTCGTATTAATTTTTTTTTCTCAGTTTTTTGATCCGAAACGCGAGTTAATTCGCTATTTAAATCATTACGACTTAAATAAACATCAAGTGCAGCGGTTAATCCCGATTGATAACCGGCTTCAATAATGGCTAAGTTTTGTTGAGAATTTTTTACTCTGCTACGATAAAGCGTTAATAGTTTTTCTGCTTCAATCACTTTAAACCAAGTGGTTAATACGTTAACGACTAATTGTTGTTTGTATTGCTCAAATGTTGCCTTTTGTGCCAAGTAATTAAAATTGCTGATGCGATCAGCGGCAGACAACTTGCCCCAAATGTCGACTTCATAACGTAAATTCAAGTTAACAGCGTTGTTGTTGGCGTAACTGTCGGTTTGGTTATTTTTATTGCGGCTACTGCTAAAGGATAAATCAAGCTCCGGCCACAATTGACTGCCAGAGACAATCAGCTGCTGTTCTGCTATTTGAAGAGAATATTCCTGCATGGCAAACTGGTGATTAGCGGCTAAGGCTTTTTTGACCAACTGATGCGCTTGTGGGTTATCAAGCTGGGTTAACCAGTTATTTTCAACGGCTAAGGCTTGTTTACTGTCTTGCCAGTTTTGAGGAAGAGGTAAGTCTGTTAACTTTTCATCTATTGACGAGGTATTGCTACATGCCACCAAAAACAGGCTTAACAATAACGGTAGTTGTTGTCGAAATCGACCGGTCATAAAACGTAAACTCATGTTATACCAATCTCACTAATTATCTGATCGTTTCTACTGGCTAAAACAACCAACTACTTCGTTATTTATTTAATAATTAGAACAACTAGTTATTAAAATAAATGCCTTGTATTTGGCTGTTTTTCCTGCGTATAAAGTAGATCACCTAATTAATGAAACTGGTATTAAAATAACGATTTACACAGTGTAATCAAAGATGATTGCCGGTGATAGGTTTTTTACATAAGTTTACAGTGCTTTTTACCAGCAGCAATTTGCGCTGTTATTCGGTTTTATTTTATCTTGGTGGAGCTTAATATTTTTTGGTTTACAGGAGTACTTTAATGTTATCTTCACCATCATCACTTAGCGGGGCGGTGATAACGGTGAAGATAATTTACTGGTTATTCTGGATGAGTTATTTATTAAGTAAATCAATAAAGAAGCTATATTGTAGTGCTGTTTCATGAATACTTTTAAAGCGTCCAGAGGCGCCACCATGACCCGCTTCCATATCGGTTTTAAATAATAAAACCTTATCATCGGTTTTATAGTCGCGTAATTTAGCTACCCATTTCATCGGCTCAAAGTACTGCACCTGTGAGTCATGTAAGCCAGTAGTCACTAACATATTTGGGTAGTCTTGTGCGCTTACTTGATCATAAGGTGAGTACGACAGCATGTAGTCGTAATACACTTTATCTTTGGGGTTGCCCCACTCTTTAAATTCATTAGTCGTTAACGGAATACTTTCATCTAGCATGGTGGTCACTACATCAACAAAGGGTACGGCTGCGGCCACGCCTTTATAAAGTTCAGGCGCCATATTAACAACTGCGCCCATTAATAAACCACCAGCACTACCACCAACAGCAAACACTTTATCTGCATCGCCATAGCCTTGCATGGTTAATGCTTTGGTAACATCAATAAAGTCAGTAAAGGTATTCATTTTGTTAAGTTTTTTACCATCTTCATACCAAGGTCTACCGAGCATTTCTGAGCCGCGGATATGAGCAATAGCATAAACAAAACCACGGTCTAGTAAGCTTAATCGGCTTACTGAAAAGTAGGGATCAATAGTGTGCCCGTAAGAGCCATAGGCATATTGGTATAATGGGTTAGTGCTGTCTTTTTTAAATGTGTCTTTACGATACACTAACGATACTGGTACTTGCTTACCGTCACGAGCGGTAACAAAAATACGTTCAGAGGCATAGTTGTTACTGTTAAAATCACCTAATACTTTAGTTTGTTTTAACTGGGTTTTTTTAAAGGTGGTTAAATCAATATCGTAATGTGTTCCTGGGGTGGTAAAACTTGCATAGTGCAAACGTAAAGCCTTGTTGTCTAATTCATTATTCCCATATAAATCTAAACTGTAGGCACTATCATTAAAACTAAGTTGTTGTTTCTTACCCGTTGAAAGTTGTTCAATAGTGATGCGACTAACCCCCTGTTCACGCTGTTGATAAACAAGGTGGTCGGTAAATAATTCATAGTCTTCAAGCTTCACCGTATCGTTAGCAGGGATAACATCTTGCCAGTGCTTTTTATCACCAATATGCGTTTTGTGTACTTTCATTAAACGAAAATTAGTCGCTTGCCAGTTAGTATGAATGTAATACCAGTCATGTACTTTAGTTAACGAATATTCGTGCCCCTCTTCACGGGCAATAAACGGCTTAGGCAGTGCTTTGGCGTCATTAGCGTCGATAATTGAAATACCGCTAGCTTCGGTACTTGAATGCCAAATAAAAACGCTACTATCATCTTTAGATTTACTAAGACCGGTGTAGTAAGACTTATTATTTTCTTGGTACACCATTTCATCACTGGCTTGCGGCGTACCTAAGGTATGACGAAAAACTTGATAACCTAATAAGGTTTGCGGATCTTTTTTGATGTAATAAACCGTTTTGTTATCATTACCCCAAACAACAGTGCCATTAGTGCCTTCAAGTTTGTCTGCAAGCAAAGTGTTAGCGGCAATATCTTTAAACTGTACGGTATAAATACGTCGGCTAAGCGTGTCTTCACCATACGCTAACAACTTACCGTTTGGACTGGCACTTAAACCACTTACTTGATAGTAGTCGTGCGCTTTGGCTAACTCATTAACATCAAGTAATACTTGTGAATTACTACCGATAACATCTGAAGATCTTAAATAAATAGGGTATTCATTCTCGCCTTGCATTTCACTGGCGTAGTAAAAATCACCTTTTTTAGTGGGCACAGAGCTATCGTCTTTTTCAATACGGCCTTTGATTTCTTTAAAAATTAGCTCTTGCATAGCTTCGGTATGCTTAAGCTGTGCCGCGGTGTAATCATTTTCAGTGTCTAAATGCGCTAATATTTCTGGATTAGTACGGCTATCATCACGCATCCAGTAATAATCATCAATGCGGGTATGGTTATGAATAACCATTTCATGTGGAATTTTTTTAGCAATAGGGGCGGTTAAATTAGCCATAGTAGTCGTTGCTTCATTATGTTGGTTACTGCATGCTGTCATAAGCATGGCAGAGGAGACAAATAAACTTAAGGTTATTTTTGAGAGAATAGGCGACATAGAGATCCTTTCTTTGTAAGTCATTAATCGTAAAACCATAAATTGTATGTTAAAAAAATGTATCAATTATATTTAAGCACAAGTTAGCATGATAATAGTTATAATCAAATGCACTAACCGTTTAATATAGTTACCTTATCGCATTTAAACAAAGGGGGAAGATTATGTCATTAGAGAAAATTTCAGCCCAGTTAAGTCGTAATAAAAAATCATTACCACCGGTAGAGTCATGGAACCCGCCTTATTGCGGTGAAATTGATATACAGATAAAAGCCAATGGTGACTGGTTTTACGATGGCAGTATTTTTAAGCGTTTACCCTTGGTAAAGCTATTTGCTTCTGTGCTTATTAAAGAAATTAATAGTGAAGTTAGCGAGTACTTTTTAGTAACACCGGTGGAAAAGGTAAAAATTAAAGTTGATGACGCGCCGTTTGTGTTAACGCAGTGGCGCTGGCTTGATGAAGGACAAACTATTATGCAAGTAACGACCAACTTGGATGATGAGTTTATTCTTAATGCCGACCACCCATTACTAGTGACAGAACAGGGTGATCTATATGTGACTGTACGAAGAAATTTAACGGCGAAAGTACATCGTAACGTTTATTATCAGTGGGCAGATATAGCCAAAGAAACTAAGACAGAGCAGGGCACCGAAATGATATTTTCTAGTGCCGATTGTCAATTTAGTTTAGGTAAGCTTTAGCTTTTTGAGTTTAGCTTGAAGCGCACACGTTACAGCTTGTTTGTTTTTTAATGGTAAATTGTTGCCAGGTATTAGCTAAACCATCAAGTAAGTTAAGTTGGTTTATTTGCACCTTATTACCAGTTAACAACTTAATGGCTTGTAAGCTTTGCATGCCAGCGACCATGGCTAAAACCGGACCCAGTATACCTATGGTTTGACAGTTGTTAGCGGGGGCTTTTTCACCTTCAGGAAACAGGCAATGGTAACAGGCGCTGGTTTCATCATTAGGGTCTATGGTCAGTTGCTGACCATCAAAACCTGTGGCAGCGCCTACTATTAATGGTATTTTGTGCTCTACGCAGGCTTGATTGATAAGGTAGCGAGTTTGAATATTGTCAGAGCAATCGAGTACGACATCAACTTGTGGTAGGTAATAATCGCACAACTCATGGTCGAGCATGTCATCAATTGCTTCAATGGTAACATCAGGAAATTGTTGACTGAGTTTCTCAGCAGCGACATCGGCTTTATTGTTATTAATGTCGTCTTCACTAAACAGTATTTGTCTAGGTAAGTTGCTGATTTCTATGCAATCACCATCAGCCAGATAAAGCGTGCCTACGCCTGCGGCAGCCAAATATAAACTGGCAGGATTACCTAAACCACCAACACCTAAAATCAATACTTTAGCATTACGTAACGCTACTTGCCCTTGCTCGCCAATTTTATCTAGCATTATTTGACGAGAATATTTGAGTTGTTCTTGATTACTTAACACAGGCTTTCCTCATTCGTTTTATTACTAGCTTTTTATAACTAGACTATTATTTAGCGGAAATTAATGAATAAATGTGCGTACCGCACCAGCTTTAAATTGCAAATATACAGGTTGTTTAATACTTAGTGACAGTCTTTGTTGAGAGAAGGCGCTAATGGTAACAAAAAAATCTTGTGTGCCACATTGCACGGTTAATAGCACTGAATTATCTCGATGACTTATAGCGTTAATAGTGCCCAACAAGTGATTAACAATAGAGCTATTGCTTGGCTCAGTTAGGGAAATACTAATATCACTGGCCAAAATAAAGCAGCGTAAGTACGTTTGCTGTTGAAAGTCTTCATCACTGGCGAGGTAAATATCTTGCTTATCGTTTAATACTAACGTGGTTAAACCATGGTGAGCATTTATCGCTTTAATAGGTAAAGACAAACTAGTTTGATGTTCAATAATATCATTTTCTTTATAGCGATTAAATTGATGGATTACTTGGTGAATATTACCAAAATTAACCACCTTGCCCTTTGCTAGCACTAACAAGTTATCACACACTTGCTGTAGCTCAGCCAACGAATGGCTAACATAAAGCATAGGTAAATTAAGTCTTTTTTGAATGGTTAACATCATTTTCAGTAGTTGACTTTTACTGTGCTGATCCAGTGCACTTAACGGTTCATCAAGCAGTAATAACTTAGGCTCAGCTAAAATGGCTCGAGCTAAAGCAACTCTTTGTTGTTGACCACCGGATAACTCATCTACGCGATGAGCAAGCAAGTTGCTTAATTCGGTTAGTTCTATAATTTCATTAAGATTTAGTTGGCTGTTTTTACAACGCTTTACCGCATACTCTAGGTTGCCGAACACAGATAAATGGCCAAATAAACGACTGTTTTGAAAAACTAACCCCACTTGGCGATGTTCAGGTTTAAGGTAATAACCTTGCTCAGTGTTGACTAAGGTGTTACTAGCTAAGGCATTATTAGTTAACGTGATACTACCAAGGAGTGATTTTTCTAATCCAGCAATGGCGCGCAGTAAGGTTGATTTACCGGATGCCGAATGGCCAAAAATGCCCGTAATCCCAGTTAACGGGATTGACAAGTCAATGGCTAAGGTAAATTGCTGATAATTGACCTTGATATTAATGTCGAGTTCAGCGATGTTAGCTTGCTTTGCTGTTTCAGGAGCATCAATTGCGTTAACAACATGTTTATTAGTCATTGCTTGGCTCACCTTGCTCAATATCGATAGGTAAACGTTTTAGGCGTTTTTTTCTTGGTAAATTTAACCAATAAATAGCCGCTAATAATACCATTGATCCAATTAACAAGCTGATGGCAAGTAGGTGTGCTCTGGCATAATCAAACGCTTCAACATGATCAAACAAGGCAATAGAAAGCACCCGTGTTTCACCGGGAATGTTACCACCAATCATCAGTATAACGCCAAACTCTCCTACCGTATGAGCAAAACCTAAGCTGGCGGCAGTAATAAAGCTAGCTTTCGTTAACGGTAATACAATGGAAAAAAATCGGTCAATAGGACCTGCGCCAAGTAATGCACCAGCTTCCACTAAAGAGTCACCTAACTGTTCAAAGGCTTTTTGTAAGGGTTGTACCACAAACGGCAACGAATATAACACCGAGCCGATAACAATAGCAGAGAAGCTAAAAGCGAGTTGCTTGCCTGTGGCTTGTTGCCATAGTTGTCCAGGTAAGTGCTCGGGCGAAAAGGCGATAAGTAAATAAAAACCTAATACGGTGGGAGGCAATACCAGCGGTAAGGCGACTATTGCTTCAATAACCACTTTAAATCGACTAGTCATTTTTGCTAAATACCAAGCCAGTGGTGTACCAATAACCAACAAGATAGCCGTGGTTAATGCCGCCATTTCTAAAGTGGTCATAAGCGCTTGAAAGTCTGAAGTGTTCATTTTATTGCTAACGTGCTCGCTTGTTCATCGCTGTTGCCTACTTCTTTATCGTTAGCATTTACTTGGCTATAACCATAGCTAACGATGACTTTTTGACTTTGAGGTGAAAGTAGAAAATCAGTTAATTTTTTAGCGGCAGCCTGCTGCTTACTCGCTGCAACAATGACTAATTGCTGTTCAATAGGCTGATGGTAACTACTGGGAATAACTATCCCAGATAAGTTATTTAGTACTAATTGGCTATTAGCGACAATACCCATTTGCACTGCTTTACTGCGTATTTGAGCAAAGGTTTGACCAATGTTAATACCTTGAATAAGTTGGCTCTGATAACGCGGCCATACATCTAAATGCACTAAGACTTCTTTAGCTGCCTTGCCATAAGGGGCAATTTTTGGATTAGCGATGGCAAAACGTGTTGGTGGGTTAGTTAAGTGTTCAAGCAGCGTTTTTGTGTTTAAGCTGATATCAGTTGACGATGAATATAATGCTAATTGCCCAATTGCATAGGTTTTTCGACTGCCCTTGGTTATATAGCCTGCTTGTTCAAGGTCTTGTGGGCGAAGGCTATCGGCACTTAGAAAAATATCAAAGGGAGCGCCGTGTTGAATTTGTAAAAACATTGCTCCGCTAGCACCACTGATAATCTGACCGTTAATGCCTGTTTGTTTGGTGAAATCTTCGAGTAATATTTTTAATATTGGGGTGAAGTTAGTCGCGACAGCAATACGTAGCGGCTTGGTGTTGTCATTATGTAATTGTTGGGCGTAACTGTTTTTTACACTAACTAAGTTGAGTGCGACATTTAGCAAAAAAACGGTGAGTAACATAGCGCGTGACATACTAGCTCCACCGCTTTGCTTTATCATTATCACTGTCTTTCGCCGCTAGCCAGTTTTCTGAAATTTTACCTGCGTTGGTGATTTTCTCTTTTTTCCAAAAAGGGGCGCTAACTTTCAAATAATCCATGATGAATTCATTAGCAGCAAAAGCATCTTGTCGATGTTTACTGGTTACGCCAACAAAAACAATTTGGTCGCCTATGCTGAGTTCTCCAATACGGTGAATAACTTTAACTCGACCAATATGCCAACGTTCTTTAGCTTGCTTAATAATGTTAGCGAGTGATTTTTCAGTCATACCAGGGTAATGTTCTAGCGTTAAAGCAGTCACTGCATTACCATTATTATGGTTTCTTACTCGACCAGTAAAGGTAACAACGGCACCATCAGTTAGGTTATCTTGTTCAAGTAACGCGACTTCGTCAGCTAAACTAAAGTCGTCTGTTTGAATGGAGATTTCAGCTAAATTATTGTGCTTTTTCATGCTTAGCCGCCCGTTACCGGTGGGAAAAAAGCAACTTCATCACCCGGCTTAACTAAGTGATCACCGTCGACCATGTCATGATTTACCGCAGATAACAGTGAGGTATTCGCGAATGTTTGTTGCCATTGTTCATTTTTTTCACATAATAATCGCTTAATATCATCAACTGTTTTTACGTCATCTGCGGCTAGTGACAGCTGCGCACAGCCAAGTTGTTCTCGTAATGCAGCAAAAAATACAACATTAATCATAACATTTCTCTTAAATTTCATTTCAGGATTTAAGTTAACTTAACTTAATTTAACTTGAGCTAAGTTTGACCCGTTAGCTTAAGTTAATTTGATGGGCTTTGCCAGTGACCCGACTTACCGCCTGTTTTAGTTAACACCTCAATACCGTGGATCATCATGGCAGGATCAGCGGCTTTACACATATCAAACAAGGTTAAGCACGCGATAGAAACAGCCGTTAATGCTTCCATTTCAACGCCAGTTTGCCCGGTTAAACGGCATAAGCTAGTCACCTGCACTTGACTGTTTTCACTATCAAGAGTGAAGTCTACTTGCACTTTACTCAGCATTAAAGGATGACATAAAGGAATTAAGTCACTGCATTTTTTAGCTGCTTGAATACCAGCAATACGGGCTACCGCAAACACATCACCTTTTTTATGCTTACCTGTGGTAATTAACTCAAACGTCGCTCGGTTCATTTTAATAAAGCCTTGCGCGGTCGCTGTACGAGAAGTCATGGCTTTGTCGGTAACATCAACCATGTTCGCTTCACCTTGTTGATTAAGGTGACTTAGCGTAGGTTGCTTATCTGTTGCATTAGTCATTAGCCGCGTGTCTCACATTTATCTACCGTTGACGATGTTTTATTGATAGACGATTCAGCTGATGTATTTAGGTGGGGCACAAAGTTACACGGGCGATGACTAGCATCTAGCTGTTCTTTAATCACTTTATCCCAGGCAGTTTTACAGGCATTAGTTGAACCAGGTACACAAAGTACAACGGTTTTATTGGCAATGCCGCCAAAAGCGCGTGACTGTATTGTTGATGTACCAATTTCGAGTAATGACACATGACGAAAGACTTCACCAAAACCTTCAATGGCTTTATCAAATAATGGCGTTAAGGCTTCAGGGGTATTATCACGACTAGTAAAACCGGTACCACCAGTAGAAATAATAGCGTGAATATTATCATCTGCTATCCATTTTGATACCTGCGCACGTAACTGATAAACATCATCAATGACAATCGCTTTATCTGCTAAGTGGTGACCTGCTTGTGTTAAGCGCTCAACCAATGCTTGACCTGAGGTGTCATTTGCTTCGCTGCGTGTATCTGATACCGTTAAAACGGCGATATTTAAGGCAACGAAGGTGTTGCCGCCATGTGCTGACATAGGTTTATCCTTTACTACATATTTTATTTAAAATGGTGATGGTATTTTAATGCTAAAACTAAAACTTTTGCTGTGCTTGTTGCCATTGCTCTGGCGTATTTGTGTTAAAAAGTAGCTTATTATTTAAACTAGCAACGGCTTGATGAGGTACATTTTTTAACATCGCTCTCACGGAAGGGCCATTTTTTTTGTTATTGTTACTATTGATAGCCTTACTTTTACTACCCGTTAGTACATTCTCTTGTTGGAATGCTTGCTTTAAAAAAAGCTGTAAAAAAGCATTATTAGGCAAATACAAAGGGATATGGTGATGGTGGTTTTGACTATCACTGAAAAAAGTCGCTTTATTACTAAGTTGCCCTTTAAGTTTAAGCTCAGCTAGCGCTTGGGCGGTCATGAGCGGTAAATCAACCGGTAATATTAGAAAGGCTTTTGGTTGTAAATGTTCAGGACTATTTGCAAGGTAATGCGCAAGGACACTATAAATGCCACCAACAGGCCCCGCTTGGGCAACGCAATCTGGAATTTGATGATTATCGCCACTAACGACAATGTTTTTTATACCAGCATCACTTAGTAACTGTTTAGAAAAGTCGAGCATGCTAAGTCTACTCATGCTCTGAGCAGACGTAGTGCTAGGCCAATTTTTAGGCGAAGCGCTGCT
This sequence comes from Colwellia ponticola, assembly GCF_005885605.1. Lineage (GTDB taxonomy): Bacteria > Pseudomonadota > Gammaproteobacteria > Enterobacterales > Alteromonadaceae > Colwellia > Colwellia ponticola. The sequence goes on along the minus strand of NZ_SZVP01000001.1, from coordinate 630,463 downwards.
AAATTGACGTTGTAACTTAGCTTTATCTTGCCCCATGCGAGAGGATAAACCACCCGCAAGCACTACACCTAAACAATCGATGGCTTGCACAGTCATTGTTAACCTCCAAGCATAGCTAGGTGTTTGGTGGCACCCGTTAACTTTTCATGTAAAAAGTGAGTGGCTTTTTTATCGCCTAATAACGAGACGATCTTGGCTTGTAAAGGGGCACTGTCATCACTTTGTAATTCTTCGCGTAATGACAAGCCTTCATCACCAAATAAACATAAATGTAACTTACCACTAGAGCTAATGCGCAAGCGGTTACAACTATTACAAAAATCTTTAGAGTAAGGCATGATCAAACCAACTTTGCCTTGATAATCAGGGTGGTAAAATTCTTGTGCGGGGCCTGCGGATTTATGTTGAATAACCGGAAGCCAACCATCAAGAATTAAGTTTTGTTTAATGCGGGCACCTTGTACATGTTGCGCATCAAAAAACTCTTTATTATCACCTGTCTGCATTAACTCAATAAAACGTAAAGTAATAGGCGTATCTTTTAGCCAGTTAAGATAGCTTTGAATATCCTTACCGCTATACTCACGCATAAGTACCGTATTAACTTTGACTGAGGCTCTACCATCAGCGACCGCCATATCAATGCCTTTAAGAATAGTTTCTAGCTTATCGTGCCCTGTTATGGCATGAAATTTTCTAGGATCTAAACTGTCGATACTGATATTAATGGCATCAATACCAGCATCTAACCACTGAGGTAAATGTTCAGGTAACTTAAAACCATTGCTGGTAATAGCCACTTTTTTGATACCAGCGGTTTCCTTACAAAGACGAATAATGTCAGGTAGGTCTTTACGTAGGGCGGGTTCACCACCAGTAATACGGATCTTTTCAGTACCTAATTCGGCAAACGCTGTCGCGATACGCTGAATTTCAGTGAGTGATAAAAAGTCACGCGGTTGGTCGCACTGATAACCATCAGGCAAGCAGTAAGTGCAACTGAAATTGCACACGTCGGTAATTGATAGGCGCAGGTATGAAAACCTTCGGCCAAAATTGTCTGTTAGCATGTCACCTTTCCAAATGTCGGGAGGCTAACGTGTTTCCTTGTTAACCCTGGTAACTAAGGCATATTAAATACGCTTAGTTACGGCATAGCACAACATGAATACTTCGGATAAATTGGCATAAGCTGCCGTATTTTAAACAAAAATAAAGTAAAGTTAGCTGTGATAGCTCGGTGTTATAAAAATAGTGTTCAAAAAATAGTATATATCACTCTTAAGATAAGTGGTAAATTTTTTGTTGGCTCACTTTTTTGATTATAATCAAGAAAACAACAGTAATAGCACTATTAATGTTATTGGTACTTAAGCGATACTATCCTTAATGCGCTAAGTGTAATGAAATAATTTTAGTGATAAGTTAATTTAAGTGAAGCGTATTAACTAAGTACGTCAATGTATAATAAGTGAGTTTTTATGTCTGATTGTTGCACGGCTCCAGGGCTTTTACCTTTTGAACAAGCTTTAGCCAATATGCTAACGCAAGTCTCCCCGATAACTGAAACATTAACGTTACCTATTGAGCAAGCATTACACTATGTATTAGCGCAAGATATTGCTAGCCCTTTAAATGTGCCTCCTCACGATAATTCAGCTATGGACGGTTATGCTTTTGCACTTGATAGTTTATCGCAAAGCAAAACCTTAACGCTGGTTGGTCGCTCTATGGCGGGAGTGCCCTTTCAGGGACAATGCCAGCCTGGAGAGTGTATTCGCATTATGACCGGCGCTAAAATGCCTGACGGTTGTGATTCTGTAGAGATGCAAGAAAATGTCACCGTTGAGGGTGAACGCATCACCTTCTTACAAGAAAAGCGTCTTGGTTCACATGTGCGACATGCTGGTGAAGATATAAAGCATGGCCAACAGGTAATGCACTCTGGTGACAAACTTACTGCGGTTAGTATTGGCGTATTGGCTTCTTTAGGTATTGCTGAGGTAGTGGTTTATCGTAAATTAAAAGTTGCCTTAATTGCTACTGGCGATGAGCTTAAGTTGCCAGGGCAAGCATTACGCGTTGGCGATATTTATGAATCTAACAGTTTTGTGTTAGCTGCTATGCTTGCAAAACTGCATGTTGAGGTGATTAACTTTGGCATTATTACTGATGATTTTGAGGCAATAAAAGCCGCTTTTGTTAGCGCTGATGAACAGGCCGATGCGGTTATTTCTTCTGGTGGGGTTTCGGTTGGTGATGCCGACTATACTAAAACAGTGCTAGATGAGTTAGGCGAAATTGGCTTTTGGAAAATAGCAATGAAGCCAGGAAAACCTTTTGCTTTTGGCAAGTTAGCTAATAGCGTTTTTTTTGGTTTGCCGGGTAACCCTGTTTCAGCCTTAGTTACTTTTCATCAATTAGCCTTGGTGGCACTTACTAAAATGCAAAATGCACAACCTTTACAGCGAACGCAGTTAACGGCTACCTGCAGTAACGACTTGTATAAATCGCCGGGGCGGATGGATTTTCAACGTGCGGTCTTTAGCGTTAATGACTTAGGTGAAAATGTTGTCGATTCAACCGGTGCGCAGGGCTCTGGTATTTTATCGAGCTTAGCGCGTGCTAACTGCTTTATTATACTCCCAAGTGAGCAGGGTAGAGTAGCGGCGGGTGAAAAAGTAACGGTGCAATTATTTGATCATTTTCTTTAAGGTTTTTTATAAAGCTCTTTATAAGGTATAGCATTATGATCAAACATCAACTGAGTTTTGCGCAAGTAAATTTGTTAAATGAAAATTTAGCAGAAATTATTATTGACGCTAATGTTTTGATATCTTTAGAAATGGCTGAAGAGTATGAACAGTTTGTCGCTAAAAACCTCACGGATAACTATACAATTTTAGTTAATAAAATTAATCATTATGATTTTTCATTTGAAGCCAAGCTCAGTGTTGCCTCACATGAAAATTTAACGGCGATTGCTGTGGTTACCTATAATAATGAAAGTCAAAAATCGGTAGAAAAGGTTGCGGCACTGCGTCAACGAGATGGCTGGAACTTGAGAATATTTAACGGCCTAAGCTTAGGTCGACAAAAAGCATTACAATGGTTACAGAGTGAATTACATCGCAAAAAGCTAAGAAGCTAATATTTTGCTAAATAGTTATATAAAAAACGCCGTCAGTATTATTGACGGCGTTTTGGTTTTTTAGCGCAACTAAAGCTTATTTTTTAAGCCAAGTATAAAGCTTATTATTACACTGATTTTCTACTAGAGTTGAGCAAAACACTTATCGGCAGCCACTAAGGTTTTTTCAATAACTTCATCAGTATGAGCGGTAGAGACAAAGCCCGTTTCATAAGCTGATGGCGCAAGGTATACACCTTCCTCAAGCATTAAATGGAAGAAGCGTTTAAACATGTCCGCATCACATTGTGTTGCTTGTGCATAAGTAGTAATTGGGTTTTGATCTTCAGTAAAGAAAAATCCAAACATAGCACCTACATAGTTAACACTTAAACTTACGCCATTTCGTTCAGCAGCCGCTTGTAAGCCCATGGCTAATTTTTCAGTGGCATCGCTTAGTTGTTGATGTTTATTACCTTGCGCCAATTCAGTGAGTGAGGCTAAACCTGCAGCCATGGCAATTGGGTTACCCGATAAAGTACCCGCTTGATAAACAGGGCCGATAGGCGCTATATAGTCCATAATTTCTTGTTTACCGCCGAAGGCGCCAACAGGCATACCGCCACCAATCACTTTACCTAAGGTAGTTAAATCTGGCTTAATGTTATAAAGCGCTTGGGCACCCCCTAAAGCAACACGAAAGCCGGTCATTACTTCATCAAAAATTAATACACTGCCGTATTGATCACAGACTTCACGTAAGCCTTCAAGGAAACCTTCTACAGGAGGAATACAGTTCATGTTACCCGCAACAGGCTCAACAATAATACAGGCTATTTCATCAGCATATTGAGCAAAAATATCTTTTACTTCGGCAATATTGTTATAACCAACGGTTAGGGTATGTTTAGCAAAATCAGCTGGAATACCCGGTGAATTTGGTACGCCCATGGTTAATGCGCCTGAGCCCGCTTTTACTAATAAAGCGTCGGCATGTCCGTGATAACAACCTTCAAATTTTAATATTTTATCGCGACCTGTATAGCCACGTGCTAAACGAATGGCGCTCATAGTCGCTTCTGTTCCCGAGCTAACCATGCGTAAAGATTCCATTGAGGGGACTAATTCACGTACTTTTTCAGCCATGGTAATTTCAAGTTCGGTTGGTGCACCAAAACTTAAACCATTTTTAGCGGTATTAATAACAGCGTCAAGAATAGCAGGGTGATTATGGCCTAAAATCATCGGTCCCCATGAACCAACATAATCAATATACGCTTTATCATCAGCATCATAAATATAAGCACCTTGTGCGCGCTTTATAAAACAAGGAGTGCCGCCAACGCCATTAAATGCGCGTACTGGGGAATTAACACCACCAGGGATTATTTTTTGAGCTTGTTCAAATAATTGTTCAGATTTATTCATAATTTCTCTTCTAAAAAATCGTTAATAATAGGAGGCATAGGCTTTAGGTATTTTTATTCGTAAACCAGTTTACCGGTTTTTCATAATCGGTTAATTGATCTTCAACACCTAAGGTTAAAGCAAATAGTGCCATACGGACTAAAACACCATTTTGCGCTTGTCTAAAAATAGCGAGGTTGTCTAAATCGTTTAGATCGATATCAAGTTCGTTAGCTTCTGGGCGCGAATCACGCGGTAATGGGTGCATAATCACCGTGTTTTCTCGGCAATATTGTTGGTAAACACTTTTATTTAAACTAAAGTGTCCACGATACAAGTCTGCTTCATCTTTACTGGCAAAGCGCTCTTGTTGAATTCTGGTTTGATAGATAACATCAGCAGATAAATTACCCGCCATGGTTTCAGTTAAGATAACCTCATGACCCGCATCACTTAAGGTTGAAATAACGCTATCAGGCATTTGTAAAGCTTTTGGCGCGACCATAGTGACTTTTACATTGTTGTAAAGGCTTAATAATTTTGACAAAGAGTGTACCGTTCGACCATGTTTTAAGTCTCCCATCAAAACGATATCTAAATTATCTAAACCTTTATTAAAGTGCATCATTTCAGATTGGATAGTAAAAAGATCAAGTAAGGCTTGTGTTGGATGCTCATTAGCCCCGTCACCGCCGTTGATTACAGGTACTGTGCTCCCTTGTGCAAATTGTTCTACCGAATGCATTTGTGGATGGCGCATAGCAATAACATCAGAATAGCCACTAATGACTTGAGCAGTATCAAATAAAGACTCACCTTTACTTAGCGATGAGTTTTCTTGACCTACTGTTTCCCGGACAAAGCCGCCCAATAAATTAAAGGCAGTACCAAAGCTTACGCGAGTACGGGTACTTGGTTCAAAAAACAAGTTACTTAGTATGGCGCCATTGAGCACATGACAACGCTTTTGTCTTGACGCATAAGGAGCCATTTTCGCTGATACTTGCAATATTTTAGCGATAGCTTCACGGTCAAATTGTGATACCGACAGAATGTGACTGCCTTGGAATTTCATCATCTTGATTATTACATTGAAGGGTGAAAAATTTGCCAAGAATATAGCACAAAACAGCTAGTTTGTTAATGTTAATTAAGCGTCGAAAAAGGGTGACTTAACCTAAAAAACACTAACTGGCTTTTTTAGGTGGGCGTTTAAACACTTCGAGTTCGAGAGGTTAATAAAGTCAACATAAGCAAGAGAAAGTAAATACTACCGCCGCTAGATTTATTGTCTGTTGCGTCTTCCGCTAGCGCTGGTGAAGCAGGAGGAACACTAGCTGTTATGCTTGGCGTAAAAATCACATTTCTTAAATAACCTTGATCTTTACCGGCACTGGTGCCAGCATCTTTTTTATATAACCAGGTGATATTATGTTCACCACCAGCTAAGTTATCAAGCGTGACTTTAGTGTAAGTCACCTCATCAATATTGGTCGTAACGCCGCCAGAGATAAAGCTAGCTTGTTTACCATCGACAATTAAATACAGGGCATCAAAAGGATCGTTAGTGTTATTAGTATTTTCTTCACTTGAGACGGCCCACTCAAAGGATAAACTACCTGCGCCAAAAAAGTTGAGTAACACAGCACTTTGCTGATTATTGCCAATATTACCACTCTTTATTGCAGCTTCGGTATTATCGAGTATCCAAGGTTTATCGCCACCATTAAACCAACGTAATGTTGTTGAACCACCCGATAATTGGGTGTTGATGTTATTATCCTCGGCAAGCGCTTGTGCGCTGATAATACTGTGACTTGAAGGAATATTCCCACTGTCGATGATAATTCTCATTTTATGCAGTCCAACAGTCTTAGCATCAAAGTCTACTTGTAGCTGACAACTTTGCTTTGCCGCTAAGAACTTGCAAGTCTCAGCATTTAAGGTAAAGGCGCTACTACTAAGTTTTTCAGCTGATAAGCTGAAGGTTAGATTAGCGCTACTATTACTATGATTGGTGACAGTGAGTTGTGCTGTTTGTGCAGTATTTTGTGGGGTAATGGCAAAGTTATAACTAGGTTCAATGGCGATTCCTGTGGTAATACTCTTAATCCACGAGGTAAAGTTACCTACGCGAGTATAAACATCAGGAAAAGCAGCGACACCGCAACCAACGCCGTAGCTGACAATACCGAGCTGTTGCCAACCTAGATGAGTTGCTACTATTAATGGCCCGCCACTATCACCCTGACATGAGCCTTTACCGTTAGTTAAAGCTGCTCCAGTTGGCGGTTGAATAACTAAAGACTCAGCACAGATCATGCTATCGGTAATGCCAACTTGGCTTGCTAAATAAGTAATACCTTCCAATTCAGTATAAGCTTGCGCTAATTTAGTTTTACATTGTGAATTGGTTAATAAGGATAACTCCACTTGCTGTAATTTATCAGGTTGGCTATTGCCAGGCAGTTCATCTTTAGGGCCGTAAGGGATAATATTACCCCAACCAATAACAGTTACAGCGCTATTATTTAAGGCCAATTGCTCGCTAGTGGCATTATTAACTAAGCTAATAGCTTGCTGATCAGGATTAACGGTTTCTACAAGCTCAATTAGGGCGATATCATTATTAAAAGTAGTGTTTACCTTGTATTCAGGATGTATATAAATACGTTTTATAGCTTGGACACTTTCCGCGCCTTTACTTAGATCATCAGCTAAATCATAAGCACCGACCTTTACTTTTAAAAAAGTAATGTCGGCCTCGTTAATACTGACACCTTCAACACAATGCGCCGCTGTAAGTAACCATCTACCACCAATAAAGCTAGCACCGCAACTGGCGTTTTGGGCTATCGCTTGTTGTGCAATAACAGTGATGGTGGCAATACTATTAACTTTATTGAGCAAAGCAGCACCGTCAGTTTGACTGATAGCGACTACGGGTATGGTCCCTAAAAAATTTTCGCCTAAGGTACCATCTATCATGCCTGCCACATTATTATATATAATGGCTCCTATACCGCCACTTGCCTGACAGTTAGTTGCTTTGTCAGAAAAATCTATGTCACCACGGGCAATTAAGCATATTTTATTATTAGCCAGTGGGCATAAATTATCGCCGATGCCACAGTCAACTATTGCTGCGCTAACAGTACCTGTCGGGCTATTTAAAAACGCGTCATTAAGGTATTGGCTGCTCGTCACTGTTAAAGAGCTTGCTAGGCTATTTTGCGTAAAAATCAAAGCCGACATCCAAGGCCAATCGCCTGGAGTTGCAGACTCACCACCAACAATTTTAGGTTTAACGAAATTTGCTAATGGTAAGGTATTAGAGGCCTGTACTGACGAACAGAATACCGATAGTACTAAAATAATCATCAAAAAGTACTTCATTATCATGTCTCCAAAGTGGTAAAGCCCATTCGCTATAAAGGGTAAGTGCTTATTTTTTTGCTGGCTGGTAATACGTAGCCAACAATAAAAATAAGACAAATATGATAACTGTCGCAATATTACATCGGTTTAAGGTAAGCGAGTATAATAACGGCAAACAAGATTAATACAGGTATTTCATTAAAAATTCGGTAAAAACGTCCTGAACGTGTGTTTTGATCTAGGGCGAAAGTCTTAACAAGCTTGAAGCAATAGCCATGGTAAATAAATAGCGCAATGACTAAGGTTAATTTGATATGTAACCATTTAGCAGCAATAAACCAGCTAGTGCCATAAGCATAAATAATAGCGAGTCCAAGCAAGAGGGTCAAAATAGCAAAGGGGCTGACGAAATAAAGTAAGCGTCGTTCCATACCTTTAAGATGTTGTGCTATTTCAGTTGACTTGGTTTCTGCGTGGTTAACAAATAAACGTGGTAAATAAAATATGCCAGCAAACCAAGCCACCATAAAGCTAACATGTAAGGCTTTAAGCCAGAGGATATTGTTAATTAAAAATGAGCTCATTAATTGAGTTGTCCTTCTACTAAATAAATTCTAAGTTGTTCAAATGTTACCAAACCAATACAGTTGTTAACATCATTATGATAAAGGTATACCGCACCTGAACGTTGCTTTACTAAGGCTAAATAGGCTTCTGCTAACGTTACTTGATGATTTAATGGGATAAGCTTATGTAGTATTAAGTTTTGAGCAATAATACTGTCAACGTCAACGTCAACGTCAACGTCAACGTCAACAGTATTAGTATCAACACGCTCTGTATCCAATTGTGCCCAATAAAAACTATTCTCGGCACCGTATTGGTCAATATCAGCTTGGCTAGCGGGTTTTTTATTGATGACCAATTGTGACTCATGGCTATTCATTATCTCGCCGACCATTGTGCGCGTACTTGCCTGATCTAAAATCAATAAATTATCTTTCATTACCGCCAAAGCACTAATGTTTTGTAATGATTCTTCAATGGGGGGCTTTTGATAGAGCAAGTTTTGCGCATCTAATTGCATGGTAAAGATAGATTCATTTTTGCACACCTGCCGCGAGACAATACTGGCAATGGTAATGACTATCATGGCAGGTAAAACGAGTTCAAGCTGACCTGATAGTTCAACAACAGCAAGCAATGCTGCCAGTGGCGCGCTTAAGCTAGCCGCCATAAAACCAGCCATACCCATTAAAATAAAATCACTACCTAGGTGCTCACCAGGTAATATTTGTGTAACAATTGCACCAGCACAAGCGCCTGCGATGGCACCAATGCCTAACGTTGGCCCAATAATACCGCCAGGTATACCTAAGCCTAGTGCGAACATAGTCATTAATAACTTAGCAACTAATAAGCTTACTAGAAAACCTATCGATACGTTACTGGTTAAAGAAAGATCAATAGCACTTGCGCCAGTACCCATAGCAGCAGGAACAAAATAACCTAAGGCACCGGTAATTAGCGCGGCTAACATTAAGCGCGGCACTATATGGTATTTAACACTTTGTTTAATAATAACGACTAAATACTTATTAAAAAGTGCCGCTAATACTCCTAACACTATGGCTAATAACGCCAAAGAGAAATAATGAGGATGTTGCAGCGCCACTACTTGAAAATATTCAAAACTATGACTGGTGCCAAAAACGCTACGGGTAATTACAGAGCCGACAATAGCAGCGAGCATAACAGGGATAAAAATATGTGCTTTGTACTCACGCATAATCACTTCCATGACAAAAATTACTGCAGCTATTGGGGTATTAAAGGTTGCCGCAATACCTGCCGCAATACCGCAGGCACACAAGGTACGGATATTGTTATACGGAAGTTTAAGCATACTGCCTAAATAACTACTACATGCTGCGCCAAGATGAACAGCGGGCCCTTCACGACCAACAGAAAAGCCTGAAGCTAGCGCGATGGCGCTGCCCCAAAATTGATTGATAGTATTTTTAAAGGGAATAACGCCATGCGCTACTTTTAATCGATGCAGGACAAAAGGAATACCGGTACGCAAATATTTGTACCCGGTAAACCAAGCAATTAATAAGATAAGAATTGCGCCTATAATGGGCAAATCAAAACGACTTATCTCGTCTAAACTGTTATAGTTATCTGATTTTATTAGGTAGACTTGTTGAATAGCTTCAATAGTGAGGGTAAACAGCACTACCAATAAAGCTGAAGCGCAGCCACCAATAATAGCAAGCAAGCAAATTTGCCAAGAAGTATTTGGTAAAGCTAAGTGTTTTCTTATTGCTGCGATCGATATTATCATTACAGGATTATAATACTTTACAAATGAAATGGTTAGAAAAAATAAATCTTGGTGTTGTGGTTGCTCGTTTAGGTGCTTTTAAGTCGGCTTTGTTGTTATTAACGGTTATTGCTCTTTGTTTATTTACCGGATATCGCTTAGGAAATTATTATCATTATTTTCAAGTCACCAGTCTTGAACAGCAAAAGTTAAGACTAGAACAACTTTACCAACAACAAGAAGAAAATATAGCATTAATTCATACCTTAGAGGTTGAATTAGCGGTTGAACAATTGGCTAACAAAAAAGCACAAGATTTACTTAAAGCAGCCGCAGAAGAAAAGTTTGATCTGCAAACGCAATTAGCTTTTTATGAAAAAGTCATGGCGCCCGAAAAGAAATCAACTAGCTTATTTGTTGAAGACCTTAAAATACAAGCAGGCAAAAAGCCTAATACCTACCAGTTTCAAGTGACGTTATTACAGCAACAGCTAAAACGTCGTTATAGTAAAGGTTATATTGATTTAGTGTTTGAAGGGAGCGCTAACGAAGTCGGCGGCGATAAAGCAGTAAAGCTGAAACTAACCGATGTGTCGGCATTAAATAAAAAAGACGTAAGCTTTAGTTTTCAATATTTTCAAATGATTAGCGGTGAATTTACTTTACCAGCCAACTTTACTCCTGAGAATGTTGTGGTATCAACCATTTTAACTAAATCTCGTTGGCAAAAATATGCCAAAAATGAAACCAATCTAGCATGGCAAGTTAGTGAATAAGGCTAAAGGCAACAGCGTTAACGCTATGAGCACCTTATGATATAAAGAGCTATATAATAAAGTATATAGACAGGAATAATGTTGGTAACGAATAATACTTGATTAAATTAGTCAGGTTTAAGATAATTAGTCTTATTATTATTAATAACACTTTTTTTTAGCGTACTTTTTTGTACTAAGTAGAGCATCATGTCAGATCTAGAATTACCTATTAAATTTACCGACTCTGCCGCGAGTAAAGTCCTTTCGCTAATCACAGAAGAAGAAAATCCAGCGCTTAAGTTACGTGTTTATGTTACTGGCGGTGGTTGTTCAGGCTTTCAATATGGTTTCACTTTTGATGAAAAAGTTAACGATGGCGATATGACCATTGAAAAACAAGGTGTGATGATGGTAATTGATCCAATGAGTTTGCAATACCTTGTTGATGGTGAAGTTGATTATCTTGAAAGCTTAGAAGGCAGCCGCTTTGTAGTAAATAACCCTAATGCTACTAGTACTTGTGGTTGTGGCTCATCTTTCTCTGTCTAGTTACTAACATACTTCATTAGTAAAAATTGCTATGAGTATACCAATGCCGACTTATTGTCGGCATTTTTGTTTCTACATTCACTCTTGCCAGCTCAAGAATTTAGATCCCTTAATGCACTAGATTATAGTCGTAAAGAAGATACGCAAGTCACAGTTACGCTGTAAGCAGAGGGGAGTTAAGCAAGTATTGTTATTTAAGAAAATTAACCTTCCATGAGCAACATATCGACAATTTTGTTCATGTCTAGAGCGAATTCTTCGGCTCTTACTCCTTTGACAATAGAATCTTCACTCCCGGATAAATCAATTTCTTCTTTGTTAAGGAATTGATTTAGGTTAACACTATAAAAAGAATGGACCTGCGGATTAATGGGATCTTTATCATTACGGGCTTTTACCAAGGCTAATTTATTTGATTTTAATAGTACTAATGAACCCACGGGAAAAACCCCAACACATTTAATAAAATGATCAACTAAGTCGCTATCTAATTGCCCTTGTTTGGCTAGTTCACGTAAAATAGCAAAGGCTTTACCGTGATTAAAACCTTCTTTGTAAACACGTGTAGCGGTTAATGCATCAAAAATATCACAGATAGAAATCATACGACCATACAGGCTTATATCTTCGCCTTTTACTTGAAAAGGGTAGCCCTCACCATTGAGCTTTTCATGATGTAGTGCCGCCACTTCAAGACTAAGAGTGCTAACACCTGGCGTTGCTTTAATAATATTAATAGAATGATTTGCATGAGTTTTCATAATGGTAAATTCATCATCTGTTAATTTACCCGGCTTGTGGAGAATATTATCGGGTATTTTTATTTTACCAATGTCGTGCAAAAATGCGCCCATAGATAATTGTTCAATAATATCTCTTGCTAGCCCTAAATAACGTGCGAAAAGCGTAATGTAAATAGACACAGCGACAGAGTGCTCTAAGAGATACTCGTCTTTTTGTCTAATATTTAACATGCAGGCAAGTGAATCTGGGTTATTAAATATTGCATCGATTGATTTATTGGTGACTTCTACGACCGGAGATAGATGTAAAGTGCTGCCACTGAGCGCATCAGCAAATAATTTTTTTTGAATCGCTTTAGATTCATTAAAAATTTCTTTTGCTTGTGTTAATTCTTTATGGAGTTTTTGGTGTGGGGTAGTTTTTTTTTCTGTAGGGCTAAGAGCCTTTGCAGTATCGGCTGAAATGTGACCTAAAGTCATAGGTGCTGGTATTGCTTTTTTTATCAGCGTTTTACTGTCGTCAATTAACACACGATAAACTTTTTTACTGCTAAGTAGTTCGATAACGGCACCACTTTTAATATGTCCTGCGGCAGTTAAAGAGAAGTTTCCCTCTTGTTGAGTTATTTTCACCACATAATGGCCAACAATTAATTCAGCAATATCTTTTTCAATTAGCATATTAAAACCATCATAGATAAGTTAAGTAAAGCAATTAGCCAGAATAGTTACGTTGATGTTATAACGTGTATTATTACCGCTTCTGCGGATTTTTATTTAGTTATATCAATACATAATAGTTGATATTAGCATAGCCATGACTATTTAGAATCTTATAGTGCCACTAAAGCTGCTTCTATAATGGTTATAATCGCTATGCTGGCGCTAAAATTGCTTAATATTAATTAAACTTAAGTAAAGTAAATTTACACTAGTGACTTAAGTTATTAGTAGCTTACAGGTTATTTTAAATTAACGGTAATCTATACTGTTGTCTTGCCGATATAGTAAAGGCAGGTTTCGTTACAATTAACTTCGTTAGGATTTTTATGCATCAATTATCGATGGTCTTTATTTCTTTATTGTTATTATTGAGTTCTTCAGCATTTGCCATACAGAAAAACATACAAGCAGTACAAATTTATAGTGATGACCAATTGCTTGATTTAATAAAAGAAAACAAACATTTAAGTCAAGTAGTGCTTGATGAGTGTCAATTAGTGCAAGATATTGAAGCGCGAGCTAATAAAGCTAATATGCCTTCATACCAGTTTTTGTGGGGCGATATGCTCGCCTATGGTATCTGTGTTAAAAAAGATATTCCGTTAGGGCTACACTATATGAACTTAGCTGCAGACCAAGGTTTAGCTGAGGGTTTAGAGCAATTAGGTCGTTACTATCATATTGGTAAATTTATGCAGGTTGATATTGATCGCGCCATTGTTTATTTAAAAACAGCGGCAAGTTTAGATAACTTAGCGGCACAAATGCGCCTGGCTGCTTTGTATGAACAAGGTTACGGTAGCCCGTTAGATTATCCCGCGCTTTATTCACAATTACACCATTCGTTAACTGACGATAAAGCTACCCATAAACAAATTAGCGATTTATTAGCTAAACTTGCCAGTAAAATGCCAAATAAAGTCGTAGAACAAGCTAAAAGAACCCGTTATACAAATTAAGCAAAAGCGTTAGAGTGGTTAATTCTTTATGATATACTGTCGTCAGTTATCCTTAAATATTGACCCATTATAGTGACCTATAACGATCCACACGCTAAACGCGAAGCCAAAAAATATGACCAGCCTGTCGCCTCACGCGAATTGCTGCTATCAATCATCGAAAAATGCTCGCCACCACCAAGCTTTAATAGCTTGGTCAAAACACTAAAGTATGATGAAGAATATCAACTTATTGGTTTGAAACGTCGTTTACGTGCGATGGAAAATAGTGGTCAGCTAATTTTTAATAAATTCAAACAATACGCCTTGCCGGAGAAAAATAGCCTACTTATAGGTACAGTGACTGGCCATCGGGACGGTTTTGGTTTCTTCACGCCAGATGATGCCTCTATAACCGATAAAAAAGGTAAAGATTTTTATATCTCTTCCCATGAAATGCAGCGAGTATTTCATGGTGATTCTGTGCAGGCTATTTTAGTTGACCGTACCGATAGAAAAGGTCGTAAAGAAGTTAAAATACTTGAGGTTGTTGAACCAAGAAAAGCGCCTATTGTTGGTCGTTTTTATGTTGATCATCATGTTTGCTCAGTCGTCTCAGAAGACAGTAAAATAAAACAAGAAGTGTTAATTGACCCTAAATTGAAGATGGGTGCTCGCCATGGACAAATGGTGGTGGTTGAATTAATAGAAAGACCAACTAGACGTTCACATGCTATTGGTAAGGTGATTGAAGTATTAGGCGATCACTTAGCGCCAGGCATGGAGATTGAAATTGCGTTACGTGCTCATGATTTACCGCATCAATTTTCACATGAGGTACAAGCCGAAGTTGCCGGTATTGCTGATGAAGTTGAAGAGTCAGCTAAACTACCACGTAAAGATTTACGCGATCTGCCACTCGTTACTATTGATGGTGATGATGCTCGAGACTTTGATGATGCGGTTTATTGTCAACCTGAACAGTCAGGTGGATGGCGTTTATGGGTTGCCATAGCGGATGTCAGTTATTATGTTCAACATGGTACTGCCTTAGATGATGAAGCTATATCACGGGGTAACTCGGTGTATTTTCCTAGCCAAGTTATCCCTATGCTGCCAGAAAAGCTCTCTAATGGTCTTTGTTCACTTAACCCTGATGTTGATCGTTTATGTATGGTTTGTGAAATGACCGTCAGTGCTGACGGACAGCTTACCGGTAGTCAATTTTATCCAGCAGTAATGCGTTCTCATGCTCGCTTTACCTATACTAAAGTAGCTGCCATTCTTGAGGGCGATGAAGCGCTTTGTCAAGAATATCAGACCCTAGTACCCGATTTAAAAAATCTAGAACATATGTATCACGCACTAAGTGACGCGCGCCTTAAGCGTGGTGCTATCGCCTTTGAAACGCAAGAATCACTTTTTCTTTTTAACGAGAATAAGAAAATTTCTGCTGTAGTGCCATTAATTCGTAATGATGCTCATAAAATCATTGAAGAATGTATGATTTTGGCCAATGTTGCCACTGCCAAGTTTATTGAAAAACATCAAAAACCCGGATTGTTCCGTGTTCACGAAAAACCAAACGAAGATAAGTACCGTAACTTTGTTACCTATTTAAATGAGCTTGGTTTGTCATTAGCTGTAAAAGAAGAGCCAGAGCCTCGAGATTATGGTGATATTTTGGCTATGGTAGATGGTCGTCCCGACCAAGAGCTTATTCAAACCATGTTGTTACGCTCAATGCGTCAAGCCGTTTATCAAAGTGATAACGAAGGGCATTTTGGTTTAGCGCTACCGTCGTACAGTCACTTTACCTCTCCTATTCGTCGCTATCCTGACTTAGTGGTGCACCGAGTTATTAAAGCCATTCTTGAAAAAGAAGCTAAGAATGAAGCCAACGCAGGTAGCTATGACTATACCTTAGAGGAAGTGGTTGAGTTAGGTGAGCATTGTTCAATGACTGAACGGCGCGCCGATGAAGCGACGCGCGATGTTGCTGATTGGCTTAAATGTGAATTTATGCAAGATCATGTCGGTGATAACTTTACTGGTGTGATTTCAACGGTAACTAATTTTGGTATGTTTGTGCGTTTACAAGACTTACATATTGAAGGCTTAGTGCACATTACTTCACTTGGTCACGATTTCTACCATTTTGATGATGTACGCATGTGCCTTACTGGTGAAAATAGCGGTAAAAAATACCGTGTTGGTGATGAGATACGCGTACAGGTTGCCGCGGTAAATCTCGATGAAAAGAAAATAGACTTACGACTTGAAGGTGATGACAGCCAGCAAAGTAACACTAAAGGCAAGTCTAAAAACAGCTCTAAAGGTAAAGCTAAAAGTCCTAGACGTTCAGCATCAACGCCGGCTACTGAAATAAGTGAGGCTAATGCTAAAACTAAATCTAAAGGCAAACCTAAAGAAAAGTCTAAAGAAAAAAGTAAAGCGAAAAAACGTAGTGCGCGTAAAAAGCGCCCTGGAAAAAATGCCCGTAAAAAAGTAGCAAAGTAAATGCTTATCATCTAAGTGATTAATGTAGAGACAGAGAAATAACATGGCAAAAAATGAAGAATTAGTCTTTGGTATTCATGCCGTTAATGCGTTAATGAACGCAGCACCCGAGCGTTTTATTGAAATATGGTTATTAAAAGGTCGTGAAGATGAACGTATGATGCCTATTATTAACTTATCACGTAAATACGGTATTGGTACGCAATTAGCGAGTCGTAAAACCCTTGATGATAAAAGTGATGGTGAGCAGCACCAAGGCGTCATTGCCCGAGTAAGACCGGGTAAAAGTTACACCGAAAACGATCTTGATGACATGCTTATTGCTGCAGAAAAAAAAGGTATGCCAGCTTTCTTTCTTATTTTAGATGGTGTTACCGACCCGCATAATTTAGGTGCTTGTTTGCGTAATGCTGATGCAGCTGGTGTACAAGCTATCATAGTGCCTAAAGATAATGCCGCACAAATTACCCCAACGGTACGTAAAGTAGCGGTAGGCGCGGTTGAAAGTGTGCCCTTAGTACAAGTGACTAACTTATCAAGAACGATGAAGCAATTACAACAGCAAGGTGTCTGGATTGTAGGTACTGCAGGAGAAACAGACACTTGTTTATATGATGTGAAATTATCTGGACCAATGGCACTGGTGATGGGCGCTGAAGGTAAAGGTATGCGTCGATTAACCCGTGAGAACTGTGACCAACTAGTCAAATTACCCATGGCGGGCAGTGTCTCTAGTTTAAATGTTTCAGTAGCAACAGGTATTTGCTTGTTTGAAATGGTGCGCCAACGTAGAGCTTAATCTGCTTGCTATAAATTTACGTTTTAGTCATAAAAAAGGCTTATTGTTTACAACAATAAGCCTTTTTTATTGTGTCTGTCTCTACTAAAGAGCGACTACTAAAACGTTAATGTTAAGCGTAGTAACTTAAGCATTTTTCAACTTCGTTTTTAGATCCCATGATCACTTCAACACGTTGATGAATACTTTCTGGCTCTATATCCATAATGCGTCCTTCGCTAGTCATCGCTAAGCCACCGGCTTGCTCAAGTAAAAACGCCATTGGGTTAGCTTCATACATTAAGCGTAATTTATACGGTTTTTCAGGGTTTTTATTATCAGCAGGGTAAGTAAAAATACCACCACGACATAATACTCGATGAATATCACCTACCATGGCTGCTATCCAGCGCATGTTAAAGTTTTTACCACGTGGACCAGTGTCACCTGCAAGTAAATCATCAATGTACGCTTGCATAGGTGCTTGCCAAAAACGTTGGTTAGACATGTTAATAGCAAACTCGCTAGTATCAGTAGGAACTTGTACATTACGTTCTACTAATAAGAAGCCACCATAGGTTCTGTCTAATACATAAAAATGTGTACCACTCCCGGTTGTCATAACTAACATGGTTGAAGGGCCGTATAAAACGTAACCCGCACAAACTTGCTTGTTGCCAGCTTGTTTGAACATGTCATCATCACCAGCAGCAATATCTTTAGGTGCTTCATGAATTGAGAAAATAGTACCAATTAATGAGTTGATATCGATGTTAGAGCTACCATCGAGCGGATCAAAAGAAACAATATATTTGCCCTCTGCATCGCCGGCTACCGAGTGATCTTCTTCTTCTGATGAAATCGCTTTAACAAAACCTGATTCAAGTAAAATATCTTTGAATAACTCATTAGCAACAACATCTAAGTTCTTTTGTACTTCGCCTTGAATATTTTCATCCAAGGTTGAGCCCATCACATCACCTAAGTGGCCTTGGCTAACACGAAACGAAATTTCTTTCGTGGCAGCTAAAATAGTTTTTATTAATGAAATCAAATCAAGAGGGACATTATCTTGACGTAAAGCTGGGGCTAGTCGTTGCATTAGGTTACCTAAATTACTGTAAAGTTGTTTGGCTATATCGTTGCATTACTTCTTGGCAAGCGTTTTACAACATTTTGGCAAGCGAGTAGCTGGATATTGGCGACATCATAAATAACCGATATTATAGCAAGTTTGTGCTTGGCTTTAACATGACTAAAACGATTAATTTATACTTTACTGGTTTTTAAAAAGTGAAAAGTAAATAGCTTAAGTACGCCTGGCTTAGCTAACACTACTAAGTTCCCCGTTAGCATCAAGCTTAAGCCAATCAAGGTATAACTATCCCAGACAAATCCTTCTACAATACTTGAAATAACCACAGCTACCGCCGGAAACATAATGGTAGCGTAAGAGGCTTTGTGTGCGCCAATGCGTGCTAACAAGGTTAAATAACAACCAAAAGCAATAACAGAGCCAAATACCGATAAATATAATAATGAACTGATATATTCAACCGTATAAGCAAAGTTAAAACGCTGACCTTGTGCCATCGCAACAATTCCCATGAATATCGCGCCATACATCATGCCCCAAGCCGTAGCAGGTAGTACCGGCATATTGCTACGTTGATTTTTAATGGAAATCATATTACCAGTAGAAGCAAGCATTACGCCAATTAACGATAAGCCTAAGCCTAGTAAGGTACTATCACCAAAGTGTACATTACTTATTTGCGGCCAAAATAAAGTCACAATACCGAATAAACCAAGCCCACCGCCAAAATAAACCTGACTTGAGATATGGGTTTTAAAGCAAATACGGGCATTAATAATATTAACCATCATCAAGGTTGAAAAAGCGATACTGGTTAGCGCCGAGTTAATATGCGCCTGCGCGTGATAAATTAAATAATAATTAGCACCGAATAAGGTTAAGCCGAAAAAGAATAGTTGTCCATGTTGCTTGGCAGAAAATGTAAGTGGTAATTGCTTGAAGTGACAATAAGTAAACATGCACAAAGCAGCCAAGCCAAAGCGATAAAAGATAGACACTTCAGCAGAAACCTCGCCTAATTGATAATTAATAGCAATCCAGGTTGAGCCCCAAATAAGTACCGTTATTATATATAAAAAACTATTGTTCATTAGTGCCTATTTATCAGAGTGTGCTTCTAGGGTAAGAGTGACATTGTAATGATATTTTGTTCTAATAACACTTACAAATACATAAAAATGCAACCTACACAGTCGCTATAAAAAAAAGCATTTTTTAAATAAAAAACACTATAAACAGCATAGATAGTAGGAATTAATGACAGCACAAAATAATGATGGCGCAAGTTCAAGTTCAGCGGTCAAGAATTCAGCTATTCATCAAGTTAATAGTCACCAGGTCGAAAAGGCTAATCTAAACAGTAGTGATAAATCAATAAAGCATGAAAATATAAACCAATCAACGGCACAACTTAAGGTATCTTTGGCGTTATTATTACCTTTACTCGCGGCAATTTTAGCGGTATCACCTTTAGCGGTAGATATGTACTTACCCGCTATGCCAGCGCTAGCAGAGTATTTAAATACCCCGATGAGCATGGTACAAAACAGCTTAAGCATTTATTTGTTGGGTTATGCGCTTGGCTTAATATTATTTGGTCCTATGGCGGATAAGCATGCCCGTCGAACTCTAGTCTTTATTGGTATTGGCGGATTTTTCATTACTAGTGTGTTGTTAACTTTAGTCGCTAACATTGAGCAATTTTTAACAGTGAGGTTTTTACAGGCGTTTGTCAGTAGTGCGGCAACGGTTGTTGTACCCGGCGCCGTACGAGAGTATTACGGTAAGGATACCGCGAAAGGACTGTCGTATGTCAGTATGATCATGATGTTAGCTCCTATGATCGCGCCCAGTATTGGTAGTGTATTGCTACTTGCTCATAGCTGGCAGCTTATTTTTTATGTATTAGCGGGTTATAGTTTTATTGTCTTACTGTTAGTGATGAAATATTTGCCAGATGCGGCTAACGTGACTGATGCAGCAGGAGCGAGCTCATTAGGCAAAGTAACAGTGCAAATGGGATTTATGCAGCGTTATAAAATAGTGTTAAGCAATGGAGAGGCGCGATTAGATATTATTTCATCAATGATGATCGCACTGGCCTTTTTTGCCTATATCACCGCTATTCCTTATGTGTATTTAAAGGTTTTTGCGGTATCTGAATACACCTTTAGTGTGCTATTTGCGTTAAATATTTTTGCGTTAATGACCGCACATTTTACTAATACACGTTTTGTTATGCGTAAAGGCTCAAGAAAGATGTTACGTTTTGGTTTAAGCTTAGCCACCATTGCCGCAACCGCATTAGTCGTGGTCAATTTTTTGCAGCTGCCATTAATGTATACCGTGATGACTATTTTTCCACTGATGGGAAGTATTTCTATGATAGCGGTAAATAGTGATGCATTAATTCTCACTAAATTTCCTGAGCATTCAGGTACGGTAACGGCAGTTATTGGTACACTTCGTTGGGGAATTGGCGCATTAGCAGGGCCTATTTTAGCCTTCTTTTATGATGGTAGCGCTAAGCCTTTTGCCTTATTAATGTTTTTTGCTGTGTTGGTTGTATTATGTTGTCAGTTAAGCGTATGGTTTAGTGATAAAAGTCGTCTTAACCTAAGACATAGCAAATATAATTAACTATAAAAAGGAATACTCATGAAAAATATAGCCGTAATATTAAGTGGTTGTGGTGTTTACGATGGCAGTGAAATTCAAGAAGCCGTTATTACCTTATTAGCGATAGCGCAACAAGGCGCTCGTTATCGTTGTTTTGCACCTAATATAGCTCAACACCATGTTATTAATCATTTAACGGGGGAAGTGAGTGAAGGTGAAAGCCGTAATGTATTGGCTGAAGCGGCACGTATTGCGCGCGGTGATGTTGAAGACTTAACGCTACTAAGTGAAAAAGAGTTTGATGCCATCATTTTTGTGGGTGGTTTTGGCGCGGCAAAAAATTTAAGTAGCTTTGCCTTAGATAATGATAACTACAACGTTAATGAGCAAGTAGTTAATGCCGCTAAAATGTTTGCTAATGTAGATAAACCTTCAGGCTTTATGTGTATTGCTCCGGCTTTATTGCCGATGATTTACCCTGTTGGCGTTAAAGGTACTATTGGTAAAGACAGTGCAACCGCTAGCTTAATTACCGCGCAAGGTTTAACGCATATTGATTGTGAAGTAACTGACATCGTGGTTGATGACACATATAAAATAGTGACTACGCCTGCTTATATGTTAGCTGAATCAATAGATGAAGCCGCAGTGGGTATTAATAAGCTGGTTAAGCATGTGCTTGCGCTGTGTAAATAGCTATCGTTTTTAATGAGCAACTTTTTAATAAACAAGCTATCGACATCATTGTCGAGTATTTTATCAAGTTACTTACCTACCATAAAAATAGCGTTGATGAACAAAACACAGTATCGGCAGGTAAGTATAGTTATCCCCCTAATCTTCGTCGCACTCATCATGGCGCTAAACATGAGACAAAGCCACGCAGCGATAAAAAATATGAGCAATACGCCTACTAGTACACCAATATTGACTGCCTTTGAGCAACAAATTGCTGAAAAAATGTCGCTTGATATACGTTATTTTTGTGCCGATATAGCTGGCAAATCGAGCGTGCCAACATCAAAACATTGTCGAAAAGCAGTGACTAAACTCCCTGATGAACTTGCCCAGCTTATCACTAGCAGTAATGTTGGCGGCATAGTGCTATTTGCTGAAAATGTGCAAGAAATAACGCAAGTGGTTAACTTAACCCATGATATTCAACAAGCCGCTATAAAATCTATACAAGGTAAGCCTTTGATTATTTCTATGGATCAAGAGGGTGGTCGGGTGGCTCGCTTTACTAAAATGACCGGCTTTGCTGGTAATATGGCTATTGGTGCAAGTTATGCTCAACACGGCACTGATTTTGCCACGCAAGTAAATACTGTTATCGCAACAGAGTTACAGGCTTTAGGCATTAATAATAACTACGCGCCAGTAGTTGATGTCAATACGAATGTTGCTAACCCCGTTATTAATACCCGCTCGTTTGGTGAATCAGCAGGGCAGGTCGCTAAACTTGGGGTCAGTGCGGTAAATGCTATTCAGGCACAGGGGGTTATGGCGACGTTGAAACATTTTCCAGGTCATGGCGATACCCATGTCGACAGTCACTTAGGTTTACCTCGCGTTGATCATGATAGAGCGACAATAGACAGAGTTGATTTAGCGCCTTTTAGTTGGGCAATTAAGCACAGCAAACCCGCTATGATCATGACTGCACATATTCAATACCCAGTGCTGGATAATAGTATTTTTGTCAGTAAACAAGGTGAAAAGCTCATTCGTCCAGCGACTATGTCACGTAAAATATTAACTGACTTGTTAAGAAAAGAAATGGCCTTTGATGGTATTATCGCCACCGATGCCCTTGATATGGCTGGTGTAACACACTTTTTTACTGATGTTGAAGCTGTGGTTGAAACGTTTATTGCCGGTGCAGATCTTGCTGTAATGCCATTTAAAGTTAGAACCCCTGAAGATATCAATAATTTTTATACTTTTATCAAAAACGTGGCAAAAGCCTTAACGATGCGCATTGCGCAAGGCGATTACCAGTTAGTAGAATTTGAAGAGTCTATTGCTCGATTAAAGCACTATAAGCAGCAATATATTGCGATAAATAATAGCTCAATCACCCAGCAAGTCGTGGCCGCAAAAGCTATTATCGCTAATGAAAAGCATATACAGACGGAGCAAGCACTTGCCGATGCCGCGGTTACCCTATTGAAAAATAAACAAGTATTACCACTTAATATTCAGCAAGTAAAAAAAATACATTTTATTGTCGCCAATAAGCAAGAATTAGCGGCGTTAACTTATGCAACCCAACGCGCGCTTGTCAAAGTATTACCAACCCATACCGTGAATAATATTATTATGAGCGACTTTATTGCTACTTATGCTACTTCGCCTGAGCAGCAAAGGAGTACCTTGCTAAATCACGCTGATATTGTCATCGCTACTGTTGATATTAAAACAGCCAGCTTAGTTGATCTAGGAGGAATGGACGATTTAACACCGAGCTACGGTAGTGCAGCACAAAAACAGCTGAAACTAAGCTATGCCACTTTGTTAAAACAGCAACTTACGTTTGCAGGACAGTTAAATATACCTACCATTGTTATTGCTAAAGGCTCGCCATTTTTGATAAATGAATACCGTCAATTGGCCGGTGCGGTATTATTAAACTTTGACGATAGGATATATAAAAACGAACATAACCAAGCTATTAGTCCAGGGTTCAATGCCAGTATGGCGGTAGTGTTTGATGTCAGTAAAGCGTTAGGAAAATTACCCGTTAGTGTAAAAGAGTAGTTTTTAATAAGCAGCTAAGTTTCTATTAGACTTTCTTAACTTTGTTGATTTATGTGCAACAACTCATGGTTATTTTTGATTGTTTATACTTTAGAAGCAAGATGAATGTCGAATCAAATCAGAGTAGCTATTGCTGGTTATGGTAATTTAGGACGAGGTGCTTAATCATCATGGGTGCAAAACCAGAGATGTGTCTAGTCGTCGTGCACCAGCCCGTGTAGCCTTACTTGATCGTAGTAACCCTGAATTTACTGCCAGTATTTCGGTTGATTAACCCTTATCTTTAACTTTAATGTCGATTTTATTTTTAGCCATAGTTTCAGCTAAAACTTGACTCCTTTTAGAACGACGATTGTTTGGACCGAAGCTGCTCATATGCGAGCCAACTAAGCTAGCGACTAAAATAGCTAAATATAATTGTCCAACAACGGCTTCACAATAAACAAAAAATCGTGAGATAGGAAACAGCGGTGAAATATCGCCAAACCCTAAAGTCGTTATAGTAACAAAGGAGAAGTAAATAAAATCAGGGAATAACGTAAACCATTCGTTATTAGCGGTAATGTTTGCAAAAGCTCCCGGTAAGGTCAGTTGTACTAGGGTATAGAGTACCGCCCAAATAAGACCTATTAATAAGTATAAACAAATAGCGCCTAATATTTTATTAATATCGATATCACCGGTAAACATCACCTGTTTCATGGTACGTAACGCACTCGAAATTAAGAAGCTAAGTAATAACAATAAATATAATTGATCAAAGCCGGCATTATCAAGCCAAGCACTAGCTAATGAAAAGACGACAACCGCAATAGGAAAAATAAAGGTTTTTCGTAAAACAAATTCCTTTGAATCTACGCCCCAAACCGCTACTAACAGGGTTACTGTGGTGGCCGATTGCACTAAACGTTGTGCAGTTCCATCAAAAAATTGCTGTGCTAAGGCGGTACCTAGTAACAAGAGAGTTAAGGCGCAAGTTAGATAAATAAAATTATCTTCACGTGTCATTATTTTCACAAATGTTTCTCTTTTATTTCGAAATAATTTTACTGCTTAAAGCTCAACCTAACCACAGTGGTGATAAAGACTAAACCGAAATAGCGATGCGTGGTATTGCGCCTTTACTGCTGTCTATCTGCGGTTTGCATAATAAAATACGTGATGATTCAATGTTACCTTGCTCAACTAAATGATCTTTAAAGGCATGTTCACGTTGTTCACCTAAATCAAGTAAACGTTTTATATCTGCTTTATTTTTTACAGCAACCCCTGCAGGAAGACCAATATCTTCAGGAGTGCTTATCGCACAAAGGGTTACGCGAGTTTTTTCTTTGTCTTTCATCAAAGCAATGAAGTCTTTCAAATAAGCCCTTTGATACTCATCGGGCGTCACCTGTTCTACCTTATACTCCACATCATCAAAACGCAGCTTTAAGGCTATTTCACCGGCCGTTATTGCGATAGACACTATGTTTGCATAAGGCACAAAAGTGGTTAGCAAATACTCTTGTGTTGCCGATATAATGGCTTTTTTGGTGATTAAGGTAATAATGCTACTGAAGCCAAATTTTGGATCTGAGGTAGAGCCGCTAATTGGTACGTCAAGCTCTACATTACCCTCTCTATCCTTTAACATGCCAATAGCCACATTTAACGGTAAAGCTCCTTGGTCAATTAGGCTACCCGCTTCTTCACTATCGACTAAGCCAGTCTCCAAGGCTTCTAATAGCACGACAATATTTCCTTTGAGTTGATCAGCGGTTAGCGTTAAGTCTAAAGCTGTGTTTAGTTGACCTGTTTTAACTTCAACACCAGTAGAGGCTTTTAAGTAGGAAGAAAGCGCGGGTAATGAAAACTCTTTAAAATCCCCTTTCGCATGGTACGTCGGTTGTTGTGCAAAAGGTTGCAGGTAACCCACTAGGTTAATTTTAGCGTACTTGTTACTACGACCAGCAAAGGTAAAAGGCGTTTTTACTTGCTTATGTTCAACTTTATTACTTAAAGCGCCGACGGTGAGTGTGTCTAAAAATAGTGTCCGTTGATAAATAGGGTCAACACTAAAGTCAGTAAAGCTAAAGGAATTGTTATTAATAAAGCGTAATTCCTTGAAGCTAAAGATAAAATTATCATCGCTTACGTTAATATCATTAGCATTAGCCGCTTTTTTAACCACTTGTGGGCTGTCTTTTGTTACTGGCGTTGCTGCTTCTGGTGTCATCTGTGCATCAGCGTCATTGGTCAAAGCGATTAAATTCGCAATAGCCTTTTTCTCGTTAACAATTATGCCACCTGTTAAGGTATCAAAAATAATATTATTGACGGTAATACTTTTTTCGTGAATATGTAGTTCATCTATCATTAACTGCTTTAACTGCACTACCGGTGGTAATTTCACAATTTCTTGTGCAGCAATATCAAGACCGTCTTTTTCAGCACGCTCATTGATTTTATTAATGTTTTTTTCAGCTTCAGCAGCACTCAATGCCGCTTTTTTAGAAAACATGAACTCATCTAGCTTAACATTAGCAATATCTATACTAGGTGCTTCATCTAAAATAAAGCGAATATCATTAACACTAAGTTGATTAAAAGCGACCACATTATCTTTACTGACTTTGTCGGTAACTACAGCATCAATAAGCTTAATATTACTGGCACCTGTTAAGTGAGTTAGTGCGCTATCTTCTATGCTAATCGCTAAGTCGGTAAAGTTATACTCCAGCTCCTTGAGGGTAAATTGCTGGTGCTCTAGCCCAGCTAAAAAATCTTGTAAGGTTAAGTTGGCGTTTTGCATAGTCAAATTGATACTTTGCTCTGCTAAGGTAATTGTTTGCTGACTCTTAAAAGAAAGCGAGCCTTTTAACTCAGTGAGATCTTTAACGTAGCTAGCTAACTTTTCAATAGGATAGTTTTTTAAGGCGATACGACTATTTATATCGCCTTTGCCAAGTGTTAATTTGGTGTCAGCGGTGAGAGATAAATGCGTATTATCAATTAAGGTGTTTAACGCTAACTTAGCTTGTTGCTGTGTTTCAGTAGCGCTTACTTGACTTAGTATTAGCTGCTCAATTTTTATTTGATGGCTTTTATGTTTTTGCTGCTCAGTATCCATCTCTATATCGATAGTAAACTGACTTAACGAAAAATGAGGTAACAGTAATTGATAAGGAAAACTACTGCTTGATTGCTCAATAGTTTCAGTCGGTTTTTTTTCTACTACCGGCTCTGCCGTTAGTTGAGGTTCTTCAGCCGAGTTGTCTATTTCAATGCCCGCAATCACTAGTTTGCTATTGTGTTGGCTAATGTTTAGCGACCCTTGCTCAATTAATAATTTACTCAATACAATTTTATTAAAAGCGAGCTGCCATAAGGCAACCTGCACTTCCATATTTGCTAAGGTAAAAACACTTTTTTCTGGCGTTGTTTTTGTACTCACTAGGTTAATATCATTTAGTGTTAATCGCATTAAAAACGGGTTAAAACGTATGCTAGCGTTATCAGATAAATGTAATTGCTGGGCGGTCAGTTCAGGGGTAATAAAGTACTTAATTAACGGTGAGGAAATTAGCCAAATAAGAAGAAAAACACCTATGTACAAGGCTAATAATATCTTAAAAAATTTGTGGGTAAAAAAAGATAGCAGACTTGTCATAATGTAGGGCGTTCCTTATTGAGTGATGCGTTATAAGTATTTTTTAAGAGAGCACTTGATGCTTGATAATCATTGTAAATAACACAGCCCATATGATGTCGTATACCATTAATGCCGTATAGAAAGTACAGCTGGCTATTATCTAGCAAAGTGAGCATAACATTTGCAAAATTTTTTGTTAAGCATCTGTTGATATTTCACGACGAGATACTGTCGTGTATTAATGCTATATCCTTAAAAAAAGTTACTATATACTGCTAGTCTACAACACCATATTTATCATAAGTGAAAGGTTAACATAATGGATATAATTCTTGAGTGGTTTGCACAAAATGAGACTAAATTACTACAATTTGTCATAGATTTTGCGGTTGCGATTGCAATCATTATTATTGGTAAATGGGTTGCAAAACTTGTCCGTAAAGGCATTAGTAAAATGCTTAAACACAAAAAAGTTGATGCGGCTGTTATTAGCTTTGTTGGCAGTATTGCCTATGGTATTGTCTTTTTTGTTGCCATCATCGCGGCAATATCGCATTTAGGTTTTAATACCTCATCGCTAGTGGCTATTGTTGGTGCTGCAGGTTTAGCGGTTGGTTTAGCGTTACAAGGCTCTTTATCTAACTTTGCGTCAGGTGTGCTACTTATTGTGTTAAAACCTTTTAAAAGTGGTGACTTTATCGATGTTGCCGGTATTTCAGGTATTGTTGAAGAAATTAATATTTTTTCATCAAAGTTACGAACAGGCGACAACAAAGCGGTAATCATTCCTAATGGTAAAATAACGTCGAGTACTATTACTAACTTTTCAACCAAACCAACGCGCCGCTTAGATTTAGTCATTGGCGTAAGTTATGACGCTGACTTATCAAAAACTAAAGCTATTTTGACTAAACTGACCAGTGAACACGAACTGGTATTAAAAGATCAAGAGGTTGTTATTGGTGTGCAAGAATTAGGGGAAAGCTCAATTAATTTTGTTGTACGTCCTTGGGTTAATTCTGCAGATTACTGGACTTTACACCGTGATTTACTAGAAAAAATTAAAGGAGCCTTCGATGACGCTGATATCGAAATTCCTTATCCACATTTATCTTTACAAGTAAAAAAAGAAGAGGTTGTTCAGGCTTAAGCTTCTCGCTGGTATAACGATGCTTTAGCATGGCTGTTATTTTAACCTATGTATTTTAGGGGTAAGTTAGACTAAGTCTATTAAGTTATTCCCCTCTCAACTCGTCTTTGGCAGCTGAGAGGGGAATATATTTAGTAGCATTGATAGTAGCATTGCTAGTAAGTTAGTTTATTCTCTGACCAGTGCTTGTAATATTTCTTGCTCATATTTTTTCTGCTTGGTCGCATTGAACCCTGTATGGGTGCTAATAAGTTTTCCGTTACGATTAAATAAGTAACTGCTTGGCATACCTTTTAGCTTAAAGCGCTTGGCGAGTAAGCCTTTAGAATCAAAAATAATGCCAAAGTTAGCGGGTGTTTGCTCTAAAAATTCATCCGCTAATGTTGGTTGTGCATCTAAGTTGATACTTAATATAACAAAGCCTTGTGCTTGATGAT
This sequence comes from Colwellia ponticola, assembly GCF_005885605.1. GTDB lineage: Bacteria > Pseudomonadota > Gammaproteobacteria > Enterobacterales > Alteromonadaceae > Colwellia > Colwellia ponticola. The sequence goes on along the minus strand of NZ_SZVP01000001.1, from coordinate 601,517 downwards.
TTGCTTGCATGGTGTTCATCCAAGGGAACGATTCTCGACAAGGGGCACACCACGAAGCCCAAAAATCTACATAAACAACTTTGCCCTTGTATTGCTCCATTGCTTGCTCAAACTCATTGTTTGGATCATTTGCTAGTACATCTTTACAGGTAAGCAGTAACGTTATTGTTATTAATAATATATTTTTTAAAGTTTTTACTAAGTTTGCCATGCTATTCCTTAGGCCACGAATGAGTGTTTGATACATAATTTCACGTAATTTTACACAGTTTTACATAATTAAGGTCACTATACTTAACTTGTGTTGTCATGCACAATATTCTGACTTTATAATTTGAAGATTATTATACTAATCCGTATAAGAAAGTTATCTCTTAGCCAGAATGTAAAGGTTTAGAGGCAAGGCATTGATTGTAGAGAAGGGTACTCAGGAGAATGTACGTTCTGCATTCTCTAATAAGCTACCTCCGGTAGCGTTCTTTTCAAAATCAATAACGATGCATATAAGCCTTTGCCTTTTATTAGGTACTGGCCCTTTGGGAATACATGGGCACCATGATAACGTCACAACATTTATTCGATGTAGAATAACTATATCCTCATCAATTTTATTTGTTCTAATGTCGTCCATGGAATGCTAAGTGGTGACTTCTTTATACGAAATGGTATTAGCCATTACCAAAGCGGGTTTTTATGAAAACGGCATTAATATCCATCGTTATTTTATTTTTTTATGCTTTACCCAGTAAAGCTTGGTTGCTTGCTAAGGATGAAGCACATCAACAGTGGTTAAAACAACGTTTTAGTGTTCAGCATCAGCAATTAATACCTGTTGTTGCCGTAGCTGATATATTTTTTAGTTGTAATCAAGTACGACAAACAGACAAAACTAACTATCCCTTAAGTTTTTTAATTCAGCAGATGGATAAAAATACCTTGGCAGAAAAGCTTAATAGATGTTTAGGTGAAGACACTATGCAGTCTGACGTCGCAATTAACTTTGGTTTAGTTGCTTGTTTTCAACAGCAGCTTAGTCACTTACCTAACATCGAACAACAGCAGAAAATGAAGCTGGTCAGGCAGGCAGTATCTTCACTTTCTTATGACGAGCGTAAAAAAAGTTTTACCCAATGTGTTACCGAGCAAAGTATTCACTATTTACAATAACGGCTTAAGAAATTACATAAATTGTAACAAATGCTTACCTGCTTTTACTTGGGTAATTTTCTTATTGTTAGCAATATCATTTATAGTAATACCACTGTCAATATATAAGATGCAACACCAGCAAAGTGAAATAAAAGATGACTCAAGAAACCCCCAAAATTTTAGTGGTAGACGATGATATGCGTTTACGCTCATTACTAGAGCGCTATTTAGTTGAGCAAGGTTTTACTGTACGCAGTGCTGCTAATGCAGAGCAAATGGATCGTTTACTTGCACGTGAAAACTTTCATTTGTTAGTACTTGATTTAATGTTACCAGGTGAGGATGGCCTTTCTATTTGTCGGCGATTACGCCAACACGCTAATAATATTCCTATTGTGATGTTAACAGCTAAAGGTGATGAGGTTGACCGTATTATAGGGCTAGAATTAGGCGCTGATGATTATATGCCTAAGCCTTTTAATCCAAGAGAATTACTTGCTCGTATCAAGGCGGTATTACGCCGTCGTACTCAAGAAGCGCCAGGTGCACCGTCATTGGAAGAGAATATTGTTAACTTCGGTAGTTATCAATTGAACTTAGCAACTCGAGAAATGCAAAAAGATGGCGTAAGTATGCCATTAACGAGCGGTGAATTTGCCGTGCTTAAAGCGTTAGTGACTCACCCTAGAGAGCCTCTGTCTCGCGATAAACTAATGAATCTTGCCCGCGGAAGAGATTATTCAGCGTTAGAGCGCAGTATTGATGTACAAGTATCACGATTGCGCCGCATGCTTGAAGAAGATCCCGCTAAACCCAGATATTTACAAACGGTTTGGGGCTTAGGTTATGTCTTTGTACCTGATGGGACATTAACGTAGTCCCCTTATGAAAATATTACCTCGCAGTGCCTTTGGTCAAACGGTTTTATTGATAAGTTTTTTACTCTTTATTAACCAAATAGTCTCTTATATCTCTTTTGCACTCTATGTTATCGAACCAAATCAGCAACAGATAAATCAGCTGCTGGCCAAGCAAGTACGAGTGGTTTTTATTGATATTGGTGATGCCCGATTGAGCCCTAAAATGGCTAAGGCATTTCACAACGAAACAGGTATTGGCGTTTACTATGCAGCAGATGCCTACAAGTTTGGTCTAGCTGAAGCAGGTTTATATCCTTATAGATCAGAGCAAATGTCACTATTACTGGGTGGACCGGCAGAAGTGAGGATCTCACAAGGTGATGAATACCTTTTTTGGATACGAGCTCCACAAGCGCCACATCTTTGGGTAAAAATTCCGTTAATGGGGATGGAAGAAGGTAACTTTTCACCGTTAATATTTTTCATGGCCTTCATTGGCTTATTAAGTATTATGGGAGGCTGGCTCTTTGTAAGACAGCTTAATAGACCGTTAAAATCGTTAGAGATAGCGGCAGAGAATGTCGGGCGAGGTAATTTTCCTGAACCCCTGGTTGAGCGAGGTACGTCAGAGATTATGGCGGTAACTCAAGCTTTTAATCATATGTCTAAAGGTATTAAACGTCTTGAAGACGATCGTAATTTACTTATGGCGGGTATCTCTCACGATTTACGTACCCCTTTAACTCGCATTCGCTTAGCGAGCGAGATGATGCAAGACCAAGATACTTTTTTAAAAGAGGGTATCGAAACGGATATCGATGATATGAATAACATTATCGACCAGTTTATTGACTATATTCGTCACGATTCTAAAGATAAGGCAGAGCTTGGTGATGTAAATATACTCGTTAAAGAAGTACTAAATATTGAAACGCCTAATAACAGGACAATAACCTTTCACCCGAGTGACTGCCCTAAAATACCATTGCGCCATGTTGCGGTAAAACGTGCGTTGGCTAATTTAGTGCAAAATGCTATTCGCTATACCAGCGATGACATTGACGTATTTACAGGTATTGAGCGCAGCGTGGAACATGGTGTCGGGCAAGATTATGTTTTTGTTAATGTCAGTGATCATGGTGCGGGCATCCCCACTGCTGATATCGACCGGTTATTTCAACCGTTTACGCAGGGAGATACCGCGCGTGGTACGGGAGGTAGTGGATTAGGTTTAGCTATTATTAAGCGTGTCGTTGATAAGCATGGCGGTAAGGTTAAGTTGTCTAATAAGGTATCTGGTGGTTTAGAAGCCAAAATTTATTTACCAGTAAAGTCTAGCGGAGCTGTATTTTAATTTTTTTTACTTAAATTTTTTATTTCTGTTATGCCAAACGATATAAACGGCAATAAAAAAGCCAGCTGTTAAAGTAACATCTGGCTTTTTTAGTGCTTATAAAGCTCGCTATTTAAAGCGATATCTTTATAAAAGAAGCGTGATTAGCTCACTGCTTTTAATTTAGCGCTATCTAGTTGAGGGCCGGCTGCAACAAGTGCTTTACCATTGTCAGTATCAGTGAACTTAGTAAAGTTCTTAACAAAACGTTGTGCTAAGTTTACTGCTTTGTCATTCCAAACGTTAACATCTTCATAAGTGTTACGAGGGTCAAGAATATCACCTTCAACACCAGCAATGGCTTTTGGTACTTCTAAGTTAAATAAAGGCACAATTTCTGTTTCAGCGTTATCAATAGAGCCATCTAGGATAGCATCAATAATGGCACGTGTTGCTTTAATAGAAATACGTTTGCCAGTACCGTTCCAGCCAGTATTTACTAGATAAGCTTCAGCGCCAACAGCGTCCATACGTTTATGTAATACTTCAGCGTATTGTGTTGGATGTAGGCTTAAGAACGCAGCACCAAAACAGCTAGAGAAAGTAGGGGTTGGCTCAGTAATACCGCGCTCAGTACCTGCTAATTTAGCGGTAAAACCTGATAAGAAATAATATTCAGTTTGCTCAGGTGTTAATTTAGCTACGGGTGGTAAAACACCAAAAGCATCAGCAGTTAAGAAAATTACTTTCTTAGCATGGCCGGCACGAGAAACTGGTTTAACAATATTATCAATATGATGAATAGGGTAAGAAACACGCGTGTTTTCTGTTTTTGAATTATCATCAAAATCAACTTTACCATTGGCATCAACAGTTACATTTTCTAATAACGCATCACGACGAATAGCATTGTAGATATCAGGTTCATTTTCTTTGCTTAGGTTAATTGTTTTCGCGTAACAACCACCTTCAAAGTTAAATACACCGTTGTCATCCCAACCGTGCTCATCATCACCGATAAGTTGACGTTTAGGATCCGTTGAAAGCGTTGTTTTACCTGTGCCAGATAGGCCGAAGAAAATTGCGGTATCGCCATCTTCACCAACGTTAGCACTACAATGCATAGATGCTATGCCTTGTAGAGGAAGGTAGTAGTTCATCATTGAGAACATACCTTTTTTCATTTCGCCGCCGTACCAAGTACCGCCAATCAATTGAATTTTTTCAGTTAAGTTAAAAGCAACAAAGTTTTCAGAATTTAAGCCTTGTTCTTGCCATTTATCATTTACTGTTTTTGCGCCGTTCATTACTACGAAGTCAGGTTCGTAGCTTTCAAGCTCTGCATCAGTAGGGCGAATGAACATGTTTTTAACGAAATGTGCTTGCCACGCTACTTGCGTAATAAAACGTACTTTTAAACGTGTTGCTTCATCAGCACCACAATAAGTATCAACAACAAATAAACGTTGTCCAGAAAGTTGTGTAGTCACTAAACCTTTTAAGTGATCCCAAGTTTCAGGCGTCATTGGTTTGTTATCATTCTTACCTTGATCAGACCACCATACTGTATCGCGAGTTACGTCATCACGAACAATATATTTATCTTTAGGAGAACGACCCGTAAATATGCCCGTGTCTACATTAACTGCACCAAGCTCAGTTACTACGCCTTTATCAAATCCTTCAAGGCTAGCTTTAGTTTCTTCACTAAAAAGCAACTCGTACGATGGGTTGTAAACTACTTCGTTAACATCGTTGATGCCGTATTGTGACAGATCAATTGAGTTTTTTGGGGCGGTCATAGCACATTCACTCCTAAGTATGACAAATTTTTTAATTTAACATTAATGGTAAGATAAGGTGGTTAATGAAATGCATTATGAATTTATGAAAGGTTTCAGTATGTTTTCATCGCGGCTATTTTAGGATAATATCGAGCAAAACGAAAGTAAAAAATAGTTTATTGTGAAAGTTTTCGTTATAAGCACAATGAATGGTTATCTTATATGCCATTGTAATTGGGCTAGAATGCGATTAAGTCAACTAGCTAAAGGAGTAGACTACTATGTTAATTAGTCCTTAATTATCACCATATGAAATAAATGATAACTAAAATGATAATTAAGGCAGGTAATTATTTGTGTTTTTAGTGCTAAAAAGACGCTTTTAAGGCTTTTTATTTAATGGTTAACTTTCGAAATGAAACTTTTTAGACTCAGTTCATCAAAATCATAAGTAGTAATGCAATACTCACAAGTAATCGATATTTTACCTTGCTCTGCTAACAATGCTTTTATTTCACTTGGCTCAATCTGTGCTATTGCCGATAAACATTTATCTGCAGAACAACCACAGACATAGCTCACTTTTTGCGGTTCAAAAATGTTCACTTGCTCTTGGTGATATAAACGATAAAGCAGTGCTTGTGCCTCTAACGAAAATATTTCTTCACTTTTAATGGTGTTAGTAAGCTGACATAAATGGTCAAAATCACTCACCTGTTTTTCTTTATTTTCAACGCTACCATCACCATCAGGCAATAATTGCACTAAAGCGCCAGCTGCTAACTGCTGCTGGGTGTCACTGAATAACCAAATTTTAGTGGGAATTTGCTCAGAGACTTCAAAGTAATGGGCTAAACAATCGGCAAGTGTTTCTTGGTCTAACGCAACAACACCTTGATATGCTTCTCCGGCGCTAGGGCGTATGGTGATAATCATAGTGCCCTTACCAATTAATGTTTGTAGGGTATCGGCAGTGGTCTCTTCTGCCATTTTAGCAATCCCACGCATTTGTTGGTTATTGTTACCACTTACTGACATATAACCGACAGGGCCATCGCCTTGCAATTGCACGGTAATATCACCTTCAAATTTTAAGGTGGCCGTTAATAGGCAAGTGGCGCATAGTAATTCACCTAATAACTTCTCAACACCCGTAGGATAATTATGGTTTTTAATAATACTTTTAAAGCTACTGCTTAATTGTACTAGTTCGCCACGGGCATGGGCATCGGTAAATAAATAACGATTTAATTCATTAAATTGACTCATAGCAGTTAGATCCTTTCTTTAAATTCACGTAGCTTTCTACGTTGTTTTTTGTCTGGTTTAGTATCACTTGCAGGGCTCAGTAAAATACCTTGCTTACGCGCTAGTGCATTTTTTTCTCGGGTATCAATGCTTTGCTGGCTCTCTTGGTAGAGTGTTTGAGCAAAAGTAGCATCGCTACGCTTATCTGCTAAGGCAATAACAGTAATGGATTTTTCTTCAAAGCCTTGTCTTATTTTTATTATATCACCGATTGATACGGCTTTACCTGACTTAGTACGTTGGCCATTATAAAAAACTTTACCACCATCAATCATTTGTTTGGCAATAGCACGGGTGCGATAAAACCTTGCTGCCCACAACCATTTGTCTAATCTAATGGTGTCATTGTGCGTAGGAGATTTTGTTGACATAATAAACTTGCCTTAAGTAATAGCTTTACAACAGATATTGGTCTGAAAATACGTATAACAACCTCCTCTTTTTAGCCTAAGTGATTTTATTTACCTAAAGTACTTAAAAATCTTAGCTATGACTTGTTGCTAACCTTACGCTCAAGTATCATTCGTGTTTACTTAATACAAATCTAGCATTGGGCTGTGGCTATAAATGGTTAGATTATTCAATAATATAATAAGTAGTTATGGCCTTTCCCACTAACATGATAGCGGTTACCTCTTTGCTCACTCATTGCACTCATCGACGTGTGGCACAAGTCGTGATGGCGTTATTAATTGTTTATATTGCTTATATAAGCGCTAAAATAACTTGGTCAGTTATTCCAGCAACAAAAACTACTGATAATAGTGTCGTTAACAACGCTTACTCAAAAAAAATAAATAGCAAAAATAGTAATAAAACCATCGATGTGAGTAAAGTCCAGTCGCTTAACCTTTTTGGGCAGTTCAATGAAGAAGCTGATACTTCTGCGAAAACTGAGGTTGTTAATGCTCCTGAAACTTCGTTAAATTTAACTTTGTCGGGTCTAGTTGCCAGTGATGAACAATCTATCGCAGCGGCTATTATTGAGCACCGAGGTAAGCAAGAAACCTACGGTATTGGCGATATTATTACCGGTACACGGGCCAATTTAGAGCAAGTGTTGATGGATAGAGTGATCATTAAGCACTCTGGGCGATTAGAAACCTTAATGCTTGATGGTTTTGATTATAATCAGCCAGCGCGCGGTATCTCCAATAAGAGTAATACAACAACGATACTGAACACCGTCTCCGCGGTAGCGTCCCAATCTGCTGGTGCAGAGGTTATCGATCAAAGTAATAATAAACGACTAGCAGTTAGCGCAAAAGAACTGCGCAATGAACTGGTTAAAAGCCCTGCCAATATAAGCGATTATTTACAAATTTCACCTAAACGCCAAGCAGGTAGTATTGTTGGCTACACCTTGCGTCCAGGCAAAAAAGCACAGTTTTTTGAGCAAGCTGGTTTAAAAGCCGGTGATGTTGCGGTTGAAATGAATGGCTACGATTTAATTGTTCCTGCCCAAGCAATGCAAGCAATGGCAGCTATGAAGCAAGCAGGTAATATTTCATTGTTGGTTGACCGTCAAGGTAGTTTAACTGAAATACTGATTAGCGTAGAGTAATGCGCTCGATTAATCGAATTAATTAATGTAATACCGCTTTGATTAAATGCTCACAGAGAGAGTAATCCCTTAATCAACTTGGTATAACCATCACGCTTTAACGTGCTCTTTTAAGCATGTACTTGTTAATAGCGTGACAATGCAGAGACAGTAATAATGATGAAAAAGTTTTTATTAATTTTAACGACAGCGTTAGTCTTTAATGGCTTATGCTTTGTTGGTCAAGCCAGTGCCGCGCAATATTCGCCAAATTTTAAAGGCACTGAAATTACCGAATTCGTTAATATCGTCGGTAAAAACTTGAAAAAAACCATGATCGTTGACCCCAATGTTCGCGGTAAAATCAATGTTCGCAGTTATGACTTATTATCTGAAAAACAATACTACCAATTCTTTCTCAATGTCCTTGAAGTATATGGCTACGCCGCAATAGAAATGGACAATAACATTGTTAAAATTATTCGTGATAAAGATGCCAAAACGGCGGCCATTCCGGTGGTGGGCGCAAAAAGCAATGTCATCGGTGATGAAATGGTCACCCGAGTGGTTGAAGTTAAAAATGTCACTGTCCGTGAATTAGTCCCCTTGCTTCGCCAACTATCAGACCAAGCCGGGGGGGGGAACGTGGTTAATTACGACCCGGCTAACGTGATTATGTTAACAGGGACGGCATCAACGGTTAATCGACTAGTAAAAATTATTGAGCGTGTTGATAGAGCCGGAGATCAAGATGTTGAAATAATTAAACTTAATTATGCTTCAGCCGGTGAGATAGTGCGTATTATTGAGGCCATGAATAAGTCGAGCGGTAAAGCAGGCCAAGATACTTTTTTAATTCCTAAAATTGTTGCAGATGACCGCTCTAATAGCGTCATTGTTAGCGGTGAAGTTAAAACCCGTGAGCGCGTTGCACGCTTAGTTAAGCGTTTAGATAGCGAGCTAGAAACCAATGGCAATACGCGCGTGTATTACCTTAAATATTCAAAAGCGGAAGATTTAGTTAAAGTATTACAAGGCGTGAGTGACTCTATTGTCTCTGAAGAAAAAGTAGCGACCACAAGGGCAAGTAATAATAAAACGCGTGAAGTCAGTATTGAGGCGCATGAATCAACCAATGCCCTAGTCATTACCGCCCAGCCCGATATGCTGCGCTCTTTAGAAGCGGTTATTCGTCAGTTAGATGTGCGCCGCGCGCAAGTATTAGTTGAAGCGATTATTGTTGAGGTGTTTGAAAGCGACGGTGTTAGCCTTGGCGTTCAGTGGTATAACGAGGCGGGTGGTTTTACGCAATTTACCAATGGCCCTGCCAGTCTTTCCTCCATTGCTGCAGGTGCACAAGCTGCCGAAGGTGAAAAGGGCAGTACTGTTATCAAAGAAAATGGCGATACCGTGGTCAACCCAGATCAAAATGGTGATTACAGTATTCTTGCGCAAGTACTGGGTAATGTCAGTGGCATGATGTTTGGCGTTGCTAAAAATGACTGGGGCGCTATTGTGCAAGCGGTTAGCAGTGACACTAACTCTAATATTCTCGCCACGCCAAGTATCACTACCTTAGATAATGAAGAAGCCTATTTTATTGTTGGTCAAGAAGTGCCTATTATTACCGGTTCAGCAACGGGCAGTAATAACACCAACCCTTTTCAAACAGTTGACCGTCAAGAAGTGGGCATTAAATTACGTGTTACACCGCAAGTGAATGAAGGTAATGCAGTGCAATTAATTATTGAACAAGAGGTGTCATCGGTTAGTGGCACTACCGGTGTTGATATTTCAATTAACAAAAGAGAAATTAAAACCACGGTCATGGCTGATAGTGGTGATACGGTAGTGCTTGGCGGTTTAATTGATGAAGACATACAAGAAAGCGTGCAAAAGGTCCCCATTTTAGGTGACATTCCTATTATTGGTCACTTGTTTAAATCAACCAGTAATAGCACCCGAAAACGTAATCTTATGGTGTTTTTACGAGCAACTATTGTCCGTGATTCAACATTAATGACCGATATAAGTGAAGAAAAGTATAATTATATTCGCGCCGATCAAATTCGTAAACGTGAGGAAGGTTTATCATTAATGAGCAATAAAAATATGCCTATTTTACCTAAGTGGCAAGACAAGTTAACGCTGCCGCCGTCGTTTGACGAGTATCAGCAAAAGCTCAATCAAAAAGATGTCGACCTTCCTAAACCACCGACAGTAACAGAAGATAAATAATAATGACTGACCCAGTCGCATTAAGCGTTATTGAGGAAGTCGCTCAAATACAAGCGAGCAGTACGTGGTTGTTACCATTCTCGTTTGCTAAACGGCACAGTGTCTTAGTGTCTATTGACGAACACAGCGGCGATTATATTTTGCATTGTTTGGCGGATGTTAACTTTGACATTATTTTAGAGGTTCGCCGCCTACTTAAAGCGCCTTTTTCATTTGATTTTTTATCACTACCCGCGTTCGAATTATTACTTACCCAAGTTTATCAAAGAGACTCCTCTGAAGCGCAACAGATGATGGAAGATATTGGTAATGAGGTTGATTTATACTCACTTGCTGACGAGTTCATTGAAAGTGAGGACTTACTTGAAAATGAAGACGATGCGCCCATTATCAAGCTAATCAATGCTATGCTCAGTGAAGCGATAAAAGAGAGAGCCTCAGATATTCATATTGAGACTTTTGAAAATAGCTTACAAATACGTTTTCGGGTTGATGGTGTTTTGCGTGAAGTACTTAAGCCTAATCGCAAGCTTGCTTCATTACTGGTGTCGCGTATTAAGGTTATGGCAAAACTCGATATCGCCGAAAAACGTATTCCACAAGACGGTCGTATTTCATTACGTATTGGTGGTCGTGCGGTTGATGTGCGTGTGTCAACTATGCCTACAGGGCATGGCGAGCGCGTGGTGTTACGTTTATTAGATAAAAATGCCGCCCGCTTAGATTTACAAGAATTAGGCATGACTGACACTAATCGGATCAATTTCTCTGCATTGATTGAAAAACCCCATGGCATTATTCTGGTTACTGGGCCTACGGGGTCGGGTAAAAGTACTACCTTGTATGCGGGTTTAACGCAAATAGATGAAAAAGAGCGTAATATTTTAACGGTGGAAGACCCAATAGAATATGCCATTGAAGGTATTGGACAAACCCAGGTCAATAGCAAAGTCGATATGACCTTTGCCCGCGGCTTACGGGCTATTTTACGTCAAGATCCAGATGTGGTCATGGTCGGTGAAATTCGAGATTTAGAAACCGCCCAAATTGCAGTGCAAGCAAGTTTAACCGGTCACTTAGTGCTATCTACTTTACATACCAATACCGCTGCTGGTGCGATAACACGCATGGAAGATATGGGCGTAGAGCCGTTTCTTTTATCGTCAAGTTTACTGGGCGTTTTGGCGCAGCGCCTAGTGAGAACCCTTTGCCCACATTGTCGAGTAAGCCATCTACCCGATGAAGAAGAAAGACAATTATTAGCCTTGCCTGCTCATAACAAGGCGATGATTTATCGCGCGGTGGGCTGTAGTGACTGTAACTTTAAAGGTTACCGAGGACGTATGGGTATTCATGAATTATTGCCGGTTGATGAGCATATACGAGAGCTTATTCATAATGGTGAGGGTGAACAAGTTATTGAAAAATACGCCCGACGCGCCAGCGCCAGTATCCGCCGAGATGGTTTTGATAAAGTGATGCTGGGTCAAACTACGTTAGAGGAAGTGTTACGAGTAACCCGTGAAGATTAAGTCACTTATTGAGCAAGATATCACTAAAAATAAGCATACAAGCAACTATGGCAGCATTTGAATACCAAGCGGTAGATAGCCGCGGTAAAACAAAAAAGGGTGTTATCGAAGGCGATACGCCTAGGCAAGTACGCGGTTTATTGCGTGACCAAGGGTTAATGCCAACAGTGGTTACCTCGACGCTATCGCAACGAAAAAATAAAATTGACCATGATAATAAGGGTTTTTCAACGAGCTTTAGCCAAGGCAAAGCAGGTAAAATTTCTGCCGCAGAGCTAGCGCTCGTTACTCGCCAATTAGCGACCTTAGTTGAGTCGGGATTACCATTAGAAGAATCGTTACTGGCAGTGGCTGAGCAATGTGAAAAAAATCGCATTAAAAGTATGATCATGGGCGTGCGCACTAAAGTGACCGAAGGCTATGGTTTATCTGAAAGCATGGCAGAATATCCTAAAGCGTTTAATCGTTTGTATCGGGCTATGGTGGCTGCGGGCGAAAAATCAGGTCACCTTGATAAAGTACTTAATCGCTTGGCAGATTATACCGAGCAACGTCAACAAATGCGCTCGCAGCTTATTCAAGCACTGGTTTACCCTCTTATCATGACCGTGGTGGCTGTTGGTGTTATTACTATTTTGCTCACCGCGGTGGTGCCCAAAATTGTTGGTCAGTTTGAGCACATGGGAGAGAACTTACCTGGCACTACGCAGTTTCTCATTGCCAGTAGTGACTTTCTGCGTGATTATGGTTTAATGCTGGTGCTTATTATCGCTGCTTTGATGTTGTTGTGCGTACAGTTATTGAAAAAGCCTGATATGGAAATGGCTTATCATCAACATTTATTACAAATACCAGGTATAGGTAAGGTTGCCCGAGGCATTAATACAGCGCGTTTTGCTCGTACCTTAAGTATTCTAACCGCAAGTGCCGTGCCTTTACTTGAAAGTATGCGTATTTCAGGTGAAGTGCTCGACAATTTATATATTAAACAACAAGTCAAAGGCGCTACCGATAAAGTACGCGAGGGCGCTAGTTTACGCGTGTCATTAGAACAAACTAAGTTATTTCCGCCGATGATGCTGCACATGATTGCCAGTGGCGAAAAAAGTGGCCAATTAGAGCATATGTTAGGGCGCGCGGCTGACAACCAAGACCGAGAGTTTGATGCCTTAGTCAGTATCTCGTTAAAAGCCTTTGAACCAGCATTGATGGTCGCTATGGCAGGCGTGGTACTCTTTATTGTTATGGCCATTTTAGAACCGATTTTACAACTTAATAGCCTAGTGGGCGGTTAAGTTTTACTTTTTTACACAATGTTATTAGAGGTTAGCAAAGCACGATGAATATAAATACAAACATGAAAAAAGCACAAGGTTTCACCTTACTTGAAGTCATGGTGGTTATTGTTATTTTAGGTATTTTAGCCAGCATGGTGGTACCTAACTTAATGGGTAGCCAAGAGCGCGCTAATATGCAAAAAGCGGTATCGGATGTGAGCGCATTAGAAACCTCGTTAAGTTTATATAAAATGGATAATTACGATTACCCAACTACTGAGCAAGGTTTAGACGCGCTAGTTGATCAAACAGATATAGCGCCAGAGCCACGTCGTTTTCCTGATGGTGGCTATATTAAGCGTTTGCCTAAAGATCCTTGGGGTAATGACTATGTGTTATTGAATCCGGGCGAGCAGGGTAAAATGGATGTGTTCTCAGTGGGGCCAGACGGCGAAGCCGGCACAGAAGATGATATAGGTAATTGGAATTTGGGCGACTTCCAGTAAATAATGGCCAATCTTTTTGCGATAAAGCTTAATTTATGCGTCAAAAGTACTCATTGACTAGCGTCAACTCCGTGCTCTTTCCTGTAAATTATGCCTTAGCGCTGCAAGCTCAACCATTATTAATACCAAATCTATTAAGTTATTTCCCACTCAGCGAGAATTAAAAGGCTTAGAGGCAAGGCATTGATTGAAGAGAATGGTTACTCCCTTGTTAAAATCAATAACGCCGCATGTAAGCCTTTGCCTTTTATTAGGTACTCGCCCTTGGGCGCTTATTAGCAAACTGATAACAGCACAAAATTTATGAAATATAGACTCACTATACTTAACAAATTTTGCTTGTTCTAAGCTCGCTAATACAGCGCTGAGTTGGGAATAAATTTAATAGAGTTGGTATATATAACTTTAATAAAATAAGTGTTGTTTACTCAACAATGCTTATGTAAATCGGCAGTGTTAATACTCATCACATTACGGAGTGATAAAGCAATTGGCACTGAAATAATCAACAATAAGTGTTATTGAAGTGATAAAAGCAAGCATCACCAGCAGGGATGCTGGTGTTGAGCACCATGGATGGTTTTACGTGTCTTGCTTGTTCATTCAACAATGCTTATGTAAATCGGCAGTGTTAATTATACTATGCAGCGAGGATGTTGGTGTTGAGCGGCATCAATATGTGTGGTTTTACGTGTCTTGCTTGCTCGCTCAATAATGCTTATGTAAATCGGCAGTGTTAATTACACTATGTAGCAGGGATGCTGGTGTTGAGGGCCATGGATGGCTTTACGCGCCTTGCTTGCTCACTCAGCAATGCTTATTCAAAACGAAATGATCAATACTGTTAATTATACTATGAACCTTAAAAACTCTTACGGCTCAATCTCAGCAGCACAGCATCGAGGCTTTACCTTAATTGAGGTGATGGTCGTTGTCGTGTTGATTGGATTAATGGCTAGTTTGGTACAGTTTAATTTTTCAGGTAATAACCCTGCCGATAAGTTAAAGCATGAGAGTGCGCGCTTTGCAGCAATTTTTGAAGTGGCGGCAGAATACGGCATGCTTAATAATGTTGAGCTAGGTTTAGTTGTAAAAAAAAATGGTTATCAGTTTTTTGGCTACGATGGCACGCGATGGACTGAAATTGCGGAACAGGGCTGGCAAGCTAATGTTACCGTACCTGCAGAAATAGAGCTGAGTATAGAGCTCGATGATTTGCCTATTGAAGAGCCCTTGCTCTTTGATGCTGATATATTTAAAGCAAAAGATGAAGACGATTTCACTTTATTATCTAAAGAAGAACAAGAAAAGAAAGTCATCCCACAAGTGTATATTCTATCCGGCGGCGATCTTAGTCCTTTTAGTGTTACTTTTCGTTTAGCACCACCGTTAGCTTATCGTCAAAGCGCAGAAGATTTAGCTTATCGTGTTACCGGTATTTACAGCGTGCCTTTAACTATTGAGGGACCCGTACTTGAGCATTAATAGTTCAGCTCTTGCTAAAAAATGTGGTTTTACCTTAATCGAAGTCATGCTAGCTATGGCAGTTTTTGCTATTGCTGGCGTGGCGCTACTGGCTGTTGCTGATAATAATTATCGGCATATTAGTCATTTAGAAGAGCAAATGTTTGCTAACTGGGTGGCATCTAATCAGTTAGTTGAGTTGAGTTTAGATAAAGCTTGGCCACCGAAAAACAATCGTAAAGGTAAAGTCGAGATGGCGGGCAGAACCTGGTATTGGCAACAAAACGTAATTAAAACAACGAATAAAGAGCTACGTGCAGTCAATATACAAGTAGGTTTAACAGAAGGTGATAAGTTGGTAAGTGCTAACTTAATGACTTACCTCGCTCAGAGGGCTCCCTAATGAAAGTTAGTGCTTATCTTACTGTTCATCGCGTCAATAGAGGGCTGACAGCAAGGAAAAAAGGTTTTACTTTAATTGAAGTGTTGATTGCTATTGCGATATTTTCTGTCATTAGTTTAGCCAGTTTTACCATTTTTGATACGGTATTACGTGGCGACGAAAGCGCTAAAATACGCAGTGAAAGACAAAATGAATTACAACGTGCCTTTTTATTAATAGAGCGAGATTTCAGCCAAATCGCCAAACGTACTATGCGTATTAATGGCGAAGCTGCGAGCAAAAAATTTTTACAGACTGCAGATAATAATTTTTTAGCCGACCAACAAGCCATTGCTTTTGTTAGAAATGGCTGGACTAACCCAGGGTTATTATTACCGCGTAGCGATATGCAAAGTGTTGCCTATCGACTGGTTGATCAAACCCTAGAGCGTTTACATTACAACTTTGTTGATGCGGTTGTTGGTCAAGAGCCCAAGATAAGACCATTAATTACTCAGGTAACTCGATTAGCTTTTGAGTTTTATGATGGTAGTCAATGGCAAAAAAAATGGTCTGGAAACACACTTCCCCAAGCAATTGCCATTGAAATTGATACACTAGATTATGGGGTAATTCGTCGCCAATTTTTAGTGGCAGGTGATCTTGGCGCTGATGAGCAGAGCAGGACCTAGTTGATGGTTATAGCGCGTTTAAGTGCTCAGTTGCACAAAAAAAATCAGCAAGGCGTTGCCTTGATTACCGTCATGCTAATTGTCGCGTTAGCTGCTATTATTGCCACGCAAATGACCACCCGATTACAAACTCAGCTGCAGCGTAGTACTAATATTGCTTTCAATCAACAAGCTTATTGGTATGCCTTAGGCGCAGAAGCTTTTACCAAGCGCGTGTTAATAAAAGCTTTTAAAGAACAGTCGCATGTAACTCATCTTGACCAAATATGGGCAGCGCAGGAAACCAGCTACCCCGTTGATTTTGGTGAAATAAGTGGTGTAGTTACCGATTTACAAAGTTGTTTAAACCTTAATGCTTTACATCCTAAAGCAACTACAAAAGAGCAAGCAGCATCGGCTAATGACAACAATACCTCAGCGTCATTAAACACTGCGGCTAACACAGAGAATGTTACCAAGCGTGTTGGTCGTGGTAGTAATCAAGTATTACCGGCAGCCACTGTGCTAGAAGCACTGATTATTAATTTACATATTGCTGGGGTGGGTAATTTTGAAGCTGAAGCTATGGTAAATGCGCTAAGCGACTGGCTCGATGATGATGATATCATTACCGGCTCAGGCGGTGCAGAGGATAATGATTACGCTGCGCGCGAATTTCCTTATCTTGCCGCGAATAACTATTTAACCAGTGTTAACGAATTAAGGTTAATTGAACATTTTACCCCAGCGGTTATTTTAGCCTTAACACCTTATGTCTGTGTGCTGCCACAAAATGCGCAGCACTTGATTAATATTAATACCCTTGATGTTGAAAAACCTGAATTATTGCAAGCCTTGCTTGATTTAAGTGTCGAAGATGCACAAGAAATACTAAATTCACGGGGTAGTTCAGGCTATAAAAATGTAGAAGATTTCTATAAGCTGCCAGAGCTAAGTAAGGTTAGTATGAGCCAATGGCAAAGAGCGCAGTTTGTTGTCGATAGTCAGTATTTTCAATTAAAAGCCAATGCCCGTTTTAACCATAGTTATTTTGCCATGCGTTCGATAATGAAAGTTAATGATACCCAACAAATTCAAGTAATTAGTCGTACTATAGGACGTAACTAATGACAGAAACATTATTTATCCGTTTAGGAAGCCAAGCCGAGGATCGTATTTATTGGCTGATTGTTGCTGACAATAAAAATAATAGCCAAGATATTATTGCTAGCGGTGAGTTAGACAATGCTCAACAACTTAACGAGCTAACCAGTAAAGCGGCACAGCGGCAGGTTAAAATTTTAGTCCCTAGCTGTGATGTACTGCTTAAATCGTTAACCGTGCCAGCAAAATCTAGCAGAGCAATGCGCTTAGCGGCGCCATATATGTTAGAAGATAATTTAGCCGAAGAGGTTGAGCAGCTATTTTTTGCTTATGCTGATTTGGCGGTTGATAGTCAGGGTAATAATTGCTTTACCGCGATTGTTGCTCATCGTCAAATGCAGCAATGGTTGTCATGGTTAGCCGATGCGAAGTTGTACACTAAACATATTATTGCTGATGTGTTAGCTATGCCATATAAGGTCAACAATAACGACAATATTTGGAGCGCTATTGCCCTAGGTGATGATAAGCAAGCACAAGTTATTGTTCGTCAGGATATTTGGCAGGGTTTTACGCTAGATACGAATACGTGGCAATTACAGTGTCAGTTACTGGCTAATACAACTACTAAGCAGCGTAAAAATACCGGCGAGCATAAAAAGGATAAGCCGTTGCCTAGCGTCAATATTGCCGCTTACTCTCCCTTAATAGACAGTGAAAAAATAGCGTTAACAGCAATGCCTGAAGAACTACCGTTGGCGTTAATGGCCAGTCATTATGGTCATCATCTTAATGGCTTTAATCTGTTGCAAGGTCAATATAAAGTCAAAGAAAAACGTAGCCATTCCAAGCAACAATGGCTCTGGGTAGCTGGTGTTGCTGTCTTTGCGCTATTGCTGAGTTTGGTTGATAAAAGTGTGCAACTCTGGCAGTTAAACGCCGAGCAACAAAGGGTTGAGCAAGCTATTATCGCTAGTTATCAAGAGGCTTTTCCTAATACAAAGCGGGTACGACTTTCGACGATAAAATCACAGTTGAATCGAGAGCTCGCTTTACTCGGTAGTTTAGGCGATAAGCAAGGTTTTTTAGCATTATTAGCTAAGTTACAGCCCGCTTTTGCTAAAGTGCCAACACTTAAACCTACCTCATTAAAGTTTGATGGTAAGCGAGGCGAGTTGCGCATTCAGGCAACAGCAAAAGACTATCAAGCTTTTGAGCAGTTTAGATTAGCCTTAGCACATGCTAAGTTAGCGGTTAAGCAAGGCGGGCAAACTAATCAGGGGGAGCAAGTCATCGGCTCTTTTAGTATTACTGATAATGGTAATCATAAACCTAGTAAGGACGCATCGTAATGAAAGCATGGTGGCAACAACTCAACGGTAGAGAGCAGCGCCTTGTTGCGGTAATGGCGGTTGTTTTTATGGCGTTTATTTTTTATAGCGCGCTATGGCAACCGATAAATAAACGTTTAATTCAAGCCGATAATAAATTATCAAGACAGCAAGTATTATTAACTTGGGTGCAAGAAAACACCTCATTGTATCAACAGGCTAAGCAATACTCAGGTGCAAAAAAATTTAGCGGCAGTCTCTCAAGTGTCGCTAATCGCAGTGCTAAAACCTATAAAATAACCATCACGCGTATGCAGCCGCAAGGGGATGATTTACAGGTGTGGGTAGACAGTACGTCATTTACCCAATTATTGTTTTGGCTTGAGCATTTAGCTAATAATGAGGGTTTACAGGTTAAGGCAATAGATTTAACGCCTGGTGATAAAATCGGTGAAGTCAGGGTGAGACGCTTACACCTTGCTAGGCTGTGAATTAAATACTAAGCCTAAGTGATAGCAACTCAAGACGACTAGGTGTAGTTAAGTACATAGAGTTAAATACAAAATAGAGAAATTAAATGAAGAAGTGGTTTGCGGTTATCGCAATTTTTGTCAGCAGTTATGTAGTGTTTTTGGTGGCAACTATGCCATTAGCGTTAGTGTTAAATACCGTTAAATTACCTAAAAATATTAATATCGGTAGTGTTTCTGGTTCTATTTGGCAAGGTGAAATAACGCAAGCCTTAATCAATAACTATCAAATTAACCATATTAAAACACAACTAAATTTTTGGTCGTTGTTACGTTTATCACCTACGTTAGACGTTAACTTTGGTGAGGCATTTTCACCAGGCGCTGAAGGAAAATTTACCCTAACTGCTACGACTAAGCAGTTATTACTCAACGATGTTGAGATTTTTTTTGGGGCGAATGATATTGCTAAACAACTCGCATTAACTATGCCATCACTTATGCCAGTCACCGCACAAGGTAATGTTGAATTATTGATAACACAGTTAAGGCTGGATATTTCAGAAGAGTTACAATGCGAGCAAGCACAAGGGCAAGTCAGTTGGCTAGGCTCAGGCGTGCTCGCCTTAGAAAATAATATTAAATTAGGTAACGTCAATGCGGATTTATCTTGTCAACAAGGTGATTTAATCGCGAAAATATCCCCCAAAAATAATCTTGGTTTACACTTTACTGCGCGTATATCGTTAGCCAATCAAAAAGTGTCGGGGCAGGGTTATTTAAAGCCTGGCGCACAATTTCCTGCGCAATTAACATCATCGTTACGCTTTATCGGGCGACCAGATAATCAAGGTCGTTACTTATTAAGGTTTTAACCTACAAAGGCAGTACCCGGTGTAGAACGATGCGTTGGGGATTTGTAGGTCGATGCTTGCCTCGACAAAGCTAAACCTGTCGGGCCTCGCTACGCTCGTGCCGACCTACAATGTGCCAATAACAATGTGCCAATATAAGTTATTATAACGTTGGCATAGGGGGCCAGTCACTTGCTTTAAGCCGTCCTTGTTCAATCATACCGCCAAGTCCTTGTAAGCCGCCAGTGTGTAATAAAATAATACGCTCATGAGCAGCAAAGTAGTCTTGTGAAATTAAATCAAGTAACGCTAAAATCATTTTTCCTGAATACATAGGCTCAAAGGTTAGGCCGGTTTGCTTGTTAAAGGCAATAAGTCGCTCAACATCAGCCGCTTTGAACTTTCCATAACCGCCACGATGAAAGTGAGTTAGTAATTGCCAGTTGTTGTGCTTTAAGCCTTGAGGAGTAACTAAGCGTTTAATCTCCTCACGTAAATACTCCGCCTGCTTTAATACCGCGATGCCTAAAATTTTATGTTGTTTGTTATTGACGACACTATCACCAGAAATTAAACCTGCTAGCGTACCACCACTGCCAACGGGGGTGATCAAAGTATCAAAATCGGCTTGGCTAGCTAGCTCTGTTAAAACTTCAGCAACACCGGTGACGGCTAAAGCATTACTGCCGCCTTCAGGAATAATAAAATATTCGGGGTATAAAGCATTGAGTTCGTTTATAAAGTCTGTATCAAATCGGCGACGGTAGGTTTTTCTGTCAACAAAGTGACATTTCATGCCCCAATGCCTTGCCCAAGTTAAGGTAAAGTTATTAGCATAATCAGCTTCCCCTCGAATGATGCCAATACAAGGAATATTTTCTTGCTTACAGGCATAGGCAAAAGCATGAAGATGGTTAGAATAGCTACCGCCAAACGTTAATGCGCCTTGGTAACCTTGATTTTTTAGGTGAGCAAGGTTGTACTTTAGTTTACGCCACTTGTTACCTGAAATAATGCCGTGGAGGGCATCATCTCGCTTTACGCGCACATCAAGCTGATATTTTTCGAATAGTGGGTGTTGTATTTTTTGTAATAACGACAAGGCTTGAGACATTTTTTGTCTTACTTTACATTGAGTTGAGTTATATTTGGTGAGTCTTAATTAGGCTAAACTAAATTTAATGGGTTTGATTTTTTTTAACAAAAAAATAGTATAAACCATCTTGTTACCAGCAGTCACTTTTGTACATAACAATTCTAATATTTATAGTCTGGTTTTTAACCTGCCGTATAAGTTTAGTCAAAGGGTAAATAGCTAATAAACTTAGTTAATAATGACCCACTAATCACTAATGTAAAGCTTGCTCTCTAGGTGTAACAAAGTGTATATTGATAATAATTTTAGCTATGATGCGATATTGCCAATAAATGTCATTCTTAACAAAAATAAGCCAAATATTTTCAAAAAGTAATTCTGCACAACGTCTTGGTATCGCTTTTCAGCAACAGGGCGTCTCTTTATGTTCAATTCCCCAACAAGATCTTAATAGCCCTATCGATGAGCAGCGTGCAGTGAATGTTTTTTTTCGACAAGAAAAGGCCAATACTAGCAATTTCGTCAAAACGCTTCAGTTATTACATCATAACAATGAATTAGATGGCGCGGCTAATTTAGTCCTTAATGAAACACAAGCTCAAATAGTACAAGTAGATAAGCCTAGCGTGCCTGACAGTGAGATTAACAGTGCGCTCAAATGGCAAATTAAAGATCAGGTTAGTATTGCTCCTGATAACATGGTGCTTGACTATTATGATGCACCGACCCCTGCTGGTGGTAAAGAAAAAATTAATGTCGTTTGTGCGCCGCTAGACGAGCTGAAAAAGTTGGTTACAGCTACCGAGCAAGGTAGTGTTAAGGTCAGTACTATTACTACGCAAGAGTTTGCTTTTGCTAACTTGTTAGCACCACAAAAAGAAGCCTACTTATTGGTTTGTCAGCAACCTAATGAAGAAATTGTTTTAATCATAGTGAAAGAGAAACAACTGTTTTTTCATCGTCGTTTACGTGGTTTCGCTGAGCTAGCAAGTAAAACCGCTGAAGAGCTGTCTTTTAGTGTTATTGATAATATTAGCTTAGAGATCCAGCGCTCTACAGATTACTTTGAGCGGCAACTAAAACAAGCACCTATTAAAGGCATTAAAGTTTTACTACCTATTGCATTAGAGGCTTTTTTAGTAGAAAAGCTAGCAGAAAATACTGCTGTGCCTGTTAGCTTACTTGACTTACCAACACCGTATCATCAACATCGAGAGTTTGCAGTTGTTATTGGCGCTAGTTTAAATAATCCCCCGTACCATGCTGAGCTAGAAGAATTAACGGGGGCGCATGATGACCACTAAACAAACGATCAACTTATTACAAGCAGAACTATTTCCTGACAAAGCTTTATTATCTTTACCCAAAATACTAGGTGTTTGGTTAGTATTGTTAGTGATTATGGTTGTTTGGGCGGTATTAACTGAGGTTAACTTTAAGCGCTCAGCTACCCAATACCATGATTTATTAAATGTTCAACAGCAAAAAAAACTACAGGTTAGCGAGTTAGAAGCACAATTAAGAAATAGGCAAGTATCCGCTGATTTGACCAGTAAACTGACCAAAATAAAACGCGTGATGCAGCATAAAGATGCGCTACTAGATAAACTGACCGATGCTAATGAAACGTTTGCCGGCGGCTTTGTGATGGTGATGAATGATTTGTCAGTTATGCACCATAAAGATATTCGTTTGCAAACCATCAGTATTAACGCTAACAATATGAGCTTTACCGGTCTTGCTCGAAACCCTCAGGCGGTACCTGCATGGTTAGCCGGCTTTAAAGCATCGCGATTACTTTCAGGTAAGGCGTTTGTGCAATTTAAACTTGCTAAAAATGATGACAATATTACAGAGTTTGTTGTTAGCTCTATCGCCCAAAAGGATAAAAGTTAATGCAGCAACAATGGCGGAATACTTGTGAAAAATTTTTGCAACTAACCAGTAGAGAGCAATTTTTACTGCTATTAACTGGTGTGGTGGCAATATTCTTTGTCATATCATATTTTTTTATTGAGCAAAAGTCGGCTCAAGTTATTGGTTTTGATAGAAAAAGCCAAGAAATCACGTTGAGTAATCAAACGCTTAACTTTTCTATAACAGAGTATCAATCAGCACTTGAACAAGATCCTGATGAAGAGACGCGTAAAAAAATAGCACAACTTGAGGCCAAACTTGGCAAAATTGATGAGCAACTCGTGCACTTAACCACAGAGCTTATTAGTCCGAGTGAAATGCGTCAAGCGCTATTGAAATTATTGAACCTTGAGCCAGGCGTGTCATTACTCTCGTTTGAATTGACAGGAGCCAAACCATTATTAGCGTTAGCACAGCAGCCAAGTAACGCCATTACAGAGCAAGCTAGCAAAAATAAGGCCAGTACAGCGGAGCCTATCAGTACGGAAGAGCCTGTTGGTTTAAATTTATATCAACATGGTATAAAAATTAAGTTATCAGGTGAGTATTTTCAGTTACGAAATTACTTACAACGACTTGAACAGCTATCGTGGAAGTTTTTTTGGCAAGACTTTCAATTTGAAGTCAAAGAATATCCTAACAGTGAAGTAGATATTACCATTTACAGTTTAGGATTAACTAAGGAGTTCATTGGTGTTTAAAGCTTATTTTACTTCATTATTAAGCCTTTGTTCACAGCGCTTTTTAGTGATAGCTGCGTTTATGTTGATGAACATGCTTACGGCATCGATAAGTATTGCTAGCGATGTTGACCCTACACGTCCTTTTGGGGGGAGTAATGCCAGCACTCATAACAAGTTAGCGCCTGAAAAGGGGTTTGTTCTCAGCTCAATTATTCATGGTGACGGCATTCATACGGCGGTTATTAATGGCAAAATATACAAAATGTTTGACTATATTGGTGAGTATCGAATTACTGCAATCAATAGTCATAACGTGATTTTACGTAGTAAATCTAAGCGATTAAAAATTAATATTTTTAAAAGTAAAGGGTTTAAAAGTCACGTTCTTAAAGATAACGTGGTAGAAAATACGGTAGCTAACTCATGGTAAAAACAAGTATCCCTATGAAAAAATTAACATTAAAAATTGCTTTATCAACAATATTTTTCACCTTAGTGGGTTGTCAATCCGTGCCTAATGACCCCGTTGAAATAAAGGAAGATTTAGATGCCGCTATTAAAGAAAACAAAAGAATTAATGGCCCAAAACCGTTAACTCAATTGCCTAGCTCGGTACAGCAAGAGTTAATGCTTACTAATATGAATCAAGCTAAGCAAGGCATGTTGGCGGAAAAACGCTTGGAAGTGTCGGCGACAGAAGTTGAAGCAAAAGATTTTTTTCAAGCGATTGTCAGAGGGTCACGCTATAACGTGGTTATTCACCCCGATGTCGTAGGACAAATATCGTTAAATTTAAATAATGTTACCTTAACAGAAGCCTTAACAGTAGTTGAAGATGTTTACGGCTATGAAATTATACGCCGTGGTAATGTCGTTAAAGTTTTTCCGCCAGGCATACGCACCGAAACTATCGCCTTAAATTACCTCTTTTTGAAACGTTTTGGTTCATCGAGTACTTCTATCAACTCGGGTGGCGTTTCGGAAAATGATCCAAATAGTGGTAACAATAATAACAGTAATAGTAGCAACAACAGCAATAACAACAATAACAGCGGTAATAATAACCAAAATGGTAATAATGGTTCAGGTAATCAAAACAGTGGTATTAATTTATATACCGAAAATGAATCAAATTTTTGGGATGAACTAAAAGAGTCGTTAACTGCTTTTGTGGGTACCGGTAAAGGTCGTTCTGTCATTGTTTCTCCGCAAGCGGGTTTAATTACCGTGCGTGCTTTACCACAAGAAATCACCGCGGTTAAAGCGTTTGTTAAGGCAACGGAAAGTCATTTACATCGCCAAGTTATTATTGAAGCGAAAATTATGGAAGTTACCTTAAATGATGATTATCAGCAGGGTATTAAGTGGAATAAGGTACTTGACCAAGTCGGTAATACTGACATAGCGTATTCAGTAACAGGTAATGTAGTAGGTAATGTTATTTCCAATACCATTGGTGGTGTTAATAGTATTACCTTAAGTCCCAACAACAGTAACAGTAATTTTTCAGGCGTTATAGAATTACTGCAAACACAAGGCAATGTGCAAGTACTGTCAAGCCCACGTATTACCGCCACTAATAATCAAAAAGCGGTGATTAAAGTTGGTGAAGATGAATACTTTGTCACAGAAGTGTCCAGCACAACCACAACGGGTACTTCAACAACGACAACGCCAGAAGTTGAATTAACGCCCTTTTTCTCAGGTATTGCGCTCGATGTAACACCGCAAATTAGTAAAGATGGTAGTGTTATCTTGCATGTACATCCTTCGGTCACTATTACGGAAGAGCAAAATAAAACCATTCAAATTGGTAGTGAGCAACTTATTTTGCCGTTGGCACAAAGCAGTGTTCGAGAGTCCGATACTATTATTCGTGCTAACTCAGGTGAAGTGGTCGTTATTGGTGGCTTAATTGAAACCTATAAAGTGGATCTTGAGTCTAAAACGCCATTTTTAGGGGATATACCTTTTCTTGGTGAATTATTTAAAAATAAATCACAAAAATCACAAAAACGAGAGCTGGTTATCATGCTTAAACCTGTTGTCGTTGGTCAAGACACATGGAAAAATCAATTACAAGATGCCCGTAGTTTATTAACGAAATGGTTTCCTGAAGATGAAGCATTTTGTGAAGTATCTGAACAAGGCGAATTAAGTCAAATATGCCAAGAGCAATGTGCAGATAAGCAATATGCACAAACACATGATATTTGCCAAGCCGTTGAGCAAAATATCGCTGACAATGTTCAGTAAGCGTACATTTATTGTTTGCGCTAAGGTCGTTTAGCTAGTTTTACTGAGTATCATTTTATGTATTTATATCACTTTGGCTTAGGAGAGTTACCCTTTACCTTAACCCCTAATACAAGTTTTTATTTGCCAATGGCGATGCATGATGAAGCGTTAGCGGTACTTTCAACGGCGTTACAAACAGGCGAAGGCTTTATTAAAGTGGTTGGCGAAGTCGGCACAGGTAAAACATTACTGTGTCGTAAGCTATTAAATGAAATACCTAGCCACTTTGTCACGGCTTACATCCCAAACCCTTATTTAAACCCCGATGAATTAAGGCGTGCTGTTGCAGTAGAGCTGGGCGTTAAGCAAGCACAGCGTATGTCGGTGCAGTTACTTACCCAGCGTATTCAAACACGTTTATTAGAGCTACATAGTCAGGGGCACTCGGTAGTATTGATACTGGATGAAGCACAAGCACTACCTGAAGATAGCTTAGAGGCGTTAAGGTTGTTCACTAATTTAGAAACAGAAACGCGCAAGCTATTACAAGTCGTCTTGTTTGCGCAGCCAGAGCTTGACCAGCGTTTAGCAAAAACAGCGTTTAGGCAGTTAAGACAGCGCATAACCTTTGCCTATAAATTACGCGCCATGAATAGTCATGAAGTGCAGCAATATATTCACCATCGATTACAAGTGGCCGGCTATAAGGGCGCAGAGCTTTTTCCAAGCAGAATTTGCAAACGTATTACCCGTGTCAGTCAGGGAGTACCACGATTAGTAAATATTTTGTGCCACAAAATGTTAATGCTCGCTTACGGTCAAGGACATTACAAAATGACCGTTAATTTACTCAACGCTGCGGCGCAAGATACCGAGAGTATTACCACAAGCTCGCCAATCAACCGCGTCGCTTTAGTGACCTTTAGCGTGGTAAGCGCCTTGTCAGTTGCATATTATTTTCTTAGTGCTTTTTTAGTAGGTTTGGGTGAGTAAATAATGAGTGTCATTAATCAAATGTTAAAGGATTTAGAGCAACGCAGCCCTGGAACTAACAGTAATACTAGTCAAATTAATAATACGGCTTTGGCTCATTCACCGCTAAAAATAGCGTTAGTGACGGGGTTTTTTGTCTTAGCTGTATGCTTAATGAGCTTTTATATTTGGCAATTAATTACTGAGAATAACGCCTTAAAATCAGAGCAAATAGTGAGCCGTGCTAATGCAGCAGAAGCTAAAGTCACTAACGATTTGGTCACTAGCGCTATCGCCACTAAAACTGTCGCCACTAAAGACAGGGCAGCTACTGATTTAGCTATCAGCATTGCTAACGATGATAGTGCGCCAACAAGCGCCGAAGTGACAAAAAGCCAAGAGCGTATTTCTATCACTGAAACTGAGGCTAGTGTTGCAGCGATAACTCAACAAGCAAATAGTTCTGCCATAGCGAATGTGCCAGTGAATAATAACGTTAGTCGCGTTACACCAGTGAAAAAGGTGCCAGCGGAAAAAGTACCACATCTTGCCAACACGGATAGCCCTGTTAAGCAAAGTGTAAAGCCAAGTGTTCAAGAAGGTAATGACCTTGTTACACCAGTAAAATCGACGAAGAATCAAATGTCAGTGTCGCGTCGTCAACTTTCTGCCGATGAGCTAGCGGATCAAAAAATAGCACTGGCAGAAAAAGCTTTAACCGCCAAGCAAATAGAGAAAGCTGAACAGCTACTTGAAGACGCGATAATTATCAGGCCTAGTGATAGTCAAACGCGTAAGAAACTGGCTGCTTTATGGTTTGGTCGTCAAGCTTATCAAGATGCAGTTAATTTACTATCACAAGGTATTGCCTTAAATAACCAAGACAGCAGTTTGCGTATAATGCAAGCACGCATTTATTTAAAGCAAGGGCAGGTGACTTCGGCGCTAAATACGCTAAAGCCTTTAGCTCAGTTAAAAGATGAGCAATATCAAATAATGCTCGCCAATACCGCACAGCAAGCTCAGCAAAGTAGAGTGGCGGTTAATGCCTATAAAATGCTCATCACTATGCAGCCTAATATCGGTCGTTGGCATCTAGGCTTAGCGGTCTTGTACGACCAAAATAGTCAATTTACTTTAGCCAGTACGGCCTATAAAACAGCACTCACTAAAAATGATTTATCGGTTTCTTCAGAGCGTTTTGTTAATGACCGCATACAAGCAATAGGACAGTAGGACAGATTATGGCAGCTCCCAAATTAAACATGCGCTTAGGTGACTTGTTGGTTGATAAAGGCATTATTACCAATGATCAGTTAATGCAGGCGTTAACGAGTCAAAAGCAAACAGGTCGTAAACTAGGTGATACCTTAATTGAACTCAAGTACCTTTCTGAAAAGCATTTACTACAATTTTTGGCGCAGCAACTCAATGTGCCATTTATGGATATTTCTCAACATAAAATATCACCTAATGTTGCCAGTTTATTACCAGAAGTACATGCTAGACGGTTAAGAGCGTTAATTATTGAAGACCGAGGTGCCTCGGTATTGTTAGGCATGAGTGATCCCGCTGACTTAAGTGGTTTAGATCAACTCGAACGTATGCTATCACCCAAACGTATTGAACTGGCGGTAGTGATGGAATCGCAAATTTTTGATGCTTTTGACAGTTTATATCGCCGTACAGCTGAAATTGAATCTTTTGCCAGTCAGTTAGAAGAAGAATATGAAGAGTCGTCTAGTTTTGATTTAGCGACTAACTTTCTTGATGAAGGTGGTGATGCCACCGTAGGCAAATTACTACAATCTGTGTTTGAAGATGCAGTACAAATGCGCGCCTCAGATATTCATATTGAGCCAGAAGAGCATCAGCTGAGAATTCGCCAACGTATTGATGGTATTTTGCAAGAAAAAATACTTAAAGAAAATAAAATCGCCTCGGCCATGGTCTTACGTCTTAAGTTAATGGCCGGGCTTGATATATCAGAAAAACGTATCCCTCAAGATGGTCGTTTTCATTTAGATATTAGTGGTCACAGCATTGATGTGCGTATGTCTACTATGCCCGTTCAATATGGTGAGTCAGTGGTAATGCGTTTGTTAGATCAATCTGCTGGGTTATTATCATTAGAGCAAACCGGTATGCCGGCAGATATTGTTAAACGAGTGCGTTTACAAATTCATCGTCCACACGGTATGGTGCTCGTAACCGGCCCTACCGGTAGTGGTAAAACTACCACTTTATATGCGGCATTAAGTGAACTTAATGAAGCCAGTAAAAAAATTATTACCGTTGAAGACCCAGTTGAGTACCGTTTACCACGTATTAACCAAGTCCAAATTAACACTAAAATAGGTTTAACTTTTTCCAGTGTTTTACGTACCGCGCTTCGCCAAGATCCCGACATTATGATGGTGGGTGAAATGCGCGATCAAGAAACGGTAGAAATAGGGTTACGCGGCGCGATAACCGGTCACTTAGTGTTATCAACACTGCATACTAACGATGCTATTACTAGTGCATTACGATTAATTGATATGGGCGCGGCCGGATTTTTAGTGGGTAGCGCGTTGCGCGCAGTAGTCGCTCAACGATTGGTTCGACGAGTTTGTGATTCATGTGCTATTGAATATCAAGCAGATGAGCAAGAGCTGTTTTGGTTAACTAATTTAGCGGGTGAACGAGCAAAAACGACGACGTTCAAGCAAGGTAAAGGCTGTCAAACTTGTCAATATAGCGGTTACAAAGGGCGAATTGGTGTTTTTGAGCTGCTTGAAATGAATGAAGAAATGATGTCTGCTTTAAAAAGTAATGATAGTGAACTGTTTGCTCAGCTAGCCAAGAAAAACCCTAGTTTTACCCCCTTAGCTAAAGCAGCATTTGAATACGCAGCGCAGGGCACAACAACCGTAGAAGAAGTATTACGTTTGGTTGAAACCATTGATATTAGCTCTCCATTTGACAGCTAAATTCAACTAAGCCGCAGATGTTAATACATGAATTAACATACAGGTTAACGGATAAATTAAGGCAAAGAGAGTGTTATGGCAACATTTAACTACACTGGACGAAATGCTAGTGGCAGCCAAGTAAAAGACAGTATTGAAGCGGCGAATGTAAATAGCGCCGCAGAAAGGCTGTTTAAAATGGGTATTACCCCTACTGCTATTGTTGCTGAAAAACAAGCAAATACTAGTGGTGCAAGTATTGACGTGTTTGAGCTACTCAATAATGGCCGGGTGTCATTAGAAGAACTGATTATTTTTTGTCGACAAATGTACGCCTTAATGCGCTCAGGCGTACCTATTTTACGCGCCATTAACGGCATGGTTGAGTCTGCTAACTCTACGGCGCTTAAAAAAGCGTTAACAGATATAGGTAAACAACTGGAAGGCGGTTATACCTTTTCATCGGCATTAAATAATCACCCTAAAATTTTTGGTCACCTTTTTGTATCACTTATTCATGTGGGTGAGAATACCGGTCAACTTGATCAGTCTTTTTTGAAATTAACCAGTTACCTAGAACGAGAGTTAAGTACCCGTAAACGCATTAAAGCGGCTTTGCGTTACCCAAGCATGGTGCTTATTGCCATCACGGCAGCCGTCGTTATTTTAAATATTTTTGTTATTCCAACCTTTGCCGATATGTTCTCTCGTTTAGGTGCCGACTTGCCGCCTGCTACCCAGTTTATTATTGCCAGTTCAAATCTATTTATCAATTATTGGCACTTTATGCTATTAGTTGTTTTTATTATGGTGGTGATGATTAAACAGTCATTAAAAACAACAAAAGGTCGATATCAATGGGACCGACGTAAAATTAAGATACCGATTGTCGGTAGTATTATAGAGCGCTCGATATTAGCGCGTTTTTCTCATAGTTTTGCCATTGTGTTAAAAGCGGGCGTGCCTATGACCACAGGGTTAACATTAGTGGGTGAAGCCGTTGATAACAGTTACATGCAAGAGAAAATCTCTGCCATGCGCCAAGGTATTGAAAGTGGTGACAGTTTATTGCGTTCAGCTATTAGTAGTCGCTTATTTACGCCACTGGTACTGCAAATGATAGCGGTTGGTGAAGAAACCGGTCGTGTTGATGAGTTACTTGCTGAGGTGGGTGATTATTATGAAAGAGAAGTTGATTTTGATTTAGAAACCTTAACAGCCAGAATAGAACCGCTGTTATTAATTGTCGTCGCTGCTATGGTGCTAGTGTTAGCCTTGGGTATTTTTACGCCAATGTGGGACATGGCTTCAGCAATGCAAGGTTAGTGATAAACGCTAGCGTGAAAATTTATGCAAACAAAGGCGTTATTAAATGACCTCAAACAGTGAGAAAAAAGACAAGTCACTTGCTGAATTTGTGTTGATAATAGTGCTAGTAGGCATAATGATGGCTATTTTTATAAAGCTGTATAATAAAAATGAGTCACAATTTAGGCAAGCAGGTTTTGCTAGCATAGCGCAAACATTTACCACCAAGGTCAATGTTGTTCATGCACAATGGATGATGGACAATCAGCCTAGCACTGTTTATCTTGCGTCATTAAATAATGAAACAAAGCAATCGATAACGGTAAATGAGGCCGGTTGGATAGACGTTACAACAAGTGTATTGCCTTGCCAAGCAATCTGGCAGTTGGTAATGCAAGTTCCAATAACGGCAATGAAATTATCCATCAGTGCGATAGCGGTGCACACGGGTA
Organism: Colwellia ponticola; assembly: GCF_005885605.1. Lineage (GTDB taxonomy): Bacteria > Pseudomonadota > Gammaproteobacteria > Enterobacterales > Alteromonadaceae > Colwellia > Colwellia ponticola. The sequence goes on along the minus strand of NZ_SZVP01000001.1, from coordinate 570,094 downwards.
AAGAGCCCCAGCGTAGTGAGTTCAGCGCAGAGCAGCTTGCGCTTAATAAAGGCTTATGTCGCTATGTGCTGGTTGATGGCAGTTACTTTCAATATAATCGCGTTAATGGCAAAGTAAGTAAATTGAGTAATACAGACTAAAGTTAAATTAAATAAGTGACTTAGTAAATAAATCACTGTTACAATTAAGTATATGTAATACAATTTTAATATACGTAATACAGTGTAAATTATAAAGAGGTTAATATGAATAATAGAGCCAGCGTGAAAAAAAATTCAGGTTTCACCTTGATTGAACTGGTGATTGTTGTCGTTATATTAGGTTTTTTAGCGGTAACCGCTATTCCTAAATTTATCGATTTAACCGAACAAGCAAAAAAAGCCAATATTGAAGGCATGGCGGGTGGTTTTGCAACCGCTATTTCATTAGCTAGATCAGAGTGGGAAGCAAGAGGACGACCACAAGTTAATAATTTCAATAGTGTTGACTATGATGGCACCACGCTAATATTAACAACAGAAAACACAAGTACTACCCCGAGTATCCGCCCAGGCTATGTTACCGGTTTAACTGATGGTGCGGGATTAGGTACAGGCTTTGATGCAGCTAACTGTGTGGAAATTTGGCAAAGTATATTACAGCAACCCCCGACAATAACAGGCTCATTAACTACGTTGAACACAGGTGATTCTATTCGCTATTTTGCTAGTGAATCAGGTGATGTGGCTAATTCGACATGTCATTATTATTTAAAAGAGAGTTTACCACGCGACACCAGTGGTAATTACACTGACCCAAGCTCGTCAACTAGCGTAGGTAATAGCTTTACTTACCAACCCGCTACTAGCGCAGTCACTGTTTATGTAAATACTAACTAATACTAACAACATAATTTAATACTATCCAAGTTTAAAAACAGAAGAGGTTTACTATGAAGAGTTTAGCTACACAAAAAATGAATAGTCAAAAAGGTTTTACCCTAATTGAATTAGTGGTTGTTATTGTTATTTTAGGTATTTTAGCGGTAACCGCTGCGCCAAAGTTTATTAATATACAAGACGATGCTCGTACAGCTACATTGCAAGCCGTTAAAGCTTCAATGCAGTCTGCGGCAACATTAGTACACAGTAAATCATTGATTGAAGGCAATGAAGCAGCGACTACTGCCACTGTAATGGTTAATGGTGTGGCTGAGCCTATTGCTCTAGGCTATCCTCGTTCAAATGATGCAGCAGCGGCAACATCATGGGGTAATTTGCTTGATTTAAATTCTACTGAATTTACAATTGTTTACGTGGATGATTCAATAGTAGTTCACCCTGTAGGTAAAACAGCTCCTGCTACTATTCCTACTTCACCATATGCTCCAACAGCTGAAGTAAACTGTTTTGCATTTTATACTGAAGCTTCAGCTACTACAGCTACACCACCTGTTTTAACCGAGCGTAACATTCAAGTCGTTTCTTGTTTATAGCTTTAAATATATTATAAATTAGAAGCAGTAAAAAAGGAGAGCTAAGCTCTCCTTTTTCATCTTTATAGCTTACTATCTTGTATAAGGTTAGGTTAAGGTGATTGAAGTTGGTCTAACTCATTAGCGTCTGTTTAAAAAATAATTTATTATAATATCTATGTTGCATCTATGTTGCACTTATAGCAGAGAAACACAATGAATAATAAAGGCTTTACCTTAATTGAATTAGTGGTGGTGATTGTTATTTTAGGCATCTTAGCGGTAACCGCAGCACCTAAATTTATCAATCTAAAAGCAGAGGCACAAACCTCAACCTTACATGGGGTAAAAGCTGGTATGCAAGGCGCTGCTGCGCTTGTTTATGCTAAGTCATTGGTTAAAGGAAATCATAAAGAACCATTTAGCCTTTCAAATACCGTTAACATTGGTGATGGTGGTGGTTTTACTGCAGATGGTGAATTATTTATAGCCTATGGTTACCCAATAGGAGATATAGAGGAGTTTGAGCGCTTGTTACCACTTGAATCACCCTATAAGTATCTTACTTTCAGCACTAGTATTACTACTTTAGTTGTTTACTTGAATGAAAACGAACCGCCAACGACTATTAATGATGCTTGTATTGCTGTCTACATTATACCGACAGGCGTTGGTCAAAGCCCAACTTTTAAAGTGAATGACTGTATTTAATGAACAGCACCGATAAATATAGTGGTAACTATCAAGCTCAATATGGCTTCACCTTAATTGAGTTAGTCGTTGTTATTATTCTAATCGCCATAATGTCGGTATCGGTGTTGCCAAAGTTTTTCAGTGCTAATGGCTTTGAAGAATATACTTATCGTGATGAAGTGATTACTACGTTAAGAGCCATTCAATTACGCTCAATGCAGCAAACCAATAACAATAACTGCCAATCGATTCAAGTCACTGCTACGATGATTGGTTTACTAAAGCCCAAACCATCATGTATTGATGGTGATTATATGGGTGATTCGACAACGGTTACTATTCAAAATAATCACAATGTTGTTTTTACTATTACTGATGGCTTATCAAGGTTTTCATTTTCGTCAATGGGCAGGCCGTTAGGCTGTAACTCTGTAGAGCCGTGTGAAATTACTTTGACGGTTTCAGGTGAGCAATCGTTAGCTATTGAAATAAATCGTGAGGGTTATATTCATGCGATTTAGCCGTTCAAGTTTTCGCATACAGCAACAAGGTTTTACCTTAATTGAAACGATAGTGGGTATTGTTGTATTAGCGATTTCTTTTTCTGTCTTAACGACCTTGATTTACCCTATATCACAGCAAAGTGCCGATCAGTTACATCAAGTAAAAGCGGCAGAGCTAGCACAGGCTATGCTTAATGAAATTCAAAACAAAGCCTTTGATCAAAAGTCAGATATGGCCGGTGGCTTATTAAGATGTGGTGAAGTTGCCGCGCCTGCTTGCTCTACCACCATGGGACCAGACACAGTTGATACTACAACAGAAACTAGAGCAACTTTTAATGATGTTGATGACTACCATGGCTTGGAGTATGGAGATAAATATGGCAAAGAAGAGGTAAAAAACTCACAAGGGCAAGAGATAGATTTATACCTTGGTTATGCCATGCGTATTAGTGTTTGTAATGATGCTAATTACAATGGCAGCTGTAGCGCTAATAACTCAGGTAATAACTCAACAGCAAAGTTAATTACCGTTATTATTACCACGCCTACTGATTTTTCAATAACGTTTGCTACCTATCGAGCGAATTTTTAATGAAGCCTTTAACGAAATCCTTAACAGGGCGAGCATCAAAGCTAAAAACCACAAAGAAAGCATCAGGCTTTACCTTAATTGAGCTAATCACCGTGATTGTTATAGTGGGTGTATTGGCAACAGCAATAAGTACCTTTATTAAGTTTGGCACACAAGCCTACACACAAACTACCGACAGAGATCAATTAGTATTATCGGCACGTTTTGCTATTGAACGTTTAAACAGCGAAGTAAGAAATGCCCTACCTAATAGTTTACGGCTAACAAATACCGGTCAATGTGTCGAGTTTACTCCTATTTTAGACAGTACCATATATACTAATATACCTGTTGCCCCTGAAAGTGCTTCGGCTACTATTAGTGTTATTCCATTTTCTCAAGCCTTTGACAATAATTGGCAAGCGATTGTTTATCCGCTTACCCCTGATGATGTTTATGGTAATACTAGTAGTAATGTTAAAAAACATGCAATTGACAGCATCAACATCACAGGCGAAGAATGGCTTATTACCTTAGAAAATAAGGTATTGTTTGCACAAGACTCTCCCACGCAAAGAATATATTTTATCAATGGCAGTGTTAAGTATTGTCTGCAAAATAATACCTTATTAAGAAGTGATTCATTAACCTCAAATGTTTATTTAATGGCGCAAGATATCTTTAATCCTACCGGTAAAGCACCCTTTGAAGTACTAGCGGCAACATTACAGCGTAATGCGATGGTGCAAATACACTTGCAATTTGAAAAAAATAATGAAAAAGTCAGCTTTAATAATGAGATACAGGTGCTAAATGTTCCGTAAATCATCACTAAACGTTAACAGGTTAACTCAGCAAAAGGGCAGTGCTCTAGTACTCGCTATTTTTATTATTGTGGTGATGACGTTATTAGGCACAGCGCTGGTTAGAATGATCAGTACAAATGCCGAAACCATCGTTTATGAAGTGATAGGTACTAGGGCTTATCAAGCGGCGCAAGCCGGCGCACAACGAAAGTTGCGTGAAATTTTTCCTCTTTCTTCAGCTAGTAGTACATGCCCAGTGGCTCCCTCAACATACTCTTTTGTTAATACTGAAGGACTAAAAGGTTGTGAAGCTACTGTAATTGTTGATTGTAAATTATATCAGACTGTGAATAATATCACTTATTATACGGTTATCAGCACTGGCAAGTGTTCTGTCGGAGAGGTGCTTACCTCCAGAACCATTGAAATTGATGCGAGAAGTTTATAGTAAGCATTTTGTTGGTTATTACGCTGTTGGCTGTTCAGTGTCTACTTTATTTACAGTAATAATAAATATTATGTCATTAAAATGATATTTTATTGAATTATATGGTTTATTTTCTTATGGCATATATTATGCTTTGTATTGACTATATATTTATAGTTATGATGTTATTTTTGTCTTTTCGGAGTTTTAAATGAATATTTTTGCAGTAAAAACAATGTTCTTTCTTTTTTTTCTTGCTTTAACATTAACGTGTCAAGCAACATTAATTACTAATTTGACCGAAACAGAGTTAGATGCTCGTGATTATAGTAAGGCAGAAGACCATCTTACTAATGATTTGCGAGGTGTTAATTACATTACTTATAAAGGATATGATTGGGCATGGGTTTCCCCTGTAAATGCAGAGTCTTTTGGCATGAACACTTTATACGGGCCTCAAGTACAAAAAAATTGGACGTTTGCCGATGATACTCTACTTAATATTCTAAAAACTGAGCTGACCTTAGCTGATTTTACTAATACTAATGGTGATTTTATTCAGTCAACACAGTTTTTTAACTCATTTTATAGTCATGTAGATGCTAATGATTTTGTTTCTGATTTTGTTAGCAGCGAATTTACTGAACCAGGTAGTTTTATGTCTAATCTTTTTTCTGGCCAAGAAACATTTTATGTGCGTGAGTTAGCGACTAACCCAGGAGTAAAACCTATCCCTGAGCCAGCAACACTGCTTATTTTTGTACTGGCTATTATTGCCTTAGCAAGTAATAAAAAAGTAGTTAAGTAATCGATTAATACTTTTAACATAACGCTATTAGCCTCGTTATTACGGGGCTTTTTATTGTCAAAATTTTGATTTTACTTTCTATTTCAACATGCTTTATATTGCATAGTTAATGGCTTAGCGTTACCTTTACCCTATTAAAATTTTTCTCTTTTTCACCAGTAGGTTGTGGCAAGTACAACTATACGAGGTTGTTTTACCATGCTTTCACGTTTTTTTCTGCTCTGTAATTTATTTTTTTTATTTCACGCAAATGCTTTTGCCGATCAATGCTTAGATGTGTTTTCTGCTGCTCAAGTCGCTAATACAAATTATTCACTTGTGCCACTTGTCACTAATGGCGACAAAAAAGTTGATGAAAAAAGTAATTACACTATGGAATTGTCTGCAGGACAAAATCACGATTATGACGATATTGAAGCTGATAATAATTTTACCTTAACGGTTACAGGTATTGGCACTGCTCGCTTACACTTACAAGGGGATTTAGATTTAGGAAATAATGCCAACATCAATGCTGATGGCGCACCGCAAGATTTGGTTATTTATATCGACGGTGATTTAGATATTGGCAACAATGCCACTATTAATGCCTTAATTTGGGTCAGTGGTGATATTAAGATAAACAAGAACGGTACGACAACGGGATCACTGAGTGCAAAAGGTGATATTGAGTTGGGTTCTCATACGGTTGTTTATGATAGAAACGCTGTCAGTAAAGCTGATTTTGCTGGTATGTGCGATAATACACCAGCAGCTAGAATTATCACGAGTTATCGTTTCGATGAACTTGAATATGCAGATACCCCGAACGAAATATTCGACAGTATTGGTGGTTTTCATGGCCAAGCCAAGAACAGCCAGCCGGTAGCGGGTAAAGTCTGTAATGCTATTGATCTTAGTGCCACAGGCATAACGGACTACGCGGTATTAAATGAAAATATATTAACAGGTAAAACCGATTTTAGTATTTCGTTATGGGCAAAAACGAGTAAAACCTCAAACCAGAGTTTTATCTCGGGCGCAGGAGCCAGTAATAACGAATTACTGATGTGGTTTACAAGTCAGACTAATTTCAGACCACATTTAAAGAATGTAGCCAATGGAAACATTAGTACTTCTTCAATTGCCGGTGATAACTGGCATCATATTGTTTGGACGCGCCAAGGCAATCAAAGCTGTTTGTTTGTAGATAAAATACTGCAAGGCTGTGTTACACAATCTACAGCATCTTTGAATATTCAAAGTCTAATTTTAGGTCAAGAACAAGACAATATTGGTGGTGGTTTTGTTTCTAGCCAAGCTTTTGATGGTTTAATCGATGAGCTTTTGGTCTTTGATGGAGCCGTTTCAGCTGCAGACATAAATACTATTTATACTAATCAAAATGCAGGCTTAGATTTTAATGGAGACCTAAGAAGTTGTCCTTCAAAACCTGTGCCTATATTAAATATGCGCTTTGATGAAAGCTCATGGTCTGGCGCAGCAGGTGAGATTATTGATACGGCAGGCAATTTTAATGCTCAAGCGAAAAATGGCGCTAATACCGCGCGTACTAATCCAGCGCGAATAGGTAATCCTGGCACCTGTGGGTATGGGTTTTTTGACGGTGTTGATGATTATGTAGAAATTGCTGACAATAATGCTTTAGATTTACCTAACGAATTAACTATTTCTACTTGGATTTATCCGCAAAGCATACCTTCCTCAGGTTTAATGGCTATTCTTTCTAAAGATGAAAATTATGAATTTCATGTAACACCCGCTGGAGAAATTAACTGGTGGTGGAGCACCAATCAATTCTCGACTAGTGGCGCCGCGATCAGGGCGAATAATTGGTATCATATCGCCATTACCTATAAAAATGGTCAGCAACGAATTTATGTCGACGGTGAAATTTTAGCGTCACAAGCTTATACTGGCCAGTTAGCGGTTAATAATGATGCTTTGCAAATTGGTCAAGATCAATTCTTTAGCGGTCGCTACTTTCATGGGGCAATAGATGAAGTACAGCTATACAATCAGGCGTTAACGAATGCACAAGTGAATGAACTTTACTTAGCCACTCATCCTTGTGATAGTTTTGTTGACCACTTTGAAATCAACATGCTGGATGGCCAAGGCCTAACGTGTGAGGCCGATATTATAAAATTACGTGTATGTAGTGATGCCTCTTGTAGTGTCTTAAATCCGGATGCTATCGACGCGGTGTTATCAGTAGCAGATAGTGGTGGTACTAGCTTAACTAAAAATGTCACCGTTGTTGGTGGTGAATTGGATGTGCAATACATTCATACCCAAGCTGGAGCGGTGTCATTAAGCTTAAATCAAGCCTTTGAATGTATAAATGGCTCGCCCACTTTATGTGATGTTACTTTTGCCGATACCGGTTTTAGGTTTTACGCGACAACCGAAGGCACCCCTATTCCTGAGCAGTTATCAGGTAAACCTTCTAATGTGGGTTTTTTAGCGAGCACTTTAAAGGTTCAAGCCATTGAAAAAAATGCCGACACCGGTGCTTGTCAAGCCGCTTTAATTGATACGCCCGCTATTGAAATGGCGGCAAGCTGTGTGGACCCAATTGCTTGTGCCGGTAACCAAGTAGTGATTAATAATTTAATCACTACTACTAATATACCTACGCTAAACAATGGCGCTGCGTTAACTTATAGCCCAGTTGCCTTAGACTTTGCTGATGATACCCAAAATAGTGCAGCGTTTGCGTTAACTTATGCTGATGCCGGTAAAATTCAATTACATGCCCGTTATAACATTCCAGATGACAATGGCGATCCTTCGGGTAACTATATGTTTGGCTCTTCAAATAACTTTGTTGTTCGCCCATTAGGCTTTTATCTTAATGTCGTTGATAACCCTAAGGCGCAAACGGCTACGCAAATAAATAGTGTTTTTAAAAAAGCCGGTAATGATTTTACTACCCATTTAACCGCTGTGCAGTGGCAAGCCGCTGATGATAGTAATAATGATGGTGTGCCTGATAGTGGTGCAAACTTAACTGATAATCCAGCAACCATTAATTTTGGTAATGAAGTTAGCCCTGAAAACGCAATTATTAATGACACTCTTTATTTACCTACAGGAGGTAAAGAGGGGGATTTAGTGAATGATAGCTTTACTCATTTTGTTAATGGTAGCGCCACTAATAACAACATGACTTATAGCGAAGTGGGTATAGTTAACTTTGCCGCTAATTTAACAGATAATCGTTATTTAGGGGCAGGTGATGTTACGGGCAGTGAGCCTTATGTTGGCCGCTTTATCCCCCATCATTTTGAATTAACCATTGCTTTAGATGGGGAATTGAAATCTGTCTGTGATATTACCGAGCCAAGTTCTGTGATGGATTTTGCCTATATTGGCCAACTGAGTAAGGCATCGTCTGCTAAAGGGGCTTTACAATACTTATTGAAACCAGAAGTTACTATTACCCCACAAACAAAATTCAACAGCCACACTGAAAATTACACCGGCGATTTTACTAAACTGTTACTTAGCGGCGTTAAGCGTTTTGAAATAGATGATGGTACTGGCACCTTAGTTTTGGCGCCAGTTGAAGATAGGGTAAAACTAGGCGCTGATGAAGTTAATAAAGTTAAACTTAAAGCTAACTTAGCTGATGGCAACTTAACAGAAGTTGCTGGCGTGTTGAGCTTTCAATACTCATCAGCAGATAATTTTATTTACACACATGAGCAAAACGCCGAAGTTACCCCTTTTACTTCAATTATTCATTTAAGTTTAGCGTCTGTGATTGATGAAGACGGCGTTATTGCTAATGATGCCGATGGGCTTGGCGATACTGGTATAGCAACAGATACTGTTATTACCTTAAAGCCCACAGGAAGACAGATACGCTTTGGGCGTGCTTATCTTGATAATAGTTTTGGCCCTGAAACATCAAGACTACCACAACCTTTTGCCGTGCAATATTTAAATACAGCAGGAAAGTTTGTTATCAATACTGAAGATACTTGTACTAATTTTAATACCGATAATATAACGCTTACTTCTGGTACTTTAGATGAAAGTTTTACCAGCGTCATCGCCGCTAATGGTCAATTTGATGATGAGCTACCAAAAGGCAAAACACGCGCTATGCTTTTAGAAATTACAGGTTCAGGTAATCAAGGCACTGTTAATGTGGAGTATGATATTTATTCTTGGTTAAAATACGATTGGAATTGGGACGGTGTTAGCGCAAAAGAATTTACCGACAATCCTAGCGCAATAGCCACTTTTGGTATGTACCGTGGTAATGATCGTATTATTTACCAGCGTGAGCGAGAAAGAAGTAATTAAGACCCCTTAAGAGAGAGTTAACGGCGCTATTATTTTAATTAACTCTTCTTAACTCAATGTAATTAACACCTGGTCGAGATAAGTACAAAAATTTTGTTTTTCTTTAGGGCTTTCTTTAAAAAAGCAACACATTAACTTAATACTAAGGTATGATTATCCGCTCTGTTATACGCATCTTAACAGCGTACACTCTATTAGCACTTCACAGGACATTTTGAGCTTATGTTTAAAAAAATACGCGGCATGTTTTCTAACGATCTTTCAATTGATTTAGGGACAGCTAATACACTTATTTATGTAAAAGACCAAGGTATAGTATTAGACGAGCCTTCTGTTGTTGCTATTCGCCAAGACCGCTCAGGTGGTTCTAAAAGTGTTGCTGCCGTGGGTATTGCTGCTAAAGCAATGTTAGGTAGAACACCTGGCAATATTGAAGCTATTCGCCCAATGAAAGATGGCGTCATTGCTAACTTTTTTGTCACTGAAAAAATGCTTCAGCACTTTATTAAGCAAGTGCATAGCAATAATTTTTTACGTCCAAGCCCTAGAGTCTTAGTGTGTGTTCCTTGTGGTTCTACCCAAGTTGAGCGCCGTGCTATTCGTGAATCTGCGATGGGCGCTGGTGCTCGAGAAGTTTATTTAATTGATGAGCCAATGGCTGCTGCTATTGGTGCGGGTATGCCCGTTTCAGAAGCAACAGGTTCTATGGTTGTTGATATAGGTGGTGGTACTACTGAAGTTGGTATTATCTCACTTAACGGCGTGGTTTACTCATCATCAGTACGTACTGGCGGTGATAAATTTGATGAAGCGATTATCAACTATGTTCGTCGTAACTTCGGTAGCTTAATTGGTGAAGCGACCGCTGAGCGCATTAAACATGAAATTGGCTCAGCTTATCCTGGCGAAGAGTTAATTGAAATTGAAGTACGTGGTCGTAATCTTGCCGAAGGTGTTCCGCGTAGCTTTACCTTAAATAGCAATGAAATTTTAGAAGCCTTGCAAGAACCACTATCAACTATTGTGAGTGCTATTATGGTGGCATTAGAACAATCGCCACCTGAGCTAGCTTCTGATATTTCAGAGCGCGGTATGGTATTAACCGGTGGTGGTGCTCTACTAAAAGGTCTTGACCGTTTGCTAATGGAAGAAACGGGGATTCCGGTTGTTGTTGCTGAAAACCCATTAACCTGTGTTGCTCGTGGTGGTGGTAAAGCCCTTGAGATGATTGACATGCACGGCGGTGACTTGTTTTCGTATGAGTAAGCTTTCGTACGAGTAAACATCATATAAGTAAGTTGTCGTACGGATAAATTTTCAATGTGTAATATGCTTATGCACATTGAAAGTTATAATGCTGTTGTATTATTGAACTATGTTCGCTTACATAGCGTCAAAACCCTATTCATCTAGTTTGTAATTTTTATGAATCCAATTTTTAATCAAGGCAGATCACCAGCACACCGACTAATTTTGGTGCTTTGTTGCTCGATGGCCTTGATTTTTTTCGACCATAGAATGTCAAGTTTTGAAACCGTGCGCGGTTATTTACAAACCATGGTAAGCCCATTGCAATATGTGGCTAACGCCCCTAAACAAATAATGAACTGGGCATCAACCAATATCGTTACCCGTCGACAACTGATGCAAGAGAACCAAAACTTCCGTGAAAATGAACTGTTTTTTCACGAGCAAGTGATGCAATTAAGTATTGTACGACAAGAAAATGCCCGATTACGTTCATTACTCGCCTCGCCAGTGAGTAATGAAATTAAAAAAATGTTTGCCGAAATACTCTCTGTTGATGGTGACCCTTATTCGCATCAAGTGGTTATTAATCGTGGTACTAATGATGGTGTTTATGAAGGCCAGCCAGTACTTGATGAAAAAGGTATTGTTGGTCAAATTCTCCATGTTGGCGTGAGTAGCTCCAGAGTTATATTAATTAGCGATATATCACATGCAATACCGGTGCGTATTCAGCGAAATGGTTTACGGCTCATTGCTTCAGGTAGTGGTCAAATAGACCGTCTTGTCCATAACTTTGTGCCACATAGCGCAGATATAAAAACAGGTGATTTGCTGGTTACTTCAGGGCTAGGAGGTAAATACCCAGAAGGGTATCCCGTGTCTCGTGTAGTCATGGTACGTAGCGATGAATCACGAGAGTTCTCTATTGTTTATAGTGAGCCCGTTGCACAAATAGATAGATTACGCTATGTGCTGTTATTGTCAGAAGAGCATGCCATAAGTAGCGCTAGCCTTAAAAAAAATATTGATAGTCTGAAAAAAAGTACAGCGGCAGGAAAACCTTAAATGTTTAGCAATAACGGCTTTATTATCCTACTCACCTTACTTATTGCCTTGATGGCCAGTATTACCCCGTTACCATTAAGTTTTGATGCCTTTCGCCCAGACTGGATATTAATTGTTTTAGTGTACTGGTGTTTAGCACTACCAAGTAAAGTCAATATAATTACCGCTTGGGTAATGGGATTGATTTTAGATATACTATTGGGGTCAGTCTTGGGTGTTCATGCCTGTGCAATGGCATTATCTATTTATATTACCGTGGTTAACTTTCAAAAAATTAGAAACTTTTCAGTGTGGCAACAAGCATTGATTATTGGCGTACTTTCTGCACAATATCATCTGGTTGTGTTTTGGCTACAGCGCTTTTTGAGTGATGTAGTCTTCTTACCTAGCTATTTATACCCAGTGTTTACTAGTATTATACTTTGGCCATGGGTCTTTTTATTACTTCGTCGTGTGCGTCGACATTTTCGTATCAAATAATTAGCTGTCAGTTAATTATTCATCATCTTAATAACTAGCGACTAAAAATTGCACAGAAAATAGTAGTATAAAATCAATTATTCAATAAACTATTTTTAATTAATCCGTTTGGTATAACATTTTCTTAAGGACTAGCGTTAACGCAGTAACTGATTTTATGAGCAATCCTTTAGTACCTCAACACTCTGTAACTAAATCGTCGGTAACAGCATCAATTAACGCTGCTAGCAAGCCTAAGTTAAAATTGATATTAGCGTCGCAATCACCTCGACGTCGGGAATTATTAGCACAATTAGGTTATCAATTTTCTGTGCAGGCAAGTGATATTGATGAAACCGTAGGGCAAGCAGAAAGTCCTACTGATTATGTGCTACGTTTAGCTAAGCAAAAAGCTCAGCATGTTTTTAATTTATTACCTGAAGCAGAACAAGCGTATAGCTTTGTCTTGGGTTCAGATACTAGTGTAGTCTTTAATGGCAAAATATTGGGTAAACCCGTCGATGAGCAAGACTGTATTAGTACTTTGTCATTATTATCTGATAAGCAGCATCAAGTGCTAACCGCCGTTGCCTTGGTCAGCAAAGATAGCGTGCAAGGGCAAGTGGTTACTACCGACGTTATCTTTACCTCATTAAGCAAGGCCGAAATTTCAGCTTATTGGTTAACGGGTGAGCCGCAAGATAAAGCCGGCAGTTACGGTATTCAAGGCATTGCAGGGCAATTTGTTAAAGCTATCAATGGTAGCTACTCTGCTGTGGTTGGATTACCTTTATATGAAACGGCTCAATTGCTGACTAACGCGGGTTTTGTTGGTAGCATTGATACCAAATAGTTCTTTGGAATAAGTTTTTGAAATAAGGAATTTTATGAGTGTAGAATTATTAATAAATGTTACGCCTAGTGAAACGCGTGTAGCCTTGATCGAAAACGGTTCATTACAAGAAGTTCATATTGAGCGACAAGGAAAACGTGGCATTGTTGGTAATGTCTACTTAGGTAAAATTATTCGCGTACTGCCGGGTATGCAAGCTGCTTTTGTTGATATTGGTTTAGATAAAGCGGCTTTTTTACATGCTTCAGATATTAATAGCAAACTCATTTTAAAAGGAGAGACAGACCAAGTACCAGATATTCGTTCTTTAGTACATGAAGGGCAACATCTTATGGTGCAAGTGGTTAAAGATCCCCTTGGCTCAAAAGGTGCACGTTTAACTACCGATATTACCGTAGCCTCACGTTACTTAGTGTTAATGCCTAACTCGAAACACGCGGGTGTGTCATTGCGTATTGAAAGTGAGAAAGAGAGAGAGCGCTTAAAAAAAATTGTTAATCCGTATTGTGATGAACAGCAGGGTTTTATTGTGCGTACGGCGGGTGAAGGCGCGGGTGAATTAGAACTACAACATGATGCCGAATTTTTACGCAGAGTGTGGCAAAAAGTCTTAATGCGCAAAAAACGTAAACAAACTAACTTACCTCTTTATCAAGACTTATCTTTATCCTTTAGAGTATTAAGAGATTTTGTTGGTATTAAGCTTGAGCGCATTCGTGTTGACTCAAATCTCACTTTTAAAGAGCTAGGTGAATTTACCCAGGAGTTTGTGCCAGAGTTAACGCCAGTATTAGAGTATTACCCAGGCGAGCTGCCTATTTTTGACTTGTTTTCAGTAGAGCGAGAAATACAGCGCGCGTTACATCGAAAAATTGAACTGAAATCAGGTGGCTATTTGATCATCGATCAAACTGAAGCGATGACCACTATTGATATTAATACCGGTGCTTTTGTTGGACACCGCAATTTAGCCGACACCATATTTAGTACTAATATTGAAGCAACACAAGTGATTGCTAGGCAGCTTAGGTTAAGAAACTTAGGTGGCATTATCATTGTTGATTTTATTGATATGCATAATGAAGATCACAAACGTCGCGTATTACACTCATTAGATATGGCAATGAGTAAAGATAAAGTTAAATACAGTCTACATGGCTTTTCAGCGCTTGGTTTGGTCGAAATGACTCGTCAACGTACCCGTGAAAGTTTAGAGCATGTACTGTGTGGAGAATGCCCACTTTGCACGGGTCGTGGCCACTTAAAAACGGTTGAAACTACTTTTTTTGAAATACTTAGAGAAATAGTGCGTGTTAATCGTGCTCATGACGCAGATAAGTTCACGGTTTATGCTTCAAGTGCGGTGAGCGATTTCATTGTTAATGATGAATACCATAATTTAGCTGAAGTTGAAGTTTTTATTGGCAAGTTAATTAAAGTGCAAGTCGAACCCATGTATAATCAAGAACAATTTGATGTTGTTATGATGTAATACCCCGCGGCATACGTGGGATAACTGTGCTCCATAAATCATGGCATTACAAGATAAAAAATAGGGCTCTCTACGTTTTAATGAACATTGTAAGTACGTCTCACCGCTGGCTGAACCGCCTTTATAAAACCGTTGCCATTATATTGGTTTTGCTGGCTGTTTTAATTAGTGCTTTCCGTTTATTTTTACCTTATGTACACCACTATCGACTTCCCCTGCAAGATTACCTAAACGAAAGCACTCAAACCAATATTACTATGGGCACCTTAAATATGACTTGGCAAAAGTCAGGGCCTATTTTGATTATTGGTGATGTACAAGTCATTGATACAGACGAAGCAACAGTCTTTATTAAAGAGCTTGAAATACATCTAGACTTTTGGAGTACGCTAACAGAGCAAAGGCTTATTTCAAAAAACCTTATTTTGTCAGGTGCGATGGTTAATGTCTCCGATAACTTATGGTTAGCTAATAAAAGTGATAACAAGCTTAGTCAGCCTGCTAAAACACCCTCGTCGAAAAAAAGTAACGCTGAAGCTATTACCCTTATTAGTGATATTTTTTTAAATCGTATTAAGCGCTTTTCTATTTTAGATAGTGTAGTCACAGTGCAAAATCACGCACTTTCGGTTGATAACAACACCGAGTCACGCAGTATAAAATTAAACCACTTACGTTGGCTAAATACTGGGGTTCGCCATCAAGCACAAGGAAGTGTGGTCGTTAATGGTCTGAGCTCTAATAATTTACAGTTAACATTAGACTTACAAGGTGAGCGGGGTAGTGAGCTTAGTGGACAAGTGTATTTACAAGCTAATCATATCGACATAACACCTTGGCTAGATAACGTGTTAGCGCTTGATAACGATAAAACTAAAACGGATATTAATTTTTCAGCGTGGCTAGCTGTTAATAATAGTAAGCTTAATCGTTTACAAGTTGATTTTTCAGAGAGTACCATGAATTGGCTATTTGCCGAGCAAGCACAAAGGTTAACCTTAGCATCAGGGCAATTATTACTAGTAAATGGTAGTAGTGAGCAAAGTTTTAAACTTTATACTACGCCTATTTCCTTACAACTTAATGAACAAAAGTCACCACTGTTCAGTGTTATGCTGGCGAAAGAAGCAGATGACTTTTCCTTACACTTATCTGAAGTTGACGTTGCTATGTTGGCGCAGCTTACGCCATTACTTGTTGCCAAAGAAACAACACGAAATTTGTTGTCGCAAATGACCTTAACAGGAAAAGTTGAAGACTTATATATTCGCAAGCAAGATAACGATATACAAGTAGTAACAAATTTTACCAAGTTTACTAATAGTTATAGTCACGGTATTCCAGGCTTGGAAAATGTCTCTGGTAAACTGACTTACGCAGACAGTTATCTCGCAGTCGATTTTTCTGCCGCAGATGGAAATTTAGATTTTGATAAGTTATTTGTACAAGCCTTTCCTTATCAAAATCTCTCTGGACAATTGTATGCAACTTTTAATGATAATGGCTGGGGGTTAACGGTTGAGCAATTAGACTTTTTATCAGAAGAGGTTAATTTATCGGCGCAAGTTAACGTTGATGCGCCTATTAATGGTGAAGTGAATTTAGCGTTACTTGCGAATGTGACCAATGGTAATGCCGGTTTAGTGGGGCGTTATTTACCATTAACGATTATGAGTGACAATTTAGTTAATTACTTAAATGCTGCGGTTGTCTCGGGACGTGTTGAGCAGGCTCAAATATTAATTAACGGTCCGTTAAGTCACTTTCCGTTTGACGATGGTAGTGGTATTTTTGTTGTTGATGCTGAGCTAAGTGAGTCAGAATTTAAATTTGTTGAGCACTGGCCAGCCATTACAGACTTTGTTGCTAATTTAAACTTCACTAATAACTCAATGTTAATAACGGGTCGAGGCGGCAAGTTAACGGGGTTAGATGTTACCGGCGTGCGTGCTGCTATAGCAGACTTGGCACATGGACAAATTTTAACTGTAGAGGCGGATATAAAGGCAACACCAGCGGTGTATATTGGCGATTTGATGAATCAAAGCCCCTTTCAAGACAGTGTTGGTAGTGTTTTAGAACAATTACAAATTAAGGGTAAGGTAAGTGGCGATTTTAATTTGCATTTACCACTTAACCACAGTGAACAAGCTATCGCTAGTGGTACTATTAATTTTAAAAACAACCAAGCGGCATTGCAAACACCGCAAATGGATTTTACTGATGTTGACGGCCAACTAACGTTTAGTAACGATAAGATAACCACTAAAGATTTACGTTTATATTGGCAAGGATTGCCTATTTCACTCGATATTAGTGGTATGAATAAAACCGATTACTACAATACTGAAATACAGTTAACCGCACTCTGGAAAGAGTCAGCCTGGTTAGCTCATGTCCCAAAAAAATTACAGCAATACACCAAAGGAGCGTTATCTTGGCAAGGCAATCTGTCGTTGCATCAGCATCACCAAGGTGGTTTTTCATATAACGCAAATTTTGATTCTGATTTAGAAAATACCCAGCTATTATTGCCAGCGCCTTATAACAAAGGTGGTAAACAAAAAGTCGCCTTGTCAGTAGACATTGAGGGTGGTGAAAAACAGTCTACGGTTGTACTAAATTATGGAGATAAACTGCATTTTTCAGGTATATTAGCTCATGAAAATACCGGTTTTACTCGCGCTAATTTAATGCTTGGTGAAGGCAGCATGGCGCTGCCAATGGATGGCTTTCATATCACCACTAAACTTGATCAGGTCGATTTTTCGCTATGGCAGCCGTTAATTAGCGATATTGTTGACAGTGTTAACCAACCAGCAGCAAGTGCAGAGCAGCAAACTTCAAGACCCTTTCTAGCCAAGCCTCAGCGTATTAGAGGTTCAATTGACCAATTTACACTATTGGGGCAAACGCTCACTAACGTATCATTTAATTTATTAGATAAGCAGCAGTGGTGGTTACTACAACTCAATGCGGAGCAAACCCGTAGTCAAATAAAAATCTATCCTGATTGGTTAACACAAGGTTTAGACATTAATGCCGAGTTTTTAACACTGGCGCCGTCTAACGAACAACAAGACAAAGACTCGGCAATACCTGTGTTGACAGAGCAAGCGATAAAAGCTGAAAGTGACATTATTTTTGCTAATATTCCCGCGTTAACTTTCCATTGTGATCATTGTACTATTGGCTTATTAGATTTAGGAGAAGTTGACGCCAGTATTGCACGGCTAGATCATCAGACCATCGCATTTACTAACTTTCAAGCTAAGCGCAATGAAACACAATTAACGATGGCGGGGCAATGGCGGTATAACGATCAAGAGTCAACTACATCGCTAGCAGGTAAGTTATCTGTGGCTAATGTGGAGGCAGAGCTAAAAGCAATGGACTTTGCCTCTATTATAAAAGACAGTGGTGCTACTATTAATGTCGATCTTAACTGGGCTGGAGGATTGCATAATTTTACCGTTAGTCAATTAAATGGCACGGTTAATGCTCGACTCGATGATGGTTATTTAGCCGAGGTAAGTGATAAAGCCAAAATTTTTTCAGTACTTAGCTTAGAGTCTTTGGTACGTAAGTTAACCCTAGACTTTCGCGATATTTTTAGTGATGGTATGTTTTACAGTAATATCAAAGGCGACTATCAATTAAATCAAGGTTTACTAACAACGGCTAATACTGAGATGAAAGGCACTGCAGGTGACTTGTTTATGACAGGGCAAACCAACTTGGTAACGGGGGCCCTTGATTATGATATGTCTTATAAGCCTAATTTAACCTCAAGCTTGCCAGTATTGGCGTGGATTGCTACCTCGTTAAATCCAGTCACTTTTTTAGCCGGTGTGGCCATTGACCAAGTGATTAAATCACAGGTGGTTTCAGAGTTTACCTTTGAACTGACCGGTTCTGTTGAAAACCCTAACCTCAAAGAAGTCGATAGAAAAAGTAAAAGTATTAGTGTAGAGAGTAAAGCAGCTAAAGCGCTTATAGAAGAACAAGAGGCAAAGAGAAAGTAGTTAGCTTAGATAGTTATCTAAAGTAATTGCTTATAATTAGCAAAAACAAACATTAAAAAGATAAGGTTAATCATGATTAAATTAACGGCAATACAGTTATCTTCAACGGCGAATGTTGCTACTAACTTAGCAAAGATAGCTGAAATATTAACGAGTATTACTGCCGGACAAGCAACGTTTAATCAAGAGAATGCCGGCCAAGCACAGGTTCAGCACTTAGTCGTATTGCCTGAATGTTGTTTGTTTTTTGGTGGTAAAGATAGCGAACAATTAACCTTAGCAAAAACCTCGGCACATAGTAACTTAACGCGTAATACACAGTGTCATCCACAAAATAATGAACTTTGTTCAGCACTAGCCGGCTTAGCTAAAAAATTTAGCGTCTATTTAGTGGCGGGCACAGTACCTGTGTTAACACCCTCAGCTAGCAAGTTTACTAATACTAGCTATTTCTTTAACCCTAATGGTGAGTTATTAGGACACTATGATAAAATCCATTTATTTGATGTTAATGTTAGCGACAGCACTAAAAATTATTGTGAGTCACGCTATACCCAAGCCGGTACGTCAATAAAAGTGGTTAAAACTGATTTTGCTAATATTGGTTTAACTGTGTGTTTTGATTTACGCTTTCCTTTGTTGTTTCAACAACTGACCTTAGCTGGTGCTAATATTATTACCGTACCCAGTGCTTTTACTAAGGTGACGGGTAAAGCACATTGGCAAACGTTATTACAAGCCAGAGCGATAGAAAATCAAGTATATATTATTGCCGCAGGGCAAGAAGGAACTCATGACAACGGTCGTGAAACCTGGGGTCACTCAATGATTATTAATCCTTGGGGTGAAATTGAACAAAGTATTGATACCGGTGAAGGTTATATTTGCGTTGACTATCACCCAGAAGAAATAAAACGCATACGCCAAAGTATGCCGTTGCACTCGCCGCTAAAGAAATAATATCAATCCGTATAAGAAAGTGATCTCTTAGCCACTTCTTTATGCGCAATGGTATAAAGTAGCAATTGATTATAATTGAAGAACATAAAAGTAGAGCCAGACTAAATGAATATAGTGGAAAAATCCTTACTAAGCGATAGTCATATTGACGAAGAAATATTGTCAAAAACACTCAAAAGTATGATGGGGCGACAAGTTGATTACGCTGATTTATATTTTCAAGCCAGTCAACATGAAACCTGGGTGTTAGAAGATGGTATTGTAAAAGAAGGTTCATATAATATTGAACGAGGTGTTGGTGTAAGGGCTATATCAGGTGAAAAAACAGGCTTTGCGTATTCTGATGATATTAATCCTCAAGCGCTACAACAAGCGGCAGACGCGGCAAAAGGTATTGCCGATAGTGGCTCAGGCGCAACAGTGAAAGCTTTTAGCCGTCAATCACCTATTAACGTTTATCAATCAGTTGAACCATTGGGGAGTTTAACCCAAGAGCAGAAAATTGATTTATTACACCAAATTGAAGCACATGCCCGTCAAACTGATAGTCGTGTTAAGCAGGTTATTGCAAGTATATCAGGTGTTTATGAAACTATTTTAGTGAGTGCTAGTGATGGTACTTATGGGACTGATATTCGTCCATTAGTCCGCTTAAATTGTTCGGTATTAGTGGAAGAAAATGGTAAACGTGAACGCGCTAGTGCTGGTGGTGGTGCGCGTACCGATTACAGTTACTTTTTTGACGTTGCCCCCGGAGATAACAAGCCCCGTTATCTTGCTTATGCTGAAGAATCGGTTAGACAAGCTCTAGTTAACCTAGTGGCTATTGAAGCACCGGCAGGTACTTTTCCAGTGGTATTGGGCGCAGGTTGGCCAGGCGTATTACTACATGAAGCGGTAGGGCACGGCTTAGAAGGTGACTTTAACCGTAAAGGATCATCGGCTTTTTCTGGTAAAGTAGGTCAGCAAGTGACTTCCAAGCTGTGTACGATTGTTGATGATGGCACCTTAGTTGACCGTCGCGGTTCAATAACCATTGATGATGAAGGTACGCCAGGACAATATAACGTTTTAATTGAGCAGGGCATTTTAAAAGGTTATATGCAAGATAAGCATAACGCAGGTTTAATGGGTGTTAAGCCTACCGGTAATGGCCGTCGTGAATCATACGCACATTTACCTATGCCACGTATGACTAATACTTATATGTTAGCAGGGGAATCTAGCCCAGAAGATATTATTAAATCGGTTAAAAAAGGTATTTATGCGCCTAACTTTGCTGGCGGTCAGGTAGATATTACTTCGGGTAAGTTTGTTTTTACTAGCTCGGAAGCTTATTTAATTGAAGATGGTAAAATTACCTCTCCGGTAAAAGGAGCGACGTTAATAGGTAACGGCCCGGAAGCAATGAAACGCATTAGTATGGTGGGTAACGATCTCAAGCTTGACCCTGGTGTGGGTGTTTGTGGTAAAAATGGCCAAAGTATGCCTGTTGGTGTTGGTCAACCGACATTAAAAGTAGATGAAATGACTATTGGTGGTACGCAGTAGTTAGCTTGACTGTTAGCAAATATTTTAGCCAGTAACAGATTGTGTTACTGGCTTTTAATACGCGGGTCTTTGCTCTGATTTCTTAGCTGTTTTCTTTTAGATAAGCGAACAAGTTTTTGTAATGCTTACCTAATTTATCTGCTTTTTTCTCTTTGGCTGCATGGCGAATTAATTGTTTGATTTTTTGACGCTCAATCGTTGGAAATTCACTAATTAAGGCTTCAACAGCATCATTGCCTTGCTCAATTAATTCATCTCTAAGACTTTCTAAACGGACAAATTTTGCCGTTTCTTGTTGATGTTTATTCGCCATCACTTCAATAGCATGATGAATAGGTGCAAGGTCAGTTTCTAACAATATTCTAGCGGTATGACGAATATGACGGCGTAAAGCTTCATGCTTGTTACGGATCTTATCGGCTAAAATCATTGCGTCTTTTAAGTCGTCACTTAACGGTAGACGACTGCGTTGATGCTTAGACATTTCTATTAAGCTTTGGGCGAAATCTTGCAACTGATGCATTTCACGTTTAACTTCTGTTTTACTTTTTAACTCTTCTTCGAATGATTCGTCGATATCGTTGACTGACTGGGGCATAATAATGTCTCATACCATGTTAAAATAAATTATAATTACACTTATTATATCACTAAATTAATTAGTGCTGTTGATCTTTTGTGGTCGTATTCTACTCGAGTGCTATTGTTGACGTGCAATTGCTTGGAGTGGCGCTGAGACTACGATTTAATGATAAAAATAATGACAAACGCGCAGCATTTTTATACGTTAAGTTGTTGCCGCTAAATTGCTGTAGAAACCTGTAGCCCCTTTAAAACCTATACAAAGAGAAAGTAGAAACTAATATGACTCAAGCCTCTAAATCGCATGATCCAATCACTACTCAAATGAGCGACGTTAAAGCACGTGTTAATACCGTACTTGAGCTGGCTAAATCACTGGGTGCAGACAGCGCTGAAGTCGCGATGAGTCGGCAACAAGGCTTAAGTGTTAGTACACGTATGGGTGAAGTAGAAAATGTTGAGTTTACTAATGATGGTGGCTTAGGGATCACGGTTTATCGTGATGGTCGTAAAGGTAGTGCTTCTACAGCTGATTTATCTGAGCAAGCGCTGGTTAAAGCGGTAACTGCAGCAGTAAATATTGCCAAATATACCTCGGTAGATGATTGCTCTGGCCTCGCTGATAAGTCTCTTTTGGCGATGAATCCCGTTGATTTAGATTTATACCACCCTCATGAAATAAGCACTGAAGAAGCTATTGAACTTGCTAAAGCATGTGAAGAAAGTGCCTTAGCTGTTGACCCGCGTATTACTAATTCTGACGGTGCTAGTTTTGATACTTATGCTGGCTTTAAAGTGTACGGTAATAGCCATGGACAATTGGTCGGGTATCCAAGTACTCGCCATAGTTTAAGCTGTGTGATGATTGCTAGTGATGGTGAGGATATGGAGCGTGACTATGCTTATACAGTAAGTCGAGAATTCTCCTTATTAGAAAGTGCCAAAAATGTTGGTTTACAAGCTTCACAAGAGACATTATCTCGCTTAAAGCCTCAAACAATCGCTACTGGTAAAGTGCCAGTATTATTTAGAGCCGATATTGCTAACACTATTTGGGGGCATTTTATTGCTGCTATTAGTGGTGGGAATTTATATCGTAAGTCGTCGTTCTTACTTGATGCTATTGGTAATGATGTATTTCCTAAATTTTTAAATATCAGTGAAAGACCTCATATTGCTAAAGGTTTAGCGAGTAGCGCGTTTGATAGCGAAGGCGTGTTAACACAAGATAGAGAAATTATTACCGATGGTGCTTTACAAACTTATTTATTAACTAGTTATTCGGCGCGTAAACTAGGACTGACTACCACGGGCAATGCAGGTGGTATTCATAACTGGCTGGTTAATGCTCAAGGGCATGATGGCAGCTTTGATAAGATGTTAAAAACCTTAGGTACAGGCTTACTGGTCACCGAAATGATGGGTCAAGGGGTTAATGTTGTTAATGGCGATTACTCACGTGGCGCAGCAGGGTTTTGGGTTGAAAATGGTGAAATTGCTTACCCAGTGAGTGAAATCACCATCGCAGGTAATTTAGCGCAAATGTTTAAAGGTATAGTGGCCGTAGGCTCAGATGTGGATATGCGCGGCAGTATTCGTACCGGCTCAATTTTGATTGATGAAATGCAAGTGGCTGGACATTAGTAAAGGCAGTGTAGAGCAGATTAAAACAAAAAAGCGTTATCAATACCTTATTGATAACGCTTTTTTAGGGCTATAGATTAGGAAGGGATGACTTCAAACTATACCATCTTAATCAATAGCACTAGGTAAGCAGTAGTGTTGCGGTACCTAAGAAAGCAAAAATACCAACAACATCAGTTACTGTGGTAAGAATAACACTACCAGCTAATGCAGGGTCTATTTTAAAACGCTTTAACAATAACGGTATACAAACACCAGCAAGCCCTGCTGCAGTCATGTTCATTAGCATAGCGAAAGCAATGACGCCGCCAAGCATAATATCTTGCTTCCAAATAGCGACCACTGTCGCAATTAAGGTAGCCCAAATAACACCATTTAAAAAGCCAATGGCGACTTCTTTACTTAGCAAAGCGCGAGCATTACTGTCGCCAACATGGCCTAGCGCCATGCCTCGAATCACCAGTGTTAAGGTTTGATTACCGGCAACACCACCCATACTAGGTACTAAAGAGTTTAACACCGCCAAAATAGCTAATTGTTGAAAAACCCCTTCAAACATACTGGTCACGGCAACCGCCATTAAAGCGGTTATTAGGTTAACGCCAAGCCATAGTGAACGCTGCTTAGTACTTTTAATAACAGGAGCAAAAGTGTCAGCTTCACCTTCTAAACCCACCATACTCATCATGGAGTGCTCAGCGTTATCTCGAATAATATCAACCACATCATCAATGGTAATACGACCTAATAAATGCCCCGATTCATCAATGACCGGTGCTGAATACCAGTCGTAACGCTCAAACAGTTGTGCGACATCTTGTTCGTCCATATCGGCTTGTACTGCTTCAACTTCAGCATCAATTAAACTAGAAACAATGGCGTCTGCTTTAGCGGTAACTATGGTAGCAAGTGATACTGCGCCAATAAAATAATTTTTACGGTCAACGACATAAAATGAATCTGTTGCTTCAGGAAGTTCACCTTTTAAGCGTAAATACCTTAAAACAACATCAACGGTTACTTCAGGGCGCAAAGTAATGGTATCGGTATTCATTATCCCACCAGCAGTTTCTTTCTCATAAGATAATGCTGTTTCGACTCGGCTGCGGTCTTGCGAGTCCATCGAGTTGAGTACTTCGTTATAAATATTATCTGGTAAGGTACGAAAAACTTCTGCTAAATCATCAATGTCCATCCCTTCAGCAACGGCGGCAAGCT
The DNA here is from genome assembly GCF_005885605.1 of Colwellia ponticola. Taxonomy (GTDB): domain Bacteria; phylum Pseudomonadota; class Gammaproteobacteria; order Enterobacterales; family Alteromonadaceae; genus Colwellia; species Colwellia ponticola. The sequence goes on along the minus strand of NZ_SZVP01000001.1, from coordinate 545,413 downwards.
TTTCTGGGCGCATGTTTTTAAGGATACCCTGACGAACTTCTTCATTAAGTTCTTCAAGTACTTCACCATGAAAATCAGAGTCGATGAGTTGCCAAAGTACTAGTCGGCTTTTTGCCGTAGAGGATTCTAAAATAAGCGCTAAATCATAAGCAGGCATATGCTGTAGTAGTTTGCGTACATACACAAACATACCACTACCCAGGGCTTCGTTAACTTGTTGTAATCGTTTTTGATTGAATTCTTGTTCTGATAATTCTGACATAGCGGTCCTATTTTTATAGTGCTGCAGCAAACGCTCTAAAGGCTGAGTTTACAAGTTTTAGGGCAAGCGATTTATCGATGATAATAAGAACTCAGGAGAATAAGCTCCCCACTTACCATATAAGTTTTACTTATAATGCAGCATACAGGTCTTTGCCTTTTAATAACTATTTGAGCTTTGCGAGTGTATTAGCGAACTGATAATGACATAAAACTCATAACTCATAACATAGCTACTTAATTCACATTGTTGTAAGCTTACTTATAAAAAATTGAGTTGCTCAAAAATTAAATGGAATTGGTGTCATTATTCAGCTTCATCAAATTTATCACAAATAAGTTGGCATATTTCAGTTAACGCCAGCTTTGCATCCACGCCTTTTGCAGTAACATTAACCACTTTTCCTTGAGCGCCAGCGAGTAACATCAGTGCCATGATACTACCGGCGTCAGCTTCTTTACCAGCTAATTCAAGCGTTATTTTCGCAGAGAATTTTTGACTTAATTGTGCTAATTTAGTCGCGGCACGTGCATGTAAGCCTAATTTATTACATAGGGTGATTTTTTGAGAGAGCACAGCCATTTTATACCTGTTTACTAGGTAGATTTAACATGAATATCACGATGATGAATTTGAATATCATCACGTTCTTTACGAAAATTTTTTGCAAGCATTTCAGCAATATAAACAGATCTGTGTTTACCACCAGTACAGCCTATAGCGATAGTGACATAGCTACGGTTATTGCGTTCTAAATGAGGTAACCAAGTCATCATAAAGCTATTAATTTGCCAAATAAATTTAGTGACAATGGCTTGACTGGCGAGAAAATCTTTTACTTCTGAGTCGACGCCGGTTTTACCCTTTAGCGACGCTTCCCAAAAAGGGTTAGGTAAAAACCTTGCGTCAAAAACGTAATCAGCATCAACAGGTATACCGTGCTTAAAACCAAAAGATTGAAACACCAAAACCATAGAGCCGGTTTTTTTACCTAAAATACGTTCTCTGACTAAATCGGCTAATTGGTGAGGAGTAAGCTGACTGGTATTGATGTAAAGATCAGCTTTCGTTGATATTGGCTCTAGTAGTGATTTTTCTAAGGCGATAGCCTGATCAAGCGCCATATTTTCTTTAATCAGAGGGTGTAAGCGGCGTGTTTCACTAAAGCGTCTGATCAAGTCATTATCGTCAGCATCTAAAAAGAGTGTATTGACATCGACCGCTTTAGGTAAATAAGCAATAATCTCTGGAATATCCTGTGGATCTTTAGGTAGGTTGCGTACGTCTAAACTTACCGCGACATTTTCATAGTCGTTAATGACCGTATGGGTTAATGCCGGTAGTAGATTAATAGGGATATTATCGACACAATAATAACCAAGATCTTCTAAGACTCTCAAGGCTACTGATTTACCTGATCCAGAGCGACCACTGACAATGATTAACTTCATTTATTATCTTCCAATGCTGTGTTACAGCTTTCTTATTAATTGGCCTGTTGAATTAAGTTATACAAGGTTTGATTATCAGTGCATTTACGAATTTGCTTGATTACCTTTTTATTACTTAATAACTTAGCAATACTTTGTAGGGTCTTTAAATGTTCTTCGCAGCTATCTTCAGGCACAAATAAGGCAACAAAAACATCAACACACTTATTATCTATGGCGTCAAAGTCAATGGCTTCTTGGGTTGTTATTAATACGGCAACGGCGTTACTTGAGTTAGGTAATCGACCATGAGGAATAGCAATGCCATTACCAATACCGGTGCTGCCCATTTTTTCTCGCTCGAGTAAGCTCGCTAGTAAATCATCTTGTCCTATAGTAGTTATTTGCATAGCTGCAAGCTGGCAAATTTTTTCTAGAATACGCTTTTTACTGTTTACTTGTACGGCACAACAAATAGTGTTTGTCGTTAATATTTCTGATAACTGCATGATTATATATGTTTTTTTAGATGTTATAAGCAATGTCATTTCGCTCATAACATCTTTTTTTAAATATGCTTTAATTACTTCAAAGCGGTGTATCAGATTAATAAAGCCCGTTGCTTAACTAATCTGATGGTTATACCAATTCTATTTAATTTATTCCCAACTCAGAGCTGTATTACCAAGCTTAGAAAAAGCAAAATTTACTAATTATAGTTATTCTATATTTAATAAATTTTGTGATGTTATCAGTTTGCTAATAAGCTCCCCAAGGGCTAGTTTAAAAGGCTTATAGGCGGCGTTATTGACTTTGGCAAGGACGCTACATGGAGATAGCTTATTAGAGAATGCACGAGCACATTCTCCTGAGTAAACATCCTCTTCAATCAATGCCTTGCCTGTAAACCTTTTAATTCTCGCTGAGTCGGAAATAACTTAATAGACTCGGTATTATTAATGTTGAGATATTTTGCCTTTGTATTTGAGAATTTGTTTATCAAGTTTCTCAACTAAGGTGTCAATAGAGGTATACATGTCAGTATTCACGGCAGAGGCAAACACTTCGCTACCATTTAGGTGAACATTCGCTTCAGCTTTTTGATTGAGCTTTTCTACGGTAAGTACTACATGAACATTATTAATATGATCAAAATGACGTGCTAATTTTGAGAATTTAGTGTCTACATACTCGCGTAATGAAGTGGTAATTTCAACATGGTGACCAGAAAGATTAATTTGCATATGCAGGTTCCTTTTTATGTAATGTGCTAATAGGTAACATTCTAAAATATAGAGTTTACTCAATAGTTTCCATTATGTAGCTTTAACTCTTTAGCTGACCCGTAGTAGACTTTAACATGAGGTGTAACTACTACAATAAACTTTTACGCTGGTTTGATGGTGGTATCGCTAACGACTCTCGATATTTAGCGATAGTACGGCGAGCCACTTTTATGCCTTGCTCAGCAAGTAAATCAGCCATTTTACTATCACTTAATGGTTTCGCAGGTATCTCTGCTAAAATGAGCTTTTTAATTAAAGAGCGAATAGCGGTAGAAGAACACTCGCCACCATTTTCTGTGCTGACGTGGCTAGAGAAAAAATATTTCAGCTCGAATATTCCTCTTGGTGTATGCATATATTTCTGCGTGGTAACCCGTGAAATAGTCGATTCATGCATATCAACTGCTTCTGCTATATCGTTTAACACCATAGGTTTCATGGCTTCAGCACCATGCTCTAAAAAACCTTGCTGGCGCTGTACAATACAGTTAGATACTTTTAGTAGCGTGTCATTACGTGATTCTAAACTTTTAATAAACCATTTGGCTTCTTGCAAGTTGGATCTAATAAATTGCCCGTCATTGGTCGATGATTTCATGGTTTTAGACATGGCGGCATATTGTTGGTTGATAGAAAGTTTTGGTGCTGAGTCTGAGTTTAATTCGACTATCCAGCGACCATTTTTTTTCTCGACAGAGACATCAGGTATAACATACTGGTCATCGTTTTTAATGACTACATCACCAGGACGTGGATTTAAGCTTTGAATTAAGCGCATCACTTCACGTAGTTGATCTTCTTTTAATTTGGTTTTACGCATCAACTGGCGATAATCGCGATTACCGAGTAAATCTATATGCTCTTTAATGATTAATTTACTTTCTTGTAGGTAAGGAGTATCGGCGCTAAATTGATTTAATTGAATAAGCAGACAATCGGGAATTGAACGCGCGGCAACACCAACAGGATCAAACATATTAATACGCTTTAATACTGCTTCTACTTCATCTAACTCTACATCATCAATACCAACACTTTCTAATATTTCTTCAGGGGAAACAGTGAGGTAACCAGCATCATCAACCGCTTCAATAATAGCGATAGCAATCGTCTTGTCGGTATCACTAAAAGGGGTTAATTCCATTTGCCATAATAAATGGTCTTGTATTGAATCAGTGGTTTCACCTTGGTAGGTGTAATCGTCTGCTGGACTGCCTACACCGCCAGAGTTTGAAGCACCAGCACTGTAACTATCTTCCCAGGTAGTATCGTTATTAAGCTCTTCTGGTATGTCATTTTTTTCTAATGCTTCGCTAGTTGATATTTCATCAATATTGGCTTGTTGGTCTTCACTACCATCACTGGTTACTTGTTCAGTTGCTGAATCATTACTGGAGGATGAAAAAGCCTCTTCAAGATCATTGTGTTCGTTAGTACTGTCATCTTGTGCTTTTTCATCAAGCTCAAGTAACGGATTACTTTCTAAAATCTCTTGAATTTCTTGTTGCAACTCTAAAGTAGACAATTGCAATAGCTTGATCGCTTGTTGCAATTGGGGCGTCATGGTTAAGTGTTGTCCAATACGGAGCTGTAGTGTAGGGCGCATCGAGGTTATATAATTTCCTATTGTTAGTCGTTACATCGTCGTAAATTATGGTTATGTGGTCTAGCCATAAATCTCGTAGCTATTTTCTATTAACTGCTCTAGTAACAATAACTAAGTGGTAACTTAACTTATAGAGTAACTATAGCGTGAATTGCTCACCAAGGTATACATCTCTTACTTTTTGATTGGCAAGAATTTGTTTTGCATTTCCTTGAGCAATTATTTCACCGTGACTGACGATATAAGCATGTTCACAAACGTCTAAAGTTTCTCTCACATTATGGTCGGTAATTAATATACCGATACCGCGTTGTTTTAAGTGTAAGATTATTTTTTTTATGTCACCAACTGAAATAGGATCAACACCAGCGAAAGGCTCATCTAATAAAATAAACTGTGGATCAGCGGCCAATGCTCGTGCAATCTCTACTCGGCGTCTTTCACCGCCCGATAAGCTCATCCCGGTATTATCTTTAATGTGACAAATATGAAACTCTTCTAATAAATGCTCTAGTTTTTCAGCGCGCTGATTTTCATTAAGCTCTTTGCGTGTTTGTAATATCGCCATGATATTATCAGACACAGTAAGTTTTCTAAATATAGAGGCTTCTTGGGGTAAGTAACCAATACCGCTACGTGCTCGCTCATGCATAGGGGCAAGTGTTAGATCCTGACCATTTAGTTTAATGGTGCCATTATCATTAGGGACTAAACCAACAATCATATAAAACGAGGTGGTTTTTCCTGCACCATTGGGGCCTAGCAAGCCAACAATTTGCCCAGCATTAACTTGTAAACTAACATTTTTCACAACCTGTCGGCTTTTATAAGACTTAGATAAGCTATCAGCAATAAGGGTATTTAGCGGCGCTGTGCCTATTACATTGCTTTTATCACTAGTTGCTACATTAGTTGTCACGGCTATCGCCTTCTTGCTTAATGGTTTGCTTTGTTGTTTTATCCGTTTTAGATTTATCGCTTGCTTCTTTCTGTTTTTTTAACATAGTGGGTTGTAATATAGTAGTAACAGATTGATTATTAGTGCTTGTTGCCTCTAGTTTTTCATTAAGAGTGTTGTAAGTTATTTCATCGCCACTGACTTCACTACCCGATTGCTTTACTAGCGCATTACCTGAAATGGTGATCATATGGATGTTAGGATTATAGGTTATTTCATCGGCTTGTAGCTTGATTAAGCTACCGTCTTCGAGCTGTTGTTGAAATATCGCCGGATTACCTTTAGCGAGATAGGTATCAATTTTTTCACCGCTTTCTTTATCAGCTTGGCTAAACACTTTCACTATATCAGCAGTAATAGAAATGGAGCCTTGGCTAATGCTAACATTGTCTAAGTAGCTGGCAATTTTATTTTTAAGATCAGCAGCTTGTCGCTGTGATTTAATAGTGATTTCTTGTTTTAAATCTGCTTTAGCTGCGTGCGCAGTATTGAATAATGCTAGACCACAAGCTAATGCTAACATTCTATAGTTACTGTTTTTTAAGGTCTTAACTTTTAAAGGATTACCTTTTAAGATAAAACGTTTTAAGTTAGCTTTCATCATGTCTTTTATAAATAGTACGTTCATGCTGGGTTAGGGTCATTTGTTTAGTGTTTAAATCGATAATTAATCCCGAGCCGTACATGGTAAAATCTTTACCGACCACCACCACGGGCTGTTCTGAACTAATAATATTTGTTGTTAAATCTAAGATTATTTTTTTACAATGAATCTCTTTTATTAAACTATCACTTTGCGTTGCTTGAATATGTACTTGATTTTTTAGCTCCACACGTTTGTCTTTGTACAGTGTGGCTTCTCGTGCACTAACTTGCCAAGGTAAAGCATCTTTTTGTGGGTATAAAGTATAATTAGGTGCTTCAAAATAACTTATTTCTAAGTCATCATAGTGCTCCATTCTCGCGGCTGCAACCGTGTGTGTTAATTGACCTAAATCACTGTAAATTTTACTCTGTAACTTTTCAGTAATAAAATCAGGACGTCGGTCATAAATTACCGAAGTATATTGATCAATTGATGCGGTACGCCATTCAATAATGCCATAAACAAGCGCACTAAGCAGTAAGACAAATAGCGCGATGCTATTTAATCGATTCATATACTTGCGCCTGATGCATTAGCTAAGCTGCCCTGACTTTGCATAAGTAAATCACAGACTTCTCGTACAGCACCAAACCCACCGCGAGTAAACGTAGTGTGATCAGCATTGCGCAATACTAACGGATGGCCATCTGCGACACTAATACCAAGCCCTACCGCTTCAATACAGGGGAGGTCGGGTATGTCGTCACCTAGGTAAGCTACATCGCTAAGATCAATATTAAGTTGTTCAGTTAATGTTTTTAACGCGGGTAGTTTATCTTCTTGACCTTGAATAATGTGAGCAACATTTAAGGCTTTCATACGGTTAGCAACGATGGCTGATTTTCTTCCGGTAATAATAGCGACCACAACACCACTTGCACCTAAGGCTTTTATACCAAAGCCATCTTTAGTATGAAAAGCTTTTAGCTCTTCGCCGTTGTTCCCTAAATATATTCTGCCGTCGGAAAAAACACCATCGACGTCACAAACCAGTAATTTTATTTGTTGGGCTTTTGCTAAAATATTGGTTTTGACATTACCGTATAAGGTATTCATTAAAGTACTCCAGAGCTTAGTAAGTCATGCATATTCATCGCGCCAACAGGGATGTTATTACTATCGACAATAATAAGACCGTTGATCTTCTTATCTTCCATTATTTTTAACGCTTCTGCTGCTAGCATATCACTTTGCGCGACACTAGGGCGTAGTGTCATTACCGTGCTGATGCTATCGTTGTGAATATCTGCTCTATCGTCTAACACGCGACGAAGGTCACCATCAGTGAACAAGCCCACTAGCTGCTTTTTATCGTTAACGATAGCAGTCATGCCTAAACCTTTTAATGACATCTCAACTAAGGCATCTTTGATAAAAGCTTGTTCAGATACTATCGGAATACGTTCATCTTTGTGCATTATATCGCTTAGACGAAGTAATAAGCGTCTACCTAAGCTGCCACCTGGATGCGATAACGCAAAGTCATTGGCAGTGAAATCACGGGCATTGAGTAAAGCGACCGCTAGCGCGTCGCCCATCACTAAAGTGGCCGTGGTGCTTGAGGTAGGAGCTAAACCCAAAGGGCAGGCTTCTGTCGATACTTTAATGCAAATATGGGTATCCGCCAATTTAGCCAAGGTTGAATCGGCATTGCCTGTCATTGAAATAAGTTTAGCGCCTATCCGTTTAATAACAGGAATAATAGCAAGTACTTCACTGGTTTCACCCGAGTTAGAAATAGTTAATACGACGTCGTTACTGGTGATCATGCCTAAGTCGCCATGACTGGCTTCTCCTGGGTGAACAAAAAAAGCTGGCGTGCCAGTACTCGCAAGCGTCGCCGCTATTTTGCCGCCAATATGGCCCGATTTTCCCATACCAATAACGATAACACGACCTTTACAATGAAACATAAGCTGACAAGCAAGCTCAAAGCTATCATCAATATATTGTACTAGTTCAGCAATGGCTTGTTGCTCAATTTCAATAACATTTTTTGCTAACTGTTTGAAGTTTTGCATAATGGTAAATATACACCCGTTCTTGTGATTAATAGCTATTATAAGTGACTAAAAAGTAGCACTTGATAAGCAACAAAGCTTAACAGTAATAATGCCCCTTTGGCACGGGTAATTCTAAATGCGCCACGACGCCTGCTAAAGCATAAAATCAAGAGTAATAAAGTAACACCTAACATATAAGGCGCATCTCTACTGGCCGCTAAAGGGTCAATATCACCCGGAGCTATTAAGCCAGCGATAGGTAATACCGCTAAAATATTAAAAATATTTGAACCAATAATATTGCCTAGTGCTAAGTCATCTTCTTTTTTGATAATACTCATTACACTAGCGGCAAGCTCAGGCAAGCTAGTACCAATAGCAATAATAGTTAAGCCAATCACTAAGTCACTAATACCGAAAGCTTTAGCAATAAAGATAGAAGAATCAACCAAGAAACTTGAGCTTAACGGTAATAAAATAATGCCGACTGTCAACCACAGCAGTGATAATTTCATATCTACCGCCGCTGGCACATCTTGCTCTGCAGCGATGATTAAAGGGTCATCACTTGGTTTACCTTTTGTTTTCTGCAAGGTAATAACCAGTAGTGCAATAATATAAATAGCAAAACCTGTCATTAAAATAACCCCTTCAATAAAACTAAAGTGATTATCAATAAGTAACCAATAACCTAATGCGGTAACGGCTAAAATAAGTGGAATTTCACGTTTTATTGTTTGTGATGACACCGTTAAGGGTTGTAGTAGCGCGGTAATACCAAGTACTAGGGCAATATTGGTAATATTTGAGCCGATAGCATTACCAATAGCGGTGTCTGGGTTACCTTGTAAAGAAGCGGTTGTCGCTACCATCATTTCTGGGGCGGATGAGCCCATAGCAACAATGGTTAGCCCTACAATCATAGGGGAGATCCCTAAATTTCTTGCTAACGATGAGGCACCGAAAACAAATTTATCAGCACTCCAAACGAGGACAACCAGGGCAATAAGTAAAATAAAAATTTGTTCTAACATCAAATACTCCATAGTGAAGCCTAAATTGTCGCTGGTTGTAAGGCAAAAAAGAAGTAAATAATGCTAACAAGATGAAAAAAATATTTTATTGCCTTACTTTTGAACAAAAAAGCGTAGTTTGTAGCGGTATCGTTTAGGCTTTTTATCGTTAATGTGCTGTTATTCAATTATTTCTAATGAAGAATTGTTAGCGCTCAGGTAAAATCACTGCCACTTACAGAATTCCTTCTGTAAATTATACCTAATAAAAAACAGTGGTGTTGAACAATGACAAGCTCTGTATCTGAAACAAACTTGGTTGAAATTGAAAACTTAACCTTTAAACGAGGTGAACGGGTCATTTTTGATAAAATGAGTCTGTCTATCCCTAAAGGCAAAGTGACCGCAATTATGGGACCAAGTGGTATTGGTAAAACCACATTACTACGCTTAATTGGTGGTCAAATTAAACCTGAAAGCGGCAATATATTGTTTGCAGGTAAAAATATCCCACTGTTATCACGTGCAGAGCTCTATGAAGCACGTAAACAAATGAGTATGCTTTTTCAAAGTGGTGCCTTATTCACAGAAATGAGTGTTTACGATAATATTGCTTTTCCTATTAGGGAGCACAGCCAACTCAGTGAAGCCATCATTGAAAAAATAGTTTTGATGAAATTAGAAGCTGTTGGTTTGCGCGGTGCGAAAGACTTGCAACCGAGTGAACTTTCGGGGGGCATGGCGCGTAGAATAGCACTGGCTCGCGCTATTGCGTTAGACCCTGAGCTCATCTTATATGATGAACCTTTTGCTGGCCAAGACCCTATTTCTATGGGCGTTATTGTTCGCTTAATTCGTTCACTAAGTGATGCTCTAGGATTAACTTCTATCGTGGTGTCACACGATGTCTCTGAAGTGATGAGTATCGCGGATTACATTTATATTGTTGCAGAAAAGAAAGTTATTGGTCATGGTACTCCTGATCAAATACGCAATGATAGCTCTGCTTTGGTACGACAATTCATTAACGGAGAAGCTGATGGCGCAGTCCCTTTTCACTATGAAGCACCTGCTTATAGTGGTGAACTTATTAAAAAACATTCAAAAGAGTTAACTAAATGAATCAGTGTCGAGGCGAAAAGTAGTGCAACAGATACAGTCTTTAGGTAAAAAAACTCTACAAATCATCTCGGGCTTAGGCCGAGCAGTGATTATATTGGTGTCGGCGTTAATGCACGTGCCTAATATTCGCAAAGGTACCCCCTTGCTGATGCAACAACTTTACAGTGTTGGTGTATTATCGTTACTCATTATTATTGTATCGGGTGTCTTTATTGGTATGGTATTAGCTTTACAAGGCTATACTATTTTAGTGGGCTATGGCGCTGAAGCTAGTTTAGGGCCTATGGTCGCCTTGTCATTGCTGCGAGAGCTTGGTCCTGTCGTTTCTGCTTTGTTATTTGCTGGTCGTGCAGGCTCTGCACTAACGGCAGAAATTGGTTTAATGAAAGCAACAGAACAATTATCAAGTTTAGAAATGATGGCTATCGACCCTCTAAGACGGGTAATAGCGCCACGCTTTTGGGCTGGTTTTATTAGCTTACCCCTATTAGCAGGCATTTTTTCTATGGTGGGTATACTTGGCGCGCATCTCGTTGGCGTTGATTGGTTAGGTGTTGATGGCGGAACTTTTTGGTCGGTAATGCAAGACCAAGTAGACTTTCAAAAAGACATTCTCAACGGTGTTATCAAAAGTATTGTTTTTGCTTTTGTGGTTATGTGGATAGCGGTATATAAAGGTTATGATTGTGAACCTACCTCTGAAGGTATTAGTCGGGCGACTACTTCAACAGTGGTACAATCATCACTATTAGTATTATTTTTAGATTTTATTCTAACGGCATTGATGTTTGTTAAGTAAATATTGTTGCTAAAGTAATCGCGTTTTAATCGCTCATATTGCTAAGTACACAACCTAACTTACACTCTGGTTAACTCGTTATATTTTTATTATTAAATTTTTATTACAAGGCGTTGGTGAAAGACATGGTGTCTAAAAAAGTAGAATTATTAGTCGGTTTTTTTGTTGCACTAGGGTTAGCTGCTTTATTAATGCTATCACTTAAAGTCGCAAACTCGGGTATGGGCGGCGGCGGTGAAAGTTATCAGTTGTTTGCTAAGTTTGATAATATCGGCGGTTTAAAAGTACGCTCACCTATTAAAGTCGGTGGTGTTGTTGTTGGTCGTGTTAGTAATATCTCGTTAGATGATCAGGATTATATTCCCGTTGTTACCCTAGAAATTTATCAGCAATATAATAAGTTCTCTGAAGCGACTTCAGTATCAATCTTAACAGCGGGCTTACTGGGTGAACAATATTTAGGTGTGCAACCTGGTTTCGTCCATGAATCGGTAGGTACTTTACAACCAGGTGACTTTATTGAAGATACTAAACCTGCTTTAGTATTAGAAGAGTTAATAGGACAATTTTTATTTAGCCAAGGTAGTGGTGAGGATAAGTAAATGAATATGAATACATTGGGTAATGTAAAAAACGTTTTCGGTTTACTCATCGCGCTTATGAGTATGCTAATAATCAGTGCCAATGCTCGCGCTAATAGTGAAGCAGTAAATAGCGTAGCAGTTGATCAAAGTAACCCCTATAAAATGGTGGAACAGGCGGCTGATAAAACCTTCAAACGTTTTGCTCGTGAGCAACAAGCCATTCAAGAGAATCCTAACTTGTTAAAAGACATTGTTCGAGAAGAGCTAATGCCTTATATCAATTACACCTACTCAGCTTTTAAGGTGATAGGTAAGCATTTACAAAAAACCACTGATACTGAACGACGTGAGTTTGTTCCTGTGTTTCGTGAATATTTAGTAAGCTCTTACGCTCAAGTGTTTACTTTATATGATAATCAGGAAGTCATATTTGCTCCTGAAAGATCATTTGCAGGCAAAAAAATAGTGGCGGTAAACACTCGTATTATTATGCCTGGCGGTGATGATATTGACGTTGCCTTTAAAGTTAGACTTGATAATAGAACTAACCAATGGCAAGCATTTGATATGGTAGCTGAAGGTATAAGCTTATTGGATTCGAAACAAGCTGAGTTAGGTAGCATGATTAGACAAAAAGGTCTTCCTTATGTGACCGAGTTATTAAAAAGTAAAAGTACTCGAGACATTGTTTTTAAAAATCGTACAGAAAAAGATGAAGAAAGTGCGACAAACAAAGAATCGTAAGGGTAACTACTAGTGAGTAAAGCGAATATAACTTTAAATCATGGTATTCTGTCAATATCTGGTGAGCTTAGTCGACACAGTATTGTAGAAATACAAAATGATGACTATATGAGTTGGTTTGACCATAGCGCAGTGAAAGTTGATTTAAAGCTAGTCAATAAAATTGATACTGCTGGTCTTGCTTGGTTGTTTTATTTGCTAGAGCAAGCTGAACAGCATACTTGTCAGTTAAGCTTTAGCAATATACCTGATAAACTATCTAAATTAATTACGTTAAGCGGTGTAGACGGTTTATTGCCTCTAGCATGTGATTAGTATCATAAAAAGCAAAGGAGACTCCCTTGGAAGTTGGTGAAATTGAACAATTAGTTAGTAAGTTAATAAATGAAGCACTTGAGCTTGATGAAGTGCATGTGACTTTTGACGGCTCTCAGTGTCGAATTAATGCCGTAAGCGATATGTTTGATGAGTTAAGTCGTGTCAAACGTCAACAAGCGGTACTTAAACCGTTAGCCGATATTATAAAAGATGGCACAATTCACGCCGTATCAGTCAAAACATTTAATAAAGCACAGTGGCAACGCGATAAACTATTTAATAGTTAATTGCGGTTAATCAATAGTTAGCCTAAATTGTACTTTTAATTAATGCCTAGCTTTTTATTGCTGGGCATTTTTGTGTATACTGACCCGATGTTTTTAATTATTTTTTAAGTAAGTAGTAGTTATCTTGGACGCATTTAAAGTTATTGGTGGTAATCCACTGCGCGGCGATGTCGTGATCTCTGGCGCAAAAAACGCAGCGCTCCCTATTTTGATGTCAGCGTTGTTATCTAAAACCCCTGTTGTGTTTAGTAACGTACCGCAACTAAATGATATTTTAACAACCGTTAAGCTATTAGGTCAGTTGGGCGCTAAAACCGAGTGGCTGAACGAACAAACGTTGATGATTGATGCTAGCACCATTGATGTGTGTCGTGCACCTTACGACCTAGTTAAAACTATGCGTGCTTCAATCCTAGTATTAGGTCCATTATTAGCCCGTATGGGGCATGCTGAAGTGTCTTTACCTGGTGGTTGTGCTATTGGCGCAAGACCGGTTAATTTACATATCCAAGGCTTAAAGTTAATGGGGGCCGATATTAGCGTTGAAGATGGTTATATTATTGCTAAAAAGCAAGGCCGTTTAACAGGCGCTACTATTTTTATGGATACGGTCAGTGTTACAGGCACTGAAAACTTAATGATGGCTGCCGCCTTAGCTGATGGCGTTACCGTTATTGAAAATGCCGCACGCGAACCTGAAATTGTTGATCTAGCTAACTGTTTAATTAGTATGGGCGCTAAAATTACTGGTGCTGGTACTGATGCGTTAACTATTGAAGGCGTTAGTGAACTATGTGGTAAAGCCTATACTGTTATGCCTGATCGTATTGAAACAGGTACCTTCTTGGTCGCTGCTGCAGTAACACAAGGTCATATCAAATGTTTACATACCGATCCTAAAGCATTAGAGGCAGTATTAAGTAAATTACAAGAAGCAGGGGCAACGATTACAACAGGTGATGACTGGATTGAATTAGAAATGTCTGGGCCAGCTAAATCTGTCAATATTAGAACAGCGCCACATCCCGCTTTTCCTACCGATATGCAAGCACAGTTTATGACTATGAATGCGCTAGCTCAAGGTACCGCTACGGTAATCGAAACTATTTTTGAAAATCGCTTTATGCATGTGCCAGAGTTACAGCGTATGGGTGCAGATATTGTCTTAGAAGGTAATACCGCTATTGTAACAGGTGTTAGCAGCTTAAATGGTGCCCAAGTTATGGCAACTGATTTGCGAGCATCAGCAAGTTTAGTTATTGCTGGTTTAGTTGCTAAGTCCCCAACGCAAGTTGATCGTATTTATCATATTGATCGTGGTTACTTGTGTATTGAAGATAAGCTACAAGGCCTAGGTGCAGACATAACACGTATTAAGGTAAGTTAAGGTAAATTTTTTGTTTTATTGCCATTAGAAATGATAAGCAGTGAAAAGCCAGTACGGTAATATGTACTGGCTTTTTTATGGTAAAAACATAAGGTATTGCTGTTAATTAAGGTGTACGAAGCGAAGGAAATTTAACAGGGTAAATAGCAGGCAATAAAAAAGGACATCCAATTAAGGTATGTCCTTTTTTTTAACATCGTTAGGTAATTAGTGGAAATTTATTCCGGTAATTAACCTAAGTAGTGCAAATTAAAGTGCAACGATGTTTTCAGCTTGAGGGCCTTTTTGACCGTCAGTAACTGTAAATTCAACTTTTTGACCTTCAGCAAGAGTTTTGAAACCTTCACCAACGATAGCGTTGAAGTGAGCAAAAACGTCTGGACCGTTTTCTTGCTCGATGAAACCAAAACCTTTAGCTTCGTTAAACCATTTTACTGTACCAGTTGTAGTAGACATGTGTATATCCTATAAATTTTAAGAGTAATTATGCTAACAAACTTATTTAAATCATTGTTTAAATTAAGTTATTAGTGTTTGCTAAAAAGAGTTGCTATTACTTATAAATCAGGACGTGTTACAGATATCTTATCTAAGGTAAGCATGAGATAACATCGAAATGGTGTACAAAAAAATAAAACTAACTTCAAGCTGTGTGCATTATATAGCTAATGAGGAGTAAGTCAACTATAACTCGTCATTAAGTCAAAAGTAGTCACTAGTCGTTAGTGGTAATTACCTATATGACCTTTGGGGCTATAGTTTAAACTCTCGAACAGAGCGTTGTAATTCCTCAGCTAAAGAGGCAACTTTACTACTTGAGGAGGCTGTTTGTTGTGCTCCTGTAGTGGTTTGTTCGGCAATGGTGACAATCGACTCAAGGTTCTCACTAATTTCATGGGCAACGACACTTTGCTCTTCAGCAGCGTTTGCTATTTGAGAGCTGCGATCAAATGCTTGATGTACGGCGTGAGTAATGGTTGCTAGTGCTTGATCAGCCTCCTGACTTTGATCAACGCACTCAACCGCTTTAGATTTACCAGCATCCATTACCACAACCGCTTTACCAGCGCCTGTTTGTAATGATTCAATCATGGCTTGAATTTCAGATGTTGATGCTTGTGTTCTGCTGGCTAGGGTACGCACTTCATCGGCAACAACGGCGAAACCTCTACCTTGCTCACCGGCACGGGCCGCTTCAATGGCCGCATTTAATGCCAATAAATTCGTTTGCTCAGCAATGCCTCGAATCACATCTAATATGCCACCTATTGAAGCACTGTCTTGTTGTAATTGATTAATAACTTGTGCCGCAGAATCCACTTCGTTAGCCAGTAACTCAATGGTTTGACGGTTTCTAACCGAAATGTCTTTTACTCGTTCAGCTTCTTCATCGGCATGTTTAATTTCACTTAATGCATCGTTGGCACTAGAAAGTACACTTTGTGACGTGTTGCTCATTTGAGTGGTTGCCGAGGCGGCTTGCTCTACTTGGTTACGTTGTTCTTCAATAGCAATAGTACTTTGGGCTGTTACAGCAGAGGTTTGCTCAGCAGCAGCAGCGAGCTGTGCTGAGCGGTTGACTATGCTTTCAATGAGATTACGTAAACTCTCTATTAATAAATTACAATTTTTTGATAGCTGAGCGAATTCATCTTTACCGCTTTCATCGAGTTTCATTGACAGATCTCCAGAAGCAACAATACTGAGCATTTCATTTACGCGCGCTAAGGGACGGGTAATACCAATAAGGGTAATGCGAGCGATGATTAAGGCTAAGAAAATAGATACCACCATAATAACCGTGGTTTGGGTGCTGCCATCATTGACAGATGTTTTAATGCGTTGACTTGACATAACCGTTGTTTGGTTAGCGAGTTCAATTTGTTTATCTAATATATTATTCATTTTCTGAGCGAACTGCTCCGCTGTCATTAATAAGGTAGCGGCTTGCTGGTTAGATGTTAATTGTTTGTTTTTATGCGCTATTAAACCTTTTTCTTCTGATAAAATAGCTTGTATTGCTTTGAAGTCTGAAGCAACTTGTGTTGAGAGGTCAGTAATGCCGAGTATGTCTAACTCTACAATGATATTATTGACCGAAAGCTTTGCATCACTAAGGCTTCGAGTGAGTTCACTGCCGATAAAGTCAGCGGTGTTTTCATCGACTATATTGCGATATTCTAGTGAGGAAGTAACAATAGAGTTTAATTGGCTTTCTAAGTAATCACTTAAGTTAATGGCACGCTGTAGCTTGGTAGCAGCGAGTTCATTATCTGCTAAATCCAACAACAACATAATAGTATCATCTACCTTTTTTTCTAACAGACTAACCTTTTCGGTTAATAACTGTTGTTGTTCAATACTGGTTTTATGGTGACTAAATAAATCGATACTTGCGTTATGAAAGTTAACATAAAGCTCATCTACTTGTGTTAAGTTCGTTGATAGTTTTTGTTCAGCGGCAACAATTTTTTTTAATGAAGAGAGCTGTTGTGTAAATAGCAGCTCTATATTTTTATACTCTTTTAGTTCCGTAGCGAGTTGGGCAAGATCAGTTTGATAATAACCTTTTAATGTCAAGTTACTCATTTGGCTGAGTTCAAGGGCAAGCTTATTACTGGCTTTAAGCATTGGAATCGCTAGCGTGTTCTGTTGCTGGGTTGATTCACTAATGCTGTTTAAATTAAATAGCGATATTACGCTCGTGGCTATGAGTAAAAGCGAGATGATAGCAAAGCCACCCATTATTTTTGCAGCTACAGTTAAATTCATTAAACTCACCCATATAGTCGGCTATTGCTTCGTTAACACGTTATACCAAGTTCGCTAATACAGCGCTGATTAGGGGATAAATTTAATCAAATTGGTATTAATTGTCTCTAAATACCAGATGAGGTTATCACTGTGCGTGAAGAGAAAACAGTTAATTGTGCTGGTTTTTTATGATGTTGAGCGAAAAAATAGAGTAAAAATTGCTGATGATGTTTTATACGCTTTTTTATAAAGTCGTTTTTATTAGCTATATGAATAACTTATGTTAATCAATTGTTAGTGCAGCTTGTTTGAAATATTTTTTATCATGCCAGCGTAGCATGGTTAATTGATTACCCCAGACACAACCGGTATCGAGTGGGTAAATATTGTGATGTGATGTGTTTCCCATTAGTGCAGCCCAGTGACCAAATACCCAAGCAGTATTATTAATCGTTGCCGATAACTCATACCAAGGCATAACGTTGTCAGTAGATATAAGGCTTTTAGGTGAACCTTTATGAGTAAACTCTAGTGAGCCGTCGCTAAAACAAAAACGCATACGGGTAAAGGCATTAATACTATAACGAAATTTTTCAACCTCAGTATGGGCGTTATGCCAGCTGTTTGGTTGTTCACCATACATTAACGCTAACCATGTTTTTCGCTCATTACTTGCGAGCTTAGTTTGAATGATTTTGGCTTGTGCTATTGCATCAGCGAGCTGCCACTGTGGTGAAATACCAGCATGACTCATATAAGCATAATTTTCTTTTGCAATATTGGTATGAGTTGGATCAGTGGGGTTATCGATTATTTTTTGTAATAAAGGTTGGGCTGCTAACCAATCCATTAGTTCATTTATATCTGGCGCCGTTAGCAATGCAGATAGGCGGTCTGACTTCTTCGCCTTTTTGATGCCCGCGTGCACCGCTAATAAATGTAAGTCGTGATTTCCTAATACGACTTTAGCGCTGTTACCCAAGGATTTAACGAAGCGAAGAGTTTCAAGAGAGTTTGGACCGCGAGCGACTAGGTCGCCCGCTAAATAGAGGGTGTCATGTTTACTGTTAAAGTTTACGTGTGATAATAAGGCGGCTAGCTCGTTATAGCAGCCTTGAATATCCCCAACTAAATAAGTAGCCATCAATTATTCTGCGTCGGGTGCAGAAACCTCACGTAAGTTTATATCATCACTTTGAACGTCATCTTGAGGCTTTTTATTTTTTGACATACGCCTTTTTTCCTTTACTGGTGCAGCTTCAGGCGGATTATCGACAATAAAATTGGCCAGTTTTATATATTCATCAAGCGTTAAATTTTCTGGACGTAAATTAGCATCAATATTTAATTCATCGAGCTGTGCTTCACTAATTAACTTTTTAAAGGTATTACGTATAGTTTTTCTACGCTGATTAAATGCCGCCAAACAAACGGTATTAAGAGCGTTGATGTCTTTTACTGGGTTGGCAATATGCGCATGAGGAACTAAGCGTACTATCGCCGAATCTACTTTTGGCGCTGGTTTAAAAGCTTCAGGACCTATTTCCATTACTGGAAATACCTGACACTGATATTGGGTCATAATAGATAAACGACCATAGGCTTTACAGTGAGGTCCTGCAGCCATGCGCTCTACCACTTCTTTTTGTAGCATAAAGTGCATATCTTTCACTTTATCTTTAAAGGTTAACAAGTGAAAAATAAGTGGTGTTGAAATATTGTAGGGTAAATTACCAAATATACGTAAAGGTTTGTCTTCGCTAACCAATTGTGCGAAGTCAAACTTTAGGGCATCGGTTTCATAGATAGTTAAGTCTTTAGCCAAAAAAGGGTGGTGACGAAGCCTATGGGCGAGATCTCTATCTAACTCTACTACAGATAATTTACCTGCGCGTTCAATAACAGGCTCTGTTAAGGCGCCTAAACCAGGGCCTATTTCTACTAAATTTTCACCTGGCTCAGGATTAATGGCATCAACTATATCGCTGATAACCGCATCATTATGGAGAAAGTTCTGTCCGAAGCGTTTTTTCGCTTGGTGACCTAAATGTTTTTTGTCGTTCATAACTACTTCTTTATTAAACTATTTATTACTAGCTAAGCTTTATTGCTCGCTAAGTTAATAGCATTATTTATGGCTTCAATAAAACTACCAGAGTCAGCGGTACCCGTACCAGCAAGATCTAGAGCGGTACCGTGGTCAACTGAGGTACGAACAAACGGTAAACCTAAGGTGATATTGACGGAAGAGCCAAAGCCTTTATATTTTAATACGGGCAGGCCTTGGTCATGATACATAGCTAAAATAGCATCGGCTTCAACCAAATACTTCTCTTGAAAAATAGTATCAGCAGGCAAAGGACCAATAATATTTATGCCTTCAGCGCGCAGTTCGGTAAATGCTGGCTCCATCACTTCTATTTCTTCACGGCCAAGGTGGCCATCTTCACCCGCATGTGGGTTGATACCACACGCATAAATAGTGGGTGATTCGATGCCAAACTTCTTTTGTAAATCGTGATGTAAAATTCGAGTGATTTTTTGTAAGCGTTCATAAGTAATGGCTTTTGATACATATGCCAGTGGAATATGGGTAGTGACTAAGGCGACTCGAAGACCTTCAGTAGCAAGCATCATCACTACATCAGAGCAATTGGCTTGGCTAGCAAAATATTCAGTATGGCCACTAAAAGCAATACCGGCTTTGTTAATTAGACCTTTGTGTACAGGGCCTGTCACAACAGCATCAAATTCACCAGAAATGTTTTTTTCACTGGCAATTCTTAATGTTTCTACCACATAGGCACCATTGGCAGGGTCTAGTGTGCCAGCAATACAAGGCTGTCCTAGTTCCACATCAATAACAGTTAATGTAGCCGCTTGCTGTGCTTTAGCAGGCGTGTTTTTATCATAGTCTATTAGCGTTAGTGGTAAAGAAAGCGCAGTTGCTCTTTCTTGTAATAAAGCTTTAGAAGCAATAACAACCATTTCAACGGGCCAGGCTTGCTGTGCAATTGTAATGACTAAGTCTGGGCCGATACCAGCTGGTTCACCGGGTGTAATTGCTATTCGTAATGTCATTACTTTTTATCCTGTTCAAATATTTCAATATAGGCTTCATCGCGAGTTTCTTTTAACCATCGAGTACTCTCCATACCGTATTTACGGTTAAAGAGAATTTGATAAGCCCGGTTTTCATTCATTTGTGAAGTAGCATCAACCATACGACGATCTTCTAACTGGATAATATGCCAGCCAAAGGAAGAGCGGAATGGTTTATGATATTCACCTTTTTTCATGGTTGCTAGTGCATCTTTAAAGGCAGGGTCATAACTGGTTGGGTCTGCCCAACCTAAGTCACCACCACGCACAGACGTTGGACCTTGGGAATGCTCTTTTGCTAACTCTGCAAATGTTGCTTCACCCGCATTTATTTTATCTAAAAAGCTTTGCAATAATGCTTGTGCTTTTTCGTCACTTAAAATAATAGAGGGTTTAATTAATATGTGGCTCGCTTTGACCTCTTCAACTTCAACGACTTTTCTGCCACGAATATCTAACACTTTAACTATGCTGTAGCCTAAACCTGTGCGTATTGGGCCAACTACGCTACCTTTAGGTTGTTCATTAATTAACTCGGAGAAGAGAGTTGGCATTTCATTAATGTTTTTCCAACCTAAATCACCGCCCTTTAACGCGTTAGCATCGCCGGATGAAGTGATGGCAATTTTAGCAAAGTCTGAGCCATCATTTAATAATTCGACTACTTTATTAGCACGCGTTTTCGCGGCGTCTAAGTCTGCTTGGCTCGCGTCAGCTGGAAACTCTATTAAAATATGTCCTAAATTATATTCGACATTATTCGTACTTTGCTCTTTCATTACCCTGAGTAAGTTTTGTACTTCTTGTGGCGAAACAAAAATTCGGCGTCTAACACTATTGCGACTCACTTCACCTGAAATAAGCTCTATGCGCACACTTTCACGGTATTTTTCATAATTACCACCGGCATCGATAATTTGCTGGCGAAATTGAGCCAAGGTAAGTTGGTCTTCTTTGGCCATGTTATTTAAGGTCTGGTCAAGTTGCGCATCACTAATTTGAATCCCCATACGCTGACCAATTTGGCTAAGTAGGTTATCATTAATAAGTTTATCCATTACTTGCACGCGCAGGGCGCTATCAGAAGGTAAGCTTTGATTATTCTTTTTAGCTTGCTGTTTGATGTTAGTAAGTAAGTCGTTTACTTCAGATTCAAGAACTACACCGCTGTTAACAATAGCGGCAACTCTATCAAGCAACACTTCCTTTGCTTGTACTGAGGTCATTGTGGTAACGATAAGACTAGAGGCTAACAGTATTGCTTTAATTCTATGTTTCATATTTTGATATCTTGTTTTATATGCTTAATATTGTCTAGGACACTAATTCTGTGAGTAGCTAGTTTTGTAAATAATAGGGACGTTTATAACCAAATATACTCTTATTAAACATATCTTGAGTACCTATGGCTGATTGCTTGCCGTCTAAGCCCTTAATAATTAACTTGATACTAACACCGGTATCAAATTCATTACGGTCTTCGCTAACAAAGCTGGCAGGATCTAAATTAGAGTTTATATTCCGGTGATACGCAATTTGCACTGCCCAACAACAACTTTCATATTGAAAGCCAGCATAAGACTCTAAATTTTCATCTTGTTGTAAGTCTTGCGTTAAACGTCCGACAAATGCCCAGTTATCGTTAATAGCAAAACTTGTTAATAATGAAACTTGTTCTAAGCTATCTCCTGAGACATTACGCGTATAACGATGGTTCAACTGTACGAGATTATATTTATTAATTTGATAATCAATATTGACTTGCCCCTTATTGGTAAAGCTTTCTAGGGTGTTGTATTGAATATCACCACTAACCTGCCATTGATGATTAATGCGATAAAATAAATCGGCGGCAACAGATGACTGCTTATCATTGGTGGTGCCATTATCAATTAACAAAGCATCATTGGCAAGATCAGTGTTGTTATCATTAATATATTGAATTCGCCCTAAGCTGAGGCGAATTATCTCTAGATTATCTTCATTAAGTAATCTACTGGTAATCCCCCAGGTATATTGGTTGGCACCAGATATTCTATCTAAACCACTATAGCGTGAGTCTCGAAAAATACCGTGAAAATCATCTTGCAATACAGTTGTATCATATAAACCAATAGCGGATTGATCTTTTTCTGGTACATAAAGATATTGTAACTGTGGTTCTAAGGTATGACGGTAATTATTGCCAAAGGCAAGTAGTTGCCTGTCAAAATTAATGCCTGCATGGATACGTACTTTCGGCAAGGTCCTTTCTACCGTTTCTTCTAAGGCACTACCTACAGTAATATTGCTTTGTTGATAATAAGTATGCATTAACTTTATTTCAGAGTTTACAAACCAAGCAGGTCGAACAATAGGGAAGGTAACCCCTGCTTCAACGTGATAACGGCTCGCTTCAACTTGATCTTTCTCTGCCGCTTGAAAATTGGTCATTTCAGAATAGAGTTCAAATTGCCCAGCTAAAAAGTTTAATGGCTGTTGGGCTGATAATTGAATATGCGGTAAAGTTTTATAGCTAGGCTGGTGATCACCAAGTACTTCAAAACTTTGTAGCTGCACGGTTGCTTGCCACTGTTCGCCAAAATAAGCCAACTCACCTGTTTGATAAAGATAAGCATCATTGGCGTTATATTGTTTACTACCTATATCCACTAAATAATTTTCATCACTAATAGTGGTGTAATCTATATAAGCTCTAAAATCGTCAGAAAAAGTACCCACATGTTGAAAACGCGCTAAATAACGTGCGTCGTCATTAGCTTTTATTTGTTTGTCATTATCTAGATATTCAAGGTCTATTTGGCCGGCTTGTTGATCGACTAAGTAGCGAAATTCGGTTTGTAATTGTGTACCACGTTTAGACATGTAACGTGGTGTAATAGTCGCATCGTAGTTTTCGGCAATATTCCAATAAAAAGGGGCATTGAACTCGACACCTAAATTAGTTGATGAACTTATTTCAGGGTAGAGAAAACCGGTTAAACGCGCTTTAGATATAGGAAAAGAGAAGTAGGGCACATAAAGAACGGGGACATCTAATAGCCTTAACTGTGCATGATAAGCTTCACCAAAATCACCATTTGAAGAAAGGTTTATTTCAGCAGCTTTTATTTGCCAATCAGGGGTTTCCTGTAAGCAGGTAGTAAAGGTAGAATCGACTAAGCTCAGCATACCTTGACTGTTAATAGAGAGCTCTGCTGCAGTACCATGACCAGGGTTACCGTCAAGTTGGTATGACGCTTCGGTCATTTTTGTTGAGCTATCTGTTTTACTTGCACTGAGTGTATTAGCAAATATATTGATTTGCTTACCTTGGTAATGAATATTACCTATGGCTTCTATTTGCATCTTTAAACGGTTAAAAGAAAGTTGGTCTGCCATGATTTTTTGGGCTTTATCGACCATAAGCACAGAGCCACTAAAAACAGCATCTTGGTCTTGTTTTATGCTTGCTTGTAAAGAGGATATACGGATACTACTATCAATTACTTTGGGAATATTTAAGGCAATATCATCAAACACAGGTAACGGACACATCATTACTCTTGTTTCAGAAGATTGTTCATTTATTTCGTCATTAGCGTGGACAACTTTTATAAAACTAACTAAAAGTGCGACTAAGGTAAAACTCAATGTACGGGAAAAAAGCATTTATTATCCGAAAATGGTAAAATTGATAAATTATTTTTATAGCGATAATCAAGTATTTTAACGGCTAATTGCTTTATGATATAGCAATTTCTGTCGTTGCGCTAAATTCTTCTTCATCGTTCAACTTTAGGTTCAATCTATACAGACTGAAATATTGTACTTTTCAATGGTAATGACCATAGATATTATTTTAAGGAATATTCAAAAACATGCATATTTGGGGTAAAATTTTAGGTTTTTTATTTGGCTTTATGCTCAGTAAAAACTTGTTTGGCGCTTTACTTGGTCTGTGGCTTGGACATTTATTTGACCGTGGTCGTGCGTTTAATTTTAATGGCATGGTTGGCGGTAAAGAAGATGAAATCTCTAGACAAGCGGCCTTTTTCTATACTACTTTTTCAGTCATGGGTCATGTTGCTAAAGCAAAAGGGAAGGTGACCAGTCACGAAATAGCCTTTGCTAGCACCTATATGGACAAGTTAGGTTTGAGCAGTGATTTACGTCAACAAGCACAAGATGCTTTTCGTGAAGGTAAATCGTCAGGGTTTCCGCTTCAAGATCGGTTAGTTAAATTTAAGCGCTTGATGGGTAATCGACATGATTTATTATTAATGTTTTTAGAAATACAAATTCAAGTGGCCTTTAGTGACGGTGAATTAGATGATGCCGAACGCTCAGTTTTGCATACCATCGCAAAATTGTTAGGTTATTCGGCAGCTGAGCTTGATAATTTGTTAGAAATGATTATAGCCGGTACTAACTTCCATCAACAGCAGTCTGGTGGTTATAGGCAGCAAGGAGCGGGGACATTCTCTAGTGGTCAACAACTTGATAATGCTTATAAAGTGTTAGGTATTGATAAAGATGCTAGCACAAGCGCTATTAAAAAAGCCTATAGAAAATTAATGTCTCAGCATCATCCTGATAAGTTAATTGCTAAGGGTTTACCACCAGAAATGATGGAAAGTGCTAAGCAAAAAACCCAAGATATTCAATCGGCTTATGAGTTTATTGTTAAGCACAACAAAGAATAATGAACTATTCAAAAACACACTTGTTGTTTGAGGGCTGCTGTTACCAACCAATCGTTTTGAGCCAACCATTAATTTGGCTCAACAGGGGTACTTCAGGGTAATAGCTGGTGACGGTATTATTTAATTGGCGCTGGCGGTAATACACTTTCATTTCTTGTTTGGCCAGTGCCTTTCTTTGTGGCGCTTTCGCTAATACCAGTGGGTTATCATGTTGCAGGTATAGGTCAAGCACAGGTAGTTCAATAGTCGCTAATTGCTTGGCAAATTCTTCATTAACACTATCTATAAAAGCATAGTTACTGTGTCTATAGCCGCTAAGCATTATTAGGGCATTGGGGCGCTGACTATTTACTTGACTGTATAAATCTATTAATAAAGCGGCATTATTACCTTGAGCGATAACTAAGACAATACCAGGGTACTCTTTTGCTGTATTCATGATGGCGTTCATCATAGTGCTTAATTTATTCTTGTAATCATCTAACGCTATTTTATTTTCTGCTTTTTGCTCTTCGACTGTTATTGCCGTTGAAGGGTAATTCTCAGGTTTGTTATTTGGCTGTATCGCGATAGTGCTCCAACCTTTGGCAGGCAAAGCATTGCGTAAATAGTTAATAGCTTTTGGATTAGTAGCACCTTGCTGCCATTCGGGTAATAAAATTGCCACCCCTTTACTGTTAGCACTAGTATATTTTTTCACTAAGGTTAAATAATCATCAGGGCCTGCTAATAATGGCTTGAGCTGTTCAGCGCTTAAATAATGGGTAAGATCATCTTTATGTTGTTTAGTTAAGGAAATAGGCTTTTTGACAGGGCTAATTTTTTTAGCTGGCTGCTCAGTATGTTCTAACGCAGTTGCTACTTTTTTTTCTTCAGCAAAGCTAGGGGATATTGAGCAAATTAATACTATCGAACAGATAAATAATTTTAATGTTTTTGCATTAAGACTATCTCTACTTATGTTAACTGAGCTCTTCATCTGACGGTATTCCTTTATAGATTAGCTTGACCAAGCTATATCGAGCAAGGTTTCATAGTATTAGCTAAATGAACAGGGGGCATGAAAGCTAATAGCCTGCTCTGTTTTTGGATGAAACAAGCTTAAATTTAAAGCATGCAACTGTAATCTATTACTCATCGCTAACCCTACTTTAGGGGCGTATAGCCTGTCACCTAAAATAGGGTGGCCTAAGGCAAGCATATGGACTCTTAGTTGATGAGAGCGCCCAGTAACAGGTGTTAGTTCTACTAAAGTACTGGCTTGTTCATCTGCAGAGTCACTTTGTTTTTGGTTACGATTAAGTACACGGTAATGGGTTAACGATTGCTTACCGTTTTCATGGTCTACTTTTTGTTTTGGTCTGTTTGGCCAATCGCATATCAGGGGTAAATCAACACTACCTTCATTTAGCGCAACACTACCTAAAACACGTGCTAGGTAAGTCTTTTGGGTTTTTCTTTGTTCAAATTGACGACTAATAGCAACATGCGCGGATTTGTTTAACGCCATAATAATTAAACCTGAAGTGGCCATATCAAGTCTATGGACGATAGTAGCGCTAGGTAAAACACGTTGTACGCGGTTTTGTAAACAATCTTGATGTTCAGGTAAACGACCCGGCACACTAAGAATACCACTGGCTTTATTTAAAACAACAATATCATCGTCTTGGTAAATAATATCAAGATAAGGTGACATAGGTGGAAGGTAGATAAAATCAGGGTTTGCGCTCATGGTGTTCTCATAATTAATGATAGAGCTACATTCAGCTGAATGTAGCTCTATCAATTGGTGCATCGGTAATTAATGTATAGACGGGCAGTTTATAATAGCTGCCCAATAGAGCATTAGTGTGTAACTACTATCATGCGAATCGCTTCAAAGGTCAATTGTGCTTTATCAATGTAATGACTTAATTCATCTTGTTGTTGACTAATAAAGTCAATCTCCTCTTGACGAACACTGGGATTAATTGCTTTTAATGCGGTTAATCGTTGCTGCTCTGCAGATAGTTTTTTGTGCATAGCTGCTAATGATTTTTCTTGGATAGCGGCAATATGCTGAGCACCATGTGCTTCTGCTTTTTCAACTAAAGGCGAAATTTGAGATTTAAGCGCTTTAATAAGCTGTAATGCCATTTGCTTTTTAACCGGCGACAATTGCTTATCAAGCACATTTTCACTGACTTTATCCGCTAAGTTATTACCGTTTTTATCGACTAAAATACGAATCGGTGTGGTCGGTAAATAGCGACCTAGTTGTAAATGAGCTGGCGCGGTTGCTTCAACGGTGAATAAACATTCAATAAAGAAAGTACCAACCGGTAACGCTTCATTTTTTAATAAACCAATACTGGCATTACCAAGCTCATCAGTTAACACCATTTCCATAACACCACGTACCATAGGATGATCCCAAGTCAGTAGCTGATAATTTTCATTAACTAAGGCTGTGTCTCTATCAAAAGTAACCGTTGTGCCGTCTTCAGGTAAGCAAGGGAAGTTACTATTAAGCATATGCTCACTTGGATTTAACGCGATAGCATTATCGGCTTTATCATCTTGTTGCACACCAAAAACATCAAGGGCTTGAAACATAAACTGCGGTAAGCCTATATCGTTATCAGCTTGCTCAATTTTTTCAACCAGTTCATGGGCACGTCCTTGCCCTGAAGAGTTAAGCTCTAACAACTTATCTCGGCCAGACTCCAATTCAGCTTTAATGGTTAAGTGTTTTTGCCAACTATCACTGATCAGTGTTTCTGCTTCACTTGATTGTTGTTGGCAGGTTAGTGCCAGCGCAAGTAATTGCTCGCCAAAGGTTTCAAACACCACTCTACCCGTAATACAGGTGTGCTCAAAGGCTTGCATGCCTTGATGGTACCAATCAAACAATAATTGTTGGGCAGAGTCTTCAAAGTAAGGAACATGAATGCGGATGATCTCTGTTTGACCAATACGGTCTAAACGACCAATGCGTTGTTCTAATAAATCAGGGTTACTAGGTAAATCAAATAAAACTAGATGGTGAGCAAATTGGAAGTTACGTCCTTCACTACCTATTTCAGAACACAATAATAATTGCGCACTGTCTTCGTCTTGCGCAAAGTAAGCCGCAGCTTTATCACGTTCAAAAATAGATAAACCTTCATGGAAAACAGCGCTGCGAATGCCTTCTTTAATACGTAGTGCTGCTTCTAAATCTATGGCTGTTTGCGCATTGGCACAAATCACTAAGACTTTTTCTTTTTTTAGCGACTGTAGCAATTCAATCAAATAATCTACCCTAGGGTCAAAGTCAGTCCAGAGCTCATTCGTTTGCTCCAAACCGTGTAACATTTCAGGGGTAAATATATACTTAGCCTGCTTGGAGTTAGCTAATGCTTCAGGGCTGTCGCTAAGCATAAAATCATTAATATTATCTTGATATTGCTCAGGCATCACTAAAGCGGTTGGTAATAGCTGACGAGCAGGAAAGCCTTTAATAGTATTACGTGAGTTTCTAAATAAGATACGGCCTGTGCCATGTCTATCAAGTAATTGCTTTAACAGTACTTGACGTACCTGCGCCGATTGCTCGTTATCTTTTGTATCTACTTGATTTAGCTGGCTAAGTTGCTCACTAATATTAGTTTCTTTTAATAACCCACTAAGCGTTGCCTCTTGTTCTGCAGACAGCTTTTTGCCCTCAACTAAAGTATTTGCTGCATCAGCAACATCGCTATAGTGAGATTCTTCTTCAATGAATTTTTGATAATCATAAAAGCGATCGGCATCTAATAAACGCAAACGTGCAAAGTGACTTTCATGACCAAGTTGATCAGGCGTCGCGGTTAATAATAAGACTCCTGGAATAACCTGCGCTAATTGCTCAATACATTGATATTCAATACTGGGTTTGTCTTGTTGCCAGTTTAAATGATGGGCTTCATCAACCACCATTAAATCCCAATCTTCATCTAGGATTGCTTCATACCACTCGGGGTTATTAGTAATAAACCCTAAGTTTACTAGCACTAATTGCTCAGAGCTAAACGGGTTGGCTTTTTTGCCATCCACATAATTATCGCGACTAGTTTCAACACAGCGCTCGTTATCAAAAATACTGAAATTAAGGTTAAAGCGGCGTAGCATTTCAACTAGCCATTGGTGCATTAACGATTCAGGAACTATGATTAAAATTCGTTTTGCGCGGCCAGTCACTAATTGCTGGTGAATAATTAAGCCAGCTTCAATAGTCTTACCTAAACCCACTTCATCAGCGAGCAAAACACGTGGGGCAAAGCGACTACCCACTTCATCGGCAATGTACAATTGATGAGGTATTAAACTAACGCGACCACCGGTTAAGCCGGTTAAGTCAGATTGCTGTTGTTGGTATTGGTGCTGCAAACAATCTTTACGCAAGCGAAACCAATCTAAACGGTCAACTTGGCTATTGAGTAAACGATCGTGAGGTTTATTAAACTTAATAAAGTGATCTATCATCACCTCTTTTAAGGTGACGTGCTCATTGTTGTCTTGACGTATACCTTCATAACTTATGATACCGTGTGCTTCAGTGTGTGATATTACTTTTAAAGACCAACCTTCATGACTCGGGATAAGGTCACCTTGGTTAAAAATAACACGCGTTAAAGGCGCATTATCTTTAGCGTATTTACGGGCTTCGCCTGTTGCCGTGAAAATAATATTAACAAAGCGATTTTCAACCCCAGTGACTGTACCTAACCCTTGAGCTGATTCACTATCACTGATCCAACGCTGACCTACCTGAAATGGCATAAACTGACTTCTCCAACAATTGCTTAGTACTCGTTAATATGCTTATTAAGCGATTCACTAATGAGTTGACTAAATATTAATTAACTATTAAAACTAGCGGTAAAAAAAAGCCGCTATGTTACTCTTAATTATAGACAGAATCATTAAAAATTACCCTTGCTTCATCATAATTAAGATATTATGGTAGTTAAGCATAAGATTAATTAGCATTTTTTCATTTACAGTTCTTTTTATAGTACTTAACATAATTTTTTATATAGTTTTTTGTCATTTATGGTGTTAGAAAATCATGGAGATTTTTATGACTAAAGAGCATACCAATAATGAGCGTAATTCAGTTGAAAAGTTAACGAAACAATTCAGTTGTGCTAATCAAGCTTTACCTAAACTAGCATCAACCCCCATCACTACTGCACCCCCTCCTGTGTATTCTCAACTTTCTTGTTTTTTATTATTAGCCAAAAATAGCGCTATACTTTTTTTAAAGCAGAAGTGGGCAAGGCTTAACTTAGCAAAAAGCACGGCTTCGTTGATAGCCTTACTAAAGCTCAGCATAGTCGACATTAATCTACCTTTACTCCGTTATAGAGTGTATCTATATAGCCACTGAAACTAGAAAATCAGTGTGCTAAATGCAGTGTTTACTTTTTTGGGAGCGACCTAATGAAAAACGTTAATGACAATAGAAATCCAAGAGTATTTGATACCTCAGCGTTAGTCCATGATCCTAAGAGTTTGTTGGCCTACCGTGATGATATTTATATTTGTTTAACGGTATTAGAAGAGTTAGATAATTTAAAAGAGCGGCTAGATAAAAGTGTTAGCCAAGATGCTCGTGCTGTTATTCGTATGCTTGAAGATATTATCAATGGTCATTCTAGTGAAGAAATGGAGCAGGGTATTCAGCTACCTTGTACTGAAACAGCCAAACGTGGCAAGCTATTTATTGGTATTGATACCCAGTTAGATTTTGCCAAAGAATTAAAGCACGCCATTGGCAGCGATGCCGATAATCGCATTATTAACTATGCCTTGCATTTACAAAACCAGTTACAAAAAAATGTCACTATCGTCAGTCGCGATATTAATATGCGTTTAAAAGCGCGTACTATAGGGGTTGATGCTGAAGACGTATTAGTAGATAACCAAGTCAGCGATATTGACTTGTTATATACCGGCGTGCAAGCATTTACTGGCGATTTATTTGATCGCTGTGAAGACGAAAAAGATTTTGCCATGAGTGGTAAGTTATATCGGTTTAATCGTGATGTTTTTAATGATGAAGCGCAAGTCAATATGTATTGGTATGACGAAGTGGGTCATATTGGCAAGATAAAAGAAGTGAATGAAGAGCATGTTTTCACCACGTTACTACAAAGAAAACAGGAAAAAATTTGGGGCATACTACCTAAAAATCCTCGACAAGCCGTCGCTCTAGATCAATTAACCGACCCTGAGCTTGATTTAAATATCATACTTGGCCCAGCGGGATCGGGTAAAACATTTTTAGCGGTTGCTAGTGGTTTACATCAAGTGATTGAAACCAAGCAATACAAAAAAATAGTGGTGGTGCGCAGCAGAGATTTTATGGATGACGACCCTGGGTTTCTACCCGGTGATTTAACCGAGAAATCTCTACCGCTATTGGCAGGTGTTACTGATGCTTTAATATCAATGCACTCAAGTGATGGTGCTGATGAAAAAAGTACTCGTGCTACCGTTGAGCATATTATTGATAAGGCCAATATTGAGTTTACCTCGATGGCGTATTTTAGAGGACGCTCTATTGATGATGCGGTATTGATTATTGATGAAGCGCAAAACATGACTAGGGCACAGATGAAAGGCATGCTCAGTCGAGGCGGTAAAAATTGTCGTACTATTGTACTGGGTAACCTTGCGCAAATTGATGATAGGTTTGTCACTGCAACTAGCTCAGGCGCTAGTGCTGCCGTTAATATTTATCGACATTATGAAAAGGGTAGTGTGCTAATATTTGATGAAGTTGAACGAAGCTCATTAGCTGAATTTACTGAAAAGAACTTTTAATGAATTTTTTTCGTTAGCCTGTTTTTACTAATACCAAGTCTATTAAGTTATTTCCCACTCAGCGAGTATTAAAAGGCTTAGAGGCAAGACATTGATTGAAGAGAATGGTTATTCCCTTGTCAAAATCAATAACGCCGCATGTAAGCCTTTGCCTTTTATTAGGTACTCGCCCTTGGGAGCTTATTAGCAAACTGATAACAGCACAAAATTGATGAAATATAGACTCATACCAGTTTCATTAATTAGGCGATCTACTTTATACGCAGGAAAAAATAGCCAAATACAAGGCATTTATTTTAATAACTAGTTGTTCTAATTATAAAATAAATAACGCAGTAGTTGGTTGTTTTAACCAGTAGAAATGATCACATAGTTAGTGAGATTGGTATCACTATACTTAACAAATTTTGCTTGTTCTAAGCTCGCTAATACAGCTCTGAGTTGGGAATAAATTTAATAGAATTGGTATAAGCTTGGCTTTAGCCAATCAGTTATTATGTAGTGATTATGGATTAAAAGCGCGGCAATATTTTGTTACTCCCGCGCTTTGATTAAGCAAGCCGTTATTTTTAGCTACTTTAGCCGTCTTATTTTCTTTGTAATATCGTGCCTTTATCCCCTACTGCGTAAACAACGCCGCTTTGGGTGGCACATACCGAACGTAAACCTGCACTGCTACCACTTTCTTCTCTAAGCCATTGTCCGTGGTCTAAACGAAGCACACAGCCACGCGTACCAACAGCATAAGCGCCGGCTTTTTCAGAGCCTGATATTGAAAGAAGATCTTCTCTAAGGCGAGTGGCCATTTGTTGCCAGCGTTGACCATTAAAATGTGCCAAGGTACCTGATAAGCCAACGCTATAAATATTAGTGAGACTGTCACCCCAAGCACCATAAAGAAAGTTTTCAGTACCCACGTTAAACTCTGCCCATTCTGTCCCGTTATAGCGAAGTATAAGACCAAAATCACCTGGGGCGAGCAAATGTTCATTATCCCACGCCCACAGACCATATAATGCCGATTTAGTACCACTTGCCATGCGTTGCCAGTTCAAACCATCAAAATGTAGTATTAAACCTTCGTCACCTACGGCATAAATAGAGTTCGGGCTGCTACCCCACATGGCGAGAATAGTAATATCTAAGTGCAAATCAAAATGTAGTGTCCATTCTTGTCCACCAAAGCGATAGATACGACCCAGTTGACCGGCGGCAAACAAACCATTGCCACTATCCCAAACACAATGTACGGCTAAATCACTGGGTGGCGGTAGTGTTTCCCAACAATCATTAGTTAAATCAGTTAAGCGCAAAACAGTACCCGCTTCACCACATGCGTAGCAATTACCGTTAACGCCTTCACTTACCTGCCAAAGTTGACGGGTATTTTGTGTTTCCATTGCTTGCCAAGGGCTTACTTCAACTGCTTTAGGTGGTGGCGCTAGGGCTTTAGTGAAATCTTCGGCCGCTGTCATAATAGTGCCAAAGTCACCAACCACTATCGCTTCTCCGGTAGGTAGTACAATGATGTCCATTAAATCATGATGACTATTACTTTCTAGCTTATCTAAGCGTAAACCGTTTAAGTAATATAAATGTCCTTGGTCACCGACAATCAATACGCCGTCTTTATAAGATTTCAGTGCTCTTATGCGTGGCATCGATTGCTCAAAATCAAGCGCATGAAATTCGCCGTCCTTATAATGGACTAACTCACCACGAAAGCCGCCTTGATCAATAAAATAACGACCGCCACCTAGTAAGAGACTACCATCAGGCATAATAAGCATAGCTTGAAATCCTGAACTGAGCTGACACTCAAGCTGTAACCATTGTCCGTTAGTATTACGCTGTAATACAGTGCCTTCACCACCAATGGCGTATACCGTTTGATCTTCGGCGCAGGCAACTGCACGTAAATTAATACTGGTCGGACTTTGTTCTAATTGCCACTTTTTACCATCAAAATGTAAAATAACGCCGTCGTCGCCTACTGCCCATGCTTCGCCTTTAGCGCTGCCGTCAATAGCAAATAAGGGGGTGTTTTCTTGGCAGGCTTGAAATTTACCGGTTTTTTCATCTATTTTACCACCGCTAAGGTGATGCCATTGCTGACCATCGTAATGAAGCAGTGTACCCATCCAGCCGACAGCGTATAGATTATTAGCAGAGGCACCCCAAATACCATGTAGCGGCTGGCGTACAGGTAAGGTCATTTGTTGCCACAAATCACCTGCTTGATCAGCAGTGCCTGTGTAATGTAATACCATACCTTCATCCCCCACAACAAATAACTCACCGTTACCCGCCCACCCAGACCACAGCACATCGCCGTCTCCTGCTCCTACCTCGGGTACTCTGTGCCACGGGGCTTTATTAGGTACATTTTTATCTATGTTTAGAAATTGATTGAAAAAACGGCGTCTATCTTTAGTAAGAGGTTCTGTCATGGATGTGTACTCATTAAAAAATAGCGGGATGATTATCGTTAGCGCTGCTGCACACTAACTCATTTGGTTATCACATATTTGCCATAAGAACTTGATTTTTCTTATTAATGATCTGGTTTGACATCAGTGCCTGCTGGTGCACCTAGCATAGTATTGAGTTGTTCGCGTAAAGCCTTACGCTGCTTAGGAGGAACAGCGTTCAGTGCTTGTGTTAACTCAGGTGAATCAAGTCCAGCTTGCGTTAAGTCGTGTAAAGATTGCGCCGCTGCTTCAGCAAATACTGAATCAGCATGAGCACGACAAGCCGCTATCGCTGGCGCAAAGGCAAGTGCTTCCGGGCCTTTAGGGGCTGATAATACGACTGGAACACCGGTATCTGAACCACTAGATAATGCCAATGACAACGGAATTTGTGTGAGTGACTCAACACCTGCTGCGCTAAGTGCTGCGGCTAAGTGAGAACGTGGAAATACATGAAATTCACCGCGACAATGCGGGCAAGTTACCCCTGCCATGTTTTCAACAACACCAATGATTGGTAATTTGCGATCTTGGCAAAACCGTACGGCTTTTAGACTGTCCATCAGGGCAACTTCTTGTGGTGTTGTCGCCAATAAAGCGGCTACGTCATGACCTTCTAGCATATCAGCTAAGGTGATCAGCTCATTCCCTGTGCCCGGCGGCATATCTATGATTAAAAAATCTAGCGGTCCCCAGTCAAAAGATCCTATTAAATGATGCATAAAGTCATGCTTGTAAGCATCGCGCCAAACAATAGGCGTGTCGTCACTTTGCATCATAAAAGCTAATGAGCCTACCTTAACAGGATGTTTAATACCTTTATAAGTAAAGGCCTGTGGCGGTAAACCTTTATTGCTTAAGCGTACGCGCTCACCAACAAAACCAAAAAATCGGCTTTGATTTGGACCATGAATATCAGCATCAGCGACACCAACATGATAATCTTGCGCAGCAAGTCCAGCGGCAACGTTGGCCGAGACGGTACTTTTCCCTACGCCACCTTTATTAGCCATTACCATAATAATTTGGCCAATGTCAGCTAGCCTCGCTTCAATCAAGCGCTTTTCATGATGACCTTTGTCTAATTTGCATTCCCCTTCTTCAGGGCAAAATTGACAGGCGTGGCCTCGGCCACAATCTGCTGGTGTTAAGGCTAATGGATCGCGCTCTGGATAATGAGAAACCGACATGCTGTATCCTTATTTTAGAAACTATTTTTTAGAAACGCTCGCTGTAGTATAGCCAGTATCTAACTTGATCCAAGTATGGGTTACGCGTTTATTACCGTCTCGCTCTTCATCGCTGCCTTGCCATACGGCAAAGCCCATTGGCACAATTGGACGTTGAAAGTTAACATCATACTTACCGTTAACTTTTAAAGGTCGAGACATGACTACATGCCAAGCATTATCTTCAGGGATCTGATCAAGTATATACGAGCTAGCACCACTTACCGCTTGCACAGGTAAGGTCGTGGTACTACCAAAGCCACCTGCCGCTAAATCAGCAACCTTATCGGTATCTGCACGCCAATACCAAATGTTGACTGGATTTTTGGGACCAGATCCCATCATGTAAGAAGTGTCAGCGTTATTAATCGCAAATTGTACTGCTACGCCATCACGAAAAGCATCAACGGTCGTCGTACGATCTTGTGTGGCGTCTTTCCAGCGCAAACGGATATAAAAGCGCTCACTAGATTGCGCGACTTGAAAGTAAATACGCTTACTGAGAGTAGCTCCTTCATCAAAGCGCAACTTAACTGATTGATGCACCGGTGGCGCAGTCAGTAAATTAGTATGATACATAGGTAAGCGATCCCAAATAAGGTCATCAGGATCGTTTTGGGTACGTAAGTAAATAGTCCCTGGGATGCGCGATACTTTTACCGTATCTCCTGGTTTTACCTCGGTAATGTTAGGGTTTAATTCGTTATCTTCTGCCCAGGCATAATTGATATTCACCGCTAACGCTAGCGTTAAAAAACTTTTTACAATAAGATTAACGTTCATTACTTATTCCTCACTTAGTGTGACCTTTCAAGTCCACATAGACTGATTGGCAGAGGCCACTGAAGTATTTTCAGTAGTTGATTTTGAGCTTGGACCTACTTGATCTTCTAAGGCGCGATGTTGAGCGCTCGCCCAATCGGGTAATACTGTAATTAGGTACGCTAAAGTAGCATCTAATTCGTAGTGACTCTCTTTAGCATAAGTCCCTCTAAGTATGCGTAGCATAGGAATTAGGTATCGCGCTAAAAAGTCACGCTGGGCACGACGAAAAGTACTGGTATCGCGACCACCGACTAATGCTTTAAGTTCTAAATGACATAGTAGTGCACAAAACTCTAGCATGGTCACTACATGGTCTGGCTCATCTTTTATCCCTTCATCGTCAACCGCGGCTTTTAAACCAAAGTGACTATAAAAGGCCTGTACGTTGAGCATAAAAGCGCCAGGTGTTTGTCCTGCAATTAATTGTGGATAGGCGCTCGCTACTAAAGGCACTCTGGGTTTTCCGCGATGACCATGGATAAAGGTAGCCATGTAGCCAACTTCTAAACTATGTAAGTCTTTGCTTGCGTTAAGCTCTGGCCAAGGTTGTTCACCTGAAGCTACCCAAGCATGACTAAAAGAACCTTGTAAACGACCTTCTTCAAGTGCTTGTTGAGTTTCTTTGAGTGGATAAGCAAACGTAACAGCACTAAGGTGATAAATTGTTTCGCGAGGTTCAGTAACCTGCGCTTCACGTTGTCGCGTTAAAGGTGAAATAATATCAATCATTTTGCCATCCTTAGCTCAGTTTGAACATTTCAGCGTGCTTAAAGCCAATTAAAGTATCCATTAATTCACTTTCTTTACCGTCAGCTTTTAACTGGCGAGCTTCAGCCAATGTTTCTAATACCTCGCCAACGCGTGGACCAAATAAGCTCTCCAGATAA
The DNA here is from genome assembly GCF_005885605.1 of Colwellia ponticola. Classification (GTDB taxonomy): domain Bacteria; phylum Pseudomonadota; class Gammaproteobacteria; order Enterobacterales; family Alteromonadaceae; genus Colwellia; species Colwellia ponticola. The sequence goes on along the minus strand of NZ_SZVP01000001.1, from coordinate 508,181 downwards.
GACAGTGGTATACGTGACTCGTCTAATTCTTCACCATTAGGACCAATTTTAGGTGGGGAGGAGGGCGGTACATAAAATACATTAGGTTGTGTGCCCCATTCAGCATGCAACGGTAGCGCCACCTTATATTTCTCTACTAATAAATGAATCGGTCCTGCTTCATCATCACGATAACCAATCCAGCGAATACGGCCAACACATTGTTGTGCACAGGCGGTAGGTAAACCTTTTTCAATGCGCGGATAGCAGAAAATACATTTTTCTGATTTAGATATTTGTTCATTAAAATATATTTTTTTGTATGGGCAAGCATTAACACAATAGCGATAGCCACGACAGCGCTCTTGGTCAACCAGTACAATGCCGTCTTCTTGGCGCTTGTAAATAGCATTGCGTGAACAAGCGGCCAAACAGGCAGGGTTTGCACAGTGGTTACATAAACGCGGAAGATAGAAATAGTAACTATTAGGATAATCACCTTCACCTTCGTCTTCATCCCAGTTAGCGCCCCAGGTAGGTTTAACATTAGGGCGTAACCATGGGTCAGTGCCAGTCATTAGGGCTTCTTCATAGTTGTATTCCCACGGAATGCCATAATCTTCTTGGCTGGGCTGTCGACCTAAACGTAGCGCACCATCTTTATCAAAACCACCACCCATTTGTTGATAGTCTTTTGGGTAACCTTTACCGGGCATGGTCTCGACGTTGTTCCAGTACATATGCTCGCGACCGTTACGGTTAGTCCACATCAATTTACAAGCGGCAGTACAGGTTTGACAGCCTATACATTTATTTAAATCTAAAACCATGCTGAGTTGGCGTTTAACAGTCATTATTTATTCCCCTTGAGCAATCTCGGGTCGGTAATATCTTCAAGTTTAGCTAATTCGACATCGTAGCTATTTTCATGAATCACTTGATTGGCGTTCCACTTAGCGTAAATAAACTTAAGGTGTCCCCACCCACCAACTAACTCTAGCGGTTGTAAGAAAGTAGCATGTGACATATTCATGTTTTTACGTTGAATATATTGGTGTGGCTCCCAGCCATGTTCCATCATAATTGAATTAACAGGAATACTAGGATAAAATTTCGCTTGCGCAAAAAAGTCACCGACAGCATTGAACATGCGCACGCGATCGCCATCTTTAATTCCCCGTTGTGCTGCTAATTTAGGATTAATATAAATATTAGGCTCACCGCGCTGCAACCTTAATAGGTATTTATTGCTTCGCCAGTTTGAGTGAATACCCCAACGCGCATGTGGTGAGTAAAACTCAAGCGGGTAGTTAGATGCACCTGCACCAGCATGAGAGCGAGCCGTTGGCACCATTGAGTTGAGTTTTTCAAAGCGCGGATGATCACAATAAAAAGTAATACGTCCAGTGAGTGTTTCGTAAGGCTTTTTACCATCTGTTTGTGCAGTAAAGGGATTATAGGGCTCGTCTGGTTTTAACGGTTGGTTTAAACCCGCATGCTCGTTCATCACAATAAAGCCGCGCTTTCCTGCATCTTCTAAGCTGACACCGCCGAACTCCGGTGAGTTTTCTACAATATGTTTAGCAACATCATAATCAGTATTTAGTGTGCCGTTTTTAGTAAAGTCATCATAAATGGTATGTAAATCACGAGTAACATCACCATCAGGTATTGGGCCAATACCTCGGGCAATAGCACGTTCTTGAATTTTTTTAGTCAATAACACCATGATATCCCAGTCAGGCTTTGATTCGCCAACTGGCTCGACCGAGCGAGTAAATATATTGGCAAAACGATGATAGCCCTGGGTACGTATATCCCAAGCTTCGTAATGGCTTGCTGCAGGCAGTACATAATCAGCCCACTCAGCGGTTGAGTCCATACGTACGTTAATATCAACAAATAACTCACTGGCTTGGCGAAGATGTTCTTCACGGTATGTTTTTGACATTTTATTACGGCGAAAGGTATTATCAGCAATTGAAATCATGCCTTTAACTTCACCGTAATAAGGCATCCACCCCTTATCCATTGACTCGTTCATCATGTCTTCCATTTCATCGAGATCGAAGCCGACGCGTTTTTTGAGTTTAGCGTTATCGAACACGGTTCGAGCGCCTTGCATCATACCGCCGCGTATAAACTCACCTAAACCACCGGCTTCATAGCGAGCTGATTTTTTGTATTCAAAGTTAGCGAGTTCCCCCCACAATGGATGGTTCCAAACCACCCAAGAGGTATCTAAGCCACCAGTGCGACCACCATGACCAGTAAGTGCTAGCGCAAGCGCATAGCCCCAGCCAATGTAAATACAGTTAGAATAACTTGAGGTAATGTAGCCGAGCATGATAATAGCTTTTTTAGCCTTAGCTAAGTGGCGCACTTCTTGGCGGACAATATCAGGGTGTATATTAGTGTCTGCCTGGGTCTTTTCTGGGGCGTATTTTGCTGCTTCTTTTTTAACTTGTTCAAAAACGGTAGTGACCTTGATACCTTTAACCGTAAAGGTTCCTTCAATCGCGGGATCAACATCGCCTAGCTTTAAGGTTTTAGTTTTATCGCCCATTGAACCTTTGACTTTTACCGCTTTTTTAGTGACTAAATCCCAATGATAAAACACTTCTTCTGATCCGCCTTTTTCTAAATCGGCTTCACGCAACATTTTGCCATTATCAAGGCGTACTAATATGGGCAAGTCAGTTTGTTCTTTCATAAACGCAGGTTTAAAGAGTTTTTCTTCAATAATAACGTGTACAAAGGACATGGCTAAAAACGGATCTGAGCCTTGTTTAATAGGCATCCATAAGTCAGTGTGAATAGAGCTAGGGTTATAATCTGGGGCTGTACTGGTAATGCGCGCACCATTATATTTAGCTTCCCATATATAATGGGCGTCAGGAATACGAGTCGCATTGGGGTTAATCATACCTAGCATTATATAATCGGCATCAAACCAAGCGTCAGAAGTAAAGCTCTCTAGTGGGTTACCGTAGGCTAAATGCGCGCCAGTATTTAAATCACCCACGACGGTAAAGCCATCAAGCTGAATACCACCAACGAGAGAAGCAAATCGGTTTGGACCGGATTGGCGGACCATGGTTTGGTTACCAGAGCCTTGGTGTGTTTTGAGTTTACCTGGGCCGTATTTAACAAAAATATCGATGATCTTATCGGCAATTTCTTCGGTGGCTTGTTCCCAAGAGATACGTTGCCACTTACCTTCACCACGTTCGCCAGCACGCTTTAAAGGATAGCGTAAGCGGTCTGCTTCATACATTGAGGTAGAGTGAATAGCACCTTTTTGACAACCTCTAGGATTAGCATCAGGAACCTTGGCATTAACTTGCGGGTATTTAGCTATTTGTTCTTCACGAATAACAATGCCGTCTTTAACGTAGACATTCCACGCGCAGTTGCCCATACAGTTGATACAATGAGCGGCATGACCTATTGAGTCCCAGGTCCATTCATTACGGTATAAATCTTCCCAGCCTCGATAAGGATATTCTTTAGCTAAGGTATTGCCTATAGGTTCTAAGCGATTGAGGCTCCAACTTTTATTGCTAAGCATAACACCTGTGCCAGCAACGCCTAAGCCTTTAAGAAAGTCGCGGCGCTTTATTTTCCCCATTTCCATACCATTCTCCTAATCAACGTTCGTCGTCGACTAACCGATAACTGAAATATAGTTAATAAAGGGTAGACAATAACGATAAATTACCAATGAGTGATTGTGCACCTGCCGTCAAATTTTTTTAATTAATGTAAAATAAGTATCACTAACAAATACGGTTATGCACGCTATTAGCATCTTTATGAGTCTATAACAGCTTGTCGGGTTTACATGTGAAAATAATGTAAAACATATGGAAAATATAGACAATAACATACCAATTAAGATGCCAAATCAAGTGCAGTTAATAATGCTTGCAATGAATTTATTGACATACTAATGTTAATAGGTGTAATAGCTTATTTTTGTAAAGTCAATTTTGTAAAATTAATTTTTTAACAATTAATAAATATTAAAAATTATTAATTTCATGAATATTAATTTATGTTGAAAAAGAAAAAGGAACCAAGATAATGATAAAGCAATCGATAACTGCACTTACTTTTATGTCGTTAACGTTTTTAATGATGCAAACAGGAGTTGCTCATGCAGCGACAACAGGAGATGCTAAAGCTGGTGCAAAAAAAGTAGCCATGTGTGCTGCTTGTCATGGCGCCACTGGCCATTCAGCGATTAATATTTATCCTAATTTAGCCGGGCAACATGCTAACTACCTTGAAAGTGCTCTCAAAGCATACCGTTCAGGTGAAAGAGCTGGCGGAATGTCAGCGATGATGACACCACAAGCGGCTAATTTAAGTGATCAAGATATTGCCGATATTGCCGCCTACTTTAGTACGCAAAAATAAGTACGCAAAAATAATGTTAAGTCACTTAGCTTTACTAAGAAGATTTAGATAAGTTAATTACATTAATTAAAATACGTTAATTTATGATGATAGGTGTCTATGATGCTAAAATTCTATGCATAGGTGCCTAAGTCATATATGAACGACATAGGTTCAATACCCAATAGAGTTGATATTATGTTGAACCATAACACTTCAGACCTCATTTTAAATAACACTACCACCTTAGTCGTCTTTGATATAAACCGTATGGCTGACGTTTTAAATATAGCCACTTTGGGTTTTGCTTTAATTTCCTCCTAATTATTTTTAACTTTTATTGAAACAAAACTTAAGGTCTTTCAGTGCATCACCAAACGGGCATCAATACAGTCTTTAGACGCTATAACATCACTATTGTTGTGGCATTTATTGTTATTATTTTGGTTGCTTTTTCTGCTGCCTCACTTCGATATTTCAACCAAATTTCACAGCACAAACAGCAAAGCTTACTTGAGCTAAAGCAAGAGGCTCAACAACTTAATAATATTTTAGAGCAAAGTGTTCAAGCCGTTGTTGGGATACAAGCGTTTGCTGAGTATATTCTCAAACATCCTAACGAAATAAATATTCCTATGCCTGGTTTATCACAACAAGGTGAGTTGTTTTATTTAAATAAACCGCTACATGATGTTATTAAGCAAGGAAAACGCTTAAGCAGTAACATTACTGGTTTAGGGGAAATAAGTCAGTTTGATACACTGAAAAAACAAGAAATTGCTATGGCGAATGCACTAACGCCGGCATTTGTTGCCGCACAAAACATTCTCAAAGAAGCCACGTGGTTTTATTATATTTCCTTTGATAATTTTGTGAGTATTTACCCTTGGGTTGACCGTGAAATATGGCAGTTTAATAAAAAAACCTTAGCTAGACCTCATAATCAAATGATGCAGTCATTAACAGTTAAAGATAATCGTGTATTGTGGTCACCTCCCTACCTTGATGCAGCAGGTAGTGGTATGAATGCCTCATTAGGTACCGGTGTTTTTCATCAAAATAAGCTGCTAGGCTCGGTCGTGATTGATATTAATTTATCGCGCTTGCATGCTAATTTGCCAGAGTTAGACTCCAATGAACAAGGGTTACTTTTATATAATAATAATAATGATATCCTTCTTTCAAAACGCCGAGGAAAAGAATCATTAAGCTACCGTGCCTCTTGGCAAGATCTGTTACCTAAATCCTTACAAGGGCTTAATGCCCAAGCCCTGGCTAAAGTAGGTGACAGTGAACATTTAGGTGATTGGCTTATTGAAAAGCAAGTGTTGGCGATTAATGATTGGACCTTGTTAAAGTATCAACGCTATGAGAATTTTTCAGCACCGCAGTACAGTGATTTTATGTTTGTTTTCGTCATGTTATTTATCGGTTTATTAGCATTTCTTATGCTAATAAATACTATGACAAAGCGTACCTTTATTAAGCCCACTACAGAGTTTATTAATCATATTCAATACTGCGCGGAGGGGGATCCCGGTAAGGTAACACCTACGGCAGACTGGTTACATTGGTTTCAAGTAGTTGAAGATATATTTACTCAAAACCGAAGTTTGCTACTACAACTCACTGAGCAAAATGATGTATTAGACAGTCGTGTTATTGAAAAAACACAAGCGTTGCAAGAGAGTAGTGCCAAGCATCAACGTGACTATGCTTTATTGCTTTCTGTGATGAATGCTATTCCTGAATTAATTGTATTTAATGATCCAAAGGGCTTATTGATGGGCTGTAACAAAGCGTTTGAGCGTTTAACTCAGCATTCAGTCGAGCAAATGTTAGGCAGTAAATCTGTTATTTTTATGCCCGCACCTTTAGCAGAAGAAGTTAACCGTTTAAATGCTGATAATAATGATATTTATCCGCAGCAAGCATTAATTAAAGCGGGTGATTATATATATCAAGGTTTCTGTAATCAATTTACCGATGACCAAGGTAATATTCTTGGTACTATCAGTATTTTTCATGATGTTACGCTACAACAAGCAACGCAATCAGCCCTGAAAAAAGCCAAAGATCAAGCCGAGTATGCTAACCGAGTTAAGCTTCAATTTCTGGCTAATATGAGTCATGAAGTAAGAACCCCTATTAATGCGATGCAAGGCATGATGGACTTATTAGCGCATACTACTTTAGATCCCCGTCAACAACATTACTTAGTTAATGCACAAAGTGCCTCATCGACGTTATTACACCTTGTTGATGAGCTTTTAGACTTATCTAAAATTGAAGCGGGTAAAATGATTGTTAGACAAGAGCCTGTTAACTTACCGATTATTATTAATAAAGCCTTAAAGCTTAATATTGGTAATGTTGATCACCAGCGCGTTAAAGTCATTGTTGATATAAGTCCCGATGTTCCTAGTAATGTTATTTGTGATGAAATGCGTTTAATACAAGTGCTTGCTAATTTATTAAATAATGCCATTAAATTTACTGAGCAAGGTCAAATTAGTTTACTTATTGATGCGCCTTTAATAAAAGATAATGTCGCTAAGGTGCGCTTTCGCGTTATTGATACCGGAATTGGTATCGCTAGTGATAATCAAGGACATTTATTTACTGCCTTTAGTCAAGCTGATGAGTCAATGACCCGTAAATATGGCGGTTCTGGTTTAGGGTTATCTATTTGTCAGCAAATTATTAAATTGTTGGGAGGAGAAATCAACCTTACTAGTCAATTAGGACAGGGCAGTGAACTTAGTTTTGTTTTGCCACTGCAATTGGTTTTACCTTCAGAACAACCGGCAAGCGATTCACGTTTAGTTAATTTACCCGCAGAGTTAGCTAAGCCGTTGGTCACTAACGTAACTATTTATGCAATTAATCAAGAACTTTCGATAAGCTTTATTAATAGTATTACCAAGATGGGCTGGGTATTACATGACATTCCCAATGTGGAAGCTTTATGTCAAATAGAGGTAGTTGCCAATAGCGTATTACTGATTGAAGAAGCTGACTTTGTTAAGCAACAACATCATAACGGCTCAATGATGCCCTTAGCTGAGTTTACATTACTTTGCTTATGCCAACCTGCGTTGAGTAATAAAACTAGTATCGATTTAGCGAAGTTACCTAGCACCTACTTATTAATTGATAAACCGCTGTTTCGTTATACGCTTGACCAAATATCTCAAGCTTTAGTGAATAAAGATGAAACAGTAAATGAGATGACACCACAAAAAAATAGTCAGATAGGAAGTACTGATAATACACGTTACCAAGAAAAATTAACCGATAAAATTGCCGTAAAGAGTGACAACATCTTGTTATTAACCAGTAATGAGGAAAACCTACAAGGTGTTACCGTGTTATTAGTGGAGGATAACTTGGTTAATCAATTAGTAGCCAAAGAGCTATTATTAAACTTACAGGCGAAGGTGAGCATTGCTGATAATGGCCAAAGCGCGTTAGCTATTTTAGCAGAACAACAATTTGATGTGGTGTTAATGGATATTCAGATGCCTATTATGGATGGGCTTAGCGCAACGAAAAAAATTAGAGCACAAAGTCAGTATCAGGATTTACCTATTATAGCGATGACAGCCCATGCTAGAGATGAAGATAAACAGCAAAGCTTAGCAGCAGGAATGAACTTACACATACCTAAGCCCATCACCAAGCAATTGTTATTAAGTAGTATAAAACAAGTAATCAATAAGGCAGCCGTGTAGTGTGCTATCGTATTGTCCGGTGTTTAATCTAAGCGTAAATTTAGGTTAAACTTAAGCTAGTTTTAAGCTAGGTTTTTTGAGAACAGCTCCTCCAATTTTTTGATGGTTTCATCAATTTTACTCACGTCACTCGGGGCAATAAAAATAGTATCATCACCGGCAATAGTACCCAGCACCCCATCACTTTTACTTAAACTATCAAGTAGCCTAGCGATGAGTTGAGCAGCACCAGGGCTGGTTTGTAAAATAATCATCACGCCATTATGCTCTATCTCTAAAACAAGCTGTTTTAGCGGACTTTGTGCTGTAGGCACGCCTAACTCAGCAGGTAAGCAGTAAACCATTTCTTGGCGCGCATTTCGCGTTCTTACCGCGCCATACTTGCTTAGCATGCGAGATATTTTTGATTGACTTATGTTATCAAAGCCATTGGCTTTCAATGAATCAACAATTTCACCTTGAGAGCCAAATTGCTCTTGTTTCAATAAATCTTTAAATGCTTGTACTAGTGCTTCTTGTTTTTGTAAACCGTTCATAATGCAAAATCAACCCGTAATAGACTAAAGTGGCGTTTGTAATCAATATAAATAACGCTAGTATATACCCAAATCACATGTAGATGCAGGTTTCAGCTGGAATTAGCAATGTATTTAAGCAAAGTTTTAATTTTAAGAATGATGTAACTTTTTAAAATCAATAACGTAGCATAAACATTATGGTAACATTATACGGGAAGTTAATACCGACTATAAGTTTATAAAAATTGTTTTTTACTTAGTTATACTATATCTTTTGTTCAGCAAAAAATTAACGTATTTACTCGAATATTATTTCAACGATTAATTTTACAACAAATAACCCCTTAGTTTTGGAGAAGTCACATGAAAGTAGCTGTTTTAGGCGCCGCAGGCGGTATTGGTCAAGCATTATCATTACTATTAAAAACGCAACTACCAGCAGGTTCTGAGTTGTCATTATATGACGTTGCACCTGTTGTTCCTGGTGTTGCTGTTGATTTATCACACATCCCTACAGCGGTTACTGTTGAAGGCTTTGGTGTTGATGCATTAGACAAAGCATTAACAGGCGCAGATATTGTTATTATTCCAGCGGGCATGCCACGCAAGCCAGGTATGGACCGAGCAGACTTATTTGCAGTAAATGCTGGAATCATCAAAACTTTAGCAGAAGGCATTGCGGCTAATTGTCCTAAAGCGTTAGTGGGTGTTATCACTAACCCAGTAAACGGCACTGTGCCAATTGTTGCAGAAGTATTCAAAAAAGCGGGTACTTACGACAAAAACCGTGTTTTTGGTGTAACAACATTAGATGTTATCCGTAGTGAAGCCTTTGTTGCTGAACTTAAAGGCTTAGACGTTTCACAAGTGAAAGTACCGGTTATTGGCGGCCATTCAGGTACAACTATTTTACCACTTCTTTCACAAGTTGAAGGCGTAACATTCTCTGAAGAAGAAGTTGCAGCGTTAACGCCACGTATCCAGAATGCGGGTACTGAAGTTGTTAATGCTAAAGCAGGTGGTGGTTCAGCTACGTTATCTATGGGCGCCGCTGCTGCTCGTTTCTGTTTATCTTTAGTTAAAGGTTTACAAGGTGAAGATGTTGTAGATTACGCTTACGTAGATGTTGATGGCGGCGATGCTGACTTCTTCGCTCACCCTGTTCGTTTAGGCGTTAATGGTGTAGCTGAAATTTTACCATACGGTAAGTTATCAGCATTTGAAGAAAAAGCTAAAAACGATATGTTAGCCACACTAAACGCAGACATTAAAGAAGGTGTTGATTTCATCAACGCTTAATTCTATCGTTACTTTTACAAGTACTTTACATAAAGGTTCATACTTAAGGTGTGAACCTTTTTTATTGAGTATTTAATAAACTGCTTTAGTATTAGTATTAGTATTAATAAAAAACCGCTTATTGATATAGTCAATAAGCGGTTTTTTATGTACTTTACTTTATAGGCTTTAGAAGGTTACTTGTCGAGTGTTATAGCAAACGGCTTAAATTAAGCACTGCGGTTAGCAGCAATGTGCGCTAAAGCAATCAGTGCTTGTTTTTGCTCGCTATCAGCAATAACATCCAATGATTTTATCGCTTTATCTGCTTCTATCTCTGCTATTTTTTGGGTATAACGTAATGCCCCTGTTTCTTCCATAGCGGCTAGAATTAATTCAAGGTTATCCATACCATTACCTAATTCAATGGCTTCTTTAATTAACTGCTGTTGAGCGCTATTGCCATGCTTCATTGCATAAAGCAACGGTAAGGTCGGCTTGCCTTCAGCAAGATCATCACCAACATTTTTACCCATGCCTTTAGCATCCGCAGTGTAATCCATAATGTCATCAACTAACTGGAATGCAGTACCAAGGTATTTACCGTAATCGGCCATGGCTTGTTCAGTTTTTTCATCCTGATCAGACACTATCGCTGCGAGGCGTGTTGCGGCTTCAAATAACTTAGCTGTTTTACAATAAATGACCTGCATATAGCTTTCTTCAGTGGTGCTCGCGTCATTACAGTTCATTAACTGTAATACTTCACCTTCGGCAACAATATTAGTGGCATCAGATAAAATATCCATAATGCGCATATTGCCTAATTTAGTCATCATTTGAAAAGATCGGGTATAAAGAAAATCACCGACCAAAACACTAGCACTATTACCAAAGAGTGCGTTCGCGGTTTCTCTGCCGCGACGCATGTTGGACTCATCGACAACATCATCATGTAACAGGGTGGCCGTATGAATAAACTCAATAATAGCGGCTATTTCCCAATGTTTTTCACCTTGATAGTTAAGCGCTCTGGCAGCAAGCACTGTTAACATAGGTCGCATGCGTTTACCGCCTGCGTTAACAATATAGATACCAAGTTGATTAATTAGTGCAACATCGGATTGTAATTGATCGTAAATAAGATCATTTACTGCGGTCATATCATCCTGCGCTAATGCTTGTATTGCTTTAATATTTACTTTATTGCCCATACCACTTTTAGTTCGCTATTTTGTTCGCTATTTGATTAATGGCTAATCAAAAGTATTCAGTTAGTTATGAACTCTAAAGTTTACACTAAATTTTATGCAAAAGTAGTTTTCTAGTGGCTTTGTTGCCATTCTTAGATGAAAAATAATGTAAAAGCATAAAACAATAATAAAGTTAATAAATGATCACTTTAAGACTTGCCCTTATTATGTTCTTCACGTAGAATTCGCGCCCTATATTTTATAAAATTAGCGTCACAAATATATGACGCAGTACGGAGTAGCTATGTACGCGGTATTCCAAAGCGGTGGTAAACAGCATCGTGTAACCGAAGGACAAACAGTTCGTCTAGAAAAGCTTGAGCTTGAAGTAGGCGCAACAGTAGAATTTGATAACGTTTTAATGATCGCTAATGGCGATAACATCAATGTAGGCGCGCCTTACGTTGCTGGTGGTAAAGTTGTTGCTGAGGTTGTTAATCAAGCTCGCGCTGACAAAGTGACCATTGTTAAATTTAAACGTCGTAAGCATTCACGTAAACAAGCGGGCCATCGTCAATGGTTCACTGAAGTGAAAATTACTGGTATTAACGGCTAATAGGAGCATTTTGACATGGCACATAAGAAAGCTGCAGGTAGTACACGAAATGGTCGCGATTCAGAAGCAAAACGCCTAGGTGTTAAGCGCTTCGGTGGCGAATCTGTTTTAGCTGGTAACATCATTGTTCGTCAACGTGGTACTCGTTTCCATGCTGGTAACAACATGGGTATCGGTAAAGATCACACTTTATTTGCTTTATCTGATGGTAAAGTACAATTTGAAGTTAAAGGTCCAAAAAGTCGTAAGTTCGTTAGCATTATCGCTGACTAATTAATACTGTGACTTATAAAAACCTCGCTTCCTAGCGAGGTTTTTTTTTAGTTTTTTTTTGACGATTTTTTTAGCTATGTTATCGAGTCAGTCAAAAATAGTTTATACTAGTGAAAATTGCACAAGAACGACCATATTAGGGTTATTGAGATTCCATGAAATTTGTTGATGAAGTTGAGATCAGAGTTGAAGCGGGCGATGGCGGAAACGGCTGTGTCAGTTTCCGTAAAGAAAAATTTATCGAGTTTGGCGGCCCTAATGGCGGTGATGGCGGCGATGGCGGTGATGTTTACTTAATTGCCGACGAAGGTTTAAATACTTTAATAGATTATCGTTTTGAACGTTTTCATCGTGCTAAGCGTGGCCAAAATGGTCAACCGCAAAATTGCACCGGTAAAGGCTCGGACGATTTAGTGCTAAAAGTACCTGTAGGTACCCGCGCTATCGATCAAGATACCGGTGAGCAAATAGGTGACTTAACACACAAAGGCCAAAAATTACTGGTTGCTAAAGGCGGTTGGCATGGTTTAGGTAACTTACGTTTTAAAAGTAGTACTAACCGTACCCCTCGTCAAAGAACTGATGGTACACCAGGCGAAATTCGTAATCTTAAACTTGAATTATTACTACTTGCTGATGTGGGACTGTTAGGTTTACCGAATGCAGGTAAATCAACATTAATTCGTAGTGTGTCAGCAGCAACACCTAAAGTAGCTGACTATCCATTTACCACGTTAGTACCTAATTTAGGCGTTGTACGTTTAGATATGCAGCGCAGCTTTGTTATCGCTGATATCCCAGGTATTATCGAGGGCGCAGCAGACGGCGCAGGTTTAGGAACGCAATTCTTAAAGCATCTTGAGCGTTGTCGTATCTTATTACACGTTATTGATATTTTACCTGCGGATGGTTCAGATCCTTTAGAAAATGCTAAAGTGATTATTAGCGAGTTAGAGCAGCATAATGAAAAGCTTGCTGGTAAGCCTCGTTGGATTGTCTTTAATAAAGTTGATTTAGTTTTTGAAGATGAAGCAAAAGAAATTACCGATGCTATTTTAGCAGGCCTAGACTGGCAAGGTGAGGTACATAGTATTTCTGCTTTTAATCGCACAGGCACTAAAGAGTTAACACAAAAAGTGATGACTTTTATTGAAGAGTTACCTGCTGAAGAAGAAGTCGTCATTGACGGTAAAAACATTGAGTTCAAATGGGATACCTATCATGAAGAAACTATTGCCGCTCATAGCCTTAGTGATGACTTAGATGATGACGATTGGAATGAAGATGACTACGATGTTGAAGTAGAATATCGTCCATAACATGATCTATTAAGACTAAGCACTTGTTCATTTTTATGAGCTAGTGCTTTTTTTTATGCTTTATTTTACTTTTTTATCAGTTTTTTACTTTGCTTTTACTCAGCCTTTAGTGAAGAAATAGACACAATAATTTTGAGACTTATTTAATGACCATTTTATCGATGATAGTCGCTACTGCGAACAATAATATAATTGGTAAAGACAATACTATGCCGTGGCATTTGCCTGCTGATCTCGCTTATTTTAAAAAAGTAACCTTAGGTAAGCCTGTAATTATGGGGCGTAAAACCTATGAATCGATAGGCCGAGCATTACCGGGTCGACGTAATATTGTCATCTCTCGTGATGAAAAATACCTACCACAAGGAAAAGGCGCTGATAGCGTAGATATAGTGACTTCAGTTGAACAAGCATTGGCGTTAGTTGATGGTTCAAATGGTGAACCTGCAGTGGACGAGATTATGGTGATTGGCGGTGGCGCTATTTATGCTCATTGCTTACCTAAAGCAGATCGTCTGTATGTTACTAAAATTGATGCGACTATTGAGGGCGATACTCAATTCCCTGCTTACCAAAATGAGAATTGGTCACTGGTCAGTAGTGAGCTACGTGCAGCCGATGAAAATAATAATTATTCATTAGATTTTTGTATTTATGAGCGTAACGTAGGCTAAAATCTATCTATTAGTAGCGGTTAGGGGCTGGTAACCTTAACCACTACTAATAAGCATATTATTCGCAGCCGAACTCTGTTGATATATAGAGTTACACTGAAGATGTTATATCGATGTAGCAAGATATCATTTTAATTATTCGCTAGCCAAGTATCCAATAACTCCTTCGCCTGTGCTTTATTCTTAAAAGGAAACGGGCTTTCAACAACTTGAATTAAATAATGTTGTGCTGCTTTTCGTCTTCCTTGTTTATCTAATACTATAGCCAAATGATACTTAACTGAGTTGTTGTTTGCATCTATTGCCAATGCTTTACGCAAATACGTTAGAGCCTCCTCATAATTAGCTATATTCATTTGTCCCCATGCCACAGTATCAAGTATCGTGACATTACTTGGAGCTATTGCTAGAGCGCGTTCAGCAAAAGTAATGGCTTGTTTAACGTCACCTTGCTCAATTAGGTTGTTAGCAATATTATTTAGCAAAGCAGGGGAGTTTGGGTAACTTTGCAATGCATTATGATAAAGGTTAGTTGCTTTTTCATATTGTTTTTGCAACTGATAAATATCTGCTAGTGCAATCACAAACTTTAAATCTACTGGCTTGGTTTTATCAAGTTGACTTTTTAATAGCTGTTCCGCTTTGTTAAGTTCATTTAACTTTTTATATGTTCTATACAAAGACAGTACGCTTCCTGTTGAAGGGTTAATGCTTAGTGCTCTTTGGTAAAAAGGTACAGCTTCACCATATTTTTTCTGTTTAAATAATAAATCACCTTCTAATAGGTCAGCAATAGAGCCACTCTTATCTTTTGAACGAATAACATTAATTTGTTGAGTCGCTTCTTCTACCTTACCGCTAGCCATTAATAATTTAGTTAATAAAATATGAGTAGTAACCACTTCATCATCCCAAGCTAATGCTTTTTTTAGTGACGAAATGGCACCCGTGGTATCTTTAGCTGTTATCTGTGCGTTGGCCAATACTGACAAAGCGTAGCCTTTGTTTGTAGCTACAGCCACATAACGTTCATATTCATCTATGGCCTGAACATATTTACGTTGAACTAAATAAATTCCCCCAAGTAACTCATGTAATTTTCCACTCGATTTTGTGGCAAGAAAAGTCTCTAGTTTTAGTTGTATTTTGTCTAACTGTCCAGTTTTTCGGTAGACCTGCTCTAAAGAAACTAACGCGTCTATATCTTCTTTATCTTCTGCTAAAACCTTTTCTAACCAAAGCGCACTATTGTTATAATCTTCAATTGAATAATGTAATGCAGCGAATGACTTCATAATGGCAATATTATTAGGATGCTGACTCAGTAGCTTTTCTAAGCTATTCTTTGCTTCGGTTATGTTACCTTGCATAACTAATAGCTCAGCTAAAGCAATTTTTGCTTCAATATTTTCAGTTGATAATATTATGGCTTGATTAAATGAATATTTTGCATCTGAGAACTGTTTATTGTTGACTAAATTTTTTCCATGTAAAAAATTAAAATAGGCATTACCTGGCGCAATTTCTACTAATTTTTGGCTTCGAATACTGGCCTGATTAAATTGTTTATTATTATTAAAACTGCTATTTAATGCTAATAAAGCAGGTACCATATGAGGAAAGGCTTTTTCTATTTTTAATAACAACTCTATGGCAGCATTATAGTTTTGTTGAGCAATAAAGCAGTTTGCTAACTGCAATACTACGTCTGTGTTACTAGGATCAATTTGCAATAATTCAATAAAGTAGCGTTGCGCATCTTCATATTGTTTTAAGTTCATCAAGCTGCTTGCAAGCAAATTTAATATAGTTTCATTGTTTGGAAAGTGACGGTTGGCTTTTGTTAATAAGTTTCTAGCACTTATAAATTCCTGTTGAATAATTTCAATTTCAGCCAGCATCACTAAAGCACGGTAATCATTTACTATGCTTAGGTATTGAGTAAAGTAACCACTTGCTTCAACTAAACGATTTTTCTTATATAAAATGTAACCAGCTAAATAGAGGTATTGTGGGTTTTCTTGTTTAATATTGTCGGGTAATGCACTTAAGGTTGCTAAAATATTAGACAAGGTATCTTCAATATCTTCAGGATTAGCTTTTTTAGATGAAGCGACCACACTAAGGTAATTTGTTTGTGGCTCTTTGGGGGCTCTATCAAGAATATAGTCAATATCTTCTTTAGCAAGCTCAATGTCGCCTTTAGATAATAATACTTCAGCTTTTACCATACGAGCAGCTAAATAGTCAGGGTTAAGCTCTATTGCTGTAGTTAACTGCTTTAGGGCAGCGTCGGCATTTCCTGCAATTAAATAGAGTTTGGCACGGATCATTCTAGCACGCTCTGGGACGTTATAGCCCTGAAGTGCTTTATCGGTATATTGCTCTGCGAATATAAACTGTTTACGAGCAAGAAAAACCTGCGCTTTACCTAAATTAGCCAGGTTATGGCGTGGCGATAATTTTAATGCTCGGTCAAAGCTTTCTTCTGCAAAGGCAAACTTTTTTAGACCGAGAAACGCTTGACCACGTAAATAGGCAAGCTCAACTTCAAGACTCGTACTATTTTTACCGGGTAATGTTAGCGCTAATGCAGCTTTAAATTTTTGCTGGAACAATAACGCTTTAGCTTGTAGTGGCCTAATAAGCTCTAAATCAGCTCCTAATTCATTAGCATAATCTAGCTGTACTGCTGCTGCAGCGCCATTATCATGGGCGAGTAATACCTTGGCGTATAGAATACGACCAGCTAGGTGATCAGTCTGACTTTTAAAGGTGTTTTTTAAGTGGATCATTGTTGCCCGATAGTCTTGCTCTTCAAAACTAATTAAGGACTTTTCATAATGCTCATTTGCTTGGGATTGATCAATTGTTTGCTCTGTACTCCTAACGGTTAGAGAAAAAACGATAAAAAATAATATAGAGAGAAAGGAAAAATAGCGTGAGCAATTTATTTTCATAAAAAACCTTTATGGTGAAATAGATACGGTAGGGTAGAGCATATAAAAAAGCACTGCTAATTGCAGTGCTTTTTAATGAATTTAAATACTGATGAATAAATTTACTTTAATTACGTTGGCGTCGAGACAATGACAAACCAACAATGCCAAGGGCAAATATAGCCCATGAGGTTGGTTCTGGTATACTTGTCGTCGTTATTGTTGTTGTTGTTAAGCAATCAGGATCACATCGCCCAGTAATATGAGTATCTGGCGAATCTACTTCTTTGCCACTAGATGCATGAGAATCACCAAGAACTAAATAATTAGCCAATGTATCTTTAGTTAAGTTGGCAATATCATCACCAAAAACTTTAGTTTTAAATTCAAATTCAAAACCATAATGGTATAACCATTTTCCTGCGTCAGCTCCAGTAGCACCTGAATTTAAAGAGTTAAATCCTTCTAAGCCAACGTTATAATCCATTGTTGTTTTAATTTGTGCTTTACCATCTTGTTGAGCAAAAATATCATCAGCATTATTATTATAATCATCGCCATCTGATTTAGACTTTCCACCGGTATTTTGGTACCCCGATGATTGATAGGTATTATCACTGTCTTTATATGCTTTTTTACTTTGTATGCATGCTTCAGTACAAGCTAAAACATCAATATCCACTTTAACTTCATTGCCACTGTTGGGGAATTTAAATCCAATTAATCGGTCACTACCTATAATTTTGTCAAAAGGTCTTATTTTACTAGGATCTTTTTTGTTTGCCCAACCATGAGCGAGCGCTTCATCTCCGTAGGCAGTATCAACAAACTCTAAGGGCATTTCAAAGTACATATATTGACTGCCTTGAGTCTCACCTAAATATAAAAAACCATTTGCAGGTGTTCCATTGATATCAAACTCAACATTAAAACCAACGGTGTAGTTATCATTACCGCAGCCCAAGCAACCATCTACCTTAAAGTCACTAGCATTAGCAAATAGGCCAACAGACAGTAAAGATATTGTGATTAATAAATTTTTAACAAAGGTGAAATTTTTCATTAAATTTCCTAAGTAACATAGAGAACACATTGTAAATTATAGAGCAAATTTTATACCAGATATTTATTTATTTTTTTTAGTTTTAAGTTTTTGCTTTGTAAGGTTATTTATTTTTTTTATCGTAAAGTGATAAACGATAGATATTTATTGTAAAAGAAATGGACAGGTATTTATAGTTATCACACGAGTTTATTTTGGTATTGCCTTTGTGAAATCGACATAGAGCATCTTAAACTGGTCGTTAAAAATAATAACCAAAATTAATATTTAAACGATTATTGATTTCATCACTATCACCTGCGAGGCTGCCACCAATAAAAGGTTGATTTTTTCCCATGGCATAATCAATTAGAGTATATAAATTACCCGATGTTACCATGACACCTGTGACATTCATCAGGGTATCTTCCTTTAAGCCACCTGATTTATCGGTCATTAAACTATAGTCGTTATAAAATTTTAAGTTGGTAATGGGACCAAATTCTACCGGTACAGAATAGGATAGGTTTAGGTTATAAATTTTAGCTGAAGCTGGAATCGTATCGTAAAAAGCATAAGCACCTACAGTGACAAAATCAGACTTATCATCTAAATCATATTCATAATCAGTATATTGAAACATGAAACCAAAATTATCTATGTTGCCTTTAGTATGCAGTGCGTAAGCATTATGCTCTCCCGCATTACCCTCTTCACCTTCAATATCACCTGATAATAATGAGGCACCTACTTCAAAATTATCAAATTTGTAGGCATAACGCAGGTTAAAGGTACTATCATCAGCAAGTCCTTGTTGCGGGGTATCATATAAATCTTCCCCTGCTTTTCTTGTACCGACAATATCGTAAGAATAGCGATCGTTTTTATTACCAACAAAGCCATCTATACCACCCATTTCATCGGTTTTGAAGAAGGCTATACGGATATCATGTTTGTCATAATCACCAATGAAAGATAAACCCGCATCGTAATCATCTTCTAGCCCGACGTAGAAATTAGTACTAAAAAAGAAGCTGTTTGAGTTATAAGTTAAGTTACCAAAGGGGACTTGTGTTATACCGACTTGCCCTTGCAGGTTTTCATCAAATTGATAAGCAACGTAAGCATGGTGTATCGCATCCATATATTGATACCAGCGATATTGAGCTGATAATATGATATCGCCAACAGTGCCGTTAAAATCTAAACGGAAAACATCAAAATCAAAATCCCCACCGCGATCTTTATCACCGTCTTTATAATCATTAATGGTATATTGAAAGCGCACCGCGCCACCTACTTTAATTGAGGCTTCTTTGGCAGCACTGTCTTTAGCCAATTGTTCTTTGATTTGTGTAAGCTCTCTTTTTAACTCCGCTAATTCAGTCGATTCTGAAGCATTGGTTATGAAAGACGATAAAGCTAACGCAATGGTAGCCATCGCTATTGATAAGATTTTCATGTGTATTATCCTGTTTTTAAATCGTTGTGATAGACACTTCAGTTGGGCGAAGTAAATAGTGTTCGATTGCAAAATACAATGACTATCTGGGTGATTGTTATAAATTGAGAAGGTATAACTGCCAAGGGCTATACCAACATAAGTTCGCTGTTGCTCATCAATAAAGAGCAGCCAATAGCGACTATTTATGACCTTATACGCATAAACATTGGTCGAACAAATATCACCTAACACATGGATAGATGAGGCGATATTACTTGTCTAGCTGAAAGTTTTTACTTGGCTAATTTATGCCTGTTTTTATTTCCGTTTTCTTCTTGAGCCATTTGTTTTTCTGTTTGGCTTTTTTATTTGTTTCTTTTTTGTGACTTCTTTAGACGTTTTTGCAAACTCTTTATGAAAAGGCTGCTCGGTAACAACAGGAATAACTTGCCCTATGCTATTTTCAATATTCGTTAATTGCCTGATATCATTTTCTACCGCAAATGAAATGGCCATACCACTTTTACCAGCACGCGCAGTGCGTCCTATTCGGTGTATGTAGTTTCTTGGATCTTCAGGAAGGTTGTAGTTAATCACTAAGCTAATATTATCAACATCAATACCACGCGCAGCAACATCAGTGGCCACTAATACTCTTAAATTACCCTCTTTAAAGTTTTGTAACGCTTGCTCCCTAACCGCTTGGGTTTTACCACTGTGCAGGCTAGCGGTTGTTATTGATGCTTGTTCTAGTGCCTTAACAATGATGTCAGCGCCATACTTTGTTTTACAAAAGATGAGCACTTTCTCATGTTCAGTTTTTTGCAGAATATTAAAGAGCACAGCTACTTTATTTGATTTTTCAAGCTGGTAAACACTTTGGTTAACCAAATCGATAGTGACCGTTTCTGCTGTAATTTGAACTTTTTTAGGGTCTGTTAATATAGCTTCTGCAAGTACCTCTATTTCAGCTGGCATAGTCGCTGAAAACAATAGCGTTTGTCGGCTCTTTGGCAGTTTAGCTATAATGTTTTGCACATCGTTAAAAAAGCCCATATCAAGCATGGTATCTGCTTCATCTAAGACAAAGACTTCTAACGCCTTAACGTTTATATCGCCGGTTTCAATTAAATCTAATAACCTGCCAGGGGTGGCCACTAAAATATCAAGCCCCTGTGCGATAGCGTCAACCTGCGCTTGTCTTCCTACACCACCATAAACGACCTTAGTGTTGAGTCCTAAACCATGAGCGTAGTCATCAACGTTTTGCATTATTTGCGAGGCAAGCTCTCGAGTGGGTGTTAATATCAGCGCACGTGTACTCTTGGCTTTAATCTCAATTTTATTGCGTCCAAACTTATTGATAATAGGCAATGAAAAGGCGGCAGTTTTTCCTGTTCCCGTTTGCGCTATACCAAGAAGATCACTGCCATTAATAAGCACTGGGATACATGCTTTTTGGATCGGTGTCGGCTGTTTATAGCCTTTAAGACTAACGCGGTCAATAATGGATTCTAAAAGTGAAAATGCTGTAAATTCTGACATACTGGCTCGGTATACGTTAATTAATAGCTTACTATTATAACAGAGTGCTATAACAGAATACTTTAATATGTTTAAGAGGGAATAACAGCTAGTTGATATTAAGGACAACTAGCTTGCAGGTAGTAAGTTTATAGAAGGTTTGAGATAATCAATCCTGATTGATTATCTCTTCGACTGGCGAGTTAGCCACCAAAGTTACTCTGTTATCTAATAAGATCATTGTGTTTTTTAATCTGCGGCATAGAGTGTCTGAAATTTCTTTAGATTCCAGCCAATCATTATTTCATTGCCAATTTTAAGGGCTGGTACAGAACGAGCGCCTATAGCGTCAAGCTCTTTTCTGCCGCGCTGCATTTTTGCATTGGTTAACCGGTATTTAATGCCATTATCATCCAAGTATTTTTGAGCTTCACGACAATGGGGGCATTTATCTGAAATATATAAAACAACGCGTTTCATCACTAACCTTCACAAAACTATTAAAGACTAACTATTTTACTGAACTCTCAAAAAAACACAAAGATGAATTAACTGAACTATCAATATGGACAAGTTTATTTGTCTTGCTAGTAAAGCCATGAGTGTGCTGATTAAATAACCCGTGCTTTGCTTTTAGCTCTTTTTTTCCTTTGTTCTTTTTTACTCGCTAAAACGACTGTATTGATAAATTCGGCTGATTTTTTGCTGGGGTTATAAGCGACTTGAATAATTTTACCGTTATATTCGACAATATCGCCGTTTCGAATTTTTTTACGCTTTTGAACAACAACGTCATTATTTACTAAAACATTACCTTCACTGATCATGGTTTTAGCTTCGCCGACACCGCTAACCATATTGGCTATTTTGAGTAATTTACAAAGTTCTATAGGTTCAACACAAATGTCAATAATTGAGTGTTCAGACATGAAATACGCCTAATAATTTTAAATAATAATATTGCTAAATTATAGCATGTATAAGGATACTTTATACTATTTAGCTTGCAGGAGAGTTATTAATGCTCATTGTTCCTCAACTTGAATGTTTTCTATGCCAGCAAAGCGGATGTTACTATTAACTCGTTTATGCCTCAAAATGAGTCAGCAAGAGCTTGAACCTGTTTTTGAACTTGCCAATTTGACTTGCATGTCCTCATACCTATAACATCTAACGATGCTGCCAAATAAGCTAATCCACTACATCCGAGACATTATTAAATGCCAAACGATACTTTTAACTCTCAAATTTCAACCGTTATTTCTGCCCTTAATTCTCCAAGTTTCACCCCGAAATTAATGGGCCTAATTAGTTCGGTTTTTAGTTTTGATTGTGCTGTTATTTTGGGCTGTAGAGAAGGTGGTCGACCTATATACCTCTATGATTCTATTAAAAATTATCGTGGTTTGTTATTTCAGAGTTACCTAACAGCATCGTTTCAACATGACCCATTCTATCAACAATTAAATACTAACAAGCAGCAAGGCGTATTTAGGTTGGTAGACGTAGTGAAGAAAGACCTAGATTATAAAGCATACTGTAAAAAATTTTATGAAAAAACAGGTTGGATTGACGAACTAAGCATGCTGATAAAAATTGAGACTGAGCGTTGGGTTATGCTCTGTTTTGGCTATACATCAGAAGGCAACTACTTTTCAAAGCAGCAAGTAAATGAACTTAAACCCTACTTCAGCATCATCCAGTCACTGTGTCAGCAGCATTGGAAGTCAACCGAATTAAACTTCTCCGAGTCAGTAGACAATTTAATAGATTATTCAGATTCAATGGGAGAGTTTATCAAATACGCATTGGCGACTTTTGGAAAAGAAATACTGACCAAGAGAGAGCAAGAAATTGCTAGGTTAATCGTTCAAGGGTTTGATTCTAAGAAAATAGCTAATCAGCTTAACATTACTGAAGGTACAGTGAAAAATCATAGAAAACGCATTTATACGCAACTGAATGTGGCATCATTAAGTGAGGTGTTTCAACTATTTCTCAACCACCTTATCACGCACTTAAGATAGTGAACTGTCCCTATAGGGATATAGTTAATGGAAGCATTTCGCCTTAATCTCAATACAATTATGATGTATTTGGATAAGATGATGACACTACTTCAAGATTTACAAGCACGTAATTTGATTGCACAGATGAGTAATGTAGAGCAAGTTGGGCAGCTGCTATCAGAGCCACAAACGCTATACTGCGGTTTCGATCCAACAGCTGGCAGTTTACATGTTGGTCACCTTGTTCCTCTCATTATGCTTAAGCGTTTTCAGGATATGGGGCATCAGGCCATAGCATTGGTTGGGGGAGCGACAGGTATGATTGGCGACCCTAGTTTTAAAGCTGCCGAGCGAAATCTAAACTCAGAGGAAACCGTATTAGGTTGGGTACAAGAACTCTCAAATCAGATCCAATCATTGATGAGCAGTAATGAGAGCAAGCAAATGACCATAGTTAACAATGCCGATTGGGTGAAGAAAATCAATGTGATCGACTTTTTCCGCGACGTAGGTAAGCATTTCTCTGTTAATTCGATGATCAACCGTGAGTCGGTAAAACAGCGTTTGCAGCGTCCAGAGCAAGGTATCTCTTTTACTGAATTCAGTTATTCTCTGCTGCAATCTTACGACTTTTCCGAGCTTAATCGTCAATATAATTGCCGCTTACAAATCGGTGGAAATGATCAGTGGGGCAACATCGTTAGCGGCATCGATCTTACGCGTCGCCAAAACGGTGAACAAGTGTTTGGTATGACGCTGCCTCTAATCACTAAATCTGATGGGACTAAATTTGGTAAAACAGAAGGTGGTGCTGTTTGGCTTGATCCAAGTAAGACGTCCCCTTATGCCTTTTACCAGTTCTGGTTATCCACGGAAGACGTGGATGTTTATAACTTTCTACGTTACTACACTTTCTTGGATTGCGACAAAATTTCTTATATTGAAGCGCAAGACAAAACAAACCTAGGCAAGCCAAAAGCTCAACGCATACTGGCAAAACAAATGACACGCTTTGTTCATGGAGAAAGTGGCTTAGAGAGTGCTGAGCGTATTACACAAGCGCTATTTAGTGGTGATGTGCAGCAACTGACTTTGAGTGAACTCAAACAATTAGAACTCGATGGCGTACCAAACATACAAAGTGTCGGCAATGGTTTAGTTGAGTTGTTGATTGAATCAGGTTTAGCCAAATCTAAGCGCATAGCCCGAGAATTAATAGGTAACAACGCTATAAGCGTAAATGGTGAAAAGATCAAAGGAGATAGTTCTCTAATGAGCTTGCCGCTGTATGACCAATATTGGTTTATTCAACGGGGTAAAAAGAACGTTTGTTTAATTAAAAAAGTCTCTAATTAAACTTCGATCAACACGGTGAACCAGTTTATGCGTGTGATTCATAGGCACCCTTTTAACTACAAGGGATGTCTATGAACAGAGAAATTCTAAAAAGTGTAGTAGTTGAGTGAACTTGGCTACTTTATTGGGCTTTCGCAATACCTGATTTAATCGATAAAATACTAATTTAGTAAAGTCACTGACTCACAGATGTCTATGATGAAACTGTCAATGTCTGCTATGAGCTTGAAACGGACGGGTGTGAGCTATAGCGATGTTAATCTACTGGCAGAGTCACGTAATCTAATATGCCCAGCGCTGCTTTACGACCTTGGTCAATGGCGGTAACGACTAAATCAGAGCCGAGTACCATATCACCACCTGCGAAGATGTTTTTTTGGGTTGTTTGCAGGGCAAAGTCATCGCTATCACTGGCAACAACGCGGCCACGGTCGTCTAAGGCGACACCAGCATCTACCATCCATTGTGGTGGGCTGGGTAAAAAGCCAAAAGCGATCACCACGGCATCTGCGGCCATAATAAATTCACTATCAGCTATAGGCTCAGGGTTGCGTCTGCCGTTTGCATCAGGCGCACTTAATTGGGTTTTAACAAACTTAACGCCAATAGCTACACCTTGTTCGTTAACGGCAATATCAAGAGGCTGAATATTAAATTCAAAGTTAACGCCTTCTTCTTTGGCATTTTGTACTTCACGCGGTGAACCTGGCATATTAGCTTCATCACGACGATATGCACAAGTTACTGTGTTAGCACCTTGCCTAATGGCAGTGCGTACACAATCCATAGCGGTATCGCCACCGCCAAGCACAATAACCTTTTGATCTTTGAAGTTAACATATGGCTTAACTTGACCATGCTCAGTGGCAGTGATGGCCATTAACTGTTGCGTATTGCCAATTAAGAAGTCTAACGCGTTGTAAACGCCGCTGGCTTCTTCATTATCAAAACCACCACGCATACTTTTATAAGTACCTAGTCCTAAAAATACCGCATCGTACTCTTCACTGATCTCGTTAAAACTAATGTCTGTGCCGACATTGATATTTAAACGAAACTCAATACCCATGCCTTCTAAAATTTCACGGCGAGTTTGAATCACGTTTTTTTCTAACTTAAAAGCAGGAATACCAAAGGTAAGTAAGCCACCAATTTGTGCGTGGCGGTCATAAACAACGACCTCAACGCCGTTACGCGTTAATACATCAGCACAAGCAATACCCGCAGGACCAGCGCCGATAACAGCAACACGTTTACCGGTACTAATCACGTGCGATAAATCAGGTTTCCAACCTTGGGCAATAGCGGTATCGGTAATATACTTTTCAATATTACCTATGGTGACCGCGCCAAAATCATCGTTTAAGGTACAGGCCGATTCACATAATCTATCTTGTGGGCAAACGCGCCCGCACATTTCTGGCAAGCTATTCGTTTCATGACATAAATCAGCCGCTTCAAATAGGCGGTTTTCAGTGACTAATTCAAGCCACTGAGGGATATAATTATGTACCGGACATTTCCACTCACAATAAGGGTTACCACAATCAAGGCAACGGTCAGCTTGACCAGCACTTTGTTCAGTACCTAAAGGTTGATAAATTTCAACGAAGTTAATTTTACGTTCGCTCATTGATTTTTTGGCAGGGTCTATGCGCTCTACATCAATAAATTGATAAACATTTTTACTCATGATTATATTTCCTTACCTTTATCAATTATTGTGCTTGTACACGCAGCTCAGCACTTGAACGACTGCGATGGCCTAATAAGGTGTGAACATCGGTTGTGATTGGTTTAATTAATTTAAACAAAGGCGCATAGTTATCGAAATTGTGTAGGATTTCTTGAGCACGTAAACTACCTGTCTCTTCAAGGTGTTGAGCAATAATACCGCGTAAATGTTCTTGGTGAATAGTTAAGTCTTTAATTGCCAGCATCTCAATAGACGTTTTGTTCAGGCGAATGGTTAAGTCATCCGCTTCATCTAATACATAAGCGAAGCCGCCGGTCATACCAGCGCCAAAGTTGACACCAATATCACCGAGTATGGTCACGATACCAGCGGTCATATATTCACAGGCATGATCACCGGTACCTTCAACTACCGCATGACAGCCAGAGTTACGCACCGCAAAACGCTCACCGGCACGACCCGCAGCAAATAATTTACCGCCAGTGGCGCCATATAAACAAGTGTTACCCATGATCATTGTTTCATGGCTAGTGTAATCGACACCTAAGGGGGCTTTGATAGTAAGTTTACCACCAGCCATGCCTTTACCGACATAATCGTTGGCGTCACCGGTTAAAATTAGCTGGAGACCGCCAGCATTCCAAACACCAAAGCTTTGCCCAGCCGTACCTGAAAAGTATAGAGTAATAGGCGCTGCGGCCATACCTTGGTTACCATGATGACGAGCAATTTCTCCTGATAAACTGGCGCCAACAGAGCGATCGGTATTTTGAATAGCAAAGCGATATTCACCGCCTTTACTGTGTATTACTGAATGACTAACAGCGGCTAAAATTTTCTGATTTAACTGACCATGATCAAAGGCTTCATTTGCTTGTGTTTGATACAACGCGGTATTTTCGTCGGCAACAACAGGTGCAATGATGGGGGATAAATCAAGCTTATTTTGCTTAGCGGTAACGCCAGCAATTTGTTCTAATAAATCAGTTCTACCAATAATGTCAGTTAAGCTTGCTACGCCAACACTTGCTAATATCTCACGCACATCACGGGCAATAAATTTAAAGTAATTCATCACTTGCTCAGGCAAGCCTTTAAAGAATTGCTCGCGTAACACTTCATCTTGTGTGGCCACACCGGTAGCACAGTTATTTAAATGACAAATACGTAAAAATTTACAACCTAAGGCAACCATAGGTGCAGTACCAAAGCCAAAGCTTTCGGCACCTAAAATAGCCGCCTTAACAATATCAAGCCCGGTTTTTAAACCACCATCAACTTGTAAGCGTACTTTATGTCGTAATCCATTAGTGACCAAAGACTGATGTGCTTCAGCTAAGCCCATCTCCCAAGGACAGCCAGCATATTTTACTGAGGTTAGGGGGCTAGCTGCGGTACCACCGTCGTAACCTGCAATGGTAATAAAATCGGCATAGGCTTTTGCTACACCTGAAGCAATAGTACCAACACCTGGACCAGAAACTAATTTAACAGACACTAACGCTTTGGGATTCACTTGCTTTAAATCAAAAATAAGCTGGGCTAAATCTTCAATAGAATAAATATCATGATGTGGGGGTGGTGAAATTAAGGTAACGCCGGGCACTGAATAACGCAGTTTAGCAATTAAGGGCGAGACCTTATCACCCGGTAATTGACCGCCTTCACCAGGTTTTGCTCCTTGCGCTATTTTAATTTGTAATATGTCGGCATTTACTAGGTAGTGTGGTGTTACACCAAAACGTCCGGAAGCGACTTGCTTGATACGAGAGTTTTTAACAGTACCAAAACGACGTTCATCTTCACCACCTTCACCTGAGTTTGAAAAACCACCTAAACGGTTCATGGCAATAGCAAGGGCTTCATGGGCTTCTGGGCTAAGCGCACCAATTGACATGGCAGCACTGTCAAAACGTTTGAACATATCACCTTCAGACTCAACTTGCTCAAGAGCAATAGGGTCACAGTCAGTCTTAAGTGCTAATAAATCACGTAGGGTAGCAATAGGGCGGTTATTAACTTCATCGGCAAAAATGCGGTAATCGTTATAATCACCTTTTTGCACGGCGCGTTGTAAGTAATTAACCACGTTAGGATTAAACGTATGGTACTCACCACCGTGAACATACTTTAATAAGCCACCGTGGTTAACTTTTTGGTGTGGTAAAAATGCTTTACGGGCTAGGTTAATGGCATCTTGTTCAATATCACTAAAGTCAGCACCTTTAATGCGACTTGGTAAGTCGCTAAAACACAGTGCCATAATATCTTCATTTAAACCAATCACTTCAAATAAACCCGCGCAGCGGTAACTGGCAATGGTTGAAATACCCATTTTAGAGAGTATTTTCAATAAACCTTTGTTAATGCCTTCTCGGTAATTAACCGTAGCGTCACGAGCAGATAACGTAATATGACCTTGCTCAACCAATTGTTCAATGGTTTCAAAAGCCAAATAGGGGTAAATAGCGGTAGCACCTAAACCCAGTAATACCGCATATTGATGAGAGTCGCGCACTGAGCCAGTTTCGACAATAATATTTGAATCACAACGTAGTTTTTGATCCACAAGGCGTTTTTGTACTGCACCTACCGCCATTGCTGCAGGCATAACCAGTAGACCGGGTTGAATATCTCTATCAGATAATATTAAGATAACGGTATTGTTATCACGAACAAGAGTTTCGGCTTGATCACATAAGCGTATTACCGCTGCCTCTAGCCCTTCTTCAATAGTAAAGCTTAGTGTTAACGTGTCAGAGCGATAATGGGCTGGCTCTAACTCACGTAACTGTTTTAAACCGGTATACATGAGCACTGGGGTTGAAAAGACCATGCGATCAGCGTGACCAGAGGTTTCGTTAAAGACGTTATGCTCGCGACCAATACAGGTGTCTAATGACATCACGTATCGCTCTCGTAGTGGATCTATTGGCGGGTTAGTGACTTGTGCAAACTGTTGACGGAAATAATCATATAGCGTGCGTGTTTGATTTGATAATACCGCCATAGGGGTATCATCGCCCATAGAGCCCGTCGCCTCTTGAGCGTTTTCGGCCAACGTTTTAATGACTTGTTGTATTTCTTCATAACTATAATTAAACATTTTATGATATTGATTCATGTCTTTATCAGTAAATGCACGTTGACCAATACAGTTAGCTTCAAGCTCATCAAAAGGGATCAAGCGACGAATATTATTGTTGAGCCATTCTCGGTAAGGGTGGCGCTCTTTTAAATCGTTATCAATGTCAGTTGAATGTGAAATATTACCGGTGTAGGTATCAATAGCCAGCATTTCACCAGGGCCAACGCGACCTTTTTTTATCACCTCATCTTCGCCATAATTCCAAATACCCACTTCTGAGGCCAAGGTAATAAAACCGTCTCGGGTGATAACATAACGGGCAGGGCGTAAACCGTTTCTGTCAAGGTTACAGGCGACATGACGACCGTTAGTCATGACTACACCAGCAGGTCCGTCCCAAGGCTCCATATGCATGGAGTTAAACTCATAAAAGGCACGTAAATCATCGTCCATTAACGCACTGTTTTGCCATGCTGGTGGTATTAATAAGCGCATGGCACGGTATAAATCCATACCACCTGCTAATAGTAGCTCAAGCATGTTATCTAAAGAAGAAGAGTCAGAGCCTGTTTGGCTGACAAAAGGCGCAGCATCTTGTAAGTCAGGTAATAAGGGCGATTTAAAACAGTGGGTTCTTGCTCGGCTCCATTGACGATTAGCGTTAATGGTGTTGATTTCACCGTTGTGCGCCAAATAACGAAAGGGTTGTGCTAAATGCCACTGTGGAGAAGTGTTGGTTGAAAAGCGCTGATGGAAGACACAAATAGCACTTTGCATGCGAATATCAGCTAAATCTAGATAAAAGTTAGGTAAATCTACCGGCATCATCAAACCTTTGTAGATTGTCACTAAACACGACAAACTGGCGATATAAAACTTTTCGTCAGTAATACGTTTTTCAGTACGACGACGCGCCATATATAAGCGGCGCTCTAGTTCTAGGTTTCTCCAACCTGGCGGTGCATCAACAAAAACTTGTTCTATGGATGGTAAATTACCTAACGCTATGTCACCTAACACGGAGGTGTCAATAGGTACGCTGCGCCAACCAATTAATGTTAAGCACTCATTGGTTAACTCTTCTGCTAATATTTTTTTAGACAGGGCCGCTTCAATAGGATCAGGGCTGAGGAAAATCATGCCTATCGCATATTTTTTACCTAGCTTCCAGTTATTATCAGTGGCGATAGCGCGAAAAAAACTATCTGGTTTTTGTAATAACAAGCCACAGCCATCACCTGTTTTACCATCGCTAGCGATGCCGCCACGATGTTGCATGCGATCTAAAGCGGAAATAGCGGTTTTGATTAACTTATGACTCGCTTCACCTTGTTGGTGAGCGATTAAACCAAAACCACAGTTGTCTTTTTCCACGCTATGATCATAAAGCTGCATTTTTTTCTCCTAGGTAATCACTTACTAATAAGACCAATAAAGAAGAATAAAAGTATGAAAAAAACGCATAAATACTCCTCTTATTTAAGTAAGTCGATCGTTAACATTACTTAGTTATTGGTTAAAGGTCAATTTATATATATCGCCTATATGTCACTAGTAATAGTGATCTTTGTGTAGTGTTGTCGTGGTATTTACGTGGTGATAGTTGATAATTTTCAATACCGATAAAACAAAAAAGCCAATAGTGATTAACTATTGGCTTTTGTATTTTATGTCATGACATAATGTCGACGTTATCGCTTAAGGTTGATAACCGCCTTCGATACCTTTTGTGGTAACACTGACCGCATCATGAGCATGAAGAGACTCTAAATGATTTATGCGTAACCAGAAGTCATCGAATTGATTTGTTAAGTTCATACTATGTTGTAAACGACGAGCAGCGTCTTCACAGAACATTAAGTTTTGACCATTTAAACGAGCAAATTCTTGTTCATCTTCACGTTTAACTGCAGCCTGTACTGGCGTTTTTAACGAGTTCTCGATAAGGTCAACTAATTCAGTAATTGGAAAATCACTAACATCAGCATTTAGCTTCACTTTTACTTCGGCCACTGACCGTTGAGAATGTGGTGTTGCGACAATACCTTCAGTGGTACCAAGCCAATCATGAACATCAGTTAAGGCTAATTCATTTTGCTGAGCAAACTTATCATTAAAAGCTTTCTGTATTAATTGTCTAGCAAGTGCTGCAGAGCACGGACAAGTTGATGAATACGGAACATCAAGGGTTAACTCAATAGTGAGTTTACCTTGGTTAAGGTTACCCGTAATAATAACTGGGTAGGCTTTCCAGCCTTCTTTACCACTAATTAATGATTTTCTACGTAAATGATAATCAAAACTAAATTGTACTTTAGCTTGGTCACTTAACTCTTGGTGGCTACTAATAAAGCCATCAAGTAAAGTTACTAAGCTTTGATAGTTAAGGACATTACTGGTAGATAACTCGTCGATAAGTAAGTAAAGGCGTGACATATGAATGCCTTTAGCTTGTGCTTCTTTTAAGTTAACAAAGGCATCAACATGAGCAGACACCATGCGTTCGCTTTGGCCCTTTGAGGCGACCATGATAGGCATTTCAATGTTACTCATGCCGACCCAGTCAAGCGTACCTTCGGTTTGAGCTGTTGTATGATTGGCGATATCTGGCATTGATGTCGTCATTTCGACTCCACTTTAAACGATAGTTATTAACTAATCTCCGTTGATTTCTGGAATAATACCTAGAGTAATACGAAGAATAGATCTAAGGGCGCATATTCTAGCTTATTTTTTAATGGTAATCATTACTGTTGTTGCTCTATAAGTGAAAAAATATAAATATAAAGTTTTTTCTTTATAATTTTCAATAGGTTTGTCTGTTTTTTATTACTAGGCTAATATAGATATATTATTACGTATAGAAAAGGTGGCGCTGTGGGAACCAAGCAAGTAAATAGTGACTTAGATTTGGTGTTACTTGACAGTTATATAGAGAGCTTAGGTAAGCATATTGTTGAGCAGATGTTTACTTTATATTGTCAGCAAGTTGAAATATACCTTAACGATATTGAAAATGCGCTGCTTAATGATTCATCAGCTCAGTGGCAAGCACATTGTCATAAAATGAAAGGTGCAACAGCCAGTGTTGGTATGCGTCAATTGCATGGACAATTACAATTATTAGAAAAAACTGAAGCGTCAAAAGAGAAAAAAACGCAGCTGTTAAATGAGGTGATTATATCGAATGAGCAAGCAATACTTGCTTTTAAAACTTGGCTAGAAAATAAGTAGGCTGAGTTTGGATAATAGTGATAGCTTGTAAATCTTAGGATAAGCCTGTAAATAGTGCATTTAAAGAGCGCTTATCCTCAGTTTTATTGTGTTAATGAGATTAACTTAGGCAAATTAATTGGTTTGGTATCAGTCTAAAACGCCAACGAAACGATAGCCTTCACCATGAATAGTATTAATAAGCTCAGGCGTGCTTGGGCTTGACTCAAAGTGTTTACGTAAACGCCTAATTGTTACATCTACAGTACGGTCATTAGCGCGTAACTCTCTACCGGTCATTTCTTTAATAAGGTCTTGGCGAGATATTATTTTACCCGCATTTTGTATTAGTAAGCTTAATGCGCGATATTCGCCGCGAGGAATAGCAATAACTTCACCCATAGGGCTTGTCATTTGACGAGCATTATTATCGAGAGTCCATTGATTAAAGGTTATTATACTTTGACCTAGCACTGTAGTTTTTTGACCAATGCGACTTAATATATTGCGCGCCCTAATGGTTAACTCTCGAGGATTAAATGGCTTAGTTAAATAGTCATCTGCACCTATTTCTAGTCCTAATACCTTATCAATATCACTATCTCGACCAGTAAGAAAAATTAAGCCCATGTCTTTATTCGCGGTTAACTCGCGAGCTAGCAATAAGCCATTTTTACCCGGTAAATTGATATCCATAATAATCAAGTTGATGGTGTTTTTTCTTAGTTGTTCAGCCATGCTATTGCCATCAATTGCTTCATGAACAATATAACCTTCGGCTTCAAATAAATTACGTAAGTTAAAGCGTGTTACGTCTTCATCTTCAACAACTAAAATTTGATAAGTCTGCATATTCTGGTGTACCTACGATTTAAATGAGTATTACGATTATTATGATGTCGTTATTGTAAATGATATACGCAATATATTTACAATTATTTAACTATTTTAGTTATTTTTAGTTAATAGGCAATAAAAAATAATTATTGAAGGTTATTATTTTTCTTCAGTAGCAGGTATTGCTACTGGAAAAGTAATATCAAAGCTTACGCCATGAGTCGGTGCTTCTTCAACAGTAATATAGCCATCGAGTGCTTGCGTGACTAAATTATAGACTAAATGCATGCCTAAACCGCTACCGCCGCTGCCTCGTTTGGTGGTTGTAAAAGGCTCGAAAATCTTCGAGCGCATAGACTCCTCAATACCTGTACCATTATCCTTATAATTAATATGTAATTGACCAGCTAATATAGCGATAGTAATGGTAACTTTACCATTATCTATCCCATCAAAGGCATGGTGAATTGAGTTAAGGATCAGGTTGATCAATATTTGATTTATCGCACCAGGCTTACTGTTGATATACAAGGCGTCAGGGCAGTTTATCAAAATATCAATTTTGGCTGTTCTTATTTTTGTTGAGAGTGTTAATAGCACTTCATTGATTAAGGTATTGACATTAAAGGTACGTGATTCGGCGCTTGATTGATCAACCGCTACTTTTTTAAAGCTTGATATTAAATTTGCTGCGCGCTCGAGGTTTCTAAGTATTATTAACGCATTTTCATCACCATCCATTAAAAACTTTTTTAACTGACTTGATTTCAATGTTTTATTTTCAAAGGCAAATTTAATCTCGTGTAACCTATCTGCTAATAGGCTTGACGCAGTAACCCCTAAACCAATAGGTGTATTGATTTCATGTGCTATGCCGGCAACCATATCACCTAACGATGCCATTTTTTCAGTTTCAACTAGTTGCCCTTGAAATTCATGTAATTTTTCTAGGGTTGAAAGTAACTCTTGATTAGATTCTTTTAATGCCTCTGTTCGTGTATTTAGCCTATGTTCTAAGGCTTGCTTTTGAAAGACAGAATATTGCTGTTCATCTATTATCTTATCAATGTATTTATGGGTACGACGTAATAAAATATTAATGTTTTTAGCGAGAATATCGAGCTCTTTATAAGGCTGACTTGCTAACTCTAGCTGATAATTTTTACTTTGAGATATTTGTTCTACGTCATCAATTAACGTAGCCATAGGTTGAGTGATTTTATTAAATAACCATGTTGAAACCGCGAAGACAACTAGGTTAGTAAAGAGCAAGAAAGCCAGCGCAATATAGATTAATTGCTTAATAAAAGCCTGCTTTTCAAGCAAACTAGATTGAATGAATAAGTAACCTAGTAGTCGCTCATCATCAGTAATTTCGACAATAAGCTCAATATAATCTTCTTCGAAGTGGACGGTACGTAATTGCGATATTTTTCCGATTTTATCGCCAATAGCTGGAAAGGTATGATTTTTATTATAGCTACTGAAATATTCAATCGCGCCATCCTCATTCAAGCGATAAATATGGACACGATTAATTAGCCCAGTGGTAATTGATTTTCTAAGTTCATTTTTTAATTTATGTTGATTATTAGCGTCACTACTGTTGATAAAATGACGGCTGTTTTTTGCTAAGACATTGGCCCAAGTATGAGTTTCACTGATAATATTTGCATTGTTTTTTTCATCGACCATATTAATAATACTGACTGAGGCAGTAAGTAATATTAGAGAGTTTAACGCTAAAAGGCTTAGCGTTAACAGGCGATGTAATGACATGGTGCTGGTTTTTTGTGTCATGGTACTCAATGAAATAGTCAGAGATTACTTTGATGATAACTGGGCTTGGTAAATAGTAAAACCTTTGTCTTTTATTATCACTTGAGTATAACCAATATGCGCTTGCATAATATCTTGATAACGCAAAAAGCTATTAGCTACTATGGTTATGCAGCCTTTTTTATTTAATTTATCCTTTATGCCCATTAAAAAGCTTTCGCTGGCTTGATAATGTGTTTTTACCCCTTGATGAAAGGGAGGGTTTGAAACAACGTATTGATATTTTTCGTTAACATCAGATAAGCTATTTGAAGCAAATACCTGCCCCGACAAACTGTTTAACGCTAAACTTTCTTGTGCTGACGTTAATGCTAAGGCACTAACGTCAAGTAATGATAATTGAACATCATTAAATTTTTTGCCAATAAAACAGCTAATAACACCTGCGCCACAGCCAAAGTCTAATACTTTTCCAGTGATACTTGATGGTAAATTAGCGAGTAATAATTCAGTGCCTACATCAAGCTTTTGTTGGCTAAAAACACCCGGTAGTGATGCAATGGTGAGTGTGACCCCGTCAACGGTAATTTGGTATTTTGTAAACCATGCTTGTAAGTCAAAAACAGCCGATAATTTTTCTGGCTTGAATAAACCGGCAAACAACATGCAGTGTCTGGCAGCATCAACTTTTTGGCAGCACGATAAAGTATGCTGAGTTAACTTTACCGCAGACTGAATACCGCCTTTCTTTTCACCCACCAGTAATATTTTGGTTGTCTCGTCTATACAATGTGCAAGCATAGCTAGGGTAAAGTTAAGCTCAGCTTTGCTTTTTGGGAAGGCGATAATGACGACATCATGACATGTGGTTGTTTGGTAGGTACTGGCGAATGTTGTTTGCACAATATTATCCGTAGAAGTACTACAGTGCTTGGTGGTTATTGCCTGGTAATCAATAAAGTTGTTGTTAAAACAACTGATCTTATCTGGCTTATGAAGATCTATATAAGCATCAATAAAACCATCTTCAGGTAAGTTAACTAATAAAGGTAATTTGGCAACGAGTAATTCACTATTACGTAATAAAACTTGGCTGGGATTAGACAAAGACATAAGGCAACAAATAAGATAATAAGTAGGAAAATAATAATAGTTATATTCTACGGTAAATAAATATAAGGGAATAGCGTTAATTTTTTGTAAGATAATTGTACCTAAGCAAAAAAAATGCTTAAATACTGCCCGTCCCTAATTCACATTTAGTCAGTGCAGTTATGTCATGGCTACATCGATATGACTAGTTAATCACTGCTAAATTTTAATAGGGCCAGAAGAGGAGCGTTAACCAGGTAATTATCATCGTTTTTTCTTGTATTTTTAAGAAGAAAAAAACAGAGTTCAAAATCTGTAGATGTTAATGAGGGGGATTAACGCCGAGGTAATCGACTATTTGATTAGTCGCTTATCGGTTGTTTATTTTGTTTAATCAATAAATAAAATAGTGGGCTGAATCCCGACAACTGTCACTTGATTCAATAACCCTATGGGTTATTTAAGTGGGGAGCTTCTGGTCTTTGCATAATTAGCCTAATGCTTGTTGCTCTGGTATTTCGCTCTTCATTGTTAACGTCCAGTACCTTCTCTCTCATGTATTTAATTTTCTTGACGGTGTTTATATGCCTGTTAATAAAGCTTTATACACATTTTTTATCGAATTTTTATCAGAATAAGCGGAGTAATAAATGAATTGGCAAGATGTATTAGCGCAGTTAGAATCAGGTAGTTTACGAGCGGCAAACCAAGATGATGCCGGTAACTGGCATGCCAATATCGAAGTAAAGCAAGGTATTTTAGCTGCTTTTAAAGCGGGCGAAAATATTGCTTTTGAGGGTAACTATCAAGGCTTTGTTGATAAGCATAACCTACCTGCTCGTCAATTTTCAGCAGAAGATGGTGTTCGCTTAGTCCCTGGTGGCTCATCAGTACGTGCAGGTGCTTACGTTGCTAAAGGCGTTATTATTATGCCGCCAGCTTATATTAATGTAGGTGCTTTTGTTGATAGCGGCACTATGGTTGATAGCCATGCTTTAATTGGATCGTGTGCTCAAGTAGGTAAAAATGTCCATGTGTCAGCGGCTGTTCAAATTGGTGGCGTATTAGAGCCGGTTGGTGCAAGCCCAGTAATTATTGAAGACGACGCCTTTTTAAGTGCAGGTGTTGTTATTGTTGAAGGCATAGTCGTTAAAAAAGGCGCTGTATTAGCACCGGGCGTAACACTGTCTAAATCAGTACCTGTTTATGATTGTGTCAATCAAGTGATGCGTGAAAAAGGCGCAGAAATTCCAGAACGTGCTGTTGTAGTACCTGGTACCCGCCCAGTTAAAGGTGAGTGGGCAGAAGCACAAGGGTTAAGTATGGCCTGTGCACTTATCGTTAAATATCGCGATGAGAAAAGTGATGCTTCACTAGAATTAGAATCAATTTTAAGATAATAGTTAGGGGCTAATAACCTCGTTGCTGTAACGCTCAATTTATTTGTCAAAAGTACTCATTGATAGCCATCAACTCCGTGCTTTATCTTTTAACTTGAGCTTTACAGCTTTACAGCTTTACAGCTTTACAGCTTAATAGTTATTAACCCCTGATATAAAGCCTACCTTTACAACATCATAAAACTATAAAAGATAATCATAATGACTAAATCTACTTGGTTTGACACCAGTATTGAACATGCCTTACTTACCCATAAGTCACCAGAAGATGAACACGGCTATTATGTTTATCAACTTGATGCACTTAAAAGCCATTTAGCGACTTTACAGCAACAAGACGTTATTAAATTGTGGTTTGCTGTTAAAGCGAACCCACTGTCTAAAATAATTCAAACGCTTGATAGCGAAGGTTTTAATTTTGATGTTGCCAGCACTGGTGAGTTAAACCAAGTGTTGGCACAAGGTATAAACCCTAATCGCATATTAAATACTGGTCCAGCGAAATCAAAAAAACAACTTGCTGCTTTTGTTAAGCAAGGCGTCAATACTTTTGTGGTAGAAAGTATTAATCAACTTAATTGGTTAAATGAAGTGATGCAGGAGCAAGAAACGCCAACACTTACTAACAAGCCAACCGTGCTACTTAGAGTGCAACTGCAATGGGATGAAGGCGAGAAAAATCCACTAGGTGGTAATAGTTTAACCCCTTTTGGCTTATCGGTAGCCCAGTGGCAGAATATTCATTTAGATAGCTATCCGGCTTTAGATGTTTGTGGTTTACATATTTTTCAATGGGGAAATATGCTCAGTAATGAAAAAATGTTTTCATTATGGTCTCAAATGATCACGCCGTTAACGGATTTAGCTAGCAGCATTGGTATGACACTTGAGGTACTTGATTTAGGTGGTGGCTTAGGGATTGATTATGTAGGCGAAGGTCATGCATTGACTTGGTCTAAAATTATCGAAGACTTAGCCATTATCAAAGCAAAAGCAGGTGTTAAGGAGTTATGGTTAGAGCTAGGGCGTTTTGCTGTAGCAGAGTGTGGTTACTACGTGGTGCCTGTGGTTGATAGAAAAATTAATTACGGTCAAGAGCAGTTAGTGTTGGCTGCGGGTATCAATCATTTAATACGTCCAGCCATCACCGACCAACCTTTTCCTGTGCAAATATTACGAAAAGACTTTTCAGCTGAACAACAAGCTATGCAATCTTTTGATCTGCATGGCCCTTTATGTACTAGCTTGGATAAATTAGGACACTTGTCCTTACCACAAGATACTGCTATTGGTGAAAAATTAGTGTTTGGCTATTGTGGTGCTTATGGCTTTACTGAAAGCATGCCGTTTTTCTTATGCCATGAATTAGCCGCTGAGTATGTTTACCAAAATGGTACATTAACACAAGTGAGAGCGGCGCAACCTGCCTCATCTTATATGGCCTAGCTTGTGAAAATTGCGAAGCATTGAACATTGTAAGGAATAGTAATGAATAAGTTTACCAAAGAAGTGATGTTTGTTGGTGAAATGGCCAGTGGTGCTAAACTCACTGTGCCCGTTTATGCGTTTACAGCAGATAATAATGTCGCTGCGCCTACTGTATATATTCAGGCCAATATGCATGGCGCTGAAGTACAAGGTAACGCGGTTATTTTTCAATTGCTTGAGTTACTACAGCAGTGTAATTTACAAGCCAATATTACCTTAGTCCCTTATGCTAACCCTGTTGGTTGTAATCATAAAAATGGTGAGTATACCTTAGGACGCTTTGACCCTATCACGGGTGAAAACTGGAATAGAATGTATCACTTTGATCAAGCTATTATTGCGCCTTTTGTTGAGCAAAACTTGGATGCGAGTGCTGAAGAGATACAAACTAAGTTCCAACAATTATTACTTGCTCAGATAGATAAAAAGTTAGCGCATAATATTTGGGGAATAACTACAGGTCAGCGTATCGCCTACCAATTACAGCGACTTGCTCACCAAGCAGATATTGTCTTGGATTTACACACGGGGCCTATTTCTAGTAAACACTTATATTGTCCAGAGTATGCACAAGCGAGTGCTCAATATTTTGATATTGAACACACTATACTTATTGATAATGATTTTGGTGGCGCAATGGATGAGGCAACCTTTTGTCCGTGGTGGAGCTTACAGCAAGCCTACCAAGCGTCAGGACGAAACTTTACTATGGGCGAAGGAGCTTTTAAAAAGGAAAGCTTTACCGTTGAGTTGGGCTCTCAAGAACAAATAGATTTAGATGTGGCGAAGCAAGATGCTTTGAGTATTTTGTCTTATTTACAGGCTAAAGGTGTTATAGATAATAAGCAATATCAACCACAAAAAATGACGCGATATGCGTGTTATCTAAAAGACTATAAAGCCTTATATTCGCCGATGGGCGGTATGATAGATTACCTTGCAGACTTTGGAAAGCCTTTAGCTGCTGGCGAGCCGTTAGCGCGAATTCTACGTATGGATAACTATGGTGATGGTGAAGCGCTTCATTATATATCACTTGATCAGCAGGTTATTCCTATTTTACATTTTGCCTCTGCCAGTGTGAATCAGGGCACGGAACTGTATAAGGTATTTTGTAATTACTTTGAGATTTAGTATTGATTAAACCATAACAACTAAACAGTAATCATTAAGTAATAGCCACTAACAGTAGCAAATAAATGATAAACAATAAAAAACCGCGCTTTAAACATTTTAAGCGCGGTTTTTTTATTTTTTATATCAGCTATATCAATTGTCGTTCGTTTAAATTTTTACACTTAGTTGTAATGCTGCGCCTAAGGTGTCGTTGCCGCCAGTAAAGGCGGCAATATCAATGGCAAAAACATCCCAGGGTGAAATGCCAATACCGGCAGTAAAAATATCATCATCAACATCTTTTATGTCCGTACGGTAGCCTAAACGAAATTGCATATGTTGATAAAAGCGAAATTCAGCGCCCACACCCGCATACTTTGATGGCGCTAAAGCAGTAAAATGCTCTCTGTCAGTTAAATCAATTTCTGTTGCTAAACTAAGCCATTTATTTTGATAGCTTAAACCAAAAGTTACGCTGGTTTCTAAGTTAAAAGTAATGTCTTGTTCAACATGGTGCACGGTTTGTTTCATTAGGTTATTAGTGACTAAAGCCGCATGCCATTGGCGATCTTCGCCCCAACCAATATAGAAACCTAAATCGGCATTGGCAGCACTTTTATCTGTGGTATTTTCGTCACTGGTAATATCAAAATCATCGTCATCAAAATCACTTATTAGAGCTCTTTTATAGAAAAGATCAATACGTTGGTATTTTATTTTTGTACCGATACTTACGTCATAATTAACCTCTTTAATAGCAGGGTAAGCGGCGATAAAACCAACTTCAGCAACAGAGTAACCAACGGCTAAGGAGACTGAGCTAAGGCTGTTGAGATCGAGTTCACAAGGGTTAGTGCCTGTACCGCTTACGCAATTATCTACCGCTTGCTCCAGTATCAATTCATCACTAGCACTGTAATCTACTGAGCCACCAATGCGGCCATATTGGCTAGTGAATAAACCAAAACTTAACTGTTTATTAGGAATTAAAATTTGTAAATTAACGCCATTGCGTATTTTTACGTTTTTTTGGTCAATACTTTTTAGATCATCAATAATATTATCGACTTGCTGATTAAGATTATTAACAGTACTTTGTGCTTGGTTTTGTGTATTGATTTGAGCAAGATCAGTCACTAATTTATCAAGGTTGTCACTAATATCTTCAGCAGTATCAATAACATCATATTGATCAGCAGCGCTAATTCCAACGTTTAACGAGACAAACACATCATCGTCGTTATCAAACTTAGTTAATAAGGCTGGGTTACTTAACGATGAGGTAAAGTCTTGTGTTAAACCGGTGAAGCCTTGACCTACTCTTTTAGCGGTGAAACTTTCAGCATAGCTTGGTAGTGCTAACACCATAAAGGGAACTAATATGGCTGTTTTTTTCAGCGTTTTCAGGCAGGTTTTAGTTAGCGTAAGGCCTATAAATGTGCTCATAAAGTCTCCTTGTAATAAGCCGGTAACAATTTAAGTATAGCGTAGTAAACCTTTTAGTAAACTGTTTACTAAAAGGTTTTTATTACTTTTAATTGACGGGCTTTACTGGTTAATAAGCACTTTTTACTTTAATGTCCTTCACCCTAGCCTGAAGCTCAGTTCAATGTCAGTTAAGTAATAACTTAGGATGATTGAATTTACTCTTAAGGTGTTATATTATCACAAAATGAAAATTACCCCATCTCACTATCAACTAAATAAAATAAATCGGCAGCATATTCGCCAGAGCTTTTTTACGCTCTTGCTTTTTTGTGCAACGTTATTTTTTCATAGTGAGCATTATGTCTCTGTTGATGCTGACATCACTGTTAGTGTTGAGCCTCATGATTGTCATTTATGTCAACAAAGCCTAGATACACCACCCACCCCTACCGTTATAGCTCCTTTCACTGGCGCTGTTAGTCGTGTCGCTACTGTTACTATTATTAACCCAGTGCTTACTCGCACTGAACACCTGCATCCGCTATTAAGAGCTCCACCCATAGTAAATATTTCCTCATAACGTAATCATACTATTTTAAGTCGTGCAGCAAGTCTGTGCTTAATGATTAAGTTATCTCGTATCTATTTTTTAGAGGGGAGCCTTTATTAAGCAACGTTTCGCTTAATAATCCTCCTAGATGTAAAGTTGCAGGTTAGTCTGCATTTATTGAAATTATCGGAAACCAGTTTATGTATTTATTTACCACTAAAAGCCTTATTAATAGTCAAGTAAAATCAGCGTTGAAAAAAAGAGGTTGTACTCAAGTACTGCCCACAATTATTACTCTTTTTAGTACTCTCTTATACGTTAGCCCAAATGCTTTAGCGCAGGAAGTATCAGGTGTTGTAGTAAATAAGCAAGGCCAGCCTATTACCAATGCCATGGTTGAATTAGACAACGGCTCACAAAAGGTACGCTCAAACGGTCAAGGGGTATTTCGTTTTACCGATGTCAAAGAAGGAATTTTTGAACTACACATCAACGCCAAAAAATATGGCCATAGTCATTTGAAAGTTACTGTTGAAGAAGCTGATATTAATGATATTAATGTGGTGTTATCTGCATCCGTAATGGAGGTTGTTGATGTTTATGCCACGCCATTACACTCTTCTTCCATTGAGTCTGCATTGCCTGTTAATGTACTTAGTGCAGATGAATTGAAAATGAAGCAAGCGGCAACGTTAGGTGAAACCTTAAAAAATGAAGTCGGTGTACATTCTAGTTATTACGGTCCTGTTGCCAGTACCCCAATCATTAGGGGCTTAGATGGCCCGCGTGTACTTATTACACAAAATGGTTTAGATGTAGGTGATGTTTCTCGTGTTGGTCCTGATCATGTTGTAGCCACTGAAACTAGTACCGCGACTCAAATAGAAGTATTACGTGGTCCAGCAACGCTCTTTTATGGTAGTGGCGCTATTGGCGGTGTTGTTAATGTGGTTGATGAACGTGTCCCTACTAATAGTGATAATCAAGTTGACTACCTGTTACAGTATAACGATGTTGCTAATGAGCAGCAGGCGTCAGTTAATATTCAAACCGGCACAGATAAGGTCGCTTTTCATTTAGACGGTTTTTGGCGTGATTCTAAAGATTATAAGCTCGCTGGTGAGGCTGAGTTACATGAAGATAGCCATGAGGAGGAAGCTCATGAAAGTGAAGATCGCTTAGCCAATAGTGCCAGTACTGCTAATGGTGCAACCTTAGGTTCAAGCTATTTATTTGAAGATGGCTTTATCGGCTTTTCTTACGGTTTTATGAACCGAGAGTATGGTATACCTGGTCACAGTCATCACGAAGAAGAACATACCGATGAACTTGCCACAGACTTAACGACTGGTCATGTTGAAACAACTGGTGTTTATGCCAAAATGAAACAAGATCGCTGGCAAGTACTTGGCGAGTACAATATTGACCAACAGTTTATTAATAAAATAGCGACAAAATTTGCTTATAGTGATTATCAGCATCAAGAAATTGAGTCGGGCTTAGTGGGGACTGTCTTCACTAATGAAAGCAGTGAAGCGCGCCTTGATTTATTTCATCAAAATACTGTTGGCTGGCAAGGTGGGTGGACGCTTCACTATAAGTCTTCAGACTTTAAAGCCATAGGTGAAGAAGCTTTTTCTCCGCCATCTAGTTCTGAAATGTTTGCTGCTGCTTGGTTAGAAGAGAAACATTTTGGTCCAGTGTTACTTCAATTAGGGGCTAGGGTAGAGCATGTTAATATAGCTGCTGACGATAGTTTCGTTGGCTTTGAAGATGCTCACGCAACTGATTTACCAACAGATCCATCACATACTGCTCATAATGAAACGCTAATGTCGTTTGAGCAACAATCATTTACACCACTTAGTGCTTCAGCGGGCATAGTATGGGATTATCAGCCAGGTCATAACATTGGCTTGTCAATCGCGATGTCACAACGAGCACCTTCTGCTGGCGAGTTATTTTCATTTGGTCCTCACATAGGAGCAAATACCTTTGAAGTAGGTGCTATGTTTGATGTTCATCAAGAGGGGGATGCAATTCATGTTGAATTAGCTGAACATGAGCCAAGCGTTGAAACGTCGGTTAATGTCGATATAACCTTACGAAAGTTTACCGGTGATTTTGGT
Organism: Colwellia ponticola; assembly: GCF_005885605.1. Lineage (GTDB taxonomy): Bacteria > Pseudomonadota > Gammaproteobacteria > Enterobacterales > Alteromonadaceae > Colwellia > Colwellia ponticola. The sequence continues at coordinate 464,066 of NZ_SZVP01000001.1, read as the reverse complement.
TACGTTTTTAGTGCTTTCTATAACCGTATTGATGATTATTATTATCAAAAAAATACCGGCTTATTTTTTGTGGATGCTCATGAGCATGCCGATGCTGGTGACGCCGGCTTGCCTATTTTAGTGTACCAACAAAGTGATGTTGAAATGTATGGGGGGGAGGCTGAACTTATTTATCAATTATCACCGACACTTAAAACCAGTTTAATCGCCGATTATATTCGTGCACGGCTAGTAAATGAAGACAGTAATGAGAACTTACCTCGTATTCCACCTATGCGAGTTGGCGCTATTATTAACTATCAAGCCGATAAATATGATAGTGAGCTTAGCATCAGTCACTACTTTGAACAGACTGATATTGCACAGCTAGAAACAAATACTGATGGCTATACACTCGTTGATGCACATCTTAACTATTACGTTGCCGGAATTGGTGATGATCTTACCTTATATGTGAAAGGGCAAAATTTAACGAATGAGAATGCACGTGTGCACTCTTCATTTTTGAAAGATGTTGCACCATTGCCAGGACGTAATTTTAGTATCGGTATTCGTGGTAGCTTCTAATCGATAGCAAACGGTAAGTACAAAAAAAGAGCTTGTAACTATGTTATAAGCTCTTTTTTTGCAAATATCTTATCTAAAGATTTTGCCTAAAGCGTTTATTTAACGCAATGGCATTAGTTTTTACACTAACTTGATGCCTTCTTTAACGATAGCTATTTTGCCATTTTTAAGTAAGTTACCTACCGTTGCTTTAAAGGTTTTTTTGCTTACCCCTAAAGTTCTTTGGATCAATTCGGGGTCACTTTTATCATTTAATGACGTAACACCGCCTCTGTCGGCAATATGTGCTAATAATTTAGCTGAAAAATCATTCACCTTATTTTTACTACCACGCGTTAACAGTAGATCTAAACGACCATCTTCACGCACTTGTTTAATATAGCCCGGAATTCTTTTACCGACTCTTAAGTGTTGAAAAATCTCATTATCGTAAAGTAGACCCCAATGTAGATCATTAACAATAGCTTTATAACCTAGGTCAGTTTTACCACCAATAATTAAGCTTACTTTATCGCCTTGTTGATATTGTGCGGGCCAAATATCAATAAACTTATCTAGCTTACTTGACGCAGCAATACGATTGGTAAGTTGATCAAGAAATACTCTTACTAAATAGTATTTACCTACTTCCATTGCGGTATGTTGTTGATTAAAAGGTACTAATAAATCTTTTGGTAAACCCCAATCAAGAAAGGCACCAATTTTGTTAACTTGTACCACTTTTAAAGAAACAAATTCACCCACTTGCGCTAGCGGTGTTGCTGTTGTGGCTATTAATCTTTCTGCCGAGTCAATGTAAAGAAATACGTTAACGTTATCGCCCACTTTACAAGCCTCGGGTAGATCACGTTTAGGTAATAATACTTCACCTAAATCGCCACCATCAAGGTATGCACCTTTGTCCAGCATCGCCACTACAGTGAGCTGGTTAAATTTACCAATAGTTGCTGGGGGGGTATGTTGAGAGTCTGTCATGGAAAGGGCCGTGGGAAAATTTTCCCCATTATAACGTATTAATCGCTTTGGTATATAGTCGCGGGTTTCAATTTAAAAATTCACCAATATAGTGCTGGTTATTTTAACAATATTTATAAAATAAAAACGAATAAATAGTGAAAAAAACTAACCTAAAAAAATCAACGATTAACAGTAAGCAGTTTATTAGCTGAGCAATAAGAAATCATTGTCTTTATCTTATTGTTATTTAAGTTTTTATTTGTTTATTTTACAGTGTTGAACTGGTTTTATTTATTTGGCGTATATCTTGTAATAAGTAGAGCTAATAAAAAGTTACATTTTTGTAAATACTTGTAACGAAAAAATAGTTACTCTAGTGTGAGTTTTCGCTCAACTAGTGCCAGCACTATTAAAGTTAAAATTAAAATAAGTTTGTTTACAAGCAAATAAAACGTTTAAAGGATCAGGATTAAAAGTGGCTATTAAAAAACAAATTATTATACCTATTATCATCTTAGTCGTTGGCCTTGCAGGCATGGCTGCTTTTTTTAGTATGAAAAAACCGCCAGCAGAAAAAGCGATAGTTGATAACACTCCTATTGTTGCGGTTAGTAATATATCTGTTGGTTCAATGACATTAGAGGTCAATTCTTATGGCATGGTGACGCCGAAGTATGAAACTGAATTAATTGCGCAAGTAACAGGTGAAATTGTTGAATTGAGTGACACTTTTCTTCGAGGTGGTTTTGTTAAAAAAGATCAGTTGTTAGCGCGTATTGACCCTAATGATTACCATGCTGCGTTAATTGACGCACAAGCCGCTATGGCAACAGCAAAAGCGGATCTTGAAAAAGAAGTGGCACAAGGGAAAGTTGCCGAGAGTGAATGGCAGAAAATAACCGATACCTCGCCAACGCAATTAAGTTTACGTAAACCACAACTTGCTCAAGAGCTAGCCCGCGTTAAAGCCGCGCAAGCATCAGTACTTCGCGCTGAGCGTAACTTAGAACGCACTGAAATTAGAGCTCCCTACGATGCTATGATCGACAGTCGAACTATTGGCTTAGGATCGTTTGTCGCTGTAGGCAGTAAAATTGGTCATGTATTGGCGACCGCCACCGCTGAAGTTCGTTTGCCCGTCGCCGATAATCAATTAGAGTTTTTAGTTAATCAAGGTATAAACTCCAAGGTGAATCTGGTCGGTGTTTATGCAGGTAAAACTACCCAGTGGCAGGCAACGATAAAACGCAGTGAAGGCGTTATTGATAGTACTAGTCGTATGAGTTACTTAGTGGCAGAGTTTAATGACCCCTATCAATTACAAAACAAAACCAATCAGCTCTATACTGGTAGGTCAGCGATTGTTGAAACGACTAAAGCTAACGTTAAAGCTAATATCACTCCGTTACGTTTTGGTAGTTACGTTAACGCGAAAATTGTCGGTAATAATGTCGCTCAGGCAACTATCGTACCTAGGCATTTAGTGGTTAATGGTAAAGTCGCTATTTTAGATCAAGATTCAACCTTACATTATGTTGCTATTGATATTATTCGTCAGCAAGGCAGTAATGTTATTGTCGCTAATGGTTTAGCACAGGGCGATCGATTAATTATTTCAGCTTTAGATTACCCTATTGACGGTATGAAGTTAGCGTTAGCGGATGACGAAACAGCACTTGAAGAAAAAAATCAGGCAACTGAGTTAAGTCAGCCAGAACAGTTAAATAAATTAAACCAAACCCGCGAGGAAAATGAACTCAAAGTAGCCAATAATAATGCGTCAGGGGAGTTATAATGAGCCCTGATGACCAAGTCACTAACAAGCCAAGTGCCTCTAAAAGCAATGAGAATGACAACGCATCTAAACCTCATAGTGATATTAATACTCACACTGGCTTAATCGCCTGGTTTGCACGTAATAGTGTTGCTGCCAACTTATTAATGATATTCATTTTAGTCGGAGGGGGGTTAACGATTAGCAGCATTAATAAACAAATGTTTCCGCAAGTGAAGATTAATTGGATCTCTTATACTGCACCATACCCCGGTGCTGCGCCTCAGGAGGTTGAAGAAGGCATAACCATTAAAATAGAGGAAGCACTTGAAACCGTACAAGGTCTTAAGCGCGTTATTACCTACTCAAACCGTAATTTCTCTAATGGTTGGTTTGAAGTCGATTTAGATTATGATCCGCAATTGGTACTTGAAGAGGTTAAGTCAGCGATAGACTCTATTTCAAGTTTTCCTGATGGTATGGAACGCATTAAAATTGAACGAGAAAAATTTCGCCAAGAAGTCATGTATATCAGCTTATATGGTGACTTAACTCATGTTGAATTAAAAGAGCTTGGCCGTAAAGTACACGATGAAGTGCAGCAATTACCCTTGATCAATATTTCTGAATTATATAGCGGTTTAAGTTATGAAATATCGATTGAAGTGAGTAAAGATAAATTACGTGAATATAACTTAAACTTTAACGATGTTGCCAATGCCGTGCGGGGTTACTCACGTAATATGTCGGCAGGTCAAATTCGCGCCGAAAATGGCTATATTAATTTACGGGTAGAAAACCAAGCTTATCGTGGTTACCAGTTTGAGCAAATTCCTGTGGTGACCCTTGCTGATGGTACTCGGGTACTACTTGGTGAGCTGGCAACTGTGATTGATGGTTTTGAAGAAGGCTTACAATACTCTAAATTCAATGGTAAAAATTCCATCACTATATTTATTGGTGCGGCCGATAATCAAAGCATTACCGATGTAGCAGATATCGTGAATAAATTTGTTGAAGAAACGTCAGCACAATTACCACAAGGGGTAAAATTAGAAACTTGGGTTGATATGACCTACTACCTTGAGGGTCGCTTAACCATGATGATGGACAACATGAAAAGCGGTGCGGTTTTAGTGTTTATTATGCTGGCACTATTTTTACGAGTACGTTTGGCCTTTTGGGTAATGATGGGTCTGCCGGTATGTTTTTTAGGTACACTACTGGTTATGCCAATGGAGTTTGTTAATGTCACCATTAACATTACCAGCTTATTCGCCTTTATTTTAGTGCTCGGTATTGTTGTTGATGATGCCATTGTCATGGGGGAAAGTGCCCATGAAGAAATAGAGCGACATGGTCACAGTACCGACAATGTTATTCGAGGGGTTAAACGTGTTGCTATGCCGGCAACGTTTGGCGTGTTAACGACTATAGCAGTATTTATTCCGTTTGTACTTGGTGATGGACCAGAGTCAGCCTTTGGTAAATCTATTGGTTTTGTTGTTATTTTTTGTTTGATTTTCTCTTTAATCGAGTCGAAACTCATTTTGCCAGCGCATCTGGTTAACATGAAAATTAAAGAATTTAACCCAAAAAATCCGTTAGACAGGGCCCGTGCTTGGATTGATAAATCATTACAACGCTTTATTGAAAACGTTTATCGCCCATATTTACAGGTGTTTTTACACTATCGTTACGCAGTACTGATGTTTTTTATCAGTGTTATGCTCATTAGTGCAGGCCTGTTTGGCGGCGGCATAGTGCGCTTTGTTGGTCAACCGAAAATCCCTCATGACTTTCCACGCATAACCGTTGAAATGAATGTTGATGCCTCTGAAAAATCTACCTTGAATACCTTGTTAAATATTCAAGCGGTGATTAATCAAGTTGATACAGAAATTATTGCTGAGCAAGGCAAGACTGAACAAGGAAGGGAAGTACAAGGACAATCAATGATCTCTGATATGCAAGTGGAGATACGTAGCCGTACTGAAGGCCAGATTATGGTTAAACTCGTTGACCCTGAATTACGCGTTATGGATACCTTTGCTTTGGCTGATAGATGGCGAAAAGCGATACCTAATTACCCAGGCGTTAAATCACTAACCATTAGCGACAATTTATTTGGTGGTGGTCGTGATGATGGTGATATTGCCTTTCGATTAGAAAGCCAAAATGATGCGCAGCTTTTACTGGCGGCGAAAGAACTCAAAGCCAAGCTTAATACCCTTAAAGGTGTTGGTGATGTTAATGACTCTCGTCAAACCAGTGCTAAAGAAGTTCAGTTTGAATTAAAGCCGTTAGCTTACTCAATGGGATTAACCTTAGCTGATATTGCTTCGCAAGTGGGGTATAGTTTTTATGGCTTGGAAGCTCAGCGTATTTTACGTGATAGTGAAGAAATAAAAGTCATGGTGCGATATCCGCTAGCAGAGCGCAGCTCGGTTGGTCATGTTGATGATGTCATGATCCAAGCGCCAAACGGTGCTGAGTTACCTTTATCTGAATTGGCTGAAATTATTCTTACGGATGGTGTTACCCGCATTCGTCGAGAAAATGGGAACCGAACTATTAATGTGTGGGCCAGTGTTGATGCTGATCAAGTAGAGCCTTTTGAGGTAACTAAAGAAATACGCGATAACTTTGTGCCACAATTGTTACGTAAATACCCCTTGGTGAAGAGTGAGGTTACTGGACGTATTCAAGAAGAAATGGAAAGTGCTAGTGAGCAATTTAGAGATTTTATTATTTCACTGATGGTTATCTTTTCACTATTGGCGATACCGTTAAAATCTTACTCGCAAGCAGCGATGATTATGATCGTTATTCCGTTTGGTGTTATTGGTTCAGTATTAGGGCATTTACTTTTAGGGATGGATTTAAACACCTTTTCTATTTTTGGTATTCTTGCTGCCGCAGGCGTCGTGGTGAACGATTCTTTAGTAATGGTTGATTATGTCAACAATGCTAGAAAGCGTGGTGAAAGCTTAAAATATGCGGTAGTACATGCTGGTACTAAACGTTTTCGCGCTATTATGCTGACATCAATTACCACCTTTGTCGGCTTAGTGCCTATTGTCTTTTTTGAAACCAGTATGCAAGCGTTAATCGTCATTCCAATGGCGGTATCATTATCTTTTGGAGTTTTATTCGCTACTGTGGTTACCTTGGTGTTAATTCCGAGCTTGTATATGATTATTGAAGATATTAAAACGCTGTTTTCTCGCCATAAAAAGCAGCGGCATCAAGCGGATAAGATTAACACTACAAGGTTGCCGACAAGTCAATAATGAATGTTATTCGATAAATAGCGCTGAGTTTACCTCCAGGCAAGTTTAATCAACGATGTTACTATACGACTTGATTAACCTTGTCTTTTTATTGATAAGGCTTTTAAATCCTTCATCAACAAGGTTTACATGCTAACGAAACAGCCGCTTAATACTTTCTTTGTACGTCATAGAGAAAGCACAACACTAAGATTAATCGATAAGTGTTTATTTATCATAAATAATGTTATAAATAATGCCCCTGTATACTGTTGGTAAAGCACTGCAGTTTACAACCTCTCAGTAAAACAGAACATTAATTAACGCATGATTAAAAAACGAAAAAAAATAATATTACTCTTTTGTTTATTAACCATGGTTACTTTAGTCGTTGCCGATAAGGTGTGGGCACATGATAGTGCGTTACAACAACAACTTAATCAAATAAGTGAACACGATGATAAAACACAAGCATTAGCTGAATTATCACAACTTATCAACGTCGGTGATTTCGATGGGGCAGGTCAAGTTAGAATACTGCTGTTACAAGGGAGAACCTTGTTCTTACTTCATGAATATGAAGAGGGTATTAAGGTTGTACAACAAGCGCGAGATATTGCAGCAGCGAATGTTTTTTTAGGTTTAGTCGCCAAAGCTAATAAGTTGCTTGGTGTATTACGTCATTATCAAGGAGAATTAAAATCAGCACTGATCGCTTATCAGCAGTCGCTGGATTATTATGAAACTCACCAAGATCTTGTTGCTAATAACTTTGCTATTGAACGTGCCAACCTATTAAATAATATAGCCTTAATATATACCTCGCTAGGGCAAGCAAGTTTAGCCTTGGTAAATTATAAACTGGCTGAGCCTTTATATTCAGCTTATGGTGATGAAGTAGATAAAGTTGATATAAGATACAATATAGCGGTGTTACACCTTAGTTTAAAACGCTTTGATAGCACCATAAGCATGCTAAAAGAGACTATCCTAAAACGTCAGCAACTCAATGATAATTTGGGCGTCGCTAAGGCCACGGCTACTTTAGGGGTAGCTTATAAAGATTCAGGTCAATTCAAATTAGCAGAAGAAAATATTTTAGCGGCCTTAACTTATTTTCAGCAGCACGATTATAAACATGATATCGCTGCACAACTGCATAATATATCAGAAGTTTATAATAATATTGCAGACGTGGAACAAGCGATTTTTTATGCTAATAAAGCGTTGAATATGAGTCAACAGATTGGTCACCAAAAAGCTTATGCGGGTAGTTTACAGAGTTTAGCAAAAGGGTATTTTTACTCTGGCGATTTAGCCGAAGCAGAGCATTATATTAATGAGTCAATAGCAGTAGCACAAAAAAATGATTACCAAGACCTATTAACAGAAAATTTAGCTATATCTGCACTAGTCAGTGCCAGTCAACATCACTTTGTTGAAGCCTTAGCCAAGCAACAGCGTTATCGACAAAAATATCTACTGGCGGCTAATAACTTACTTAATGAAAAATTAGCAGAGTTTGAGTCTAAGCAGCTAAGCCAGAAAATAGTTGATTTAGAGCAACGCAGAAAGCTACAAACCTTGGAAGCTGTTAAAACGGAACAACAGCGAAATCTTATTATTCTTTCAGTAGTTTTTATTTTTGTTGTTGTCTTCTTTATTTATCGTCGATACCTAGAACAGCGGTTAACAAAAGAGTTGGAGTGGCGAGTTAAGCAGCGTACTCATGAACTTGAAACCTTAACCCACGAGTTAGAAAAAGCGAATCAAGTTAAAAGCCAGTTCTTGGCTAATATGAGTCATGAAATACGCACACCACTTACGGCTATTATCGGTCATGCTGAAGCGCTTATTTATGATGATGTTGATAAAAGTAAATTTCGCCAAGATATTGAAGTTGTTCATGGCAACAGCTTACATTTATTAGACTTAATAAATGATATTTTAGATTTAAGCCGTATTGAAGCCAATAAACTTGAATTGGAAATACAACCACTAGATTTAAGTGACTTAATTCAAGACTTACGTGACACCTTCAATGCTCAAGCGCAGCAGAAAAACTTGGTATTTACAATTGCCCATCAACTGCCGCTACCCTTTGTTATTGAAATAGATAGTCTACGCTTAAAGCAAATTTTATTAAACCTTTGTGCGAATGCTATTAAATTTACTGAAAAAGGCTCGGTAACTCTCAACATTACTTGGCTAAATGATGAATTGGTTTTTACCGTAACCGATACCGGTATAGGGTTAAGCGAAGCGCACTTAGCACAGGTTTTTGAAATATTTACCCAAGCAGATAATAGCATTAGCAGGCGTTTTGGCGGCTCAGGACTTGGATTAACCTTGTCAAATCAGTTAGCAAAATTAATGTCTGGTAACATAGCGGTCACTAGCAAGCTAGGCCATGGTAGTTGCTTTTGCTTGAGTCTACCTTGTTTGCATAATATTTGTGATAACGGAGTGCCTTTACCCAGTCGGTTATTGGCAAATCATGACGGTAAACTCTTCAACGGTAAGATATTGTTAGCAGAAGATCATGGTGATAATCGCCGCTTAATTGCGCGCTTATTAACACGTTTAGGGTTAGACACTATTGTCGCTACTAACGGTAAAGAAGCGGTAGCGCAATGTATAAAACATCAACCGGATTTAGTGCTTTTAGATATTCAAATGCCAGAAATGGACGGTGTTGAGGCCTTTCAAACGTTACGAGACTTAGGTTGTACTCAACCTATTTATGCGTTAACAGCGAATGCAATGTCACATGAAGTGAGTAAATATTTAGACTTAGGTTTCACTGGCCATTTAAAAAAGCCGATAGAGAGAACAGCCTTTATTGCTGCCATTGCTAAGCATTGTACAGTGTGTGATGAAAGAGCCGATGCATCCGATTCAGCATTGATCCATACTAAACTAGAGAACTTTAAATCAGAGAGCTCTGTGCTAGCAAGCAATAGTATAAAAAAAGACATAGAAAAAGACATAGAACAACCTGCTCTGATTGCTAGAGCTGAACAAAGCTTATTAGCGCTTGATTTAAGTGATCTAGTCGCTAAATTTAAAGCTAACCTTAGTAACGATAAACGCGAGTTGATCCTTTATCGTGATAATAATGATATCAATAAAGTCGCAGCACTTGCACACCGTTTAGCAGGGGCGGCGCAAATGTTTGGTTTTGTAGAGCTTAATCAAGCAGCATCTGAGTTAGAATTGGCGATCAAAAAAACGACAGTAATTGATGAGGCGGCGCAGCTATTAATTAGTGAGTTGATGCATTGCTTAATAGATGAAATTAATTTAATTGAACAGCAATAGCCTTGTTTGTGATAAAAAATTGTTCTTAAAAGCTTAAGGTAAACGCATGATAAAAAAATTCTCTTACTCGCAAACCTTATTGGCATTAGCTATTACGTTGTTAGCCTTGTCATTATTTAAGTTTACCTTACAGATACCAGCATTATTAAGTGTTATTAACAGCACCACAAAAACAGTCGACTCAGTGACGCTGAAAGTCGATGGTATTGTTAATGAAGTTGCCTTGGTAAGACTTGAAGTTGCTAAGGTAAGAGCCTTAGTGGCTCAACAAACGCCGGCTATTTTATCACAGGTTGAAGCGTCACTGCCTATCGTACAGCAAGTTATTATTGAAAGTGAATCGTATTCAAAACAATTACCGGCTTTAATGCAACAACTTGCCAATATTGAACAACAAGTTGCCTTAGTGCAGACCTCTATGCCAGCGATACTAAAGCGTATAGATGCTGTGGTTAAAACAACTGATAATACCACCGCAGAAGTTGCCCGTTGGCGCCCTCATTCGACTCGTTATCTTGAAGAAATAACCTTATCTAGAGATTATATTCCACAGTATTTAACACGTATTGAAAATACTGTGGTTGACGCTAAAACTATCGGTAAAGAAGCGAGTAGTGGTTTAGTCTCAGGTTTTTTAAAAGGTGTTATTACGCTACCTTTTGAAGTTGTCGCGGGTTTAACGGGCATTGTTGATGTTAACTCGCGCTCTGCTAAATACCTTACCGCACAAGATGTCGCGCTTATGCAAGAAAAAGTCGTGTTACTACTAAATGATAACCAACAAACTACGTCGGCTTGGCATAATGTTAAAAGTGGCCATCGCGGGACTATCAGTAAAGGCAGAGAAACTAAGCGTAATCAGCAACCATGCATTAAGGTTACTTTTGATAATCATTTCGGTAGTGGTAAAGAAACGCTGCAAGAGCTCATGTGTCGAGACGATAAAGGCTTATGGAAAGTGAATTAAGCTTACCGATTATTACTGTAGTTATAGCGTACTCAAGTGATGGTAAGAATATGGTATGCGATCATTTATTGTGTACAATACCAATAATATAGGTTTTCAATATAAACTCTCACATTGAAATAAGTTAATAGGGACAAAAATGGCTAGAGAACAATTTGGTATTTGTGCAGAACCTAACTTGCATGGTAATTATTTATTATTCAATGTCCTAGATGACAAAAATGCTTTTATTCGCGCAGCAATCTCTCGTTTACCTAAACTCTTTGATAACTACGCAGATCAATACTCAGAGGCGAATCTCATCGGTGTTGTCGCTATTGGTGAAGCTTATTGGGATGAGTTTTATCCACAGGCTCGTCCAGCGTTGTTAGCGCCATTTCCAGCCATGCATAATGATGACAGAGTTGCGCCAATGAATAGTTATGATATTTATATTGAAATTCGCAGTGACCGTGCCGATGTTAATCATATTGTTAGCACTAAGGTCTGTCAGCTACTCGGTGATAGTGTTGAATTAACAGAGCAAATACAAGCGTTCAGATTTTTAGATGGCAGAGACTTAACTGGCTTTGTTGATGGTACTGAAAACCCTAAAGGTTTACATCGTCGTGAAGTGGCCTTAGTGAAAGACGCTGACGACATACAATTTGCTGGCGGCAGTTACTTACACACCCAGCGCTATCAACATAATTTATCGTTATGGAACTCTCTTGCTGAGCATGAGCAAGAAGACGTTTATGGGCGAACCAAGTTAGATAATATTGAGTTTGATAGCGCCGACAAGGCATTAACCGCGCATACTAAACGTACTAGCCTTAAGGATGAACAAGGTAAAAGTATTGAAATTTTAAGGCAAAGCATGCCTTATGGTGATATGAAACGCAAAGGACTATTCTTTGTTTCCTATTGCCACTCACCCAAGCCCTTTGAGTTAATGCTTAATAGTATGATTCATGGCGATGGTCATGGCCACTGTGATCACTTACTTAAATATACTGAAGCTGAAACAGGTAGCGCATTTTTTGCGCCAAGCTTAACTTTTCTTGCTCAGATGGTTGATCAGGATTAGCTGCTGTAATCATAATCAGTGTCATCGTTATTTGGCTATACTTATTTAGCCATTATATTTTCAGATAATACTTCATGATAATCTTGAGCAATATAATGGCCTTGATTGATCGCTAATTCAGACTCGGGTGCTAGTGTCCCTAATGGCAGTAACGCAGGTCCGGTAGGTTCAGCTAATAAGTAACTGACATTATTATGCATAATGCTTATCTCTCCTGACTTTGCTGGGATATTAATACCAATAAAAGCGTGATTATCAATATAAATTAACGCCATCTTAATACGTGGCATTAACGCTCTTAATAAAGCAGCGGTTAAAGTCATTTTACTATCGCAATCCCCTTGATTTTCCCACAGCACTTGCAATGGCGGATTAAAACCTGCACCTGAAGAGGTAAGACGAGATTCTAAAGTGCTATAAGGAATACTCTGCACAAAAGCTAATACATAGTTGCTGACCTGGCGAATATTTTGAATAGAGACATGCTCTAAAATAAGTGATTTTAAGGACTTTAAATCTTCCACCGAGTGATTAGCAATACTGACATGATCGACTTTAACACCACTCACTTGATCATAATTAGTAAACGCTTGGTAATAAGTCTCTTTAAAGTACTGCTGCGTTATCTCATCCTCGAGTTCGTTTAATCTTTGATAAGCTTGATCTACCTTCACTTTATCTATGCCATTCACTTCGATAAAAAAATGATGCTGATGCTGTTTGTAGCGTATTTGTACACCGGATATCGGCTCTTGCTGCATTGCTTTTTTAATACGCCTAAGAATGGTTTTTTGTGCGTAGCTACTTTGGTAGGTTTTAAACTGGCGAAAACGATTAAATAAGCCTTCTTCAGATAATGTGAAATTAAGTGCTTGTTTGCTATTACCGTGGTCGAGCCATTGATATTGAAAGTTATACCCTTGATCCACTTGTGTTTTATTAAAGCGTAACTGCTGTGACTGCACTTGGGGAACCAATAATAACAATAAAGCAGCTACAAGCACAAAGTAGTAGTGTTGATGTTTTTTTAAGGGCAAGTTCAATAAATTAAAAATCATAGTTATCTTCCCTAATGATTTCTTATCAAGTAAGCCAATTTTATTAATACCCTAATAGGTTAACTCAGTTTTAAATACAATAGCAAACCACAACTGGTAGATCAGTAGTAATAATCAATAGCACTTTACATAGTAATGATTTACACTGTGTTCAAACACTTGTTTTAATCGTGCGTTTGTCGCACAGTAGTTACTCTATAATCTACTGTAACTTAAACCTAATTCAAACTTCAAAAGGGAATCATTATGGCTGAATATAAAGCGCCGCTCACTGATATGAACTTTTTACTCTATCAGGTGTTTAATGCTGATAAAATGTGGCAAAAATTACCTAAGTTAGCCGAGCAAGTTGATAAAGAAACAGCGCAAGCTATTTTACAAGAGTGCGCAAAAATTGCCGAGCAAGAGCTTGATCCTATTGCTCGTCAAGGCGATGAAATTGGTGTAAGTTTTAAAGAGGGTGTTGTTACTACCGCGCCAGGTTATAAAGAAGCGTTTACTACTTATGCTCAGGGTGGTTGGACTGCACTTGGCGGTGATGTTAATTATGGCGGCATGGGGATGCCAAAAATGTTAACGGCTATGCATGAAGAAATGTTATGTAGTGCTGATATCTCGTTTTCACTTTACCCTGTGCTTACTGCGGGGGCGGCGTTATCTTTAGCAAAACATGGTAGTGAGGAATTAAAGCAGCGTTATCTAACGCGAATGTATTCAGGTGATTGGGCCGGCTCTATGTGTTTAACAGAATCACATGCAGGCTCTGATTTAGGTATTATTCGTACCAAAGCTATTCCACAAGATGATGGTAGCTATAACATTACCGGTAATAAAATATTTATTACCGGTGGTGAGCATGACCTTACCGAGAATATTGTTCATTTAGTGTTAGCTAAATTACCCGATGCGCCAGCTGGTCCTCGCGGTATCTCACTTTTTTTAGTGCCTAAATATCTTGTCAATGACGATGAAACATTAGGTGAGCGTAACACCGTTAGCTGTGGTTCTATCGAACATAAAATGGGGATTCATGCCTCAGCAACTTGTGTGATGAACTTTGATGAAGCGAAAGGCTTCTTAATTGGTGACCTAAATAAAGGCTTGGCTTGTATGTTCACTATGATGAACTTTGAGCGTATTGGTGTTGGTATCCAAGGCTTAAGTGCTGCAGTGCGCTCTTACCAAAATGCATTAGAATATGCCAAAGACCGATTACAAAGTAGAGCCCTTGATAGCAAAACAAATGGTGTTAAAAACCCTGATCAAGAAGCTGATTCTATTATGGTACATGGTGATGTCCGTCGTATGCTGTTAAATATGAAAGCATTAAATGAAGGCTCACGAGCATTATCTAGTTACATCTCTATGCAACTTGATTACGCCACTTATAGTGAAGGTGAAGAACAAGTTAAAGGTGAAACATTAGCAGCCTTAATGACGCCGGTTGCTAAAGCCTTTTTTACCGACTTAGGTTTTGAAAATACCGTTACTGGCCAGCAAGTTTTTGGTGGACATGGTTATATTCGCGAATGGGGTCAAGAACAACTGGTACGTGATGCACGTATTACGCAAATATATGAAGGCACCAATGGTATTCAAGCCATGGATTTATTAATGCGTAAAGTAGCGGGCTCAAAGGGTGCCATGCTAAAAGTGTTTACCGATGAAGTAAGTACTTTTATTGACAGTAATAGTGGTAATAGCGCGATGGTTGAGTTTATTGAGCCCTTAGCACAAACGTTAACAGACCTTACTGAGTTAACGACTGACCTATTAATTAAATCAGAGCAAGATATTAATGAGTTAGGCGCCTCAGCAAATGATTACTTACATGTCTTTGGTTACACGGCAATGGCTTTTGTTTGGGCTAAAATGGCGAAAGTTGCTTTAGAACAAGAGCAAAACAATGGTGAAAGTGGTAGCGATTTTTATCAAAGTAAAGTACATACTGCGCGTTATTTCTTTACTCGAGTATTACCACGTAGATTATCATTAATCGCTTCAGCAAAATCAGGTAGTGATTGCTTGTTTGCTATTAACGATGACTTGTTTTAATCAAAAATTTAATCATAACTCTAATCGAAAAGTTTAATGATATAAGACTTAATCGTATAATATTTATTCGATTAAGGTAGTGCCAGTAAAGGGCATTTTTCATGTTAATAAAAATGCCCTTTACTACATCACTCGTCTCCCCCCCTGTCGCTAATAATAGACACTATTTTAGTTAAATTATTATTTTTTTAACTATTTTTGGGATTGCTTGTCACAAAAGCCCACAAATTCATCTACTTCCTCAGAAGCCTTAATTTTACTGGCGTTATAGCCAGTGTCTTCACGTTCGTTTTTAGCTGTACTCACTTGACAGTGTGTTGCATTTTTCACTAAACTGTAGCAACGTGGGTAAAAGTGGTGAAAAGTGGATGTGATAGCAGATCTACTATTGTTATCGTTTATTATTTACTTACTTATAACACCAATGATTACACGCATTTTCATCGTGAAATCTTATGAAAATGTTGAGCGAAATTAGTGGTTGAATCATTGTTTAAATTCACGGTTAAAGTAACTGTTCAACAGGGTGAAAACAGCAGATATGTTTAGAGGCACTAATGCAATTACGCTCGACAGTAAAAATAGGATCACTATACCGACTAAGTATCGTGAAGAGCTATTGACTGATTGCCAAGGAAAAATGATCTGTACGGTTGATATTCAACATCCGTGTTTATTACTTTACCCACTACCTGAATGGGAAGAGATTGAATTAAAATTGTGTAATTTATCAAGTATGAACCCGCAAGAGCGTTTACTGCAGCAAGTTATTTTAGGTAATGCCAGTGATTGTGAAATGGATAAAAACGGTAGGTTATTAATCAATGGACCCTTAAGGCAACATGCCAGTTTAGAAAAAAATGTCATGTTAGTTGGTCAATTGAAAAAATTTGAAATTTGGCAAGACAAGGCATGGCAAGCGCAAATGCAGCAGGGCATTAGCAAAATACAATCGGGTGAAATTGAGTTAACAGAGCGCTTACTCGACTTATCACTTTAGTTTTCCTCATAACGCTTTATAAAGTATTAATACTTTCGCGAACCAAGGCTGTAAAAATATAACATGGAATTAGACACTTCTCACATCTCCGTACTGCTTAATGAAGCCGTTGATGCTTTAGCCATAACAGGTGATGGCTGCTTTATCGATTGTACTTTTGGTCGCGGCGGACACTCAGCGCTTATCTTAAGTCAGTTATCAGATAGCGGTCGATTAATTGCCATTGATCGTGATCCAAGCGCTATTGTTGCTGCTGAAAAATTCAAAGATGATCCGCGCTTTTTGATTGAACATCAAGGTTTTGCTGCCTTAGCTGATATTGCTGAGACCCATAACTTAATGGGTAAGGTTGACGGTATCTTACTTGATCTTGGGGTATCTTCTCCGCAACTTGATGAAGCTGAACGAGGCTTTAGCTTTATGAAAGATGGTCCGCTTGATATGCGCATGGATACCAGTAAAGGTCAAACCGCTGCACAGTGGTTAGCGGTTGCCGATGTGGAAGATATCACCTGGGTACTGCGTACTTTCGGTGAAGAAAAACATGCTTGGCGCATTGCTAATGCCATTGTTGATACTCGAGAAGAAGCGCCGCTAACGAGAACGAGTCAATTAGCAAAGCTTATTAAAACTACAGCACCACAAAGAGAAATAAAAAAACATCCAGCAACACGCAGCTTTCAAGCTATTCGCATGTATATCAATAGTGAACTTGAGCAAATTGAAAAAGCACTGGCTGCCTCACTTGATGTTTTAGCAGAAGGTGGTCGTTTGGTTGTTATCAGTTTTCACTCTCTTGAAGATCGCTTGGTTAAGCAATTTATGAAAAAATATTCACAGGGTAAAAAAGTACCAAGAGGCTTACCAGTGAGTGAGGAAGAATTAAACAAAGGTAAAAAGCTTGCGTTGGTTGGACGTAGATTAAAACCAAGTCAAAGTGAAGTTGAAGAAAATGTACGCTCTCGTAGTTCGGTATTACGAGTTGCTGAGCGCTTAGCAAGAAATATCGATTAGTTATGGCTGCGCGCGCCTTAGTATTTGATATTTGGCAAGATATTGTTCGATATAGCGTCACTTATATTTTATTGTTATTTGTTGTTTTGTCTTCGTTTTCTGTTATTTATTACAGCCATCTTAACCGACAAAAAACCAGTGAGCTTGAAGTACTGTTAACAAAAAAAGATGAATTGAATATTGAATGGCGCAATTTATTATTAGAACAAAATAGTTTGGCTGAACACAGTGCAATTGAGAGCAAAGCAAAAAGACTCTTGCAGATGAAACGTCCGAATGCAAATTCGGAAGTGATTGTAACCTTAGAATAAAGCAACTTAAATGAGAGCGGTGTGAATAAAAAATCAGCCAAAAATAATAACCCACTAAATACTGCCCCTTGGCGATATTATTTAGTGCTGGCTGTTATTGCCCTCATCTATGGTAGCCTGATGGCACGCACTGCTTATATTCAAATAATTGAACCTGAAATGTTGCAAAAGCAAGGCGATTTACGTTCATTACGTGTTGCTGCGAATAGTGTGCAACGTGGTTCGATTGTTGACCGTAACGGCGCTGAGCTTGCCATTAGTGTACCGGTTGAAACGGTGTGGGCTGATCCTAAAATCATTATGGATAATAACGCCCTTGCAATGACTAAGCATTGGCAGGCACTGGCTGATGTACTTGATCAGGACATAGAACAACTGACTGCGCGCGTTATTGATCAGCCGACTAAACGCTTTATTTATTTAGAGCGTAAAATTTCGCCAGCGATGGCAAATTACATCAAAGAATTAAAAATTCCAGGTATACATTTACGCAAAGAATCAAAGCGCTTTTATCCTACGGGTGAAATTAGTGCTCATCTTATCGGTTTCACCAATGTTGATGATAAAGGGATTGAAGGCATTGAGCGTATGTATGACGACGTATTAACCGGTACTGGTGGCGCTAAACGCTTTAGAAAAGATGCTAAAGGCCGAAAAATTGAGATTATTTCAGTAGAAGAGCCTGAGCAAGCACAAGATATTACCTTGAGTATTGACCAACGTATTCAAGCCATTGCCTATAAAGAGTTAAAAGGTGCGGTACAAGCTTTTAAAGCTACCTCCGGCTCGGTCGTCGTCGCAGACATTCATACCGGTGAAATATTGGCCATGACCAATAGCCCTTCGTATAACCCCAATAATCGTCGTAATACCGCTATTCATCGTTTTAGAAATCGCGCTATTACTGATATTTACGAGCCAGGCTCTACTATGAAGCCACTCACCGCGTTAACGGCATTAGAGTTTGGCTCTGCCACGGCTAATTCTATTATTGATACCAGCCCAGGTTGGATGCGCTTAGGGGGGCGTCGAGTAAGTGACCCTATTAACCGTGGAAAATTATCTATTGAAGAAATACTCACTACTTCATCGAATATGGGCACGACTAAGTTAGCACTTTCTGTTCCTAAAGATTATTTATTAACTAAGTTTTTTGATGCTGGCTTTGCCAATAGTACCGGCACTAATTTAGTCGGCGAAAGTGCCGGTATGATGCATGATAGAAGTCGTTGGTCACAATTTGAATTAGCAACACTCTCTTGGGGAGCTGGACTTGCTATAACCCCTGCGCAATTAACCCGCTTTTATATGGCGCTGGCTAATGGCGGCATAAAGCGCAGATTAACCATTGTTAAATCTAATGGGGAAAAAACATTACCACAAGATAAAGAAAGAATATTTTCAGCTAAAAACAGTATTGCTGTGACTAATATGCTCGAAACGGTAGTTGATGAGCATGTGCCAAAAGCCAAGGTTGACGGTTATCGTGTCGGAGGTAAAACAGGTACATCAATTAAAGCAGTTGCTGGTGGCTATGGTAATGATTATGTTGCCTTATTTGCCGGTGTTGCTCCTATCTCTAATCCGGAGGTTGTCGTGGTTGTGGTCATTAATGAACCAAGTGGTGATCTTTATCATGGCGGCGAAGTCGCCGCGCCAGTATTTTCACGGGTAATGAAAGGCGCACTTCGTGTGCTAAATATTGCTCCTGATGCCCAAAGCTCAAAAACAGCGCATAAGCATATAGAGGCTAAGCATCCTAAGACCACAATAGCGTTAGGAGCGCATCATGCCTAAACCCACTACCCAAGATATTATTAAATGCTTAACTCATTTTGGCATAAATTTGGCTAATACATTTAGCAATGACGCGAGCAATGATAGTAGTAACAATCTTAGTTTATTGGCCTACTGCGGTGATATGCACAATGACAGTCGAGCTGTAGTGGAAGGTGATATTTTCTGCGCCATTATTGGTCATGATAAAGATGGTCGTCAATACATTGATCAAGCTATCGAGCAAGGTGCTAAGTTCATCATTGCTGAATGTGAAAGTATCAGCGAGCATGGTGATGTGGTTATGTTACCCAATGTGCAAGCGAGTCAACAAAGCGAAGCTATAGCTGCCGCGATCATTATGGTTAAGTTTTATCAACTTAACCAACAGCTATTTACGCTAGCCAAAAGTTATTATCAAGCGCCGCAAAATAATATGACGATAGTAGGGATTACCGGCACCAACGGCAAAACCACCACCAGCCAATTATTAGCACAAATGTTAACGGCCTATAATAACCCCTGTGCAGTTATTGGTACCAATGGTGCTGGTGGTCTTGATAGCTTACAGCCCATTGAAAACACGACTCCAGGAGCGTGTGAATTACATCAATTATTGCATCGTTTTAATGATGAGCATGCTGTTGATGGCAAGTTTAGTTGTGTGGCAATGGAAGTATCATCGCATGCGCTATCACAAAAACGTGTGCAAGCGGATTTATTTGATATTGCCTTATTCACTAACTTAAGCCGCGATCATCTTGATTATCACGGTTCAATGGCAAGTTATGGTGTTGCTAAAAAACAAATTTTTACCGCTGCTAATAACCAAGTTGCCGTGGTAAATTTTGATGATGTACAAGCAAAGAAGTGGCTAGAAAACTGGCCGGTGCAACAAACACTTTGGGTATATGGTCGCGAAGAAACTATTCAATCATGTCGTTATTTTGTTACCGCTAAGGCTATTGTCCGTCATAGTCATGGTGTTTCTTTTACCTTGGTAAGTCATTTAGGTGAAGTTGATATCATTAGCCCATTATTGGGTGATTTTAATATTGATAATTTACTTGCGGCTATCAGTGTATTGCTTATTCAAGGCGTTCCATTGAGTGATATTGCCAATTTGGTTGGTCAGGTAAGTGCTATTGCTGGTCGAATGGAAGCAACTAATGCTAAAGGTTTAGCTACTGCTGTGGTTGATTATGCCCATACGCCAGATGCACTAGAAAAAGCACTGCAAGCTTGTCGTCAACATTGTTCAGGTGAGCTTTATGTTGTTTTTGGCTGTGGCGGCGATAGAGATAAAGGTAAAAGACCTTTAATGGCGCAAGCAGCGGAAAAGCATGCTGATTTTTTGGTGGTAACTAACGACAATCCACGCACTGAAAATGCTCAATTAATCGCACAAGATATTGTCGCTGGTTTTACTCACCCTGATGCGGAAAAAATTACGGTAACGTTAGATAGAAAGCAAGCGGTGTTAACTACCTTAGCTAAAGCCAACGTTGGCGATATTGTCTTGTTGGCAGGCAAAGGTCATGAGGATTACGTTATTGTGGCAAAGCATGATAATGGTGTTGTTATTGGCACACAAAAATTGGCTTATAACGAGCGTTTAGTCGTACAGGATTTTTATCAAAGACACGTTAATCTAGCGTCAAAAATAACACTACCTAACGAGGTCATTTTATGATCACTCTTTCATTCGCTAAGTTAGCTAAAATTACCGGCGGTGAGCTTATTACTGTCGGGGATGACAGCGCAACTTGTCTTGATGCCTTAACTATCAATGATCTCGTTATCGATAGCCGTGCTATTACTGTAAATACCGATAAAGTCACCGCCTTTCTTGCACTTAAAGGGGCTAACTTTGATGGTCATCGCTTTGCACAGCAAGTGATTGAGCAAGGTTGTCAATTACTGATTGTAGATCATCAACTACATGATATAACCGGCACTGCACAATTAATAGTCAGTGATACCCGTATTGCTCTTGGTCATATTGCCGCCTTTGTGAAAAAGGAACTTGCGCCTAAAACCGTTGGTATTACCGGCAGTAGTGGTAAAACTACCGTTAAAGAAATGGTTGCCGCTATTTTATCTCGTTTAGGCAAAGTACTCGCAACTAACGGTAACTTTAATAATGATATTGGCGTTCCTCTTACTTTGCTGCGCTTAGACAGTAGTCATGATTTTGCCGTTATTGAAATGGGCGCTAATCACTTGGGGGAAATAGCCTATACCACCGCACTGGCTAAGCCCGATGTGGCCATTATTAATAATATTGCTGCAGCGCACTTAGAAGGCTTTGGCGATTTATGTGGCGTCGCGCGTGCTAAAGGGGAAATATTTTCAGCCCTTGGTGAGCAAGGTGTTGCTATATACAACCAAGACACATTGCATACAGATAAGTGGCAATGGCGCTTGACGGATAAAAAAGTACGTACCTTTTCTTGCGCTAGTACGGCTGATTGCTATAGCGAAAATGTTACGTTAGACGACAATGGCTGCGCCAGTTTTACCTTGCAAAGCGCTCAAGGGCATTGCGATATAACCCTAACAATACCAGGTAGACACAATGTTGCTAATGCGGTTGCCGCTGCTTGTATTGCGCTAGAATTTGGTGCCAGCCTTAAAGATATTAAGCTAGGTTTAGCCCAAATGCAGCCAGTAAAAGGTCGGCTTAATTTATATCAATTAACCGAGTTACAAAGCGGCTGTCGCATCAAACTTATTGATGATAGTTACAACGCCAACCTTGAATCAGCTAAAGCCGCGACGCAGTTATTGGCAAATTATTCTGGTAAAAAACTGTTTATTTTAGGTGATATGGGGGAGCTAGGCAGTGAAGCGCGTAGTTACCATCAAGAGGTAGGTGAGTTTGCTAAGCAGTTACAAGTAAATACGTTATTGTCATTGGGTGTATTAAGTCAAAGTGCTAGTGATGCTTTTATTAAAGACAACCCCAATAATGAACAAAGTCAGCACTTTAAGCAAAACCCTGATTTAATGACTCATTTATTTAAGCTACTTAAGCAACACTTCTGTGCTAGTCAGCAAGATATTGCTATTTTGGTAAAAGGATCACGCAGTGCCCATATGGAGCATGTTGTGTTAGCAATCATTCAATGGGTCAAACAAATAAATACCCAACAAGGACAAAATCAAGTGAGTCAAACGGCTATTAATGTAAATAAAACTAATAAAGTTAATGAAGAGCAGGTTAATAACAGTCAAATCAGCGCGCAAGCACGTAAAGAAGGTACCGTTTAATGTTATTGTGGTTAGGTGAGTATTTAACTCAATATTATTCAGCGTTTAATGTTTTTTCTTACTTAACATTTCGCGCCATTATTAGCACGTTAACAGCGTTGTTTATTTCGTTATATTTTGGCCCGAAATTGATCCGTTATTTACAAAAAATGCAAATTGGTCAAACAGTAAGAGACGACGGTCCTCAAAGCCATTTATCAAAATCTGGTACGCCAACTATGGGGGGGTTGTTAATACTCGCCTCTATCGTGGTCAGTGTTTTACTGTGGGCTAATTTAAGTAATATTTATGTTTGGGTAGTGTTATTCGTTATTGTCAGTTTTGGCATTATTGGTTTTGTTGATGATTATCGTAAGGTCGTGCGCAAAGATGCCAATGGGCTTATTGCCCGTTGGAAGTATTTTTGGCAAACCGTTATCGGGTTAAGTACGGCATTATTTTTATACTTTATTGCTCAAGGTCCTAATGAAACGTCTTTATTAATCCCTTTTATGAAAGAGCTATTACCGCAAATAGGCATATTTTATGTGGTGATGAGTTATTTCGTGATTGTTGGTACCTCAAATGCGGTTAACTTAACGGATGGTCTTGATGGTTTAGCGATTGTGCCAACGATTATGGTGGCAGGTGCTTTTGCTTTATTCGCTTATGTTACTGGCAACGTTAACTTTTCTAGCTATTTGAATATTCCTCATATTGCTTTAACCAGTGAGTTAGTGGTGGTCTGTACTGCCATTGTTGGCGCGGGCTTGGGCTTTTTATGGTTTAACACTTACCCAGCGCAAGTCTTTATGGGTGATGTTGGCTCGCTGGCCCTAGGGGCGGCGTTAGGCGTTATTGCGATACTTGTGCGCCAAGAATTAGTGTTGTTTATTATGGGTGGCGTTTTTGTGATGGAAACTGTGTCGGTTATTTTACAGGTGGGTTCTTATAAAATGCGTGGCCAACGTATCTTCCGTATGGCGCCTATTCATCATCATTACGAATTAAAAGGCTGGCCAGAACCGCGGGTTATTGTCCGCTTCTGGATTATTTCAATCGTGTTAGTACTGATCGGTTTAGCGACCTTAAAGTTACGTTAAGCAAAGTAGATAAAAATATTAGCTAAAAAATTAACAAACAGGTGAGTATAAAGAAGTGATGACAGGGTTAACAGCGTTTACAGATAAAAATATTGTCGTGCTAGGAGCAGGGATGACGGGGTTGTCATGCGTGCGATTTTTGCATGGGCAAGGTTTGTCATTAGCTGTTAATGATTCACGTGCTATGCCGTTTACAAGTGCTGCTGAGCAACAACAGTATCAGAAGGATTATTCCAATGCTGTCTTTGTTTTTGGTCAATGGCAACAAGACTTAATTGCTCGTGCTGATATTATTATTGCTAGCCCAGGTATCGATTTAGCGGCTGAAGGTCTGGCGACTGTTATATCACAAAGCTGTCTCGTGATAGGTGACATAGAGCTATTTTGTTTAGTCAACAATAGTAGCCCTAAGCCAATGAAAATGTTGGCGGTTACGGGTTCAAATGGTAAGTCGACAGTGGTGTCAATGCTCGCTTATTTAGCTGATGCTCTTGGCGTTAATGCCGCATTAGCAGGCAATATTGGTGAGCCAATTCTTGATTTACTCGCGCAAAATAATACGAGTATTAGCCAAGCAAATCTTACTCCTGAACTTGTTATTGTTGAGCTTTCTAGTTTTCAACTCGAAACATTAACTAGCATGCAAGCTATTGCTGCCAGTGTGCTTAATTTGAGTGATGATCATCTCGATAGGCATAAAACCTTAGCTAATTACCAAGCGATTAAACAAGGTATTTATCCTCAAGCGAACATCGCGGTAATTAGCCGAGAAGATAAAGCCACTAACACCTTGGTTGCAGGACAAAAGGTTATTTCTTTTGGTTTAACTACTCCTGCGCCAGGGCATTTTGGCTTAGCTGTTATTGGTAATAAACAAACGTTAATGTTTGGTGAGCAAGCACTTATTGCACTTGATGAATTACCGCTAGCGGGTATGCATAATGCGCTTAATTATATGGCAACATTGGCCCTTGGTTACAGTGCTGGTTGGCCGTTATCAGCGATGAGCGAAAGTCTTGCTGGTTTCACTGGTTTAGCACATCGTTGTCAACGCGTGGCAAGTCATGATGAAATTCAATGGATTAATGACTCAAAAGCGACCAATGTTGGCGCGACACTCGCCGCGCTTAAAGGCTTAGCACCAACGCTAAATAACAATAAAAATAGTAATAAAAAGTTAATTCTTATTGCCGGTGGTGAGGGTAAAGGCGCTGATTTCTCTCCCCTTAAAATCATGTTAAATAATGAAGTTAGTCAGTTAATTACCTTAGGTAAAGATGGTGCTCAACTCGCTAATTTAGTCAGTAATGCTATTGAAGTTGATAGTTTAGTTGCTGCAGTAGCTCAGGCTAAAGCCATAGCTCAACCAGGAGATATGGTATTACTTTCACCAGCTTGTGCGAGCATTGATATGTTTAAAAACTATATGGTGCGCGGTGAAGAGTTTATTGCCGCTGTTACCAGTAATGCTGTCATTAATACTAAGGAGCTGTCATGTCGTTAGATAAAAGTAGCACCTTAGAAAAAAATAGCAGCTTAGATAAAAGTAGCACCTTCACAAAAGATATGTCTTTAGCAAAAACGATGACCTTAGCAAGAACGGCAACATTAGAGACAACACAGGCAATCGCTAAAACTTTAACACAAGTAACTATACCGCCTTTGCCAGAGTGGATTAATCGCTTAATGGCTCGCTCAAATCAATACGGGGCAAGCGTTTTTGATAGAAGCTTTGTGGTACTTGGTTTAACCATGTATATGCTTGGCTTAGTTATGGTGGCCTCTTCTTCTATACCTGTGGCTGAACGTTTATTTAATAATCCATTTCACTTTGTTATTCGCCACGGGATTTATATCGGTTTAAGCCTTGCTATTGCCGGGGTTGCCTTACAAGTGCCTATGGCGTGGTGGCATAAGAATAGTAGTTACTTATTAGGGTTTGCCATTGTTTTACTGATTACGGTATTGCTAATAGGGCGGTCGGTAAACGGCTCAACTCGCTGGATTTCATTTGGCCCTATTACACTACAAGCTGCAGAGCCGGCGAAATTATTCTTTTTTTGTTATTTATCTGCTTACCTCGTTCGACGCCGAGAGCAAGTTATGGAAAATATAAGAGGCTTTATCAAACCATTAATTGTCTTTGGTGTTATGGCCATCTTGTTATTATTACAGCCAGATTTAGGGACTGTGATAGTCATGTTTGTTACCACATTTGGTTTGTTGTTTTTAGCGGGTGCTAAGTTATGGCAATTTATTTGCGTCGCGTTAGTTGGGGCAACATCGTTAGGGCTACTGGCGTATTTTGAACCTTATCGTTGGCGACGAGTAACCAGTTTTTTAGATCCGTGGCAAGATCCCTTTGGCAGTGGCTATCAGCTGACTCAATCATTAATGGCTTACGGTCGTGGTGAGTTTTTAGGACAAGGCTTAGGTAACAGCATACAAAAACTAGAGTACTTGCCAGAAGCTCACACCGATTTTGTTATGGCGGTTCTTGCCGAAGAATTTGGCTTTGTTGGCATTAGTGTGGTGTTACTACTTAGTATGACCCTAGTTTATAAAGCGCTTATTCTCGGGCGTTATGCCTTAGCCAAAGAAAAGTATTTTGAAGGCTTTTTAGCCTACGCTATTGGTATCTGGATGTGTTTTCAAGCGGCTGTTAACATTGGGGCCAGTGCGGGTATTGTGCCTACTAAAGGATTAACGATGCCACTGATTAGCTATGGTGGTAGTTCAATGATAGTAATGACGTTAGCGTTAGTCTTGTTAATACGTATTGATCATGAAATTCGCCTGCAAAGTATTCAAGCGACTAGTTCCAAAAGAACAAAGAACGCAGTTGTTAAAAGCAGTAGTATTGAAAGTACCAACGAAAGTGATAATAAATAATGGTCAGCAGCAAAGAAGATAACAGCCAAGCTTATCAGCATAAACCACCAACATTATTAGTGATGGCCGGAGGTACTGGTGGTCATATATTTCCAGGTATTGCGGTGGCTGATGAACTTAAAGCACAAGGCTGGAATATTCATTGGCTAGGTACTGCAGATCGTATGGAAGCTAATATTGTGCCTGATTACGGTTATGATATTTCCTTTATCAAAATCAGTGGTATGCGTGGTAAAAAAGTATTAGCTATATTAACCATGCCTTTTAAATTGGTACGAGCGTTAATACAAGCTAAGCGGGTAATAAAAAAGGTACAGCCTGATGTAGTATTAGGCATGGGGGGATATGCCAGTGCTCCTGGTGGTTTAGCGGCATGGTTAAGTAATATACCGTTAATTGTTCATGAGCAAAATGCCGCTGCGGGGTTAAGTAATCGATTACTAGCTCGTATTGCGAATAAAGTCTGTTGTGCTTTTCCAAATGCCTTTGCGGGTAATATTGTAGCAGAAGTGGTAGGTAACCCTTTGCGTGCCTCAATTGCTCAGCAAACTCTGTTAGCTAAGTCGGTGAAGAATGATAAAAGAACTAAAAACATATTAGTCGTTGGCGGCAGTCTTGGCGCACAAGTATTAAATAACGTTATGCCGAGCAGTTTTGCCAGTTTAGCCAGTGGCGATGAACGCTTTTACATTTGGCATCAAACGGGTGCAGGTAATAAAGACAAGGTCAGTGAGGCTTATGCTCAATGCCATATTGCCACGGATGCTCCTATTACTCATAGTTCCGTTACGAACAAAGTCAAAGTAACTGAATTTATTACTGATATGGCAGCGGCGTATCAGTGGGCCGATCTTGTTATTTGTCGTGCTGGCGCTTTAACCGTGTCAGAATTAGCTATGGCAGCAAAGCCCGCTATTTTTGTACCTTTGCCACATGCAGTAGATGATCATCAAACAAAAAATGCACTTTTTCTCGTCAACCTTGGTGGAGCACGATTATTGCCACAGTCGACGTTGAATCACGCAAGTGTTACCGCGTTAATTACTGAGTTATTCGACCAAGAAGATACCTTAGCCACTATGGCGAGCGCTTCGTTTGGTGCAGCGAGTAATGATGCGAGTAAAAAAGTAGCGACATTGTGCCAACAGCTTTTAGCAGCCAATGACACAGCACTTAGCAATAATGAAGAGAAGATATGATTAAGCAAGTTAACTTAACTAATAGCTCAAAAAATAACATTGACGTAAGCATAGAGCCAAGTACAGGCTCAAGAAAAGGGATTAACTCAAGCGCTACGCGGGTGCCTGAAATGCGCCGGGTAAAGCGTATTCACTTTGTTGGTATAGGTGGCGCTGGTATGGGGGGGATTGCCGAGGTATTGCTTAATGAGGGCTATCAAATATCAGGCTCTGATATTGGTGAAAACCAGGTGGTTAAACGTTTAACCGCGTTAGGAGCAAGTATTGTCATTGGCCATCATAAAGATAACGTGGCTAAGGCCAGTGTCATTGTGGTCTCTACCGCAATTACACATGATAATCCTGAGCTGCTCGAAGCAAAAAAATTACGTATCCCCGTGGTGAGACGAGCAGAAATGTTGGCAGAGTTAATGCGTTTTCGCCATGGTATTGCGATTGCAGGTACGCATGGTAAAACCACCACCACCAGTTTAATTGCCAGTATTTTTGCGCAAGGACAATTAGATCCAACCTTTGTTATTGGTGGCTTACTCAACAGTGCCGGTACCAATGCAAGACTAGGTAGTAGCCGTTATTTAGTCGCTGAAGCCGATGAAAGTGATGCATCATTTTTGCATCTACAACCTATGGTGTCGGTTATTACCAATATCGATGAAGATCACATGGAAACCTATCAAGGTGACTTTGAAAAGCTGAAAGATACTTATATCGACTTCTTACACAATTTACCTTTTTATGGTTTAGCGGTTGTCTGTATTGATAACCCCGTCGTACGTGAATTATTGCCTCGTATTAGTCGTCAAGTGATCACTTATGGTTTTTCAAAAGACGCAGATGTAAGAGCAACTAATTATCAACAAAAAGGTGGTGTTAGTCATTTTACCGTTGAAGTTGCTGGGCAAGCACCTCTTGATATGAGTGTTAATTTACCTGGGCAGCATAATGTACTCAATGCGTTAGCAGGGGTAGCCGTGGCTAAAGACGAAGGGGTAGAAGATGAAGCCATTTGTCAGGCTCTCATTGAATTTGAAGGCATTGGTCGACGTTTTGAACAACTCGCATCGTTAACAACCGACGCGGGTAATATGGTGCTAGTTGACGATTACGGTCATCATCCAAGTGAAGTCAAAGCAACTATTTTAGCCATGCGTCAAGGCTGGCCAGATAAACGTCTGGTGATGGTTTTTCAACCACATCGTTATTCTCGAACACGTGATTTATATGAAGATTTTGTTGAAGTACTTTCAGAAGTAGATTGTTTATTTTTACTGGATGTTTATGCAGCAGGTGAAGCGCCTATTGCCTCAGCAGACAGTAAAAGCTTAGCTCGATCAATTCGTCAACGTGGTCAAATAGAACCTATTTATGTCGGAGACGTTGATAAATTAGCACAATTATTAGCAACGCAATTACAAGACAATGACATGGTTATTACCCAAGGCGCGGGCAGCATTGGTATGGTCGCGCGTAACTTAGCTGAGCACAGTTTATTGCAAAGTAAGCCGCCAGCAGAAACAGCGACAAACAAAATAGTTCAACCTGCTACTGACGCTTTAACCCAAGGTGCTAAGTCATGACTAACACACAAACTAATGCTTTAAAAAAATTAAAACAAGAAAAAATTGCTGTGCTTTATGGTGGACATTCAGCAGAGCGTGACGTGTCACTTAAATCAGGACAAGCGGTTGCTAAGGGGTTGCAAGCCGCAGGCTTTAATGTGGTGTTAATTGACACCAAAGCCATGCCATTAGCAGAGCTGTTAAATAGTAATATAGACCGGGTATTTATTGCGTTACATGGTCGAGGTGGAGAAGATGGCTGTTTACAAGGGGCGCTTGAATACTCAAATATCCCTTATACGGGATCAAATGTCTTAGGCTCTTCGTTGTCTATGGATAAGGTACGTAGTAAGCAGGTATTTAAAGCCTGTGACTTACCAACGGCAGCTTTTTTTGTTGTCAATAAAGTTGATTTTGAACAACTATCACTAGCTGATATTTTGGCTGACTTAGGTGGTCGAGTCATGGTAAAACCCGCCAATGAAGGCTCAAGTATTGGTATGGCGCAAGCAAAAAGCGTTGAACAATTACATAACGCGTTAATTGAAGCATTTGGCTTTGATGATCAAGTATTACTTGAAGCTTGGATTGATGGGCCTGAATATACTGTTGCCATTTTAGGTGATAAAGCCTTACCGGTGATTCATATGCAAACGCCACGTGAGTTTTATGACTACGAAGCAAAGTATCAATCAAACAGCACTCAGTATCATTGCCCATGTGGTTTAAGTGACGACGATGAAAATGAAGTAAAAGCCTTAGCGGTTAAGGCGTTTAATGCAACAGGCGCTAAAGGCTGGGGACGAGTTGATATTATGCGTAATAGCGCAGGTCAATGGCAAATATTAGAGGTAAATACCGTACCAGGTATGACAGAAACATCATTAGTACCTAAAGCGGCGAATGTCTTTGGCCTTAACTTTAGTGAGTTAGTAACACAAATATTATTACTTAGCGTAAAAGAGTAAAACAACCATTATGACGGCTAAGCCAAAAAAGACTACGCAAACGCGAGTGCAACAAAAAGCTCAAAAATTAGCACTAAAAGCAACCGAACAAGGTCATGCAAGTGCTTTGTCTTTTGGCTTGGGCTTAGCTTTTTTTGTCATGGTGTTATTTAGTCTAATAACGATTAGTTGGTGGCTTACTCAGCAGATTATTGGTCAAGAAAGTGCGCCAGTGACCTCGATTGTGATCTCAGGTGAAATGCCTTATAGCGAACGTAGCGATATCATTAAAGCGATTGAATCAGTTGATATGGGCAATTTCTTTCAGGTTGATGTAAATGAAGTACAAAATTATGTGTTGACCTTGCCTTGGGTTTATTCGGTGGCAGTGCGTAAACAATGGCCCAACGAATTAAAAATATATGTGGTTGATCAAAGTCCAGTTGCATTATGGAATGGCAGTTTTTTAATTAATCAATTAGGACAGGTTTTTCAAGCAGACACTGCTCGTATAAAACACTATTTACCCCACTTCTTTGGCCCGGAAGGCAGTGAAGTGATGGCATTAAAAAACTATAGAGATCTCAATGCATTACTTGAGTTTAAGGCGCTAGAGATAGATGAATTAGTCTTGAGTGAACGCTTCTCTTGGCTACTCACTTTAAATGACGGCGTAACCCTTAATTTAGGGCGTGAAGAGCGAGTAGAGCGTATACAACGTTTTATGGATGTTTATCCGCTAATAAAAGCGCAACTTAAAGAAAAAATAATTGCAGAAAATGAAAAAAATCAGGCGGTTGATTACATTGATTTGCGGTATGATACGGGATTGGCTGTTGGTTGGAAAACAATAGAGAATGTTACTCAGCATAAAACACAATATGAGCCGCTATACAAGACGAAATATCGCTTGTTAAAAAGCCAGCATAGTAATTACCTAAAACGAGTGCAGCAAATAAGCACGATCAGTGGAAGAGTTTAAGATAAATGTCTAAAGCAGCAGAAAGAAAGTTAGTGGTTGGCCTTGATATAGGCACCTCCAAGATATCTGTGGCGGTAGGTGAAATTACACCAGACAACCAATTAAGTATTATTGGTGTTGGTAATCAACCTGCTCGTGGTATGGATAAAGGCGGTGTAAATGATTTGAATTTAGTTATTCAAGCAATACAACGCGCCATTAATGAAGCTGAATTAATGGCTGACTGCCAAATAAGTTCTATTTATTTAGGCATATCTGGTAAGCATATTAGTTGTCAAAATGAAAATGGCATGGTGCCGATTAACGACAAAGAAGTTAATCAAGAAGACATAGACAATGTTATTCATACAGCGCGCTCAGTGCCTATTGCGGCAGAACGCCGTATGCTACATGTACTTCCTCAAGAGTACAGCATTGACTGTCAAGACGGTATTAAAAGCCCTATTGGTATGTCAGGTGTACGTATGGAAGCTAAGGTACATATTGTTACTTGCGCTAACGATATGGCTAAAAATTTAGTAAAATGCGTTGAACGCTGTGACTTAACTGCTGATCAATTAATTTTTTCTGCGCTTGCATCAAGTTATGCGGTATTAACAGATGATGAAAAAGAGTTAGGCGTTTGTGTGGTTGATATGGGCGCAGGTACTATGGATATCTCAGTATTTACTGGCGGTACTTTACGCCATACTGCAGTAATACCTGTAGCAGGTAATCAAGTGACTAGTGATATTTCTAAAATATTTAGAACCCCCTTAAGTCATGCTGAAGATATTAAAGTGCAGTACGCTTGCGCTTTAAAACACATGGTAAGTATGGAAGACAGTATTGATGTACCTAGTGTCGGCGGACGTCCAGCTCGTTCAATGTCACGTCATACGTTATCCGAAGTGGTTGAGCCAAGATATCAAGAACTATTTGAACTTATTCAAGAAGAAGTTAGAGAGTCTGGTTTAGAAGATCAAATTGCTGCTGGTTATGTGTTGACAGGCGGCACCGCCAAAATGGAAGGTGTACTTGAGTTTGCTGAAGAGGTTTTTCAAATGCCGGTGCGCATTGCTAA
This sequence comes from Colwellia ponticola, assembly GCF_005885605.1. Taxonomy (GTDB): domain Bacteria; phylum Pseudomonadota; class Gammaproteobacteria; order Enterobacterales; family Alteromonadaceae; genus Colwellia; species Colwellia ponticola. Next base: position 431,928 of record NZ_SZVP01000001.1, on the reverse strand, counting down.
GCCATTAGCGGTACAAGGTTTGAAAGAATATGTAAACGATCCAAGTTATGCAACCGTTGTTGGCCTTTTACATTACGGTATGCAGGCAACAAGCCAAGTAGAAAACACGAAAAGTAAACGAGAAAGCGTTGGTGATATTTGGTCAAGAATACATGCTTGGTTTAAAGGTGAGTTTTAAAGACGAATCTACAACTAAGTAGTGCACTGTTAGAGGGACATAACAGTTATTTCGAGTTGTTGTTAATTAATATTATTTAGCAACAGTTATTAAGAATTTAAAGTATTGTAAGTAAAACGGAGAGAGAAAAATGTTTGAACTAATGGAAGATCATAACGAAGAAGCAATAATCAAAGTGATTGGTGTTGGTGGCGGTGGTGGTAATGCCGTTGAACACATGGTTTCGCAAACCATTGAAGGGGTAGAGTTTATTACCGCTAATACAGACTCACAAGCGTTACGTAACTCTTCTGCAGATGTTACTTTACAGCTTGGTGCTGATGTCACTAAAGGTTTAGGTGCTGGCGCTAACCCAGAAATTGGCCGTTGTGCTGCTGAAGAAGACCGAGAAACAATTAAGCAAGCCTTACAAGGTGCCGATATGATTTTTATCGCAGCAGGTATGGGCGGAGGTACAGGTACGGGTGCAGCGCCTGTAGTTGCTGAAATTGCTAAAGAAATGGGTATATTAACGGTTGCAGTGGTCACAAAACCGTTCCCGTTTGAAGGTAAGAAACGTATGAATTATGCCGATCAAGGCATTGAATTCTTATCTAAAAGTGTCGACTCATTAATTACTATTCCTAATGAAAAGTTATTGAAAGTACTCGGGCCAGGAACAAGTTTATTAGACGCTTTTAAAGCAGCTAACAACGTATTACTTGGTGCGGTGCAAGGTATCGCTGAGCTTATTACTCGTCCAGGGTTGATCAACGTCGACTTTGCCGATGTGCGTACTGTTATGTCTGAAATGGGCACAGCCATGATGGGATCTGGTATTGCTTCAGGTGAGGATAGAGCACAAGAAGCAGCTGATGCGGCTATTTCAAGTCCTCTACTTGAAGACGTAGATTTAGCAGGCGCGCGTGGTATTTTGGTTAATATTACTGCCGGTATGGATATTAGTATCGACGAATTTGAAACCGTTGGTAATGCTGTTAAAGCCTTCGCTTCTGAAAATGCTACTGTGGTTGTTGGTGCAGTTATTGATATGGACATGACCGATGAGCTTCGTGTAACGGTTGTAGCAACGGGTATTGGCGCTGAAAGTAAGCCTGATATAACACTCGTAACTCCCGCACCAACAGCTGAGCCTAAAGTTGTCGGTAGTGATTATACACCAGCAGCGCCACAGACTAATTTAGACACAGAAACCGTGTCGATGACAGATAGTAATGCACAAAAAGTAGTCGCGACAGACTTAGATACGTATTTAGATATCCCAGCATTTTTACGTAAACAAGCAGACTAATTAGATCATTGTTGGCAGTCTATTAAACGCTGCTTATCAAGGTTGTTGTTGTTAGTGTTTTTGATTTTAGCGTATTTTCTTGCTATATTGTGCGCCGGTTAAAGTGAGTTAACGACTGTAAAGCTTATTTTTATTGTTAAAGTAGAGGTTAGTTCAGTAATTAACATATTGATATATAAATGATTGTTACAGGTTTTAGTTCTTGGGACAGTTGTTGCATCAGTAATGTGTTGAGCGTTTACTTGAGCTATCACTCGCGGTATTTTGAGCTTACGTAAAGGCCTATTACATTGGTTTATACTGTAATAACAGCATACTAAGGTGCCAGTAATGGCGCTAGTAATTACAATGATTAGTATAAAACAAACAGTAACTTTATCACTTTAACGATAAAATAAAATGCTATCTATAAATACTTACATGGCTCAGGTCTAGGTAATGTTTTATAGCAGCAAGTGCATTTATTAACGAATAAAAAGCAAGGTAAACGAGGCTAATATGATTAAGCAACGTACAATAAAAACAAGTGTTTCAACAGTAGGTGTTGGTTTACATAAAGGTGAAAAAGTGCAGGTTACTCTCCGTCCTGCACCAGTAAACACCGGTATTGTTTTCCGTCGTATTGATCTTAACCCTGTAGTTGAGATAAAAGCGACACCTGAAGCTGTCGGCGAAACCACGTTATGTACTTGCTTGGTTAATGAGCAAAAAGTCAAGGTGTCTACTGTTGAGCATTTACTCTCAGCAGTGGCTGGCTTAGGCATAGATAATTTATTTGTCGATGTAGACTCCGCTGAAGTGCCTATTATGGACGGTAGTGCCTTACCTTTCGTTTACCTAATTCAATCTGTGGGGATTGAAACGTTAAATGCTCCTAAGCGTTTTTTACGCATAAAAAAACCTATTCGTGTTGAAGAAGGTGATAAATGGGCTGAGTTATTACCACATGAAGGTTTTAGGGTTAACTTTGCTATTGAATTTGAGCACCCAGTCATTGAAAAAACCTGTCAAACCATGAGCATGGACTTTTCTAGTTGTTCTTTTATTAAAGAAATTAGTCGCGCTCGTACTTTTGGCTTTATGAAAGACATTGAGTTTTTACGATCTCATAACCTAGCCTTAGGGGGGAGTTTAGAAAATGCCATCGTGCTTGATAATTACCGTATGCTCAATAAAAACGAATTACGCTATGATGATGAATTCGTAAAACATAAAATATTAGATGCTATTGGCGATCTTTATATGTGTAGCGCGAGTATTTTAGGCGAATTAAACGCTTTTAAATCAGGTCATGGTCTAAATAACCTACTACTAAGAGAAGTGTTTAAACAAACAGACTCATGGGAATGGGTAACCTATGAAGGTGATAAACCGTCACCAATAGAGTACCAAGAAATAAATGCTGCAGCATTTTAATCAGTGTTAGTTATATTTAGCAGCATACTTAAGGGGTAAATGCCTTACCTTTTACCAGCTACACGCGCTAATTTTTCCAGCTTCTCTTTTAAGCCTTTAGGGGCATTTTTTGCAATGTCTAAAAACTGCTTAGCGGTTTTTTCATTAACCACGCCACTAGCTTGATAGGTTGTTACGGCTGACTGCACCAGTTCAGCACGTTTTTTTTCGGTCACTTCATGGCGTTGTTGGCGAAAGCCTTGTGGATTAATTTTAATTTCTATTTTTTGAAAATTACCATTAGTAGCGCTTACCAAGGCTTTGCAAATATTATTGCGCTCAAACTGTAATCTTTGCCCCCAAACAGGCGACTTAACTTCAATAATAAGTGTATCTTGTCTGGCGTTGGCAATATGCCAAGCATCTGCTGGTAAATCAGGGCAAATGTGGCGTACAATATCTGCCAAAATCGTCAAAGAGTTGGTTTTTGTTTGAATATGTGCCAAAGTGCCTGTCGTTGTTTGCAATAGCGCAGACATGTTAATAGGTACTTTTGATTTTCTAGCCATTGTTATTACCAACATTGTTAATCGTAAAATTCAGTAACAGCTTAGCAGTAAATAAGTGAGCTGATAAATTAACTGAATAATTTAACCGAAAAGGTGCCTATGAGTTTAACACTACTGTACCGAGGAAAGAACGTCAGATTTTCAATGCAACTCACTAAATTGCATTGGTTGTCGGCGCTTTGCGCGTTTGCGTTAATTTCTGGGTTGATTGTGCATCTTATTGTCAGCAATAAGCTACAACCTAATAGTGAAAAATATCAACTGTCTAGTCAAGACAAGATTACACAACCACATCCTGAACAGCCAATTATCACCGCGTTAACAATTAAACTGGCAGAGTTACAAAGCCAAGTTTTACGGTTAAATGCACTGGGTGATCGCTTAGCAGATAATGCCAATATTCCCACTAATGAATTTAATTTTAGTCAATTGCCAGCAAGTGGTGGTCCGGTATCTAAAGACTTCCCCGTAACGGATAAAACCTTTGAACAGCTTTTTAGTGAAATTGAAAACTTTGAAAATTCAATAAATCATGAAGAAAAACAGTTACAAATGCTTGAATCTGTAACTTTTGGTCACCATATACAAAATAATAGCTACTTATCTGGCCGCCCCATCGCAAAAGGTTGGTTGTCTTCTTACTATGGTGTGCGCAAAGATCCCTTTAACGGCAAGCCAACAATGCACAAAGGTGTCGACTTTGCCGATAAAGAAGATACCGCGATTATTGCGACAGCATCAGGTGTGGTTACTTGGGCAAGTAAGCGTTATGGCTATGGTTTACTGGTTGAAATAAACCATGGTGATGGCTTAACGACGCGTTATGGACACAGTAAAAAGTTGCTGGTTAATGTTGGGGATGTGGTTAATAAAGGGCAAGCAATTGCCAGAATGGGTAGTACAGGTCGCTCAACTGGCTCACATGTTCACTATGAAATATTAAAGAATAATAAACAAATCAATCCAATCAAGTTTGTTTATCGAAAAGGAAAATAATCGTCGAAACTCGGTTATCATAATCAAATCAAAAACGGTGGCTCTATGGTCGCTAATAACTCTCAACAAATGGTTTAAATAAGATGTTTGGAAACTTGTTAACAAAAATATTTGGTAGTCGAAATGATAGATTACTAAAACAAATGAGCAAAGAAGTAAGCAAAATCAATGCACTTGAGCCGGTTTTAGAAGCATTAAGTGATGAAGAGTTAACAGCTAAAACCACTGAGTTTAAAGAGCGCTATACTCAAGGCGAAACCGTTGAACAACTCTTAGTTGAATCGTTTGCTGTGGTAAGAGAAGCCAGTAAACGTGTTTTTGGAATGCGTCACTTCGATGTGCAAATGATTGGTGGCATGGTGCTGAACGACGGAAAAATAGCGGAAATGCGTACCGGTGAAGGTAAAACGCTAACCGCAACCTTGCCATCGTACCTTAATGCCTTAACTGGCAAAGGTGTTCATGTTATTACCGTTAATGATTACTTAGCTACGCGTGATGCTGATTGGAGTCGACCATTATTTGAATTTCTTGGCTTAACGGTTGGTTGCAATATTGCTGGCATGAACACAGAAGCTAAGCAAGCGGCTTATCAAGCTGATATTACTTACGGCACCAACAACGAGTTTGGTTTTGACTATCTACGTGACAACATGGTGTTCTCACCACAAGAGCGCGCACAAAAGCCATTACACTTTGCCATTATTGATGAAGTTGACTCAATTTTAATTGATGAAGCCAGAACACCATTAATTATTTCAGGGCAAGCAGAAGATAGCTCTGCTTTGTACAAAATTATTAATACCCTAGTGCCGACCCTTGAGCAGCAAGATGAAGAAGACAAAGAGGGTGAAGAGGGCACCGGTGATTTCACTATAGATGAAAAAGCCAAACAAGTTTATTTAACAGAACGCGGTCAAATTCATATTGAAGAGATCATGGTCGAAAAAGAGTTATTAACTGCTGGTGATACCTTATTCTCAGCCGCTAATATTACCTTATTACACCATGTTATGGCGGCGCTGCGAGCACATAAATTATTCCATAAAGATGTCGACTATATCGTTAAAGACGATGAAATCGTGATTGTTGATGAACACACGGGTCGTACAATGGAAGGCCGTCGTTGGTCAGAAGGTTTACATCAAGCGGTTGAAGCCAAAGAAGGGGTCAATATTCAAAATGAAAACCAAACACTAGCCTCTATAACCTTCCAAAACTACTTCCGTATTTATGAAAAGCTTTCTGGTATGACAGGAACAGCAGACACTGAAGCGTTTGAGTTTAGCCATATTTACGGTTTAGAGACGGTCATTATCCCCACTAACCAACCTATGGTTCGTAAAGATTTACCTGATTTAATTTACCTAACAACCGAAGAAAAATTTGACGCCATTTTAGCGGATATTCAAGAGTGTGTGAAGCGAGGTCAACCAGTACTGGTAGGTACTATTGCTATTGAAACCTCAGAGTTTTTATCTGATTTCTTGAAAAAGAAAAAGATTAAACACAAGGTACTTAATGCTAAGTTCCATCAACAAGAAGCTGAAATTGTTGCTGATGCGGGTAAAGAAAATGCCGTTACTATCGCCACTAATATGGCCGGTCGTGGTACCGATATTGTATTAGGTGGTAATTTAGATGCCATTATTGCCAAGTTAAAAAACCCTACTGATGAAGATATCGCTAAAGCAAAAGCACAATGGAAAATTGACCATGAACGCGTGCTTGAATTAGGTGGCTTACATATAGTGGCTACAGAGCGACATGAATCAAGACGCATTGATAACCAACTTCGTGGTCGCTCTGGACGTCAAGGTGATGAGGGCTCTACTCGTTTCTATCTATCAATGGAAGATTCATTGATGCGTATTTTTGCGTCAGAGCGTATTTCTAACATGATGCGTAAGCTGGGTATGGAGCATGGCGAAGCAATTGAACATCCTTGGGTTACTCGTAGTATTGAAAATGCGCAGCGTAAAGTCGAAGGACGCAACTTTGATATGCGTAAGCAACTACTTGAGTATGATGACGTGGCTAACGATCAGCGTGGCGTTATTTATGAGCAACGTAATGAATTACTTGATAATGAAGATATTGGAGAAGTCGTCAGCGCGATTAGAAATGATGTCATTAACGGTGTTATTGATCAGCACATTCCACGACAATCCTTAGACGAAATGTGGGATATTCAAGGCCTTGAAGAACAGTTAAAAGGTGAGTACGCAACGGAATTAACTATTGCAAAATGGCTTGAAGAAGATGATAAGCTTCATGAAGAGACCTTGCGTGAAAAAATTATTGCTGAATTTGAACAAGCCTATAAAGACAAAGAAGATGCTGTTGGCGCAGAGGTATTACGTCAGTTTGAAAAAGCAGTTATGCTACAAAGTTTAGACTCGCATTGGAAAGAGCATTTATCGGCTATGGATCACTTGCGTCAAGGTATTGGTTTACGTGCTCATGCGCAAAAGAATCCTAAGCAAGAATTTAAACGTGAGTCTTTTGAACTGTTTACTGAAATGCTAGATAACTTAAAATATGATGTTGTTGGTATTTTATCTAAAGTACAAATTCGTGCTGAATCAGATGTTGAAGCGGTAGAAGAGCAGCATAGAAAAGCCGAAGAATTGCCGATGGATTTCCAATCAGGTCAAGCTTCAGTTGAACAAGCACAAATGCCGCGCGTTGGTCGTAATGAGCCTTGTCCGTGTGGCTCAGGTAAAAAATATAAACAGTGTCATGGTAAGTTAGCGTAATCAGCTAATGCCTAAACCGAGTCATTAACGTATTCGTATTAATGAATTAATGCCAGTCTCATGACTGGCATTTTTATTTTATAACTTAGAGACCGCTAGAAACGTAGGTAAAAATATTATGCAAAAAACAGTACATGTTGCCGTAGGTGTTATTAGCAGAGTTAGTGAAGAAGGGAGTGCAGAATACTTCTTAACTAAGCGCTTGGCACAGGCTCATCAAGGGGGGAAGTGGGAATTTCCTGGCGGTAAAGTGGAAGCAAATGAAACCGTTGCTCAGGCGCTTGCTAGAGAGCTTAAAGAAGAAGTAGCGATTGATATCTTATCTTGTCAGCCGCTGATTAAAATTGAGCATACTTACCCCGGAAAAGTAGTTAGTAACAATGTTCAGGAGAGTAAAGGAGCGGCTAAGCGTGTTTGTTTAGATGTATTTATTGTCGATAACTTCCTTGGTGAGCCTAGTGCCCAAGAAGGTCAAGGAGAGGGCTGGTATCGGTTAAATGAATTTGAAACATTAGATTTTCCAGCGGCCAATAAAGCAATCATTGACAAGCTTTTAGAAACTCAGTGATAAGCTGTTAGCACAATAAAGCTATTAGCTTTATTCAGGTTCAACGAAAAACTTATTATTAAGTAAAAACTCGTCTTCCATCGCATCAAGCATTTCTTCTGATAAGGCAGTATCAACCTGAATGTTTTCACTGATTTTATGACCCTCATCAGCCCATTCACCTAGGTCAATTAATTGGCAGCGTTTACTACAAAAGGGACGGAACTCGCTGCTTTCTTGCCATAAAACAGTTTCTTTACATTGAGGACAAGCCACTTTTAAAGTCATGGTAGTATATTTCTTAAAAAAAGTTAAAGGGATTGAAGCGATATTTTTTAGCAATTATACAGGAAAGTGTGGGGGATGGAATAGTTATACCAATCTGCATAAGAAAGTGATCTCTTAGCCAGAATTTAAAGGCTTAGAGGCAAGGCATTGATTGTAGGCAAGGGTTGTTCCCTTGTCAAAATCAATAACGATGCATATAAGCCTTTAAAAATGGCCCTTTGGGAATGCATGGACACCATGATAACGTCATAAAATTTACTTGATGTAGGGTAACTATATCGGCATAAATTTTATTTGTTCTACTGTCGTCCATGCCATTCTAAGTGAACACTTCTTTATGCAGAATGGTATTAGTCATAAGCTTAGTATCGCTGATGAGTAAAACGTTAGCAGCGCGCTAGCTCAAAGGCTGTCGCTTGGTTAGCATAACGTCTGCCGGTGTGTTGGCAAGGCAGCATAAAACGAATGGAATAACGAAACTTATTACCGCTGACGGTCGGGTAATAACTGGCGTCATGCGCTAATTTTATCCGTAATAATAACAAACCTTCGCCGTTATCTTGATAAAAACCACTATCTGCTTCTATCGACTCAAACTCTGCACGTAATCGAATAAACTTGAGGATAATAGCAAGTGCTGATGATATATCGATTAATAAGCTTAGCCATTGTTTAAGTTCACCTTTGATTTGCCTTTCATCTTGGTGCAGCCAAAAATGCAGTTGTGGTAAATCAAAGCTTGAACTACCTCCTTGTATAGCAAAGCGTTGTCTTAAACAAGTCAGCAGTTTATCTTCTTTTAACTGCCACCAAGTAGGTCGAGATACTCTAAGGTGGGCAATGAGTTTAACGGTTTCTGTTAAGTTTTCAGTTAAGGCGGTGGTGTCTACATCAGGCACTTTTGACCAAACAACAAGATTTTGTTCTAACTTCTCTAAATCTTTTATTAACTCGCCACGTATATCGTTGCGCTCTAAGGTGTCTAAAATAGAAAAAAGTGCATTAAAGAATATCGGGTGACTGACTTTTATCGCTAAGTCGTTATTGATACATGAATAGGCCTGAGCGAAGAGTTGCTCAAGCTTTAAATAACTTCGTATGCGCTCATTAAGCGGGTGTTCATATAGTACTGTAGACATACAACGCTGGGTAACCTGTTAACAAAGAAGGGAGATAAATAATAATGTGTCATTAATGAATCCCCCTATTGTTTGTTTTTAAACCACTTTTGTCAAGGTTAAATACTTTTTATCAAGTAATAATACCAAGTCTTCAACGGCGGCTAAGCTAATGTTGTCGTTATTAATGATATCGTCAGCGACTGCTAAGCGTTCAGTTCGTGTTATTTGACTGGCTAAAATGGCTTCTACTTGCGCTAATGAAGTATTATCTCTTTGTATCGTCCTTGCTATTTGCGTGGCTTCACTCACATCAATAACTAAAACACGATCGACTAAAACAAGAAGATTGTTCTCAATAAGTAAGGGCGCCACTAATATACAATACGCACTGCTCGCCTGAGCCGTTTGACGAGCAAGTTCATCGTGTATTAACGGATGTAAAAGGTTATTTAGCCAATGTTTGTCAGCTTCATGAGCAAATATTCGAGAGCGTAATAACACTCTGTTAAGCTGACCATCGGCCAGTATATAGTCATCACCAAAGTGCTTAGCAATAGCTTTTAATGCGGGACTATTAATGGCAACGACTTCTCTAGCGATAATATCAGCATCAATAATGTCGATGCCTAATTGTTTAAAACAATCGGTAACGGTTGTTTTACCGCTACCGATGCCACCGGTAAGTCCAATAATGAGTGTAGACATAATATATCAATTAACTTATAAATTTTTGTAAGTACCACGACCAAATAACATCACCCCATAATAGCGCAACCCAACCGGCTACCGCTAAATATGGACCAAAGGGGATCCCTTGCTCTCGTTGATGGTTTTTAAATAACATTAAGGCAATACCGACAATAGCGCCGACTACTGAGGCCATTAAAATAAGTAGTGGTAATAACTGCCAACCAAGCCAAGCACCAAATACGGCAAATAATTTAAAATCACCAAAACCCATGCCTTCTTTACCGGTTAATAATTTAAACAACCAAAAAATAGTAAATAAACTCATGTAGCCAATAGCTGCGCCAATCACCGCATCGGTTAACGAAGCAAAAGTACCATTGATATTTATTAGCAAGCCTAACCATAACAAAGGCAGGGTTATTTGGTCGGGCAATAACATATGATCAAAATCAATCATGGTTAATGCGATTAAAGACCAAGTGAGTAGTAACCCCCAGCACGTTGTTAAGCTAACGCCAAAATGTTGCGCAATAATAAGACTTAGTACTAAGGTAGACAGTTCGACTAACGGATAACGAGCGGAAATGTTATTGCGGCATTGGCTACATTTTCCTTTTAACATTAACCAACTTAATAGCGGAATATTTTCATAAAAGCGAATTTTATGCTGGCAATGAGGGCAGGTAGATGCGGGTGTTGATAAAGTCACTTTTGGCAGATCTTTTGCCTTAACATCAACTACTTCATCAGCAAGATATTCACGACAGTCATGATACCAAGCGTATTGCATCATTTTTGGCGTACGATAAATAACCACGTTAAGAAAACTACCGATAACTAAAGAGAGTAAGCCAACCATGAGATAAAACAACCAAGGTAATTGGCTAAATAGCAGGTGTAAATTGTCGATAAAAGCGTAAAAATTATTGTATAACAAAGTGGATTCCATGAATAAATATGAGGTAATAGTCGCTAAACAATTTTACCAATTTCAAAAATAGGTAAATACATAGCAATAATTAAACCACCAATGACTACGCCCAGTACGGCCATAATCATTGGCTCTAACAAAGCCGTCAAACCGTCAACGGCATCATCTACTTGCTGTTCATAGACATTAGCGACTTTAGATAGCATATCGTCAACTGCGCCAGACTCTTCCCCAATAGCAACCATTTGAATCACCATATCAGGAAATATTTTACAGTTTCTCATGGCTAAGTTCATTTGCATACCAGAGGATACCTCTGCTCTTACATCGAGTATGGCATCGCGAAATACCGCATTACCAGAAGCACCGGCAGCAGATCCTAACGCATCAATAAGCGGTACACCAGCAGCAAAAGTCGTTGATAAGGTGCGAGCATAGCGAGCAACAGCAGCTTTTTCTAGTAAATCACCAATAACGGGTAGCTTGAGAATGTTTTTATCGACACTATCACGTAATTTTTGACTATTTCTATGAGCACGTTTAAATAAGTAACTACTAATAAAAATACCGGCAAGGCCTAGATACCAATAAGCCTGCATAAACTCAGAGATAGCGATGACCATTAAGGTAAATGCCGGTAATTCCGCACCAAAGCCAGCAAAAATTTCTTGAAAAACAGGCACGACAAAAATTAATAAAATAGAGGTAACAATAAACGCAATAACCAATACGGCAATAGGATAGGTTAACGCTTTTTTTATTTTACTTTTTAATGCTTCGGCTTTTTCTTTATAGGTTGCAATACGACCATAAATGGTTTCTAAAGCGCCTGATTGCTCGCCTGAGGCGACTAAATCACAATAAAGATCGTCAAAATACAGCGGATGATCACGTAAACAGTCAGATAAAGGAATACCTGATGAAAGTTTGGTGGCAATATCACCCAGCAGTTTGCGCATTTTACCGTTATCATGACCAGAGCCAATCATTTGAATGGTTTGTACTAAAGGTACGCCAGCACCTAACATGGTGGCTATTTGCCGAGTAATACTGGCAATATGAGCTGGCGTTATCGGTTTATCGCCACCTAAACCAAATAAAGCTTTGGGCTTTTTCTTTACTCTACTAGGGGTTATGCCTTGCTTACGTAGTTGGCTTTTAAGCTCTATGATACTAAAAGCAGGCAGCTCACCGTTCACTTTTTTACCTTTTCGATTAACTCCTTGCCAGACAAAAATATCTTGTACTTTAACCTTTGCTTTAGCGGACTTATTTTTTGTCGTAATCGCCATCGTTAACCCCGATCCATTATTCTTATATTTAAGTGCTTGTTACGCGGTTAATTTCGGCTAAGCTTGTTAAACCGTTCATCGCTTTAATTAATCCTGACTGGCGTAAGTTGTTATACCCCTCAATTTGGCATTGTTTTGCAATATCAAGGGAGTTACCTCCTTCCATAATAATAGCAGCAATAGCGGGGCTAATTTTAATGACTTCATAAATACCGACACGACCTTTATAACCGCCAGTGCAGTAGCTACAGCCGACGGGTTTAAATAGTTTAATATCGGCTAACTTATCAGCAGGAAAACCTTGTTCGGCTAACTGTATCTGGGATAGTTTTTCTGGTTCTTTACATTGACTACACAGTCGCCGAGCAAGGCGCTGGGCAATAATAACAGAAATTGAACTAGCGACATTATAAGAAGGAACGCCCATGTTAAGTAAGCGAGTTAGCGTTTCTGCCGCTGAATTAGTATGCAATGTTGATAACACTAAGTGACCAGTCTGCGCGGCTTTAATGGCTATTTCAGCGGTTTCTAAATCCCGTATTTCACCGACCATAATAATATCAGGGTCTTGACGTAAAAAAGAGCGCAATGCACTAGGAAAAGTTAAGCCTGCACGGGTGTTAATCTGCACTTGGTTAATACCTTCGAGATTAATTTCAACGGGATCTTCTGCCGTGGAGATATTACGCTCTTGGGTGTTAAGAATATTAAGGCCGGTATATAAAGAGACCGTTTTACCTGAACCTGTGGGGCCCGTTACTAAAATCATTCCCTGAGGCTTTTCTAAGGCGTCGGTATAAATCTGCTTTTGCTCAGGTTCATAACCTAGCATTTCAATACCCAGCATAGCGCTTGAAGAGTCAAGAATTCGCATGACTACTTTTTCACCCCACATAGTCGGTAAAGTACTCACACGAAAATCGATAGATTTTTTCTTAGACAAGGCTAACTTTATGCGCCCATCTTGTGGTACTCGACGCTCGGCAATATCTAATCTTGACATTACTTTTAAACGAGCCGCCATTCTTGATGCCAAACTGACTGGGGGTCTAGCTATTTCAGATAAAATGCCATCAATTCGAAAGCGGATGCGAAATGAGTTTTCATAAGGCTCAAAATGAAGATCAGAAGCACCTTTCTTTATAGCATCGAGTAATATTTTATTAATAAAAACCACAATCGGCGCGTCATCTTCACCATTATCACTGTCGTCTTCTTTCTTATTCTCTTCAACATCGATACCCGCTAATTCATTGGCATCCATGTCACTTATATCAAGCGCATCGCTATCGTCTTCTAACACTTTTTCTATACAGGCTTGTAAACTGGTTTCATCACACAACACTACTTCAGCGCTGTAGCCAGTATTAAATTGAATTTCTTCTAAAGCGTCTAAATTAGTAGGGTCAGACATGGCAACAAACAGTACTTTGCCACGTAGATATAATGGTAGCGCGTTATGTTTGGTGATGAGCTTTTCGTTGCGAATACCATCAGGAATAAGACTGGTATCAAAGGTAGATAATTCAATTTGAGGGTAACCAAAACTTTTAGACAGTACTTTGGCAATACTTATACTATCTATCTCTTTTTTTTCAATAAGAAAACGAATAAAAGGTATGTTCTGACCAACAAAATCAGCACAAATATCAGCTATCGCGTCGGCAGAAATTAGCCCCTGTTTAGATAGTGCAGCTAACACGCTCGATTGCTGATGACTGCCTTTCATAATGGAGGGTAACCTTTTGGAAATATTGATATAGTGATATCTATTGAGTGTAACTTATAATGCGATAAAAGCACAAAGAGATTTATAAGCTAAGTTGATGCAGTGGGCTGTTAGAGTAGGTATAGTGAGCGGTTAGCTTAAGTGTATACGAGCTAACTTATGGTTTATTAGCTAATAAAAAAGCTCCCGAGGGAGCTTTGGATATCAAGTAGGTATATCAATACTCGTTTGGTTAATATCCTAACAAATACCTTCTGCTATGCAAGTACCGCCTCTCGTCCATTGTATTGGTGCAGTAACTCCATTAGGGGTAAGTGTAAAGTTAACAGCAGTACCAGCAGAATCTGTTATTGTACTTAGCACTGTAATGACACCATCTACTACCGTTACAGAAGTTATCTTTCCATTCGCACTTGCGGCAGCAGGGATACCATTAGTACCAGCGTTAGCATCAGTCAGGGCAGTTAAACGTCCTGATTGTGCCGCTACCTCAAATGCACTCTTATAGGGTGTTGCGGCTAAAACGGCTTCTGAAAACTCTGCTTTTTTAGTATAAGTCTGATAAGCAGGTAATGCTACCGCGGCCAAAATACCGATAATGGCTACTACGATCATTAACTCAATCAGGGTAAAACCTTTTTGTGCGCGTTTTTTCATTTGTTGTAAATTTTTCATAATGTATTTCCATTTTTTACGGGGGCTAACTTCATAGTGCGTTAAAATAGTGGAAATGTAAAATTTTGTAGAGATTTTTTTATAATTATTTTTGTTGTTGTTTTGCTTGGTTAGTGAACGATTATGCGTCTAGTTTACGATTAACTAAAGCTTAACTTTTCTTTGCTTTATTAGCTTTGCGTTAAGTAAGTATAGTTGCCGCTATTTTTTGCTTTTCTGCTTTGACGACTGCAGCGCAGACCTACAATAGTTGTTAATAGATAATAGTATTTAAGGTTCTTTACATCGACTAGCATTTATTAATGTCCTCGTTATTAAAAACACTGATTTTATCTTTATTTTTTATTTACGCTTTATTAAATAATAAGCGTGATTTCTTTTTATACTTTCTGTATAATCCGCGCTCCCTACGTTACAAATGCCTATTGTTTTGAGGGGGCTCTTTTATTATTAGATTAAGAATGCCATTAATAGCTTAGTGATATCTTTAGTTAGATAGAGTTAAGTTTTTTAGTTCCTACGCTAGTAATAAGCTTCCTACAAAGTAGTGGCGCTGGGCTCGATGCTCGAAGGGGCAATGGCGTAGTCCATTTAACCGACAAGTAAAAAATTATTTTTATCTTGTCATTTAAGTAACATATTTAAAATTGGGTTTTTTAATGAAAACTTTTGTAGCAAAACCAGCAAGCGTTCAACGCGAATGGTTCTTAGTGGACGCCGAAGATAAAACTTTAGGTCGTATCGCTACTGAAATTGCAAGCCGTTTACGCGGTAAGCATAAAGCAGAATATACACCTCACGTAGATACTGGCGATTATATCGTTGTTATTAACGCTGAAAAAGTACGTGTAACAGGTAACAAAGCGAAAGGTAAAATTTACTACTCGCATACTGAATTCCCTGGTGGACTTAAGCAAATTAGCTTTGAACAGTTAATTGAAAAAGCCCCTACACGCGTTCTTGAATTTGCAGTGAAAGGCATGTTACCTAAAGGTCCTTTAGGTCGTGAAATGTTCCGCAAATTAAAAGTATATGCAGGCGCTGAGCATGCACATACAGCACAACAACCACAACTTTTGGAGCTTTAAGCAATGGCTGATAATCAATATTACGGTACTGGTCGTCGCAAGAGCTCTACAGCTCGTGTGTTTATGAAAGCTGGTAACGGTGCAATCACAATTAACAAACGTGACATTTCTGAATACTTTGGTCGTGAAACAGCTCGTATGGTTGTTCGTCAACCATTAGAATTAGTTTCAATGACTGAAAAGTTTGACTTTAACATCTCTGTAGTAGGTGGTGGTATTTCTGGTCAAGCTGGCGCGATTCGTCACGGCATTACTCGTGCATTAATGGTTTTCGATGAAACATTACGTGGTGAACTACGTAAAGCTGGATTCGTTACTCGTGATGCGCGTAAAGTTGAGCGTAAGAAAGTGGGCTTACATAAAGCACGTAAGAAACCACAATTCTCAAAACGCTAAAATTCGTTATATTCCGAATTTATACGGCATTGTCTGCGTTGCTCGCTCCAGTCACTTAGTATACCTAAGTTCAGGAGCTCACAACTTGACGGCTTTGTCTAAATTCAGACTAGGTAGAATTTACTTTATAAAAAACCGACCTTGTGTCGGTTTTTTTATGCCTAAAATTTATTAGATTTAGTGCGGCTACTCAGGTGTTATATTCCGAATTTATACGGCATTGTCAGTGTTGTTTACTCCTGTCATTTAGGTGATTTTTATAGCAAAAGGTTGCTAAGTTAAGGAGCTCACAACTTGACAGCTTTGTTTGCATTCAGACAATCTTAGCATTTACTTTATAAAAAAATGCTCTGGTGTCGGTTTATTGTAACTAGCTTGATAAGCTGGTTTTTTGTTAATAATTCTTATTAACTGGGTCCTCATAAGCTTTATTTATTTTATTTCAAGGTATTTCAAAGTATTTCTATTTTTACAGGGTCTAAGTCCCTTTTTATCTTGTAAAAAACACGCTATTTCTTTATGATCGTAAAAATTTTTTTCGATATACCGCTTGGTATGAATTTGAGCTAATAAAAACAAACACTGTGCCTAGCTGCTTGCTATATATTTATAGCTTTGATGGTCATAAAAATAATTGTTTTTATTAGTGTCTTAGTTGGAGAGTATAAATGAGCAATGTGCCTGTGAATAACGGCCGCAGACGCTTCCTAACGGCTGCTACTGCAGTTGTTGGTGGTGTTGGTGTGGTTGGGGCTGCTGTGCCTTTTATTGCTTCCTGGAATCCAAGTGCTCGCGCGAAAGCTGCGGGTGCTCCAGTTGAAGTTAATATAGGTAAAATACAGCCTGGTCAATTAATCCGTGCAGAATGGCGTGGTAAACCCGTTTATGTCGTACGCAGAACGGAAAAAACAGTTAATGATTTAGCTAAACACGATGACCAGTTACGTGATCCTAATTCTGAAAAAGCTCAACAACCTGTTTATGCAACTAATGCATATCGCTCAATTAAACCTGAGTTTTTAGTTGCTTTAGGCGTTTGTACTCACTTAGGTTGTGCTCCAACTCATCACGGCGGCGATTTTGACCAGTTTGTTGAAGGTGTTCCAAATGGCTTCTTCTGTCCATGTCATGGTAGTAAATTTGATATGGCTGGCCGTGTATTCCAAGGCGTTCCTGCACCATTGAACTTAGTGGTTCCTGATCATTCTTTTACCAATGATGGCACATTGCTTATTGGTGTTGCTCAAGGAGACGCATAATGTTGATGAAATTAGCGACTAATTTTATGGGCTGGGTAGATAAGCGTTTACCAGTTACCGATGCTTGGAATAAGCATTTAGCTCAGTATCCTGCACCAAAAAACTTTAACTTTTGGTACTTTTTTGGCTCTTTAGCCATGTTAGTACTTGTTAATCAAATCCTTACAGGTATTTGGTTAACCATGAACTATGAGCCATCAGGTGCAGGAGCTTTTGCTTCTGTAGAATATATTATGCGTGATGTCGACTATGGTTGGTTATTACGTTATATGCATTCTACAGGCGCCTCTGCCTTTTTCGTTGTCGTTTATATGCACATGATGCGCGGCTTAATGTATGGTTCTTACCAAAAGCCACGTGAATTACTGTGGATCTTCGGTATGTTGATCTTCTTAGTATTAATGGCTGAAGCGTTCATGGGGTACTTATTACCTTGGGGTAATATGTCATATTGGGGCGCACAGGTAATTATTTCCTTGTTTGGCGCAGTACCTATTATTGGTGACGATTTAACGCTGTGGATACGTGGTGATTACGTTATATCAGGTGCTACTTTAAACCGCTTCTTTGCTTTACACGTTATTGCGATGCCGTTGGTATTAGTTGTTTTAGTATTCTTACATATTCTTGCTTTACATGAAGTAGGCTCTAACAACCCTGAAGGTATTGACATTAAAAAACCTAAAGGTAGTGTTAAACCGGAAGAGTTAAGTAAATTTACTTTCCATAAACAATACAGTGGCAAATACGATATTGTTGATGCAGTACCTTTCCATCCATACTACTCTGTTAAAGATATTATGGGCGTTGCGTTTTTCTTATTCTTATTCTGTTGGGTAATGTTCTTTGCACCAGAGGGCGGTGGCTACTTTATGGAAGCGCCAAACTTTACTCCAGCGAACGGTTTGAAAACGCCAGAGCATATTGCACCAGTATGGTACTTCGGTCCTTTCTACACTATTCTACGTGTCGTTCCTGATAAATTATTAGGTGCGGTTGCTATGTTTGGCGCTATCGTTATGTTATTCGCCTTACCATGGTTTGATCGTGGTACAGTTAAGTCTGTTCGTTACCGTTCTAAATTACACTTAGTTAACTTAATTCAATTTGCTATTTGTTTTGTTGTGCTTGGCGCTTTAGGTACTATGCCTGCAACACCAACAGCTAATTTAATTGGTGTTATTGCTAGTTTTGGTTATTTTGGTTTCTTTATTGCTTTGTGGTTCTATAGCAAAAACGAAAATACTAAACCAGTTCCAGAGAGGATTGCAGACTAATGAAAAAATTAATTATAGCCGTTACTTTCGGCATACTGTGCAGTGCAACGACTTTGTTGTCGTTCAACGCTGTTGCTGCAGGGCCAAGTATTGAGTTAGATAAAGCCAACAATGATTTATCTGATAAAGAGTCTCTGAAAAAAGGCTTTAAAACCTATATAAACTATTGTTTAGGTTGTCATCAATTACAGTACCAACGTTACAACCGTACCTTTACTGATTTAGGTATTGATGAGGCTGATGGCGTTGCTAATTATATGTATACTGGTGAAAAAACAGGTGATCATATTTTAAATAGTATGCCTGCCAAAGAAGCTGCGGCATGGTTTGGTAGCGCACCACCTGATTTAACATTAGAAGCGCGTTTACGTAGTCCAGATTGGATTTACACTTACTTACGTTCTTTTTATATTGATGAGTCACGTCCATTTGGCGTCAATAACACAGTATTTAAAGATGTTGGTATGCCGCATGTATTACAAGGCTTACAAGGGGTAAGTACCAAAGATGAGCACGGTAAGTTATCGCCAGCAATGGGAGGTAGTTTAACGTCTGAAGAGTATGATGTCGTCGTACGTGACTTAACTAACTTCTTAGAATATGTTGGTGAGCCAAATAAACTTGAACGTAAAGCTCTTGGTTATTGGGTATTAGCCTTCTTATTCATCTTTTTTATTATTGCTTACTTCCTTAAGAAAGAGTATTGGAAAGACGTACACTAAGTTATTAACGCAATAAATTTTAGGGGGATTTGATAGTAAACTATCCAATCCCCCTTTGTCGTACCAAAATGGTATTAGTGATTAAAGTAATCAATTTTAGGAGGCTCTATGGCCGTAGCAGCAAATAAACGCTCTGTGATGACGTTGTTTTCTCACGCTGATGATATGTATAGTCATCAGACGCGCATTGTTCTAGCAGAAAAAGGTGTTGGTGTTGACATCAACTTAGTTGATTTAGCTAACTTGCCTGAAGACCTATTGGACTTGAATCCATATGGTACAGTACCGACGTTAATTGATCGTGAATTAGCACTCTATGAAGCTAAAATCATTGTTGAATATTTAGATGAACGTTTTCCTCATCCTC
Source organism: Colwellia ponticola (assembly GCF_005885605.1). Taxonomy (GTDB): domain Bacteria; phylum Pseudomonadota; class Gammaproteobacteria; order Enterobacterales; family Alteromonadaceae; genus Colwellia; species Colwellia ponticola. Next base: position 412,358 of record NZ_SZVP01000001.1, on the reverse strand, counting down.
CATTGATGCCAGTATACCCAGTGGCTCGTGGACGTAGTCGTTTATTGATGCATCGTATGGAACAAGATTGGTACAGCCTAACAAAAGTCATTATGACTGGTAGTGCTGATAAAGCAGCGAAAGCACGTCAAGAGTTAACAGAAAGCTTATTAAGTATAGCGCCAATTCTAAATGAAGCGCCTTACTTTATGAGTGAAGAGTACAGTTTAGTTGATTGTTATTTGGCACCGCTATTATGGCGTTTACCAGTCTTTGGTATTGAATTAGTTGGTCAAGGTTCAAAAGAGCTTAAAACGTATATGTTACGTTTGTTTGAGCGTGAATCTTTTCAAGCGTCATTAACCGAAGAAGAGCGTGAATTACGTTTTGGTCATCCTGCCTAATGAATGATGCAACAGCTAGCTCAATGAGCTCAAATAAGCCTTATTTAGTTAAAGCGTTTTATGAGTGGATTTCAGACAATGACCTAACACCATACATTATGGTAGATGTTAATGTTTACGGTGTGTTAGTGCCGATGAGCTATGTTGCTGATGGGCAAATTGTACTAAATATTGCTAGTTCAGCTATTGGCAGTATTGCTTTAGGTGATAGTGCCATAGAGTTTAGTGCTCGTTTTGGCGGTAAATTAGAGCATATTACCGTACCGTATGGTGCGATAGGTGCAATATACGCTAAAGAAAATGGTGCTGGGACTTCATTACCTATTGAACATCCTCCAGAGGAAGCTCATGAAATAGTGGATAGCCCAGCTGAAAAGCCTAAATCTACCTTAAGTAGTGTCGCGTCAACGGGGAGTGAAACTGAAAAGTCAAACAAACCGAAAGCAAAAAGCACAGCAAGCTTGAAAATTATAAAGTAGTTTTATTTTTTCAATAAGTCATGCTTTGTTTAAATAAAAACGCTAGGTATCAGTGATATCTAGCGTTTTATTTTTTAAATCACAGAATAGTTAAACCACTGAGCCGTTGTATTAATTTCCTTAAATATACTCAAAGGCTTTATAAACACGGCTAACACCACTAATGTTACGGGTAATTTCCACAACAATATCTGCTTCTTTTTGTGTCACCAAGCCTAATAAAAATACCTCAGCATTTTCAGTCACTACTTTAATATCTTGAGCATTGACGTCACCATTGTTAAGTAAGGCTGACTTTACTTTAGAGGTTAACCACAGATCATTACTGCGCGTGGTAATCGCTGTGGTAGAGCTAATACGTACTTGATTATGTATAGTAATAATATCAGGTACCTCTTGAATAGTTTTTATAGCGAGTTCTCTCAAGTAACTGGTAGGCGCTTGACCAACGACCAAGACAATACCGTTCATACTTACCACATGTAAATTAGTGTTTTTAGACAATGCCTTTTGTTTATTTATTTCATTGTGTGCACGAAGCTCAATACTTTGATCATCAATTTGTTTACTAAAAGTACGCCTATCAGCAACCATAGTTGCGCCTGCCGTAATTGCCACTACGGTAGCGACAGCACAACTTTGTAGCGTGGTAATAAGCATTAAAATGCCGATTATCCTAAGGGTCTTGCTTGTCATGAGTACAGTAGGTTTTTGTTTCAAACTCAACATTTATGACTCACCTTGAGGGAATAGTGTGCTATCAATAATTTCACATAAGCTGTGCAGTACCACTAAATGCACTTCTTGTATTCTTGAGGTTCTTGCCGACGGTACCCGTATTTCAACGTCGTTTACCCCTAATAGACCAGAGATATCACCACCATCGAACCCCGTTAAGGCAATAATAGGCATGTCACGAGATACTGCACTCTCAACCGCTTTAATGACATTACGTGAGTTACCACTGGTTGATATAGCTAATAAAACATCGCCATTGTGTCCCAACGCTCTTATTTGCTTTGAAAATACTTCATCATATTGGTAGTCATTAGCAATAGAGGTAATCGTAGAAATATCACTACTCAGTGATATAGCAGGTAAGCTTGGGCGCTCTGTTTCATACTTGTTAAGTAGTTGTGCACAAAAGTGTTGCGAGTGTCCTGCAGAGCCGCCATTACCACAGGCAATAATCTTATTACCACTGAGTAAGCATTGCACCATCATCATACCGGCATGCTCAATTGAAGGCGCTAATAAATCACTGGCAGCAATTTGCGTTTGTATGCTTTCGGTGAAATTGTTTTTGATCTGTTCTAGCATGGAAAGCGGGCTCCGCATTTATATATGTTGAAATAAATTTAATTGGCTAAAAGGCATTTTTAAGCCAAGTGACTTGGGGTTGATTAATATCGCCTACTAGTGCCACAACATCAATACGACAAGGTGTATTATATTCATTTAACCCTGTCTGGTGCAGATAAAAGGAGATGCTATGTCTTATTCTTTTTTGTTTACTCAGGGGAATGGCGGCAATGGCACCGCCAAACATTAAATTTTTACGGTATTTTACTTCAATAAACACATAGGTATCACCATCGAGCATAATGAGGTCTACTTCCCCTTGGCGAGAGTGGAAGTTTTTTTCAATAAGAACGAGTCCCTGATCTACTAAATATTGTTGGGCATATTGTTCGCTTACTTGCCCTTTATCAGTACTTGTTGTGTTATTAGTAAGGTTTTTTTTATTCCATCGCAATAGTAACGACCTTATTATTTTTGTAAACACCCCATAATAAGCTACGCGTAAGCACATTATTATCATCTAACTTCAGTATACCTGTTTGCCCCCAATGTTGAAGATAAGGTGCTTGTTGCATTAACGGTATTTTATTAATGAGTTGATAACTGTCATACCCCATAGCAAATAAACGTGATAAGCCATCACTACGTTTTGGCCATAATGCTTGGCTAGTGGTTGCTAATTCAGTGTTTTGTGCATCAGCTAATAACCAAGGGATTTCAGTAAAGGTTAACCCTTGTAAATCACTATTACTACTATAGTCACTTTGGGTACTATGGCTACGAGAACTAGCAAAAATAGGAATAACATCAGCAAACGGACTAATGTTTACGGCAATATAGGGCTTTACTAAGCGGGTTTCTTCAGAGGTACCAACAAGGTAGAACATGTCTATATCACGGCGGTTTCGTGTTTGTGCGATGATATTTTGATTAAGTCGACTGTTAAGTTTGCTAATCCTAACTTTACTTTTATCCACCGCTAACGTCGCTTTTATATTTGACTGCATTTGTGCGCCGGTATCGTAATAAACAATGTCGATTTCGTTACCGGTAATGTGTTGCCACTGTGTGGCAAACGCTTGGGCTATGCGTTTGCTAACACTATTTTTTTGGCTTAACACCACCGGGTGTTGAAAGTCTTGACGACTTAATGTTTCAGCCGCTTGTTTTGCCTCATCTTCTGGGCGCATAGAGAGCACGGTATACTTATTAGTTAACGCCGTTGTTGTCGGTATATTTAACAACAAGGTTTCAATAGTTTTGTCCTGTGCAGGTGATTGTAAATAGCTCTTTATTGCTGACTCACTGTCAATGGCGCTAAGGTAATTAGTGGTTTTATAGTGAGTGTTTGTATTATCATCACTTTGCGCCGTATTCGTGTCAAATAAATTAGTATTTGTTTTCAATAAATAGTCGTTCTGTGCATGAGTTTGTGTATTAGTGTGATTGATATATTTATCAACATTAGATTTAAGTAAGGGTCCAATAACATAATCAATCTTTAATGTTAATAGTTCATTGGTTAAGCCATACCAATTAACCTTACTACTGTCAAAAAAGTGCAAGGTTTTTGCTTTGTCTTGAGCAAAACTAGCTAAAATACCTTGCTGAATTGCTTGCCCAGCAGCACCTTGGTTACCCGTTAATGGTAAAATTACCGCAACATTTTCAATCGTTTTTGGGGTTAACTCTTGAGACGCAAGTCTTTTGGCAATAATGCTTGCCGAGTGATGTTTAAATTTTTTCTGCCACATACCTAAGTGATAACGCATTTGTTCTTTATTACCACCAAACTTATTCGCGACCGTTGTTAGTGTTAACCAGCCTTTAAGTTCGGGAGCCTTATCTAAAGCAAGTAAGTTTAGTTGCCATTGCGATAGACGCTGAAAATCATCCCAAATGCTGTTAATCTTTTGAGGGTCTTGTGCAGACGATGAGATAAAAGAATAAGCAAACAGCTGCGCGGTTAAGGCCGGTACGGGTTGTTGTTTTTGTTTTAAAGCCGTACTTAACAATTGATAATAAGTGGTGGTTAAGGTGATGGAGTTATTACTGGCATATTGTTCAAGTTCACGCAGTTGCAGGTAACTTTCATCGACGTAACCAAGCTGCTGTAAACTACTTGCTTTAATCAGTGTTAACTGAATTTTTTCCTCAATGTTGTCCATCCCGTTATCATCAATTAGCGGTAATATATTATCCGCTAACCATAACGCTTTAGCGTAATTGTTTTGCTGGTAAAATAGCTTAGTAGCAATAAGTAATTCAGCTACCGCGCCATTCACATCTAATGTTTTAGCCAGTTCAATATGTTGCTCTGCCGATAATGTACCTGAGCCCTCTGCCACTTCTTCAATTTCAGTGGCAGGTAAATCTAGTGTTGTTGAGTCAGGGGCTTGTTTAGTACTACAACTTGCCAGTAAGATAAGTAATAAGGCGGGTAAAATTCGAGATGTAAGTTGTTGTAAGTGCATTGAAAAATAATCTACTCTTGTTGGCTTTACTTTGATAGGTAATCACACTGTTTTGACGACAATAAATAAATCCGTGCCTATTGTTATCAGTATAGGGTTATAATAAACGCCATAGACATTAGTCACAACTACTATACGTTAAATAACTATACGCCAAACCGAGTGAAGTAAGTATTAATGAGTGAAACAACCTTAATCCCAGCGACGCTTTATATTGTCGCAACCCCTATTGGTAATTTGGGTGATATCAGCCAAAGAGCAATAGATATATTAACGCAAGTTGACGTTATTGCCTGCGAAGATACTCGCCATACCGGTAAGTTATTGGCAGCCTTTTCGATTAAAAATAAGACCATGTCATTGCATGATCACAATGAACGTCAACGCCAAGATCAAATTGCTAGTATGTTACAAGAAGGCAAAACGATTGCCTTAGTATCAGATGCAGGAACGCCGTTAATTAGCGATCCTGGTTTTCACTTAGTACGACACTGTCGAAGTCTGGGTCTTAATGTCTCACCGGTACCTGGAGCTTGTGCTGCTATTTCTGCGTTATCTGTGGCAGGGTTACCAACTGACAGGTTTAGTTTTGAAGGCTTTTTGCCTTCTAAATCAGGTGCTAGACAAGCGACTTTACTGGCGTTAGCGGCCGAGCCTCGTACCATGGTTTTTTATGATGCGCCGCGCCGCGCTATTGATACAGTACGCGATATTGTCACCACGTTAGGCGGTGAGCGTTATATTGTTATCGCTAGAGAGTTAACTAAAACCTTCGAAACCATTCACAGTGATAGCGCTGACAATTTTTTGGCTTGGCTTGAACAAGATGCTAACCAGTTAAAAGGTGAAATGGTATTAATTATTGAAGGCTATAAAGCCAAAGAAAATGAAATTTCTGCAGAAGTGATTAGTACGTTGAAATTATTATTGACTGAAATGAAACCTAAAAAAGCCTGCGCTATTGCTGCAGAAATTTATGGGGTAAAGAAAAATGCCTTATATGAATTTGCTTTAAGCTTGAAATCATAAAATTACACTAGTTTTAGTAAAGGTCGTGGACATTCTCTAAAAATAAGGTAGAATTCGCGCCGAGTTGACCAGACAATCGCTGGCTAGTTTACGTAAGTATTTCTAGCGGGAGGAAAGTCCGGGCTCCAATGAGCAGGGTGCCAGGTAACACCTGGGCGGCGTGAGCCGACGACAAGTGCAGCAGAGAGAAGACCGCCGATGGTTATCTTTCGAGATTTCACAGGTAAGGCTGAAAGGGTGCGGTAAGAGCGCACCGGATTGCTGGTAACAGTAATTGCAGGGTAAACTCCACCTGGAGCAAGACCAAATAGGGTTTCATGATTATTGTGACGTAAGTTTCAATAATATAAGCGTGGCTCGCGTGGAAACCGGGTAGGTTGCTTGAGCCTTAGAGCGATTTAAGGCCTAGACGAATGATTGTCCCTCACTTACTTTTAGTAATTGAGCTACAAAACCCGGCTTATAGTGTCAACTCACCTATTTTAGTAACCGTTTGATTATTGATTATATTTCTTAATTGATAATCAAGCGGCACTCTAAAAATATTCATATTTGCTTCAGCACCTTCTTCGCATTACCTTTTTTACCTTCCCCTTTTTGTATATAATTCATTCAGAACAGTTCAAAAAATTAATACACTATTAAATGCGCTATAAGGATAATTGATATGGCTAATAGCAAATTTATCTCTTTTGGGTTATTGAAGAAACTATTAAAAAATATAGCGATAACGGTAGTGACGATAGTATTGATCGCTAAATTTTTTCTCTCTGGTTTTTTAGGATTATTTGGTTACTCAGCAGTAACACTAAGCGAACTACAAAGATTGACGACTTCAAAGCAGGTTGTTGAAAAAATGAAAACTCGTCATAAAGCTAAGAAAGTTAATGCGACTAAAAAGTTTTATAAACGAGCAGGAAAAAAGGTCAGTGCTACGGCTTTGTCAGCGGCGACATTAGGAACCGTAGCCGTTGTCGGCACCTTGACATATTTAGAAATCAGTCAGTATTGTGAAGAACAAAAAGAATTGATTGATGATGAGAACATCTTATTTTCAACACATGAATTATTTGATACTACGGCATGTCTCAGTAGAGCAAAAGAAGACTCAATGGCTATTACTAGTGCAGCACTGGCAGAAGTTAAAGGCTCTGTGGTTAACGCGTCAGATCAAATCATTGATAATGCAAATCAGTTACTTGAACCGAGTAGAAAAGAGTTAATAAAGTTTTTTGAGTACATTGATGCCAGTACTCATTAATTACGTTTCTAGCACGACGAATAAAGCTCAATAGTTAGATTGACTTGATTGTATAATCGCTAACTTATCTTTTGTGGAATACTGTGTAATAGCTCATCATAGTGTGAGTAAACCTTTGGCATATCCATTTTATTAAGAAAGTCAGAACAAGTTAAATAAGCTAATAGATAGCGAGCATCTTTTACCCAAGGGGGTAAGTATTTTGCTGGTTGGCATAGCCCCATTGCGGTTAATTTGTATAATACAGGGATATCTTCAATATCTAATTTTCCACAAAACAATAATTTTAAGCAATCAGCTCGACCATTAGCTGCAATAGCTTTTAAAAAATTATGTACGCGGATTAACCCTTCTAAATAAACACCATCTTTAGTGAACGGGGCTCCCCCTGTTAACACACCACCTCTAAAAACTCTTCTACTATTTTCATAGGCTTGTGATTCATTACCAATACGCGTTAAAAAATAGTGATACACATCTAAAAAATCAGCGCCGTCAATCGACATTTGTATCGCTATAATGCGATCAGCTAGTCGGCGCAATCGATCTAAATCAATTGAATTAGTAATGTACTCAGAAAATACCGCTAAACCCTCTTGTGTTTTAGTGGTACCAGGATGACCAGCCGCTAATATTTTTAGATGTTGTTGATTTAAGCCATTAATAGAGGTGGCGACATGAATATATGCTTCATGGTTGATGAGTTGTTGTGCATCAAGATCAGTAAAGCATGCAGTTCTTCGTAGTCTTATAAGTTTCGGATTTGCTAAAGCATTAGCGGAAAGCTCATCAACAATTTCAATTTTTGGCGCTTCATCGCCAAACATTTTGGCTACTGCTAGCTCCATTTGACCAGCAATATCAGTAGCTAAATAACACATTGGTGGCGGCGCACCTAAATCGTAATTTGCGTAACTGCTGATTTTTTTATCAAACGAATTTGCTAACTCAAGTGGTGTAGACTTGTCGTCAGTAAAAGCATTCGTAGGCTTGTCATACAATTTTTCAGAAAATTCATAAAACTTTTTAGTGCCAACAGAGGCCATCATTAAAGCGCCGTATTCAAGCTTTACTGATATGCGTTGTAACCACTGATCTACGTCTGAGCTGCCAAGCAAGCCTCTCGCTTGATTTACTAATGCTAAAGTTTTGCGAGGATCAAAACCAGGGTAGCTAACCTTAGGAAGTTCTTTAGCATTATTGGCAAAAAATTGTCGCTTAATATCTCTATGCCACTCTAGGTGGGAAAGTATACGAATAGGTTGACTGGCGCTATATAGGATAGCACTAATTTGATGAATTCGGGCTTGCTCTTCTGCTATTTTATTCACTGCGATTTAATTCCACTTATACAGATAAGTCTTTTGCTGATAATAACCAAAAAGTTCAGTGCTTTTTTAAAATAGTAAGCGGTCATTACAGCAATTAACGTTGATAAATAGCATACCAACAGTAGGCTTTTATTTACTAAGCTTTAGCACATATTACTTGCATGACTAATTTACATGGTAGTGAAAGGTCATAGAGTCACCAAAGGGGCGAGAATCTTTTATGCCTTTTTTTATACCAAATTGATAAGTTTCAACGGTTGTTGTTAATACGGGCACCATGTCTTTACATTGGTTAGCGGGTAAGTTGTGGATTTCAGTAAAACGAGAAGTGACCTTGCTTCGCTTAACCATAAGTTCAATGGTATCACCTACCTGTTGATGAGTGACTTTTAAGCCATCAAAAAAATTAATGGTTGAATACAGCTTTTCTACTTTGCCATTCGCTAGAGGTTTACAGGCTAACTTTAGATAACTGGTTTGCATTCCTTTGTTCCAGCCTTTTAATTTTTTTGTGACCAATACAGAACCTTGCTCTATCATTGTTTTATTTTCCATAAGTTCAAAGTTGATCATCAAGCGTTCTTTTGCATCGACAGCAGTACTCACTATAAATAAAAGCCCAATAAACACTAAACGAATCGACATAGTAATATTCCTTTATTTCATATCATTAACTCATTATAGCCCGAGTATCATTTATTACTAGCTATTCCTAGGGTAACACTGGTTATCTGAATTATGTGTTGTTTTACTAAGTTTTTTTTATTGTTATTGAAAATATTTATTTGATTTTAAAAGATATTTTTATTTTTTAAAGAGAGGTATGTTAAATGCTTAGTCTAGTGATAAGTTGTTACTCGTATAGGGCGCCGCTGAGAACTAAACATAAGTTATCATCAAATTTGGCGCCATCGCTACTGAGTAAAATTATTAACTTAGAAATAATACAGTGCTTTAGTTAGTGGTCTAGTTTGTTAATTAACTCAATCTCACTTGGTCGCCATGTTTTATTAATCCACGGCTCTAATGGACCATACATTCTTAAAATCATAAACCAGCTTTTATTCGGTATCGTAGCCAACCAATTACCTTCTTTGCCTTTTGGTGCGTTTGGACCAAAATATACCTCGTATGAACCATCTTTGTTTTGTTTCATGCCGTCAGTTAAACTACCCACTGTCGGAAATTGCTGGCTAGTTTGCAGCTGTGAGCGAGTTTGTGTGTCATAAAGTGTAACAGCCCAAAAGTTGTTCACTGGCACGTTCGGTGGCAAATGAAGTTTATAGGTTTTTCCGCCATCGAAGGCTTGCTTAGTTGCATCAAGAAAAGCTAATGCATAATCAGATCCTGCACCTGCTTTAGTCACCGCCATAGCAGGCGTTACGCCGCCGGCGTTGAAATAGAATAAGGTCCTTGCATCTAAATCGATAGCACCATTGGCTTCAAACGTGGTATTTTTATTGGCATATGCCATGGTCCAGCTACTATCGCTATCTGGGTAAATTGCTACCCCCTCACTACGAGGTTGTACCGTAATCACACGCGCGGTGGCATTACCAAGAGTACCCGCTTCAACTAAGCGTTTTTTCATGCGTGCATCAGGTTTGAAAGGCTTGCCTTTTACAATACCAATGGCAGCAATTGCACCGCGAACTTCAGGACCAATCGCATCGATAGGCTCTCTTTGAATCATATCGTTAAGAATTTCAAAGTAACGGATATCGTTGGGGAACACAGTATTAAATGCTTGGTGAGACATGTTAATAAATTCAGTTTTTTCCGGTTGCTTAACATTTTTTAATGGATAAATTTTAAGCCCAGATTTAATGTTTGCTACTGCTGGCTGAAGACCATTTTTGATTGAACCACGTAAAAATAAAAAGTTACGATTGGTTTTAGGTTTAAGCAAAAAATAACCTTCGGGTGCTATGCCTCTATAACCCGGTGGTAATACCAGATACTTGCCACCTTTACCTTTGTCAGGACCTGTGACGCCAATATTCCCCACAAAGCGTTGCCAGCCGTCATCGAGAAAGCCAAGCATTCCTGGCGGTACTTCGATAACCGTCGGACCATCGTTACCAAGATCAGTACCTGCGTAAGCATATAACGTTGAGGTATTGGCGGTTACTACTAGTGTTTTAGAATCCATCAGTTGCTCAAACAGCGCTACTTTATTACTTTTATTAGCGCCAGCTGCAGCCAGACCATCAAGCACGGCATTAATTGATACACCGCCCATATTATCTAAGTAAACCCCAAGACCACGGCTGCGATCTAAATTATCGTAAACTTTGCTAATGGTGGCATCCGAAGGGATACCATCAAAAAAATCTAACGTGCCAATAGCAGTTTTAACGTTGTCAGGTATTGAGATAGATTTTAGTGCATCAGTTGTTACTTCTGCTTGTACCATCGACAAGCTAGATAATACTAGTACTGAAGCAGCAATAGAGCGGATAAAAGTGCTTTTATTCATGAGTGAACTTCCCTTTTCGGTTGATAAGTGAACACTAGGTTTATAGTTAATAGCTTATGCAAGCATGTAAATAAATAGCCTTATCTAAAATGCACTTTTAAATTCATTTTATCAAGTCAGGATATGAATATATATACGCCATTATTTAAATATTGGTGTAATAAGCAAGCTTGACTATAATCGATTTGATTACTGTTAGCTTGATCTACAGTGAATAAATATTACGGCACTCTCTTACTCATTTTAGTAGTCAAGAGATATAAACGGACAAAGGTATCATTAACTAAGAAAAGTAAACGATGGTTAATAAACCGCCCATCAATAACGTAAGCTTAGTTTTACCTTTTTATCAATATATAGGACATTATCAGTATGACTTTATTTAAAAAAATAACGGCGAGTGTCGCAGTACTTCTAGCGACATTTTCTCTCATTACCTTAGCACAAAAAAACACAGCTCAAGCTACCCCTAAGTTAGAAGTTGTTGCCGAGCGCGCTTATATCTATGGATTACAGCAAGCGATATTTTACGGACAGCGCTGGATTTACACTCAGAACAACGTTAAAGAAAATGAAATTTATTCCGGCGTAAACAGGATTTTTTGGGTACGTAAGCAGATCACCCCTGATTTTCCGGTTGTGACGCCTAATGCGACAACACTGTATGGTTCAGGCTTTCTTGATTTACAAAATGGTCCTGTTGTGATTGAAGTACCTGAAATAACGGATCGTTATTTCAGTGTTCAAACGATGGATCAATATGGCATTTTCCGAATGATTGTGGGGTCAACTTTTAATGGCACTAAAGCAAGAAAATACATAGTAGTGCCACCTGATTATGAAGGTAATCTTCCATCTGGTTTTCCAACGACGGACGTGATTCAATGGCCATCAAAAACGGCTTATATTGTTGTGCGTATGGCTGTTGAAACGGGCTCTGATAAAGAAATTAAAACAATTAATCATTATCAAGATCAAGTCACTGTAACGCCAGTAGCTCAGTGGCTAGCTAATGCTAACCAAGGCGTTGCTCAAACTGACAAGAAGGTTAAACACGGCAAGTATGTAATTCCTAAAGGGCTTTCTGACTATGCGATGGGACAAGTAGACAAACAAACGGCTGAACAATACTTCACACTACTTCATATTATTTTGAATGATCCGACGTTGACTTTACTCCCTGACTCATCACTTGAGACTGAAATGTTAGCGCAACTTAAGTCGGTAAATATCGGTAAAGGTTTAAATTTTGATTGGTCTGCATTGACAACAGAGCAACAAAAATCGTTAGACACTGGCTTTAAAGCCGGATTTAAAAGTGTTCGTACCACGCTTAAGAAAAATTTAATTAATATGAATGGATGGGGCTTAATACGTAATAGTGGTGGTTTTGAAACACGCTGGATGGATCGCGCCATTATTGCCGATGCTGCTTGGGCAGCGCCAGATAAAAATATTTCACATTCAGGCGCATTTTTGTTCACCGACTCCGAAGGTAAGCTACTTAATGGTAAAAATAAATATACTATGACATTTGATATGAATAATTTACCCCCTGTGACTGAGTTCTGGTCGATTCCGCTTTATGATGCTAATGGCTATTTTGTCGCCAATGAAATAAACCGCTATACAGTGAATAGCTTTATGCTTGAATCAGGTGAACTAGTCGTTAAAGAGGGAAAACTGGTTGTTTACATTCAAGCAGAAAAGCCTAATGATCCAGAACAAGCAAAAAACTGGTTGCCAGCCCCTGTTAACGGTATGCGTTTTACTGCCCGCTTTTATGGACCTTATGTACCTCTTACCGATGGCAGTTACAAAATGCCTAAAGCGATAAAAGTGCAATAATCATTAGCCGGTTAGTGTAGCGCTGAAATGACTGTTTGAGATTTAGTCTTTCCAGCGCTCTTTTATTTCAAGGACTTGTGCTAGCTGCTGTACAAAACAGTCAACCAAATTTGGGTCAAAGTGAAGTCCTTTTTGTTGTTGAATAAAACTTACCGCGTCGTCAACTGTCCAAGCATTTTTATAAGGCCTAACACTGGTTAAGGCATCAAACACATCAGCTAGTGCGACTATTCGTCCTTCAATAGGAATACTTTCACCTTTAAGTTGGTTGGGGTAACCGCTGCCATCCCATTTTTCATGGTGGGTTAATGAGACTAACTTGGCTAAGGCAATTAAATCAGAGTCAGACTCACCTAAAATTTCAGCCCCTATCTCGGGGTGCGTTTTCATTATTAAAAACTCTTCATCAGTAAGTTTGCCCGGTTTTAGCATAATGCTGTCGGGAATACCTATTTTACCAATATCGTGCATTGGTGCGGCATTAAACAAATTATCTGCTTCTGCTTTAGAAAAACCATAGGCCAAAGCAATAACGCGGGAGTAATGGCTCATACGCATCACGTGCATGCCGGTTTCATTATCTTTATATTCAGAGGCTTTGCCTAGGCGTTGAATAATTTGTAAGCGTGTACGTCTTAGCTCTTCAACATCAACGAGCGACAAATGTGTTTTTACCCGTGCTTTTACCACTGCGGGTGAAATGGGTTTAGAAATATAATCTACCGCACCAAGGTTTAAGCCTTTTGCTTCATCATCAGCATCGTTTAATGCGGTAACAAAAATAATGGGGATCATTTTATATCGCGGGTGTTCTTTAAGGCGCTGGCAAACCTCATAACCAGTCATCTGTGGCATCATGACATCAAGTAAAATTAAATCAGGTAGTTCTTTTTCTACTAAACGTAAGGCTTCTTGACCGCTTTTGGCAAAAATTAACTTGTAGGTATCATTTAGTATTTGGTTGAGGATACGTAAGTTGGTAGGTTCATCATCAACAATTAAAATATTCTGTTTACTTTTTAGCATATTACTCAACTTACCTTTTTTTCTGTTCTGCTTGCAATTGTTTAATTAATAGCGTGATTAATTCACCCGCCTGTGAAAATTCAAAATTATTGCAGGCATTGAGGATCGCATTTATTTTATTTGGTTTTAATGGAACGAGATTTTCGAGTTTATTTAACAGTGCTTCATCAAACTGATTATCACTCACATACTGTTTAAGTTGTTGTAAAATGTCAATTGCGTTACTGAGAGTAACTTGATTTGCTAAGTTATCACTTTTAATCATTTCACTTTCGCTATCATTCATTTTATGGACACACTGTTTAATGTGATCAAACTCAAGGATAATTTTTTCTATTGTGAATTCAATGGTAGCCATCTCTTGACTTTCACATGACAACTCTAGCTCGTTAAACATAACCATCAAACGATTCAATGCTAGATTACCAGTGCTCCCTTTAAATTTATGGGCTGCTTTGCGTAGCTGTGGTATTGCTAGTGGTGTTATAAGTTGTTTTAAATTGATAATTTCTGTTGCTGAGTTGTTAATAAAGCGGTTTATTTCAACAAAAAGGTTGGTTTTAGAGCCCCATAAGCCAATACCAGTGTCGATATCAATTTTTAAGGTTGATTTATCAACTGCTGCTATTGTATTGGTTGCTAGGTTGTTAATATTTAATACGCTAGCAATTTCTTTGTTTAATTGTTCCATATCAATAGGCTTGTTAGCAAAACCATCCATACCTGCCTGCTCGGCAGAAAACTTGTCTTGCGGCAGTACGCTGGCGGTAAGGGCAATAATAGGTAAGTGCTTAAGACCGTTGCTACGTTCAAATTCTCTACGAGCTTTAGCCGCTGTTAAGCCATCCATTACCGGCATTTGAATGTCCATTAACACTAAATCGACGGTGTTTTTTTGCATTTGTAGTAGAGCTTGTTCGCCATCTCTTGCCTCTAAAACTTCATGGCCCTTACGTTTTAATAGTAAGGTGAGTAAATTAATGTTTTGATCAATATCATCAACAATCAGTACATGCAGCTTCGGTAGTTTTTGATGACTTTGCATTTGCACTACTTCACTCGTGCGTACTATGGGGGTTAGCGGAATGGTAAAAGTAAATTCAGAGCCTTGTCCTTCAACACTGGTTGCGGTTATCTTACCGTGCATTAACTCGACTAGCTGCTTACTGATAGTAGTGCCTAGCCCAGTACCACCAAAACGTCTACTCATTGATTCATCAGCTTGTAAAAAAGCATCAAATATAGTGTTTAACTGAGACTGCGCAATACCTATGCCTGTATCTTTAATGACGAATTTAACTAAATAGTTATCTATATTATCTATATTATCGGTATTTTCGGGGCTGATGTTAATCGTGATTTTTCCCTGCTCGGTAAACTTGATGGCATTCCCGAGTAAGTTCGTTAATATTTGTCTAATTCTGTCTGGAGCACCATTGAAGTACCCCTGAACCTTAGCATGAATATTAAGATCAAGCGTTAAGCCTTTATTTTGCGACTGTAGCCATAAAGTAGATACCACAGCATCGACTTCTTCGACTAACGAAAAGTCACGATATTCAAGTTGAAATTTACCTTTTTCTAGCTTAGCACTGTCTAATATATCATTAAGAATATGCAACAATGATTTAGCGGATTGATTAATAGTGTTAAGGTATTTACGCTGGCTTGCACTTAGCTCGTCATCGAGTAAAATATCACTAAAACCGATAACAGCATTCATTGGTGTACGGATTTCATGGCTCATATTAGCCAAAAATGCTGAGCGAGTTTCTACTGCTTTTTCTGCTTTGTTTTTGGCCGCAATGACGTCAGATTCCATTTGTTTACGATCGCTAATATCCATCATGAAACCGTCTAAATAATAGTCGTTGCTGGTTTCGCATTTCATTGCCCTACCGTAGCCTAGCATCCATTTTATAACGCCATGACGGTCAATAAACCTAAACTCCATTTTATAACCATCGGGGTGGCGTAAATTGGTTTGTTCGATAATGGTCCTATCTTCGGGGTGAACAAAGTCTCCTAAACTGCGTTTAGGGTTAGGTAGTAAAAAATCACTAGCTGGGTAGCCAATAACTTTTTCAACTTCGTCATTAACATAAGAGTTAGGCCAACCAGGTATATCTAAACATCGGTAAGCAATGCCCGGTATGTTAGTGAGTAAAGAGCGAAACCTTGCTTCATTATTACGTAACTCAGCTTCCATTTTATGTTTATCACGTAAGTCAGAAATAAAAGCGACAAACATATGCTTCTTATTTAGTTCGACATGACCAATACCAAGGCGTACAGGGATTTTATCGCCATTTTTAGTGATTGCTTCTACCTCGCGTCCAGTGCCAATTATTTTGGCGCTACGTGTTTGCAAATAATTTTGAATATACTGGTCATGATTATGCTTGAAAGGCACAGGTACTATCATGTTAACATTATTATTAAGCAGCTCAGCTTCTTGCCAACCTAGCATTAAAGTGACCGCTTTATTAACGCTGATAATAATGCCTGAAGCGTCAATCGTAATAATACCATCTACAGCTGTATCCATTGTTGCCAGCAAGCGCACCTCGTTTTGAGTGGCTTTTTCTGAAATATCTTTGTGTCTAAAAACTAAATTTATCGCTACCACGAAACCAATAATAAACACAGTAATGACAGTAACACCTAAGGCGAGGTAAAAAGAAATATCGTTGGTTTGCTTAGATATTTCTAAACCAGGTGGTAATACAAAACGCGCTGCTGCTATACCGGTATAGTGCATGCCTGAAATGGCAGAGCCCATAACACAGCTTGATATCAGTGTTTTTGTCGTGGTGCTAACGTGTATGTTACCTATACTTTCTAGGGCAAATTTTATCCAAAGCGATAAAATAGCTAACACCACGGCAACTAAAATAGACAGGCAAAAAATCATTAAATCGTAACGAAGTAAGGGCGCCATTTCCATTGCTGACATGCCGACATAATGCATAGTGCCTATGCCTGCGCCCACGAGAACGCCGCCAATCATTAATTGTGTGATGCCTAAGTTATCTCGGGTAAGTAAACTTAATGCAATCCAAGAAGCGAAAATAGCCGGCAACATAGACATCAGTGTGATATCGAATCGATAAGATACTGTGGTACATAGCTCTACTGCTAGCATGCCAATAAAGTGCATTGACCAAACGCCGCCGCCAAGCGCAATACTACCAGCAAATAGCGATATATGTTTACGTGCAAATGATACAGAATTCGCGGCCTGTGAAGCCACTTGTAACCCTATAAATGAAGCCAAAATTGCAATAGAGATAGATAACGTGACTAACCAAGGATTGTGATCTGATACGGCTAATAAACTTTCGTTGGAGTATTGAAACAGCCCATAGAGCTTGTTATGCATAAATAAGTACCGTATAAAAAGAAATAATAAAAGAATTCAATATAGAAGTAATGAGGGATAACTAGCTTATAAACTTCTTGCTAATAACGTGTTCTATCTGTAATTTTTTACTTATGAAGAGTGTTATCGGCAGCTATCTAAAAATATTAATAATATAATCTGATTGGTATAACATAACCATATAATTTATTTTATTGCTACTAGGGTAACTATAAAGATGACTGAAGCGCTACCGATAACGATTAAAATAAATGATGATTTACGAGATCAATTCACTACACTACATTCAGTGACCAATAAACTAGAAGCGCAGTTTAACTTTCAAGCGTTAACAGCAAATTGGTATGGTGATGAAGAAAAGGTTTTATCGATTACATTAAGCTTAGAAACACCAAAAAGTTTCGAACAGCGTAAAGCAGGCTTTGAGCAATTATCAGCTAATAAATATATTATTAGTCATTTTTCAGATGATGTTATTTACTGTGTAAATAAAGCTGAGCAACAAGTATGTTGTGCTATTGCTATGACCAGTTCGGAAATAGACTTACTGGCGTTACATCCTAAGCTATTGACAATTTTTACACAAACTAAGCTACATAAAGTGTTAAATTTATTTGCGAAAAAGCATTCTTTAACAGCTATTTAATGGATGAGGTCTGCGTTATTCTATGGCTATAAATACAACACGTTTAGATCGGCTTATTAGTGAATTTTGCCAAATTAATCGCAAAAAGGTTCGGTTGATTCTTGCGCAAAAAAGAGTTTATGTAGATGGACAGTTAGCTATTGATATTGATCAAATAGTTGACCAATTCTCCTATGTCGTGATGGATAATAAAGTACTGCAAAATAAGACAGCACATTATATTATGCTCAATAAGCCTATCGGTGTTGTTTGTGCGACCAAGGATGAGCAGCATAAAACGGTACTTGATTTACTGAGTGGGCAATTTGAACAAAAAATAATTGATGATTTACATATTGTCGGACGTCTCGACTTAAATACCTCAGGATTAGTACTATTAACGAATGATAGCCGTTGGTCTGAGCGCTTAACCGCACCAGAACATAAGGTAAATAAGTGTTATCAAGTGGTGCTTGAAAATCCACTAACCCCAGAATATATAGAGGCTTTTGCACAAGGTATGTACTTTCCTTATGAAAAAATAACCACTAAACCAGTCGCTTTACGTATCATTTCACCTTTTCAAGCGATCGTCACATTAACGGAAGGTCGCTACCATCAAATAAAGCGTATGTTTGGCCGTTTTCGTAACCCTGTGATTAACTTACATCGTTACTCAATAGGGCAATTAACGTTAGATGAGTCGCTTAAAAGCGGAGAAAGTAGGGTGTTAAGCCAAAGTGAAGTCAGTAGTATAGTGTGTTAATTGGCTTGTTTAGCGTCAATGAAAGTAAATACTTTTTGATATGATTAATAACAATATAGTCTCTCGCAATTTAGACATCCTTAAGTATAATGGTTCAAAGTAATAAATTGTTTTTTAATGTAAATGGAACCGCTAAATTAATGAATAAATTAATAAATAAATCAATATTTTTACCACTGTTAGCCATTACACTCTTAGCAAGTTGTTCAAGTGCTGATAATGTCTGTGAAGATATCACTTTAGCGTCTGAACAAATTCAAGAGTGTCAAGCGTTACATAAACGTATTATTAATGCTAAAGGCGATATCCTTATTCGCACAGAGTTAGAGCGACGCTATCAACAAAATTGTATTGATATTCGTTATTATCGCGATGAAAAACAAGCGGCTATTTGCGGTAATAAACATAAAGTAAAAGAAGTTATTAAATCGGTTAAAGAAGAGACTAAGCAATAACTGTTCAGTCTTTAATGTTAGATTTATCAGCACATTTTTCAATACTAGAGTAATTAATTAAGTGGTATGGTAATTTTGAAATCAGAGAGTCATTATGATGAGGCGACAAAGGTTGCAGAGCAGTTAATACGCACTAAAGATGCTTGTATCTCTGACCTTTCTAAAAATATCGATTTTCTCGAGAAAAAAAATGCCGCTTTGCAAGCTCGTTATACGGCATTATTTGAACTTAACCAACTATCACAAGAATGTAATGCGCTTGATAGCTTTTATCCACAAGTTCATAAAACGATTGCCTCGTTGATGACGGCTGAAAACTTTTTTATTGTTTTATATGACCAAACCTTTGAAACCTTAGAGTTTGTTTATTATATTGATGAAAAGGATGAAAAACCTTCAGGCATTATTGATTATGAAGATTATGAAGGTTCATTGACTCATTTAGTGATTGAGTCAAAGCAACCTTTGCTATTGACTCCTGAATTAGAAAAGCAATTATTTGATAATTATAAAATAACTCAGTTTGGCGCTCGAGGGACAGACTGGTTAGGCGTGCCTTTATTACAAAATGGCCTAGTAATAGGAACGATTACCGTCCAAAGTTATGATGAGAAAGTACGCTACACTGATAATGACTTAAATTTACTAACCTTTGCTGCTCAACATGTTGTTGGTGCAATGGTACGCTTACAAGATCAGCAACGTTTAAAAAATGCCGTTAATGCGCGTACTAAAGAACTAATGGCACAAATTCGCGAACGAGAAAAGTCTGAATTATTACAAGAATCGTTATATCGAATATCCGAATTAACCATGGATCTCGACCTTAATATAGATACTTTTTATAGTAAGGTTCACAATATTATTGGCCAGTTGATTAATGCGCAAAACTTTTTTATTGCCAAGTATGAGCAAGCAACCAATACCTTAAGCTTCTCTTACTATGTAGATGAAAATACAGAGAATTTAATTACTGATTTTCAACCAAGAAAATTATCTAACTTTTACTCTGAACTTGTCTTACGTCGCCGTGAAACGGTGTTGCTTACTTATAAAGAAATGATGGCCTTATATCGTGAAGGCATAACCAAAAAACCACAAGATGATATTCATTCTTGGTTAGGCGTACCATTAATTTATGCAGGTAAGTTATTAGGGGTAATGGTTTTACAAAGTTATGATAATAAAACCACTTATAATCAACAGGATGCTGAATTACTGCACTTTGTTTCTAACCATGTCTCGGCCGCCATTAAACGTCGAGAGTTAGCTGATTTTGAGCGCCGCAGTCATGAATTATTAGAGCAACAAGTTAAACTACGTACACTTGCCCTTGAAGACGAAATAACCCATCGTAAGCAAGCTGAAAAGTTACTACAGCATACTGCCGCTCATGATAGTTTAACAGGCTTACCTAATCGTACTGTGTTTCTTGATTTACTTAATCACGCTATTGCTTGTGCTAAACGTAAAACAGCCTTTTCATTTGCGGTATTATTTTTAGATTTAGATCGTTTTAAAGTTGTTAATGATAGTTTAGGTCATCATGCCGGTGACGTACTATTAAAAATAATTGCTCGAGAATTACTCACCATTGTTCGTGATGACGACACTGTTGCTCGCTTAGGTGGCGACGAATTTGTCATCCTCATTGAAGATCTATCCTCTAATGAAGAGGCATTTGAAGTAGCGCAACGTATTACTGACTTTCTTCAACAGCCTTTTACTATTGAGAACCAATTAGTGTATATCGGGACTAGCATAGGTATTTCATTTAGTAATGAGCGTTACGATGATGCAGATACTATGTTACGAGACGCCGATACGGCTATGTATCATGCCAAAGACAAGGGCAGAGGCCGTTATGAAATTTTTGATGGTAGTATGCATCAAAAGGTACAAAATGCTTTAAGTCTTGAAACTGATATTCGTGAGGCTATTGCATGGCAAGAGTTTATCCCCTATTTCCAACCAATAATTAAGTTAGATGATCAAGCCTTAGTAGGCTTTGAAGCACTAGCGCGTTGGCAAAGTACTAAGCGAGGCTTTGTTTATCCTAATGATTTTATTCCATTAGCGGAAGATACTGGCTTAATAAAAGCCCTTGATATGCAAATAATTGAAGCATCTTGTCAGCAACTCAAAATTTGGCAAGATGAACTAGGCTGTGATGCTATGTATGTCAGTTGTAATTTATTTGCCAATCACTTTTTTAGCACGACATTACCGCAAGATATTGAAAATATTTTACTAAGAACAGGACTATCGCCGCATAACCTTCGTGTGGAATTAACCGAGCGCGCTTTACTTGAAAATGCAGATATTGTTCTGACTAATATGCAAGCGCTAAAAAATTTAGGGGTTAAAATTCTACTGGATGATTTTGGTACGGGTTATTCAAGTTTAGGTTATTTGCATCGTTTTCCTATTGACGTATTAAAAATTGATAAATCGTTTATTAGTAATGTTCATGAGCATGCCAATCACAGAGCTATTATTAAAACGATTGTCGATTTGGCTAACAACTTACATATGTCTACGGTAGGTGAGGGCATTGAAAGTTTAGTTGATGCGCAGTTGTTAGAGCAAATGGATTGTGCATACGGGCAAGGTTATTACTTTGCTAAGCCGATGTCGCCTCAAGACGCAACCAGCTATATCATTGAAAAATCATAAAGTCTTACAGCTTAATCTACTTTTACTTATCTCATAATATCCACTCTTGAATCTTGATCTCTTCTCGTCGTTAACACTAAGGATCAAACTCATATCAATGGAAGGTTCAAACTCATGCCAATGGTATGATACCCTCTCTTTTATTATATAAACTATACTTTAAATCTTTAAAGTCTCATAACAAGTAACATCAGTAATTAACCTATTTACGCTTGTTCTTTTAGAGTGCTTTTATATATTTGATATTATTATTTGTGCGTTATAGCGCGAATAAGACTATAACCAAAGCAGTATACTACTTGCTTGTATTTGAGGAAATAACCATGCTTTTTACTGGTTCACTAATTACCGATTGCCCGATAAGACAAAAGATTCGTGACTTTTATCGTATTGATGAAAATATCGCTGTTGATCATATCTTACCTGCAGCTGAAGTAAATGTAAGTGCCCGAAGTCGCGCTTGGGATCGTGCCCGTAAAATGGTCTTGAAAATTCGTCAAGATCAAGAAGGTAATGGTGCAATAGATTCACTGCTTAATGAGTATTCATTATCTTCAGAAGAAGGTGTTGTACTCATGTGTTTGGCTGAAGCATTGCTTCGCGTGCCTGATAAACACACCCAAGATGAATTGATTCGCGATAAAATATCGCAAGGTCAGTGGAGTACACATTTAGGGGCTAGTGATTCATTATTTGTTAACGCGTCATCTTGGGGGTTGTTAATAACCGGCTCCATGGTTAATTATGCCGACAAGCGTAAAAAAGAACAATTTGGTTTATTGAAAAAAACAGTAGGTCGTTTAGGTGAACCTGTTATTCGTAAATCAATGAACTATGCGATGAAAATTATGGGTAAACAGTTTGTGATGGGGGAAACCATTAAAGCTGCTACCGAAAGGGCTGCCACCAAAGAACAGCAAGGTTATGTGTACTCCTATGACATGCTCGGTGAAGGCGCTCGTACTATGCTTGATGCCGACAAGTATCTTAAAGCCTATGTTGATGCCATTACCGCTATTGGTGAAGTGGCTGTGGCTTCGGGCAAAAATGATCCGCGTAAAGTACCTGGTATTTCAATTAAACTATCTGCTATACACCCACGTTATGACTTTTTAAATAAAAATCGTGTTATCAGCGAAATAGTACCCAAGTTAAAGGCTTTATGTTTGCAAGCTAAGCAGTACAATATTGGTTTAACGGTTGATGCTGAAGAATCTGAGCGTTTAGATATTTCGTTAGACATCATTGAAGCGGTATTTACTGATAGTGATTTAGGTGATTGGCAGGGCTTTGGTTTAGCATTACAAGCGTATCAAAAGCGTGCTATTCATGTCGTTGACTGGTTACGTGATTTAACATTACGCACTAACAGAAAAATGATGGTGCGTTTAGTCAAAGGTGCTTATTGGGATACTGAAATTAAAAATGCCCAAAAAGATGGCTTGAGCCACTTTCCGGTTTTTACCCGTAAGTCATCAACTGATGTGTCATATCATGCCTGTGCCAATAAGTTATTAGAATATCGCGATACTATTTATCCGCAATTTGCCACACATAATGCTTATACCGCTGCCACTATTGTTGAGTTAGCGGGCGATGATAAAGCCGGTTTTGAATTTCAATGTCTCCATGGCATGGGCGATTCTTTATATGATCAAATAGTCAGTCAAGAAAGCATTCAATGTCGCATTTATGCGCCCGTTGGTTATCATGAAGACTTACTCGCTTATTTAGTACGTCGTCTATTAGAGAATGGCGCAAACTCTTCATTTGTTAACGCTATTGTTGATGAATCGCAGCCAGTTGAATCACTACTTGAAGATCCGGTAGAAAAAACGCAACGTCTAAAAATAAAATACAATGGTCAAATTGTTCTACCCATTGATCTTTATCGTTCAGAAGGCAATGGCGCTGCTGGGCAAGGGCGTGATAACTCTAAAGGTTTAGATTTAACCGATATTAATGAAATTACGCCATTGAAATTCGCACTAGATACCTGGTTTGTCGACCATTTATTGAATAAAAATGAGGTGCCAGAAGGCGCTAATGCCGTAGTGAACCCAGCTAATCACTGCGAAATTATTGGCTTTCATCAACATACCAGCAAAGATGATATGTTGATGATGATTAATAATGCGGAAGCGGCCTTTAGTGACTGGTCACAAACACCTGTTGATGAGCGCGCCGCATTGCTTTGCCGTATTGCTGATATTTTAGAACGTCATATGGACGAACTTATTGCGCTTTGTATTAAAGAAGCCGGTAAAGTCGCACAAGACGGTATTGATGAAGTACGTGAAGCAGTTGATTTTTGTCGCTATTATGCTGCCCGTGCCATTGAGTTAAGTGAAGACGACCGACTTGAAGCCCGTGGTGTGGTGTTATGTATTAGTCCATGGAACTTTCCGCTAGCTATTTTCTTAGGGCAGGTGACTGCAGCTATTGCGACCGGTAATACTGTTTTAGCAAAACCCGCTGAGCAAACCGGATTAATTGCGCTACGCGCACTTGAAATGATGCGTTCAGTGGGGTTGCCTGAAAACGTAGTACAAGTGGTTATTGCCCGCGGCAGTGTTGTCGGTAGTACTATTATTCCTGATACCCGTATTCAAACCGTGATGTTTACCGGTTCAACGCAAACCGGCACCCATATTTCACAAACCTTAGCTGAGCGAGGCGGAGACCAAGTGCCTTTTATTGCTGAAACGGGTGGTCAAAACTGTATGATTGTTGACTCAACCGCATTGCCTGAGCAAGTCGTTGATGATGTTATTTCATCAGGCTTTCAAAGTGCAGGTCAACGCTGTTCTGCGTTGCGCGTACTGTTCTTACAGGAAGATATTGCTGATACTGTGATCACTATGCTCCAAGGTGCCTTAGCTGAGTTACATGTAGGTAACCCTGCTAAATTGAGCACTGATATTGGCCCAGTTATCGACCAAAAGGCATTGGATGAATTAAATGCCCATAGCGATTACATGAAATCGCACGGTAAATTACTCTATCAATGTGAATTTTCAGATGATGTTGTCGATGAAGACGGTCACTTTTTCTTTGCACCGCGTTTATATGAAATTGATGATATTAGTGTATTAAAGCAAGAAGTATTTGGTCCTTGTGTGCATGTAGTACGCTTTAGAGGTAATGAGATAGAAAGTGTTATTGATAAAATTAATGGCACAGGTTTTGGCTTAACCATGGGGATTCATACACGTATAGAGCACCGCGCTTTTGATTTAGCTAAACTATCACGTGCTGGTAATATTTATATTAACCGTAATATGATTGGTGCGATTGTTGGCGTTCAGCCATTTGGTGGGCGTGGTCTTTCAGGTACTGGTCCTAAAGCCGGTGGTCCAAACTACTTAACGCGTCTAGTCAAAGAAAAATCAACCCCTGATGAGGAAGAGTTTAACCCGACCAATGCAGAATTAGCTATGTTAACAGGTGACGCTGCTGATAAACATGAAGCAATACGCATCATGGATAAAGCAAGTTGGGCGGAAAAAGAGTGGCGCTTAACTGAGTTAAATACCCGTACTTCTTGTGTTCGTCAGTTGCTTGCTAAAATTGCTCATGTTGAAATTGTTGATGATTTAGCTGATGACTTAAATAAAACGTTAGCGGCAGCACGATCGCAGTTGATTGATATTGAAAAGCGTTTGAAAAAACCACAACACTTACCGGGACCAACAGGTGAGTCTAATATCATTTATTTAGAAAACCGCGGTAATATTATTTGTTATGCTGATGAAAATGTAACCTTACATTTTTGGGTGCTATCTATTGTGACGGCACTGGCTACCGGTAATACGGTAATTGCAGTTGTGTCAGATTTATTCTATCAAGAGGCATTAGCCTTTAAAGATAAATTTGTTACCACAGGAGCCAATAAAGATGTTTTCCAAGTCGCTAAGCTATGTCATTTAGAAACTATGCTTAACCATCCTGCGTTATCAGGTGTTGTGGTGGACAGTCTTTGTGAGCGTAAACATTACATGAGTGACAAACTTGCCCAACGTGATGGTGCTATTTTACCGGTGATAAGTTCTGAATATTTCGACAATATGATCCAACGTTTGGTGACAGAAAAAACGGTCAGCATTGACACTACTGCTTCTGGCGGCAATACCTCGTTGATGACTATGATTGAAGCTGATTAGGCTTTAGCTTAAAATTATTGTTACGGCTACTATCAATAGTCGGTAAAACGCGAATGAACTCATCAGTTTATTCGCGTTTTTTGTATTATAAGCTTTATTGCTTGTAGGCTTGGTATTATAAAAATTTCATTAATTAACTGCTCTACTTTATACGCTATCTCTTACTTGAAAGGATTACCATGAACGCCCATGATTACGCACTACATGCAGAGGGGTCATTTGCTTTGCCTGACGCTTGTTTTAAAATACAAGCTTTAATGACTGACGAAAGTTCTGAAATTTCAGACTTTGCCGATGTTATTAGTGTTGATCCATCAATGACTTCTCGGTTGTTAAAAATAGCTAACAGCGCTATCTATAGCTTTCCTGGTGAAATTAGTACTATTTCTCGTGCTATCACTATTATAGGTACGCAGACCATTTATACTATGATGTTAGTCGACGTAGCCGCCTCAGCGTTTAAATACTTTGAGAATCAAGCCATCGATTTGAAACGCTTTTGGCGCATGAGTGTTTTTTGTGGTTTAGCCTCTAAAAACCTTGCCATTAGTGCCGGTATTCGTGATATTGAACGTTTATTTGTTGCTGGCCTATTACAAAATTTTGGTGAGTTATTAGTAGCTAAAATAACCCCTGAAATTGCGCAGCGCTGTGAAAAATATCACCAAGATTGTTTACCTTGGCAACTACAGGAACAGTTATTAGGTTATACCTACACCGATATTTCAGCAGACTTATTAAAATGTTGGCAAATACCAGAAAAAATCATACTTCCTATTCGTTATTTTAATGCAGCCTCCTCCATAGATATAAATAAAGATGTTAAGATCCTTAATCTTGCGTCTCGCTTAGCACTGATTGATAGTCACAGTGACAGCTTTACTTATGAAAATGTGATTGATGAATCAATTTGTCGTCCTCTAGGTTTGACTGTAGCAGATTTAATTCAAGCTGCAGAGTTTGCTGAAAAGGAAGCAAGTGGTATTTTGTCCATTATGAATCCGAAACTTTTGTCTAAATAAACACGGTTTATCCTCTTAGCGTAATGTTTACTATGTCTATACTTAGGTAAAATTCAGCTAAAAAGAAGACAAAGTTAGCAAACCTTGGTAGCATCGGCGGATCAAATTTATTTCGCTATTATAATAATCGTAAAAGGGTAAGTATGTCGGTTTCTAGAGAGCATTTTAGCTCACGCATTGGCTTTATTTTAGCCGCTGCAGGCTCCGCAGTAGGTATTGGTAATTTAGTGGGCTTTCCGGTGAATGCGGCTAAAAATGGTGGTGGAGCATTTTTATTAATGTACGCACTTTTTGTTTTTCTTATTTGTTTACCGGTCATGGTAGCTGAAATGGCTGTCGGTCGTAATACAGCTAAAGAGCCTGTTGGTGCATTTAAAACATTAAGTCAAGGTAATAAGCTTTGGGGAGCCGCTGGTTTTCTCGGCGTATTGACGCCCTTTATGATTGCTGTTTTTTATATGGTAATCACCGTTTGGATTTTTGGTTATATTGCCTTAACGGTTACTGGCCATTTAGATTACTTAGCGAGTGATGAAGGCTTTGGTTTGTTTATTAACAGCCCCTACTTATATCTTGCCTTACTCGTAGTCGCGAGTATTGTTAGCTTTATTTTAGCGGCAGGGGTTAAAGACGGCATTGAGAAAGCGGCTAAAATACTTATGCCCTCATTACTTATTATGCTTATTATTATGGTGGTGTTTGTACTATCGCTTGATAATGCTATGGCAGGGGTTACTTTTTTCTTAGTACCCGATATTGATAAAATTAGTCCCAGTGTTATCAATGGTGCTTTGTCACAAGCCTTTTTCTCATTGTCTTTGGGGATGGGCATATTAATTACTTATGGCTCATATATAGATAAGCAAACCAATATACCTAATTCAGCTAAACTGGTGGCTATTACCGATACTGGGGTTGCGTTTATTGCTGGCTTAATGATATTACCTGCGGTATTTTCATTTAACCCAGCGATTAACCCTAGTGAGCTCAGTGATAGCTCAGTCTCATTGATTTTTACTTTTCTTCCTAAAATATTTTTAGCGTTACAAGTTTCCTTAGGCTATGTCGGCGCTAGTTCGGTCGCGGCATTCTTTTTTATCTTAGTATTTTTTGCGGCGATAACGTCATTAGTGTCTATTATTGAAGTGCCCGTTTCTTATTTAGTGACAGAAAAAAAACACAGTCGTAAAAAAGCATTAGGTTATTTAACCATTACAGCTGGCGTACTAACATTATTTGCTACAGCATCGTTTGGTATGTTGCCATTTTTTACCGAGTTCACTTGGTATGCCGGCGCTAGTAAGTCGTTATTTGATGTTATTTATGATGTTTTTTACGATACGATTTTACCGCTAAATGGTTTTTTACTCTGTATATTTGTTAGCTATCGTTGGAAGAAAAAGCAACTGTCAGAAGAATTAAGCATAGGTAATGAAAACTACAAAGGTTCGTGGGTAGAAAAGTATATTAACTTCTCATTAGGTACTTTTATCCCTGCTATTGTGTTGCTCATTTTTATTAATACCGTAGCCAGTAAATTTTTTGCCGTTAACCTTTTTGGCTTGTAGCTTCTATATTGTTAGCTGAGCAGAGTTAAGCAAACCAAACCAAACACTCAAATGTAATCGCGACTAAATAAGCACGTCATGCTTATTTAGTCGGTATCAATGTTATTTTTGAGTGTTTTTATTAATAAATGACTCATTATCCGATCGCCTATTCATGATAAAACATATTACCAGTACAGATTTTACCGATGCACAACGGTTATTTCACGGCCGTGGGCATGCTTATCCTAATTTAAGCCATGTTAATGTTGACTGGCTCGCTCCTGTTATTCTTATTACCCTATACCAAGCAGTG
Organism: Colwellia ponticola; assembly: GCF_005885605.1. GTDB lineage: Bacteria > Pseudomonadota > Gammaproteobacteria > Enterobacterales > Alteromonadaceae > Colwellia > Colwellia ponticola. The sequence goes on along the minus strand of NZ_SZVP01000001.1, from coordinate 383,794 downwards.
GATAATGAATGGCTTATGGAACAAGCTAGCGCCTTAAAAAACTTGGTTAAGTCATGTAGCAGCGTACAAGTTCAGCATCGTTATGAAAAATTTTCACCGACTATCACTGTATTAGGTGATCAAGTAAACCATACTATTGTGAGTGAGCAGGGGCTGAATTACCATATTGAATTTGGTAAGGCACAAAATAGTGGCTTATTTTTAGATATGCGTAATGGTAGGCAGTGGCTAAGAGAAAACTCATTAGGGAAGAATGTCTTAAACCTTTTTGCCTATACCTGTGCTTTCTCTTTAAATGCTATTGCTGGCGGTGCAAGTAAAGCGGTTAATATTGATCTCAGTAAAGCGTCTTTAAGTAAGGGGCGGGAGAACCATCAACTTAATGAGTTGGCGAAAAAACAAGGTAAACAGGTTGTTTTTGAAGGTGTAGATATTTTTAAGTCAAATAGCCGTATTAAAAAATATGGTCCCTATGATATTTTAGTCTGCGATCCGCCATCATTTCAAAAAGGTAGTGTAAATATTGAACGTGACTACGCCAAAATTATTCGCCGTATTCCACAGTGGATGAACCCAGGCGCGACCTTGATGTTATGTTTAAATTCACCTGATTTAGATGAGCAATTTTTAAAAGCAGAAGTGGCGCGAGAATGCCCGGATTGTCGTTTTGAGCAACGTCTTGATAACCCTGAAGTATTCAAAGAAGCACATCAGGGTAAAGGACTTAAAGTATTAATTTATACTTATCAGCCAGAAAAGGTTGAATAGTATTACTATGCAATTTTATGCTTAATTGGTTGCTTTTATACGCCAAAATCGAGCAAACCTTGGTACGCCATTTTGTGTAACACCGTTATACTTAAAGGTGATGGTTGTACCTATTAGCGGTGGGTTAGCTCGTTGATAGTCACTAAATCCAGAGCCAATTTTAAATATAATACCGTCAGTTGTTTTAACTTTAATTGCGCCTAGTAGGTTTTTATATTTACCTTTTCCTGGGCTATAACCAATAACTACAGCTTCTGCATCTTGATGCTTTTTAAGTTTCATTAACGCTTTATTTCGTCCCACTTGATAGTGTGCGCTAGCAAGGTGCAGCATAAGCCCTTCGCCTTGCAGATCAATAATGTCATTGAGTTTATTATTAAGTTCAGTTAACGAGTTTAATTTGACTTGGTTGACCATAGCTAAATAAGGTGACGACGTTTGCTTTACTAACAGCTGCATTGTATTGACGCGTTCGGTAAAACTTCCAGGGTGGCTAGGAAGGTCAAACATCATAAAGCGTATCTGCTGCCAACAGCTGATTGATTTGTTTTCTTCAGCGCTATGCTTACTTACACAAGAAAGTAAGGGTTGAAATTCACCTCTACTGAGCCATAGCTCGCCATCAATGGGCGATGCAGGCCAATCTTGCGTAAACCAAGACGGACTATAAATTAAGTTGCCTTGCCGAGTTAGTAATTGCTTACCATCCCAGTAACCTCGAATACCATCAAGCTTTTCAGATAGATAATATTGACTGATATCATTAACTTCATCATAGACTATACCATGTTGAATATTGGGTTTGTTTAATGACGTACTTTGCGGTGTCGCTTGTGCCAGTGTTAGAGCACAATAGCTGGTAGAAGCTAAAATAAATAGGATCCGTAAATAACTTTTTATCATCAATCACCTCCGTGTCATCACTATATAAAGCATTGTAAAAATCGTCCTGAATAAGGGGAGGTATGGACGAACAACCCGCTAAATTGAATGATAAGGAGTAGATAAAGGGTAGATAAGTACTTTAAAATATCTTCTTAGTGCTCAAGGTAGCTGCAGTATAGTGCTTGGTAAAGTATAAAGTTTAGTCTATATTTTAAAAACACAGCTCTTAATCGTTGTTAATAATAACCCAATAACGGCAAAATAGTTAAGGCAACAAGCTCGTAAGGTAAACTTTATTCTGATCAGTTAAAGGCATTAGCAAGGATTGCTATCATGAAAAAAGTGATTACTTATATTATTATTGCCCTCTTGACTTTAGGGTACACTACTAGCGTAGAAGCTAAAAAACGCTGTAAACCGTTGTTAGCAAAATTACATAATATTCAGGCGATGCAGCGCAGTGGTTATTCGTTAAAACGTGGGCAAAGTTTACGTGCTAGAGAGGATAAAGCGAGAGCTAAATGGTGGGCGTGTGAACATAGCTCTTTGGCAAAATTTAAAGAAAAATACGGTAGTAAAAGTAAAAGTGAAAGTGAAAATAAAAGTAATAAGAAAAAGGCTGAAAAAAGCACAAAATCAGCGGGAAAAAGTTTAGCTAACAATAAAAAACACTATGCTAAAAAGAATAAAGAGACGGTAAAATCACCACAAAAAAGCACGGTATTTAATCAACATAGCGCCATTGTTATTAAATCAAAATATCAGGGTGATAAGCAACGTGCTTGGCTAGGGTTCTATCAGCAACCGATTAAATGTAAGCACCCTAAAAGCATGGCGGTATTTGTTTATTGCAATGAAGATAAATTAAAACAACAAGATGACTTTGAAAAAGTCTATGGTAACTAGTGATAGCGCAATTGTTATAGCTAAATTGTTTAACTAGGCTATAACTCACGTATATCACTCATCATATATTGCTGAGTGTTAACTGTTAACTGTTAACTGTTAACTGTTAGCGATTCATTTAACCTTGATAGTCAGCTTTAGTTTGATGATATTGATTTACCATAGCATCTACAGACTCTTGCTCGTATGAACGAAGACCACTTAACAGCATGTGTTTTTTACCATGGCCAATGACTTCTCCGTTTGATAACAAATCAAACTCAAGCCAAGCGTCACCACGTTTACTGTCAATCGTTAAACTTGTTTTAGCAAGCTTTAAGCTGACAGATTCAGCCGCTAAAGTATGTAAATCAATAGACATGGATTGATACATAACCATTGGGCGGGCAGGGTTGATCATGACATTATTTTCAGACATTAGCTTAACCAATATATCTGGAAAAGTATGACCAGAAAAATCGACATATGCCTTTGTTAAGGCATTGATTAAGGATGGGTTATTTGTTTTTTCATCGCTAACACTGACACTAAGGCAGGTTTTATCTTTATCGTCTTTAATAGCAAAGCTGTCATCGATATGCTCAGGAAAGGTGAGACTAACGTTGTCGCTAACCATTCCAGAAAAGTCAAAAGTCATTTTCTTATGAAGACCCGATTTAGCGATTACAATTGAAAACAGTAAATCACCAGGAACACAAAACCTTTTCGCATCAATATTGTGTAATGGGTTAAAGTCATCGGCGACTTGCTTGGCAAAGTCGCTACCTTGTTGGCGCGTGAAGCTAATTTCATTAGCGTCAATAGGACAAAAGTTTTCAATAAACATTTTTTTGATAGACATCAGTACAACTTTTTTAAGTAAAACCTATATAATCACCGTATTCTAGCAGTAGTTTAGTGCTAAATCGAAAAAATAATTGCCGATCTGCAACTAAGCTGACCTGTTATAAGGTTATCATTAAGTGTTGATTTACGTTGGATAAGTAACTAGTTAACTCTATTTATTAGCTTTACTATCATCTTCACTATAGTTACCAACCAATTGCTCTTTTTTAACTTTGCTTAGCTGACGAATTTGATATTCTCTTTTACAAGCGCTGCTTTTATCGTCAGCTTGTTCTAAGTAAGCCAAACTTACAGGACGTCTTGCAAGGGTATATTTAGCGCCAAGTTTACTGTTATTATGTTCATTGGTACGTCTATGTATATCTGTAGTAACGCCGGCATATAAACTATTGTCTTTACAGCGGAGTAAATAAACCCACCAAGTGCTTTTTTTACTGTGCTTGTTCATATGGCTTTATACTTAATATTAAATTGATTAGTAATAAAAATGGTAAATAAAAGTGCTTGAGATATCAAATAATGTCAGCTTAGCTGCTTGGGAAATAGAGCTGACCGGTATAAGAGCCACTGGTAATGGTGGTCAACGCGTTAATAAGGTAGAAACTGCCATACATTTACGTTTTGATATTAAGCGGTCTACACTACCAGACATTTACAAAGAGCGCTTATTAAAATTATCGGATAGTCGAATATCAAGTGATGGTATTATTATCATTAAAGCCCAGTCATTTAGAACGCAATCAATGAACAAAGATGATGCACTGAAACGACTTAAAGAATTAATTCTATCAGCTATGGTCGTGCAAAAGTCTAGACGTGCAACTAAACCGACTAAAGGTTCAGTACAACGACGTTTAACAGGCAAGGCTAATAGAAAAGACGTGAAACAAACACGTAAAAAAGTGCAGTTGTAGAGAGTACGATTATTGCGACGATGCTTTAAAATATCCAAGATAAAACCTCTAATAATATCAAATGAATTTAGCTACTTAGACAATAATACATGCTACTAAACTGATATCATCTGTATGTAAAAATTTTAACCCCTAAAAATAGAGAGCAACTATGCCAATTAGTGACATCGGTGCAGTAGAAAAACTTACCGCGCAACTTGATAGTAATAATCTAGTTCAATACCAACTCCCTTTAGTTAGCCTTCATGATGATGGAGCTAAGCAAAGTATTGCCTTAAACCCGTTAATAGGTAAAACAATAAGCTTGAATTTTTCTGGTGTTATTGCTTGTAAAAACTGTGGTAAAGGTATTAAAAAAAGCTACTCACAAGGCTATTGCTATCCTTGCATGGCTAAACTTCCTCAGTGTGATATGTGTATTATGAAACCTGAAACTTGTCACTTTCATTTAGGGACTTGTCGAGACCCTCAGTGGGGTGAACGTAATTGTATGATTGATCATTATGTATATTTAGCGAATAGCTCAGGCTTAAAAGTAGGGATAACTCGACATACACAATTACCTACTCGTTGGATTGACCAAGGTGCTTGCCAAGCATTACCTATATTTAAAGTGAGTACTCGTTTGCAGTCGGGGTTAGTCGAAACAGCATTAGCAGATTTTATTAGTGATAAAACGAATTGGCGCGCTATGTTAAAAGGCGAGCCAGAGCCTTTAGATTTAAAAGCGAGAGCTGAAGAGCTAATCCCTGAGATTAGTTTACGCTTATCACAGCTTAGGCTTAAATTCGGTAGCGATGCAGTACAAGAGTTAGATGAAAACGTACAAGAAATTAAATATCCTGTTAGCCAATACTTGAACAAAATTAGTTCTTTTAATTTTGATAAAACATCCACCGTTACTGGCGTGTTATTAGGTATTAAAGGCCAATATTTAATTTTTGATAAAGGTGTTATTAACATGAGAAAGTTCAGTTCTTATCAAATATGTATTGACTATTAGTTACTTGAACTTGAAAATAAAGTCTTTGTATAGATATAAAACCATCACGTAACGATTGTCGCTAATATAAGCCTCTTTAGGTGCAAACTGTATTTACTGGATAGTCAATAATCAAATATATAAGCAGTAGTAAGGTAACAGAATGACCGCAGAAGAGTATGTAAAAGAAACCAGTGAGATTTTTGTTTTATCAGATTCATTTATTAGAATTAGAGAGTTAATTGACGATGAAACCTCAACTATTGATGATATTTCTGACGTTATTCTTATAGATCCTGCACTTTCTGGTGCAATATTAAAGTTGGCCAATAGTCCTTTTTTTAACTACCCAGGTAAAATTGATACTATTTCTAAGGCAGTGTTGGTATTAGGTATTACTGAAGTTTATAACTTAGTTATTGCCTATTTTACCACTGAAGCCTTTAAAAAAGTTAATGCGGAACAGCAGTATCTTGACAATTTTTGGTTGAAAAGTGTTGATTGTGCCTTGTTGATGAAATTTTTAGGGTCTCAGTTAGGTATTGCGCATTCTGAGCGTTTATTTATCCTAGGTTTGTTGCATAATTTAGGTGAGTTAGTGGTTCATCAAGTTACTGCGGAGCAATTGCAGTATTGTGAAAGCTTAGATATTAAGGTGTTACCTTGGGTTAAACAACAAGATGTCTTAGGGTTTACTTTGGGTCAATGCTCTGCTCAGTTACTAAAACAATGGCATCTACCTTATAGCATTTTTTCTCCTATTCGCGATCAAGATACTGAAAATTTAGTGCAGCATAATACAGAAACACAGATTTTGTATGTTGCTAAGCGAATAATGTATAAAAATCAGGTGTTGAAAGAGCAAGATGTAGAATACAGTGACTTATTAACGCAAGAGCAACTCGCTTTACTGGGGATTGATGACGATATGCTTGACAGTGCCCTTGACTATTGTGACTTAGAGCGTTTAGGTATACTGTCAATTTTGAACCCGAGCAGGTCAATGCTTTATTAACGTGGTTTTTAGTTCTATTTTACACCTACTCCAATAAAAAATTCAGTAAAAAAAGCCGGATAAGCAAATGCTTATTCGGCTTTTTTATAAAGTAATATTAAGTCTTCATTATATAAAGGTAGTAATACCAAAAAATACTGCCTAGTACTTATACCAATTCGTATAAGACAGTGTTCACGTCTTTATATGCAATGGTATTAGTTAGGATTATATCGTCCTTGGCTGAGTATATTGTTAGGGTCTAAACTGCTTTTTAGTTGATTGACGGTTTGCCAAAAGTCACTGTCTTTATTAAGTAACCATTGTTGCTGGTCTATATTTAAACGATACGGTACAAAACCTTTTTTCAAACCTTCTTCTACCAGTGTTTTTAAGCAATTATGGGCATCAGTGACCGCCTGAGGATTACTCAAATCAAACACTATTGGAATGGTACTATCAACACAGTCGTGTTTGAGATTAGTGAAAGTAATAAAAGGCTCAATATTAAATTTCGGGCAGGTTTCTCTGATAAAGTCGACATACTCACGCATTTTATCGGCTTTCATTGTTACTAATGGCGCATACCAAAGTAAACCACAGCCATCTTTTCCTGGTGATAATGCTTCGCTATCAAATACTTCCGCATTTTTATGGCGCCAATAAGCGAGCTTTAACGCTACCTTATTAGGTTTGCCTAGCATGATCTCTTTTCCTTTGCTAAATGAGTCAAGTTGATCAGCTATGATCGTTAAAGGTGCAACACTATTAATTAACCAAGAGGGGAGGTTATCAAATACCTTATTAGCAAAAAGAATTAATAAGCTATTTGAATAAATTCGCTTACAAGGTATCTTTTTGAAAATAGCATTAATTTCTTTTTTGACCGCACTAACAACCCCTGTACTACCATAAATACTACCGACAATAGTCCAACTTGGCGCTTGTAATTCTTTTGCCAATTTCTTTATTTTTTTATCACTCATCACTTTATGAGTATCATCACCCTGTGGCGGTGTGGCAAACATAGATAATAAACGGCGTTGATCCATCAAGTTAATCGAGCCAACAATGCCTTCATAATCTTGTAATACCTGTCTTATTAAGGGGACGGCTTTTTCAAGCATTTCATCATCTTTGATTTGAATAAAAAAAGAAGTAAAGTCTGCTTTTTTCTTGGCTAGACGGATAGTCATTTGACTAACAATACCTAAGTTAGACTGGGTAAATAGGCCGTCTAAATAAGGGCCAACGCCCCATTTAAATGTCTTATCGACAAACTTATCATTACTGGCATCTAATTCGTTAACAGCCGATTGATAAGGCCTACCATTTGCCCAATAGCCCTTAATACTAGTGACAGCACTAAAATGATCGGTATAAGGAGTTATGCCGTAACCGCGCTCTATAGCATTTGCTAGGATAGAGCAATCGGGACCGGCACCGGTTACAGGTACCATATAGTCATGATTATTTACGTGTAAATAATCACTTAATTGTTGCTGAGTGACGCCGGGTTCAATAGTTAATAACCCTAGTTCAGCATCAAAGTCACAAATAGTATTTAATTTACTTAAATCTAGCAGAATAATATTTTGAGTTAAGCCAGTAGGTTGGCTCGTACCATAACCCCAGTTTTTGCCTGTGCTAATAGGATACAAGGAAAAGGCAAGTTCACCGTCATGGGCACATTGATTGGCTAAATCAAGTAATGCTTTGATTTCAGTTGATTGCGTTAGGGTAATGACCGCCATTAGCGCCCTTTTTTTATTATCAAAATACTCTAATCCCTCAGTACCCACCATAAAAGGGGCGAGTTCTTTATGATCAAATGATAAGTTTGAATCTGTTGTTAGTACATTTTCAATGAGAGAGATAAGTTTGTTGGGCATTATTTTTTCTCAAAAATTGTTAAATTAATTTGTTATTAACATATTTGTTAGGTTATTGCGTACGTACTTATCTTTACTTTAACTGTTGTAATTGTAAGCACACATCTTTTTCAATGGTCTTATAAAGACTTTTAAAACCAGGTGATAGGTTATTCATAAATATATCCGCGTTAATATAATAGGGCGCGCGTAAACCATGATAGTCAACAGGTACACCGAGTTGCTGAAATGTAATACCAATAAATTTCATACTACGGGCAAGTCTAGGCTCCATCATGACATAAACATGGCGTATGCCAGTGTTCATGGCTATTGTTGCTGCTGTCATGTATAAACCTATGGCAATAAAAGGAAAGCAGCGTAACTCGGTTTCTGAATAACTTGTTTCGCTGATAACCCCAGTACCAGAGCCTTTATATTTATCAGCTTTACGACGGCGAAAGTCAGACTTAACCGCCAAACGAGATATCTCTGCAATTTCAGATCGTTTAAAGTTTTTAGGATGAAGTTCCTCGTTAGTAACTGAGTCGATACAGTATTTTTCAATAGGAAGTAACTCATCAGAACCTTTTGAGATAACTAAACGCACACAACTAGTAAATGTGCCTGAAGGTTTATGTTTGATTAAAGAAAAAATAGATTGTTTATCAAACTCATCTGTTTCTTGACCATCGTCTCTAACTTCTTCAAAAGCGAGCTCTTCACAGTAAACATTATGACGAATTTTAAAGACCTCTTCTTGTAATGTTTTACTGATAGCTACTTGAGGTTGAAGGAATTGCGTAAAATGGTCTGAAATATTATGAGCTTCTTTACTCGCCTTTGCAGATACAACACGTTTAGTGAGATTGCCAATAATAGGCAGGTTTAATAATTGTTTCTTCCAGTTCATTTTTAATTCCATTAGGGGGTGGTATAGCTCAATTACTATCAGTATAGCTATTAAACTAAACTATCTATAACGAATAATCATATAAATTTACAGTAATATTTCACTTAATTGCGTTTGGCTAAGAAAGTCTTTTGGACTTGCTGAAGCGCCATAAGCACCTGATTGAAATACTACAACATAATCATCTACGTTGGCTTTGGGGAGTTTTACTTTATCGGCTAAAATATCAAGGGGAGTACACAAGGGACCGACGATATTGACTTGCTCTAAGGCGGGTTGTACTTTTAGCTCATTACTGCAGATGCTGTTACTCTTATGTGTTATGAACTTGTTACCAATAGCCACAGGATAGTTTTTTCTAATGACTTGACCAAAATTGCCTGAATTCGCTAAGTGGTGGTGCAAGCCGCCATCACACACTAAATAAGTAGTACCTCGAGATACTTTTTTATCAACAATTTTACACACATAAACACCTGCCTCAGCCACTAAATAGCGACCTAGCTCTAGAATCACTTCAACGTTACTAGAAATAGTTTTATATTGCTGTAACAATGTTTGTAGGTTGCCTGCTATAGCATTGATATCTAGGGAGTTATCATTTGAAAAGTAGGGTATGCCAAAGCCACCTCCAATATTAAGGTACTCTATTTCTAGCTTGGTTACTTTCTTTGTTAACGTGATTAACTGTTCTGCTAAGGCAAAAGTTTGCTGTTGTGCGCAAATAATGGCGTTGGCATTAAGATTTTGTGAACCAGCAAAGATATGAAAACCGCGTAAGTTGACCTGTGCTAACGGTAAGTTCATGAGTACCTGAGCAATTTGCTCTTCATCAATACCAAAGGGCTTGGCACCACCAGACATTTTCATACCTGAAGATTTTAGTTCAAATGCAGGGTTTACTCTAATAGCAATATCGGCTTTTATGTGCAACTGCTCAGCAATTTTTTTTACTTTGGCTATTTCACCTATAGATTCAACATGCAGGGTTACACCAGCAATAATAGCTGCTTCAATGTCTTGCATTGTTTTGCCTGGACCAGCAAAGCTTATGTTTTTTGCGGCCATACCGGTTTGTAATGCTAAGAGCATTTCTTTTTTTGAGGCAACGTCAAAGCCAGTCACTTGTGTCGCCATTAATTGTACTAAACTTGGGTAAGGGTTTGCTTTAATTGCGTAATGTAACGATATTTCTTTAGGTAAAGTAGTAATTAACTGTGTAACTTTATTGATAATTAATTGGCGGTCATAGGCGTAAAACGGCGTATGTGAAACTAATTTTTCGATGTGATTTAAAGGCATGTTACCCACATAAAGTTCGCCATTTATTGGCAAAGAATCTTTAAGTGATGTAGGTAAATGATTCGTCAATGCTTCCATGTTACTGCCCTTGTTATATAGTTAAATCAGCTCATTATTATAATTTTTGCTTAACCACGCGGTATCTACTTTACCATTTGTGTTGCGTGGTAGCTCATTTAAGAATATTATTTTTTTGGGTATCATATAGTTAGGTAAGTTAACTTGACAATATTTCATCACAACTGCTTCAGCTACCTCGGTATTTTTATTTAAAGTGACTATCAAGGCGGTAATACTTTGACCAAGTTCGTTACTGGGACTAGCTATTATCGCTATCTCATCAATCAGCGGACATTGTAATAATACCGACTCTACTTCGGTTGGACTAACTCGATAGCCTGAGGTTTTGATCATCGCATCTTTTCTGGCGACAAAATAAAGAAACCCCTCAGTATCACGTTTAACATAATCACCAGAAAACACCGCCAGTGCAGTGTTTTGTCTATTTATTGCTTGTTTAGGCGTCGGCTTAAACCGTTCAGCAGTGGCCGCTTTATTTTGCCAATAACCTAACGAGACTAGCGGCCCAATATGTACTAGTTCCCCTATTTCATTATCATCACAACAACTACCATCGTCACGCAAAACCAGAATTTCGGCATGAGGAATGGCTTTACCGATTGAAGTAGGACGATTTTTTATTTCACTAGGCGGTAAAAAACTTGAGCGAAAAGCCTCGGTTAAGCCATACATAAGATAAGGTTTAGCTTGAGGCATATAGTGTTGTAAAGCATTTAGGGTCTTTAACGGTAATACGCCCCCAGAATTAGTAAAATAGCGTACAGATTGACCGACACCTTTTGGCCAGTTTGCCTTCGTTAATTGTAGCCATAATGGTGGCACTGCCGCTAAACCCGTAATACTATATTTGCTAATGGCTTTTATGACATCGTTTGCTAACAAGTAGTCAAGTAATATACATTTAGCGCCGACAAGAAAACAACTGGTCAATTGGTTAAGCCCATAATCAAAGCTTAACGGCAATACTGCGAGTATATTGTCATCAGCGGTTTGCTCTAGGTACTGACTGACCGATTTTGCGCCCAGTACGATATTGGTATGGCTGAGCATAATACCTTTTGGTTGACCTGTGCTGCCTGATGTATACAAAATAGCAGCAAGAGCATTTGCCGATATAGGGGGCTGTAGGTTAGCTGAACGCTGCTCGCCTAACTCAAGGAAAGCTTGCCAGCTAAGTATATTAACCGTATTAGTACATACTGTTTTAGTTATTTCTTGATTGTTAGCATCAATCACAATAATACTTGCTAGCGCAGGTAATTGGGCTAATAAAGGGGTAAGTGCCGCGAGTCTTGCACGGTTGGTGATCAGTAACTTTATTTGACAGTCATTAGCAATATAGTGAACTTGTTGAGCTTTTAATACCGGATTAATCGGTACAAAAGCCGCGCCGATTAACGAGCAGGCAAACATGCTTTGTACATTTTCTTGATTTTTTGCTAAATAAATACCCACACGATCACCCTGAGTAAGGGCAAGTGCAGCATAGGCTTGTGCTACTTTTGTTATTTTACTATTAAGTTGAGCATAACTTAGTTCTTTAGCTTTTATTTGCAGAGCAATGGCCGTTGGAGTTTGCAGTGCGCTATGGCTTATAAGTTCATGAACAAAGGTAGTCATTTATCATCCTGACAATTAATTGGGTACTCACTTAGCGAGTGCTTAACTGTGACTAATAATGTTATTAGTCTTGTTATTATGACGGTGAAACTATTATCTAGGCAAGTAGAGATAAAGATACCTCAATCATTGCCTCAAATAATTATGTATGTAGTATGCTTTAAGGTAGTATTTATTGATAACAACTTTTCGGTTATTTCACTTAGGAAAAAACTATGTCTAGGTATACGTCTATATTGCTAGCTATTGTCTTTTTATTTACACCATACGCGCAGGCAGCGTTTGTTGATCTTGTTGCTAAAATTAAACCTTCTGTGGTTGGTATTGGTATACATACGCCAACAAGTCGACCACAAAATATTTTACGTGGTACTGGTTTTGTTATTGGTAATGGACAGTATGTGGTCACTAATGAACATGTATTACCTAGCTTACTTGATGAAAGCTTATTACAAGAAATGGCGGTATTTGTTGGCTCAGGTAAAAATGCTAAGGTAAGAAAAGCTGATATTGTTGCTACCTCAAGCTTGTATGATTTAGCGATTCTAAAAATATCGGGTCCTGCCTTACCGGCAATGAGCTTAGCCAGTGCTGATTTCTATGCTGATGGCAGCTATATTGCTTTTACTGGTTTTCCTATTGGTGCTATTTTAGGTCTATATCCTGTGACTCATCGTGGCATGATTGCCAGTATTACGCCTACTGTTATTCCAGCCGTTTCAGCAGAGCAAATTAGTTTAAAAATGCTTAAGCGTATGCGTAACCCTTATTTGGTCTACCAACTTGATGCAACGGCTTACCCAGGTAATAGCGGCAGTGCTATGTATGATATGGAAACAGGTAAGGTGGTGGGGATTATTAATAAAGTTTTTGTACAGACAACTAAAGAAGCGGTTATTAGTAACCCCAGCGGCATTACCTACGCCATACCGGTGAAGTACCTACATCAAGTACTCAAAGAAAATAACATTAATTTTTAACTTGTTAGTGAAATAATGTAGGCGTCGTTAATATAAGTGTCGTGAATAATAAGTATCGTTAATTACTGGCTAACAACTTTTTTTGAGTACTGATTGTCGTTGAATATAAACTTGATAGTGGTACTAATTCAATACCATGTGTTTTTAGTGTGGGGATTAACTTGGTTAACATCGCTACTGTTTCAGGATGTGGGTGGGCGATAGCAATAGCGCTATGATGCTCTTTAGTAAAGTTAATCAGTTGCCTAAATTGCTCACTAATATACTTATCGGTTAATTCATTATCTAAAAATATATGTCTAGCTTGTACAGGTACGCCAAAATCAATTGCGGCTTGTTGGGCTCTAGAAGACAAACTGGTTTTACTGTCTAAAAACAATAAGTTATTTTTTTTTAAAAACGCCATTGTCCATGCCATTGGTTGGTATAGCTGTGTCAAATAACTGCCCATATGATTATTAATACCAATAGCAAAAGGAATTTCAGCGAAAGAAGCCGTTAAGCTTTGGCTGAACGCTTGTTTATTCATGTGACTAGTTAGTGCGCCAGGACCTAGTTTCTTTTTATTCTCAGACTCCATGGGAATATGAAGCAGTACATCGTGATTAGTACTATTGGCTTGTATCGCTAGTTTTTTACCGTAAGTGGTATGAGGTAAAAAAGCATAGGTAACTGCGCCTGGTAAGGTCAGAGCATCTTTGTCGGTGCGACGATAGCCCATATCATCAATTATAATAGCGACGCGCTTTGTCTGTGTCTTAAGTAGTGACTTAATGTCGACGTTACTTGCCAGAGTCTGTGCAAAAGTTTTAATGCTGAAAGTAGCTAAAAAAAATATAAGAAAAACGCATGTACGCATCATTGTTAACGACACCATAGCTTAGGGTTTAGCGCTTTGCCTCGATGGCGAATTTCAAAATATAAACCAGGTTGTTCTAAACCACCACTTTGGCCTATTAACGCAATAGGCTCTCCTGTTTCTACACGCTCACCGACAGATTTTAATAAGGTTTGGTTGTGAGCGTAAAGACTCATATAACCATTGCCATGGTCAATAACTGTTAATAAGCCATAGCCCTTTAGCCAATCTGAAAAGAGCACAGTACCATTATGAATAGTTTGAACTTGTCGACTAATAGGCGCAGAAATTAACACCCCTTTCCATGTTAAATAACCTTGTTTTCTCGTGCCGAAACGATGTAGGGTTTTGCCTTTAACTGGCCAAGATAATTTATTTTGTAACTTACTTAAGCCTGTTAAATCTATTTCTGCTTGAATAATCGCAGCTAGCTTGTTTAACGCTTGATTTAAGTTTTCTTCTTCGGCTTTAAGTTTATTTAATTGTTGTTGGCTAGAAAGTAACTGACGGCTTAGCTTTTGCAGGGTATTACTACGCTGTGCTTTACTAATTCTTAATTGATTATCTTTTTGTAATTGCTCGTCTTTAAGCTGTTGTAAATTAGCTATTTGTGTTTGGTGTTCGGTACTTACTTGTAATAACTGAGCGATTGTGGCTTGAAAGCTTTCTATTTCTTTTATTCTGGCTTTGTTTATATATTGATAATAGCTAATGGTACGTTGAATTTTTTCACTTTGGTCTTGGTTTAAAAGTAACTTGAGATAATCATGCTGACCTGTGGTGTAGGCGGATCTAAGTTGCTTGGCAAGTAACTGCTCTTGTCTTTCTTTTGAAAGGTTCAGTTGTTTTTTTTCTACGGCTAAGTCGACGATTTTACTCTGTGTAATTGATAGTTCAGCTTCTATGTTATTAATCGCTTTAGTGACGTTGGCAATGGCTAGATCATCTGTTTTGAGTTGCTGTTCTAAACTGCTGCGCTGTTTGTTGGTATCAAAGATATTGGATTCTTGCTTAGCGATCGCTTTTTGCACGTCACTAAGCTTGGCGCGACTTTGCAGTTGAGCATCAGCATTGCCATCACTTTGTTGTGCTGGCGCTGTTGCAGTAAATAATAAGCTTAGTAATACTAAACTTATTATTACAGTATATCGGGTCAAATTACTGACTAAGTAAGTATTGATAAAAAGTCTCATCGTAGATAATGGCTAATAAAAATGAAGCAATGGCGAGCACATTAGCTAATCAGTTATATTATTTAATAACTTAAGCTAACGTTATTACTTCATCTGTTAGTTAATGAATGCTTAGTAAAAGCTTAGTTAACGGTATCAGTGAGTTGCATTAACACTGAGCCAGTCATTTCTTCAGGTTGCTCTATAGCCATCAAATGTAAGAGGCTAGGCGATATATCACTTAAGGTGCCTGAAGCTGCTGGTTTGGCGGGGCGACCAACATAAATAAGAGGTACTGGTTCACAAGTATGTGCGGTATGCGCTTGACCCGATACAGGGTCTTGCATTTGTTCGGCGTTACCGTGATCGGCCGTAATGAAGCATTCACCATCGTTATCTTTTAATGCTTTAACGACGCGACCAATACATGTATCTACGGCTTCACAGGCTTTTACTGCGGCATCAAAACTTCCCGTATGACCAACCATATCGCCATTAGGGTAATTACAGACAATAAAATCATATTTGCCACTTTCAATAGCAGCAACGAGTTTATCAGTGAGTAAAGTTGAATTCATTTCAGGTTGTAAGTCGTAAGTAGCGACATCAGGAGAGGGCACTAATATGCGGTCCTCGCCAGTAAAAGTATCTTCTTTACCGCCACTAAAGAAAAAAGTCACATGCGCATACTTCTCCGTTTCAGAAATACGTAGCTGCGTTTTATTATGTTTAGCGAGCCATTCACCCATCACGTTATTTAGCGTTGCAGGTGCAAAAGCAGACGGCGCATTTATATCACCAGCATATTGTGTCAACATGACAAAGTTACTAATTGCTGGCACGCGTACTCGGGTAAAGCCTGAAAAGTTTTCTTCGGTAAAGCAACGGCTAAATTGGCGTGCTCTATCTGCTCTAAAGTTCATAAATATCAATGCATCACCGTCATTGACTTTAATGCTGTCACCTGAGGGGGTTGTAATAGCACTAGCGCCAACAAACTCATCGTTTTCATCACGCTCATAAGCTGCAGTCAGGGCATCTAAGGCATTACTATATTGATGTAAACCTTCGCCATTTACCATGAGGTTGTAAGCTGCTTCAACACGATCCCAGCGTTGATCTCTATCCATGGCATAGTAACGACCTATCACTGACGCAATTTGACCTTCGCCTGTGTTTGGTTCAGCAAACAGTTGAGAAAATTTTTGTTGGGCTTTTTCTAAAGAAGCTTGTGCGCTGCGTGGTGGTGTATCTCTGCCATCTAAAAAGGCATGCAAGTAAACTTTTTTAGCACCGCGTTTTTGGGCAAGTTCCATCATGGAAAAAATGTGATCTTCATGGCTATGTACGCCGCCCGGAGATAGTAAGCCGAAAATATGCACAGCGTTATTTGTTGAAGAAGCTTTATCGACGGTTTGGCATAAAATAGCGTTATCACTAAACTCACCATCAGCGATCGCTTTAGTAATACGGGTGAAGTCTTGATAAACAATACGACCAGCACCTAAGTTCACATGACCTACTTCAGAATTACCCATTTGTCCTTCAGGTAAGCCAACAGCCATACCTGACGTGTCAATAAGCATATTAGGGTAATTGGCTTTTAAATCATCTAATACCGGTGTATTGGCTTGATGAATCGCATTTGAGCTGGTTTCTTTTCTGTATCCCCAACCATCAAGAATCATCAGTACTGTAGATTTTTTATGCGCCATTATTATCCCCGTTAAGTGTTGTGTTATGTTGAGTTTTTGGGCAAGTATTATACACCCTCAGATTATGTTATTCACTAAGGATTTAACAAAGAAACCTTGTCTGTTAAATAACTCAAGATTAGCGCACGGTATATGCTCGCAATTCTAAAAGGTTTGCGTATAATGTGCCGATTCGAAATTTTATAATAATGGTCTTTTATTTATGGAACAATTTATTGCTTTTGCAAGCAACAATGGCATGTTAAGCGCGATTTGGGTTGCCTTACTCGTAATGATAATCGTCACAACAATTAGAATGCAATTATCACCCATCAAACAAATTAGTACACAAGATTTAACTTTTTTGATGAATAGAGAAGACGGTATTGCACTTGATATACGCAAAGAGAATGAATTTAAAGCAGGTCATATTCTTGATGCAATTAGTTTATCAAGCGATAAAATCAGTAAAAATGGTACGGCTAGTCTTGAAAAATATAAAGACAAGCCCATTATTGTAGTATGTACTGCGGGCATGAGTGCTGTGCAAATTGCGACTAATTTACATAAAAGTGGCTTCGCTCGCGTTAGTGTACTCAAAGGCGGTATGAATAGCTGGACAAGTGCAGGTTTACCTGTAGTTAAATAATGAGCTTATAACGCAACTAGTGAATAAAACCGTCAAAAGAGTGAAGAAAATGGCAAAAATAGACATATATACTAAAGCATTCTGCCCTTATTGCAGCCACGCACTGGCGTTATTAAAGAGTAAGTCAGCTGATTACAATGAAATAAAGATTGATGGCGACATGGCTATACGTAGCGCCATGATTGAGCGCAGTAATGGTAGTTATACTGTTCCACAAATATTTATCGGCAATGTTCATGTTGGTGGCTGTGATGAATTAGTCGGTCTAGAAAGAAACAACAAATTAGACACACTGTTAGCAGCTCAATAAAACGATACTTAGAACCCTGTAAAAAATTTTTAGGTGTCTTTTTAGTGATATGATGTCGTTGCGCTCTAAGTAGCTCAAGCTACAGCAGTTAATAAGCAAAGTTAGCATAAAGCTAGATAACATAAATAATAAAAAACTCATAAAGGAGCCACTCATGGCAGAAGAAAATCAAGTAGCAAATAATGAAACACAACAATCGCCAGAATTTGCTATTCAACGTATTTATACGAAAGATGTTTCTTTTGAAACGCCAAACTCTCCTGCAGTTTTTCAATTAGATTGGAAGCCTGAAATCAAATTAGACCTTGATACGCGCTCTACTAAATTAGCAGACAATACCTATGAAGTCGTTTTATCTGTCACGGTTACTGCTACTGTAGAAGATAAAACTGCCTTTTTAGCTGAGGTCCAACAAGCCGGTATTTTTACTATTGGTAATTTACCTGAAGCACAATTAGCACATACTATTGGTGCGTTCTGCCCAACAACATTGTTCCCATATGCGCGTGAAACAGTGGCAAGCTTAGTAAACCGTGGTTCATTCCCACAATTTAACTTAACACCCGTTAATTTTGAAGGTTTATATGCTTCTTATGTGCAACAACGTGCAGCACAAGAAAACGCGCCACAAAGTACAGAAACTCACTAGTTAGAGCTAAAATATTTTAAGTCATATTAACGTGTAAATAAGGTTTTTTATGTCGTTACCAGCAAAAATTACAGTACTTGGTGCCGGGTCTTATGGCACAGCTTTGGCTATTTGTTTAGCTCGAAACGGCCATAAAACCTTATTGTGGGGGCGTGATGCGAATCATGTTGCTGCAATGGCTCAGGAGAGAGAAAACAGTAAGTACCTCGCTGATTGCCCTTTTCCTGAAACGTTATCACTTGAAGCTGATTTAAGTAAAGCAGTGCAAGCAAGTCATAATATTTTAGTGGTTGTGCCTAGCTTTGCCTTTGCCGATATACTTAAACAAATTAAACCCATGTTAACAGCCAATGCTAAAGTTGCTTGGGCTACTAAAGGTTTAGATCCACAAACCGGGGATTTATTGCAAGATGTAGCCAAAAGAATACTGGGTAATGGTGTTTCTTTAGCGGTGTTGTCAGGGCCTACATTTGCTAGAGAAATGGCTGCAGGTTTGCCTACCGCTATTTCATTGTCTTCTGAGGACGATGACTTTGTCGCCGAGTTATCTAACTTACTCCATTGCGATAAGCTGTTTAGAGTGTACGCCAATAAAGATTTTATTGGCGTACAACTTGGTGGAGCGGTGAAGAATGTTATTGCAATTGCCGCAGGCATAGCTGATGGTATTGGCTTTGGCGCTAACGCGCGTACCGCACTAATTACGCGTGGCTTAGCTGAGATGACTCGGTTAGGCTTAGCGTTAAAAGCAGAGCCAGCTACTTTTATGGGCATGGCGGGTTTGGGTGATTTAGTATTGACCTGTACGGATAATCAATCACGCAATCGACGCTTTGGCTTAGCATTAGGTCAAGGCAGTGAGGTGGAACAAGCGATTGCTGACATTGGTCAGGTTGTTGAAGGATATCGAAACACCAAAGAAGTACATATGCTCGCACAACGCCACGGTGTTGAAATGCCTATTGTTGAACAAGTATATCAAGTGCTCTATCAAGCAAAAGATGCTAAGTTAGCTGCTGCTGATTTACTTTCTCGCGATAAAAAATTTGAATAAGCTTTCACTTACCAACCTGTCACACTGGCGAAAAAAAGGTAGGTGAGTAGTTCAACCTAAGCAGATAAAACCAGTCAATTAACGGATGTTATTGACTGGTTTTATACTTTTTATACCGCGTTAGGAAAACCGAGTTGACGCCATGCATCGTAAACGATAACCGCTGCAGCGTTTGATAAATTCATGCTACGGCTTTCTTTTAACATTGGAATTCTAATCTTATCTTTATCTGGTATTTGTACGCGCACCTCTTCAGGTAATCCAGCGGTTTCTGAGCCAAATAATAAATAATCACCGCTAGTAAACTTTACATCGCCGTAGAAATTATCTGTTTTAGTCGTCACAGCTAACACTCGTTTGGGTTGCTCTTTTTCCATAAAAGCAGAAAAGCTAGCATGGCGCTGTATGGCGGCAAATTCATGGTAGTCTAAACCGGCACGACGTAATTTTTTATCTTCTAAATCAAATCCTAACGGTTCTATTAAATGTAAACGAAAACCTGAATTGGCGCATAAGCGAATGATGTTACCGGTATTCGGTGGTATTTGGGGTTGAAAAAGCACAACATCTAACATAACAATCGTCATCTGATAAAAATTTTTGTTATTATACACAGGTAACTATATAGCCGTTATTACTTTTAAGTCTTTATTTTTTCGCCAAGGGGCAACATGAATACACAAAAATCAACAGACGATTATGCCTTTTGGGTGCGATTCGCGGCAATTTCCTCTACCACGACAGCGGTAATTTTAGTGGTAATTAAGCTTTATGCTTGGTTGGTAACAGATTCTAGCGCTATGTTGGCTTCTACTACCGACTCTATTTTAGATTTGTTTGCCTCAGCAATGAGTATTGTTATTTTACGTTTTGCTTTAGCGCCTGCGGATAAAGAGCACACTTTTGGTCACGGTAAAGCAGAAAGTTTAGCGGGCTTAGTGCAAGCCTCTTTTGTACTTGGCTCTGCTATTATTCTTATTTTTAATGGTGTATCTCGGCTGCTTAATCCACAGGTTATTGTCAAAAGTGAAGTTGCTATTTGGGTAACGGTTATTTCTATTGTGTTAACACTTATACTGGTTGCTATTCAACGCTATGTTATAAAACGTACTGGCTCTATTATTATCAGTGGTGATGCTTTGCATTATCAATCAGATCTGTTTTTAAACTTAGGGGTACTAATTGCTATCATCTTAAGTCAAGGCATATGGCTAGAAGCTGATGGTATATTCACTATATTAGTGGCACTTTATTTGGTTTTGGGTGCAGGACAAATTATGGTGCAAAGTGTGTCACAGTTAATGGACAGTGAACTGAGTGCAGAAGAGTTAGCACAAATCAAAGCGATTGTTGTCTCTCATCAGCAAGCGATAGGTATCCATGAGTTAAGAACCCGACAATCGGGCGTGCAAAAATTTATTCAGTTTCATTTAGAGCTCAGTGATGATCTCTCACTTTTAGAAGCTCATAGTATTGGTGATGAAATTGAAGCACAAATCTGTCGGGCTCTCGCGCCTTGTGAGGTTTTTATTCACCATGATCCTACCTCGGCAATGCAACGTTAGTCGCTAATACTACTAACGTTATATTGGTATAGGATAGAGCAGAATAGGACGATAAAACATAGTGCGAGAAAAACTATTTGTGTTGTTGAAACCAAGCCAGGCTTTGTGCGATAGCTTTGTCTCTATAATTATCGCTTTCAAAAAATAACTCATGGTAAGCACCATCAAACCTGCTAGGTCGTCCATGTGGGCACGATTGTGGCTGTAAATGATGTAATTGCTGACAAAAAAGATTTTGTGCTTGTGGAGAAACTACACTATCAGCGCCTGCTTGAAGCAATAATACCGGTGTTTTTAACTGAAATAATTTAGCAAAAATCTCTTTTTGTGCGGTAATACTTTGCATTAACCAATGACTGGTAACACCGCCTAATTGAATGGCTTTATTATTACTATATAAGTCGACAAATTGTTGGTAACGCGCCAATGAATGGGTTAGTTTATTGTCCTTAAAATCAATGACCGAATAATCTTTTTGCCCTAAGAAATACCAAGGATTTTTACTGAGGAGGCTATTAAGTTTCGCTTTAATCACAACCAAGCTCTGTGCTAACCAGTAGGGTAATACACCGCTGTTAAAACCCAGCATGGGTGATGATATTACCGCTGCTTTAATCGCATCAGGAAAATCCTGCATAAAGCGTACAGCAATAGCTCCACCCATAGAGTGCGCCAATATATAGGGTTTAGCTGAACAGTGTTTAGTTACTATATTTTCAACTAAATACTGTAAGTCATCGACATAATCTTGAAAGTGAGTGACGTAACCTCTATTGACGCTTGGAAAAAATCGTCCAGATAATCCCTGACCACGATGATCGATAATAAAAAGATTATAACCTTGCTGGTATAAGTCAAAACAAAGCTCTTGATATTTTAGATAGCTTTCACAGCGACCTGGGCTAATAATTATGGTGGGGCAATCAGCTTGTTGCTGGATAAATTGCGCATAGTGAATCACGACGTTATCAACGCCACTAAATGAATTAAAACAACCTTGCTGCCAAAATGAGATGATGTTTTTGACTTTGTTATCGGTGGCTTTTTTTTCTGCGTCAAACACCTGTTCGTAACTCAAAGTATTACCTTTAACTATATGTTATTTAGCATTAATCCTATAAAAAACTAAGGTAGATAAATAGGGGGCGAATTGTCATCGTACCGTTAGTTATTATAACTACTAGGCATGCAAGCTAAAAGAGAATATTTTCGTCATCTTACTTTCAATTTTACGATTATTTTTAATGGCAGGAGTAAATCGCCACTGACGAATAGCCGAACGAATCGCCGATTTAAAATAGATAAGCTTATTTTGATGAATAAAGTTTATATCTTTTACTTTACCATTTCGGTCGATAGTGAAATCTACGGTTACCTCCATCTCAATGCCGCGACGCTTAGCCAAGTTTGGATATATAGGGGTAATAGACTTTAATAATGTCGCGTCAAGTGAACTGGCAGTCGCTAATACTGCTTGGTTTGACTCTTGGTTTGAAGAGGTTGTTAAAGGTGATTTCTGTGTGCTGCTTGTACTTAGTGGTTGTTGAAGTAAATTATCCTTAATTAGGTTGTTTGTTTCGTTGTGTTTATCTATGGTCTTTTCAACAACAAGTAACCTTGGGTCTGTATGAGGCTTAACTAGCTTTTGCGCGCTAGTTGCTCGTTGTAAGTTTTTTTCTGTTGTTTTTACTACCGTTGTTTCTAGTAAAGCTTTGTTTGACGTAGCGGTTTTACTAAGTCCCTTATTAAGCAAGGGGTCAGGTAACGTTGAATCGAGATCTATAGTCCCTTTTTTTACCAAAAAATCACTTTGTAGTTCTTGATCTTTGACAGTACTCACCGTTTGTTTAACGTTAGTTGCGATGGTTTGTTTTTTTACTCGAGCGGTATCTTGCTTGAAGTTTTCAGGCGTTTTATGCTCGATTATAGGTTGAGCAACGTTTGATGTGACTCTTTGTGTGCTTACCTTGTTTTTTTCAGTTACTTGCAGGTTAGTCCGTTGTATTTTTGCTCTCGCTAAAATGTTATCAACAAGCTCAGTGCTTTTAACGTCGTCAGTAGTATCACTGTTAACAAATAGTGCTTGTAGTCTTGGATCATTATCTTCAGTGGTGGCTTTTTGATTATGATTAGTTGTGGCCAATGGTGCCGTCATATTTGCGTGAATAAGCGGACTTTCGTTAATACTAATGGTTTCTTGCCAAGACAAGGGCTGACTTGGCTGTTGAGCAAAAGAGGTGGTTAGTAGTTGATTAACCATGAGCAATATTAGCGTCAACAAAAGACTAAATGCGGCCAATAACTTACTCGTGTTATTAGTTGGTGCACAATGGTTATCAACAAGCCTCAGCACTCTTGCTTTTAAGTCGCCACCTGATGCCGCCATTGCCATAGCTGGAATAGTATTAATATTGTTTTTTGCACATAAAGAGGCTGTATCGGTTAGGGTGTGGGCGTAAGCCATGGCATCACCACAATGTTGTACAGCAATATCATCACTACAATATTCTCGCTCATTACGTATTTGCTTACCAACCCAGTGCACACTCGGATGGAAGAAAAAGAGCAACTCAATCACGGTCTGTAAAAAGTTCACCAAGTAATCATGCCGACGTATATGCGCTAATTCATGTAAAATAAGCATTTCAAGTTGGGCTGAATTTAAACCCGTGACCATAGTCGCAGGGAGTAACACCACTGGTTTTAACCAACCTATCGCCATAGGAACTTCTGCTTTTAAAGAAATAAGTAACGTTGGAGCGCTGCTTAACTGTAATTTCTTGGCTAATACATTAAAACGCGCCGACAGCGTCTCAGAGGGCAGAGCAGTTAAATACTTAGGTAATTTATTAACATTATAAATTTCAAACAGTAATTTAAAGACAAGTATAGTAACACTAGCTAGCCATAATAATGAAAGGTAAGGTAATGAATACGTTAAAATTGACGGTAGTAGTTGCTGCGAAGTAAATAGCGCATTTTGTTGCGTTAACTCATTCACTAAATTGGTTAGCGCGATATGGCTAGGATGACTTTCAAAGTTTACTGTGTTGTTAGAGGAAATTATATTGTAGGTAAATAAAGCCAGTATAGCATTGGTTAGCATTGCCGATATCGCTAAGCTATAACGCAGCTTTGATTTTTTTTTATTAACAATAAATAATAGCAACTTTAAGATAAACGCTACGAGTAAACCTTGCCATAAGAAATGCACTAGGGTGAGTGATAAGCTGTATAAAAAAGGGCTGTTAAATAATGTTTCAAACATAGTTAGTGTTGAGTTGTGCTATTTTTTTTTTCTAATGAGTTGAGCAACTGGCGAATATCATTAATTTCTTGAGCGCTAGTTGAATCATCGATAGCACGCATAACTAATTTTGAGGTAGAACCACCAAACGCTTTGGTTATTAAGTCTTTGATAAGAGATGACTGTGTTTGTGTTTGACTATTTGCGGTAGCATAAATATGAGCGCGATTACTTTCATCACGGATCACCAGTGATTTTTCATGCATAATTTGCAGTATTTTTAATACCGTTGTGTAGCCTGTTTTTTGGGTAAGACTAACCACATCATGAATTTCTCTGACGGTTGCAGGTCCCATTTTCCAGAGAATATTAAGTAACAATAACTCGGCCTCTGTCGGCTTTACTGCAGGTTTTCCTTTTGTCATTTACCTATCCTCTATTTGGGCGTTTTAGTTATACAGCTGTTTAGTACTATAGCTAAACGTTAACTAGCTATAGCATTAATTTTATCAGTTAATAGCAGGCTAAGGAGCCCGACTAAGGAGCATTACCGATAAAATAAACCGATAAAATACGAATGCGATCGTATTTTATCTTAGCTTATAATGAGTACACTAAATGAGCAACAGTTTTATGGGCAACAGTTTATTCATCGTTCCCATGGCAACAAAAGCGGACTATCCTTCAGTTTTTTCTGCTGTTGTCGTTAGTGTTTTATCGAGTGTGGCGTAAAGCTCGCCCAGTCGAGTTACCGTACCTGGGCCTGCATTATCGGCAAAGTCACTAATCATATTAGGTGCAAAGGTACTTACAACCGTTGATCCCAGTTTAAAGCGACCCATTTCATCACCTTTTTCAAAGGTAATGGCGTCGGCGCCTTCTTCAGGGTACTTCCATCTAAAAATATCTTTGCCTGCCGGTGGCGTAATAGTACCGCCCCAAGTTGTTTCTATGCTGGCAACAATAGTGGCACCTACTAAGACCATGGCAAGCTTACCGGCTTTGGTGTCAAAAATAGCCACTACACGCTCATTGCGCGCAAAAAGATCAGGCACATTTCTGGCGGTAAGCGGGTTTACTGAAAAAAGTTCGCCAGGCACATAAACCATTTCACGTAAGGTTGCGGCTATGGGCATATGAATACGGTGATAATCTTTTGGTGCCAAATAGATACAGGAGAACTTACCGCCTTGGAAAGGAGCTGCAGCGACTTCATCGCCGCCCAGTAAAGAGGTTACGCTGTAGTTGAACCCTTTAGCTTGAATAAGTTGCCCATCAACGATATCACCTTGCTGACTGATTGCGCCATCAACGGGATAACACAGAGCATTTTCATCAGCATCAATAGGTCGAACGCCTTCTGCTAATTCACGAGTGAAAAAGTTATTGAAGGTATCAAAGTCGCTCGCGTTTTTAAGCTTAGCTTCATTCATATTGATGCCATAAGATTTAATAAATAGGCTAATAAGCTTAGTGGTTAACCAACCCATTTTGGCTGCGGCTAATTTACCCACGACACGAGAAATAGCATGTTTAGGCATAATGTATTGCAAAGCGATTTTAATGTTGTCGCTAAGATTATTCTGTGAGGAGCTTGGTGAGGACACTCGTTTTTCCTTAATTATTAAAGCGTGAGGTTAATTTGTTATCATTGAGGCTAGCTAGTATGCGTTGAAAGCTTGCTAAACGAGCAGGGTTTATTTGTTTATTTTCTCCTGCGGCGATTAACGCGCAGCCTGGATCCGTTTGATGTTTACAGTCTCTAAACTTACATAGACCAAGAAATTCAGAGAACTCGACAAAACCGTGGCAAACTTGCTCAGGGGTTAAATGCCATAAACCAAACTCACGAATACCAGGGGAATCAATTAAATCACCACCTTCTGTAAAGTGGTATAAACGTGCCACTGTGGTGGTATGTTGACCTAAACCTGAGTTTTCAGATACGTCGTTAGTGAGTATACCGACATCCGGCATAAGGGCATTAACTAAGGTCGATTTGCCAACACCTGATTGACCAACAAAAATACTGGTGTGTTGACTTAATTGCGCTTTTAGCTCGCTAATACCATCGCGAGATTGACTACTAGCGTAAAGTACTTGATAACCTATATCTTGATAAATTTTCAATTGTTTGCTGATATTAGCTTGTTCTTCTGTACTAATACTCGCTAATAAGTCAGTTTTATTGAGCACTATAACTGGAGTGATGCCTGTTTGCTCAGCAGCAACCAGGTAACGGTCAATAATATCACTATTAAAAACGGGTAATACTGACGAAACAATAAGAATTTGACTGATATTAGCGGCAATAGGCTTTAGACCATCATAGACATCGGGGCGGCTGAGTACAGAGTCGCGTTCATGTACGGCTTCTATTATCCCAGTGATACTATGTTGAGTTTCTCTACCAAGGCGCCACAGCACTTTATCGCCACAGACAAGTGAACCAATAGAGCGACGTAAGTTACAACGGTATATTTCACCTTGTTCGCTTTCGACATCAGCATGTTGACCAAACCGACTAATAATAACACCTTGCTCTGGTGCTCCTAAGTCATCATCGTCCCATTGTACTTTGTCTTTGCTTTTAGTGGTTTTACCTTGCAATCTATTATCATGATTAGCTTTGATGCGTCTTTGCTGACCCTTAGTCAGTTTCTTTACTTTAGACAAGAGACTTATTCATACAATTTAATTTGATCCAATTACTTTTATCCAACATTTGATTTGATCCGACTTGGTTGTGGCGTATTATACTAACAATTATATACCAATGTTTATGCATTTTTTAAGGATATTTTATGGCGGGTAATGACAGTAATTTAATTTGGCTTGATCTGGAAATGACAGGACTAGAACCTGCCGAGGATGTGATTTTAGAAATCGCTATAATTATCACCGATAGTCACTTAAATATCTTAGCACAAGGTCCTACTTTTGCTATAAATCAAAGTGATGAAGTGTTAGATAATATGAATGAATGGTGCATTGAGCATCATGGAAAATCTGGATTAACGCAGCGCTGTCGTGACAGTAAAGTAAGCCTAGCTGAAGCAACTGAACAAAGCTTAGCTTTTGTACAACAATGGGTACCGCAAGGTAAATCACCTATGTGTGGTAATAGTATTGGTCAAGACAGACGCTTTATTAATAAATATATGCCTGACTTTGAAGACTATTTTCATTACCGTAACTTAGATGTTAGCACGATTAAAGAGCTCGCAAGGCGTTGGAAGCCTGAAGTGTTAGATGCGGTTGTTAAAACCGGCGCTCACTTAGCGCTTGATGATATTAAAGAGTCAATTGCCGAGCTAAAAGTTTATAAGGAGTTGTTTTTTAAACTTTAAGTCTGTACCGATAAGGTGATATTTTACCGATAATTTGGCTTAAGTGGAGCGGGCTTTGTTGAAAAGTGAGCTTTTGCTCAAACGCTACCTTAACTTAATTGCTATTAAGTTAAGGTAGCCCAGCTCAACAGATATTACTTCTATGCCCCTATGTAGAGTCATTGCAATGAAAAAAATTACTGTCAATGAACAGTTAGCGACTATTATTGCTGCCCACGAAACCTTTTACTTGCAAGCGAGCCCGTTTAATCAACCAGGTGTTTTAACTAATAATGCTAAGCTTCCCGATTTATCAGTAGCGTTTTTACGCTCTCAACACCAACAACGCTTGACTATATATCACCAGTTACTCGCTCTAGATAATGCACAGTTAACGCAAGAAAATCAGATTAATCTCTCGGTGTTGCCATACAGCCTCAAAATGCGTTAGATAATTATACTAATAAAGAGCATTACATGCCGTTGACGGCAGAGTCGGGCTTTCATGTTTCGATAGCCAATATTGTTAGGCAAGAGGATATCAAGACTGTTAGCAGTGCCAGGTCATCATTTACAAATATCGTTAGCGAAAGAAATGACTGATGTCGCTAATTTTAGAAAGAGAACTTATATATCTGCTTTTGGTGAGGGCTGGGGGTTATATTCTGAATATTTAGGAATAGAAGCCGGCATGTATGAAAACCCATACCACAACTTTGGTCGTTTAACCTATGAGATGTGGCGCGCTTGTCGTTTGGTGGTTGATACAGGTATACACACTCAAGGATGGAGTAGGGAGCAAGCCATTAATTATTTAGCTAGTAATACCGCTCTGTCACTACATAATGTAACGACCGAAATAGACCGCTATATTTCTTGGCCGGGTCAAACGTTGTCATACAAGATTGGAGAGTTAACTATTAAGCGTTTACGTAATGAAGCTGAGCAAGCACTGGGTGAAAACTTTGACTTACGAGATTTTCATGATCAGTTACTTAAACATGGCTCAATGCCATTATCTATGCTCGACACCGTCATAACAGGTTATATTAATGAACAAAAAATTAATAATGCACGGAACGATCATGAAAAATCGCGACCGAGTTAAAGCATTTACAATAAATAAGGAGGGCGACGCAAAGAAAACGGAAGAAACAGATAGTGGACTATCGAATAAAGATAAGCCCCCACTATATCAACACTTGGTAGTTCCGCTATCATAGGTTTCCCCTTAGACCGGTAACTTTGCGTCTCTAACTTTCATTAGATTTGCCCTTATCAAGCGCTAAAGCTTAATTGCAGCAATTATAAGGTGAATTCGATAAATGTAAACATAAAAGAGTGACGATATTTATTTTTATCAGGTAAAAAGTATAAGCGGTTTGACCTGTTCTATTTTTCAATAATTAACGGTATCGATATGACCATAAAAAAGCACTGTCTGTTTATGTTATTTATAAGTAAAGTGCTGTTTTTTTCTTTACTTTTCATGGGAAGCGCTCTAGCACAGCCGCCGTCAGATCAAGCGGTATCAAGTAATCAAGTACAACAATTACTGTCGGCTAATAATGAAGTTATTGATACAGAAATAGTTATCTCGTTATCAGCAAAAATCATTAAAAATAAGCAGTATTATTCAAATGATATGCTCGCTAAAATATATTTACTCTTGGCTAGAGTGGCTAGTAACCAAGGCAATATCAACAACGTTTTTGAATATGTTCAACAGGGTATTTCAGCCAATAGTGTCGATAAAAAAGTACACTTAGCATTATTGTTAAAGCTAGCTGAGGTATATATGGCCAGAAAAGAATATGAATTGCTGTTAGAGGTAGCCCAAGTTGCAGTAAGTAAAAGTGAATTAACTCATAGTCTTAAATACCAGTTACTCTCATTAAGTTATCGCAGTGTTGCGTTTTCAATGTTAGGGCAACATCAACAGGCTTTTGCTGATTTACAAAAGGTAGAGCAAGGCATTAGTCAAAGTAAATTGACCGAACATACTGAATTGCTGACTATTTTAGCTTTGGCTTACCATCATTTAAGTGATTATCAAACGTCACTGACGATGGAATTAAAAATCTTAAAATTAAAGTTTGAAATGGATCAAACAGTAAATATTGATAAAACCTATTTATATTTAGGTTATGCCTATTTTTATTTACTGCGTTTTGATGATGCATATAATGCCTTTTGGCAAGCTAGAAAAGTGTCTGAAAACAATAATGCAGTAATTAATATTGCGCATGCCAATAAAGGTTTAGCATTGGTGTTAATCATACAGCAGCAGTTTGAGCAAGCACTTGAACCGTTAGCGCAAGCCATTGATACCTTTAACCAATATAATATGTTTACTGACCGCATAGAAAGCATGACCGCGTTAGTAAAAGTTAAGCTCGGTGTTAACAAAACAGCCGAAGGTTATGCACTATTAACTCAAGTTGTTGAACTGCTTGATGGTAAAGAAATGTCAGTAGACTATACTGGCTTTTATCGCATGGTTGCTGAGATGCACTTCGCCCAAAAAGATTATTTAGCGGCTTATCGCTGGCGAGAAAAGTACAGTCAAGTATTACTTAGCAAGCTTACTTATAAGCGCAAATACGCTAGTACCTTGCAGGGCTTAACTCACTTATCGGTGAAATCTCCCATTAAAGAAACCCCGGAAGAAACGTCTAGCAAAGCGGCTAAAAAACTTGCTATTAAGTTAGCACAAAGTAGTGCGTTATCGAGTAGTTTTGTTGAAAAATATCAAAAGCAACATGTCATTATCATCACTTTATCGACAGTGCTTTGTTTGTTACTCACGCTTTTAGTGGCTTTTTATCTCCGATTTAAAACACAACAATCGAATCAAACTTATCAAGATATTGAAAAAAAACGTTATGCTATAGATAGTCCATTACAAACAAAGTATTACTATCAGTTAGCTTTTAAAAAGGCGAGAAAGTTTAAATACCCGATAAGTATTGGGTATCTGGTCATCGATAACTGGCAGGCACTGGTCTTTCATTTTAATAAGAAAAATATTAATGAAGTCACTAAAGAAGTTGCCAGTATAATCAACGAACACATTACTGATTTTGATTATGCTGGTTTGTTTCATGAGGGGGAATATTTACTTGTTTTTGAACACGAAAGTAGAAAGAAAGTGAACGAAAAGCTAGTAAAAATTATACAAGCGTTAAATACCCGAGCCTTTGCTAATTTAGGTGGTTTTTCACTAACAATGAAATATTCATTAAATACTCCTGATTATACCGACATTGACCCTTTGCTATTTTTAGCAAGGGTTACAGACAGGAGTAATGTTAAATAATATCTGCGTATGTATTAATTACTACCTCGCGAGTCTATTTATTTGATATCCAAAGGTTCAGGTGACAAAATAATTCCGGTATTATCTGCATAAATGTAATCATCTGGAAGTAAGGTTACGCCAGCAAAGTTAATGGCAACATCGGTATCACCAATGCTTTGGTCACTTGCGCCAACTGGAATGGCGGCCAATGCCTGTATACCAATATCAAGCTCTTCTAACGCATCAACGTCACGCACACTACCGTAACAAACAATACCTTCCCAACCGTTATTAACAGCGTATTGTGCAATTTTTAGATTAATAAGCGCTCGTCGTGTTGAGCCACCGCCATCAATAACCAATACCTTGCCAGTACCGTCTATTCTTGCCATGTCATTAATTAAGCCTAAATTTTCAAAGCACTTTATTGTAACCACTTTACCTGCAAATGAGTTACGACCACCATAATTAAAAAAAATAGGGTCAATAACATCAATTAAGTCGGCATAAAAGTCACATAATTCAGAGGTGTTATATTGCATGCTAATACTCGTTTTATTAGAGGGAAATGAGTTGTATCGGTATATATTGTTATATTAAAGGGTATTATACCTATTTTATTAAGGTAAAGATCATGCTAACAATACCTATCCACTTAATAATATACTAATGCTCTCCTTTATTACCTTAGTATGACTTAATAACCATGATTAAATTTTGTTTATGTACGACTATATAACTCCTTTAAGCTTTTTGTTTTTAACGCAAGCGATTGTTTTTTTTGTGCTGCTGTATTTTTTTTATACCTATTATCGCGCTTTTCCTCGTAGATACGTAAAGTATTGGTTAGTCAGCATTGGGGCGTTATGTTGCAGTTATCTTATTAAGTCTGTTATACCTTATGCCAATAGTCACTTTCTAAGTTATTATTGGCATATATTAGCAGAGTTATCACTACAAATTTGTCAGTATATATTTCTCATATTTCTTGCTTTTGGCGTCGTTAAGGCACAAAGCACCAAAATACCGAAACAGATAATAACGGGCGCGATAGCGTTAGTTGTAGTCCTTAGTTTTATTACTACGGTATTTTTTACTCTTGAACTTAGCCAAGAGTTTAGCGACTTTTATTTAACCATAAGCCTACCCAGCCTTATATTTGGTTGCACCTTACTCTTATTAGCAGGCTTACTCTTGCTTACTAATAAAGACGACTTTTCAAATAGAATGTTAACGTTTTTTTCTGCCGTTTTTGGTGTGCGTTATTTGATCTATTCATTTGTTTCTATTGCGTCCTTAACTGAGCCTTGGTTTCGTCAATTAGAGTTATTTCTTTTATATTTTGATATTGCCGCACATAGTATTCTTGGTTTTACTTTATTGATTTATATACAAAGTTCAGAAAGGTTTGATGCGTTAAATGCCAGGAATAGAGCACAATACTTAGGTAAGCATGACTCATTAACAGGTGCACTTAATCGTGAACAAGTGATGGCTAAACTGTCAAAAAAAATAGGCAAACTAACGCAAGATAATAAAACTGAGCAGAGCCAAATAAAACTGGCAGTATTCTTAATCGACATAAAACAGTTTAAATTTATTAATGATACCTATGGCTTAAAAATAGGTGATTTTATCCTTGGAGAAATTGCTCGTCGTTTAAATCATAGCGTTTTTATACCACAAGCCGTAGGTCGGTTAAGTGGCGATTCTTTTATGTTTGTTATTGAGTTGG
Source organism: Colwellia ponticola (assembly GCF_005885605.1). GTDB lineage: Bacteria > Pseudomonadota > Gammaproteobacteria > Enterobacterales > Alteromonadaceae > Colwellia > Colwellia ponticola. The sequence goes on along the minus strand of NZ_SZVP01000001.1, from coordinate 351,168 downwards.
AACAACTATCTCATATAGATAGAGCGGTAAATCATATTCATGAACTTATTGAGCGTAGCTTTTGTCACAAACAACAGGAAGTGAAAATTCAGGGGAGTGTTGGCTATTGTCTATACCCAGATGATGCTGATAAGTCAGAAGATTTACTACAAAAAGCCAACCTTGCCTTACATCATGCAGAAACCAATAATATTGCTACCGTCGCTTTTGAAGAGGGCATGCAGGCACAGGGACGCCATTTAGTTTTAATGGAGAAGGAGTTACGGTTAGCCTTAAAAAATGATGAATTTATTCTTTATTATCAGCCACAATTAAATTTAATCACCAATAAGCTCGAAGGGGTAGAGGCGCTAGTGCGTTGGCAGCACCCTCAAAAAGGCATACTTCCCCCTAGTGAGTTCTTATCTGAGATAGAAGCATTGGGGATGCATAATGAATTTGATAATTATATTTTAACTAAAGCTTGTGAAGCAAGCGCTCGCTGGTTTACAGTATATCAACGTCGAGTCGCTATTGCTGTCAATATTACCGCAGTAGAGTTTCAAGATAAGCAACTAGTTGCTACCATCCAAATGTTATTACATAAGTATAATATTCCTTCTAAGTATCTTGAGTTAGAAATCACCGAAAATGTCGTTATGACTGATATTATCAGAGCGATGAATAGCATAGTTAAATTACAAAGTATGGGTGTTAAAGTCTCTATTGATGACTTTGGTACAGGATATTCTTCTTTAGCTTATTTACGTAATTTACCAATAGATAAAATAAAAATAGATCGCAGTTTTATTCAAGAAGTGGCTAGTAATGATTCGGATCTTACGATTGTAAAATCAATGATCGAGCTATCACATGGCTTAGGTAAAAGAGTATTGGCTGAAGGCGTTGAAACGGTTGAACAGTTAGATTTACTGAGAAACTTAGGATGTGATGCGGTCCAAGGTTACTTTATTAATAAGCCGTTACCCGAAGAAAAATTAGTGTGTTATCTTGAAAAGAGGTCGCGCTGATGTTGTTGGCTGAACGTTAGTTGTGAGTAATAATGAAAAAAAATTAATAAAAAACTGTTCGCTACCGATACAGTTCTATCATTAACACTGCAACACCATCTGCCTCCAATAGTCCCCGTTTAATAGGCTATAAATGGCCTAAAAATACGCTTGTGTTGTCGCTTACCTGAACAATATTGCTATATACGCTATAAATAGTTTATATAGCAATATTGTTATTGGTTTATTAGTTATAAGTACCGTTATAACTAATGTTATAAGTTCAGTTTAAATATTTTATACAATCTATCAAGTCCATTTTAAAGGTGTATCTATGCTCATCAAGCACAAATTAATCATTAATACCGCTATATTAGTAATAGCTATGAGCCTAATGCTCGTTATGCTCAATTATGAAAGTACAGCATTACAACAAGATATGTCTATAGCAAAAAAAATTGGTGATGTTAAGTCCTCAGTTTTAGAGTTGAGGCGCGAAGAAAAAGACTTTTTTGTCCGTAAAAACTTAACCCATTCTGATGCTTTTAATACCACTTTAAAGGCTACTCAGCAGCAAATTGATAGCCTATCAAAAGACTTTACTGCTATTGGCTTATCCATCCCTGAGCTGGCTAGTATGGAGGATATTCTTGCTCAATATCAAGCACAGTTTGCTAAAACAGTCACCTTGCAACAAACCATTGGTTTAAATCCTACTTCCGGTTTATACGGAGAACTACGGACAGCTGTTCATAATGTTGAGTCACTTATTGGTAATGGGAATTACCGCCTACTGAGTGAAATGTTACAGCTTAGACGTAATGAAAAAGATTTTATGTTACGTTTAGATGATAAATATGTAAATGCCCTTGATAATAATGTAAATAAATTATTGACTAGTGTTGAGTTAAGTAATTTCTCTTTTACTCAAAAACAAGAGGTGGTGAAGCTTATTAACGACTATCAGTCGGCTTTTACTCGCTTAGTCAATGCTCAAAAAACGCTTGGTTATCATGAAAAAATGGGCGTGATGAATGACATGCGTAATGTGGTTCATAACGTGGATAATGAATTACAAAAGTTATTGGTTAAAAGTGAACAAGCAGTAAAAGATCATGTTAGCTTTGTTAATACGGTCGCCTACAGCTTATTTATTCTTGTGCTATTGATCGCTTTAATGAGTGCTTGGTTAATTGGAAAGAGTATTTTAAATCGTATTAGTCATTTACAAAGCACCATGAGCCAAATTGCAGAAACCAATAATTTAACGACCGAAGTTGATATCAGTGGTAATGATGAGCTGTCTCAAATGGCCAAGGTTTTTAATTATATGTTAACTAATTTCCGTTCGCTTATTAATGAAGTTAATCACTCTGTGACGACACTCCATACCGCGACAGGCAGCTTAGCTGAAAGTATCTATAACGCTAATGAAGGGGTTGATATGCAAATGCAGCAAACTGATTTGGTGGCAACCGCTATTACTGAAATGGTGGCAACGGTAGATGAAATTGCCACTAATACCCAAGAAGCAGCATATAAAGCAGAACTAACCAACAGCAACGCTAGCAAAGGAAAAATGGGTGTTGATGAAACGATAAAGCAAATTGGTCAGTTATCAGAAAAATTATTAGATTCTGAAAATGTTGTTAAAGAATTAGAAAAAGAAAGTATCACTATTGCGTCGGTATTAGATGTTATTCGTGGTATTGCCGACCAAACGAACTTATTGGCATTAAATGCCGCCATTGAAGCGGCCAGAGCGGGAGAGCAAGGTAGAGGCTTTGCTGTTGTTGCTGATGAAGTAAGAACCCTAGCCAGTAGAACACAAGACTCTACCCAAGAAATTGAAACCATTATAGGCTTACTACAAAAGCGCACTCAAGAAATTGTAATATTGATGGCGCAGTGTCGTAATCAAGGTGAAGAAAGCGCCGAGCAGGCAAGCTCTGCAGGTGCTATGCTTGATGAAATAACACAAGATGTTGCACTCATAATGGATATGAACAGTGCTATTGCTACGGCAATTCAAGAGCAAAGCGCAGTCGCTTCAGAAGTTAATCAGCACGTTGTTATGATCAGAGATGTTACTGAAAAATCAGCTGAATCAGCGAAGCAAAATGAACAGATGAGTGAAGAGCTGTCACAACAAGCACAAGTACTAAGTACTGAAGTGAGTCGCTTCACTGTTTAAAAAGCATATTGTTAACGTGCTGATTCATAATTATCGATGGCGGTAATAATACTGATGAAAGAAAAATGCCCTCACTCCAAAAGAGTGAGGGCATTTTTTATCACGTTTGTTTAAAGGCACTAGTCACTAGTATTAATATCTACAGCGTCTCGAACAGCTTTACAGCTGTTTTATATCAATCATGGTATCACGACTATGACCACTGGTTTTTAACTCGTTAAGGTACTGCTGCCAGCGACTTTCCTGCTCTATTACTAGTGTTTTCAGATATTGAACGCTGTAAATAGCACTGTGACCATCATCGAAAATAAAGCGGTAACCATGCTTGGCGACATTTTCAATAGTCAGTAACGCTACCGATTTTTTATGACTAATAATGTGTTGACCAGTATTAGGCTTTTTAACTGAGCTAACTGGTGAGCTTATACGTAAATACTCAACACTAAGTTGTGCATTGGTTATATCAGCATCAGCAGAGAACTCAATGGTCAGAGTATGCAGGGCATTATCTATAATAAAACGGTTTATTTTCATATTAACAAACCTGTTACCTTTTTAGTAAAGTCTACGCGATTAACGATTAGAGAATAAAGCGACTTAAATCTTCGTCTTTAATTACATCACTTAATATTTTAGTCACATAATCTTTATCTATACTAATAGTTTCACCACTGCGTTGATCCGCATTAAAAGATAAATCTTCAACTAAACGTTCCATCATGGTATGTAAGCGACGAGCACCAATGTTTTCAGTCGTTTCGTTGACTTGCCAAGCTGAGTTCGCAATAGCCTGAATACCGTCCTCGGTAAAGTTTACCGAGACGCCTTCAGTGGCAAGTAAGGCGATATATTGCTCAGTCAGTGAGGCGAAAGGTTCGGTTAAAATACGAACAAAATCATCAGCAGTTAATGCTTTTAGTTCAACACGAATAGGCAAGCGACCCTGTAATTCAGGAATAAGGTCAGATGGCTTAGTCATTTGAAAAGCACCTGAGGCAATAAATAAAATATGATCGGTTTTAATCATACCGTGCTTAGTACTTACCGTAGAGCCTTCAACTAACGGCAGTAAGTCACGCTGTACGCCTTCACGAGAGACATCACCGCCACCTGAGTTATCAGCACGCTTACATATTTTGTCAATTTCATCAATAAAGACAATGCCATTTTGTTCTACCGCATCAATAGCTTTTTGCTTAATGTCATCTTGGTTAACAATTTTTGCAGCTTCTTCTTCTTGTAGTGCTTTAAAAGCATCTTTAATCTTAAGTTTACGCTTGCTAGTTTTATCGTTAGACATGCTTTGGAACATGTTTTGCAATTGAGACGTCATGTCTTCCATACCTGGAGGAGCCATTATCTCAACACCCATTTGCGGGGCGGCTAAATCTAGTTCAATCTCTTTATCGTCTAACTGACCTTCGCGTAACTTTTTACGAAAAACTTGGCGGGTACTGGTGTTTTCACTACCTTCCTCTTTGCCAAAACTGTCACGAGCAGGCGGTAATAGTACATCTAAAATGCGCTCTTCAGCAGCTTCTTCAGCAAGATGCTTAACACGCTCCATCTCTGCTTCTTTTACCATTTTAATCGCCATATCGGCAAGATCACGAATAATCGTTTCTACTTCTTTACCTACATAGCCTACTTCAGTGAACTTAGTCGCTTCCACTTTAATAAATGGCGCATGAGCAAGTTTAGCTAAGCGGCGTGCTATTTCAGTTTTACCCACACCGGTTGGTCCAATCATTAGGATATTTTTAGGAGTAACTTCGTTACGTAATCCTTGATCAAGTTGCATTCTGCGCCAGCGGTTTCTTAGCGCGATAGCAACCGCGCGTTTGGCATCACTTTGGCCAACAATGTGGCTATCTAATTCATGGACAATTTCGCGTGGTGTCATGTTTGACATTATTAATTCCTCTTTGTGCCTAAAGTGTTCTAGTATTATTTAGGCATCATATTCATTAGGTTTTGCTAAAGGCTATAGTTCGTCGATAGTCTGTTCTAAGTTGGTAAATACGCAAATGTTACCGGCAATAGTTAATGACTTCTCTACTATTTCTTTGGCACTTAATTCGGTATTTTCTAGTAGGGCTGTAGCGGCAGATTGCGCAAAATTACCACCGCTGCCGATAGCAATAAGATCATGCTCTGGTTGAATAACATCACCGTTGCCAGTAATAATTAACGAGGCGGTTTCATCGGCGACAGCCAGTAAAGCTTCAAGCTTTCGTAAAGCTCTATCACTGCGCCAATCTTTGGCAAGCTCAACCGCTGCTTTAGTTAAATGCCCTTGGTGTTGCTCAAGTTTACTTTCAAAACGCTCAAATAATGTAAAAGCATCCGCTGTACCGCCAGCAAAACCAGCCAGTACTTTGCCATTATATAAACGGCGAACTTTACGGGCATTACCCTTCATTACGGTATTGCCAAGTGATACTTGACCATCACCACCAATAGCCACTTTGCCATTACGTCTTACTGAAACAATCGTAGTCACATTAACCTCATTTAAACTGAATTCTTTGATGGTAATGTAATTGGGATCTTTACGCATTTTTCAAGGAGTGGCAAAAATATTATGGCTATTTTTCTTAGAAAATTGCTATCTCTTTATCGGCTATCGTTATTGCCACAACCATATTTGACAGTAGTTAATGTTATTTCTTTTCAGCATATGTCTATCTTTTTCGGCGAGACGTTTACGCGGGTAGGGGCCTAAAAATACTTTATTCCAAGTACCATTTTTGCCAGTAACCGTTGAAATTTGCGCTTCTAGACCAGAAAAAGCGATACGAGCTTTTAATGTTTCAGCTTGCTCTTGTGTTCTAAAGGAGCCACATTGCATTTTATAAGGACCTTTCTCTTCGACCTTATACTTACCTACTTCAACTTCTTTAGTTTCTAAGTCCTTCACGTAAGTCCACTTTTCTTTAGGAGGCTTAGGTAGCTCATTGGTTTTTTTGCTGACACTTTTCTCTTTAACGGATTTGATTGGTTCAACTAACGGCGTTTTAGTGCTTGGGTCTGTTTTTAGTGACCATAAGGCGTAAATGAATGCTGTTAGAAGCACAATTAGCAGTAGGCTAATTAATGTCGATTTAGATGAGCTTTTATTAGCGGTTTTAGCTGGTTTTTTCCCATTATGATGAGTTTTTTTCTTTTTGGCGGGAGTTCGGGAAACGTAATCTTGATTAGCCATGAACGAAGGAGAGTCTTTAACAGAAAAATTTCAGCTAGTGTAACCGAGCTAATATGAAAAAACACCAACAAAACCACAAAGTAGCTGGCACTTTTTTATTATTGAGGGCGATAAAGCTATTGTGCTACTACCAGATTCACATTGTATTGTTAGGTGGTTAAGTTACCAGTTCAAATCAATAGGATCGATATCTAAACTCCAACGTATTTTACCTTGCCATTCGTTGTTAGGTATCTGCGCCAGTAATTGCAAAATACCGTGGTGTAAGGCTTTGCGTGACTTTGCTTGAATGATCAAATGATACCTGAACTTACCGGCTTTTTTCTCCATTGCTGCGGGTACTGGTCCGGCAAATTCACAGTTTTCTATGGGGTGTTGGGTTAACGCGCGTAAAAATTTTTCTGGGTAAGAAGGGTAGTTAGCATCAGCTCGTAATAAGGCTTGAAAGGTAAAAGGGGGCAGTCGTGCTTGCTTACGTTCACTTAGGGCTTGGTGTGCAAAGTGGTGGTAGCCATTGTGTACTAAATCTTGTAATAGCGGGTGATCAACATAATTACTTTGTACTAATACTCTCCCTGGTTTACTAGCACGACCCGCGCGTCCGGCTACCTGAATAAGTAACTGCGCCATTTGCTCACTGGCACGAAAATCAAAACTAAATAACGCGCCATCAACGTCAAGTACTGCCACTAGGGTCACATCGGGAAAATGGTGACCTTTGGCGAGCATTTGTGTACCGACCAACAGTTGATGCTTTTTATCGGTTACTTCTTGTAGTAATTTTGCCAATTCACCTTTTTTACGGGTGCTATCTCTATCTATTCTTACAATAGAACTTTCAGGAAAAAGATCTTCTAAACGAGACTCTAATTGTTCAGTACCTTGGCCAAGCGGCGCTATACGAACGCTGCCACAATGAGGACATTGCGGGGGAATACGCCTTTGGCTGCCACAGTGGTGGCAAATAAGTAACTGTTGTTTTTGGTGCAAAGTATAGGATTTATCACAACGTTGGCACTGGGCAAGCCAATGGCACTCTTGGCAGTTAATAGCAGGTGCGTAGCCTCGTCTGTTTAAAAACAGCAAAACTTGTTCTCCACGAGCTAATGTTTGTTTTATTTCATGTTTTAGCGTACCAGATAAGCCAAACTCAACTTGCTGTTGGTTCATATCAATCAGTGCTATTTTGGCTTTAATACTTTTACCGGCTCTATTGTGTAGTTGATGGTAACTATATTTTCCTGATAAGGCATTTTGTAGTGACTCAAAGCTTGGGGTAGCACTACCTAAAACTATAGGAATATTAAGCTGGCGTGCGCGAAGTATCGCCATATCCCGACCATGATAACGAAAACTGTCTTGCTGCTTTAAAGAGGAGTCGTGCTCTTCATCAATAATAATTAAACCTAGGTGATGCAGCGGTGTAAAAATAGCTGATCGCGTACCAATAACAATAGCAGCACTGCCTTGTTGTGCGCTTAACCAAGTAGCAAGGCGTTCTTTATCGTTTAATCCTGAATGATGTAGCGCAATAGGGACATTAAAACGTTGCTCAAAGCGACTTAGCGTTTGTGGTGTTAAACCAATTTCAGGTACTATCACTAACACTTGTTTGTTATTGGCTAGTACCTCTTCCATGGCTTGTAAATAGACTTCAGTTTTACCACTGCCGGTAACGCCATCAATTAAATGACAAGAAAAACTCGATAGAGCGTTATTAATAGCACTAACAATAATGGCTTGTTCACTTGAAAGCACTAATTTGTCTGCTTCATTGAGCGTGTGCTCTTGCCAAGTAAATTGACTAACAATTTGTTCTTCTTCACTAATGAGAGCCTTACTGTGCAAAGCGTTTAATTGTGCTTTGCTATAACCTAATGTACGCAGCTCCACCCAACTGATGCCATTACGGCTGTTAATGATTTGATAAAGCGCATATTGCTTAGCCGCTTTTGTGGCGAGTTTAGCTAACATATCAGCACTATCTTCAGTTGGACTTTGTGCTTGCCATACCATGGGAGGGCTTAAGGTAATGTTTTCTATTTTTCTCAATAAAATAGGCAGGGCTTGTTGAAAGACATCCCCCACAGGGTGATGATAATAATGCGCGCATAATTGTAAAAAACTCACCAGTGACTGACTTAAGTTAAAGTTATCGTTAAGACGACCAGCAATACTTTTTATTTTACTGCGCTCAAAATTACAGGGCGCTTGTGCATCAATAACAATACCAATAACCTTGCGTGAGCCAAAAGGTACAGCGACGCGCTCACCCACCTTAATGCTTGGGTGACTAAGTGGTTCAGGCACTTGATAAGTAAATAACTGTCTCATAGGGACAGGAATGGCAACTTGAATGTATTGTTCAGGCACTTTTAATCAGCAAGTTTGTGGGTAATTGTAAACACTATTTTGCCTAACGTAGCTTGTACTGCCAAGTAACAATGTCGTTTTCCTGCTAACTTTCTTTTTTATCGTGTCAGGCGGTATCTTTTTAAGAGCTTTAGGCTTATTTATGTTGCAGTTACCTAGGCTATCCTTTATTATCTGCCACCATTAATTTTTAACTACGTATGGTGCTTGGCATTTTGATTGTCTTGGTGGCGTCTTAATAAAATAAACGCTTATAAAGATAAACACTAAATAAATGGCTAAGTGGCGATGCGCCCATTTTCTCTTTAATAGAGATCGAGGTCCCCATGAAAAAAGATATACATCCTAATTACGTTGAATTTAAAGCCACTTGTTCTTGTGGTAATGTTATTACAACACGCTCTACTGTAGGTAAAGACCTTCATTTAGACGTTTGTTCTTCATGTCACCCATTCTACACTGGCAAGCAAAAAGCTGCTGAGACTGGTGGTCGTGTTGATAAATTCAACAAGCGTTTTGCTGCAATGAGTAAGAAATAAGCTTTTCTTATTTTAGTGGTAAACGTAAAAAAAGCGCCTATGGCGCTTTTTTTGTGCCTATAACTATCTGTTGTGTGTTTTCAATGGCTATGCTCTGAAGCTCAACCATCATTTTCTTTTGACGAATATTCTATACTCTCAAGAGGTAATTTCTGCTATATTAGCACTCCTTTTTAGATACTCGCCGGCATTGTTTTTACGTTAATTACTCGTTAATTAATGTAAGCGTTGTAACAAGTGCGAGTATGGTGATGTAGCAGAGTAGGGTTTAAGGTAATGGCCGACAGAAAGCCTCGTAAATTTGCAAAAGAACAGCAATTTATTAGAGATAAACAAATTGATGAATTAAAAGTACCGCCGCACTCCTTAGAAGCTGAACAATCGGTACTTGGTGGCTTATTACTTGATAATGAAACCTGGGATCGTGTTGCTGAAAAAACAGTTGCTGCCGATTTTTATAGCCGTTCACATCGCCTTATTTTTGAAACCATAGGTGGCTTAATTGAATTAGGTGAGCCTGTTGATTTAATCACCCTGTCTGAAGCGCTAGAAAACGATCAAAAGCTTGATGATGCCGGCGGTTTTGTTTATCTCGCCGAGATGATGAAAAACACGCCTAGTGCAGCTAACATCACTGCTTATGCCGACATTGTTCGTGAACGTGCAGTAACCCGTGAAATGATCAGCGTTGCCAATGAAATTGCTGAAGCTGGTTATGATACTCAAGGTCGTAGCAGTGCCGATTTACTCGACTTTGCTGAAACGAAAGTATTTGCCATTGCTGAAAAGCGTGCCAGTAAAAATGAAGGCCCAGAAAGTCTTAATTCAGTGTTAGAAAAAACCGTTGATAGAATTGAAAAGCTTTGTTCAACACCATCAGGCGGTGTTACCGGTGTGCCCAGTGGCTATGCTGATTTAGATAAAATGACCGCGGGTTTACAAAAGTCTGATTTGATCATCGTGGCCGCGCGTCCTTCGATGGGTAAAACCACTTTTGCGATGAACTTGGCTGAGCACGCCGCGATGACACAAGAGCATCCCGCGCTTATTTTTAGTTTAGAGATGCCCGCCGATCAAATTATGATGCGTATGCTGGCTTCTTTAGGGCGTATTGATCAAACTAAAATTCGTACCGGTCAATTAGAAGATGAAGATTGGGCACGCTTGTCGTCAACCATGGGCTTGTTGATGGAAAAAGGTAAAATGTTTATTGATGACGCTGCCGGGTTAACACCAACAGAAGTTCGCTCAAGAGCGCGAAGAATACATCGTGACCATGGTGGTATCAGTATGATTATGATTGACTACTTGCAGCTTATGCGCGCGCCACAATTTTCTGATAACCGTACCTTAGAAATAGCCGAAATATCACGTTCTCTTAAAGCCTTAGCCAAAGAATTACAAGTGCCAGTTGTTGCGCTATCTCAGCTAAACCGTGGCTTGGAGCAACGTAGTGATAAACGTCCTATTAACTCAGATTTACGTGAATCAGGTTCAATAGAGCAAGATGCTGATTTAATCATGTTTATTTATCGTGATGAGGTTTACCACGATGATAGTGAATTTAAAGGTATGGCAGAAATAATTATTGGTAAACAACGTAACGGGCCTATTGGTCGAGTACCATTAACTTTCCAAGGTAAGTACTCACGCTTTGATAACTATGCAGGGCCGCATGTATTAGAAGAAGATTAATGGCTAAATAACAATGTAAAGGGTAATGCTGTTAATACTAAAGAGCCATGGGCTAATGAAGCTTCACTATTTAAAATGCTAAGCTTTAAGCTGTCTCTTCGTCGTGTTTTAATCGCGAATGGCTCGTTATTTCACCAACATTGATTACCATCAATTATAGAGTGAAATAGGTAGACAGATATCGAGATCAAAGCTTTCATCTGTCGTTAAAAATTGATTCTTACGGTAATACACATACACTGGCGTTGATAACATTTTATAACCTGAAGTCGGTAGCCAGTGCTCCAATATATTGCTCAATTGTGGCAGTAACTCACCATATCTCCCTTGCAAGGTAAATACAGCGTGTAAGCCAGCAGGGATAGTCATACTGTTCACTAAACCTCGCCGTAAAATAGGATAATCAATCGCTAAACAAGCAACATAACGACACTCCTTTAAGGCGACTAAGGCGGGATTAGAGTGATGCACGCCAAACTGCCTTGAAAAATCACGACCTTCTATAGTCGCCCACGCTTTTAAGGTTTGCCAAGCATCAGTGATAGAACGATCATAGCCTTGATGCCTGACATAAGCGACGTGTTGCTTTGGTCGCTCTACTAGTTGATATTTAGGAATATCGCCTTTAGTTAGTCGCTCATAGCAGGCGGCAATCTCTGGATCAGCTAAAAAAGGCTTATCTTGTTGTTGTCGCTCACTACTGCGCCATTGCCCTGGAGACATAGTAAAAATAGCTTTAAAAGCCCGACTAAATGAAGACACCGATGAAAAGCCTGACTTGGTGGCGATAGCCAGTACTGATGATTTAGTATCAAACATTAATTGATTAGCAGCAAACTCTATACGGATACGTCGAATATAGTGATGCACGGCTTCACCGACCACAGCTTTAAAAAGACGATGGAAATGTTGCTCTGAATAGGCGGCAATGCTAGCGAGCTCTTTTGCTAGCAACTCTTTGCTAATATCTTGATGAATAAAATACAGAACGTCGTTAATACGTGATACTTGTTGGCTAGTGGGCATTGTTACACCTAAAGAGCATAAATGGACATGTATTACAGCATATGCGGACAAGAAAATCACGAAAAGCTGTCGTACTCTGTTAACTAATAAAAGAGCTTAATACGTAATTAAGCAATAGAGCGCACAAACCATGAAATTAGCTACATCGTTACAAGAAATACAACCCTCTTATATACGTGAGATTTTAAGTGCTGCCAGCGCGCCCGGTGTTATATCGTTAGCTGGCGGTTTACCCGATGATACAACCTTTCCTTTAGCTCTAATGGCTAAGTCGTTAAGCGATTTATCAAATAAAACGCAATTATTTCAATATGGTAATACTGCTGGGTATACACCATTACTGAACTATTTTAGGTCGCTTTATCAATTACCTGCGTCACATAGCAGCATTGTTTGTACGGGCTCCCAACAGGGCTTAGATTTGATCGCTCGCGCCTTTATTAACCCGGGCGACAGCGTTGTCATGGAAGCACCTAGCTATTTAGGCGCTATTCAAGTCTTTGGTTTAGCTCAAGCTAACATAGAGAGTGTGTCACAAGATCCTGACGGCCCTAATTTAGATGAGTTAGAAACATGTTTCGCTACTAAAGATATTAAGTTGTTTTATGCGGTACCTGATTTTCATAATCCAACAGGGGTATGCTGGTCTTTAGCGGTACGTCAAAAAGTTGCGCAACTGTGTCAACAATATAAAGTTGGCTTTATTGAAGATGTGCCGTATCGAGAGCTAAGATATAAAGGTGACTTTTTACCGTTAGTATCTAGCTTTTGTCCTGATAACTCACTGGTATTACGCTCATATTCTAAAATAGCGACGCCAGGTATAAGACTTGGTTTGGTAACGGGGAAAGCCGATTGGATAACGGCATTAAATACGGTAAAACAAGCGGCAGATTTACATTCAAGTGTACCTATGCAGGCGGTATTGTTAGACTTATTACAACACCCTGACTTTGACGAGCACCTAGTAAAATTAAGGGCGTTATATTATAGCCGGTATCAAGCATTGAGCCAGCAAATTGCGTTGAAACTACCATCAAATTGTTATGCTAATAGCGTTGATGGCGGCATGTTTATCTGGTTATCATTACCTGATTGTGATGTTGATGCCCTCGCACAATCTGCTTTAGAGCACGGCGTTGCGGTAGTACCAAGCTCAGTATTTTATCAAGACCGCGCTACCGTTATCCCAGCGCTGCGTTTGAACTTTACTAATGCTAGTGTTGAAGAGCTTAGTGAGGCAGTTGATCGCTTAGCTAAAGTGATAAAGCTACATTGTTAGTCTAAGTAACTACATTCACTAGATTAAATCATCACCCGCTGGCGCTAACTAAAATGCGCTACCTCAACCTTTCCCTTAATTGCAGCCGTTAACAATACTTATCATTGTTAACGGCTCCCTACAAAAACTTTAGTTGTTCTAATATCGTCCATGCCTTTTTAAGTTGTCATTTTTGTATGCACAATGGTATTAGTCGTACTAATATATCTATGCATGCTCAGATTGAAAGTTTTATAGCAATAAACAACTTTATTGCCTTTGATGCCAACTTTAATTATTTTATCGCGTGTTAAAGTGAAAATATTATAATAAGCTAGGTAATAAAAAAAACGGACTATGGATATGAATGTAATAGATAACGTTGGTAAGCTGGGGTTAGAGGGGGTAATGCAAAGAGCTAATATTATTTTCACCAATGGTTATCGCTTTCGCGGTAGTATCGATGAAGCATACTTTGCTCAAAGTGTTAAAGCTATTTGCCATGTAGTCATCAAGTTTAAGTATCAAGTAAACTTTATGAGCCAAGATAATTATACATAGGATAAAGCCAGCGAAAGAACATACGCTGTACCAGCAATGATAACAGCTGATTTAGAACAAGCATTCACGCAGCTATGTCAAAATATTTTTACTACATTGGGTAAGTCTAACAACGAACCAATGCTATTTACTCTTATTAAACATGAGTGTAGTGATGAATTTATTGTCGCGCAATCTTGTGACCACACTTATGTTGATGCCCGTAGCGCACAAGTTATTTTTAATCATATTATTAATCATTACAATGCATTGTGCTCAAAAGACACGTCAACAGCTAATGATATTATCTTAATGGCTAAAGCCTTACGTACTTTGCCGGCTGATCAGATTATTGATGAATGTTTTAAAGGCAATCCGCAGGCTAATCATGAGAAAAATTATCGACAGTCCGAATTATGATCTTGGTCAGCATGTTATTCCCATCAGTTCCTTAGATAATGCACTTGCTGACTATAGATCAACACCACGAGCACCGTTAATTCAATACTTCAATGTAGACGCGCTTATTAGAGATTGCCGTGATAAATACCCAAGTCTGTCAAAAAATAGCATTATCTGCGCAGCCATTACTAAAGCGATATACGCTATTAATGTGCAAGAAAAAGCGGTTGATGCTAAGCACAATATTAGTTTTAAAATGGTGTCAGATATTCTTTCTCCAGGCATGAGACAACAATACAGTGGTAATTATATCGCTTTTGTACCGGTAACGGTTGATGGAGAAAAACTGCTAGAAGATATTGCTTATGATATTAACTGCACGGTTGTTGATTTTAAAGAAAACGAGTTAGACACCAGTGTCTTTGCACTAACTGAAGAGGCTATCCGTAATGCTTTGGTAGGAACAGCGGATGACCCGTTGTCGTTTATTGTGACTAACTGGAATAACTTTTCGTTTATAGAGACTAAAGACTTTTTACTTAATTGTCAGTCTATTCGACATCAAAGTGGCGTTAACATTAATCCCAAAGATAGCCTGGGTGCAGCCCTAGTGAATCGTCCCGTGTTAGTCATTAATTTTTCTCCTGACGGCGAGTTATGTATCTCGCAATTTCCGTCACTGAGTTTACCTACGGTTAATGATAATTTTGCTCAACACCTCAACATTGTTTTGCAACATGAGGACGTTAGCAGATGATACTAGGTGATGATTTTGAAATATTAGATACTTTATTTCAAAACCAATCAACAATTATCTATCGCGCTAAATTAATAGCAGATAATAAAACAGTTATTATTAAAACATTAAATAATAACTTTCCTTCTAGTGCTGATGTATTAAAAATCAAGCATGAATATGAAATATTAAAGGCTCTCACCAACGTTGAGGGCGTTATTCAAGTATCAGAATTATTTGAAGGAAATAATACGCTGATGGTGTTTGAAAATATTGAAGGCGATACTCTCAAAAATATATTTTTAAAGCCAGATAACCCAATAAGTAATATTGATATAGAAGCGTTATTAAAAGTTGCTATACAGGTTACAGATGCACTCAATAACATTCACTTAAACCATGTTGTTCATAAAGATATTAGCCCTGATAATATTATTTATAATAGTAATACTAACCAAGTAAAAATTATTGATTTTGGTATTTCCTCTCAGCTTAGCTTTGAGCAACATAGTTTTCAAAATCATAATGAACTCGAAGGAAAGTTAGCTTATATGTCGCCGGAACAAACGGGGCGCATAAATAAAATACTCGACTATCGTGGTGATCTTTACTCTTTAGGTGTAACACTGTATGAATTATTCACAGGTCAACGTCCATTTGACGGTTGTGAAGGACTAGAGTTAATTCATGCCCATATTGCTATATCGCCGACACCACCACACGAGATTAATCACAATATCCCTTTGCTGTTATCGAAAATTATTATGCGATTACTTGCTAAAATGGCCGATGAACGCTATCAAACAGCTAATGGTTTAGCGTATGATTTACTTTTTTGTTTAGAAAATATACACGCTATTAATCATAAGGTCGTCTTAGGTCAGCAAGATAAATCAGCAAAACTACAGATAAAACAAAAACTGTATGGTCGTGAAAAAGAAGTAGAAAGCTTACTAAATGCTTTTGAAAGAGTGAGTTTAGGTAGCTCAGAAATAATCTTATTATCGGGCTCTTCAGGGACAGGTAAAAGCGTTTTAGCTCAGGAAATTCACCAACCACTTACCCGTAATAAAGGCTTATTCATTTCAGGTAAGTTTGATCAAAATCAATGCGATATTCCCTTTTACGGTTGGAATTTAATGTTTGCTTCATTAGCAGACTATATTTTAAAAGAAGATGAAGTATCGTTAATTCGCTGGAAAACGGTGATAAAAGAAGCTATTGGTCATAATGGTCAAGTACTCATTGATGCGATACCTGCTATAGAGTTAATTATAGGGAAACAGACCGATGAGGCGATATTATCGGGTACTCAAGCAGCTAACCGTTTTAACTATATAATCAAACAGTTTATTAATGCGATAGCCTCACCTGAGCATCCACTCGTTATTTTTATTGATGATTGGCAGTGGGCTGATGCGGCATCAATAGATTTATTGAAATACCTTATGACGGATAATAGTCATGAATATATCCTGTTTATCTGTGCTTATCTGTGCTTATCGTCGTGAAGAAGTTGAGAATAACCATCCTTTTTCGCTCGCGTTAGATGTTATCGATAATTCAGCTATTCCATCGGACATCATTTATCTGAATAATTTAAGTGAAAGTGATTCGTTCAACTTAATAAACGATGCCTTACAACAGCCAGCGCATCTTAGGCCACTTGCGGATATCATTTATAAAAAAACCCAGGGTAATGCTTTTTTCTTAGTACAGTTCTTATCTGTGCTCGAAAATAAAAAGTTACTAGAGTTCGATTTAAAAAGTAATCAGTGGTGCTGGCAGTTGGCAGAAATCGAGATGCTCAATATTACCAATAACGTTGTTGAACTCATGGTCGATAAAATAGAGCAGCTTCCTAAAAATACGCAAAAAGTTATTCAGTATGCCTCCTGCCTTGGCCATCAATTTAGCCTTATTGATCTAGCCAATATGATAGAGCTGTCGATTGAGCAAGTGGCTAGCATCATTTTCTTACCACTAAAAGAAGGATATTAACCTATAAAAATAATAGTTATTATTTTATTTTTATGAGTCACTGAGCTTATTAGCTAATAATAGCGGTACGCTAGATAAATATAAGCAGTTATTACGAGTACGCTTAAATCAAAGAAAATTAAAAAAATGGGCTAAATTTGCCCCGATGAATCATTTACATCATTGGTATCTTGTTGAAGCTGAATATATGCGCGTGCTAGGTAAGCCAGCTAAGGCAATGAATTATTATAACTTAGCCATTGAATGGGCAAATAAAAATGCTTTTATTCATGAAGAAGCGCTTGCTTATGAGCTGGTTTCCCGTTTTCATATTGCTCAAAAACAGCAACGTTTTGCCTCTTATGACCTTATTCAAGCCCATTACCTTTATACTAAGTGGGGCGCACACGGCAAAGCGATGCAATTACTCAACAGTTATAGTAAGCAATTTCCTAAGCTCTTATCTTATAATCATCATGTTGATAACTCATCAGGCAGTGGGCATAACTCTGTTAGAAAAACATCACCATCGGGGAGAAATTCCTCATCTCAATTAGATCTGCAAACTATCATCAAGTCTTCTCAATTGATTGCAGGTGAAGTCGTTTTTGAAGAGTTAATTAAAACGTTCTCGACGTTCATTATTGAAAATTCTGGTGCACAGCGTTTTATATTACTCACCGTAGAAGGTAAAACATTTACTCGTGCTTTTGAAAGTCGTGTTGTACAAGACGATATCGTCACTAAATCATTTGATAATCAGTATGTTGTTGAAAATTCAGTTAACGTGCCATCGTCACTACTTTATTTTGTGCAGCGTACTCATCAAAGTGTCAATTTAGCTAATGCCAATATTGATCATCAATTCGCCAATGATCAATACTTTATGACTGAGAATGTTCAATCAGTTTTTTGCGCACCGATACTACTGCAAGGAAAATTGACCGGCATCATTTATTTAGAAAATAAGCTTTTATCGGGTGTGTTTACATCTGAACGTATTGAGCTTATCCATCTTCTTTCATTACAAGCGGCTATATCGATAGAAAACTCAATACTTTATAGTAATTTAGAAGAGAAAGTTGTTGATAGAACGCATCAATTAGAGCAAGCAAATAAAGACTTAACGATGCTAGCAACGACCGATAGTTTAACACAATTAGCTAATCGTCATCTGTTTAATGAGCGGATGATATTAGAGTTGAACCGAGCAAAAAGAAAGCAAAGTCCTCTCTCTGTACTTTTATGCGATATTGATCATTTTAAAAAATATAATGACAATTATGGTCATATCGAAGGGGATGACTGTTTACAAAAAGTAGCTCAAGCTTTTAAGACCTTATTTAGCCGAGCAACCGATTTAGCGGCTAGATATGGCGGTGAAGAGTTTGCGGTTATCTTACCTGAAGTTGAAGCCGAAGAAGCACGTATACTAGGCGATAAACTATGTCAGTGTATTCAAGCACTTGATATACCTCATCAACATAATGCCGAGTTTGGCGTTGTGACTATCAGTGTTGGTTGCTATTCCATTATTCCCAGTGTTGAGGAAAGCAATAATGTCCAAATAAAAAGCCTTTTACTTAAAGTAGATGAAGCACTATATCAAGCCAAAGAGTCGGGGCGTAATCAAGTGGTGTTGTGGCAACCAGAGACTATTGAAAAGTATGAGCAACATTGGACAAAATTTTAGAGATAGGCAGAGAAGTACTACATACAACCGCCAAGATTAAAACACAGCACAAAGTTTGGCCCAAAGGGCTAAAGCCTCAAGCAAGTAATTGTTTATGGGATCCTCAGCAAACCGGTCAATGGCGATTTTTTATGCCTTTGGGCATGGCAATGTTAAATCACAAGGTGATTAATTTCTTCCATTACCCTTCTATTCGTTTATTGTCTCGTATATAAATTAGCAAATTCTCTAATGGCTTCAGGTAAGAGTTTTTCTATCATCGCTAACTGTTTGCTCTTTTTGTTATAACGGGCATAAAGCTTTTTATGAATACCCGTTTCGCCCAAGCGCATACAATGAAAAAGTGATTGTTGCGTAGCACTTGATACTAACCAATCGGGTAAGGTAGCTACGCCCATATTGGCTGAAACCATTTGTAGCATGACATGGCTACTCGTGACTTGTTTTACTTTATGAGGTTTGCACTTTGCTGGCGTTAAAAAGAGCTTGAAAATATCTAACTGCTCAGGCGGCAAAGGGTAAGTTAGTAAGGTTAATTGGCTAAAGTGCTCGGGTAGTAAATAAGCGGCAGCTGCTGCTTCATCAGCTAACGCTTGATTAGAGCTTTCCTGATTAGAGATAATCGCCATTACTTCAAATTGGCCAATTTCTTGATAAATTATATCTTCTTCGATTAATTTTTCGTCGGTAAACAAAATATCTGCTTTATCTTCACCGTGTTTTTTTGTTTTATTTATGTCAAACGACTCATCAATAAATTCCAGTTCTACTTTACTATTTTGCTGAGAAAAATGGCTTGTTACCGGCAATAGCCACTGAAAACAGGCATGACATGCAATGGCTATTTTTAAGGTGCTAGTGGTTAATTGTGGTGATTTTAACGCGTTATTTGCTAGTTTAATTTTAGGTAATATCTCTTCAGCTAAATTGAGTAATACCTTGCCAGAGTCGGTAAATTCAACTGGTGAGGTATTGCGAATAAATAACGGCGTATTTAAACGTAGTTCTAAATCTTTTATTTGATGAGATAAAGCCGATTGGCTACTAAATAATTCTTCAGCCGCTTTACGAATATTTCCTGTTGTTGCAAGAGTTGTTAGCGTTTTTAAGTGTTTTATTTCGAACATAATAGATCTTTCAACTCCCTGTTGAATTTATTGTGCTTGCCTGAACGGCTATTTATTTAGATTATAACCATTTAAGCGTCTAGACGTCTATTGTTTTTGTAGTAATGAAACCGCAAACGAAAAGCACAAAAAAGCTACTAGCAAACGCTATTGGCTTTTCATTAAAACGGTCAACTTATTTTATCACGTGGAAAACTCTCTTTAGGTATTAACCATTGGTTATTACTAGTTAACTAATCCAGTTCGTGTAACCAAGCGGCGTGTCGAGGAGCACGTTTAGTGATTGACCATTCTTCGATCATCTCGTAAGCAACTCTGTTGAGTTCTTTATATTGCTCTGGTGTTCCTATATCAGCAGCTAACTCTAAACGATGGCCGTTAGGATCAAAGAAATAGATCGATTTGAATATACCATGATTAACAGGCCCTAGAATGTCGACTCCTTTACTCTCAAGTAATTCTTTTGCGGATACTAACGCGTCATAATTGGCTACTCTTAAGGCGATATGTTGTACCCAAGTAGGGGTGTTTTGATCTCTGTCCATGGTTGGTGAGTTAGGTAGCTCAAAAAAGGCTAAGACATTCTCATTACCCGCATCGAGAAAAATATGCATATAAGGATCAGGGGCTTTAGTTGATGGCACTTCATTTTCAGCTATAGCGAGCACTAAATTCATGTTGAGTTTGTCTTTATACCAATCAGTGGTTTCTTTGGCGTCTTTACAGCGATAGGCAACGTGATGAATTTTTTCTATAGCAATCATAATGTGTGCTTCTATTAAAATAGGTGTTAACTGATTTTAATCATAAAACAAGCTATTAAGCTAATTTTAGCTTAATTCAGCGTAAGTGCTGACGGCAAGAGGAGTTGACGGCGGTATATACAATACACTTCAAGAGGTGAGTTACTTATCTCTTGAAGTGCTTTGGTTAATGAGCTGAATGATGAAAATACTAGGTTAGTTAAGCTAAAATGACGGTTTTAGCCCCATTGAGGCAAACACGTTGTTCGGCATGTATTTTAACGGCGTGGCTTAACGCGGTGGCTTCTAAATCATGACCCATATGTACCATTTGCTCTATGGTAAAGGTATGATTTATCTGTTTGACTTCTTGAGCGATAATAGGCCCCTCGTCAAGATCAGCAGTAACATAATGAGCAGTGGCACCAATAACTTTAACGCCACGTGCATGGGCTTGATGGTAAGGTCTAGCGCCTTTAAAGCTCGGTAAAAAAGAATGATGAATATTAATCGCTTTACCTTGAAGTTGCTGGCATAGCTCATTAGAAAGTATTTGCATATAACGCGCTAACACGAGTAAATCGACATTAAGTTGTCTCATCAAGGCGATAATTTTTTCTTCTTGGCTTTGCTTAGTTTCAGCGGTGATCGGTAGATGATAAAACGGTACATTATGCCATTGAGTTAACGCCTGACAATCATCATGATTAGACATTACGCCAACAATATTTACTGGTAAAGCCCCTGAACGCCATTTAGTCAGTAACGACACTAAGCAGTGATCGTCTTTTGATACCGCAATAAGAATATTAGGTACATCGTCACGTTTACGCAGTTGATATTTCATGGCAAGCGGTTTGGCCAGTGCCTCTAAAGCGGCAACAAATTCATGACTAGAAACAGTTAAATTACGATCATCAAAAGCGACACGTGAAAAAAAGGTTTCAGTATAAGGATCACTATATTGAGACGTTTCGGTAATAAAAGCACCATGCAAAAACAGGCTTTGTGATACTTTAGCTAATACGCCACTGTTGTCAGGGCATTGCCAAGTTAAAATATAGTGGGTCGCTAAGGGCGTCATTGAAGGTGTAGCTAAAGACGTAGTTAAGGGCATAAGTGTTTAATTTATAATGAGTCGTGCATTCATCATAAATATATTTCAGTGCAATACCAGTGTTTTATTTTTAAACGATAAATTTTCAATATCCAATACCATTGAGCTTAGTACGGACTTAGTGACAATAGAAGGTTTTCACTACATGAGGTGATAAGCGCTTAACGATGGATTTTAGTTTTATGTTTAATGTAAAGCTGCTCTACCTTCTCTCTTGCCCAAGGAGTTTTACGTAAAAATTTTAAGGTCGATTGAATACTTGGATTATCAGTAAAGCACTTAATGTTAATGGTTTTACCTAAGGTTTCAAAACCAAAATGTGCTTCTAGTTCAGTGACTATCGTTTTGAGCGTTAGACCATGAAGAGAGTTGTAGGGTTGGTTATCCATTATATATACCAAGTTGATCAAATTGGTATTATTCCGGTATAAACAAAAAAACACAATAACGACAGTATCTCATTATTGTGTTTTATTGTGTTTTTATTACTGTGTAGTACAGCAATTTAGTTAGCCTGTATTGCTACTACGCACAAGATAATAGCTTAACTAAAGTACTTTACTAACTCATCATTACCGCCAATATGCTTACCATCAATAAATATTTGTGGTGTAGTATCTGCGTTTGAAATGGCGCGCATTGCGGCAATAGTAGTGTCTTCACCTAATACTAACTCTTCATACTGTAAGCCTTTTTCAGCTAATAACGCTTTAGCCTTAGTACAGTGTGAGCAGCCATGCTTGGTAAAAATAGCAACTTCAGTACTTTGAGCTGCTTCAGGGTTAATGAAGTTAAGCATAGTATCAGCATCAGATACTTCAAACGGGTCGCCTGGTAAATCAGGTTCAATGAACATTTTTTCAACAACACCATCTTTAACTAACATAGCATAACGCCAGCTACGCTTACCAAAACCAATTTCAGCTTTATCAACTAATAAGCCCATACCTTGAGTAAAGTCACCATTACCGTCTGGAATAAAACTAATGTTACTAGCATTTTGATCTTTTGCCCAAGCATTCATAACAAAGGTATCGTTAACCGAAACACACACTATTTCATCAACACCGTTAGCAAAAAACTTAGGCGCTAGCTCATTATAACGTGGTAAGTGAGAAGAAGAACACGTCGGTGTAAAAGCGCCAGGTAATGAAAAAACGACAACGGTTTTATTAGCAAAAATATCGTCATAGTTACGAGTACTCCAATTGTCATCGCTCATAATTGGAAAAGAAACAGCAGGAACTTTTTGACCGGTAATATCAGTAAACATGATTAAATCCTTTAATTAATAGTTAATAGGTTAACAGCTTAATTGTATTGGTTATGCCAGTAGCTACTGGCTTACCTCGTTAGCTTAGAGCTATTATGATAGCTTAGTTATGTTAAGTAAAACCGGTAAAACCTATTGTTACGATAGATTTTACCAATAATAGGTGGCTCGTGTTACAGCTTATCAAAAAAACAACTCAATACGTCACAATAAAAAAGAATGCCATAGATCCTTGCTCAGCGTAACTAACGCATGATAAATTCATTCACCATAATTTGTATATACAAGTAAAATGGTTCACTTAGCGAGGGCTTTATGAATAACAGTTATGACTTAATCACAGGTAATATTGGTGTATTGATTAGTATGCCCCATAACGGACAATTAATTCCTGATGATATAGCGTGTGCCATGACGGCTACTGCGAACCAAGTGCCTGACACCGATTGGTTTATCGATAAACTGTATGACTTTGCTCAAGACCTTGGTATCTCAATAATTAAGCCTAACTATAGTCGCTATGTTATCGACTTAAACCGTAATATTGATGGCATCAACCTATACCCAGGTGCAAATAGTACAGAACTTTGTCCAATGACCGCATTTAATTTATCGCCGTTATATTTGGCTGGTAAAGAGCCTAACCAAGCAGAAATTCAACGACGAATAACGCATTACTGGCAACCCTATCATCAAGCATTGACAAACACGTTAACGAATATGAAAACACAGTATGGCAAAGTAGTGTTATTAGACGCTCATTCCATTTTGTCACACGTACCGCGTTTTTTTACAGGACAGTTACCAGACTTTAACTTTGGTAGTGCTGATGGTCAAAGCTGTAGCGCAGAGTTGATTGAACACATAGCAAAGCTTGATTTAGCGCCATACTCTAGTGTTATTAACGGCCGCTTTAAGGGCGGTTATATCACCCGTTGTTATGGTAACCCAGCAGAAAATATACACGCTATTCAATTAGAGTTATCACAGCGTACTTATATGAACGAAGCCAGCGCGCAATATAATGAAAAAAAAGCTGCGAAAGTAAAAGAGAAACTACAATTATTTGTACAATGCTTAGCTGACTTTGCTCAAGATAAATAAAATGAGCAGCGAGAGAAGTAAAACAAACGCAATTAACAAAAATAAGTAGCACAAGATGAAACTCTATGCAGAAAATATTTTATTAAGTGATGGTTGGGCAAGTAAAAAAACTATTACTATTGAGCAAGGCATAATCACCGCGATTGATACTGGCATGACAGCAGGCGCTGAAATTGCGCGCGGTGTGGTAATACCCGGTATGGTTAATTGTCACTCACATGCTTTTCAACGTGCTTTTGCTGGTTTTAGTGAGCAGGGCAGCGACGGCCAAGACAGTTTCTGGACTTGGCGAAAAATTATGTATCAATTTTTAGCGCAGTTAACAGACCTAGATGCTAAAAATATTGCCAAGCAGCTTTATATTGAAATGCTCAAAATGGGCTATACCCGTGTGGCAGAGTTTCATTATTTACACCATGATGTTGACGGCAGTACTTATCGTGACAGTCATGGTGAACCTTCTTTAGCTACCATGGCAAAAGCCATTTTTATGGCAGCAAAAGAGTCAGGTATCGGCTTAACGTTATTGCCGGTGCTTTATCAGCATAGTGGTTTTGGTGAACAACCCCCTAGTACGGGTCAAAAACGTTTTATTAATTCTACAGAACAATTTAATCAACTAGTCAGTGATTGTTTTGACTTAAGTCAGCAATACCCTAATACTAATATTGGTATTGCCCCACATTCGTTACGTGCTGTTAATAAAAAAGCCTTGATAAGTGCTATCAGTCACCTGCGTAATTTAGATAAAAACGCGCCTATTCATATCCATATTAGTGAGCAACAACAAGAAGTGGATGATTGCATAAAGCATTACGGTAAGCGTCCAGTGCAATGGTTACTTGACAATATCGAGCTTGATAAACATTGGTGCTTAATCCATGCCACTCATATCAATGAGGACGAAAGAAAAGCTATTATCGCGACTCAAGCCACTGTTGGTATTTGCCCAACAACCGAAGCCAATTTAGGTGATGGTATCTTTCCTACGGCAGAATTTCTCGCTGAACAAGGCACTATTGCCATAGGTTCTGACAGCCATATTTCAGTTAATCCTATTGAAGAATTACGCTGGCTTGAATACGCTCAACGCCTTATTAGGCAGCAGCGTGCTATTTTATCATCCATAAAATTAGCCTCAGTAGGAGAAAACTTATGGCAACAAGCCGCAAAAGGTGGCGCTATCAGTACTAATAGCAATACCGGTTTTTTAGCCGTTGGTAAACAAGCCGATTTATTAGTACTTGATAGTGAACAAACACAATTATTTGCGAGTAATAATGCACAGCTACTCGATAGTATGATCTTTGCGAGTCAGCAAAACCCTGTTTTTGATGTGATGGTTAATGGGGTATGGCAAATAAAAGCACAACAGCATGTTGAACAAAAACAAGTGAGTGAAAATTTTGCTAAGTTATTGGTGAGGCTGTCTAGTGAATCGTATCTAGGCTAATGTTACTTATATTGCTTAAGTCGTTTATGCGTGAGTGTTAAGTCACTATTTAACAGCGACTATTCGCAGTAAGGTTTAAAGCATTTTTACATGGCGGTTTATCGTCGCGCATACTTTCTTTTGATTATTTATATGAAAATCAATATCTCTTTGCGCGGTTTTACAGAACGTTAAATGAAAAGCTTTAACATTATCTCTTGAGGCGGTTATCTCTTTTAAGTGCTTTATTTCTTTTTCTGAAAAGTTCGCTAAATCATTTTCTAAATCTAGATAGATTTTATTAGCTTTTAAACGCAGCTTAGTATCACTAAATTTACCAAACTCATTAACTAAAAACTGTTTCTGCTTATGGTAGAAGTTAGTGAGTGTTTCATTTGGATAAAAATGTAAGTAGAGCGCTACGGCAACGATTAAGATCAATAATTTTTTCATAAAATGCTATATAATATTCGCTAAGAGAATAGTATATAGTAATTAGCCAGCTTAAAGGTATCAGTTATTATAGGCTGTAATTAATAAAATCACTTCTCTTTATGATGCTAACGAGTAGTCTGTTAGTAGTTATTTCCCCATACCAAGGATTTATCGTGAGAGCAAACGACCAATCATCTTCTACACCTGAAACTAAGAAGGCAGTAGTAGAGCAGCATATTCCAGTTAAAAACGTTAACGTAGCCACTAATAAAAAAACGGGCAAAGCACGTTACAAACCAGGTGATACAATATATGTACGTAATATCACTGGTTTTTTCCAAAAATTAAGGCAACGTATAAACCTTGTTTTCTTTGGTCTTTTTTTAATTGTTCCATGGCTTCAGTTTAATGGTCATCAAGCGGTCTTGTTTGATATTAGTGAACAGCGATTTACTATCTTTAACTTAACACTTTGGCCACAAGACTTAACCTTACTCGCTTGGATTTTTATTTTTGGCGCCTTCGTACTGTTTTTTGTTACCACATTCCTTGGTCGTGTTTGGTGTGGTTACACCTGCCCGCAAACGGTGTGGACCTTTATTTTCATTTGGTTTGAAGAAAAAATTGAAGGTACGGCTAATCAGCGCAGGAAGCTCGACGCGCAAAAAAGGAATGTTAATAAACTCACACGAAAAACCTTAAAGCATAGTGCTTGGCTATTATTCTCCCTATTAACCGCAATGACTTTTGCGGGTTATTTTTCGCCGATGCAAGAATTATTTATTAATGTTTTCACGTTAAATACCACGGTAATGATGGCAGGTATTTTAGCCTTTTTTACCTTTGCGACTTACGGTAATGCGGGTTTTATGCGTGAAACTGTCTGTTTGCATATGTGTCCTTATGCGCGCTTTCAGTCTGCTATGTTTGATAAAGACACCTTAACGGTTTCATATGATGCTAAGCGTGGTGAAAGTCGTGGTCCTCGTGGTCGTAAACAAGATCACAAAGCCATGGGGCTAGGGGATTGTATAGACTGTAATTTATGTGTTGAAGTTTGCCCAACCGGTATCGATATCCGTAACGGTTTGCAATATGAATGTATTAACTGTGGTGCTTGTGTTGATGCTTGTTCAGGGGTGATGAGTAAGATGAATTATGAACAAGGCCTTATTCGTTATACTACTGAGCATGAACTCGAAGGCAAAAAAGTTCACCTAGTACGCTCTAAACTTATTGGGTACGCAATATTGCTCGTTATTATGAGTAGTATGTTAGTGCTTGAAATTGTTAATAGAGTGCCGCTATCTTTAGATATCATGCGTGATCGTACTGAGTTGGCAAAAGAAAACTTTAACGGTGATATTGAAAATGTTTATACCTTAAAAATTCTTAATATGTCGCAAACAGACAATACTTATAAGCTCTCTGTTAAGGGGATCGACAATACCACATGGCATGGTGAGCAAGAAGTTGTTGTGGGAGCCGCTAAGGTTTTTACACTGCCTATTAGTATTTCGGTTGACCCTTATGAACTAGAAAGTTACATGAATGACATTACCTTTGTCATTGAGCAAGTTGACCCTAAAGATGATGTAAGAATCGAGCAAGAAAGCCGATTCTTTAATAAACGCTAATGGCATCATTTGACTTTAGTGCCTTGTCACCTGATTTAATTATCGATGGCATAGAAAGTGCGGGCTTTGGTGTTGATAGTGGTTTATTAGCGCTTAATAGCTATGAAAACCGTGTTTATCAGTTTCATGATGAAAACTTAGTTAAGTATGTCACTAAGTTTTACCGGCCACAACGCTGGGAGCTCGCACAAATCAAAGAAGAACATAAGTTTTCTTTTGAGTTAGCTAAGCATGAGTTGCCTATTATTGCGCCACTTAAAGTGAACGGGCAAAGCTTATTTGAATATCAAGGCTATCATTTTGCTGTGTTTCCTTGTCGCGGTGGCCGTATTTTTGAGGTGGATAACCTCAATCAACTAGAATGGATGGGACGCTTTATTGGTCGCATTCATGCGGTTGCATCGCAAAAAGACTTTGTTCATCGACCAAGTTTTAATAGTGAAGAATTATTGTTTAAAGCACGTGAAACTATTCTTGCTTCCAATTATGTGCCTAAGCAATTAAGCACAGCCTTTTTTACAATTTTAGATCAGGTGATTGAGGTTGCAGCTAAACAATATTTAGCCGTTAAGCGCACGCAGCAAATTCGGTTACATGGTGATTGTCATGCTGGTAATATTTTATGGCGTGACGAAGGACCCCACTTTGTCGATTTAGATGATTGTCGAACAGGTCCTGCTATTCAAGACCTTTGGATGATGCTCTCAGGTGACAGGCAGCAACAGTTGTTACAACTTGATACACTATTAATGGGTTATGAAGAGTTCTTTACGTTTGAAAATGAACAACTTCTTTTGATAGAATCACTAAGAACCATGCGTGTTGTTAATTATATGGCGTGGTTATGTAAACGTTGGCTCGATCCCGCTTTCCCACAAAACTTTCCTTGGTTTAATACTGAAAAGTATTGGGAACAGCAAATACTTATGCTGAAAGAGCAAATGTCAGCATTGCAACAACCACCATTGAGTTTGAATAACTTTTAACCTTATTCTTCACAGGATAACGTTTTTACTTTAGGAAATAATAATGAATAGAATACTAAAATCTCTTTTGCTAATGCCACTGTTGGCTTTATCGTTAAGCGTTTCAGCTGCACAATACACAGAAGGCGAGCAGTATACTAAAGTTAATGAAACGGTAACGAAGAAAAAAGAAGTGAGAGAATACTTCTCAGTATATTGTGGTCACTGTTTTAAGTTTGAGCCTATCATGCATAATCTTAAAAAGACTTTGCCTGAAGATGCATCGTTTGAACGTAACCATGTTGATTTCTTACGCGGAGCTAGCCCGACAGTACAAAATATGATTACTAAAGCGACTATTGTTGCTGAGCAATTAGGAGATGCTGACAAATTAATTGGTGCGATATTTAATTATATTCAAGTACAGCGCGCGGTGATCACCTCAGAAAAAGACTTAAGAAATATCTTCGTGCTAAATGGTGCTGATGGTGAACAGTTTGATAAATTAATGAAAAGCTTTAGTGTTAACTCACAAGCTAAAACACTCAAGAAATATCAAGATACTATGGCTGAAAAACGTGTATTAACTGGCGTACCTACCATCATTGTTAACGGTAAATATAAAATTGATCCAAGTAAATTAGACGCTAATAACTTTGAGCAAGACTATCAAAATTTAGTGAAATACTTACTTGAGTTAGATTCATAAGCCGTACTTATCAAGATAATCATGAAAAAAGGCAGACTGTATTACTACGGTCTGCCTTTTTTTCGGCTGTTATTAGCCTAATTTACTCACTTAATACAATGCAATCCACTCACTTTAATTAGCTTGGTAACTCTATAATTTTTACTTTAGCTTCAATAGGGTTACCTCGTCGGTAAATCTTAAAGGTTAGCTCTGTATTGGGTTGGGTTTCTGCAATAATATCTAAAGCATCGGTGACATTTTTTATCGCTTGATTGTCTATTTGATACACCACATCACCAACCTGTAAGCCAGCCGCTTGGGCGGGGCTATTATTCATAATCTCCTCAATAACAAAACCTTTAAATTCATTATGATAGTTTTGTGTGGCAACACCTAACCAACCACGTACAACCTTACCATTTTCAATGATTTGACGCATAATCTTGTACGCTAATTGATAAGGTACGGCAAAGAAAATGCCTTGAATCGATAGCTGAGGATTTGACTGAGTAAATTTTCTTGAATTAATCCCCACTAAAGTACCGTTACTGTTAATCAGTGCACCGCCTGAATTACCTTCATTAATCGCAGCATCCATTTGCAAAAATTCTAAATAACTAGTGTTACTTAAACCATTACGTCCAGTGGCGCTAATAATCCCTTGAGTCACTGTTTGGCCTAAATTTAATGGATTACCAATGGCAAGTACTATGTCGCCAACCAGAGATACTTGTTGTTCTTTTTGTGGAATAACGGGTAGGTTACTGGCATTTATTTTTAGTACCGCTAAATCGGTATAATGATCAAAACCAATGAGTTCAGCAGGATACACCTGACCATTTTGTAATAACACCTGTATAAGGTCTGCTTGGCGAATAACATGTAAGTTAGTCAATATATAGCCATGGGTACTCATTATTACCCCTGAGCCTAAACGGGTGCTTTTTCGAGGTTTACGGCCATACTGTGGGTTGACTTCTATTTGTTCAGAATAAATATTTACAACGGCTGGGCTGGCAATGCTAACGGCTTTAGCAAAAGACAATGGCGCCTTTTGGCTTTGACCGCCTTTAAAAAGACTTTTTGCTAAGCTACTATCGCTTAAGTTAGGTACTAAATTTGGCATGAAAAGTAATAAAATTACCGCGATAAGGACGCCGTAACTTACTGCTGTTATTATATATTTTAGTGAAGAGATGATTTTCAAAGGCTATCTAATATTATATGCGACCGATATTTTTAGTGTAACATAAAAAAAGCGCTTGTTATTAGCTCCTGTAATCCAATAACAGGAGCTAATCATTAGATAATCGTGCTTAACGTATCATTATGTACTGCGAAATATTACCTCTAATAATGTTTATCGCTAGCACACCACTGGTGTCTTTTAGTTGATCACGCAACTGAGCTATATCTTTAATACGGCTACGGTTAACGCCAATAATGATATCACCCGCCTTAAAACCCGCCATGTGAGCAGGTGAACCTTCCGCTACGTTTTCTATGACTACCGCTTGTTTTTTACTGTCATTTGTTAATTGCGCACCTTTTAGCATAGTATGGATACTGGCTGCAGCAATCTCTGCGCTTTGGTCTTGCTTTAACTTAACGGTAAATGTTTTAGTATCACCATCTCTTATGACTGTTAGGTTTACCTTTTTATTCGCACCTATTGAGCCTATTTTCGCGCGTAACTCAAAGAAGCTTTTTATAGGTTTACCATTCATGGCGACAATGACATCGCCGGCTTTAATCCCTGCTTCATCAGCAGCTGAATCAGGCATTACTTGAGCAATAAAACCACCTTGATTGGTTTCTAGCTCCATTGCTTTGGCTATTTCACTGTTGACACTGTGCCCTGATACGCCAAGGATACCGCGATGTACCTCACCAAACTCAATGATTTGGCTAACAAGGTTATGCATCATATTACTTGGAATAGCAAACCCAATACCAACATTGCCGCCACCAGGACCTAAAATGGCAGTATTAATACCTATTAACTCACCACGTAAGTTCACTAACGCGCCACCAGAGTTACCACTGTTTATTGCCGCATCGGTTTGAATGAAATCTTCATATTGTTCAATATTTAAGTTACTACGACCAAGTGCGCTGACAATACCCGAGGTAACGGTTTGTCCTAAACCAAAGGGGCTACCAATAGCAACGGTGAAGTCACCGACGCGTAAATTATCAGAATCAGCGAGCTTAATGCTATGTAAATTTTTGGCTTCAATTTGCAATAAGGCAATATCACTTTTTGCATCACTACCAAGCTTTTTCGCTTCTATTTGACGACCATCTTTTAAAGTGATCATGATTTTGTCAGCATTTTCTATTACGTGATTGTTGGTAACAATATAGCCTTCATCACTATCAATAATGACGCCTGAGCCTAGGCCTCGAAAAGGTCGCTGCTGTGCTTGATTTTGCCCTCTGTTACCAAAGAAAAACTTGAAGGCTTCAGGTACATTTTGTTGTGATACTTCATGTGTACCAACAACAGAAATACTGACCACGGCAGGAGTGGCATGCTCAAGCATAGGAGCTAGACTGGGCATGACATGACCATCTACTTGTGGGGGTAAATTTGCGAGAGCAGGGGCACTAGTCAGTGCTAAAGCCGATGAGAATAAAGCGGCGCTGATGACAAGAGATAATTTAGATAATTTTGCAGACGCAGATGGTTTAAAGGGCTTTTTCATATTTAAGAGTTCTCCGAGAATTATTATTGTTAGACAAATAAGCCAATAAATAAAAACAAACAAAAAGTTAACTAGTACGTAGTTAACTTTTTATAATTACCCTAAAATAGACTGAACTAAAAGACTTTAGTTCAGTAAATCATGTATCAAATTACCCTGCGGATGTAACTTTTTGTTTCTGGTCAACAAATAAACCACTTGGACCATCAGAATAATCTAAAGGGGGCTCTGTTGTTTCAGGAATTTCGATGCTGCGACTTTGATGACGCAATGCTGCCGTTTGAGCAAGTTGTTGCTGAGTCTCTTCAGAGAAAAACGGCATGTTATCAACTTCTGCATCGGTCGCTTTTTGCAATAACTTAGTACTCTCTTGCATTTGCTTCATTGCCGTTTGACAGGTGTTATTCATTTGATCAAGTAATTTAGCAGAGCTTGCTAAATGTTCAGCAACATCAACTTTATATTGTGCTAAAGCGGTTTCACTTTTATTTACTTGTTCTATTAGTCTACGTTGTTCTTGGCTTGAGCTAGACAAAAAACGGGTTGCTAAAAAACCACCAAGTCCGCCAATAATAAAAATGACGAGGGCTATTACTACATCCATTGAGTTACCTTACCTTGTAAAGAGAAATAAATTCGTTTAGTACTAGGGTCTATTGACCTTTCGCGGTTAAATTTTGTTCGAGATAAAAGCGCTTGTTGCTCACTTTTACGGCGTTATCGCCTTTTTATGTGAACAACCACAGGAAAAGGCTCAGTCTTGTATCACTAGCCAACAAGTTGCTGCAAAAGTGATCTTGAAAGAACAACCGACCCTACTGTATTTGTATATCGAGTATTCATACGTTTGGTATTAATATAATGCCAAGATGATTATACTACCAGCAAAAAAAAATTGTTTAGTAAAAAATTACGGTTTGTTGAACTTCTAAAATGCAACGACCCCTAGTAAAAACATATTTTATATATTAATAAATATAGGCTCTCAATGATAAAGCTCACTCCTTTAAATAGATATAAGCAGGATTTAACCAGAGATGATTTTCTTTTTGATGCAGCGCAAGAAAACGCGGTTATGCACCTGCAACGTTTATATGACGATTTACTTAGTAAGCCAGTTGCCGTATCAAGTTTTAAAAAAGTGGTTAACCGCTGGAAGAAAATTTATAAAAAGCAAAAGCTTGATCCTGTTAAGGGGTTGTACTTTTGGGGTGGGGTAGGGCGAGGAAAAACCTATTTAGTAGACACTTTTTTTGAAAGCCTCCCGTTTGATAACAAAATGCGTGTCCATTTTCATCGTTTTATGCACCGCGTTCATCAAGAATTAAAAAGTTTATCAGGGCAATCTGATCCATTAAAAATTATTGCGAAAAAATTTGCTAGCGAAACACGCATTATTTGTTTTGACGAGTTCTTTGTTTCAGACATTACCGATGCGATGATTCTAGGGACACTTTTTGAAGAGTTATTTGCTCGAAATGTTACTTTAGTTGCCACCTCTAACATTATTCCTGATGAGCTATACCGTAATGGTTTACAGCGAGAGCGATTTTTACCGGCGATAAAATTAATTAATGAAAATACCGATATTGTTAATGTCGATAGTGGCGTTGATTATCGCTTAAGAACGTTAGAGCAGGCGGAAATATTTCATTATCCACTTGATGAACAAGCCGATAAAAATTTACAACACTACTTTAAACAATTATCAACGGGTGAAAGTGAAGTAGGGCAGTCTATTGAGGTTAATAAACGTCAGTTAGCTACGGTGTTAGTCAGTGATGGTATCGTGTATTTTGACTTTTCAGTGCTTTGTGAAAGTGCGCGCAGTCAGGGTGATTATATGGTGATAAGCCAGCGTTATCACACGGTATTAATGGCTAATGTTAAAGAAATGGGGCCTGATTGTGATGATACTACGCGCCGATTTATCGCTTTAGTTGATGAATTTTATGAACGTAATGTTAAATTAATTATGTCGGCAGAAGTCGCCTTAGAAGATTTGTATACGGGGGGGCGTTTAGCGTTTGAATTCAAGCGCTGTTTGAGCCGCTTACAAGAAATGCAATCACATGACTACCTCGCTAGTGAGCACTTACCTTAGCGGGTATATCAATCAGATTAACCTAACGTGTTAGTGTTAGGCTAATCTGATGTTGTCAGTTAAAGCGATTAAAAAAACTCAGTATGAGAGCTCTGAGCCTTAGTGACGAAAGCTAGGAATAAGCGCAGGAATACCCGGTAACAGGCCTACCGACGCCATAACCGTTGTTAATAACACAAACATCACCCCTGGAATAATCCAGCGATTCATTTTAGTTAGCTCTAAACTACGCTCTTTACAACCAATTAAACCCAGATTATCAAGTAATATAGTAAGCGCCCAACCAAAAGCAGGGTTAACCAGTGCTGAAGAAAACACAACAATCGCTGCCGACTGAGTTGTTTTACCTTCACGTGTCATTTCCATACCTGCTTCAAGTAAAGGGATAAATACTCCAACGATTAAAGCAACACACAGCACGGGTTGCCATATTGCTAAATCCATTGGGTAGCCCCATATGCCAGCTATAACACAAAACAAAGCGGTTAATAAAGCGCCTGCAGGAATAGGGCGTTTAGCAATAGCGGCAGGCACCATGTAAGTCCCCCACGAAGAGGCGAAGTTAGCTCCCCCTAAAAGTGAACCAAAGGTTTGGCGAATAGAGGCATTAACCATAGTATCGTCAATGTTCATTTGTACTTTTTCAGTGCGCTCAGGATAACTAATTTTTTGAAATACTTGATGACCTAAAAAGTCAGGCGACCACATTGCTACCGCTAAAATAGCAAAAGGCAGTACAACCACAAAACTTTCAATGGTAGGTAATCCAAGCATCCAACCGGTATCTTCACCCCACCAATACATTGGATTCATATTAGGTAAACCTGGGCTGGTGATAAACTCAAAAGGTGCGCCCATTGCAAAGGCTAACGTACCACCTAACACACAGCTTAACGGTACGGCTAACCAACGCTTTCCTTGGTGTTCAAGCAAGGCATATAATAAAATAGTACAGAGAATAACCACAAAAGGGATGTGTGTCATACCGATATCTTCGCCCCAAGCGAATAGTTTCTTAACCTGTGACGTAGTGCCGACAAAACCAAGATACAGTAATAGACCTCCGCAAACTCCTTTACTTGTTAAGTTGGCCAGCATACTGCCGCCTTTACTAATAGCTAACAGTAGGCCAAATGCGCCAATGAGTAAGCCAAATGCCATGGGGTGACCACCAGCAGCAACGACAATAGGAATAAGTGGAATTAATGGACCATGAGTACCGGCTAGGTTAGCCGTCGGTAATAAAAAACCAGAGAAAAGCACAATGAAAACCGCGGCTATTAACAGTTCGTAGCGTACGTTGGCCAATACAAAGCCATCATCTAGTCCAAGCGGTGCAGCAAAGGTGGCGGCTATAGCGCCAACCATCACCACTTTGCCTATAGTCGCCGCCATGGCGGGAATAGCATCTTCT
The DNA here is from genome assembly GCF_005885605.1 of Colwellia ponticola. GTDB lineage: Bacteria > Pseudomonadota > Gammaproteobacteria > Enterobacterales > Alteromonadaceae > Colwellia > Colwellia ponticola. The sequence goes on along the minus strand of NZ_SZVP01000001.1, from coordinate 315,785 downwards.
AACTCAAAACGATAATCCCTAAAGGGTAAGTTGGGACGCCAGCGTCTGGGCGCCATAATTTGCAATTCATGCTCTAAATATTCTTCACGGGTATTAAATGCTGAACTTGGTTTATATTTTTGTTGGTAACTGAGTTCATCTCTGTCAGGTTGAGGCTCAGATTTTGGCTCAAGTGTTGATTTAGCAGTATTGTCCATTATTTTTTATTACCTTTGTTCACGACTTTAAAGATTTAGCTATATTTCAGCGACATATCCTATCTTAACGTAGTGCTTATTGCTAACCATAAGCAGTAAAAAAGACTCAATCATTAGTCGTAGACGCGCAACATAATAACACTGGTTTTATTGTTTTTTTTCGTGGCTAAACTGGCTAACCTCGCTTAGATTGCGCTTAAAAGCATAAAAAAAGCCCAACGCATTACTGAGTTGGGCTTCGTTATTTTATGGTCTCGTCTAGGTCGCTATGTAGGGGATGACAGGTACTGATGAGAGCTAATAATGGTCTTGAAGAGTTGGCTAATAAATTAATCCGTTTGTTATTAATACAGTAAAGTGTAAAGCTTTCGGCGGAATTTTATTGCCAATGGATCACCATCGGGTAAGGCTTTTAACACATCGAGAAACAGCTCCTTGCTTCTTGCTTTTGTGCCTTCATCACCGGCTTGTACTAAACGAAATAATATTGTTAAGGCATCCTCTTGGCGATTTACTTGACTGTACTGTGCTGCTAGCTGTTGGTTCAGGTTAATATCACCAGGTGCTGCCTTTAACTGCGCTTCTAATGCTTTAATTTCAGGTGAGTTAGCTGCTTGTTCGGCTAACTCTACTTTGGCCATTAACGCTTGATACTCGCTACCTTGGTCAACTAAAGTGATAGTCGCTAATAACGCTTTTGCTTCACTCGCTTTTCCCGTTTGTAAATAAACGTCAATTAATACTAGTTTAATATCAGCACGACTATTATCTGCTTGGTAGGCTTGCATAATCGCATTAGTGGCTTCTGTTAATTGCTTGTTAGCCAGTGCGGTTTTTGCTTGCTCAAGGTAAATATCTTCAGCTTTAGGTAAATGTTTATCTAAAAATACGGCGATGCTAGCATCATCTTGAGGCCCTGAAATACCATCAAGTGGTTGTGCATCTTTTAATAGTATAGCGGTAGGTAAACCTTCAATGCCAAACTGTTGTGCTATTTGCCCTTGGCTTTGACAATCTACTGTCGCCAAAATGATATGGTCATCTAAGTTTGCCAGTCTAGCGGCAAGTTTATCGCGTAAGGCAACACTTTCAGGTATTTGTTCTGCCCAAAAGCTTACCAGTACTAATTTTTCTTTTGATTGATCAACAATGACTTGTTGAAAGTTATCTAAGGTAATAGCAATCATATTTTTATTCTCAAATCTGTTATTTAGATAGTAATGTATATATTAATTTATAGGTTAATTAAATACGGTTAGCTTACTGAGGTTATCGCGATACTTTTTGTTAATTTAATATAAACCAAAGCAAACCAAAGCCGAGAAGTAATCGATAAATAACAAACGGCATCATACCTAACTTTTCTAATAAAATAAGGAAGTAATGAATACAGGCATAGGCGCTAATAAAGGCTATTAAACTGCCTAAGCCCATGGCAAACCAATCAACAGCTTCGCTTGATAAGACCAACTTTAACGTTAAATAACTTCCTGCCATGGTAATGGCTGGTATCGACAATAAAAATGAAAAGCGTGCCGCGTTATCACGACTTAAACCAAGCATCAAACCAATAGTCATGGTGATACCTGAGCGGGAGGTACCGGGAATAAGAGCCACAGCTTGTGCTAAGCCAATTAACATAGCTCCTTTAAAACCGAGTTTTTCCATCGGTTTATGCTCAGTACGATGACCCGCTTTTACATCGGCAAAACCTAATAAAAACCCAAAGAGTAATGTTGTTAAGGCAATGACTAAAGCTGAGCGTAAATGCGCTTCAATAAAGTCTTTACCTAATAAACCAAATAAGCCTGCAGGAATAGTTGCCAGTAAAATCCACCAGGCTAATTTACCATCAAAACTAGCTTGACCTTTTTCTGGACCAACACCAACGGTACCTAACCAAGCAACGGCCATCACGCTTACTTCTTTACGAAAATACATAACTACAGCTAATAAAGTACCAACATGTACGGCAACGTCAAAGGCTAAGCCTTGATCTTGCCAACCCAAAATTTGTGAAGGTAATATCAAATGGGCGGAACTGGAAATGGGTAAAAATTCGGTTAAGCCTTGTAATAAAGCCAGAATGATTATTTCTAAAGTGCTCATGTGTTGCTGGTTGTCCTTTAACTTTTATGTATGTTTTTTATAGGTATATATATCCAAGCTACTTTACCAGCAGCTTTCAACGATACTGAGTTGTTGACTACGTTTGTTGTAATCTTGCCATAAATCTTGATAGCTCTTTTTTAAAATAGGGTGGACTAAGTTTGGCGCTACTTGACTCAATGGCCATAATACAAAAGCATTTTTTGTTATTTCATCACGAGGAAGTTGTGCGGGCTGATTAATAATTAAATCATCGTATAATAACAAATCGAGATCTAAACCGCGTGGACTAAACTTTTTAGCTGTATGGTCACGACCATGAGAGGTTTCAATGTCACGCAACATGGTGACTACTTGTTCAATGCTATGAGGGCAGGTGATACCAATAACCATATTATAAAAAGCATCGCCAGTAAAACCGACCGATTCGCTTTCAAATAGTGATGACAAGGTTAATGCTTCAAAGGGCAGTTCAAACGCTTGAGCTAAAGAAAGTAGTCCCGCTTTAACATAGTATTCACGTTCAATATTACTGCCCAGTGATATGTATATTTGCGCCATTAAAGAGAAGTCTCTGTGGTTTGTTTACCACGCTCAATCTCTACCGCAACCGTTTGCGCATTATGTACCGCGCCAGGCTTACCTATAGTCAGTTTTAACCAAGGGATTAGGTATTGGGTCATTAAATAACTCGCTAAGCGTTCAGCAAGTGTTTCAATTAAATCAACAGGATTTTCGTTGGCAAAGCGCTCAATAGCTTCTGAAATTTCAGCATAATTTAACGTTTTTGCTAACTCATCGTTTAACGCAGCATCAGCGATGTTCCAGCCCATAGCGAGATCTATCACTAAGGTTTGCTTTATTTCTTTTTCCCACTGATAAAAACCAATAGTGGTTTGAATACTTAACCCTTTAATTAACACCTTATCCATGACTTACCTACTACCTTGTGAGAACTTTTTCATAAAATTAGAGACGTAACATTGTTATTGTTACAAAATAAAAGCAATTTTACCTGCGAAGTGCTAGAAAAACTAGCACAGATGAAGATAGAATGAGAATTACCTTTTTGTACTTATTTGTGCGGACTAATGGACTTTACTACCTAGATGCTACTACTTCTTTTCACTATGATTATTGTTGCTTATTTAATAGGCTCTATTTCTAGTGCTATATTGGTTTGTAAATTTGTTGGCTTACCAGACCCGAGAACAGCAGGTTCTAAAAACCCTGGTGCAACCAACGTATTACGCATGAGTAACAAACTTACTGCGGCAACGGTATTATTTTTGGATGTGCTTAAAGGGACTATCCCTGTTTGGGGGGCTTACTTTTTAGCGATGGAACCGCTCTATTTAGGCTTTATTGGTGTTGCTGCCTGTTTAGGGCATATGTATCCAATATTTTTTAATTTTCAAGGTGGTAAAGCCGTAGCCACAGCCTTAGGTACATTGTTACCGATAGGGTTTACCTTGGGCGGCTTGTTAATTTTGACTTGGTTATTGGTGGTGAAAGTAAGTAAGTACTCTAGCTTGGCGGCTATTATTACAGTGTCGATGGCACCATGGTATGTTTACTTATTAAAACCGCTTTATGTTTACCCAACGATAATGCTTAGCGGTTTAATCATACTTCGCCATCGAGATAATATTAAGCGCCTACTTAAAGGCACTGAAAGTAAAATTAATCATAAAATTTAGCTAGGCCGTTAGTAAACGGCGTTAACTAAATTATTAGGCTTTTGTTACCGAAGGAAGTGAGTCTAATGCCCAGCGAGGGTTCGCTTTAAAGGTTAAATCAGCATGAGTACCCGCTTTTAAACGTTGCATACCCGCATAAGCAATCATAGCGCCGTTATCAGTACAAAATTCAGGGCGAGGATAAAAAACACTGCCACCTAGTTTTTTAGTGGTTACTGCTAATTGCTCGCGTAGAGCAGTGTTGGCGCTTACGCCACCGGCAATAACTAATCGATTCAGCTTTTCTTGCTGCAAAGCACGTTTACATTTTATTGCTAAAGTATCAACGACCGCTTTTTGAAAAGCGTTGGCAATATCTGCATGGGTTTGTGTCAATTCAGCTTCGCTTAAGTCTTGGCATTCTTTACGCACTAACGTACCTGCCGCCGTTTTTAAACCACTAAAACTGAAATCTAAACCGGGTCTGTCTGTCATCGGGCGTGGTAATTTAAAGCGTCCTACTACGCCGCTTTGTGCCATTTTAGATAATGCCGGACCGCCAGGGTAATCTAAGCCTAGTAGTTTTGCTGTTTTATCAAAGGCTTCACCGGCTGCATCATCAACTGACTCGCCTAGTAGCTTGTATTCGCCAATAGCGTCAACACGCACTAGCATGGTATGACCACCAGACACTAACAATGCCACAAACGGAAATTCAGGCACATCATCTTCTAGCATAGGTGCTAATAAATGACCTTCCATATGATGCACAGGCACTGCAGGTAAATCCCAGCCATACGCCAAGCTGCGGCCAATAGAGCAGCCGACTAAAAGCGCGCCCACTAAACCCGGGCCAGCAGTATAAGCAACACCATCTAAATCTTGTGGCGTTAGGTTAGCATCAGCCAACACTTCTTTAATTAAAGGAATAGTTTTACGGACATGATCTCTTGAAGCAAGTTCAGGTACTACGCCACCGTAATCAGCATGAACCGCGATTTGACTATATAAACGATGCGCGAGTATACCTTCAGGGCTGTCGCCTTGACCGTCATCATAAATGGCGATGCCAGTTTCATCACAAGAAGTTTCAATACCCAAAATACGCATAAATATACTCTCAAAAGTAATGCAAAAAACGCTTAATAAAGCGTAAAAGAAGACTAAAAAATTAGAAATACGACCAACATGACTTATCGAAATAAATCACAGCATAAGTAGCAACAATAAAAGCCCATTAATTTGGTGATTTTACTGTGTTTACTAAGCAGACACCAGCCTATTTAATCTGAACTTGGTTTAAAAATACTCTTATGTGTTGAAATATGTCGCTTATGTTTTTGTTTTACTATCTCACGTGATAGTTTTGCTTAATTCAAGGCAAATACACGCGTCAATAGCGAGTCTATTGCACGTGTATTAAACGCTAAAGTCAGTAAAAGTAGCTTCTAAATAAGGGGTTATTAAGTCGAGTTTAGATTACTTACGGTATTCATTTAATAAGATTCTTATAACACTTTACATTAGCGAACACTTAGTAGTAGAATATGTCACCAATTTTTTTTGATAGAGCGGGTGTAGATGAAGCAAACATTACGCAAGTATCGATAAAATCAATATAGCTCAACTTATGTTAGCTATGATGATAGTGTCGAATCTAGTGTCTGTTTAGTAGAAATCCATCACCGATTTATATAGATACCCTAAGGTAATAAAGTACATGCCAGTAATTAAAGTAAGAGAAAACGAACCATTTGACGTTGCATTACGTCGTTTTAAACGTTCATGTGAAAAAGCAGGAATCCTTTCAGAAGTTCGTCGTCGCGAATGTTATGAAAAACCAACTTGGGAACGTAAACGTAAAAAAGCAGCTGCTGTTAAACGTGCTGCTAAAAAAGTTTCTCGCGAGAACGCTCGTCGCGTTCGCATGTACTAAGATATTCCTTAGTAAATACCCGCTCCATTTGAAGATATAAAATTCAGCTGAAGTTAGAAACGCCTTATAAGCAGGCATTGATTGTGAAAAGGCTAGCCCTCATCTACATCAATCACGCAGTAGAAGGTATTTCTAAACCAGCCTATTCAAGTAGAACGGGTATGCAAATTTCTAAGAGCTTGCCTATTATGGAGAGAAAATGTCACTTCTAAGTCAACTCAACGATGAAATGAAAATTGCTATGCGAGCCAAAGACAAGTTACGTCTTGGCGTTATTCGCATGGCAATTTCTGCTGTTAAGCAAGCAGAAATTGATCACAACACCGAAGCAACAGATGACAACATTACCGCGATATTGACCAAAATGGTTAAACAACGTAAAGAGTCAATTAAAATGTTTACTGAAGGCGGTCGTGATGAATTGGCAGAAAAAGAGGCCGCTGAAATAACGGCGTTAGAATTTTTTATGCCAGAGCCGCTTAACGCAGAAGAAATTAATGCATTAATAAATAACGCGATTATAGAATCTGAAGCAGCCTCAATGGCTGATATGGGTAAAGTAATGGCGCTATTAAAACCTGTAATGCAAGGTAAAGCTGACATGGGCGCAGTAAGCGGTCAAGTAAGAGCAAGGCTACAGGCTTTATAGTTTACGCAGTTTGCGAACACTACAATTAATACATAATAAAATATATAAAAAACCGTAATGGCTTTAGTTATTACGGTTTTTTTGTCCCTGTATTTTGTCTTAGCAATTAGCCCGATTAGTATTCATTATTTTATTATGTTGTTGTAGCTAATATCAGCAACTACTGATTTCTCTACCGAGATTGTGTAGAATAATCGCGTTGTATTTTCCTTTATCGGTGACCCTTACTATTATGGCTGGACGCATTTCTCGACAATTTATTGATGACTTACTCAACCGAGTAGATATTGTTGATTTGGTTGATAGCCGAGTTCCCTTAAAAAAAGCAGGTAAAAACCACCAAGCTTGTTGCCCATTTCATAATGAAAAATCTCCCTCGTTTACAGTGAGCCAAGACAAACAGTTTTATCACTGTTTTGGCTGTGGTGAACACGGTAATGCCATTTCCTTTTTGATGGAATTTGACCGCCTCGACTTTGTTGATGCCGTTGAAGAGCTTGCTTCATATTGTGGTGTTGAAGTTATCCGAGAAGAGAACACCGCCAGTCCAGAAGAGCAACGCCGTCAACAAAAAGTCTATCAGCAAAAACAAGACGACTATGAATTAATGGCGCAAATTAGCCGCTTCTTCCAGCAACAATTAAAAGTGGCAAGTGACAAAGAAAAAGCCATTAGCTACTTAAAAGGCAGAGGTTTAAGTGGCGAAGTGGTAAAGCGTTTTGGTATTGGTTATATCAGCGATGCTTGGGACGGTATGATGAGTACTTTTTCACGTAATGGCCAAGCTAACCAGCAATTAATTGACTTAGGCATGGCGATTGCTGGTGATAAAAATCGACCTTATGATCGTTTTCGTGGTCGTATCATGTTTCCTATTAGCGATAAACGTGGCCGTGTTATTGGTTTTGGCGGTCGTGTTTTAGGCGATGAAAAACCTAAGTACTTAAACTCGCCAGAAACCCGCGTTTATCATAAAGGCCAAGAACTGTATGGTTTGTATGAAGCCAAACAAGCAAATAAACAACTAACAAGGCTCATTGTTGTTGAAGGTTACATGGATGTTGTCGCGTTAGCACAACATGGTGTTAATTACGCCGTTGCCTCATTAGGCACAGCAACAACGTTCGAGCAGTTACAAACCTTATTTAGAACTGTGCCAGAAGTTATTTGTTGTTACGATGGTGACAGAGCAGGGCGCGAAGCCGCGTGGCGTGCAATGGAAAACGCCTTACCACTTATTCGAGATGGCTTTTCATTAAAGTTTGTTTTTTTACCTGATGGTGAAGACCCTGACTCATTAGTACAAAGCCAAGGACAACTTACTTTTGAAAGTATGCTTGATAATGCCATGCCATTATCTAAATTCTTGTTTGAACAACTTATGCAAAGAGTCGATATGACATCCCTTGAAGGGCGAGCTGCGCTAGTTGAGTCATTCCAGCCGTACTTATCTAAACTACCTGCCAGTATTTTAAAAGATGCCATACTCAATGAAATTGCCAATAATTTTGGTACAGGTAGTGAACAATTTCTCAGTAAGTTTACTAAAAGTTTACAAGGTGAAGTAGTTAAAACACGTGTTAAAGTTAGTACAAAAGTAACACCGGTAAGATTAGCCCTTGCTTTATTATTAGAACATCCCCATATAGCTAATAGTTTAGGTGATATTAATGTACTGCAGCCCTTAACAGTGCCAGGTATAGCGCTATTAATGCAGGTGTTAGCTGTTTGTCAGCAAAACCCCAGCATTAAATCACCACAACTACTTGAATACTTTCGTGGTACAGAGCAAGGCGCTCAATTAGCAAAATTAATGTGTTGGCAACACCATGTTGAAGCTGAAGCCGCAACGGACGTGTTTCTTGATAGTATTGAAAAGTTATTAAACAATTTTGTTGAGCAACGCGCAGAAGTGTTATTGCAAAAAGCACGCGCAGGACAAATGACGGCAGAAGAAAAGTTAGAATTACAAGCAATACTCAATGCTTAATCGCTAATTTTAACTATACTGAGTCGGTATCTGCAAAATTAGCAGGTATAAATGTTAACAAGCGATTAAGGCAGTATATTTGCTGGTAACTAAGTTGAAAATTCGCTATAATTTGCCGCTTTATTGCGTCATTTATTAGCTTTTACTAGTGTTTTTTACTCATGTTTTAAGCGCATATTTTACAACCCATATTTATAATACATAGGTGGACACTCGTCAATGGAATCAGCCCCTCAATCTAGACTTAAAGACCTAATAACCAAAGGTAAAGAACAAGGTTATTTAACGTTTGCGCAGGTTAATGATCATCTTCCTCAAGACATTATCGACTCTGATCAAGTTGAAGATATCGTTAGTATGATTAATGATATGGGCATTCAAGTCTTTGAAAATGCGCCCGATCAAGACACCTTGATGATGAGCGAAGCTAATACTGATGAAGATGCAGCCGAAGCAGCCGCACAAGCACTTGCCACAGTAGAAAGCGAAATTGGTCGCACAACCGATCCCGTACGCATGTATATGCGTGAAATGGGTACCGTTGAACTACTTACGCGTAAAGGCGAAATCGTCATTGCGAAACGTATAGAAGAAGGTATCAAAGAAGTTCAGCGTAGCGTTTCTGAATATCCGCCCGCAATAAACTACTTATTGGATATGTGGGATAACTTCGAAGCAGAAGAAGTTCGTTTAACCGATATCATTATTGGCTTTTTAGATCCCGATGCTGAAGATGAAGATGTACCAGCAGCGGCAACGCATGTTGGTAGTGAATTGTCTAAAGAAGAATTAGATGATGAAGATAGCTCAGATGATGAAGACGATGAAAATGAAACCGATACCGAAAGCGAAGAAGAAGAAGATACTGGTCCAGATCCAGAACTAGCTCGTGAAAAATTCCTCGCTTTACGTGAAGCACATGAAAACGCAACTAAAATCGTAGAAGCTAAAGGTCGTGGTCATAAAGATGCACAAGAAGCTATTGATGTTGTTGCTGAAATCTTCAAAGAATTCCGCTTGATCCCGAAATTATTTGATAAATTAGTTAAAAACATGCGTAGCATGATGGACAGATTACGCGTGCAAGAGCGTTTAATCATGAAGCACTGTGTTGTTGGTGCTGGTATGCCTAAAACAACCTTTATCAAAATATTCCCAGGTAATGAAACCTCAAAAGAATGGTTTGAAGCAGAGCAAGCGGCAGGTAAACCTTATTCAGCTAAGCTTAGCGATGTTGAGCATGATGTTGAACGCTGTATCTACAAACTTAATCAAATTGAAGAAGAAACCCATTTAAATATTCATGGCATTAAAGACATTAACCGTCGTATGTCTATCGGTGAGGCTAAAGCCCGTCGAGCGAAGAAAGAAATGGTTGAAGCTAACTTACGTTTAGTTATCTCAATTGCGAAAAAATACACCAACCGTGGTTTACAGTTCCTTGATTTAATTCAAGAAGGTAATATCGGTTTGATGAAAGCGGTAGACAAATTTGAATACCGTCGCGGTTATAAATTCTCTACTTATGCAACATGGTGGATACGCCAAGCAATCACTCGTTCTATTGCTGACCAAGCGCGTACTATTCGTATCCCGGTACATATGATTGAAACGATTAACAAACTAAACCGTGTTTCTCGTCAAATGTTACAAGAAATGGGACGTGAACCAACGCCAGAAGAATTAGCCGAACGTATGGTTATGCCTGAAGACAAAATCCGTAAAGTATTGAAAATAGCCAAAGAGCCAATTTCAATGGAAACGCCTATTGGTGATGATGAAGATTCGCACCTAGGTGACTTTATTGAAGACGGTAGCGGTGAATTACCTGTTGACTCTGCAACCTCAGAGAACCTTAAAGGGGCTACTCATGAAGTACTTGCTGGCTTAACCGCTCGCGAAGCTAAAGTACTTAGAATGCGCTTTGGTATCGACATGAATACCGATCATACCCTTGAAGAAGTAGGTAAACAGTTTGACGTTACCCGTGAACGTATTCGTCAAATTGAAGCGAAAGCGTTACGTAAATTACGTCACCCATCACGTTCAGAGCAACTTAAAAGCTTCCTTGATGGTGAGTAATAAGCAGCAGCTAAACGCGGTTTTAAAGTTTATTTAACGTCATAGGTAAAGTAATCGTTAGATACTATTTTAAATAGACATAAAAAAGAGTAAGTTAGTCATCCTAGCTTACTCTTTTTGTTTTTATGATAAGGAAATTAAATGCGCGTTAACTTAGTACGTACTTTAACACTTAGCTGTGCTTTGAGCATGGTAGCCATGCCCGCTATAGCAAAGCAGCCACACAATGTTGAAATTACCCCCTTAATTGGCTACCGTTTTGGTGGCGACTTTGACTTTATTGTGGAACCAGATAACTACCGCATTGATTTAAAAGATAAAATTAGCTACGGCTTACTAACAGCCTGGTCTTATGACAGAAAAAGGCAAGCTGAATTGTTAATAAGTCACTACAATACCAACTTTACGGCATCAGGAAACTCTTTAGGTGCAGGTAGTGGCTTGAGTATTACCTATGCTCACCTTGGTGGTAATGTTCCTGTGTCAAACGGCCCTATACCACTTTTTGTTACTGGCGGTTTTGGTTTAACGCATCTTGTGCCACAAGCAAGTCAACTTAGTAGTGAAACACGCTTTTCAGCGAATATTGGCTTAGCAACAAAAATTGCACTAAGCGAACGCGTTAGCCTCAGATTGGATAGTCGTTTATACGGCACACTCTTTAACTCTGATAGTGCCATATTTTGTGACGGTGGTAATTGCGCAATACACATATCTAGTAATATCTGGCTGCAAACTGAAGTCAGTGCTGGGGTTAGCTACCGCTTTTAACCTTAACCTGAGTACTAATAAGTACCGTTTTGTTTAAGAAATAAGCGTTCAGTAAAAAAAATACCATTATTTAAAATTCACTAGGTGACAACAAAATAAAAAATGCTTATACTGCACGCGCTTTGTTAGTTCATCGAATTATTTATTCAATTAGTTCATCTAATAAACGCATCAGGCCAAATGTGAAAATGGGCCTTTAGCTCAGTTGGTTAGAGCATCCGACTCATAATCGGCAGGTCCCCAGTTCAAGTCTGGGAAGGCCCACCATTTTCATTATCTCTATTGGTCTTACTGTTATGCCTCTTAGTAACCCCCTTGATAAAATATTTCAAAACTAATTTCACCTTATCTAAACAAGCTAAAAAGAAAAGCCGCTTAGCCACGTTGCTTAAATAAACTACGAGCATAATCATATTTTTATGATGTATATCAATTGCTTTTTTTATACCCTCGTGTGAAAGTACAGCTATAAAATTGATAGCTATAGTAGCAAGGATATGTCAAAAGAAGTTACAGAGCGTTTTAGCTTTATTAATAGCGTTGTAGGTTGGGAAGGACAAATAAACGCAACGCATGTTGCTACTAAATTTCAACTTTCCAGACAATCGGCTAGCGCAGTACTTAAAGATTACCGCCAACAATACCCCCACTATTTACAATACGACGCCTCACAAAAAGCTTTTATTGCCACGCAAGCTTTTAATGCTGTCTTTATTAACAATGCATTGTCTAATAGCTTTGCACAGTACTTATCAGCAATGCCACTTGCTGAAACCATTTCTGCTTCTCAGTTTACGACACATTCAAACTGCGTGTTCGAAGTGGAAGCACCGCTGCGCAATATTAACCCCTTGCAAATTAGGCCTATTCTTAGAGCAATAAGAGAACAGCTGCAAATAGATATTGGCTATATCTCACTCTCTAGCCCTAATTATCTCGACCGAATAATACAGCCACATGCCCTAATATTTGACGGATTACGTTGGCACGTGCGCGCCTATTGCAACAAGAACCAGCAATTTCGAGACTTTACTTTATCGCGCTTCAATGGCGTGGCAACCTTTGAAGGAAAAGCCACGCATAGCGCCGTTCAAGATAAAAAATGGAATACGATAGTTGATGTAGTTATTCAAGCCGACCCAAGGTTTAGTGACCAACAAAAACGCATCATAGAGCAAGACTTTCAAATGCAGCAAGGGAAAAAAACCATACCGACACGAGCAGCCTTAGTGAACTACTTACTACGTCGTCTACATATCGACAGCTACAAAAACAGCCCTGAAGAGCAACAAATAGTACTTACTCAAGCCAGTAGAAAAGCCATCGCCCCTTATTTACCGCAACCTACCTAGTTTGTTTACATGTGAGAAAGTACAGTGTTTCTACAATGTTCATTATTAAGTAAGCTAGCGGTGATGGTGTTGCTAAAGCGATTAAGTTAAGCCGTTAAGTTAAGCAGTTAAGTTAAGCAGTTAAGTTAAGCCATCAATTAAACAAATAAAGCCAAGGAAGAGGTTAAATGGACAACTTACAATCATCTGATTTAAAAAGTATATTGCACTCCAAACGTGCCAACATGTTTTACCTAGAATACTGCCGCGTTATGCAAAAAGATGGTCGTGTTTTATATTTAACCGAAAGCCTAGGTAAGCAAAGTAAAGAAAACCTCTATTATAATATCCCTATCGCTAATACCACGGTAATCCTGCTAGGTAACGGTACCTCTATTACCCAAGCCGCAATGCGTATGCTAGCCCAAGCGGGCGTGTTAGTTGGCTTTAGCGGTGGTGGCGGCACACCACTTTATATGGCCAATGATGTTGAACAAGCCATTGAATGGTTTACCCCACAGAGCGAATACCGTCCAACAGAATACTTACATGGCTGGATGCAATTTTGGTTTGATGATCAAAAACGCTTAGCAGCCGCTAAAACACTACAGCAAAAGCGTATCGAATTTTTAAAAAAAGTTTGGACCAAAGACAAAGACTTAAAAACTGAAGGTTTTAGTTTTGACGATACAGCGATACAAAACGCGCTAGACAGCTTTTATACCCGCACCGAACAAGCAAAAAAGCAGTCCGATTTATTATTAACCGAAGCGCAACTAACCAAAGTGTTATACAAGTATGCCGCTAATAATACCAACACAGCCGAGTTTAAGCGCCAACATGTGTCAACCGATCTTGCCAACGACTTTTTAAATCACGGTAATTATTTAGCCTATGGCTTAGCGGCAAGCTGTTTATGGGTCTTAGGTATTCCACACGGCTTTGCGGTAATGCATGGCAAAACACGCCGTGGAGCCTTGGTGTTTGATGTCGCTGATTTAATTAAAGATGCCATCGTACTGCCTTGGGCATTTATCTGCGGCAAAGAAAACGCCACCGAACAAGAATTTAGACAACAAATACTACAAGCCTTTACCGATCATAAAGCGCTCGATTATATGTTCGATACGGTCAAGGCAATTGCCTTATCAAACCATGACGAGATTAATAATAAAGAGGCGAATAAAGATGCTTAATATATTTGTAGGTCGTGCTTTAGCGCGTCAAATCTTATTTGTAGGTCGTCCTTTAGCGCGTCAGACCTTATTTGTAGGTCGTGCTTTAGCGCGTCAACTCTTATTTGTTGGTCGTGCTTTAGCGCGTCAGACCTTATTTGTAGGTCGTGCTTTAGCGCGTCAACTCTTATTTGTTGGTCGTGCCTCAGCGCGTCAAGTGACTAAAGCAGTTAACAAGGCACCGCAATCATGATGGTTACCTTTGTTAGTCAGTGCGAAAAAAATGCCCTGAAAAAAACACGCCGCGTACTCGATGCCTTTGCCAACCGCATTGGCGATAACACCTGGCAAACGCTGATCACCGAAGACGGTTTAATCACCGTTAAACGCATGCTGCGCCAAACCGCCAGCAAAAGCACGGCAGTGAGTTGTCATTGGATACGTTCCAGAGCAAGAAGCCAGTTTTTATGGGTAGTGGGTAATAAAACTAAGTTTAATAGTGAGGGCATAGTGGCGGTGAATAGGACAAGAAAAGATTTACTAAATAGTGAAATTGAGAACGATTGGAAATATCTTCCACTAATTAAATCATTAACCGCAATGTCTGCGCTATTTCATGACTGGGGAAAAGCTTCAAAACTATTCCAAGAAAAGTTGAATCCAAACAGTAAAAATAAATTTAAAGGTGATCCGATAAGACATGAATGGATATCCGTTTTATTACTCAATACCTTTATTCAAGAACAAGACGATAAAACATGGTTGAATGTTTTAGTTAATGGTGAAATTGCTGAGAATAAGCTAAAAAAAGGGCTAGGAAAATCTCAACAAGTAGCCTTAGAAAAACTACCTGATGCCGCAAAATTAGTTGCGTGGTTAATTGTGTCTCATCACCGCTTACCCAATTTTTCTAATGATCGTAAGAAAACTAGAAACGCATGGCTTGATGAACAAGCACCTGACTTAGCAACAATGCTTAAACGTATAACTCAAGAGTGGGGATATGAAAATAAGCAAGACGAGCAAGAGTATCAAAAACGCGTTAAAAGTTGTTTTGAATTTCCAAACGGCTTTTTATCACAATCAAGTGAATGGTTAAAACAGGTTAAACGTTGGTCAAATAGCTTATTACAGTGTTTACCATTAATTGAATCTGCCATGCAAGATGGTAGTTACCGTTTAGTTCTACACCATGCACGTTTATGTTTAATGTTAGGTGACCATTTTTACTCGTCACAAGATGCTGCTAAACAATGGAAAGATAACACGGGGTTATTTGCAAATACTGACCGAGAAACGGGTGAGTTTAAACAAAAATTAGACGAACACTTAGTGGGTGTTGCTAGAAATGCGTTAAGTACAGCTCACTTATTACCAGCATTTGAGCAAGAACCTCCGGTAGCAACTGATATTCAAGTATTAAGAAGCGCAAGCCCTACTGCTTTTAAATGGCAAGACAAAGCTGTCACTAAAATTAATGACTGGCAAAAAACACAAGACAAAAAAGCTGTTGGTTTTTTTGCAGTGAACATGGCAAGTACCGGTTGCGGTAAAACCTTTGCAAATGCCAAAGTAATGCGTGCACTTTCAATCGATGGTAAAAGTTTACGTTACATTTTAGCGCTTGGCTTGCGTACGCTTACTTTACAAACAGGTGATGAATACAGAGATCGCATTGGGCTAACTAAATCACAATTAGCGGTGTTAATTGGTTCAAAGGCAGTAGCCGAATTACATAATTCCACTCACATTAAAGTTTCCGAGCAAAATGAAATCACTGACGAAGTATTAGGATCAGAATCACAACAAACATTACTTGATGAATTTATTGATTTTGAATGTGAAATACCTGAAGAGGGCTTGAGTACGGTATTAACCTGTGAGCGAGATAAACAATTTTTATATGCCCCTGTACTCGCTTGTACAATTGATCATTTAATGGCTGCCACCGAAACTAAACGTGGTGGTCGCTATATTTTGCCAAGCTTACGTTTAATGTCGTCAGATTTAGTCATAGATGAAATTGATGACTTTACAGGTAATGACTTAATTGCCATAGGTCGTCTTATTCATTTAGCAGGTATGTTAGGGCGTAAAGTAATGATCTCTTCCGCAACAATCCCGCCTGATTTAGCACAAGGTTACTTCAATGCTTATAAAAAAGGTTGGCAGTTATTTTGCAATAGTCGTGATGAAGCTAAAGCCGAAATAGGTTGCGCTTGGATAGATGAATTTAGTACTAATGTTGTTTCTATTAATGTTAATAATAGCGAGAAAGCATTATTAGCGTATCAAAATAACCACGATGTTTTTATTGATAAGCGTGTGCAAAAGTTAGCGCAACAAGTAGCGAAACGAAAGGCAGAAATTATCTCTTGTGCGTTATCGAGTGAACTCGAAAGTAATACCCCAGAAACAGAAAAAACCAAACAAGCACAATATTTTTCGACCATACAAGAAGCTATTTTAACTAAGCACAAACAACATCACAGTACCGATAAAAAAACGTCGATTAATATTTCGTTTGGCGTTGTACGTGTCGCTAATATTTCCCCGTGTGTTGAATTAACAAAGTATCTTTTACAAGCGCAATACCCAGAAAATACTCAAGTAAAAGTGATGGCATACCACAGCCAGCAAGTGTTGTTATTACGTCACGAACAAGAAAAACACCTTGATGCCGTGCTTAAACGTAAAGAAAAACCAGATGAAGAACAACAAGCATTAGCTAACCCTATTATTCGAAACCACCTTGATACCTTAAGTAAAAATACCCGAAAAATTGAACACGTTATTTTTATTTTAGTAGCAACGCCTGTAGAAGAAGTAGGGCGAGATCATGATTTTGATTGGGCAATTGTAGAACCTTCATCGTATCGCTCTATTGTGCAATTGGCAGGGCGTGTTCGCAGACACCGCAATGACGGTGTAGACCAAGCGAACATCGGTTTAATGCAATACAACATCAAGGCATTTAAAACGAATGATAAAGCAGGTAAAGCCTATTTCACCAAACCAGGTTATGAAGACAGCCTTGATATGCCACTACCATTTCACGATTTAACTAAGTTGATCAATGAAGCAAAAATATCAGCCAACTTAAATGCCATTCCTCGTATTCAAAAGTTACCACAATCAGAAAAGCAATTTTTAGCAGCGGTTGAGCATAAAGTAACCGCTATAGATTTAACCAGCTTTACTAATATAGGTGCGAATACGTTACAAGGTTACTTAACTCAAACATGGTATTTAACAGCTTTGCCACAGGTGTTAACCCCCTTTAGGCAAAGCGAAGTAAGCATTAACTTATTTCTTTTTTATAACGAAAATAGTGATAGCTGTTATTTCACTCAAAAAGATGAAGCAGGTAAAACGTTAGTAGATGAAAGTAATCAAGCGATAAATAGAGAAGGTATTCTAAATATATGCCACGTTAAATTAAGTGAAAGTGAACGCAAAAACCTATGGTTAGAACGAAATTACCAAAAATTATTACCGCAGTACATTAGTGAACCATGGTTAATCTCATCAAAGCGAGTATCACTTCGTTATGGTGAAATTAACTTTGTTGAACGAGAAAATACAGAATTTGAATATAACGACCAGTTTGGACTGGTGAAAGTAAATAAAAAGGGAGGTGAAAAATGTTAGATCCTGCAATACAGGTATTTTTATCTGAAAGAAAAGAAGCATGGTTAAAGAAGAAAATAACAACATCAATGTTAGATCATGAAATAAAGGAAACAGAACAAGAATGTGAACAAGTATTTTCGCTAAATGAATGGTTACCGAATGCGGCAAAAAGGGCTGGGCAAATTTCCATGTCTACACATCCTTGTACCTTTAGCCACCCAAGTGCAAGAAAAAACAAAAATGGTTATGTATCTTCAGTTCTATCAAACATTGAGCATACCGCTGATGGTTTTTTAAAAACAGGTAATGTAAACGCTGCAACAGACGCATTGGGAAATGCAGCCGCACTTGATGTGTATAAATTTCTAACCTTAAACATGCAAGATGGCAACACGCTACTTACACATATCGAACTAGATACTGAATTAGCGAAAAGCTTATTAACGATAAAATCTGAAAGCTATGAAAACCTTAAAAAAGGCTTTTTAGCCATGGTTGAAAGCGCTAGTGAAAGTATTACTAGCTCTAAAATAAAACAAGTGTATTTCCCTGTTGATGATGATTACCACCAACTATCTTTGCTCACTAACTCAGGCATGGTTTACGAATTGCGTTCACGTCTCGATAAGTTACGTTTTTCAGAAAACGTTAAAATATTACGAGATAAAAAACGAAAAAATGAGTTTAGCGAACAAGGCTATGGCGAAATATATGGTTTAACCACTATTGGCTATGGTGGCACTAAACCACAAAATATCAGCGTACTAAATAATCAAAATGGAGGTAAAGCACACTTACTTTCGTCATTACCGCCAAGTATTGAAAAACGAAATATTCATTTTCCTAAAAGTGATTTTTTTATTGAATCATTTAAACAATATGAATACGCAGATATTTTTAAAGCATTACATAAGCTGTTCCAAGCCGATCATAACAACATCAATATTCGTGAAGCACGTGACCGTTATTTACAGCAGATTATCGATTTAATTATTGAAAAAATGTGGGCAGTACGTGCAGTTTCACAAACTCAGTTTCATCAAGATTCGTCTAATCTTTCTAGCCACCAAAGAGCTTGGTTACGAAGTGAACTTACTGAACAAAGAGAAAATGACACGCAATGGCTAGATACATTAACACAAGAAATATCACGTTGGTTCAGTCGTCGTTATGAAAAGGTGTTAGGTAAACAGGCGGTAAAACTTGGCGAAGCAGAGCGTTTGTTATTTGCCAATAGTGTTGAACAAAACAAGGAGTTTTTAAAATGAGTAATATAAAAAGAATATTACTGTTGCCGCATATAAAAGTGCATAACGCCAATGCGCTTTCTAGCCCATTTACTATTGGCTTTCCTGCGATGACCGCATGGCTTGGCGCGGTTCATGCGCTACAAAGAAAATTAAATTCACATGGTTTTACCAACATTAAGTTTACTGCCGTTGGTGTTATTAGCCATTCATGTGATTTACAAACACATAAAGGCACTGGCGATTTTGTTCACTCAATTATTGGTACAGGTAACCCGCTAGATAAAACCGGTGCCAGAAGTGCCTTTATTGAAGAAGCGCGTTGCCATTTAGATGTGTCATTAGTGATTGAATATATAGGTATTGAAAAAGACGATGAAACGTTAGTGCAAGAAAAAATCACACATATCCTTCATAGCAGTATGAAAATGGCAGGCGGTGATATTTCATCATTCAAACCACCAGAGTTCTTTAAAATCGAGAATGGTAACCTAAGTGATATTCAAGCATTAACCCGAAAAGTAATGCCGGGTTATGCACTAATTGAGCGTCGAGATTTAATGCTTGAAGCAATGGCAGACGGACAAGATGCAATAGACGCCATACTCGATTACTTAGTTATTCATCATAAATGCGATAAACAACTAGATGACCAAGGCAATGATCAAGTTACTTGGTCAAGTAACCGTAAAGCTAAAGGTTGGCTTGTGCCTATTGCCACAGGTTTTCATGGTCTAACTGAGCTTGGTGAAGCAAAAAACCAACGTGATCCTAGTACACCGCATCGTTTCGCAGAAAGTGTTGTAACACTGGGGGAATTTAAAATGCCGCACAACATTACCAGCGTTGATGAAATATTATGGCGTTATCAAACGGATAAACCGAACAATTTATACCTATGTAAGCAGCACGATAAAGCTCAGGCTAAACCAGAAGATATTTTATCTGATTTATATATTTAACACTCAATGAAAACTCTTTAACAACCATTAAAAATTACACATTTAACAATTTACGATAAACATAAAGGAAAATCATCATGGCTAAAAATCAAGACACCGCATCAGTATTAGCATTTGAAAAAAAATTAGTTCCATCAGACGGCTACATGTATGGCACACAATGGGAAAAGCGTAATGAAGCCTTACCTTTACAACTCATTGAAAAGTCAGTACGCGGTACTATTTCAAATCGTTTAAAAGCGGCAATAAAAAATGATCCTGTAAAACTCAATGCAGAAGTAGAAAAAGCAAACTTACAAACAGTAGATGCTTGTGCGCTGGCTCCTGAACAAGACACTTTAAAGCTTAACTTCACCCTAAAAGTATTAGGTGGTGTGCAACAGCCATCAGCCTGTAATAACGTATTATTTAAACAAAGTTACAGCAGTGCCGTACGCGATTATACCGCCAAAACAGGTTTCAAAGAGTTGGGTAAACGTTATGCGTTAAATTTGGCTAATGCACGTTTTTTATGGCGTAACCGTGTTGGCGCTGAAAATATTGAAGTGCAAGTTAAAGCGCTTAATAAAGACGCGCAACAAACATGGATATTTGACGCCACCCAATTTAGCACCAAGCACTTTAATTGTGACGACAGCCAAGTAATTGAATTAGGCGAACGTATTGCCAAAGCACTTGCCAGTGAAGACGACTTCTTAATGTTAGAAATTAGTTGTTATGCACAAGTTGGTAAAGCACAAGAAATTTATCCAAGTGAAGAATTAGTGCTAGATAAGGGCAATAGTAAAACTAAAAAAAGTAAAATCCTCTACTCGGTTAACGACATTGCCGCCATGCATTCACAAAAAATAGGTAATGCATTACGCAGCATTGATACTTGGTATCCTGAGTTTGACGATGCAGAAGCTACCGCGGGACCTATCGCTATTGAACCTTATGGCGCAGTAACAAACTTAGGTAAAGCGTACCGTACACCAAAAGACAAACAAGATTTTTACACCTTTTTTGATAAATGGGCGCGAGGAACTGAGCTTGAAAGAGATGAAGACGAGCATTACGTAATGGCCATTTTAGTGCGCGGCGGTGTTTTTGGTGAAAGTGATAAATAAGCATGGCTTATGTTAAATAAGGAAAGATAAATGAAATATTATCTCGACATCACCTTACTGCCAGATACTGAAATCACTCTTGGATTTATTTGGCAAAAGGTATATCAGCAAGTGCATATTGCGCTGGCTGAAAACAAAATTGAAGAAAACAGTTCGGCAATTGCGTTGGCGTTTCCTAAATACAGCCTAACGGGGGACAAGAAAATAGAATTTCCGTTAGGTAATAAATTGCGGATATTTGCACCGTCTGAAGAGCTGCTAACTCAATTAGCCGTTAATAATTGGTTAAAGCGCTTTAGTGATCACACGCATATTTCGTCAATAAAAGGCGTACCTGAAAACGTGAATGAATATGTTTGTGTAAAACGAAAACAGTGTAAAACAAACTTATCTCGTCTTGCCAGGCGCAGAGCTAAACGTAAAGATGAAACATTTGAACAAGCTTTACAACATTATGCGAGTTTTAACGACGAGCAATCTACACTGCCTTTTATTAATGTGAATAGCCTCTCTAAAAAAGAACAATTTAG
Organism: Colwellia ponticola; assembly: GCF_005885605.1. GTDB lineage: Bacteria > Pseudomonadota > Gammaproteobacteria > Enterobacterales > Alteromonadaceae > Colwellia > Colwellia ponticola. The sequence continues at coordinate 294,385 of NZ_SZVP01000001.1, read as the reverse complement.
ATTATTTATAGATCAGGAAAAGGTTAGTGAAACCACAACAGGCGATTTTTCCTGTTATGGTTTTAGTGTAGATAAAGCTACAGTTCCTTGGTTCTAAACATAAATTTAAGTACATTGTATTCAATAGGCTTAAATTATTTATAAAAACCAAAAAAATTGCTCTTTAAAAATTTGTTTAAATATTAATAGGTTACAAACAGGTAAAAAATTTAGGGTAAAACACCTTAAATCTTTTTAGTATTTGTTGTAGCTTGTTTTTTTGCTATTATCGCATTGTTCACTGCCGCACAGGCAGCTTAGAAAAAGCAAAGAAAGATCAAAATCAAGCTCTTTCAGTTCACTGCCGCACAGGCAGCTTAGAAAAAGCGCATCAACAACAGTATCTAAGCCTTCAAGTTCACTGCCGCACAGGCAGCTTAGAAACAGCGGCTGTGAGTAAGCCAGTTAACCCGAGCGTTCACTGCCGCACAGGCAGCTTAGAAAAACCGTTAGATTGTCCCCAAGTGACCTCTAAAGTTCACTGCCGCACAGGCAGCTTAGAAAAGTACAGAAGATTGCACAAAGCTGATCAAGCGGTTCACTGCCGCACAGGCAGCTTAGAAAAGCGGCCAATATTACGACCATGGCCATCAACCGTTCACTGCCGCACAGGCAGCTTAGAAATGCGCGAGTTCTAACTAATTTCACCAACAAACGTTCACTGCCGCACAGGCAGCTTAGAAAATTGTCTGCATCAGTAGTTTAGCAATGTGGTTGTTCACTGCCGCACAGGCAGCTTAGAAATGCCGAAGCCGCAACTCCAGAAAATTGCGTTCGTTCACTGCCGCACAGGCAGCTTAGAAAAAGTATCCCTCAATCCTCACTAACAGGTTCGTGTTCACTGCCGCACAGGCAGCTTAGAAAAGTGAGTGTATATTACAATTGTCTGTTTAATCGTTCACTGCCGCACAGGCAGCTTAGAAAATGCTTGTTATTTTCGGTATCATCAAGATTAAGTTCACTGCCGCACAGGCAGCTTAGAAAACAAGGAGATTAATGCAATGAAAGGTGATATGGTTCACTGCCGCACAGGCAGCTTAGAAATATGTAGAGTGTTGAGTCAACCCCATATGAAAGTTCACTGCCGCACAGGCAGCTTAGAAAGTCTGGACATGCTTTTAATTCTTTCAACTCTTGTTCACTGCCGCACAGGCAGCTTAGAAAACTGAGTGACGCGACTCACCGCCAATATGGCTGTTCACTGCCGCACAGGCAGCTTAGAAAACCGCGGAACATTGTTAAGTTTCAATAATTCAGTTCACTGCCGCACAGGCAGCTTAGAAAACTCATCGGTATCTCAGTGGGGCGATATCATCGTTCACTGCCGCACAGGCAGCTTAGAAATTTGATAGATGCACTACGTTGCGGGTACAATAGTTCACTGCCGCACAGGCAGCTTAGAAATGCTAAGAAGGCTGCGCCATCAACGCTTGCTCGTTCACTGCCGCACAGGCAGCTTAGAAATAACAACTTACTCAACGTGACAAATAACAGTTGTTCACTGCCGCACAGGCAGCTTAGAAAATCAGTAGCAACCATTAAGCCTATAAACCTAAGTTCACTGCCGCACAGGCAGCTTAGAAAACCGTCAAATACTACAACTACTGAAGAGGATAGTTCACTGCCGCACAGGCAGCTTAGAAAAATACGAAAGGGGTAATGATCATAATGGCGAGGTTCACTGCCGCACAGGCAGCTTAGAAATTGACCGTCATCTTGATAGTTAAAATCACTTAGTTCACTGCCGCACAGGCAGCTTAGAAATCTGAAAGTTGGTCGTATTCTTGTCCAGCTTTGTTCACTGCCGCACAGGCAGCTTAGAAATTGCTGCGACATCTGTAGATCTTTCAGTCAATGTTCACTGCCGCACAGGCAGCTTAGAAATCTGATTCAATTGTTCCACGTGTCTCTTCGAAGTTCACTGCCGCACAGGCAGCTTAGAAAGCTGACTCGTCTACAAATGGATTACGTTTCCAGTTCACTGCCGCACAGGCAGCTTAGAAACTCAAAGAAATCCTCATCCCAATCTTCAAGAGGTTCACTGCCGCACAGGCAGCTTAGAAAAACTAAAACATTATGTTTAGCCCAAGCTATTAGTTCACTGCCGCACAGGCAGCTTAGAAAATTTTAGCGCTGGCCACTCACCTGAACGAACAGTTCACTGCCGCACAGGCAGCTTAGAAAACTCAACGCTGTATCCCACATATTTATTCCTTGTTCACTGCCGCACAGGCAGCCTAGAAAAAGGTAAATCCAGTAAGAATACTAGGAGTAATATTGTCGGGGCAAGCATCGAAAAATATCACGATTCAAAAACAGTTGGTTACTTTCAGGGCGTTGAATATTATAATCAGCACGTTTTTGCTGCTTAACGCAGCGTTGTTATATATCAAGGAAAAACTTATGCGTTCTGTAAAATCTCGTCGATTAAGAAAAAAACTTTATTTAGATGAATTTGCTGTAAAGGGGGTTGAATTAGATTGTCGTTTAACTTGTAAAGAAGAGTCTGAATTAGCAACAATAATGGATGATTTTTTACTTTATATCGACTCGCTAAATTTGTGTATTAGTGGTGGCGGCGATCTAACGTCTTTCGCCGGCTTTATTGCGTCTAATGAACGCTATGCTTCAGTGACTGAAGCGGATCTATCAAACATTTCTGCTTGGTTGAAAGAGCAAAAAATTGTGTCAGAGTTTACGCTTGGTGAACTTGTTGATGCGAACTATAACGTATAATAAATAGTCAGTATAAGGTGTCGAGCAATCGACACCTTATTATAAAATGCACTGTATTGGTGTTAGTGCACTGTATTCGTGTTAATACAGTGAAGTTGTGTAGTTTTAGGTTGTAAGCTCTCTTCGTACTATTGCTGCGCCTGCACTTAAGGCATTTAGCTTGGCGCTTGCTATTTGTCGAGGTAAAGGAGCCATGCCGCAGTTGGTAGAAGGGTAGAGTTTGTCAGCATCAACAAATTTAAGTGCTTTTCGCAAAGTATCAGCGACTTCTTCAGCCGTTTCAATGGTATTGCTGGCAACGTCAATAGCGCCTACCATCACTTTTTTTCCTCGAATAAGTTCAAGTAACTCCATCGGCACATGAGAGTTGTGACATTCTAATGAAATAATATCGATATTCGATTTTTGTAGTTTAGGAAACGCTGCTTCATATTGTCGCCACTGTGACCCTAGTGTTTTTTTCCAATCGGTATTCGCTTTAATGCCATAACCGTAGCAAATATGCACCGCAGTTTCGCAGTTTAGTCCTTCAATGGCTCTTTCTAAACAAGCAATGCCCCACTCGTTTACTTCATCAAAAAACACGTTAAAGGCAGGCTCATCAAATTGGATAATATCAACACCAGCCGCTTCTAATTCTTTGGCTTCTTGGTTAAGAATTTTGGCAAATTCCCAAGCGAGTTTTTCGCGGCTTTTATAATGGTTATCATACAGGGTGTCTATCATGGTCATAGGACCTGGCAAGGCCCATTTTATCGGTTGTTGGGTTTGTTGGCGTAAAAATTTTGCGTCTTCAACAAAAACTGACTTTTGACGAGAAACGGGGCCAACAACGGTGGGCACACTGGCCTCATAGCGGTCACGAATTTTAACTGTTTTACGCTGTTCAAAATCAACGCCGTTAAGGTGTTCAATAAAGGTGGTTACAAAATGTTGGCGGGTTTGCTCGCCATCACTAACAATATCAATACCCGCTTGTTGTTGGTCTTGTAATGACAAACGTAACGCATCTTTTTTGCCTTCAATTAATTCATCACCTTGTAATTTCCAAGGTGACCAAAGTGTTTCAGGCTCTGCAAGCCAAGCTGGTTTAGGTAAGCTGCCTGCCGTTGAGGTAGGTAGAATTGTTTGGTTAATAACTTTTTTCATGATAAATAATGCCATATCTTTAAATGAATTTATAAATGTAACTAGTGATCCTAACTACGGTGCCTAATTTCTTAAGCGTAGTTGGCAGACCATTGCTCCAACACTGTTTGATAGGGTTTGATAAAGTGCTCTTCAGTAAATTTACCCTGTTCATTCGCTAGTTGGCTGCGCTCTTCTCTGTCGTAAACGATGTGAGTTAATGAGTGATCTAAATTCTTCAAGTTGGGTTGATAAGACGTTCCTGCCGTCGCATTGGCATTATAAATCTCAGGTCGATAGATTTTTTGAAATGTTTCCATCGTACAAATAGTGCTGATAAGCTCAAGGTTAGTGTAATCATTGAGCAAGTCACCAAAAAAGTAAAAAGCTAAAGGCGCGACACTATTTGGCGGCATAAAGTAACGTACCTGTAAGCCCATTTTTTTGAAATATTGTTCAGTCAATGACGAACCATTTGGTTGGTATTCCACACCGAGTACGGGGTGTTGGTTTTCAGTTCTATGATAAGTTTTGTTATCAGAAACACTTAAGCATATTACCGGTAGCTTAGTGAAGTTTTCTTGGTAAGTAGCTGAATTAACAAAGTACTTGAATAGCTTGCCATGAAGCTCGCCAAAGTTATCAGGAATACTAAATTGAGGCTGATTTTTGTTATGATCTTGCAGTAAAACGCTAAAGTCATAATCGCGCACATAAGAAGAAAAGTTATTGCCAACAATGCCTTCAATGCGTTTGTTGGTTTTATGATCTAGAATATTAGTTTTTAATATTTCAATCGATGGAAAGCTATCATCACTGCCTTTAATTTCCATATTCACTGAAATAATCTCAAGTTCGACAGAATAACGATCGCCTTTGGTGTTATCCCAATGTGCTAAGGCATTAAAGCGATTGTTAATCATTTTTAAAGCGTTACGCAAGTTGGCTTCACGGTAGCTGCCTCTGGCCAAATTAGCAAAATTGGTGGTGATACGCGTATTGTCTGAAGGCTGATAACTTTCATCAAAGGCAGTGCTGTTAATGGTAAAGGTAAAGTCGTTGTTCATGATGATCTTGTATCCTATTGTCGAAGGTAAAACCTAAAGTATTACCTGAAATGTTTGTTTGCTCATTAGCTCAGTAAGATTTATACGTGGTTCTAAACATGATGAAAAGTGCATTTATTTCACGCACTACATGAGAAATATTCATCATCTTTTTTGTTCTAAAATTTATGTTCTCAGTTATAGTAAGCAGCATGAATTGAACATAACGACATTGTTCCCGTTATGTTCCCCCTGACTTATATTTAAAGGTAAACTGAATGAATGAATTGCTGTTGTTGGTTTTTTTCTGCGCGTTGTTAGGTTGCGTCGCTGGGTTTTTGGCAGGATTGTTAGGTATTGGCGGCGGCTTAGTTATTGTGCCAGTACTCAGTGGTTTGTTACTTCATTTTGAAGTTTTGCCTTTTGAACAGGTGGTCATTGTGGCTATTGCCACGTCATTAGCGTCAATATTATTCACGTCAACCTCTTCTGCACTAGCGCATCATAAAAATAATAATGTACCATGGAGTTTGGCGCCGTGGATAATGACAGGCGTTGCGCTTGGCGCGCTTATTAGTGGCTTTATGGCAGCACTATTACCTGAACAAGTGGTACGCATTGTGTTTGGTGTTAGTGCAGTACTCATTGCCATGAAGATGTTTTACAGTAGTAAAACATCTTCAGCGCCTACCGAACGTCAACTACCTAATAAGGGACTGTTAACCTTTTTTACCACCATTACTGGCGCGTTGTCTGCCATGATTGGTATTGGAGGCGGTGCACTGTTGGTGCCCTTGTTAACGTTTTTCTCGCTCGATATTAAAAAAGCGATAGGTTGTGCTTCTGCTTGCGGTATTGTTATCGCACTCTTTGGTTCCATTGGTTATATCAGCTCAGGTAGTGCTCATTTTGCCTTAGCAGACGGTTTTCTTGGTTTTGTTTATTTACCCGCGTTATTAGGGATTGTTTGCACTTCTTGGTTCACCGCGCCTTTAGGAGCTAAGGCGACACATTATTTACCTGTTTCAACGATAAAGAAAATTTTCGCCGCGTTATTGTTAGTGATGGCTGCAAATATGGCAATGAGTTAGCAGTAATGAATTAACACTAATCAGTTAACCCGAAGCTGGTGAGCAAATCAGTGATAGCTAAAAATAGGAGCAAACATATGAATCATTTACTTGTGACTTTGTTAGTGTTTTTTATATCGAGTACCGTTTACGCTAAGCATTCGTTGTCTTTAGCTGAAGATAAAAAAAGCTATAGTACTGAGCGACTATGGTCAGACATAACGATACCTTGGGGTATGGTGCAGTTGCCTGACGGGCGTATGTTAGCGACTGAGCGCTCAGGTAGTTTATTACTGTTAACCGCAAACCAGCCCGCGGTGTTAATCGCAGGGCTACCTGAAATACACGCCAATAATCAAGGCGGATTACTTGATATCGCCTTACATCCTAACTTTGCAAAAAATGGTGTAATATTCTTTAGCTATGCTAGCCAAGCGGGCGAAGGTGAGGGCAGTAATACCGCGTTAATGCGCGCTAAGTTAGACACACAAAATAATAGGTTAACTGAGCAAAAGCTGTTGTATAAAGGCGAGGAAAACTCGTTAAGTGGCGCGCATTACGGGAGTCGCATTGTTGTTGATGAGACGTTCATTTATTTTTCAATAGGTGATCGAGGATCACGAGATGTTAATCCGCAGGACTTATCTCGTGATGGTGGCAAAATATACCGCTTAAATCTTGATGGCTCTATACCCAGTGACAATCCCTTTATTGACAATAATAGCGCGAAAAAAGCGATTTTCTCTTATGGTCATCGTAACCCTCAAGGGCTGGTTAAGTTGGGTAGTAGCGGCGAAATATGGTCACATGAACATGGACCCAAAGGGGGAGATGAAGTTAATTTAATTGCTGCAGGTAAAAATTATGGCTGGCCAGTCATTAGCTATGGCGTTAATTACAACAATACCCCTTTCACTAAATTGACAACAAAGCCTGGTATGGAACAACCTAAACTTTACTGGCAGCCTTCTATTGCGCCCTCAGGTATGGCGTTTATCAGCAGCAGTAAGTATCCACAATGGCAAGGTAAAGTTTTACTTGGCTCGATGAAATTTAATCACCTGGTTTTATTAGAGATAGCTAATAGTAAGGTGATTAAGCAAACTAAACTACTCAGTGATGTTGGCGGTAGGGTCAGAAATATTATTCAAGGCGCTGATGGCTATATTTATTTGGGCGTTGATGGTAAAGGTATTTTACGGCTACTGCCATAGATGATCTGATTAAGCCTATGCGATTAATATGACATTGATAGCATAGGCATTAACATATTTTATAGAGGCAATAGCGCAGGTTTAGTTTTAGCTTTACATTAGCTTTAATACGGCTTTAGTCAACACCAAAAAATAACCAATATGGGTATCAATAAATGTTATCACTCTATCCAGCCATAGAGCCTTTTGATCATTATTATTTAAACGTAACTAACGATACTGCAGCAGGTGAAGAACCTGCGGTAGCACATCAATTGTATATTGAACAATGCGGAAATCCGTTAGGCATTCCGGTGGTTTTTTTACATGGTGGTCCAGGTTCAGGCTGTCGACCAGCGCACCGGTGTTATTTTGATCCTGCGCTGTATCATATCATTTTGTTTGATCAACGAGGCTGTGGACGTTCTCGTCCTCATGGCTCTTTAGCACAAAACACGAGCGCGCATCTTATTGAAGATATGGAGTTAATACGACAACATATTGGTATTGAAAAGTGGTTGCTCTTTGGTGGTTCTTGGGGGGCAACATTAGCTTTATATTATGCGTACCACTTTGCTGAACATGTCTCTGGTCTCATTTTACGCGGAGTATTTTTGGCGAGAAAACAAGATATTGATTGGGTTTATAGCGACAATGGCGCAGCTAAAATATTTCCTGATGCTTGGAGTCATTTGGTTGCCGATTTACCCTGCTTACAGCAAGCGCAACCCCTATCAGAAATTTATCAACAACTTACCAGTACTGATGCTAAGTTATCGAGCGATATCTTTACTAAGTTACAATACTGGGAAGCAAGCCTTATCTATTGGCAGGAGCTAGTTAGCCTAGAAGAAGTTAACCTAGAGCCAGTCACTGGAAAACCCTCTTTAATAAAAGCAGCAGATAAAACCCCCGCTATCATTCAGCTTTATTATTCTATGAATAAATGTTTTATCGCAACCCCTTTGCTTGAATGTGTCGATACTATTCGACAAATACCGACAACCATTATTCATGGTCGCCATGATATGGTGTGTCCACTTGAACAAGCATGGCAATTAAAACAGCATTGGCCTGAAGCCCAATTATCAATTATTGAAATGGCTGGACATCTTGCTAATGAACCTAAAATTATTGATGCGTTAATCAACGCAACCAACGATTTTGCCATGCGTTAGTCAATAATTTTAGCTCAGCTATTATGTCTGTGGTAAATGACTATAAGCCTATAAAAATATTGAACTTCATCGTTATTATTAGGGTTGAACTGTCCATGCGCCCCCCTTATTTCCACCTAAAGTATGATGTTTATTACATGAGATTTAAATATAGTAAAAGGGTACTTGATAAAAGCTAAGTAACATCAAGAATCACTACTATTAATCAGCGAGGAATACCTTATGTGGACCAAACCAAACTTTGAAGAAATGCGTTTAGGATTTGAAGTAACTTTGTATATTAGTAATCGTTAATTGTTAAGTTATTAGCAATACATTAATAACAAAAAATGAATAAGCATAAATTACCTCAGTCATGGTCAATTTGTTAATTGCTGAGGTAATTATACCCACGTGTTAATTGCTTTCCTCCCTTTGTCTTGAACTCGAGGCACATATGAAAATTTTAGTTCTAGGCTCAGCTGCTGGCGGCGGGTTTCCCCAATGGAATTGTCACTGTGCAAACTGTAAAGGTTTACGTAACGGTACTATAAAAGCCACAGCACGTACTCAATCATCTATTGCTGTTAGCCCTAATGGAAAAGACTGGGTACTCATTAATGCTTCTCCCGATATACGTGAACAACTTAATAAATCGCCACAACTTTGGCCTGAGCAGGGTAGTCGTGGTACCAATATTCGTGCGGCCATTTTAACTGACAGCCAAATAGATCACACCACTGGGCTATTAACCTTGCGTGAAGGGCTACCACTTGACGTGTATTGTAGCGATGTTGTTTATGAAGATTTATCAACGGTTTTTCCCTTATTTAATGTGCTAGAGCACTGGCATGGTGGGCTAAGCTTTAGCAAAATTGATACCGAAAAAAGACCGCCATTTACCGTTAATGGTGTCGACGGTCTCGCCTTTGTGCCGGTTATTATTGAATCCAATGCACCGCCTTACTCGCGCTATCGCGATAAAGTGGTGGCAGGGAATAATATCGGTTTAAAAATTATTGATAACAGTACCGGTAAATACCTCTTCTACTTACCCGGTATTGTTGAAAGCACAGCAGAAGTTGAACAGATATTATCTGAAGCTAGTTGTGTACTTATTGACGGTACGTTATGGCTAGACGATGAAATGATTGCTCAAGGTGTTGGTACTAAATTAGGCTCAGAGATGGGGCATATGCCGGTCAACGGTGACTATGGGACGGTCGCGCTATTGAATAAATTCACCATTGATCGCAAAATTCTGATACACATTAATAATACTAACCCTATTTTAAATGAAGAGTCTCCTCAGCATCAGTTTGTTTTAGACAATGGTGTAGAAATTGCCACCGATGGTATGGAAATTACCATTTAACCTCATTTATAGGATGCCTTTTTATGCAAGCTTGGACTAGAGAGCAATTTGAACAAAAACTTAAAGATAAAGGTCAGCTGTACCATATTCATCACCCGTTCCATATTGCAATGCATCAAGGTGAATGTAGTAAAGCCGAAATTCAAGGTTGGGTTGCAAATCGCTTTTATTATCAACTTAATATACCGATTAAAGATGCTGCCATAATGGCTAATTGCCGCGATATGGAAACGAGACGTTTGTGGGTTCAACGTATTTTAGATCACGATGGCAGTGTTGGTGATCAAGCCCTAGGTGGTATTGAAGCTTGGTTGCGCTTAGGTGAAGCGGTTGGTTTAGATAGACAAGATTTATTAGATGAAAAGTTTGTGCTTCCAGGTGTCCGTTTTGCGGTAGACGCTTATGTTAACTTTGCTCGCCGAGCTAGTTGGCAACAGGCCGCTTGTTCATCATTAACAGAAATGTTTGCCCCTGAAATACACCAAAGTCGTCTTGATAGTTGGCCACAAAATTACCCGTGGATAAAGCCTGAAGGATTAAGTTATTTTCAAATGCGCTTGTCTCAAGCCCGTCGTGATGTGAATCATGGTTTGCAAATAACGTTAGATCATTTCACTAGCGCAGAAGCACAAGAAGAAGCGTTAAATATTTTGCAGTTTAAGCTCGATATCTTATGGAGTATGCTAGATTCAATGACTTTAGCTTATCAACAAGGTAAAGCCCCTTATCAGGCGGTATTGGGTCAAGACGTTGTTAATAACCCTATACACCATAAAGGATTATTCAAGTGAGCACACCGATAGTCCCCCAAAAAATTAGCCCAACAATGACACCGTCACTTAACCCTATGTTCCGTTTTCAGTGGGAAAAAGCGCAAGACTGTTTTGTCTTATTATTTCCAGAAGGTATGGTTAAACTTAATGGTGGTGCTGGCGAAATTATGCAGCTTATTGATGGTAAGCAAAACGTACAAAAAATTACTGACACACTGAATAATAAATTTCCAGACGCTGGCGATTTAGCGCCTGATGTGCATGAATTTATCAACACCGCTATTGAAAAGAAGTGGCTTTATCATGACTAATCAAGCGGCGAACGACAGACAAAAGCAAGAGACGTCCGCTATGGTTGGCCCACCACTTTGGTTACTGGCAGAGTTAACTTACGACTGTCCGTTACATTGTCCTTATTGCTCAAACCCCACGCAGTTAAGTGAAACCAAAAATGAGTTAACGACAGAGCAGTGGTTTCAAGTATTTAACCAAGCAAGAGATCTGGGGGCAGTACAACTGGGTTTTTCAGGTGGAGAGCCTTTATTGCGCAAAGATTTAGAAGCGCTGGTTAAATACTCTCGAGATCTCGGTTTTTATACTAATTTAATCACCTCGGGCATTGGTCTTACCGAAAAGCGCATAGGTAAATTAAAAGAGGCGGGTTTAGATCATATTCAAATCAGTTTTCAGGGCGCTGATCCTGAATTAAATGATGCCATTGCCGGTCGAGGAAATGCTTACCAACAAAAGTTTGATATGGCTAAATCAGTTAAAGCGCAAGGTTATCCTATGGTGCTTAACTTTGTTTTGTCTAAACAAAACCTTGAACAAATTACCGATATTATGCGCTTAAGCTGTGAGCTAGAAGCTGATTATGTTGAGTTGGCAACTGCACAATATTACGGTTGGGCCTATGAAAACCGTGATCATTTATTGCCGTCGCGCGAGCAGTTAGTTGAGGCGGAGCGCCTTGTTAATGAATTTAGAGAGCAACAACAAGGTAAAGGACCGCATTTTATTTTTGTTACGCCAGATTATTTTGAAACCCGTCCTAAAGCGTGTATGAATGGTTGGGGCTCAACATTTTTAACGGTAACGCCAGATGGCTCGGCTTTACCTTGCCATAGTGCAAAAATGTTACCACTGACGTTCCCCAATGTGAAAGATAAGTCTATTGGTGATATATGGCAGCAAGATTTTTCTTTTGATTACTTTCGCGGTGATGATTGGATGCCACAACCATGTAAAGGATGTGATGAAAAAGAAAAAGATTTTGGTGGTTGTCGCTGCCAAGCTTTTATGATGACTGGCGATATGCATAAAACCGATCCTGTTTGTAGTAAATCTGAAGATCACCATTTAATTCAAGCCGCGATTGATAGTGCAATTGAGCCGTCAACACCCATATTAAAGCGCGTTAATCAAAAAGCAATGCAGCATGCTAAAAATACACAGTTAAGCATTGCACGTACAAAAGTATGATGTTGGCTTTAGCATTACTAGCACAGCCCATATGACAGAAGATATTTATTGCCATGAAAATGGTTTACAGCATATTAACCTGATTGATGATGAAGGCTTTAGTGCACTTTTTGTGGTTAATACCCCTATATTTGATAACAGTGGTGTTGCTCATGGCGTTGAACATATGGTTTTTCGTCGTAGCACGGCTTTCCCCCAAGCAGAAACCTTATTTCAATTAACCTCACTCACCGACGCTAAAATTAATGCCTCAACATGTGCTAATAAGACTTACTTTCATTGTCAAAGTCAGTGTTCTTATACCTTTATGTTGGCTATTAAGTACTTATTAAATGGCCTGTTTGCCCCTACCTTTGATGCCGAGGATCTACGTTGTGAAATTTATGGTGGTGATAATAAAGGGGTTATCTATCAAGAATTGATTGGTATAGAACAAGCGAATAATAAAGAGAGTCAGAGCAGGCAAAAAAGCGAAACTAATGCGTTTAGTTACGGTGGTATGAGTCACCTAATTGGTGATTTATCACTTAATGATTTACTCGCTTTTCATCAGTATTATTATCAAGCATCTAATATCACCTTAGTGACAGCCAATGCTAATGTTGAAAAAATAGCGCACTTAATTGATTTGTTACCAACGCAAACTGAACAATCGACACGGGTGAAAATAGCCGTAGCCAAACACAGAAAACAGTCCTTAAGTCGAGGACAAAGTAGCGGTCAAAGTAGCGGTCAAAGTGATGTAAAAAGTGATGCGTCAGTAAGTGTTCAACACAATGAAGACAATGAGCATCAGCAACAGAAATACCCTCCAGCAATCAATAAGCTTATTAGTGTTTATTATCGCTGGTTGCACGATCCTTACTACCAAGAAATACAAGATTATAAAGAAATAGACAATACGAAAAAGCGGTTAACTCCCCACCAAGAGACTTTACCGGTAGATACTCAACATTACTTAGTTCCCGCTTTAATGGACTTATCTACTCAGCTAGTCAATGATATAGAGACAAATACAGTTTATGTGAACAAACCCACAAAGCCATCATCACTGCCTACCTTATTTACTCAGTTATGCCAACAAGCTAAGCGTATGAGTCAGGGCTATGCCACTGATCAGCATAATGCCTTATGGTTAACTCATATAGAGACTACTGATGAAGTAATCGCTAATATTACTAGCTACATTATTAGTGCATACCCAGATTTTTTAGCGCCTCGCTGCCAAGGTTTTTGCTACGCTACTCAGGCCTTAACCATTGAAAAATCTGCTTATCTCGCTATATATAGTGCGTTTGATGTAAGTCCGGATAATCGACTAAAAGAACTGCCTGATTGTTTAGTAAGGTTAAGTCAAGATGAGCATTTTATTGGCATGAGTTTAGCGCTTGCCAAAATTAAATATTGCCGAGCGTATCAACTGGACAATATTGAGCTTAATAGCCAAGTTAATAATAACCAAGTTATGCAAGTAACCGCTACAGATATATCTACCTATCTACAATCGCTAGCCAGCAGAGCTTAGTGACTTAAAATGCCGTGATTGCCGTTAAATTATAAAAACACTTTTCTAGGCTAAAACAGTTGACCTTACTATTGTGGTAAGCTTTATTCTCAGCTTAGTTCTACAGTTCAATTAAGATGAGAAGCTTATGAATACAACGACACAATTTAACATTGACGGGTTGACCTGTGCTTCATGTGTAGGTCGTGTTGAAAAGGCGTTACACCAAGTGATTGGCGTGACAGATGTTACGGTCAACCTAGCAACAGATACGGCAACTATCCAAGGTACTGCCCGTCTCAGTGAATTAATAGCGGCAGTTATTGAGACCGGTTACCAGGTGCCAATAAAGGGAGTTCAATTTGCTATTGGGAAGATGAGTTGCGCATCTTGTGTGAAACGGGTCGAACAGGCACTACTCACAGTAACCGGTGTGGTTAGTGCATCGGTCAATTTAGCCACCGAGCAGGTACAAGTAAAAACTTTATTGTGCGTAACCGATGAGCAACTTGAGCAAGCCGTGACACAAGCGGGTTATCTTTTTATCCCATTGAACAATGACAGCGAGATAAAAAAATCCAGTCAAAATAAGCCTTTTTATACTAAAACGTGGTGGCCCGTTATGGGAGCTGCTCTACTGACCTTGCCACTCGTCTTACCTATGTTAGGTATGCTATTTGCGCAACAGTGGATGTTAGCGCCTGCTTGGCAATGGTTGCTAGCAACGCCAGTTCAGTTTTATTTTGGTGCTCGTTTTTATCGTGCAGGCTGGGGGGCATTAAAAGCAGGCATTGGCAACATGGACCTCCTTGTCTCCATCGGTACTAGTGCAGCCTACGGACTCTCTTTGTATTTGTGGTGGAGTTTTGATAGTGCTAATGGCATGCCGCATCTGTATTTTGAAAGCAGTAGCGCAGTAATCACTTTAGTTCTGCTGGGGAAATATTTAGAACATAAAGCAAAACGCCGAACAACGGATGCACTAAGAGCACTGGAAAACTTGAAACCTGTTGAGGCGACAGTGCAACGTTTAGGTAAATGGCAAAAAGTGGCTGCTTCATCAGTGCAATCAGGTGAAAAAGTAAAAGTGATCCCAGGTGAAAGTATCCCTGTTGACGGGGAAATTTTGCAGGGGCAGAGTCATCTGGATGAAGCGTTAATCAGTGGTGAATCGATCCCGTTAAGTAAAAAAGAAGGAGATATTGTCACGGGTGGCTCACTTAACTTGGACGGTATTTTAGAGATCCGTGCCACTACTGTTGGTACTAAATCTACGTTATCAAAAATTATTGCACTCGTAGAAGAAGCACAAGGAGCAAAAGCCCCTGTTCAAGCAATAGTGGATAAAGTCAGCAGTATCTTTATTCCTGTGGTGTTATTGGTCGCACTGACTACCTTATTGGTAACGGGTTTAGTGTTTGATGATTGGACTAATGGCATTCTCAATGCGGTTGCCGTATTAGTTATTGCTTGCCCATGCGCACTTGGTTTGGCAACCCCTGCAGCTATCATGGCAGGCACTGGAACCGCTGCCAAGTTAGGCGTATTGGTTAAAGATGCCGTGGCATTAGAGCAGGCAAAAAAAATCGATTTAGTCGTTTTTGATAAAACAGGTACCTTAACCCAAGGTAAACCTGTTGTAAGTGAGATGATGGTCATTAAGGGGACTGAAGAAGCGGTATTACAGCTAGCCTATTCCTTACAAATAAATAGTGAACACCCACTAGGCAAGGCAGTCGTTGAAAAAGCATTAACTAAAGAGATACAAGCAATACCTGTCGATGAATTTCAGGTTGTCGCTGGTTATGGTGTTAAAGGTAAGATTACAGACAGCGTAGTCTTAATGGGCAGTAGTCATTGGATGCAAGAGTTAGGCGTAACACTGCCAAGCGAACACATAAAAATAGCGGGTGCTTCTGTTTCTTGGCTGGCTAGTCAGCAACAAGATAAAATAACGCTACTTGGGCTATTTTATTTTAGCGATAAATTGAAATCCGATGCACTCTCTGCTGTGACACTATTGCAACAGCAAGGTATCAAGGTTGCTATGCTTACCGGTGACAATCAAGCGAGTGCAATATCGGTGGCTACAGAATTACAGTTAGACGACTTTAAAGCTGAGGTGCTGCCAGCAGATAAAGCAAAATATATTATGCAATATCAAGAGCAAGGTTATCAGGTTGCCATGGTTGGTGATGGCATTAATGATGCGCCAGCGCTAGCACAAGCTGATTTGGGGATGGCAATGGCATCAGGTACTGATGTTGCGGTTAGCGCGGCGTCTTTCACGTTAATGCGTAGTAAACCAAGCCTAGTACCTACGGCATTGATCATTGCAAGGCTGACTTATCGCAAAATACAGCAAAACCTTTTTTGGGCCTTTATTTTTAATGCGGTAGGCATTCCGCTGGCGGCCTTTGGTTATCTTGACCCCATTATTGCCGGCGCTGCAATGGCATTTAGTAGCTTATTTGTTATTAGTAACGCATTGTTATTACAACGTTGGACACCTAAAGAGAAATAACATGGATAAACTTGTCACCATAGGTAAAGCCTCTCGTTTAACAGGGGTGTCCGCTAAAATGATCCGATACTATGAAGAAGTTGATGTATTGAAAAAAGCGAGTCGCACCGATGCAGGTTATCGACTATATAATCAAGGGCACATACAACAGCTAGGATTCATCCGTCGTTCGAGAAATTTAGGCTTCTCCATGACTGAAATTCAGTCACTGCTCAAGTTTTGGCTCGATACTGATAGAGAAAGTAGAAATGTTAAGCAACTAGCACTGCGTCATTTACAGGAGATAAATGAAAAAATAGTAGCGCTTGAGAAAATGAGAGAGATATTACAGCAACTCGCGGATAAATGTGATGGTGACGATAACCCTGACTGTCCTATATTAGAAGGCTTAGCCCAACGTTCACCCCAATAAAAAACGTGCTTTTCAATTATCTCCGATCTTCGTCATTGATATTTACGCGTATGCGGTAATGTATAATCACTCACCTTATGATGACTGAAAACGTTATCTGTAGAGAATATTCAGGTTAATAATAGCCAAGTCATGCAGATAACCTCTACTGATATATCCGCCTATCTACAATCGTTAGCTAATAGCGCTTTACTCTTCGGGGAGTAATAAGCTTTTTACAATGGTGTGTACACACCATTATTATAATGATTTAAGGTAAGCCAATAAGTAGTTTTGTTCGGCGACGTCTGTAATTTGAACATGGCGCATACGAGTACCAGGCACCAAAATGTCATTACCTGCCATCCATCGACGAAGGTTGGCTTCAGTCCAGGTTAAACCTGACTTCTTTAGTGCTTCAGAATAAGAAAAGCGCGGTATAGATGCGGCTTTACGATTGACAACGCCAATTAAAGAAGGACCAAATGTATTCTTACTGCTATCGGTAGAGTGGCATGCACTACACTTTTTAAAAATTTCTTTTCCTGCTGTTTCCATCATGGCTTCATTATTATTTTCTGCCAATGAAGTAAAAGAGATGGTCGCTGCCAATATTGACATAGCTACTATTTTTCTTTTCATTTTATTTCCCTTATATAACTAAAATACTCTGTATTAGTATATTCTCAATTACGCTTGGCAGATGTAGGTCTTAATGATGAAATAGCTCTACTCATAAAGTAGGGGGCGCTCAATATGCTGAGCTGCGTAAATTACTTATATGATTTATCATTGTTGATGATATCTACCGCACGTTTAGGTGTTTTCTCAATGTTTACTATTAAATCAAGAAGCCGTTACTTTAATAAATAGAGCATTGATGTTTTTAATTTCATTGGCTTAACCGGTTTATTTAGCAATAAAATATCACTATTGTTCACTTCATTTTTTAATTGTTTACTGTAATTGGCGGTGATCATCATTACGGGCAATGCTTGGTCTCGTAAACTATTAATTTCGTTAGCTACATCTAGGCCATTGACTCCGTCATCAAGGTTATAATCAACAATTAATATATCAGCATGGTCATGGCAAATGTCTACTTGTTGTTTTAAGTCTTTTAAGCTTATGGCTGTGATTACCTCACATTCCCAGCCGCCAAGTAGTTGTGACATACCTGCGCAAACACTGGCGTCGTTATCAATAAGCCAAATTTTACTTTGGGCTAATACTGGGCTATCCATCATATAATTAAGCGGATTATAGGTGGGCAGCAAATTAGTTATTTGGCCGAGCGGAACTTTCACTGAAAAAACAGAACCTTTACCTAAAGTAGACTTAACTTCAATAGGTTGTTCGAGTACTTTAGATATTTTATCTACTATCGCTAAGCCTAAACCAAGCCCATTACTAAAGGCCGTGTGAGAAGACTCAAGGCGTTTGAATTCTTTAAATATTTCTTTAATTTGGTCTTTGGCAATACCTGTGCCGTTATCCCAGACTTCAATAGACACATAGTTGCCTTGACGTCGGCAGCCAAGTAATACTTTACCGTTGTTACTATATCTGAACGCATTAGAGAGAAAGTTACGTAATATACGGGCGAGTAAAACACTATCGCTGTCTACGACAACGTCGCTAGTAACATAACTAAATGACACATTATATTGCTTACTAATCTGTTGATATTCACTGGCTAGATTGTTGAGTAATTCTGATAATTTAAAGGAGCTTTTATCGGCTTTTACTACGCCAGCATCTAGCTTTGAAATATCAACGAGTGTACTAATTAAATTTTCTAAATCGTCTAAGGAATTAGCTACTGAGTTGAGTTGTTTTTTGGTTTTATCTTCTAAAGGACGTTCCATTAATGAGCTAGTAAATAGTTGTGCTGCATTTAATGGTTGTAATAAGTCATGACTTACCGCAGCAAGAAATTTTGTTTTTGAGTTATTAGCAAACTCTGCTTCACTTTTGGCTTGGAGCAAGTTAGCTTGTGCTTGACGACGCTCTTCTACCTCGACTTGGAGCTTGTCATTTAAGCTTTGCAATTGCGAGGTGCGCTCTTGTACTCTGACTTCAAGTTGGTCATAAGCTTTTTGTAAAGCGAGGGCATTTTTTCTGCGTTCGGTAATATCACGAATAAGCACAAAAAATCCCAGCACATCGCCGTTAATATCACGATTAGGCACGTAAGATTTTAATAAATAGCTTGGCTCACCAAATTTGTTTTTTTCATCAACGGTAAAGCTAACACTCTCTCCCTTTAATGCACGATCAACGTATCGCTTTATTTTAGTAAAGTTCGAATGGACGCGGCTTTGTTCTAGTTCTAAGCCATTTAGCCCACCTTGATGCAAGCCGTACCAGTCAACATACACTCGGTTAGTAAACTGATATTTAAGATCTTTACCAATATAGGCAATCATTGCGGGAACGTTATCGGTAATTAATCGTAGCCAACTCTCGCTTTTTCTTAATGATTCAGCATATCGATGACGCTTGGTAATATCGCTATAGGTTTTAATTATTTTGCCATTATTAAGTCGATGCTCTCTTATTTCTAACACAGTACCGTTAATTAACGTTTGCGTGTAATGATAGTTATCGGTATTTGATTGTGGTGATAAGTCTAATTCAGTTAAGTTTTGCATATTAACCGTAGTAGGCATTTCTCGTAGCAGGTTAGGGGATAATTGACTCATTTCAGCAAAGCGCTTATTCCATACCTCGATTTTATTATGACTACTGATCAACACGACGCCTTGAGAAAGGTTATCAATTAAGTTTTGTAACAAGAGTGACTTTTGTGCCATACCTCGCTCATACCGAGCGCTTTCTGCTGTTTTTATCGCGGTAATGTCTGTGTAGAGCATTACCCAGCCTCCTTCGCTAGTACGGTGTTCGTTTAATTGAAACCAACGGTCGTCTGACAATTGATATACTGGACTAGCAAAGGCATCACCAGGAGTTGCTCGTCTAATAATACCGCGTATTTTAGCTAAATCTTTTAAATCTTTAAGGTTAGCACCTTCTGCAATAGGTAAACCTGAGTCGTTCCAAAAGTTGGCAAAATTACTATTTTGTAAAATAATTCTCCCTTTACTATCAAGTAAAACAAACGCCTCTGAAATACTTTCTATGGCATCAATAAAACGTTGCTTGAAAAGGTTCGCGGTAGTATTAGCTTGCTTTAGTGCGTGATTACTGCGCTCAAGCTTGACCAGTGTCTCATTTAACGTTTGCGTCTTCTCTCTTACTTGCTCAGCTAAGTGCACTGAATGCTCAAAAGCTGTATAAGGTGCGTATTGATTTTCGCCACTGTCTTCTACGCGCTGCATTAACGCGTTATTAATTTTTTTTAACTTAGTATTTTGGATTTTTAATTGTGCTAACTCGTCTCTCAAGGCTTGCTCATTCATTCAAGCCACCTGAGATATACACACCAGTAAATGTTTGATTTAAGTGAGTGCCATTGATGTGTTCACCATAGGTATTAAAACCAGCAATATTGTATTTGGTATTTATTTCTTGCACTTTTTTTTCTAAGCCTTTTTGTTCGATCTCTAAGCGTCTTAAAAAGCAATCACAGGTTAGTACTAGCTCAGGTTTTCCATAGCGCTGCGATATTTCATCTAACTTTTTAATGACCGGAGCAAATATGTCGCCCATCTCTACAGCCGTTAGCACTATGCCCACATCTACGGCACAGTAGAATGTCAGGCTTAAATCGGCTTCATTTACTTTTTGAATTGAACGAATATAATATTGCCCGCCTACTTTTACTGCCAAAGGGTTAAGCGAAAAAACTTCAGGGCTTAACTCTTTTAAATCCATGTTTAGTAACTTGGCATATTCAAGCGCCGCAGGCTCAGCATTAAGCTCATACACGGTTCTACTATCAGCATCTGCCGCCGTGACCACTAACCTTTCTGTTGGTTGTGCAATATGATGACAATTAAACGCTTCAAAAGATAAAGTCGTGTTAACCATGATGACAATAGCGGCATTTTGATAGAATTTACCCTGATAATAAATATGGGTCTTTGCTAAATTAATATCATCTCCAGCAGAGCCGCCAAAATGAGGAATGCCTCTGGTTGCAGAGTTAAGTGTAACGAGAAATTGTTCTTCACTTGAAGAAAGTCCATCAAGTAACGTCAGTATAAAACTGTGGTTTTTTATTGGCGCTAAATTTTTTGATTGGCACTTATCTATTAATTTGTTTATGGTCGATTGCGCATTGATGGTGTCGAAGTTTTCCATCGACTTGATAAGTTGTGCACTAATGGCAAAATATTGACTAGAGAAGCCGATAGCAACAATAGAGTGTTGCTCGTAACCTTCATGAGTTACTTCGCCTGCGGTAGTACAGCCAACAATATCAATATCTTTAAAGGTATCGTTCATCGTTTGTGCCATTGACTCTAGCGCGTAAGCCGATGAGTAATAAAAGAGTACAAAGCAAATATTTTTATTATTGAGTTGTTGATATAATTCTTGGCTCGCAAGGTATGGATCAGTGACCTTAGTTACCGCGGTAATTGTTTTCATTGTATTCATAGAAACCCTTTTGATATTACCCTTACGACTACTGCTATTAAGTTTTTTAGCATCGAGTGCAACTTCGCTTCGTTATGCTATAAAATACCACGCTATCATTTTCAAACAAGTTTATTGCTAAAATCAGTACTTGGTTTTACCTCGACTACCACCGCTCTTTTCTTTGCGTATTTATCGACAACACATACCGTTGGATCTTTAATAGTAACTACACATTCTAAGCATTGAATACATTCGCGATAGTCAATCGAACCGTCTTTATTGATTGCATCAATACCACACTTTTTATTGCGACAAAGTTGACACGGTGAACCACACTCTTGACGTCGTGTTAGCCATTTAAAAAGTGGATATCGCCCAACAATAGCAAGTCCAGCGCCTAACGGACACAAGTAACGACAGTACACTTTGTGAATTTTTAAGCTAAGCGCAAGAAGCAATATTACATATAAAACAAACGGCCAATAACGAACAAAATTAAGGGTGATACTGGTTTTAAAGGGCTCTATTTCAGCAAGTCGACCAGCAAGTGTTAGTGAATAAAATGAACTGCCAACCAGTAAAAAAAGAATAAAGTATTTTATTTTTTGCGCGGCTTTATGGTGCTGAGGCTTTATTTTTATCTGCTTTATTTTTAGCTTACTTGCTACTAAGCTAGCAAACTCTTGTAATGCGCCAAAAGGACAAAGCCAGCCACAAAAAAGACCTCTGCCCCAAAGAAATAGGCTAATAAAAACAAATACCCATAAGATAAAAATGATCGGGTCAAGCAAGAAAACATTGATATTAAAACCTTGCCATATAGATAACAGTAAGGTGTAAATATTGATGACGGATAATTGACCTTGTGAATAAAATCCAATAAAGAACAACACAAAAACTAACGAGGCAAAGCGTAACTTATGAGTGGTGTTAGCGTTTTTAGTGATTGTGTCTTGTTTGATAAATACCCACAGTAAAAATATAAGATAACCGCTTAATATCATTATTTCAGTGCTTCGTCCTATCCAAATTTTTAACCATAACGGTCTATTTTCTTCAGGGTTCACCTCAGGCTCTTTATGAATAAAGAGCTCGTCAGGCAAGGTGTTATTAATAGTGAAGCTGTACTGTTTTTTAGATAAAAATGATTGGTTATAGTTGAGTGTTAATGATAACGACAGTTCTTTATTTAACTCAAAACCGGATTGTGATTTTATTCTAAAGACTTTAATTTTATTAAAATCAGGAATAGCCTGTGCAAAGGTTGGTTCATAATAGCTGTAAAAATCGATATCTCGAATATCAACAGGCAAGGTTGCTTGTAAGCCACTTAAACGACTAGGCACAGTTTGTGGAATAAAGT
Source organism: Colwellia ponticola (assembly GCF_005885605.1). Lineage (GTDB taxonomy): Bacteria > Pseudomonadota > Gammaproteobacteria > Enterobacterales > Alteromonadaceae > Colwellia > Colwellia ponticola. Next base: position 272,059 of record NZ_SZVP01000001.1, on the reverse strand, counting down.
CGTCACTAACAAACGAATATTTACCACGACCAAATACCATTAATGCGTGTTCACCGGGCTTTAAATTTTCGATTAAACGTTGGTATTCTTGCTCGCCTAATAAATTTTTTCCTATGATAGGGATATGAACGAAGGCAAAGTACAGATTAATAAAGTTATCGTCTCCGTCACTTATTTGGTTAATAAGCCTTGTTAAGCTTGGCGATGCTTTTTCGGCCTGTGTCATCGCTTCATTACGTGAAAGCTGCCAATGTGTTATAAAATTTTTCTGTACTAATTCGGTAAAATCTAGAGGCTGATAGTAATCAAGATTAACACTTGTGTTTGATGGCGCAACAAAGCCAGAGAGTTTTTCTCGTGCCACTTGAATTGCTGCGGCCGTAATGGTGTCACTAATGACGAGCACTGATATTGTTGCTTTGGTAACCCCATCAACATAAGTGGCATCAAGAGAGTCCTTATTACGAGCATTAACAATAAAGCGCTCTTTAACGGAATGACCTAAATATTGTTTAATAAAGTCCAGCATAGGCGCTTCGCCTAAACCATGTAAAAAGATAGGTTCGTTATGCTTTAATATTTTTAAGCCAGTAAAGACGCCGTCGGTATCTATGCCAATTAATAGGTTAACGGTTTGTCCTGAGAAACCGATAAAGTTGACGAAATCATCAGATTCGAAAACATACCCGAGTAGTTCATTAAGTTGATAAACAGGGGTTACCGGAATTTCTGTATCGACAGGGCCAATACGTGTAGCGCTGGGAAAAATTTGAGCAATATCATCAGCAATGGTGGTGGCATTTTGATTAGTAGGGGAATTAAAGGCAACGCAATAGAAGGAGGTTGTTAACATTAATAACAGGGTAAAGGTAACCCATTTGGTGAACTTTTTTAATTTTTTTAAAGGCATGTTAACACCCAAATAAACTTTTATAAGCGTTAACAAAAATAAGATAAGGTTATATCAATCGCATTAATTACCTGAACATTTCTACTGGTTAAAACAAGCAACTACTGTGTTATTTATTTAATAATTAGCACCGCTAGTTATTAAAATAAATGCCTTGTATTTGGTGGCTTTTCCTTTGTATAAAATAGTTCAGTTAATGAACGAAACGGGTATTATTTTAATTGCTTCGCTTTATTGAAAAAAAATGAGTGCCGTTTTCTTAAAATACTATAAAAGAAATACCGACACTCATTGACATAATAGCTACTTTTTTACGCTAATCGCGACAGGTTAATATCTAAAGGTTTAGAAAAAACCTAAAGGACTAGTGCTATAGCTAACTAATAAGTTCTTAGTTTGCTGGTAATGATCAAGCATCATTTTATGTGTTTCACGACCAATACCTGATTTCTTATAACCACCAAATGCAGCATGAGCAGGGTATAAATGATAACAGTTAGTCCAAACACGACCTGATTGGATACCACGACCCATACGGTGCGCAAGGTTAGCATCGCGAGTCCAAACACCAGCACCTAAACCAAAGGCACTATCGTTAGCGATGGCAAGTGCCTCTGCTTCATCTTTAAAGGTTGTTACTGCGATGACAGGACCAAAAATTTCTTCTTGGAAAATACGCATCGAGTTGTTGCCTTTCATAATCGTTGGCTGAACATAATAACCCGTACTTAGTGAGTCATTTAGGCTCTCTTTATCACCACCGGTTAATACTTTAGCGCCTTCGTCTTTACCAATAGCTAAATAACTCATGATTTTATTAAACTGCTCTTCTGACGCTTGAGCACCAACCATTGTTTCAGTATCTAATGGATTGCCACGAATAATTTTATCCGCTTTAGCGATAACTTTTTCGATGAATTCGTCGAAAATATCTTCTTGGATTAATGCACGAGAAGGACAAGTACATATTTCACCTTGATTGAAAAAGCCTAACACAAAACCTTCAGCACATTTTTCTAAGTAGTCATCTTCAAATTGAGTAATATCGCTAAAGAATATGTTTGGTGATTTACCACCAAGTTCAACCGTTGAAGGAATTAAGTTTTCAGCAGCACATTTCAATATATGTTGGCCAACAGGCGTTGAACCAGTAAAGGCAATTTTACCAATGCGTGTGCTTGTTGCTAAGGCTTCACCGGCTTCTTTACCGAAACCATTAACAATATTTAGTACGCCAGCAGGAAGTAAGTCAGCAATAAGTTCCATTAAAACTAAAATGCTAGCAGGTGTTTGTTCGGCTGGTTTTAAGATTATACAGTTACCCGCTGCTAGCGCAGGAGCAAGTTTCCATGCCGCCATAAGTATTGGGAAATTCCAAGGAATAATTTGACCAACAACACCGATAGGTTCATGAAAATGATAAGCAACAGTATCGTTATCTATTTGTGAAAGACTTCCTTCTTGAGCGCGGATACAACCAGCATAATAGCGAAAGTGATCGACACTTAATGGAATGTCAGCAGCTAGTGTTTCACGTACCGGCTTGCCGTTGTCCCATGAATCTGCAACCGCTATTTTTTCTAAGTTCTCTTCTATACGATCAGCAATTTTTAATAAAATGTTTGAACGTTCTTGTACTGAGGTTTTTCCCCATGCTTCTTTTGCTGCGTGAGCTGCATCAAGTGCTAGTTCAATATCTTCAGCACTTGAACGTGGTATGTCACAAATTTTCTCACCGGTAACGGGCGTAGTGTTAGTAAAGTAATTACCTTTTACTGGAGCTAGCCATTTACCGTCGATAAAATTTCCATATTTAGGCTTAAAAGTAACAACAGAATTTTCACTTCCGGGATTTGCATAGATCATATATCACCTCGTATCGAGACCAGCCAGAGTCATACTCTTTTCCGTGGCCCTATTTATGTTTACTTTGACCGTTATCGAATGATAGCTATCAAAGCGTTATTTTATGTTTATATAGTAGTACCAGTAAGACCAATGGCACTACTCTCCCTTTGCATAGTAAGCATCATACTTTAGAACGAATAGGTTATTTTAACGAGGGAGACTAGGACGATGCAGAGCTTTTTAATGACAATTCTGGTGGGCTAAGCTGCTTTGAGATAGCGCCTTTGAGCAGTATTTCTTGATCGTTTCCCTAACAGAGCACTAGAGCCATTAATGAATGAGGTGGGGACATGGAGCTCAAAAAAAGGCTTTTGAATAAATTCAAAAGCCTTTGATATCATGTATTTGTACTATTTACACTTTATACTATTTTGGTAGTTTAAATGTCCAGACACTACCACCTTGGTTAAAGTGTTTTACCCGTTCGGCAACATCACCACCCCATAAAGGTACAGCGCCACCCCAACCAGATAGAACAGAAATGTATTGCTCGCCATCCATATCCCAAGTCACAGGAGAACCGACAATACCTGAGCCAGTATTAAATTTATATTTTACTTCACCTGTTTTAGCGTCAAGTCCTAATAAATAACCTTCAGGAGTACCGGTAAATACTAGGTTACCAGCAGTGGCAAGAACACCACCCCATAATGGTGAGTAGTTGTTATAACGCCAAATTACTTCACCTGTTTGAGGGTCTATTGCTTTTAATACACCAATATAATCTTTATTGATTGGTTTAATGGTAAAGCCCGCACCTAAATAGGCAGCGCCTTTTTTATAAGCAGTAGGTTCGTTCCAAATATCCATTTCCCATTCGTTTGAAGGGACATAGAATAGCTTGGTATCTTGACTGTAAGCCATAGGCATCCAGTTTTTGCCGCCTAAGAAAGCCGGCGCTGAAATAACAGTACTGCCTTTATTACCATCTTTTGATTTGCTTGGATCACTAGGTCTATTACTATCAATATAAATTGGACGACCATTTTTATCTAAGCCTGAAGCCCATGTTTGTTTATCAACAAACGGGAAGCCTCGAATAAAGTCACCATTTTCACGATTAAGTACATAGAAGAAACCATTTCTGTCTGCTGTTGCTGCAGCTTTAACTGTTTTTCCGTTATCTTTATAATCGAAAGGAATAAGTTCGTTTACACCATCAAAATCCCAACCATCGTGTGGTGTGGTTTGAAAGTGCCAAACAATTTTACCGGTATCAGGGTCAATAGCTAAACGCGATGATGAGAACAGGTTATCGCCTGGGCGTAAATGTGAATTCCACGGAGCAGGGTTACCGGTACCAAAAAAGAGTAAATCAACGTCAGCATCATAAGTACCACCTAACCAAGGTGCTGCGCCACCTGATTTCCACAGATCACCTGGCCATGTTTGACCTGGTTTTCCACCAGAAATACCGTTTTCAACTTTTTTACCATTTTTCCAGATATAGCCCATGTGGCCTTCAACTGTTGGACGCTCCCAAACTAATTTACCATTTTTTGCATCATAGGCTCTTACTTTACCGACGACACCAAACTCACCACCAGCAACACCGGTAATGACTTTACCTTTTACGATAATGGGTGCAGCAGTTATTGAGTAACCCGCTTTATAATCTTCAACTGTCTTTTTCCAAACGACTTTACCGGTGTCTTTATTAAGCGCGACTAGTTTTGCATCAAGCGTACCAAAGATTACTAGGTCGCCGTATAAGGCAACGCCACGGTTAATAACATCACAACAAGGCATAATACCATCGGGTAATCTTGCATCATATTGCCACAGTTCATCACCTGTATTTACGTCTATAGCATACGCGCGTGAGTAAGAGCCAGTAATGTACATGACGCCATCTTTGACCATAGGTTGAGATTCTTGACCACGTTGTTTTTCACCACCTAGTGAAAATGACCATACCGGACGCATCTCTTTAACGGTATCAATATTTATCTTATCAAGAGGGCTGTAACGTTGTCCTCTCAGGCCAAGTCCATAGGACACAACATCATTCGTTGTCATTTGGTCATTGGCAATATCTTTATCGGTCACTTCAGCATTTGCTAAGCTAGTGAGCGCTAAAGATATTGCTATAGATAATGACAATACCTTAGTTTTACCTGCTGTTATCATTGTTATTTCCTCTCGGGTTGTAAATTTGATTAAAGATATACTTCTTTATTTAGCGTCCTGCATAAGGGCAATAAATTCATTATCATCTTGTGATATGAATCAAGCATAATTGCAGGCTATATCGATGATAAAACGCCTCTATTTACTTATCTATTAATCAGCAGTAGCGTTTTTTTCATCATTTAGTATGATGAAAAAGTATGATATGTAACGCGATACCATATCAAGCGCAATGAGCCGGATTAATGCGTTGAGTTAGCTAAGCCAATCAACATGACTACATAGTCAGAGCGAGTATTACTATTATTTGCTAACCGAATACAGTTCTGGCATTTGGTAAATAGCATTGTACTGTAAAAATATTTTCTCCATGACACCTTGCTTTACCATGTCGTTGACAATGTCCCCAACGGCATAACCTAATTGGCGATAGTCACTTTTAACGGCCATACCTATATCCCATTGCTGTGTCCCTATCATTGGAAAAGCATTTTTTGCTAACTGGTAAGAAGGGGAGGCAAGCTTATGCTGATAATGACTCACTTGGCTTCGTAGCCCCATGACAGCATCAACCTTATTTTCATCCATGGCTGAAATAGCTAGTGCTAGTGAACTAAATTGTTTTGTTTTATTCCTCATTCGACCGTTGAAAGCAGAGATAAGGTAAAACTGTGGGATAGAATCAACTTCAACACCAATGTTATGGTATTGGAAAATAGCCATGGTGGTCACTTCTTCAATTTTTTTAGTATTGAAAATTATTTTCCATGATTCAGTATGATAAGGAGCGAACATATGTACTTGTTGATGGACTCGTTCACCAAGGTCGTCACGTAATTGAGTGTACTTTGTATCGTAAGGCACTCTAAGCATTAAATCAGCGATAGTGCGTTTAAGGTAATGTCCTTTCCATAGATTATTACGTAAGTCATCTTCAACATTTTCATCAGCGGTTACCCACCTAAAACGCAGCGTCACACCTAACGCTTTAGCAATATGTTTGGCGACTTCAATATCAATACCTTTTGGTTCACCATTTTCTTGGTATGAAAAAGGAATGAAATCGCTATAAACGGCAACGGTAATCTCATTACTTTCGATAATGTCATCATAAGATCGGGCAAAAGCTGTTGAGCAAAAAATGCTACAACAACTTAGCCACAAGATTAGCGTGTATAAAATGCTACTTTTCACTGACTGACTCTAACCAAGTACGAATAGACCAAAGTGCTTCTTGATTTAAATGTTCGGTCATTTTTGGCATGTAAACAGCACCGTTACGTACAGCGCCATTTTGTACACGATAGATATACCACTCATCGCCATCAAAATCTGCCGGTAATTTACGTAAATCAGGTGCGATACCGCCAGAGATACCTCCTAAGCCGTGACAGCGAGCACAATTTTGATTATAAGCAGAAGCACCAACACGCAATATCTCAGTGCGTATATCACCTTCTTCCGTTCGGTAAGGATTCATATCTGCCCACTCTTCCCCTAAGGTTGGCAATGTTGAGGTGTTAATTGCTTGTGGGGTAACAGGGCCATGAGCTGATATACCAAATGAACATATTGATATTAATGCAATTAAATGGCTGCGGGCTAACTTAAATTTTATCATGGCTGTATACCTTATCTCTTTTATTTTCGTGATAATGATGGTGCTTAATTTAGATGAGATAATCATAACGAGGTTAACTAATAGCAAGAATTGTACTTAGCGCGGTTAAGTCTAGTCCTTTAGTATGAATTTAACGGGGTAAAATCATTTTTATAAACTTATGTTTATATAAATCAAATGCTTATTGTTTTTTGTGAGAATAAACTTCTTTTTAACTTTTACACCTTTTTCTATATGATTGAGACATAAACTCAACTTCAGCGTAGCTTTTTACCTGGTTTTTTAAGTCGTTTCTTAAGTTGAGTAGCGCGACTATATATCAAGACACTCATCATATTAAGATGGCTGTGTCATTAGCTAGTCATAGTGTTTTATTATTTTTGGGGTCGCCATGTTTAAAAACATTAACGTTAAAAAGCTTAACAAGTATTTAGCAAAAAGTATTACTGCTTCACTGTGCTGTTTTTGTCTTAGCGCTTTGAGTGCAATGTCCGGTCCAATGACGGTTGATATAAGCTATGTGAAGTTAGTACAGCCAGAACAGCCGGGAGTCTCTAGTCTTTTTAAAAAACCAGCAAATAGTGGTTACTTAGGAGCTAAGCTGGCGATTAATGATTCAAATACCACGGGAAAATTTTTAAATCAGCACTTCAGTATAAATAACTTTATAGCCACTAACGCAAGCCAGTTTTTAGGGTATGTAAATAAAGAATATCAACAGGGACGGCATGTTTTTATTATTGACGCACCGTTAGCACAATTAGTTGAAGTTGATCGTTGGGCGAAAAACAAGCCCGTGTTGCTATTCAATGTGAGTGAGTCTGCAGACGTATTACGCCATAATCAGTGTTTAAGCTCCGTCTTTCATACCGTCCCAAGCGATGCGATGAAATCTGATGCACTTGCCCAATGGTTACTTTATCGACGTATGAATAAAGTGTTATTAATTAAGGGTAATAAAGTTGAAGATGCTAATTTAGCGACGTCATTTAAACGTGCGGCAAAACGTTTTGGTTTAAAGGTGATTGAAGAGAAACAATGGGACTTTAATACCGACCTTAGACGTAGCGCACAACAAGAAATTCCTTTGTTTACGCAAACCTTACAAGATTATGATGTTGTTTATGTTGCAGACAAATCAAAAGCGTTTGCTGAGTTTTTACCTTTTAATACCTACTTACCACGACCTGTTATCGGCTCTGCTGGTTTGGAAGCATTAGCATGGCATAGTGTGATAGAGCAGTGGGGAGCAACTCAGCTACAAAACCGTTTTATTTTGCTAGCTAACAGAAAAATGAATGAGCGAGACTTTGCCGGTTATCTTGCGGTACGTAGTGTTGCGCAAACAGTCCATAAAATTCATTCCAATAAGAGTAAAAAACTCATCGAATATATTAATTCAGCAGATTTTGAATTGGCGGCGTACAAAGGGCGTAAGTTGAGTTTTCGTCCTTGGAACCTACAATTGAGAATGCCGTTGGCGTTGGTGCAGCCTCATGCTTTGGTATCGCAGTCACCGCAACCGGGTATGCTTCATCCCACTACTGAACTTGATACGCTTGGCTATGATATTCAAGAATCTCAATGTAAATAAGGTTTACCATCAATGATAAAATATAAATTACTTTCTAACTTAGTAAGTTTAGCGCTTTTGCTTAATGTTACTGCAAGTTACGCCACTGAATTTGCTTATGTGACCAATGAAAAGGATGACAATATTTCGGTTATCGATTTAAGTCAGAATAAAGTCATTAACAACATAGCGGTAGGGCAACGACCTAGAGGCATCATTTTGAATAAGGATCAATCACTTGCTTATATTTGTGCGAGTGATTCCGATAGGATCCAAATATTGGATCTAGACACTGAGCAGATCATTGGTGAGTTACCTTCTGGTGAAGACCCTGAAACCATAGCTTTACACCCAGATGGTAAAATCATGTATACGTCGAATGAAGACGATGCCTTACTGACGGTCATTGATATTAAAACCGCTGATGTTATCGCGCAAGTAGAGGTGGGTGTTGAGCCTGAAGGCTTAGCAGTAAGCCCTGATGGCGAAATTGTAGTAGTGACGTCAGAAACAACCAATATGGTGCATTGGATTGACACCAAAACCCATAAAAACTTTGCTAATACCTTAGTCAGTGCTAGACCAAGGTCAGCTAAGTTTACCAAGGACAGTAAATACTTATGGGTTAGCTCTGAAATTGGCGGTACGGTAGTGATACTTGATGTGGCTACGCAAAAAATTATTAAAGAGTTTACTTTTGATATCCGTGGAATTCATCATGATCGTGTTCAACCTGTTGGTATTGAATTAACAAACGATGGGCAATATGCGTTTGTCGCATTAGGGCCTGCCAACCATGTCGCTGTTATAGATCGTAAAACAATGACAGTTGAACAGTATTTATTAGTTGGCCGTCGTGTGTGGCAACTTGCTTTTAATCATGATGAAAGTCAGCTATTAACGACAAACGGTGTCAGTGGTGATGTGTCCGTGATTGATGTTAAGCGCTTGAAAGTGACAAAGTCAGTGAAGGTGGGTCGTTACCCATGGGGCGTAGTGATACGTAATGTGCCATGAACATTGTTACCAACGAGCTCACTTTCTATTATGGTAAAAAATTGGCCATTGATAGTCTAAGCTTGACTCTTAATAGTGGTTTTAATGTTTTGCTCGGTCCTAATGGTGCAGGAAAAAGCACCTTATTTGCCATGCTAACAGGTCTTTATCAGGCTGCATCCGGCGCTATTAAGATCAATGGTTATGACTTAACTCTTGATAGATCTAACATTATGAAATCTATGGGCGTTGTTTTTCAGCAAAGCACATTAGATGTAGATTTATCGGTTAAGCAAAATTTAACTTATTATGCCGCGCTACATGGTATTTCATCAACGCAAGCACTGGATAATATCAGTGATATTTTGGCTCAGCTGCAATTAACAACGCGACTTAATGATAAGGTCAGATCGTTAAACGGAGGACACCGTCGCCGTGTTGAAATTGCCCGCGCGTTAATCCATCAACCCAAAGTATTATTACTTGATGAAGCAACGGTTGGTTTGGATATTGATAGCAGAAAAATGATCACCGAATATGTCGGTTCACTTTGCCAACAACGGGGTATTTGTGTGTTATGGGCAACGCATTTAATTGATGAAATTGCTGATGATGATCAATTGATTATTATCGATGAAGGAAAAATTAAAGCACAGGGGCTTAGCGCTGATTTATGTAAAAAACATAAGGTTGTCGATGTCTATCAGCTTTATCGTACGTTAACCTCAAGTACGGAGATTAGCCGATGAACAACCGTTATCTTTCTTGTTTTAATGGCATTGTTAAGCGTGAGCTTTTACGTTTTTTTCAACAACGTTCGCGTTTATTAAGTGCATTAATTAGACCGCTACTGTGGCTGATTGTTTTTGCTGCCGGCTTTAGAGCGGCCTTGGGTGTTTCTATCATGGAGCCTTATGGCACCTATATTACTTATCAACAATATATTACCCCAGGACTTTGCTGCATGATCATTTTATTTAATGGGATGCAAAGTTCGCTTTCTATGGTTTATGATCGTGAGATGGGGAGCATGAAAGTATTATTGATGAGCCCCTTACCTCGGCCTTTTTTATTATGCTGTAAGTTAGTTGCCAGTGCCTTGCTATCACTTTTACAAGTGGTTATCTTTTTACTTTTTGCTCAATTAGTTGATGTTGATATTCCGCTTATGGGCTACGTTAGCGCAATTCCTGCTATTTTCTTAATTGCTTTTTTTCTTGGTGCGTTAGGGCTTATGTTGTCTAACTTGATCAAACAATTAGAAAACTTTGCTGGGGTGATGAATTTTGTTATTTTTCCTATGTTCTTTTTGTCGAGTGCTTTATACCCCTTATGGAAAATGCAAGAAGCAAGCCTTTGGCTATATTGGCTTTGCCAGTTCAATCCCTTCACTGCTTGTGTTGAATTATTACGGTTTGCTCTTTATACACAAGTAAATATTATGGCCTTAACAACCGTGTTAATCGCGACAGGTATTGCGTCATTTTTTGCTTTGATGAGCTTTAAGCCGTTACATGGCGGTAAGTAGGGAATTAGCCATACTTTAGTATGTTTTTACAGAGTATTTTTTCAATTAAGTATTTGTAATTGTTTGTTTTTATTTTTTATTGCTAACTTTGTCGGTACTACTATTTGAGTTAACTATCAGTATACTTTAACGATTAAACTTTCAGTTGGTCATTATTTGTGAAGCATATCTTAACCCTTATTGTTCTTTGTACCGCACTGCCTGCACTAGGGCAGGATGTTAGTGATATTGAAAAAATTGGTGTCTACGGGCAAACGCCACTATCTTATCGTTCTGTTGGTGAAGAGAGTGCTTTTGGTAGTGTTCAAACGATCACTGCCCAAGCACTCGCTCAATCACAAGCCATTTCCTTAGCTGAGCATATGAAAAATCAGCTGGTGAGTTTGCATATAAATGACGTACAAAATAACCCCTTTCAACCAGATGTTCAGTATCGAGGCTTTACTGCTTCTCCGTTATTAGGTTTACCTCAAGGGATCTCTGTTTATGTAAACGGGGTGCGCTTTAATGAGCCCTTTGGTGATACGGTTAACTGGGATCTTATTCCACTGGCGGCACTGGATACTGTTGCGTTATATTCAGGCTCTAATCCTGTTTTTGGTCAAAATACCTTAGGTGGAGCGCTAGCGCTGCAAACAAAAAGCGGTTTTACTTTCTCACATAATGAGCTTGAAGCTCGTATGGGCAGTTTTGGGCAGCAGCAATTTACCGTGCAATCAGGCGGTAATAAAGGGCATTGGGGCTACTATATTGTCGCTAATAGTTATCAAGAGGATGGCTGGAGAGATTATTCTGACAGTGAGTTACAGCAGATGCTGGCAACGCTCTCTTATGCTAGTGATGTGCGTAAAATCGACGTTACTTTTTCCGCTAATAATAACGAAATGCTTGGCAATGGTGCGATTCCTGAGCAACTTGCTGAACTGGCAAGTCGCAGTGCTATATACACTCAGCCAGATCAAACTAATACTGACTTTCAACAGTTTAGTATTAAGGCAGATAATATTATCAACGATAATATGTCGTGGCAGGCAAATGCTTACTATCGCCAAAACGAAATTAATAGCATCAATGGCGATGACAGTGATTATGAAGAGTGTGGGTTTGGTTCGCGTTATAGTTTGTGTGAAGAAGCTGATGATGGTGCCTTAGAGCGTGTTCATTTTGTTGGTTATGATGAAGATATTTGGCTAAGTGATGTCAGCGATATTGATGCTGATGATGTTGATGGTACTTTTAATACCGGCTTCACTGATAGTGAAAGTTATGGTGGCGCACTTCAATATGTGCAATTAAGTGTTTACGACACGATCAATAATGAGTTTATTTTTGGCTTAGGTATGGACCAAGCGGAAATTAGTTTTAAAAGTAATACCGAGTTTGCAGTTCTTCATAATGGCTCTATCACTGATGATCGCTCGGTCACCGGCATTGGTTTGTTTGATATGGAGTCAAGAGTCAATTTAAAGGTAACAACGAAGCAGCATTACCTCTATTTTTCAAACACGACGTCGTTAACTGAGCACTTAACACTTAATCTCGCTGGTCGTTATAATTATGCTGAGGTGAGTATGAGGGATCAAATAGAGACGGGTAAAGGATCGCTTAACGGTGAGCATGTTTTTCATCGGTTTAATCCCGCTATTGCGATTAACTACTCATTTAACTCAAACTTAGCATTAAAGTTAAGTTACAGCGAGTCTTCACGGACACCGAGCCCTGCTGAGTTGAGTTGTGCAGATGAAGAGGATCCTTGTAAGTTACCCAATGGCTTTGTTGCTGATCCGCCGCTTGAGCAAGTTGTTGCAAAAACAACAGAAGCCTCCTTACATTATACTAAGCCAACATTTTCTGCCTTGGCGACAGTCTTTTCAACATTAAGTTATCAAGATATTATTTTTCAACAGGCCGGTCAAAAATCTAATCAAGGTTACTTTATCAATCTTGATAAAACTCAGCGCCAAGGACTAGAGCTAGCGCTTAACACACAACTGGGGAGTGATGTTGATTTTGGTGCTAGTTATAACTTTCTTAAGGCAACGTTTGAATCTCCTTTTATTGCTTTTAGCCCGGTTAATCCATTAGGCCCAAATAGACAAGTCAAACCAGGGGATAATATCCCTGGACAGCCTGAACATCAGTTTAAATTTCATCTTGATTGGCAGCTTAACGATCAGATCAATGCAGGCACAGAATTTTTATATGCCTCCTCTTCTTACTATCGCGGTGATGAAGCGAATGAAAATAAAAAAATATCGTCTTATGCCGTGACGAATATTTATCTAAGCTATCAAGTCAATGAACAACTTCGCTTATCCGCAAAAGTTGATAATTTATTTGACCGTCATTTTGATACTTTTGGTACCTACGGCGAAGCCGATGAAGTACTCGGGGAGATATATCCTGATACTGACTTTGAAGCGTACTTTGTTGGCCCTTCAAGACCGCGTGCTATTAGCGTAAGTGTTAACTATCAGTTTTAACTTTTCTTGCTAACTAGTTGTTTTAACAATTGGTACTCTGCTTTTAATTAACCCAAGTTAAATAACGCTGGCGTTACTAAAAGAGGGTGATAGTCATACTAAAGGAGGAAAGTAATGTTGTTATGGTCAGCATAGGATCGGCTTATGTATTTTGTCTCACGTAAAGAGCAAATTGATGTATCAACAATATTATTCTGTTTATCTTTCTTATTTAACGCTATCACTAAGTGGTTTTTCTGGGGTTTTACTCGCAGATGATACAAAAGTTGCACAAGTAGACTTAGCGACGACTGAAATTATTGTTGTCACCGCTAGCCGTTTATCATCCAATTTACTGAATACCTCTGGTAATGTTGAGCGTATATCAGCGCAAGATATTAATAGCGTTAGTGCGGTTCACCCAAGTGAGATACTCAACCGTGCTACCGGTGTTCATATTCAAGCGAATAATGGTATGGAATCTCTGCCTTCGCTACGTTCTCCGGTATTAACTGGACCGGGAGCTGCCGGCGCTTTTTTATTTCTTGAAGAAGGTATTGCTACGCGATCAGCAGGTTTTGCTAATAATAATGCTTTGTCAGAACTTAACCTTGCACAAGCAAGTGAAATAGAAGTCATTAGAGGACCTGCAAGTGCTGTTTATGGCTCTAATGCAGTACATGGTGTTATTAACGTATTAACTAAAGCACCTAGTGATGAGGGTGACGTATCATTACTTTTTGGTCCCAATAAACGCTATCAGCTACAAGGTACGCTAGGTCGTGAAATGGGCGTTCATGGCTTTAGTAGTAATTTTCAAGCAATTGAAGAGGACGGTTATCGAGATGATAGTGGTTTTACCTCCTTTAAAGTTAATGGCAGACATGATTATGAGCAGGGCGTTGATAAAGTTAGCACTCTGATTTCAGGCTTTGTATTGGATCAAGATACCGCTGGCTTTATTTCTTCTAGTGATAACGGTAGTGATTGTTATCGTTCAGATTATGACGATGATAAGTTATATAAAGATCGCCAAGCAATGGAAAAGAATTGTGATGATGATGCCTACCGCCAGTGGTCGTCATTGCGTATCGCGACCAATTGGCAGCGCCTATTAAGTACTGATACGCGGTTTAGTATTACCCCTTACTTTCGTATTAATCAAATGGAGTTTCGTCAGCACTATCTACCGTCAGAATCGATAGAAGAAAATAGCCATTACAGTGTCGGCATAGTCAGTAGCTACTATTGGCAAATAAACCCCACTCTTGAGTTTGTCATGGGAGTTGATGCTGAGTGGACTGAAGGGGCGTTAACCGAAACGCAACAAAAGCCAGACAGCTTTAGTTTTGGCAAAGCTCGACAGCAAGGGATCCACTATGATTACCAAGTTGATGCCGTAACCGTTGCACCCTATGTTCAAGGAGATTGGCAGGTGAATGACTTGTTAACCTTCACCGCGAGTATTCGTTTTGATGCTAGCGAATATCGTTATCGCAACTTAGTTGCTGACGGTATTACTAAAGCAGACGGCACTGATTGTGTTAATAATTCTAATGATGCGGTGCCTTGCTTATATCTTCGACCAAGTAATAGTGATGATCAATTTAACAATACGAGTACTAAGTTTGGTTTTAATTATCAATTAGCTGATGAAACCGCATTATTTGGCGGATGGTCACAAGGATTTAGGGCGCCACAAACGACAGACTTATATCGTTTGCAAAATCAGCAAGTCGTCGGTGAAATTAACTCAGAAGAAATGAACAGCACTGAGATAGGCTTGCGCGGTATCAATGACAAGTTTCAGTATGAGGCGGTTATTTATACGATGACTAAAAACAATTTTTTCTTTCGTGATGCACAAGGCTTAAATGTCACTGATGGTAAAACGTCACACCAAGGACTTGAGCTAGGGGTAAATTACGAACTGAGCGACACTATCAATTTGGCTATTAATTATAGCTATGGTGAACATACCTATAAATTCGATCGTCCAAGCAGTGGTGTAGTCGCAGGTAACATTATTGATACTGCGCCTAAACATCTTGCGAATACCCGACTAAAGTGGCTACCAACAACCAGTACTAGCCTTGAATTAGAATGGTTACATCTGGGCGACTATTATCTAGACCCTGATAATGAACATGAATATAGCGGACATAATTTATGGCAACTTCGAGGTGCGATTATCATCAATAAGCAGGTTAAATTATTGGCGCGTATTGAAAACCTAACCGATGAAAAGTACGCCAGTCGAGCTGACTATGCTTTTGGTTCTTATCGATTTTTTGGTGGGCAACCACGCGCGATGCACGTTGGCGTGAAGGTTGATTTTTAGCATTCGTTAAATGGTTATTACATGAGTGAACGCGGATATAACGCAAAATGTTAGTAAGGTAATCAATATGAATAAATGGTTTTGTAGCATAGTGCTCTATTTTTTAGTGTCTTTTAATGTCAATGCTTTGCCAGAAGTTCGTGTTGGCGTTTTAAAGTACGGTACGGTTAACTGGGAAATTGATGTAATTAAACATCATCAGCTAGATAAAAAATATCAGTTCGAGCTAAAGGTAACATCGTTATCTAGTAAGAATGCGTCTTCGGTCGCCTTACAAAGTGATGCGGTTGATATTATTCTTAGCGATTGGCTTTGGGTTAACCGCCAGCGCTTTGATCAGAGAATGTACACAATGTTTCCTACCTCTATGGCGACCGGCGGGCTTTATATTTCGGCGAGTTCATCAGTAAAATCTTTAACCGATCTTAAAGGAAAAAAAGTCGGTATTGCTGGTGGTTCAGTTGATAAAAATTGGTTGCTATTACAAGCCTATAGTCAAAAAAAGTACGGGTTTGACTTAAAAAATCAAGCCACTCCTGTGTTCGCTGTTCCGCCACTCTTAAATCGATTAATGCTACGAGGCGACTTAGATGCCGCGATTAACTTTTGGCACTACAACGCTAGACTTAAAGCAGCAGGCTACAAATCATTAGTGACAGTTCCTCAAATGCTCACAGAATTAAATATTGAAGGACAAATACCGTTACTAGGTTGGGTATTTGATCAACAGTGGGCTAATAAACATCCTAACGCGTTAACACGGTTTTTGCAGGCCTCAGCTGAAGCAAAAAAAATCTTATTATCGTCAGATAAAGAATGGCAACGTATTCGCCCGTTAATAAAAGCTGAAAATAGTGAAGTGTTTACCTTATTAAAGAAAGATTATCGAGCAGGCTTGTTAAGAGAGTTTGGTCATAAAGAAATCGCGGCTAGCCAGCGAGTTTTCGAGATATTAGCTGAACAGGGAGGACGTGCGTTGGTTGGTAATGCGACGGCATTAAGTCAGGGAACCTTTTGGCATAAAGATACGCTGGAAAATATTGCGAATACTATTCAATAAAATACTGCTCAGTAAGTTGTTTTTAAAATGTTGTTATAGCCAAGTGGTTAGATAAGAAATGTTCAATAAAGGTACTTTTACCATGATATTACCAAAGCATCTAGTGTCATTTTTATTAGTGCGGGTCGGTATAGTTGTTGCCTTATCTGCATTATGGCAAAGCATGGCATGGTTAATTGCCAGTCCAGACTTTCCTTCACTGTATAGCGTGATAAAAAGCGTCCAGTTTCACTTTAATGAAGGTGATATGGTTAATAATATATTGATCACCCTCAGACGTGTATTACTTAGCTTTATTATTGCCATGTTGCTTGGGGGCATCATTGGTATAATGATGGGGGTTAATAGCCTTTTTAATAAATTGACTGACTCCTTGCTCATTATCATGCTTAATATTCCCGCCTTAGTGACTATTTTGCTTTGCTATATTTGGTTTGGTTTAGTTGAAGCTGCAGCCATTGCCGCCGTTGCTATTAATAAGATCCCTACGGTAGTGGTGATGATTAGAGAAGGAACACGAACGGTTGATAAAGATTTATTAGCGGTGGCTAAAATTTACAAACTATCCGCCACTAAAACCTTCTTTTCGGTATTTTTACCCCAGCTTTATCCTTTTATTATCGCTGCTGCGCGTTCTGGTTTATCTTTGATTTGGAAAATAGTCCTAGTCGTTGAGCTGTTAGGGCGAAGTGATGGCGTAGGTTTTGCGTTAAACACCTTGTTTCAATTCTTTGATATTGCAGGAATTCTTGCTTATACCTTTGCTTTTGTCATGATTATTTTACTCATTGAAATTTTGTTTTTTAAACCCTTTGATAAACTCGTTGCAAGAGGAGCTTGTGGTGATTGAATTAAATGTCGCTATTAACAATAAGTATTATCCTAATAGTCAACAAGCTGTTTTAGCACAACTCGACTTTACGGTTAAGCCCGGAGAGTTTGTTGCCATCATTGGGCCGTCAGGCTGCGGAAAGTCTACTTTGCTCAATATGATTAGTGGTCTTGAAGACTGTTCTGGGCAGCATATTTCGTATAATGAAAGAGCTTCTCAAAAGTATGGGGCTAATGATAGCGGTGTTAATAATCAGAGTCATCAGCTCGGTTATATTTTTCAACAACCTCGATTAATGCCGTGGCTTACGGTAAAAGAAAATATTGAGTTGGTCTTATCACCTAGCCAGTACCACAAAATTGATGGTTTGTTAGCACAAGTCGGCTTGGACAATAAAGGTGGCTACTTTCCTAGTCAATTATCTGGAGGTATGCAACGCCGGGTAAGTATTGCTCGTGCTTTTGCCATCAACCCACAACTGTTACTATTAGATGAACCTTTCAATTCTCTTGATGCGCCTACGGCAGCTCGGCTACGACAATTACTGCTTGATTTGTGTATACAAAGGGGCACTACCGTGGTGTTTGTTACTCATGATTTATCCGAAGCCATTTACTTAGCTGACCGGATTATTTTTATGAGTCACTCGCCCAGTACTATTGTTCATCAAGCTATTGTCGATTTACCTAAACCACGCAAAGAGTCAGGGGTAGCAGAACTCAAATGGCAAGCACAATTGCTAGTAAAGTATCCTCATTTACTTGCGGGACGTATTGATTAATTTTTCTCGTTAATTAATTTACCTAGTTCATAAGACAAACATCTCGCATTTATCATCCCTGATCCCACTAAAGTAGTAAGCCTTATGTATACGACTAAGTGATAAGGCATTTAGGTAAGTCGGCTCATTTTTTTTTATGGCAATGGTTTTATCATGGTGAGACTAACTATAATGATAAAACGGGAAGCATGAAATGACTAAACTATTTAAATTAAGCCTAATAACAGCCACCTTAACCATGGCAGCATTTAACGCCAATGCCACGGTTGAAATTTACGAAAAGGATGGCATGTCATTTAGTACTGACGGCCTAGTTAACGTGTTCTACTCTAACAGTTCAATTGATGAAACAACTGCAGCAGGCATAAAGTCAGACCATACACAATCACGCGTTCGTACTGGTTTTTTACCAAGTAATATTGGTTTTAATTTTAGTAACCAATTATCAGATATCAAAATTGGTATGCGCTCTTCTTTTTGGGTTTCTCTTAGTGATACCGACAATAATCGTGATGAATCACCTGCTGATTTAGGGACAGGATCATTAGTCGATGTTCGTCAATTTTATGCCACGGTAAGTGGTAGCTGGGGCGAAGTCTTACTTGGTAAAGATTTTGGTCTATATAATCGCGCCAATATTCTTGGCGATGAATTATTACTTGGTTTTGGTCAAACGTCTGAGTTTTTTGGTTTAGTTGATGGTAACAATGTCTCTTTTGGTAATATCGCTACGGGTTATACTTACCCAATGCCAAAGTCACAAGTTACTTATAGAACGCCTGAAATTAACGGCTTTAAATTAGCGGTTGGTATTATGGATCCTAATAAAGTATCAAGTGACTCCTCTGAAGAGCTACCACGCTTTGAAGCTGAGCTAATGTACAATACTAGTTTTGATGATGATACCTCATTAAAAGCTTGGGTTAGTGGTGTCAGTCAATCAAGTGAAGTAAATGACGTTAAACAAAATCAATCAGGCATTGGTTATGGTATTAATGTTATGTTTTCAGGCGTGTCATTAACCGCTTCTGGTTATAGTGCCAAAGGTTTAGGACATGTTGCCGGGTTAGATCAAATTGTTGGACCTGACTCTATTGAGTCGGATGGTTATTTAGTTCAAGCGGCATACACTATTGAAGATAACCGTTTTGTCTTAACCTACGGTGAGTCTGAAACGGCCAATGCAGGTAATGTTGACGTTGTTGGTATCACTGGCGATGCAGTGCACAGTAATACTGGGGTTGCTTACTTTAGAACTGTTCGTCCAGGAGTAACCTTGGTACTTGAATATAATAATACTGAAGTAGATGCTACTGACTCATTAAGAGCAGAAGATAATGACACCTTCTCAATTGGTGCTGTGGTAACATTTTAGGTCGTTTTTAGCACTGTCTATTAATCACTCATAACATCGACAAAACAAATATCCGCTTTTAGCAAGCGGGTATTTGTTTTTTATACTAAAAAAGGACGAATTTACATCTATTGAATGATTAACTAATAGCAAATAATCTGTTATGTTTAATTAGTTCACTTTATTTCATAACGGTAGTTAATCTATGTATAACATTTTAGTAGCAGACGATCATCCGCTGTTTAGAGACGCCATTGTTAATATTATAGGCATAAAATTTCCGGGATCGACCACTTATGAAACCGAAGATGTTGACTCAACACTTGCTTTTGTTAAAGACAATGATGACGTTGATTTGATATTGTTAGATTTAAATATGCCAGGGATGTTAAATCTCAACGGATTATTAGACTTACGCAATCAATGTCCGACAACGCCTATTGTCATTGTTTCTGCAGAACAAGAAAAGCAAAAAATTCTACAAACTATTTCTTATGGCGCGGTTGGTTTTATCGCGAAATCCTCTTCAAAAGATATGATAGCTGATGCACTAGAGAGTATTTTTCAGGGAAATGTTTATTTACCTGCAGATATTATGCGTTCGCAAGTTAGCACAACAACGAGTCATGAAAACCAAGCATTACCTGAAAAAATCTCCTTATTAACACGCCGTGAATTAATTGTCTTGCAGCATTTAACTAAAGGGGAAGCGAACAAGAAAATAGCCTTTAATTTACATATCTCAGAAACCACCGTTAAGTCTCATGTATCATCCATTCTTAAAAAACTCGGTGCCAGTAATCGAGTCAAAGCCGTACTTGGCTGTAGCAATATTGATTTTAATCACTATTTGAAGCGTTAGCAGTTGTTGTTAGTAAAACACTGAAAAAAGTCACCGCATATCATTAAAAATAACTCTAATATTTTGCCGATTTATGTAAAAATAAGGAAATTTTACTCTGCGGAATATAGAACATGTCAGTATACGAAATAAAACACCCACTGGTACAACATAAAATTAGCTTAATGCGTGCCAAAAATATGAGCACTCGTAGCTTTCGTCAACTATCCGCTGAAGTGGGTAGTTTATTAACTTATGAGGCGACTAAGAATCTTGAGTTAGAAGACTACAAAATGCAAGGTTGGGATGGCGAGTTAACAGGTCAGCGTCTTGTGGGTAAAAAAGCCACGGTAGTGCCAATTTTACGTGCTGGTATTGGTATGTTAGATGGTGTGTTAGAGCTAATGCCTAGTGCAAAAATTAGTGTGGTTGGCCTTTATCGTGATGAAGAAACACTAGAGCCAGTGACTTATTTTGAAAAGTTAGCCGGTGACATTGAGCAACGTATGGCGTTAATTATCGACCCTATGTTAGCAACGGGTGGTTCAATGAACGCGACTATCGATATCTTAAAAAAAGCAGGCTGTACCGACATTAGAGCCTTGGTGTTAGTTGCGGCGCCAGAAGGCATTGCAAAAGTGCAAAATGCCCACCCGGATGTTGATATTTATACGGCTTCTGTTGACGAGCGTTTAAATGAGCAAGGTTATATTATTCCTGGGCTAGGTGATGCAGGCGATAAAATATTTGGTACTCAGTAATTTCTTGCGGTATTACGAACTACACTCGCTTGAGCGTAATACCTTCCTTGTAATACGTTTCTAATAATCCCCTGAATCAATAACTATATTAATCGTTAACCAAATAAGTGAACACACCATGTCGGAAAACTCTCTAAGCCAAAGTAGCTTTACTCAATCATCTTGGCGTAATGCTCTAGCCGGCCTACAAATGTTATTTGTTGCTTTTGGCGCACTCGTTTTAATGCCATTACTTACGGGGTTAGACCCAAGTGTTGCTTTATTTACTGCGGGTATTGGTACTATTTTATTCCAATTTATTACCAAGCAACAAGTGCCATTATTTTTGGCTTCTTCTTTTGTTTTTATTGCGCCAATAGCGTATTCAGTGCAAACCTGGGGTATTGCTGTCGCAATGGGGTCGTTATTCGTTACGGGTCTAGTGTATGTGTTGATTGCTGCTATTGTGGCATTACGTGGCGTTGGCTTTTTACACAAGCTAATGCCAGCGGTAGTCACCGGACCGATTATTATGGTTATTGGTCTTAGTCTTGCTCCGATGGCGGTTAATATGGCGATGGGTAAAACCGGTGATGGATCTGCGGAGCTTTTTCCTTATGCGGATGCACTAATTGTGTCGATGTCGGCCTTAATTACTACTCTGTTAGTGGCAACATTAGGTAAAGGTATTTTACGTTTAATTCCTATTATGGCAGGTGTATTCGTCGGCTATATTATGGCGGCTATTATGGGCATGGTAGGTACTGAGGCTATCGCGTCAAGTGAATGGTTTGCTATACCTAATTTTATCACCCCTGAGTTTAATTTAATGGCGATTCTTTTTATGTTACCTGTTGCTATAGCGCCTGCTATTGAGCATGTTGGTGATATTATTGCTATCGGCAGTGTTACGGGTAAAGATTACACCAAAAAACCTGGTCTACATCGTACGCTACTTGGCGATGGCCTAGCTACTTCGTTAGCGGCGTTATTTGGTGGACCACCTAATACCACGTATTCAGAGGTCACTGGGGCAGTAATGCTGACCAAAATGTTTAACCCGCGTATTATGCTGTGGGCGGCTGCTTTTGCCATTTGCTTAGCCTTTGTCGCTAAGTTTGGCATTGCCTTACAAACCATCCCAGCACCTGTGATGGGAGGTATTTTGATTCTTCTTTTTGGATCGATCGCCGGTGTAGGCATGAACATTTTAATAAAATCTCAAGTTGACCTTACCGAACAACGTAACTTAGTGATTGTTTCTACGACACTGATTTTCGGCATTGGTGGTATGGCTATTGGCAATGAAGATTTTAGCCTAACAGGTCTTAGTTTGTGCGGCTTAGTGGCTATTGCGTTAAATGCTATTTTGCCAAAAACTAGACTTGAAAAAGTGACTGAGTAACAGCCTAGTTATTATGATTGAAACGGCCAACGATGGCCGTTCACTGTAGCAGCTAAAGGTGTGAGTGTATTGAGTTTAAATAAGACATTTAATTCTCTGCGGATTACCTTTAACTTTATCCCGCATCGTGGGACGTGATTTAAACAGATAACTATATTGAATAACGATAATTACTGTATTATTGCTACAATAAAGCTTGAGCTAAATATAAATAAAATAGGATTTAATCATGAAATTAGAAGTATATCTTTCCGGTGAAATTCATACTGATTGGCGCGAAAAAATCATTCAAGGTTGTCAAGACAACGATTTAGATATCGTTTTTACTTCAGCCAATACAGATCACGAAAGTAGTGATAGCGCCGGCGATCATCTTGGTGCTCAAGATCAACAATTTGTTCGCGATAACCAATCTGCTAAAGTTAACGCGATAAAAATTAAAACGTTAATAGAGCGTTGTGATATTGCTATTATCCGTTTTGGTGATAAATACAAACAATGGAATGCTGCTTTTGATGCCGGTTATTGTGCTGCGTTAAGTAAGCCTTATATCACGTTACATAGCGAAGATATTGTTCACCCATTAAAAGAAGTTGATGCCAGCGCACAAGCTTGGGCTACGTCGGTTGAGCAAGTGATCACTACGTTGAAATATATCAGCGATAAGTAGTAAAAAATTATTTTAAAAATAGCGTTAACTGGTTAAAATGCTAACCACTACAACCTCTGTAGTGGTTAGCTATACCGATTTATTGACTTAAGTAAATCGGTCTTAGATTTATAGTATATTACTCGCTTCAGTCTGGCCGTTACATTGCAGCTAAAGTTTTTTATTTATCTGTTACTACCGCTAGTGACTTATTGGTCAATAAACACTCATGAACAACCCACTTGAGTACTTTACGAAAAGTATTCTTCATAGCTCTGCCCAGATCATGCTGCAAACAAACTCAGTTGCGGGCATCCTTTTTTTAGTTGGTATTGGCATCAATTCGATGATGATGTTGTTAGGCTGTATGCTGGCAATTTTGTCTAGCTTAGCCGCGGCTAAATTACTCCATTACAATGGTGAAGCCATACAAAAAGGCTTTTATGGTTTTAATGCTGCACTGGTTGGTATTGCGGTATTTTATCTGTTACCTGCTAACTTAACGGCTGTTTTCTTTGTTATTTTCGGCGGTGCTTTATCAGCAGTGATAATGCACTTTATGATCACTAAAATCCCTGCTATTCCAGCGTTAACAGCTCCTTTTATTCTGTCAGTATGGTTAATCGTGCTGATAATAGATTTCGCTGGTATAGATTACGCGGGTGTAGAGGTATTAGTTGAAGTCTTGCCTAAAACATTTGTCGCCCCCAATTCTTTATCATTTATAGGCTCCTGGTCACTGATTGATTTAATACGAGGTGCTTTTCGTGGTATCGGTCAAGTAATGTTTCAAGACAATTGGCTTTCAGGCGTTTTGTTTTGCTGTGCTTTACTGGTGAGTTCTTATAAAACCGTATTATGGGCAATACTGGCGTCACTTATTGGCTTGTTAGTGGCAAACTATTTAGATTTTCCTCAAGAGAAAGCGGTGATGGGACTTTACGGTTTTAATGGTTGTCTTGTTGCTATATCACTTGCTAACTATTACACACAAAAGTACTGGTTTATTATACCGGCTATTTTGTTCTCTGTGCTGCTCACCAGGGGGTTAGAACAAGTTACAGTAGTTGCCTTAACAACGCCTTTTGTACTTACTATTTGGCTGATTGTTGCACTGGCTAATGTAAAGTCTTTGTTTGATAAAAAGCGTAAAAGCAAAAAAAAAGTCATTGCTAATAGTTAATCATTATTAGCGAAGAGTGATTGGAACTAGCTAAGCTCTTCGCTATCGGCTTGCTTAATTCAAACTAAGCTGCTTTAAATTAAGCAGCTATAAGCTAAGTAGTTTTAAGCCAAGCTTATTTGTAAGTTATCAATTAAGCGCGCTTTACCGCAATGTGCTGCGGCTAAAATCACTAATTGCGTGTCACCCTCACTAGCTGGCTGTAAGGTTTGTGCCTGACAAACATGCAAATAATCCGTGTGTAAACCCGCGGTATTAATTTCTTTAGCAGCCTGTTTAGATAAGCCAATAAAGTCAATGCTATCAGCGTCAGTAAAATCCGCTTTAATTTTTTCGGCTAACCATTGTAAGTTCTTCTGGAGCGCAGGGGCTATTGCTTTTTCTTCAGCGGTTAAGTAACCGTTACGAGAGCTTAACGCTAAACCACTATCTTCCCTGATGGTAGCTACCGGTATAACAGTGATTGGCATTGATAAGTCTTCAACCATGGTTTGAATCACTTGCACTTGTTGATAATCTTTTAAACCAAAGCAAGCAATATCAGGTTGTACTAAGTTAAACAGTTTACACACGACAGTAGCCACACCGCGAAAGTGACCTGGGCGACTTTCACCGCAATAACCTTCAGATACGTTAGGTACTTCAACAAAACTTTGTTTAGCTAGGCCTTTAGGATAAATAATGTCAGGTGTTGGTGTGAATAATAAGTCGGTACCCGCAGCCGTTAACTTTTGTTGATCATCAATCATGGTACGCGGATAGCTATCAATATCTTCATTAGCACCAAATTGCATTGGGTTGACAAAAATACTAGCAACAATTTTATCAGCATGCTTGTGAGCTTCATCGATTAACGAGATATGACCTGCGTGTAAGTTACCCATAGTAGGTACAAAGCCTACCGTTAAGCCTTGTTGACGCCAAGCCGTTACTTGTGCTCGTAATTCACTAATTTGACTAACTGTTTTCATACATTAATTTTACCGTTATGTTGTAGGCAAGCGTTATCTTTGCGCTTTTATAGATTGTGACTACTTAAATATATGTTCATCAGCCGGGAAGTTGCCTTGGCTGACTTCACTGATATAAAGTTCAATGGCTTTTTTAATATCACCAGTATCTTTTAAGAAGTTACGTGAAAACTTAGGCATATAATTGCAGGCAATACCTAAGGCATCGTGCATCACTAAAATCTGTCCGTCAGTATCTTTACCTGCGCCTATACCAATAGTTGGAATAGTTAGTGCTTTAGTGATGGCTTCACCTAATACGGCCGGAATACACTCAAGGACCACTAATTGTGCGCCAGCGGCTTCAAGTGCTTTGGCATCGGCGATCATTTGTTGTGCTTTATTATCTTCACGGCCCTGTACTTTAAAGCCACCAAAAATATTAACGGATTGCGGGGTTAAACCTAAATGCGCACACACCGGAATACCTCGTTCAACTAAGGCAGCAATAGTGTCGTTAAGCCAAGCGCCACCTTCTACTTTTACCATGCTAGCTCCCGCTTGCATTAACAGCGCAGCATTGGCTAACGCTTGCTCTTGTGTGGCGTAGCTCATAAAAGGCATATCAGCAATAATAAGCGTGTCTTCAACACCGCGTTTTACGCAGCGAGTATGGTAAGCCATATCCTCTATGGTTACTGGCAATGTGCTGTCTTGACCTTGTAAGACCATACCTAAAGAATCACCAATAAGAATAGCGTGTATACCTGCTTGGTCAAAGAGTTTTGCAAAACTAGCATCGTAGGCCGTAATTGTTGAAATTTTCTCGCCTTGTTGCTTCATGTTAAGCAAGCTTGCTGTGGTTATTTTAGCCATGGTTTTTCCTACTAGGTTAAATTTAAGAGCAAATTATAGTCATGTTGAACATAGTGTTAAGCGCCGCGTGTAGAGTAATATTAAGCGCAATCGTAAGGGTAATTTTAACCGTGATACTTAGTATTTATGATGGTGATAGTGGTAGTTTTATTATGCCATTATTATTGATGTTATCAGCGAGTTCACTGACCGCGCTACCATCGGGTAACTGTAAGGTAGGCGCTATTTCAGCTAAGGGCAGTAAGACAAACTCACGTTGTTTCATACCGTAGTGAGGCACCGTTAAGCGCTCATTTTCAATGGATTCATTGCCGTATAAAAGAATGTCACAATCGAGTATACGCGCGCCCCAGCGGTTATCTTTACGTATTCGCCCTGCGGCGTTTTCGATGGCTTGCAAGGCGTCTAATAACTCAAGAGCGGATAAGCTCGTTGTTATGGCGATTACCGCGTTAATATAGTCATCTTGATCTTGTGGCCCCATCGGCTTACTTAAATACAGCGCTGATAATGCAATCACCTCACTCGATGCAATGTGAGCGATTTCTTTTGCAGCATTACTTACCTGTATTTTGGGATTAGATAAGTTGCTACCTAAACCGATGTAAGCCGTTGTTGTTTTTTTCATGGCTGGTCGGTCTTACTCTGTTGGCTTGCTAGTAGGTTGACCAGCTGGAATATCCGTCGCCTTGGTACTTGGCTTACGACGCTTCTTCGGGTTACGTCGTTTAGCGCCTTGCGGAACATTAACGCCTTTAATCATTTGCAGTCGCGCTTCATTGGATACTTCTTGAAAGTCTGTCCACCAGTGTGCTAATTCTTTTAACTCAGCGGTGTTTTCTATTTGTGCACGCAATAATAAGAAATCGTAACCGGCTCTAAACTTAAGGTGTTCAAAGGTTTTAAAGGCTTTTTTCCCTTCACGGCGACTGAGCTTATCTTGTAAGATCCAAATGTCTTTAATAACCGCTTGGAAACGCTTAGGGATAGCAATGCTGCGTTGTTGCTCTGGCATAATTTCATTGAGTGCAGCAAAAAATACATCCTGTGGCGTAAGCTGCGTGGTAATTTTAATGTGCTGAATATGTCGTTGTAATGGATACCAAAGCATAGCAGCAAATAAAAATGCTGGTGTCACTCGCTGGTTGTTATTGATGCGTTTGTCAGTGTTTTCCATTGCTAGCATAATAAAGTCTAGCAAATAACTTGCTTGTTCAGATTCATCATTAAGCGCTTGGTCAACCGCAGGAAAGAAATAACCAAACAGGTTATAGCTACGCAGTTGCTCAAAGTTAGCTACCGCTTTGCCAGTAATGAACATCTTTAAGAATTCTTCAAATAAACGCGCAGCAGGAATACTGGCCATCAGTGGCGAGAGTTCTTTAATCGGTGCTTTAGTATCTGCACTGATTTGCATATCTAGTTTGGTGGCAAAGCGAATCGCGCGTAACATGCGCACAGGGTCTTCGCGGTAACGCGTGTGGGGATCACCAATTAAGCGAATAACTTTGTCTTTTACATCTTGTACGCCATTAGCAAAATCATACACTTTAAAATCTTTAGAAGAGTAATACAGGGCGTTAATGGTAAAGTCTCGACGTTCAGCATCTTCTTCTATTGTGCCATAAATATTGTCACGCAATAACATGCCTTCATCACTTTGCTTAGCGATTGCTTTACCTTTTTTATCGGTGTCGTTAGTACTATCATGATGGCCTCTGAACGTAGCAACCTCAATAATTTCACGACCAAAAACAATGTGCGCTAAACGAAAACGGCGACCTATTAAGCGACAGTTTCTAAACAAATCTTTAATTTGGTCAGGGGTTGCGTTGGTAGCAATATCAAAGTCTTTAGGCTCTAAACCTAATAAAATATCACGAACACCACCACCAACTAAGTAGGCTTCGAAGCCGCCTTTATTTAACCGATGTAATACTTTAAGCGCATTAGGGCTCATTAATTGGCGCGAGACAGGGTGCTGATCTCGAGTGAAAACTAGTGGATTATCAAAGGATGCAGTAGTCACCTTTTTTTTGTTACTAGCGCGTTTGTTAACCGTCTTTTGAGTGGACGTTTCGGCGGTAGCTTTACTCACTTTTTTAGAGAAAACTCTTTTGCATAAATTAATAACGCTTTTGATAATCACAGGCCTTTAATATCGACATAAAATAATGGCGCAATGATATAACAGCACAGAAAAAAATCATAGCGTAAAAGCGCGTAACAAAAAACATAATTTGGCTAATGACTGAAATGATACTGTCACTATTTTGTCATAATACTGTAGTAAGTTAAGGGAAATAAAAATAACCATTATACCAACGCTATTCACTTTAGCTAAATGGCAATTCACTTAATAGAGCTGGTATTTATTCTATGAATTTAAAAAATGTACTGATAGATATTATTCAAAAGCAACAATTAACCGCTTTTTTCCAACCGATTTATAACACAAATAATAATCAACTTTATGGTTACGAAGCACTCATTAGAGGACCATCAGATAGTCCTCTACATAATCCACAAGCTTTGTTTGATGCAGCGTTGTCGGTTGGTGTTTTGTCTGAATTAGAGCTTGTTTGCCGTAAAATATCGATAGCACGCTTTGTCGATTTAGGCTTAAAAGGAAAGCTGTTCTTAAATGTCAGCCCAATGATCTTTTTACAAGCGGATCATCCGCAAGGTAAAACATTGTCGTATTTAGCTGAACATCAACTAAAACCTGATCAGGTTGTCATAGAGTTAAGTGAAAAGTACCCCATAGAGTCTCCTGTCGTTTTGCAACAAGCATTAATGCACTATCGTAATCTAGGCTTTCAAATAGCCGTTGATGATTTGGGCGCAGGGTATGCAGGTTTAAAGTTATGGTCAGAAGTTAAGCCTGACTTTGTTAAAATTGATCGGTATTTTATTAACCAATGTCATCAAGACCCCATTAAACGAGAATTTATTAAAAGTATTGTTAACCTAGCAGCGAGTATTAATGCACAGGTTATTGCTGAGGGTATTGAAACTGAAGGTGAATTTGAGCAATTACAAACGTTAGGTATGAGCCTTTTTCAAGGCTACCTATTTGCTCGACCAGAGCCATACCCGTCAATAAAATTACCCTCTATTTTACAAAATAATGTGCAGGTACAGCATTACACGGCACATTTTGAGCAAATGGCTTCATCATTGTTACAATTTATTCACCCATTAAAGAGTGATGAGTTAATTAAAAATGTTGTTGAATATTTACATAAAAACCCTAATGTCCATTCAATTCCTGTTATTGAGGGAAATAAAGCCGTAGGGATGATTTTACGTGATAATTTACTTGAATTATTTTCTACGCCGTTTGGACGAGCGCTTAATGAGCGTAAACTCGTTAAAGAAACCATGATGAATTCACCTGTGATCGTTGAAGCGAATACTCAGCTTGACGAAGTGGCTGACCTTGTAACGACCAAGCAAGATGAGAAACTATTATGGCATTTTATTATTACCGACAAGGGTAAGTACGTAGGTATTGGTTCGGTACGAGATTTGTTACGACAAATAACACAGCAACAATTACAACATGCACGTTACGCTAATCCGTTAACTATGCTGCCGGGTAATGTACCCATTTATCGAGAAGTCGATGCCTTGGTGCAACAGAAAATAAATTTTCATTTTGCCTATTTTGATTTAAATAATTTCAAACCTTTCAATGATGTTTATGGTTATGCTAAAGGCGATAAAATCATTAAATTACTGGCAGAGCTAATCAATAAACATGCACAAAGCCATAATTTTGTTGGTCACATTGGTGGTGATGATTTTGTGGTTATTTTTAAAGGAAATGATTGGCAGGTTATTTGTGAAGAAATAATCAAAGAGTTTGATGTGCTGATTAGCCAGTTTTATGATAAAAAACATTTACAAGCAGGAGGTATTGAAGCTAAATCGAGAGCGGGACAGTGGCAATTTTTCCCCTTACTCAGCTTAGCTATTGGCGTGGTGTCACCTGATCTTTTATTATGCCACTCGCATCACGATATTGCTGAATTGGCTAGTGATGCTAAAAAACAAGCTAAAAAGTTTACTACCTCGGCCATTTTTGTTTGTCGCCGTGGCAGTCCTGCCTGTTGTAAAGTAAACGAGGCGAGTGAGCCGGCTGTTCTTGAACGTTTTGCCAGTTAACCACGATAATTGTTAACTGGCACGGTTGATAACGTCGAGTATTTAGCCAAGCCCATTCACGCGCTTTTTACCAAGGTAATGACTCACCGTTAGAGTGCTTAAACACGCCCGTTTCAGCTAATGATAACTGATCCATCAAGCCGATAAGTCGTTCAGCGGCTAGTTCACTACTGATATCACCGCTATGATTTACCATGTCGGTTTGTACATAGCCTGGGTGATAAATACCCACTACAATGTTATCGGCTTTTAAATCTTGAGCAAGTGACATCGCGGCAATGTTCAGCGCAGCTTTAGACATTCGATAGCCATAACGCCCACCTGAGGTGTTATCTGTTATTGAACCCATGCGAGAGGTAATGAGTGCTACCTTACTGCCACTTGATAAGTTAGGTAGTAAGGCGTGTGTTATTAATAACGGCGCTAACGCATTAACGTTAAATTGCTCGGTAATGGTGGCCGCGTTTAAGTGTTGTAGGTTTTCATCACGTAAAATACCGGCATTGTTAATCAGTAGGTCAATATTAACCTTGTTAAGCGCAGTAACAGCTTGGGTAATCCCTTGAGGTGTTGAAACATCAACTTGCTCAATAATATGTAGATTAGCGGCAGAGCTAAGCTGTGTTAATGCGGATGAGCTATGACGACAGAGCGCATAAACGGTATCGCCACGCGCGACGCATAGCTTGGTCATGGCAAAGCCTATACCGCGATTTGCACCGGTAATAACAATCGTTTTCTTGGTATTAGTAGACATATTATTTCCTCTTTTTTAAATCATTTAATAGTGTGAATACGATAAAAGTCTAATGCTAATAGCGCCTAATAACACACTTAATCAATATTTATTGCGACGGCTTTGGGCACAAGGCGGCGTTGCCAATGCTTAATCGCCCAGTTAATTAGCTCATCAACGCTGGCACTGGCTAACTCAGGCAAGGGCGATTGCCCTAAAAACTGCAGTGCTGCCATTAACGCGGGCTGTGGCTTAAGATTATCAATAGCAGGCGCTTTGTTTTGTTTACTCAGTTTATAACCATCGTTTGTTACGGCTAAAGGAATATGACCGTATTGTGGTGTAGTGCATTGCAAGGCGTTATTACTTAACGACTTTCTTAATGTTTGAAAAAGCGTCAATTGCCGAGCGGTTGGTTCAAGCAAATCACAGCCGCGAATAACATGACTGATATTTTGGGCAATATCATCAGCAACAACAGCAAGTTGATAAGCAAATAAACCGTCTTTGCGATGAATAATAAAATCTTCTTCAGCTAAAGCTTTGTCACAGAGCACATTACCTTGAAAAATATCATTAAATTGATGAAAGCCGTATTGATTGACGAGTCTTATTGCGCTGTGTTGAGCTGGATGATTAGCGGTTAGGCATTGACCTTGGTATATACCACCGCTAGCTTTAATTTGAGCGCGGGTACATTGGCAATAATAACTGATTTTTTGCTCTGCTAAGCTCGCTAAAATATCGCGATAATATTGAGATTGATTGCTTTGATAAAGTACGCTTTCATCCCAGTGTAGCCCAAAAGCTTCAAGGGTTGATAGTATAGCTGCGCTAGCGCCTTGTTGTTCACGTGGGGGATCAATATCTTCAATACGAATTAGCCACTTGCCTTGCTCGCCTTGATCATTGATAAATGATTTAGCATCAAGAAAGCTCGCTAAGGCGGCGATAAGGGAACCAAAATGAAGTAAACCTGAAGGAGAGGGAGCAAAGCGACCACGATATTGAGCCCTTTGATGGGGCGTTGGTGGTCGCTTGATAGGTAAGCTTTGCATGTTAAATATGCTTAACTATTAACAGTTACAAGTAGCTAAGAATTAGCCAGCCATTTGGCGTTCTTTAATTTCAGCTAATGTTTTACATTCAATACAAAGATCAGCCGTTGGGCGAGCTTCTAAACGACGAATACCAATTTCTATGCCGCAAGAATTACAAAAACCGAAATCATCATCCTCAATTAACTGTAAAGTTTTTTCAATTTTCTTGATTAATTTACGTTCGCGGTCACGGGTACGTAATTCAAGGCTGAATTCTTCTTCTTGAGCGGCTCTGTCCACAGGGTCAGGAAAGTTAGCGGCTTCATCTTGCATATAGGTTACGGTACGATCAACTTCTTGTCGTAATTGTATGCGCCAAGCATCTAAAATTTTCTTAAAATGTTCCTTTTGAGGTTCATCCATGTACTCTTCGCCAGGCTTTTCTTGATATGGCGCAACGCCAGCTAAGGCTAGAACACCTAATGGCTTATTTTTACTTTTTGGCATGCTTAATTCTCCAAATGCTACATAGACCAAGGTAATTTATTAATATACCACGTTTTTAGGATTTTGCGAGATCCTGGCATACGAGGCGTAATAAGCTATATTACCTTTGTTGTAAGTACCAATATTTTGATATATGACCCGATTAATCAGGACTATATGGTGTCGCTCGTGATAAAAATCAACTGATGAGCTAAAATAATTGTTTTATTTATATTTATCAGTAAGTTAGTTTAAATTAGTGGTTTTGTTAACTTCTTTAAAAATTTTGAGCAGGGTCTTTTAGCAAGTTTCACTACGGTTAGTCAACCTTTATCGCTCAATAAATGGGATCTTCTTTGATAAGCTCATCGTTAATTGATCTTGTTTAAATGAAAAGTTGGCCTTATAAGCGATGATTTCAACCCCCTTTGTTTGCGCTTCTTTCAATAATTTAGCATAGTTTGTATCAATATGCCCTGCAGCGGCAACATCGTTAATACCGGTATGTAAAACGGCAAAGAATAGTACAGCTCGGTGTCCTTGCTCAACCATGTCGATTAATTCACGCAAGTGTTTTTGACCGCGTGTTGTTATCGCATCAGGAAAGTAGCCATAATCATTATCGAGTAAGGTGACCGATTTTACTTCAATGTAAGTGTCTGGAGCATGCTGATACTTAGCTAAAAAATCAACACGGCTGTTTTCATTGCCATATTTTACTTCACGCTGTAAATTACTAAAGCCTGATAATTCAGCAATTAAGCCTTGATTTAATGCTTCTTCAACTAACTGATTTGCACGTAAGGTGTTTACGCAAATAAAATGATTGGCTTGGCTTTGGGTTATTTCCCAGCTAAAAGGGTATTTACGTTTAGGGTTAGTTGAGGTGCTATACCAAATAGTATCCCCTGGCTCAGCGCAACCTTTCATTGCCCCTGTGTTAGCGCAATGTATGGTGGTTTGTTTAGCATTGACTAAGGCGTTAGCGGTTAATTCAATATCAGCTAGAAAGCGTTTGTAACGTTTAATTAATGTGCCAGCTTGTACTTCGAGTATCATAGTAAAATGTCTTAGCTCAATTTAAGTTCATCATAACGTAGTTTTTTATTGTGGTACAAATTGAATCCGTTATCGAGTTATCCTCAGGCAGTAATAATTGTTATCATGGCGGTCATTATGTTAATCACCTTATGTGAACAATGGCTTTGACTACTACGCTCCCAATAAACAACATTAAACAGCAATTTTGCCAAACGTTAAACGCGCAAAATATGCTGATATTGTCAGCGCCACCTGGCGCGGGTAAATCAACGTGTCTGCCACTATGGTTATTATCCTTGCCAAGCTTGGCGAATAAAAAAATATATTTACTACAACCAAGGCGCTTAGCGGTTAAAAATATAGCCACTTTTTTAGCGGAGCAATTGCAGGAAAAAGTCGGTGAAACTGTTGGGTATCGATTACGTAATGATAATAAAACATCAGCTAACACCCGCCTTGAGGTTATTACTGAAGGTATATTAACGCAAATTATTCAACAAGATGCCGAGCTTTTAGATACCGGCTTAGTTGTTTTTGATGAATTTCATGAACGTAGTTTGCAAGGCGATTTAGCGTTTGCGTTAACGCGTGAAGTACAAACACAATTACGCGACGATTTAAAAATACTGCTAATGTCGGCTACGTTAGATATCGATTATTTAAGCCAAGCCTTACCTGATGCGCATGTGCTAAGTAGTGAAGGGCGCAGTTACCCGGTAACGATTAGCTATCAAGCGCCTAAAGCCCAGCAACGTTGGCGTGATCATGCCTTTGCGGTAATCAAAGATAAGATGTTTGAGCACAAAGGATCACTATTAGTTTTTTTACCTGGCGTCGCTGATATTCGCTTTTTATTTACGCAGTTAACTGCTCAGCAAAATCAGCATAATGGTGGCGCTCAAGACGTGAAAATTTGTATGTTATATGGTGAGTTGAGTGTTAAAGAGCAGCAGCAAGCCATTGCCCCTTGTGAAAATGGTCGTCGTAAAATTGTTTTAGCCACGAATATCGCAGAAACCTCATTAACGATTGAAGGTATTGATTTAGTGATTGATTGCGGGTTTGAAAAGGTGGCTGTTTTTGATAGCGCCAGTTTAATGAACAAGCTAATGCAAAAACAGATATCAAAAGCGTCAGCGGTGCAAAGAGCAGGGCGAGCTGGGCGATTAATGCCTGGGCAGTGTATTCGCTTATATGGCAAAGATGATTTTGAACGTAGACCACTACACAGTGTTAATGATATTCAACAAGCAGACTTACTACCAACCTTGATTGAAGCGGCTCGATGGGGTGTTACTCGCTTAGCCGAGTTACCTTTATTAGAATTACCCAGTAAAGCGAAAGAGCAACAAGCTTGGCAAGAACTACATAGCTTAAATATTGTTGATGATAAATACTTACTCACTAAGCATGGGGAGCACGCCTCTATGTTGCCCTGTCATCCGCGTTTTGCTCATATGATCTTAATGGCGAAAAACCAAGCACCATTAGCTTGTTTACTTACCGCATTACTGGAAGAGCGTGATGTTTTTAAGGGCGAGCAAGCTCGATTTGATTGTGATTTAGTACAACGTTTACAGTTACTTAGTCGCTATAAAAGTGACTATAAAAGCGCGCATAAAAGTCAGCATAGCAATCCTTTATTCGAGCGCATTATCCAGCAAGCCAGTCGACTGGCTCAACAGCTACAATTACGTTTGAATCTACAGGCGCTGGATGTCACTAAAACTGGGCTATTACTTGCCTATGCCTATCCTGAGCG
This sequence comes from Colwellia ponticola, assembly GCF_005885605.1. Classification (GTDB taxonomy): domain Bacteria; phylum Pseudomonadota; class Gammaproteobacteria; order Enterobacterales; family Alteromonadaceae; genus Colwellia; species Colwellia ponticola. Next base: position 236,684 of record NZ_SZVP01000001.1, on the reverse strand, counting down.
GGTTGCTAAAAGCCGAGGGAATCATGGTGATTTTATTTGTGTTAATGGTAAAGGAGCAGTAGTACATGAGCAAGACGCTTTAGCCGAAGAGGCGTTTATTGTGATTGCGCAAACGAGTGAACACGGCAACCAATCCGCCAGTCAGTTAAGGGTAAGGTTGGCGAGTCAAGTTAGTTTAGCAGAGATAACGGTGCTTTTTGCTAAGCAAATTAAGCAGCACGATAGTGCTATTTTTGATCATAAAAGCGGCAGGATAATAGCGAGACGACAAACCTCGTTAGGTGCTATTGTGTTAGCAGAACAACCATTAACACAAGGGTTAACTGCCCAAGCAATTAGCACCATGTGGTGTGATTTACTAAGACAAAAAGGACTGGACTTTTTACCTTGGCAAGCGAAAGATTTAGCGTTAAAAGCTCGTTGGCAATGGCTTAATGATTATTTTCCAGAATATAATTTAGCGGCCATTGATGACCAAACGTTATTACAGCAGCTAAGCACTTGGTTTACGCCATTTGTTGGTGAAGTAAAAACGAAAGCACAGCTGGCTAAGATAGACTTATCACAGATGTTATTATCTTTATTAACTTACGAGCAACAACAAATAATCAACAAAGCTGCGCCTAGCGTTTATATTGGTCCAACGGGCAGACATTGCCCTATTAGTTATTCTCAAGATAAATCACCTAAAGTCTCTTTACCTATGCAAGAGTTATACGGCTTAACCATAACACCTAGTGTTGGGGCAATAGCAGGTATTAGTAAAGAAAAGCAAGGGGTTGCTCTATTACTCGAATTACTTTCACCAGCACAGCGGCCTATTCAAGTAACACAAGATTTAGTTAAATTTTGGTCGGGCAGTTATCAAGCAGTACAAAAAGACATGAAAAGCCGTTACCCTAAGCATTATTGGCCAGACGACCCTATGAATGCCAAAGCAACCAATAAAGTGAAACGCCATATCAAAGAGTAAGTGATAGTTAGCAGTAAAGCTAAATAAACAACTAAAGCACGACAACCTTCAACGTATATCGAAACATAATGCCAAAAAACAACGTAACCAAAGCCAAGTCATCAGTGAAAAAAACAGCGCCGAAGAAAAATTCAATCACACGTCGATTAGCCGTCATTTTAGTTAAGCTAATGATTGCCATGTTATTTACTCTAGGCATTTATACTATTTATTTAGATGCTAAAGTAAGGAAAAAATTTGAAGGACAACGCTGGCAAGTGCCCGTTCAAATTTATGGACAATTAAAGAAGCTGCAGCTGGGTGAGTCAGAAAATTTAAATGAGATTGCTCAAGCCTTAACCATTAATGGTTATAAAAAAGTTAACTTTGTTACTCGCGTAGGGCAGTTTGCCCAATCGGCAGAACGTTTAATTATTTTTCAGCGCCCATTCGAGTTTACTGATGGCGTTAACAGTGCCCAGCAGCTCAATATTGAGGTCGTTAACGGTATTGTTGTTGCATTAAGTATTAATAATAAAGCCGTTACTGCTTTAACACTTGAGCCACAATTATTAGCGCGTTTAGTACCCAATAACAAGGAAGATAGAGTGCTAGTGCCGCTAGAAGAGTTACCTAGCCAATTGGTCGATACCTTATTACTGGTTGAAGACCGTGATTTTTATCATCATCATGGCGTATCACCCGTAGGTATTATCAGAGCACTAGTTAATAATATTCGCGCAGGGCGCACCGTTCAAGGTGGTAGTACCTTAACGCAACAACTAGCTAAAAATATGTTTCTTAGTCGAGAGCGAACACTGACTCGAAAAATTAAAGAAGCGTTAATGGCACTGATTTTAGAGTTTAGATACAGTAAAGATCAGTTATTAGAAGCCTATATTAATGAAGTTTATTTAGGACAAAATTATGCCAATGGTGTTTATGGCTTTGGCTTAGCGACGCAGTTTTATTTTGGTAAAAAAATTAATGAGCTAAGTAATGCTCAAATGGCTTTACTGATAGCGCAAGTTAAAGGCCCTAGTTATTACGATCCGTGGCGCCATCCAAAACGAGCGACAGAGCGACGTGACCTTATCCTTAGGTTGATGTTTGAACAGCATTTATTATCATTAGCTGATTTTGAGCAAGCGGCAGAGTCAAGCTTATCGATTAGACCACAGCGACGTTTAGCCAAGAAAAGTTATCCAGCATACCTTCAATTGGTTAATGACGAGTTAAATCAACATTTATCGAGCTTTACTCAAAAGTCAGGCATCAAGGTATTTACCGGTTTTTCGCATAGAAGCCAGCAATTATTAGAGCAAAGTGTTGCTAAGCAGTTACCTTTACTAGAAAGCCAATATAAACAACGTGATTTAGAAGCGGCTATGGTGGTTACTGATATTGCCAGTGGTGAAATTAGAGCACTGGTTGGCGGCAGAGAAAGTGGTTATGCGGGCTTTAATCGCGCCATTAATGCCAAACGTCATATCGGCTCGTTAATCAAACCGGTTATTTATGCAACCGCTTTAGAGCGATACCAGCAATATAATTTTGCTACTATTTTAGATGATAAAGCGATCACTTTAAAAAGTGGTTCAGGTAAAAAGTGGCAGCCTAAAAATTATGATGGTAAATACCGAGGGCAGGTATCGTTAATCGAAGGTTTGGTCTATTCCCTCAATATTCCGACAATTAATTTGGGTATGAGTTTAGGGTTAACTAGTGTTGCCGATGCTATTAAAAATTTGGGTTATCAACATAAACTGCAAATGCGTCCGTCAGTATTACTAGGTGCCATTAATATGTCGCCACTGGAGATTAATCAATTATATTTAACCATTGCTAATAAAGGTTACTATCAAAAAAGTCATACCATCACCAAAATACTATCAGCAAATAATGAAACACTTTGGCAAAAACAGCCGTTAAGCGAGCAGCGATTATCAACAGGTGGCGCTTACTTACTTAATTACGCATTAGAAAAAGTTGTACAAGAAGGCACAGCGAGGTCACTCACTTGGCGTTTACATAATAACAAGCTAGCAGGTAAAACAGGGACGAGTAATGACTTACGAGACAGTTGGTTTATTGGTTATGATGACAAGCATTTAGTAACAACCTGGTTAGGAAAAGACAACAACACATCAACCGGATTAACTGGTAGTAGTGGTGCGCTACCTTTATTTGCTGATTTTATTAAAAAGCAGGGGGTTGTTAATAAAACAGATGACAAACCTGAGGGTATATTAGTGACTTTATTCGAGCAGCAAACGGGGAATGCAGTAACTGAAGAGTGCGCTAATACCGTTATTTACCCAGCAATCCGGCGCGGCATAGTCACCTCAAGCAAATGCCTACAAGAGAAACAGGATAAACGAAATTGGTTTGAAAAAATATTTGGTAGCTAGTGTTAACAGCTTGCTCTGCTTAGTGATGAGTTTGATGTTAGCCTAGTGTTAATTTAACTGTTTTTATATACAGTTTTTTATTGGTTGTGTTATTGTTGCGAATATAACGTATATTTTACCATGCAAGCATAAGCGCAATAAGTAGGATGGAGAAAGCTAATGGCAGTTGAAAGTCGGTTCGTAGTAATTAGAAACGGGGTAGAGGCGAAAACATTTATGGATAAGAAATCAGCTGATGAATACGACAAAATGTTGGATATGGCTGATAACTTAAGCCAAATGTTCGCTAAATCTTCAGTCGAGTTAAGTGATAGCGAAAATGAAGAGTTAAGCATCTTTTTAGCGGAGCATAGAGAAGAGGTCTTAGTCGCTTTGTTAGCGAAAAAACCGAGCAAAGCACCAGCAAAGAAAAGCACAGACAAAGCGCTTGACACATCGGCGGCACCGATAAAAAAAACGAAAGCCAAAACCACCAACACTAAGTTGAGTGAAGCAAGTTAAGTATGTTAACGATGCAATCAATCACCAGTGATGGTTGACATGTTATGATTAAATATCAATTAATTCGCAGTAAGCGCAGAAAAACATTGATGCTACAGGTGAAGCAAGGTCAAGTGGTTGTTAGAGCGCCATACCATGTTGATACTGGCTTTATTGATAACTTCATACACGAAAAATCTGCTTGGTTAGTTAAAAAATTAGCTGAGCAGCAAGCAAAACCAAGCTTTTGTGATTTTAGCAATAATGCCAATATATTATTTTTAGGTGAGCTTCTTACGCTTAACATTGGCGTAGCAAGACACGCTAGTATATTTGTTGATAGTGGCTTAATTAGTCACGGCTTAACTAATCACAGTCTAGCTAATGACGAGCTCACTGAGGATATAGAACTATCTAGTATCTACCAACCTGTGCCAAGACAGCTGAATGTAATTATTAGCAACAGAGCAAATAATCGGTTAACTGAGCCTTTAGCCCAGGCTCAATATGTTAAAAAACAACTCGAGCATTATTTTAAGCAACAAGCTGAACAATTAATTAGTGAACGTCTAGCGCTTATCAGTAAGCAAACCTCATTAGTGCCTAGTAAAGTAACTATTCGTCAATATCGTGCACGTTGGGGAAGTTGTAATAATAGGGGCGAAGTTAGCTTTAATTACCTGCTAATGATGACTCCTTGCTATGTGATTGATTATGTTATCGTGCACGAGTTATGTCATTTAGTGCATTTAAATCACTCTACCGCGTTTTGGCAGCTTGTCGCAAAATACTCGGCTAACTATCAAGTCGCTAAAGAGTGGTTAAATAAGCACCAAACACAATTGTATTGGCAAAGTCCTCGTTAATACCATTTCGTATAAAGAAGAGTACATGCGTTCCAAAAGGACCCATGTCTAATAAAAGGTAAAGGTTTATTTGTATCGTTATTGATTTTGACAAGGACGCTACACGGAGGTGGCTTATTAGAGAATGCAGGCATTGTGCTGAGTAATCATTCCCTACAATTAATGCCTTGCCTCTAAACCTTTACATTCTGGCTAAGAGATTACTTTTTTATCCTGATTAGTATAAGGTCAAAAAGCTAATTACTTATTAACAATCAGTAGTTTTTAGGGTAAATTGTCTCTAACAAAATAAAAATAATTAATATAACTAAATAATTAAAGGCTTTCTTCTATGAGTCCAGCGGTACTTATTTGTGATGATTCTAACATGGCTAGAAAGCAAGTGCTTCGAAGCCTTCCTGATGAATGGAAAGGCTCTGTTCAAACAGCAAGTAATGGTGAAGACGCTTTAAAAATATTACGTGATAATAGTATTAACGTCTTATTTCTTGATCTTACTATGCCGGGGATTGATGGTATTGGCGTACTTCAAGGTATACAAACATTAAAACTTGATTGTAGTGTTTTTGTTATTTCAGCAGATATTCAGCCTGAAATGCAAAATAAAGTCAAAGAGCTTGGCGCTAAAGAGTTTATACGTAAGCCTGTACAGCAAGATATTTTACTGACTCATTTACAACAACATGGCCTATTATGAGTGAGTTTCATTTAACCGAAGATCAACAAGATTGCTTGCAAGAACTTATCAATATTGCCATGGGCCAAGCCAGTGACCAGCTTGCTCGTTATCTTGATAGCTTTGTTTACTTAAAAGTGCCAAGTATAGAAAGTGTTGATGCTAAAGAATTAATGCGTACGTTAAGTGAGCAGAAAAATGCAATAGCGGTTGTTAGCCAAGGCTTTTTTGGTCATGAAGGTATACGGGGTGAAGCGCTATTAGTGTATCAGGAAGGCGACTCTGATCGTATTGCTGACTTACTAGGTTATGAGCCAGATGATTTATCAAAAGATGAGCAAGTTATTGATATTAGTTCTATTTTAACTACTACCTTTTTGAATGTGTTTGCACAACAAATTGATAATCAAATGTCTTATAATGCCCCGAAATTATTACCTAACGTCAAAGATAATTTGTTTGAACATTTGCAACAGATGCCCTTTACTTGGGATATTGCATTAAAAGTAAATATTAACTACCAAGTTACGGATTACTCGTTTAATTGTAATATGATTTTGCTAATTCCTGAAGTGGCAATAACCAATATAAAACATGTACTTAATAGGATATTAGCAGAGTTTTAATGTCTGATATAGATAAGGCACCTATGCCAGAAAAGGGGATTGACCAAACGCTTTTAGGCGCACGGATCACCAAACAAATAAATATCCAAATTGCTAATCAGTTAAACACCGGTATTTTGGTCGTCGATGCGCAGTTAACCATTATTGTTTGGAATCGTTTTTTACAGGTTCATACCGGTAAGAAATCAGAAAACGTACTTGAACAGTCAATTTTCAGTGTTTTTCCTGAATTACCTGTGCGCTGGTTATCGCGTAAGCTAAATTCAGTATTGCAACTAAATACACCCAGTTTTTGTTCTTGGGAACAAAGACACCATCTATTTAATCTACCTCATACTCGTCCTATTACCACTGATAGTGATTTTATGGCGCAAAACTGTACTTTTTTACCCATAGTCACTGATACTAACGATAGCTATATTTGTATTCTAATTGAAGATGTTACCGATGTTTGTCATTATCAAACACAACTAAAAAAAGCGTTAGCGGAGTTGGCTAAAATTAATCGTATCGATGGTTTAACTCAAATCTATAACCGTAGACATTGGCAAAAATCATTAGAGCAAGAATACGCAAAAGCACGACGACATGATAAAAAGTTGTCGTTAATTATGCTCGATTTAGATCACTTTAAGCTATTCAATGACAACTATGGTCATCAATGTGGTGATATGGTACTTATTGAGGTGAGTGCTTTAATCTCGACCTTATTGCGGGTTGAAGATATTTTTGGTCGTTATGGTGGTGAAGAATTTGCTATTATTTTACCTGAGACTGACTTAAGCGGTGCCATCGAATTAGCACAACGTATTTGTGGTCGAGTAAGTGCCTTAGCGCTAACTTATAAAGAGCAAAATGTTAAGGTTACTGCGAGCTTGGGTGTTGCTCAGCTAGGTGAACAAGAGCAGTCTTATGAAGCCCTAATTAGTCAAGCAGATGCTGCTTTATATCAAGCAAAAGCGCAGGGACGTAATAAAGTGTTTAGCAATCAATGTTCAAGCACTTTAGCCGTTGGTTAACATAAATAACTAATAGCAATAGCAGGTTTCACTTATACAGCAAATTATTATGCATAAATTATTACTTTTTATTTAGTATTATTTGTCATTAAACATTGACAGTTATCGTAACTTAAGGCACTTTATGGTGTATGACTATATACAGCAGCTACACTATCGTTATTACCATCATCACCCGAATTAGGATGGTGGTCGCTGGCTAACGTGTAAAAAATAAACATTTTATCGAAGCCCGTGACCTGCAAAGGTGACGGGCTTTTTTTATGCTCACAATGGAGAGTATTAACTCTAATACTATGCAGTAATTAATTTTTTTTTTGCATAAAAAGATAATTATTATTCATTGTTTCTTAATAAAGGAAAAAACATGCGTGTACTTAAATTTGGTGGCTCATCATTAGCCTCTGCTGAGCGTTTTCGCCAAGTTGCCAATATTATCCAAAGTAAAAGCGAATCATCAAAAGTTGCCATTGTTGTATCGGCCCCACAAGGCGTTACTAACCACTTAGTTGCTATGGCTGAGAACATTATTGATGAAGCAAAAGCAGTTACCGATTTAGGTCATTTTAAACGCGCCATTACCACCATTATTGATGATTTATCAGCGAGTATTAGTGATTTTAATCACCAGCATTGTGAGCAAGCGTTAACTAATTATGAACATCAGTTACAACGTTATATGCAAGGGGTAACATTATTAACCTATTGCCCAGATCATATTAGAGCCCGTATTATCAGTACCGGTGAGCGTTTAAGTGTGGCCATACTTGATGCAGTATTGCAAAGTAGTGGTATACAGGTGTCGTTATTACAACCGGAAAAATTCTTATATACTAATAGCTCTTCACTTAATGCTGTTGCTGACTTGGTGCTGTCAAAAGAGAAATTTAGTCACGAATATAATGAATTAAACCAAGTGTCGTTAATGCCAGGTTTTATTGGTGTAAACGCTGATAACGACAGCAATACACCACAAATAACAACATTGGGCCGTAATGGCTCTGATTATTCTGCCGCGGTATTAGCGGTTTGCTCTGATGCCGAATGTTGCGAAATTTGGACTGATGTCGACGGAGTGTATAACGCCGATCCTCGTTATATAAAAGAAGCGCAACTACTTGATTACTTATCTTATCAAGAAGCTATGGAGTTATCATATTTTGGTGCCAGTGTTTTACATCCCAAAACGATAGGCCCTATTGCGCAATATCACATTCCTTGTTTAATCAAAAACACGAGTAACCCGAGCGCCCCTGGTACGTTAATTTCGAGTGAAAATGATAAACAAGATCGCGTTAAAGCGATATCTAATCTTGATAACTTAACCATGATCAACGTGTCAGGTCCTGGCATGAAAGGTATGGTTGGTATGGCGAGTCGTGTTTTCGCTACCATGAGTAGAGAAAATATTTCGTTAATACTTATTAGCCAGTCTTCTAGTGAATACTGTATTAGTTTTTGTATTTACTCAAGTGATGCCCAACGTGCAGAGCAACGATTACAAGAAGAGTTTGAATTAGAACTTTTAAACGGCCTACTAGAGCCATTAGCGCTTAAAGATGATTTATCAATAGTGTCACTTGTTGGCGATGGTATGCATCAACAGCGAGGCGTAGCGGCTAAATTCTTTAGTTCATTAGCACAAGCGCGCGTTAACGTGGTAGCTATTGCTCAGGACTCTTCAGAGCGAAGTATTTCGGTTGTTATTGAAAAACGAAAATGTATGGATGCGATGAAAGTAAGTCATCAAAACTTCTTCTCTCATAAGCCGACTATTGATGTGTTTTTAGTAGGCTGTGGCGTTGTCGGTAGTGAGTTAATTGCTCAAATTTCTCGTCAACAAGATAGTTTAAAAGAGCAAAATATTGTGTTAAAAGTTTACGGTATTGCCAACTCTAAAGGTATGGTATTTGACCAAGAAGGTATTGATTTAAATAACTGGCAAGACGTTGTTGCACAAGCAAAAGATGTTCGACCAGTTACGGTTGATAACCTCAAAGCTTTTGTACGCGATAATCATTTAATCAATCCCGTGTTTGTTGATTCAACGTCTAACGAAGCATTAGCGATGAGCTATGTCGATTATTTAGCTGAAGGCTTTCATATTGTTACGCCTAACAAAAAAGCCAACACAGACTCTTGGGAGTATTACCAAGAACTACGTAAAACAGCACAGAGCACTAACCGTCGTTTCTTATATGAAACAACCGTAGGCGCAGGTTTGCCGGTTATTGATACCTTACAAAGCCTTATTAAAGCCGGTGATGAACTACAACGTTTTGAAGGCATATTATCAGGCTCGTTATCTTATATGTTTGGTAAGCTTGATGAAGGCATGAGCTTGTCAGAAGCGACTGCTATTGCCAAAGAAAATGGCTTTACTGAACCTGACCCACGTGATGATTTAAGTGGTATGGACGTAGCACGTAAACTATTAATTATGGCGCGAGAAGCGGGCATGAAATTAGAGTTATCAGACATTACTATCGAATCAGTCTTACCGAGTGATTTTGATGACAGTGGTGATGTTAGTCAGTTTATGAGTAATTTAACCAAGCTTGATGACGAGTTTGCGTCGCGCGTAGCCGCGGCGAAAGCTGAAGGCAAAGTATTGCGTTATATTGGTAATATTATTGATGGAAAATGCCAAGTCTCTATTGAAGCGGTAGGTACAGAACACCCGTTATACAGTATTAAAGACGGCGAAAATGCCTTAGCGATCCATAGTCGTTATTACCAACCACTACCGTTTGTATTACGTGGTTATGGCGCAGGTGCAGCAGTAACAGCTGCCGGTGTTTTTGGCGATTTATTAAGAACTTTAGCTTGGGAGCAACAGCACTAATGTCAGTTAGTCATAACACGGTTAAGCAAAGTGTCTCGGTTTTCGCTCCTGCTTCTATTGGTAATGTTAGCGTTGGTTTTGATGTGTTAGGCTTAGCAGTAAAACCTATTGATGGCACTTTATTGGGTGATGTGGTTAGCGTTAGCGCGACAACCTCAGGTGAAAGTAGCTTAACAGTTATTGGCAAGTTTGCTGATAAATTACCGAGCAACAAAGAAGATAATATTGTTTGGTCTTGTTTGTTACTGTTTAACGAAAAATTACTTACCGTTAAGCAAACGTCTATTTTGGTTGATATTGTATTAGACAAAAAAATGCCTGTTGGCAGTGGCTTAGGCTCAAGTGCCTGCTCTGTTGTTGCAGCATTAGCAGCCTTAAATGCTTTTTATGCCAAGTACCATGACTTTAGCTTTAGTGAAAACGAGCTGTTAAAAATGACTGGGCAAATGGAAGCGCAAATTAGCGGTAGTTTACATTATGATAATGTTGCGCCGTGTTATTTAGGTGGCTTACAGTTAATGGTACCTGACGTTGATATTATTTCGCGTACGTTACCTAATTTCGCCGACTGTTATTATGTAATGGCTTACCCAGGTATTGAAGTGTCAACTAAGGCCGCACGTGATGTTTTACCCACGCAATATAGTCGTAGCGATGTTATTACCTTTGGTCAAAACTTAGCAACTTTTGTTGATGCCTGCCATCGTCAAGATAAAAGCCAAGCTTTTTCAGTGCTAACCGATGTTATTGCTGAACCGTATCGCACTGACTTATTGCCAAAGTATAAAGCATCTCGAGATTATTTAACCACGCAAGGCGCTTTAGCTGTTGGCATTTCAGGCTCAGGACCAACACTTTTTTGTGTTTGTGATAGCCAGCCACAAGCTGAGCAGTTTGCTTTATGGTTACAAGAACATTATTTACAAACCGCATTAGGCTTTGTTCACGTATGTAAAGTGGATGAAGTTGGCGCCACAGAAATTTAGTAAACAGATTATTAGGAAAAATAGTGAAATATTATAATTTAAAAGAAAATAGCGAACAGGTAACTTTCGCCCAAGCGGTAAAGCAAGGCTTAGGTAAAAATCAGGGCTTATTTTTTCCAGAATCTATGCCTAAACTAGATAATATAGACGAATTACTGGCTATGCCTTTGGTAGAGCGAAGCGTTAAAATATTACAACCCTTTGTTAAAGGTGATTTAACTAAAAAAGAATTAACTGACATTATTACTGATGCCTTTAACTTTCCTGCTTTATTACAGCCTATTAGCCCAGAGCGCGCTATTTTAGAGTTATTCCATGGTCCAACATTAGCATTTAAAGACTTTGGTGCCCGCTTTATGGCTAAATGTCTACAAGCTTTTGTTGCTAAAGATGCTAAAGCCAGTGGTGAAACTAAGCCGTTAACTATTTTAACCGCTACCTCAGGCGATACTGGAGCTGCTGTTGCGCATGCTTTTCATGGTATTGATAACATTCGTGTTGTGATCATGTACCCGAAAGGTAAAATTAGCTTACTACAAGAAAAAATGTTCACTACACTGGGCGGTAATATTGAAACATTAGCGGTAGAGGGTGATTTTGATGATTGCCAATCTTTAGTTAAGCAGTCTTTTGATGATCGAGAATTAGCCAATACTATTGGTTTGAATTCAGCTAACTCAATCAATATTAGTCGTTTATTAGCACAAGTATGTTATTACTTTGAAGCAGTTGCACAACTATCTCGTGCCAAAAGCGATTTAAGTAACATAGTGTTCTCTATTCCAAGTGGTAACTTTGGTAACCTAACCGCAGGCTTGTTTGCTAAAGCGATGGGCTTACCTATTAAACGCTTTATTGCTGCGACTAATGCGAATGACACGGTACCGCGTTACTTAGAAACAGGGCAATGGACACCTAATACAACCGTCGCTACGATTTCAAATGCTATGGATGTGAGTAACCCAAATAACTGGCCACGTGTTGAGCATATGCTTAAAAGTGGTATTGTTGAAGAAGGCTGTGTTAGCTCGGTATCGATTGATGAAGAGCAAACACAATCTACGGTTATTCAACTGAGTAAGTTAGGTTACATAAGTGAACCACATGCTGCTGTTGCTTATAAAGCATTACAATACAGCGCTACGGAAGGTGAGTTTGGTGTGTTTTTAGGTACTGCTCACCCTGCTAAGTTTAAAGAAGTTGTTGAAAGTATTCTTGGGCAACCATTGGGCTTACCCAAAGAACTTGCTGATTGTGCGGGCGAACCTATTTTGTCGAAAGACCTTGCGGCAAATTTCAGCGATTTACGTAGCTATTTATTAAGTGAAGCTATTTAGCCATTTAACTAGCTTACTTAGTACATACTAAGTACATACTAAGTACATACTAACGTAATAAATAAAAGCCATCACTTAGCTGATGGCTTTTTTGCTTTTGTATAAAATTATAAAACGCCTGTATAAAATTATAAAACGCCAGAAGCTATAATAATACCCAGTTGATTAAGTGCTCTCCCACTCAGCGATAATTAAAAGGTTTAGCGGCAAGGCATTGATTGAAGAGCATGATTATTCAGGAAAACGTGCTCCTGCATTCTCTAATAAGCTACCTGCGTGTAGCGTCCTTGTCAAAATCAATATTAGCAAATATAGAAGAGAAAATATGATGATAAAACCCCAATGGCAGCAGTTAATTAATCATGAAGCGCAGCAAGATTACTTTCAAGCATTAGTGAGTGAAGTCGCCAAGCAAAGAGCGTCAGGTATTGATATTTATCCACCTGAGCAAGAGGTATTTAGCGCCTTTGATTATGTTGATTTAACCGATGTTAAAGTGGTGATCTTAGGACAAGATCCTTATCATGGAGAAGGGCAAGCACATGGTTTGTCCTTCTCGGTACAAGCGGGCATTAAGGTGCCGCCATCACTAGCTAACATTTATAAAGAGTTACTCACTGATATTGACGGTTTTACCATACCCAATCACGGTTGTTTAACGTCTTGGGCTGAGCAAGGGGTGTTATTACTTAATACGGTCTTAACGGTACAACAAGGCAATGCACACTCGCATGCTAAATTGGGTTGGGAAAGGTTTACTGAGCAGGTTATTAATGAATTAAATAACAAAAATGAAGGCTGTGTATTTATTTTATGGGGCGCACATGCGCATAAAAAAGGTAAAAATATTAATCAAGATAAGCATTTGGTTTTAATGGGACCACACCCCTCACCATTATCAGCCTATAGAGGTTTCTTTGGCTGTAAGCATTTCTCTAAGGCTAATACTTGGTTAACTGAACATCAAATAACGCCCATTGATTGGCAGTTGTTTTAAAAGTCACTACCCAAAGTGTTTTCAACAGCCTTCTCAAAATAAATTATCATTTCAGCGGCTTCACAATGACAATCATCACCACATAAAATGCAGTGATAACCTTGTTTACTTTCTTCATGCCATTTATCAGGGTGGGACTTTATTAATATCCCACCACATTTGCTAAAATATGAGATCGCACTATTATGTGGGCTTTGCTTCCATAAGTGACTTATACCTGCGTGAGCACCTTGTTGTTTCGCAGCGTTAATCGCAAGTTGTAATAATCGCTTACCAATGCCTAAGCCGCGATACTTTTCATCAACAGTATTGCATTTGAAATAACAACACTTGTCACTATCAATAGCCCATAATGCTGGCGTACACCATTGATCTATTTGCCACTGTTTAGCTGAATAAGTACAACGAAAACCGATAACCTGGTTATCAATAACGGCTACAAAACTAGTATTAATGTTATTGACTATACCTTTGGTGGTCCATTTTACTATTTTTTGTTGGTCTAAATACCCCTCACCATGGACATGATTAGCGAGTGTAATAACCTGAGGAAAATATTCAGCGGTTAAGGGTAGGTAGGTGACTTTGTTATTTTTCATCATTAACTTAGTTCAACTTAGTTTAAACGATTTAATCGTTTGCCTTGACTAAACGCGATAATATTTTGGCTTAATAAGTCAATTAAACGCTGCTGTGCTTCAATACTGGCCCAAGCAATATGTGCGGTGATTTTTAAATTTTCCAAACCACTATTAAGCAGTGGGTGGTTAGCCTGTGGTGGCTCTTGTGATAACACATCTAAAATGGCATAGGCAATTTCTTTATTTCTTAACGCGTTAAGTAACGCGTTTTCATCAATTAATGCGCCTCGAGCCGTGTTGACCAACACCGCGTTTTTTTTCATACGTGATAGTACGTCGCTATTGATTAAACTTTTAGTTTCAGCTGTTTCTGGGCAATGTAAACTAATAATGTCAGCTTGTGTTATTAGTTGCTCAAAGCTCACTCTATCTGCTCTAATAACACTCGCGCTAGGGCGCTCACTAATAATTACCTTCATCGCAAAGGCCTGAGCGATAGTGGCAACCGCTTTACCTAAACTACCATAACCAACAATACCTAAGGTTTTGCCGGCTAATTCATTAATGGTTTTTCCGTGATAGCAAAAAGCATTGCTGTTTGACCATAAGCCTTTTTCGGTATTGCTATTGTGATGACTTGTTTGCTGATGGTATTCAAGTAGTTGAGCAAATACATATTGGGCAACCGCGGGCCCTGCGTAACCACTAACATTGGTTACGGCAATATTTAAGCGATTGGCAGCGTCAATATCGACATTGTTGTAACCGGTAGCGCTGATGCAAATTAGCTTTGTTTTCGTTAACGCCGATAATAATTCTGCACTTAACAGCACTTTATTGGTAATGATAATATCGGCATCAAGGCAGCGCGCTAGTACCTCACTAGGAGGAGTACTTTCATAACAAGTTAGCCTAGTGAGTTGGTGTTCAATAGATGAAAAATCTACATCAGCGCTAAAGGTGTTTTTATCTAAAAATACAGCGTGCATATTGTTTACTCTATAGGGAATACCAGTTTAAGAAGAGTAGTCTAATAACATAACTTCGGCAGTTCAATAGAGCGACCTAAGTTATTAATATAAAAATTTAACATAAAACAGCGAGCATAAACGCCTAGCGTTAACCGGGGCGGCCATCTTTCCTGGCGCTAATTAACATTGGGCCGTAACTGACAATAAATAACCCAAAGGCTAATAACCAAAAGCCGCCACTGATATCAATAAACAATAAGGTTTTTTCAGGAGCTAACCAAGGACCAAAAGTACGGACAAGGGCTGCTACATTTATCAATATAAAGGCAATAGTCATTGATGTTGGTGGTATTAATGGACGACCGGTATGTCCTAAAGACACACGTGAAATCATCGCTAAAATTAAACCGCCAATACCGCCAATAGTGAGCAAATGCCAGACATGCTTGCTAGGTACTTCTGGTATTAAATAACTGATACCAAGCACAAATAATCCAAAGCAGATAAATTTCATCGCGCCGTGAAGAGACCATAATAGGGGGACGGTTAAGGTTATCCAAGGTCGCCACCTTAACCAACGTATTGTTTGAAAAATACTAGCGATAATCAGCATTACAGCAAAAAAATCCGATGAAAAACCCATGATAGGTTGTAGTAATAAATTAAGCATAATGATGGCTAACGAGCCATTAGCGGCTTTATCTAACCAAGGTAGCGGTGTGGCTTTAGGTGTATTGGTACCATTAGCGGTAAACATAGGCGCAACACGCCCT
The DNA here is from genome assembly GCF_005885605.1 of Colwellia ponticola. GTDB lineage: Bacteria > Pseudomonadota > Gammaproteobacteria > Enterobacterales > Alteromonadaceae > Colwellia > Colwellia ponticola. Next base: position 221,164 of record NZ_SZVP01000001.1, on the reverse strand, counting down.
GCCATAACAGACATTAACAACGTCACTAACATTACCCCAGCATAACCAGAATAGACACTACTGACTGTGTCAGGGGCATAAATTGCCCAATGCATTTCTAAATTAGCGACAGTGAATAAAGCTAGCAGAGGTATAAAGAACAAGTTACGGTACTGTTTTACCGCAATAATGGGTTTAGCCAAAATATAAGCAACCGCGGGTAGGAAAAGTAAATCAACCACACTGGTTAAGGTAGTACCAAGTAACTCAGGTATCACTAAAAAAATACGACCCGCTAACCAGAGTAAAAATAAAGCGAGTAGCGTATTGCCCTGAACGCCTTTAACACCAGTCCAGTTTTGCACCGCTGTTAATAAAAAACCAGCAATAATAGCGCCACTAAAACCAAAAATCATTTCATGAATATGCCACCAATATCCGTCACCTAAAGGCGATAAGCTAATGGCTCCCTTATAAATGAGTAACCATAAGGTAATGGTAAAAACACCAAAAATAGCACCACCTAGAAAAAAAGGGCGAAAACCTAAACGTAATAACGCAGGTGTTTTTTGCTCGGTTGCTAAGTTGGTGATTTGCATCGTTTGCAGACCTTAAACATGATTAATACCCCTCATTGTAATGAAGAGCGGCTAAGTATGCCCGAAATAGATCAACGAATAGTGATAATCATTATATGAATTGCTACGCTTATTTTTTATAACGCTATTGGTTCGCGCCATAGCAATGCTGTTTTGCCAGCAGCATCAACCATTGCTATGATATGGCATCTTTTATCGATACAAAACTATTGGGTACTATGTCTACGTCAGCAACATCACTTGAAAGAATCACTCTTGAGCCAAGCTCTCCCGCAAACTCCTGTGTGATCTGGTTACATGGTCTAGGCGATTCAGGTGCAGGTTTTGCACCTATTGTGCCTATGCTAGCTTTACCAGAAAATCACGGTATTCGTTTTGTTTTCCCGCATGCGCCTGAACAAGCAGTCACGATAAACCAAGGTTATGTGATGCGCTCATGGTACGACATTAAAAGTATGGACTTACATAACCGTGCTGATATGGAAGGTGTGTTAGCCTCTGAAAAGCTAGTACAAGGGTTAATTCAAGAGCAAATTGATTTAGGTATAGCCGCTAAAAATATTGTTCTTGCTGGTTTTAGTCAAGGCGGTGTATTAAGTTTATTCACCGGCTTACGATTTTCGCAAAGCTTAGCGGGAATTTTAGCCTTATCTTGTTATTTGCCTACCGCAGATACACTACCAGAGCATTGTCATAGTGCTAATAGCACAACACCTATTTTACAAAACCACGGTGAGCAAGACGCTGTAGTGCCCATCAGTGCAGGTAAAATGGCTAATGCCTTACTCAACGAAGCCAACTATAACGTCAGCTGGCAAAGTTACCCAATGGAACATTCAGTATTACCAGAGCAACTTACTGATATTTCAACGTGGTTACAAGCTAGACTGTTATCATAGTATTTTTACCTGATGGCTGTACTGGTCTCAGTTAGTATTTACTAGCCTCACAGTGACCTCTTTTTTTATAAGCGCTAGTGATTAATTATTATTAATCACTAGCGCTTTTTTTTAGCCAATGGCCTTGGCATTCACTAATCAAACAATTCTACTCACTAAAATATCATTAACTTAGTGTAGGTATTTATTCAATAAAAAAGCATAAACATATATAATCACGCCCAAGATGACGGCTCGGAACTATAAAAAATAATATTTATAGCGAATGTCGCCATTCCCTCCTTAGAAAAACATCTACTTAATATTTCGGAATAAAGCACATGAAAGTAAGAAGTTCGCGGGTATTTAAAAAGTCCGCTTTATGTATGGCACTTAGTTCAGCGTTAACTCTACCGCTACATAGCTATGCACAAGACACGGTTGCTAAACCGACGGTAACAGGTATAGAGGTTATTAATGTTACGGCTTCTCGTCGTGCCTCTACGGTACAAGAAGCACCATTAAATATCACTGCACTTGATGGTGATGTGATGAAAGATCAAAATATAACCCAGTTGTCAGATGTTGCTCGTTGGGTACCAGGTTTAAGTATTGCCGATCAAGGTGGTCGTACGGGCTCTCCTATTATTGTGCGTGGTTTAAATACTAATTCATCGGGCCCTGATTCTGATGGCGGTACTGTCGCCACTTATATTGGTGAAATTCCTCTTGTTATTGATATGAAGCTTATTGATGTTGAACGTGTCGAGGTGTTAATTGGCCCACAGGGGACATTATATGGCGCTGGTACACTCGGTGGCGCTATTCGCTACTTGCCAAATAAACCGGTATTAGATGAAACGTCAGGTTCGCTTTATGGTGATGTTTTTACCCTTTCTGAAAGTGATGATATTGGCGGTGAAGGTGGCTTTGTTTTTAATACACCACTTATTGATGATGAATTAGCGGTACGCTTTGCCGTTAACTATTTGAATGAGCCGGGTTATGTTGATTACAATTATGTCGTTCGTGAAGGTGGCGTTTCGTTGCCTGATCCTGATTGGTCAGATGCTGACGCGGTTAATAGTAATCTTAAACAGGTTAAAGATGCTAACTTCGAACACACTACAACAGCAAAAGCGATGATTCGCTGGCAACCTAGTGATGTGTTTGATGCAACCTTATCTTACTTTTATCAAAAACAAGATATTGGCGGCCGCTCTATTGTCCATAATGATAGCTTAAGTGAGGATAACCCTTTATCTAGTGTGATGGGTAAGTATGAATCAGCTTATCGCTATCAAGAGCCAAGAGAAAAAGAAGATACTTTAGTGAGTTTAGAAATGACCGCTGATTTAGGCTTTGCTGAATTAACCTCCGCGACAGGGTATTCAGAGTTTGAAGCTCATGGCCAACGTGATCAAACTGATTTGCTGATTCGCTTAGACTATGGCTATGAAGAGTTTCCGGCTTTTTCTGCTTTTACCCGTGAAATCAATGAAGCTGAAAACTTCACTCAAGAGCTTCGTTTAGTTTCTACCAGTGATTCAGCACTTTCTTGGATTGTCGGTGGTTACTATAATCAGTATGAAAGCCTATTCGATACGCGTGAATATACACCTGGCTTCGATCAATACGCTGTTGATAACTCTGGCGCAGTGCAGTTACGTCCTGACTCGTTAGAGTATGTTTCAGTCGATAAAACTAAGGTGACTGAATCAGCACTTTTTGGCGAGTTAACTTATAGCATAACGGATAAATTAACCTTAATGTTGGGCGCTCGCTTCTATCAATATGATGTGGTTGCTCGATCTGATGCGGACTTGCCGTTATCAAAGACTATTGTTGATGCCAGTTATGACCCAACATTGATTGATTTAACGCTAAAAAAATATAAAGCGGATGACAGTGGTAGTTTATTTAAGGTCAATGCCAGTTATCAATTTAGTGCTGATGTTATGGGGTATGTTACTGTCAGTGAAGGTTTTCGTATTGGTGGCTCTAACGGTATAGCGGCTTGTGATGAAGATATTGGGCAGCAGCAAAGTGTTTGCGCTCAACCTGATGAGTTATTATATGCGCCAGATACTACCACTAACTATGAATTAGGCTTTAAGAGCACTTGGTTTAGTAACCAATTACACTTTAATGCCGCACTATTTATGGTTGAATGGAATAATGCTCAAATTGAAGGGGCGACGGAAGTTGGTCAACAACCTTATATTTCTAATGCTGGTGAAGCAGAGGCATCAGGTATTGAAATCTCAAGTAGAGCGATGTTAACGGATAGTCTTATCGCTTATGCAACATATGCTTATACTAACGCTGAATTAACCAGTGATACCCTTGATATTGGTTTAGCAGGTGATCGCTTGCCCGGCTCATCAGAGCAACAGTTTGCATTAGGGGCAACGTATTCTACTGAAATTTTTGGCCGTACTGGGTTAGCTATTAACTATGGCTTAACCTATCAAAGTGATGTTTATTCTAAAGTAGGTCTACGTAATAATGGTGAAGCCTTGCCAGGTTATGCGTTAAGTAATATGTCGGCACGCTTTTCTGAAGAGGTTTGGTCAGTCACTTTTTATGTAGATAACATGTTCGATAAATATGGCTACAGCTCGGTTCGTCGAACAGATGCCGATATAACGACCGCTAACGGTGCTAATATACAGCGTAACTATGGACATTATTTAATTACGCCACGTAAAATCGGTGCGCGTTTTGAATACTTGTTCGATATATAATTATCGTTAAGTTAACTGAAAAGAGTCACTGAGTAAGAAAGGCGTAGTGTTATTGATATAATACTACGCCTTTTTACTGTATTTTTACTGCCTTATTAAGTATTACTCCTATGCCTAGCACAATAAAAGTATTACACCAGCAAGCGCAACAAGCGTTAAATCAAGGTTTGTATCAACAAGCCCACCAGCATTTGATGTTAATTTTACAGCAAGATAAGTATTTTGCGGACGCTTATTTTTTATTAGCTATGATAGCTAGCGCTCATGATAACGTAGCAAAAGCTATCGTATTAATTGAGCAGGCCAATGCTCTTGCTCCAAACAACCCTGAGTATTTATCACAACTTGCCAAGCATTATGCGCTTGATAATAACCCTATTGAAGCGCTGCACTTTGCCGAATTTACCGCTAAATTAATTGCCCAGTTACCGCCGCAATCATCATTAACCTTAGACACCCTTGGCGTTGCGTATAGCCATATAGGTTTACATGAAAAAGCAGTGGTTTTTCTTAAAAAAGCAGTATTAATTAATAATAAAAACCCTAGTTATTTTTTTAATTTAGCAACCTCATTAAAGTTTATTGGTGATTTTGAGGGGGCTAAAAAAGCTTACCAAAAAACTATTACAATAGCGCCAAATTATTACAAAGCACATGCTGGATTAACTGGCTTAGGTGGTTTATCAAAAGACTGTAATCATATCCCTTTACTTGAGCAATTGTTTATACAAACGCAACAAGCAGAGGACAGATTATATATAGGTCATGCCTTAGCACGTGAATATGAAGTATTAGGCGATTTTGATAAGGCATTTCATTATTTAGACAGCGCCAAAAAGTTTAAGAGCAAAGAATTTAGTTATAGTATTGATGAAGATAAAGCACTATTTAAAAGCCTTATCAGTCAATTTAAAGGGAGTGAATATTCACCTTCTCAAGGCTTTTCAACAGATGAGGCCATATTTGTGGTGGGTATGCCCAGATCAGGTACTACCTTAGTGGAACGCATTATTTCACACCATAGTGAGGTAAGCAGTGCAGGGGAGTTACAAAACTTTGGCTTACTTGTTAAAAAAATGAGTAAAAGCAGCAGTAAGCGTATTATTGATCGCGATACGGTGCGTGCAGCGCAACATATAAATTTTGCTGAACTAGGTCAAGCTTATATTAATAGTACGCGGGCAGTGACCTGTAAAACCGCAAAATTTGTTGATAAAATGCCGTTAAACTTTCTTTATGTTGGTTTTATTCTACAAGCATTACCAAACGCAAAAATTATCTGCTTAGATAGAAATCCACTAGATACCATTGTTAGTAATTTCAGACAACTCTTTGCCGTTAATCAGTCAAATTACAATTACGCCTATGATTTGCAAACTACCACAGAGTATTATTTATTATTTAAAGAATTAGCGAAATTATGGCTCGCGCTTTTCCCTGATAATTTTTATCTCATCAATTATGAGAAGTTGGTTAACGATCCTTTAAATGAAGCCAAGCAGTTGATTGAGTTTTGCGGTCTTGGCTGGCAAGAACAATGCCTAAATATTCACCAGAATTCCGCGCCAGTTGCCACTGCTAGCGCATTGCAAGTACGTAGTCCTATTCATAATAACTCAGTAGGTAACTGGAAAAAATATGATGCTTATCTTGAGGGCGTTAAAAAAATACTAGCGACTGACTTAGCGGCTAAGGTTGATGATTAATTTTCTATCAAGACGTTACCGTTAATCAAGCCAAGCATATCAGCCCCAAGTTACACGACGATGTAGCTTGACTTGATAAGCTTGGGTAATAGAATGACAGCACAATAACCTCGTTAATTATTTAGCTAAGTGCTTATCTACATAAGTATGAATCATGACTCTTCGCGGTATGACTCAGCAACTAAGTGATGACGATTTAATAACTTATAAAATTCAGTTCGATTGCGCTGAGCAATACGTGCGGCTTGAGAGACATTACCGGCGGTAATTTTTAATAATTTTGATAGATAATCCCGCTCAAAATGATCACGTGCTTGTTGAAAAGAAGGTAACTGAGTTGAATCATCACGCAGTGCATTTTTCACTAAATTAGCGCTGATAACACTTTCACTGGACAAGGCAATACTTTGCTCTATGACGTTTTGCAGCTGTCTGATATTACCGGGCCAAGGTGCACTAATGAGTAATTCCATGGCTTCTTGGCAGATACTTTTTATCGGCATGTTTGATCGAGCTACGGCTTGCGCTAGAAAGTACTTTACGAGCAAAGGAATATCTTCTCGTCGTTGCGCTAAAGTGGGTAATTCTAATTCGACGACATTAAGGCGATAATACAGATCTTCTCTAAAAGTATTTTTTTTAATGGCTTGCGTTAAATTAACATGGGTTGCCGATATAATACGAACATCTATCTTTATCGCTTGCGTGCTACCGACAGGTCTCACTTCTCTTTCTTGTAAAACCCGTAATAATTTGACCTGAAAACTCAGTGGCATATCACCTATTTCATCTAGAAATAAAGTACCGCCATGGGTTGCTTGAAATAAACCTTGGTGATTACGCTCTGCGCCGGTAAATGCGCCTTTAACATGACCAAATAACTCAGACTCAAGTAATTGCTCAGGGATAGCGGCACAATTGATGGCGGTAAACACCTTATCTTTTCTGTTACTAGCTTGATGAATTGCTTTTGCTAACAGTTCTTTACCCGTACCACTTTGGCTGTGAATCAGTACACTAAAGTCACTGCTAGCAACTTGCTTGGCTTGCTGTAAAAGTGACGTCATAATTGTACTGCGACTAATAATGTTTTTACGCCATTGCTCGCTTTTATCTGTCTGTTCACTACTTGATGGCTGTAAGCGTATTGCTTGCTCCACTGTATCTAGCAATTCTTGACTTTCAAAGGGCTTGGTTAAAAAACTGAATACCCCTTGTTTAGTGGCGTTAATCGCATCTGGAATAGTGCCGTGGGCGGTCATAATAACGACAGGGATATTAGGGTGCTGTATTCTAATTTGTTCAAATAAGGCCATGCCGTCCATACCTTCCATACGCAAGTCACTAATTACAACTTGCGGAATAAAACTTTGTAAGGTGCCTAAAGCTATTTTGGCATTGGCTGCTGATTCAACATGATAACCAGCAGCTGATAAACGAATACCGAGTAAACGTAATAAGCTTGGATCGTCATCTACGATAAGTATTTTTGCTGAATCAGGGGTCACGTGTTGGCTGTTTAGGCTCATAAAATTTTCTCTCTTTAGCCTCGCTGGTTAATATTTTGGTCAATTTGCTTAAGCAACAATAATTGCTGGTTTACTTGCTGTAATTGCTTAGTTAATTGCTCGATTGTTAAGCGTTGTTCATGTTGTTGTTTAGTAAAGGCTTCGCCAGCTCGCACTTTTTTTTCAAGTAATTTTAACTGAATGTTCAGTTGATCTCTTAATAGCATGGTAAAAGCCACGTTATCTTGGCTCATATTATGACTGACTAATAAAAGCTCATTGAGTAACCGTTTTGCTTTGTAAGGTTGATAAAGCACAGGGTTTGGCAAGCTATACAATAAAATAAATTTACCTTGCCTAAAGGGAGTATCTTCTTGGTCTTGTTGGCTTGTTAATAATAGCTGCTCTTCTTGTAATAGCTGTTCATTATCCAAACTTTTTAACCACAAGTAATACTGACTATAGTTAATAGAGTCACTGGTAATATTACTTAGCGGCGCGGTTAGTTGACAGGCACTTGATAAGCAGGTGATGAGTATAATAGATGCCCATGAAATACCTTGCTTAGCTCGCTGCACGTTGAAATACATAGATTTTAGGATCATTGTTTTTAGATGCTTTGTTTCAGTGGCCGTTGTTTTCATTATAAAGGGTTTATTTTCTATTGGTCTAATGGTGTATTCGGTAAGCTTAATATGACACAGGTGCCGGTTTTATTAGCCGTATTTATTTCTTTTGCCGGTATTATTTTAATACTGCCGTTGAGGCGCAGTAATAACTCTTTAACAATAGTAAGGCCTAAACCACTGCCTTTTATTTGACTATTTAATGGGGCTTTTCCTTGGTAAAAGGCATCAAATACCTTTTCGCTCAATGAGGGATCGATACCCGGGCCTTGATCAATAACCTTAACAATAATGTGCGCGTTAGTCGTGTGGTAAGTAATCGTGATATTACCGTCTATAGGGGAGTATTTTATCGCATTAGACAGAATGTTATCTAAAATAACACTGAGTTGCTTACTGTTACTGTAAAGTAAGCAAGCATGGTTATCACAAACGATGGTTAAATTTTTAGATTTAATATCGAGCTTTCTAACCGTAAAAGCATCCGTTAATAAGGCTGGCAGACTAATTTTTTCTAAACGCTGTAAGCTGGTTGAATCTAAGACAATATTAAAATCAAGTAAATCTTCAATTAAGCGCTGTAAGCGATTAACGCTGGCACGAATAATATTACATATTTCTTGTTGGTCGTCGTTGAGTGGCCCTACACTTTTATCATAAATTAATTCAGTGCCTTCTCTGATGGCAGCTAATGGCGTTTTTAATTCATGAGAAATATGGCGGATAAAACTCGATTTTTGCAACTCTAGTGCGTGTAATCGTTGACGCATATTCTCCAATGCTTCGGCTATGGCGATTACTTCAACAGGTCCGTGTAAGTTAATAGTCTGTTCAAAATTTCCTTGTTCTAACAGATTAATCTTATCGGTTAGTCTTCTTAAGGGGTTGGTGATCAAAATGATAAAAATACCGGCAATAAGTAAAGACACCGGAATAATATATAAGCGCGCAAGGATATGTTGACTAATATCTTCGGTAGTATGATGAATAGCTAATACGTGTTCATTAACAACCAAATTACTACGTTTTTCTAGTTGATGATTAATAAGGTGTAGCTGTTTAAACTCTTGTTGTATCTGCGCTAACGTTAAAGTGATAGTCAAATCACTTAACATTAGCAGAGCTATTCTCTTATTTTCAATCTGTAGTGAGCTGAGCTGCTCTATTAATATCGGGTCTTGCTGGCTTGTTAAGGTCTCTTCGATGATATCATTTAACGTTTTATGGTGGCGGTTAAATGAAGTAAGTAATTCATCGTCTTTAAGTACTAAGTACTGACTAGCAGAGCGCTCTATTTTAGCAATAGTATCGACTAACTTACCGTTTAATTGTGTTAATTGTGCAACATGATAAATAGCACTGGTACTTTGCTTGGCTAATTTACTGACTTTATTCGCACTAAAAAGTAATGCCATCACTAAGGGCATAGCGACAAAGGTAAAGCCAATTAACGTCAATTTATTAATAGATATTTTATCAAGCAGTGCTTGACTAAAGCTTAAAAAGGGCAGCGTTAATTTTTTTAGTAATAACTTACTTTTTTGTCGCTTATTAAGAAGAGTCATCAAGTTTAGCCTAGCGATTTTGATTTATTGCACCAAGATGCCCTTTTTATGATAAAAACAAAGTAAAAACAAGGGTGTCTTTATTTTGAGACAGTGGTGACGGAGAGCTATTTTTGTTGTAAGTACTTATTAATTAAAGCTTTTATTTTTGTTTTAAGTTGGATTTTAACTGTTTTAAAGGTGGGGTTTTTATCCTGTTGTTATTTGGAGACGCCTTTACTTGTTTTACCTGTGATAATTAAAGTCTATTATATTAAAGTTATTATTAATCAATCGCTTGTGTTTTTGGCGTGTAACTTGCTGTGTGCTATTCATTAGTTAACTAAATGCGTTGGCGTTAATAGTTAACGTTAAAGCATAGGTTAAGACATAGATTTAAAATAGGATATTCATGAATAGTAACAATTTAACGCAGATAAGCGCATTGGTAGTCATTGTCAGTATGGCTTCTTTTTTGGTCATTGCTGATGATGCTTTAACCAATAAAAGTGAACAAAATACCTTGGTGTACGCAGAAACATCGGTGAAAACCGTAGTTGTTGAAACGCCAGTAGTAAAAGAGCCTGGGGATAAATTTACCTTTACCTCACTAGATACTGACAAAAATGGCAAGTTAAGTCAGCAAGAGGCCGAACAGGGGAAAAATGAATGGTTAAAGCAGTCTTTTAAAAAAATTGATAGTAACGCAGACAAAGCCATAACCGAGCAAGAATTAGTAGATTTTGTCGCGAAAAAAGCGGCTACCCGCGCCCCAACGATGAGCAAGTAGCTAACTTATTCACTCCTGTTTTAGGGGAGTCCCCAAGCTAGATCAAATCATTCAGTTACTCTACGGACAGAGCACGTAACGGTCTCGACTTGTTATCCATTCCTCCCCTTTTGGTCGGCTAGTTATTCCAAGTCGGCTTTTTTTACAAGTAATACCAGTTTCATTAATTAAGTAACGTAGTAGTTGATTGTTTTAACTAGTAGAAATGATCAGATAATTAATCAGGTGGGTATAAGGTTCACCGAATCAGATTAAGCGGCTATATACTGCGATAGATGGTATTTGTTGATATATCACTTTGAGTGATGCTTTTTATACTAACTTAATCAAATTGGTATAAATATGTAAAGTCAGAACTCATCTCAATACATACAATATAAGTACGGCCATTAACAAACTCGCTTCGGCGAGTTTTTTTTATCTATTCGAACTCTTGTGTTAACGGCAATATATTCGCGTTATAATTTGTAAAATCTAAGTAACATAATGTACACCGTACCAATAATTAATCTAAAAAGGACCTTAAATGAAAAAATTCACCGTCTGTATTACTTGTATAGGACTCTCGCTTTTAACAGCCTGTCAGTCAACTTCTACACCAAAAATGACTCAAAGCGCTGAAGTTAATCAACAAACACAATATTTTGTTGAAGCAAAAATATCTCTTGATAAATTGAAGCAAGATATTAACCAAGGTAAAAAAGATCGACTTGATTATTTTGCTCCAGGTACCTACCAAGAAGCGCTTGAAGAGTTTGACAACGCCACTGAAGAATATATGGATATAGGACAAAATGGTGCATCATCGTTAAATATCTTTCAAAGTGATACCGAACAGTACAAAGACGCTAAACAAGAGATCATCAACTATATTGCGCTTGCCAATCAACGTTTAAAGTTTGCTTATAGTATAAAAGAAACCGCAGAAACTACTTTAGCAGCGACGTTTGCCCAAAAAGCAGTATTACAAGCTATTGGCGCACCTGAAGTGTATGCTAAAGATTATCAAGAAATTGATGAGATAATTGATGAGCTTGTTGAGTATATTGATGAAGGAAAAGTCAGCACAGCACAAGGTAAACAACCAGAGCTACTTACCAGTATGCAAGCATTAGAGGTGCGTACCGTACGTAAAAATGCGTTAGGACAACTTGATACCGATATTGCCTATATTAATAAAAAGCGCTTAGCTAAATATGTCCCAATAAGTTACCAACAATTATTAACGGCGCGTAGTAATGCTAACGCCATTATTACCGCGACTCCCCGTGCTAGCGATGAGATTAACGCTGCGGTAGCCTTAGCTGAATTTGAGCTTGCTCACCTCTATCATACCGCGAAAGAGGTCGATACGTTAAAAGAGACCAAGAGTAGTGTTTATGAACAATATTTACTGACCAAAGAAACATTGCTGCATTCAATAACGCAAGCGTTAGGAACAGCCGATGTTCGTGATTTACCGATGGCAGAGCAAGTTGAAGCCATCGCGCTGCAAGCAGAAATACTTAAAGGTAAGTTAACGGTAGTTAACGATAAGGTATTAGCACTACAAAGTGATAGTAATCAGTCATCAGCGGCGACTGAAAACCTACGTACTGAACTGACTAGTGAATTAATGGCTTTAAATAATAAATATGATGCCTTAGTGATGAAAAATACTCAGCTTAATAAACAATTACAAAGTAAGGATCTTGAACTAGTGCGTTTATCGGCATACAAAGAAGCTGTCTTGCAAGTCGAGGGTAAGCACGCAGCTGAGCAAGCATTAGCGTTAAAAGCTAATGCTAAAAAAGAGGCAGAGAGAAAAGTGAAAGCGGCGGCAGAAAAAGCTAAAAAAGAGGCTCTCGCTTTAGAAGTAAAAGCGGAAGCGGAAAAAGCCTCTACGTTGCGTGCTCAACAACGAGTTCCATCAGAAGTAATAAATGAAGTAGCAGGGCCTGCTACACAAGTAATTGAAAACAAAGTAGCTGATGAGGTTGTTGAAACAGTAGTCGAAGCGCCTATCACACCAGTAAATAACCATTAGTGTTTATTTACTGTTCGACTGAGTGTCATCACGGTAATTAACTATCGTTAATAAACAATGCCTTCAATATAGCCACACTATATTAAAGGCATTTTATTAAGGGCGAAGCCTAGTGCAATGACGAGAGAATTAGTGAACTTGATATGAAAAGTCAATTTAAAAAATGGTGGCATACTGATTGTGCTTTTTGTCAAAAAGCGAGGTTGATATTTATTTGGCTTGTACTAATGTTAGTTGTAGATTTACTTTTTTTTCAGCTGTTATTTTAGTTTGATGACTAACGTTTGATAACTAAAATTTAGATAATGTTCACGCTATTACTTGGGGAAATATTGAGATGGATAGTGAATATACTTTCACATTATGAAAATAGCGTTAATATTCAATGATAAATAAATCGTTAGATAAATATAACAGCATCTACCATTAATATAGGCTTATAGGTAAATATTATGACAAAAGGTTTGCTTTGGAGTGACTCTCAAGAGATTGCTTTAGATTTGATCGAACAACATGCAGATGTTGATCCATTTAAACTACACTTTACCGACTTAAGGCAGTGGGTACTTGATTTAGAGCGTTTTGATGATGATCCAAAACATTGTGGCGAACGGGTACTTGAAGCAATTCAATTAGCATGGATGGCAGAAGTAGATTGATAGTCACTGGTATCATATTTAATGAGTGGTAATTAACGCCAGATAAATAGATGTCCTTATTTTTTGACGGTAATTACCAATGAGTTTTCCACATCGTAGAATCAAAATGCCTTGTTAAAATCTATTAACACAATAATATTTGTTTTTAGGCAACTCTAGTACCTCCTTACTTTGCAGCAGCTATAATATCATTTATACTTTGCGGCAATAATTAAGCACATACTCATTATTCATCAAACATATAAGAAGTCAGTCAAATGTCTCAATCTAAACGTCCACTTTATATCCCTTACGCAGGTCCTACCTTATTAGAGACCCCCTTACTTAATAAAGGTAGCGCTTTTAGCAAAGAAGAGCGCGGTCACTTTAACTTAACAGGGCTTTTACCACCACGTTTTGAAACCATTGATGAACAAGTAGATCGTGCATACCTTCAGTACAATAGCTTTAAAACGAATATCAACAAGCATATCTATTTACGTGCTATTCACGATAATAATGAAACATTATTTTTCAAAGTAGTACAACGCCACCTTGCTGAAATGATGCCAATTATCTATACGCCTACTGTTGGCGATGCTTGTGAGCAATTTTCTGATATTTATCGTAGTTCACGTGGTTTATTTATCTCTTATGCTGACCGATTTAGCATTGATGATATCTTGCGTAATGCCACTAAAAATAAAGTAAAGGTTATTGTAGTCACTGATGGTGAACGTATTTTAGGTTTAGGTGACCAAGGTATTGGTGGCATGGGTATTCCAATTGGTAAACTGTCTCTTTACACCTCTTGTGGTGGTATTAGCCCAGCACATACCTTACCAATAATGCTAGATGTGGGTACTAATAACCAAAAACTATTAGACGATCCTATGTATATGGGTGCTCGACATAAACGTATTGATCAAGACTCTTATGATGAATTCTTAGAGTTATTTGTTAGTGCTATCAAACGTCGCTGGCCACAGGTTTTATTACAATTTGAAGATTTTGCTCAGCCGAACGCTATGCCATTATTAGAGCGTTACAAAGATAAGATATGTTGTTTTAATGATGATATTCAAGGTACAGCGTCAGTGAGCGTAGGTACATTACTTGCTGCTTGTCGCAGTAAAGGTGTTAAGTTATCTGATCAACGTGTTGCCTTTGTTGGTGCTGGTTCAGCTGGTTGTGGTATTGCAGAACAAATTATCAGCCAAATGATCAGTGAAGGCATTACTCCTGAAGATGCACGTAGCCAAGTATTTATGATCGACAGATTTGGTCTATTAACTGAGGGCATGGAAGGTTTACGTGACTTCCAAGAAAAATTAGTACAAAGCACAGAGGCTGTTGCTCATTGGGATATCACTGGTAAATTCGCTTCACTTGTTGAAGTAATGCACGGTGCGAAACCTGATATTCTTATTGGTGTTTCAGGTCAAGCGGGTTTGTTTACTGAAGAAGTTATTACTTCAATGAAATCACATTGTGAACTGCCAATCATCTTCCCATTAAGTAACCCTTCTCGCCAAGTAGAAGCAACACCGACTCAGGTTATTAATTGGACCAAAGGACAAGTGATTATTGCCACAGGTAGCCCGTTTGAACCGGTTGTCTATGAAGGAAAAACTTTCCCTATTGCTCAGTGTAATAATAGTTACATTTTCCCAGGTATCGGTTTAGCTGTAGTGACAGCAAACATCAGTCGTATTACCGAAGAGATGTTACAAGTGGCGAGTGAAACCTTAGCTGCAGCCTCACCTTTGGCTAATAATGAATCTGATCAATTATTACCACCGTTAACGGCGATTGCACAGCTTAGTAAAGAAATTGCTTTTGCTATTGCTAAAGTCGCTTATAAGCAAGGTTTAGCTTTAGAGTTAACTGATGAGCAATTACTAGCAAAAATTGAGCGTAATTATTGGCAGCCTGAATATCGTCAATACCGCAGAGTAAGCATTTAATAGTTAACAAAGCTTAACGCAAATAAAAAAACCTCAACTTTGTGCAAACAGTGTTGAGGTTTTTTAGTTTAACAGCCGCTAAAATTACTAAAAATGAGGTTATTAACCTGTTTGTTAGTATTAGTGCCATGTGACGTCTAAGGTAAAAATATAACCAGCACCGTACACTGTTTTAATTATTTTCGGCGCTTTATGATCCTGCTCTATTTTTTTTCTTAACCGTGACATTCTCACATCAATACTTCGATCAAAAGAGGTGGTATCTTCACTTAATAAACGCTCCCTGGATAGTATCTGTTTAGGGGCTTTGAGTAGTGTCATGAGTATTTCATTTTCAGCAGCACTAAGCATAAAGCTATCACCTTTACTATTAGACAAGTTATGAGTAGCTTGCTCAAATGTCCACTCACCAAAGCTGGCGGTAGGAAAGGTTAACGGAGATAATTCATTGACTTCTAATCGCCGAATGATACTTTTTACCCGAGCAACTAATTCGCGTGGATCGAACGGCTTACTAATATAGTCGTCGGCACCTAACTCTAACCCCAATACTTTATCGGGTAAGCTATTGCGACCCGATAAAATAATAACGCCAATTTTTTTATCATCAAAAAGCGTTTTAACTAATGACAAACCATCCATATCAGGTAAGCCAAGATCAATAATACACAGCGAGGGAAGTTGTTTTTTAATTGCCAATAAAGCCTGTTCACCTGTGGTAAAAGCTTGCGTATTAAAATTATAGCGCTCAAGCTCTTGGCAAACTAAGGTACATATATCAGCTTCATCATCGATCACATAAATTAATGGTTTAGTATTCACAAGTGTCATCACCTCGGTAATTTTTTATTGTAGTGCTTGAAATAATTGACTTGCCATAAAAGGTTTTTTCAATAATAGTGGCGTCTCTTGATTTGGCTTAGTAGGGGGGTAGAAATAGCCGCTGATAAGTACAATTTTACAGCTCGGATTACGCTGCTTTAATAACTGAGCAAGCTCAAAACCATCTTTGTTACCCGGCATACTAACATCTGAAACCATACCATATAAGTTATTAATAGTATCAATAAGTTGCTCTGCTTCATCACTGTCGCTAGCTTCAATAACATTAAGACCAAATGATATTAATTGCTCCCTAATAACTTTGCGTACATCATGGTTATCTTCAACTAATAACATTAATTTATTCGAAAAATCAGTTTCTTTTGTTGTTTTTGTCGATACTTGTTCACTGTGTTTAGTCATTAGTGGTGTATTTATTTCTACTTTTTCACTATCAACTATTTCAACAGGTACTAAAGGTAATAAGAATGATATCTTGGCACCACCATTTTGTTGATTGGCAATTCGAATATAGCCTTGTGATTGTTTGATAAAACCAAAAACCATACTTAACCCCAGACCTGAGCCTTGATGAGAGTCTTTGGTGGTAAAAAAGGGCTCAAATGCCTTACTAAATGCTTGTTCAGAAAAACCACAACCGTTGTCTATAATAGCGATTTCAACATAATCACCTAAGATAACAGTTTCATCAAACTGCACAGAGCTAGTCACTACTCTTTTATTAATGACTAAACGAATAACGCCACCATTTGGCATAGCATCCTTTGCATTTAATATTAAATTAATCAGGCAATTTTCTAGCTGGTTGGCATCTACATACACTTGTAGTTGTTCATCAGTAAAAGTGATGTTTTTTTCAATAATTATTTTACTGGGTAAAGAGCCTTTTAATAGCTCGAGAGTTTCATTAATCAATACCATGATATTGACATGACAAGGTGCTAAATATTGTCGTCGTGAAAAGGCGAGTAACCGGTTAGTGATATCACTGCCTTTACGCGACGCTTTGATTGCCGGCAGCAAACGTGATAATAAGGCTTCATTGTTGGTATTATCTTGTTGAGCAACGAGTAAATTCCCTAAAATAATGGTCAGTATATTATTAAAGTCGTGTGCTAAGCCTCCTGCTAACTGACCCACCGCATTAATGTGTTGTACTTGCGCTAATTGCTGTTGTGCATGCTGACTTTCGCTGAGTGCTTGTTGTAGTTGGGCATTGGTCGTTGCTAATGTTTGTGTTCGAGAAGCTACTTTTAAATCAAGCATTTCAATGTTTTCACGCATTTGCTCAACCATATGGTCAAATGCTTCACCTAAAATACCTAGCTCATCAGCACGTGAGATACCACTGGTTACGGTTAAATCACCTTGACTCACTTTGCGGGCAATTAAGGCTAAGTTATTAATGGGTTTAGTTACCCAAGATGAAAAAATAAAGGCTAACAAAATAGCAAACATAAACGCCATAAGTCCCATCGTTAAAATACGTTGGCTAAGTAACTTACCGCTACTTTGTAGTTCGTCTATATAAACAGAGCTACAAATATACCAACCTAGTTCAGGTAAATGCCTTACTAGAGATAATTTACCGTAACTATAATTATTGGGATCGCTAGGCTTGTCCCATAAGTATTCCAGTTCTTGACCAGTATCTGCTACGGCAATAAGTTCCTGCAGTATGGGTTGTCCTGTTTTGGGGTCCTCAAGTGCTAAGGCATTAGTATCATTAATATTTGGATTAGGGTGGTGTAGCATATGCCCCTGTTCATCAAAAATAAAAATATAACCCGTTTTGGCAATAACGCTATGCTTTATTATTTCACGAAGTCGTTGCACAACTTCAGCTTTACGCGGCTTTAAGTTGAGTTGCATGGTACTGGCTAATTCAAAAACGTTATTTAAAACTAAGCGACTGGCATTTTTTTCAATTTTGTATACTTCCTTGTTAATTAAGGACACGGAATACCAATAGATACCTACTAGCAGTAGCAACAAAATGGCAACAATGGCAGAAAAAAAAGTGCGGGAGAGCTTTTGCTGTAAAAACATTAATCACCAATAGCCTAATAGCTTAATAGCAGATCATTTATGATAAAAAAAGGGCTGACAATAAGCCAGCCCCAAAAATAGTAGTGTTGGGAGGTACTACTATTTATAAGCCTTGAACTTTATTCATTTACTTGTTGGCGTAAAATAAACTTTTGTACTTTACCCGTTGACGTTTTTGGCAGTTCTGTAAATATAACGGTTTTAGGTACTTTAAAGTGTGCCATATTATCTCGACAAAAGCTGATAATTTCTTCTTCTGTTATATCAACATTTGGCATTACCGTAATAAAGGCGCAAGGGCTTTCTCCCCACTTAGCATCTTTTTTGGCGACAACCGCGACTTCTTGTACTTTCGGGTGGCGATATAAAATGTCTTCCACTTCAACACTGGAAATATTTTCACCACCTGAAATAATAACATCTTTAGAGCGATCTTTTATTTCAATATAGCCATCGTTATGCCACACCGCAATATCACCTGAATGCAGCCATCCACCTTTGAATGCCGCTTGCGTGGTAGAAGGATTTTTTAAATAGCCTTTCATGACTAAATTGCCGCGCATAAATATTTCACCGACAGACTTACCATCTTTTGGCATAGGCGTTAGGGTTTCAGGGTCAGCTACCATGAGTTGATCAAGCATAGGTGAACGTACTCCTTGACGAGATTTTAACTTTGCTTGTTGCTCAACACTTTCATTACTCCATTGGTCGTGCCAAGCACAAACAACTGAAGGGCCATAAGTTTCGGTTAAGCCATAAGTATGCGTTACCTTAAAACCAGATGCTTCCATGCCTTCAATAACTGAGGCAGGCGGCGGAGCACCTGCGGTCATTACTTTTACGCTATGATTGATGTCTGCTTTTAATGAAGCTTCAGCACCGTTAAGCATATTTAACACAATAGGTGCACCACAAAAGTAGCCTACCTTCTCATCTCTAATTAAATCAAATATAGTCTCAGCGCGCACATGACGCAAACTTATACTGGTGCCAGCGGTTGCAGCAATTGACCAGGGAAAACACCAACCGTTACAGTGAAACATAGGCAAGGTCCATAAATAGACTGGGTGCTCACCCATACTCCATGACATGACATTACTCACAGCGTTAAGATATGCGCCACGGTAGTGATAAACCACACCTTTAGGATCACCTGTTGTACCCGATGTATAGTTTAACGTAATGGCATCCCATTCACTGTTTGGTCGTAGCGGTTCAAAATGACTGTCACCTTCGTTAAGTAACTGATCATAAGTGAGCTCGCCAATTAATTCTCCTTCGTTAAAGTTAGGATCGTCAATATCAATCACTAACGGCTTATGCGGAATCATGCGTAGTGCTTTTTTAACTAGAGGACTAAACTCTTTATCGGTAATGAGTACTTTGGTTTCAGCATGCACTAGTATAAAAGCAATCGCTTCGGCATCAAGGCGAGTATTAATGGAATTAAGTACTGCACCACTCATGGGAACGGCAAAATGTAATTCAAAGTGTTCACTAATGTTTGGTGCTATCACCGATACTGTATCACCTCGACCAATACCTCGCTTAGCTAAAGCACTAGCAAAGCGAGTACAACGTTGAAAAACTTCTAACCAAGTGTGGCGAATATCACCATTAACTGTTGCGGTTTTGTTCGGATAAACAAAGGCTGAACGCTCTAAAAATGAAATAGGAGTTAGTGCTATATAGTTAGCCTCATTTGGCTCTAAATATTGTTCAAAAATGTTTGTATTCATGTATAAATTCCAATATTACTAGGTATTAGTCTTAGTTGTTGTTAATTCGTCTTGTGGTGATTCATCAGAAAAGATGACACTATCTTTACTATGATGTTTACCCATTAACTTAGGGCGCTCAATGAGGAAGTACAGGATTACACCAATGCAGACTGCATACATGGTTGACTTTGGATCTGGCATGGCTAAGGTAACCGCAACAATACCAGCCACCCCTCGTTCGGTTGAATTTTTTAGCTGCTCCATACCCACCATAATGCATATATACGCGGTAAGTATTAAGGTAAGTGACAGTGCAATAGGTAATACCGGTTTAAATAAAGTGACTAAAGGTAAGGCGAATAAAGCCAGTAAACCACTCATCCAAAAAGTACCACCGCCACTATAGATAGACTCCATTGATTTACGACCCATCGCATAACGCTCAGCTACAGTGGCATGCGCAGCCGTCCACAATGGACCTGCAAGCCCAGGCCAAGGCGCTAAAAAAGCATGAAAACCATTACGAATAGCGGTAACTAAATGCACACGATCAACGTTTTCTTCTATTTTTTCATCATCACGAATGTGATCAACACGCTTAACTAGAGTAAAGCCAACAAGGATGTCGCCAAAGGCTATAACATAAGCAATGATGGCTGTCGGGATAGCCAGTAAAAATATTTCCCAGTCAGGGTAGCCAACAGTAAAAGGTAAGTATTGCCACATTAACGAAAAATCAGGGTTAGTAATGCCCCATTTGATGTCCGGTAAAGGGTATTCACCAACGGCCCAACCAACAAGCATCGCAATGATCATACCAGGGACCATACCAAAATTAGCTATTTTTCGAGCTAATACGTTTTGATTGATAACATTTTTAAAGGATAGGGAGAACAATATATACGCTGAAATAATAGAGCCAACAATTAATGAAATAGGCGTGGCGTCAATGCGCCCCCCGACTTTTAATTCACCCATCATTGCTGCCATACCAGCACCAATAATAATACCGCACTTTAGTGAGTTGGGAATAACATCAACCAACTTAGAACCAAGACGCGTTGCCCCTAAAATAAGAAAGATAAGCGACACTTCAATTTGTAAGGCAAATAATGCTCTTATTGCTTCAGGACCCGGTTCAAAACCTTTTAAATAAAGTAATACCACGGGGATTGCTGGCGTTATCCAGCCAGGAACTAGCGGCACGCCAAGGAGTCCAGGTAAAATATAACCTACACCAGCAATAAAAGTGAAAGCTAAGGCTGCTTCATAGGGCATACCTAAATAGCTTTCAAGTAAAGGGATCATGGCTAAACCAACCACGAACATAAAAAAGCCTTGTATCATTTCTGGCAGTTCCCAGCGGTAATGAATAAAAGGTAATCTGATTTTAAACGGCCCAGCTGGCCAGTATGGCTGTTCAGCACCATGTTTACGTTTAATAAGTTGCATGACTATTCCTGCCCTTGATTAATATTAATTGGCAGTGAACTATGAAAGCATGTCAGAATTTTTTCGACAATGTGACCAAATGTAACAAGTAAAAATTAGATTTTTTTAAACGCCATGATTAAATTTTTAGTGTTTTTAAATGAGTAAAGTAAAGACATCATAAGTGGCTTGCGCTACAGCGTAATTTAGTAAGTTATTAATAAGCTAAACTTTTCATTTTAATGTGACAGAATACTTAAGCTTAAGACTAAAAGACTACGACTAAAGGACCAGTAGAAAAAGTGAAATATTATGCTGATTAATCGACGGTAAGTATTAGGAATTTACACTAATTTCGTTTATAATCGCGCCAAAATTGGTAGATGTCACTTTCACTTTCATTTGATATCTACTTACATTTTAATTTAAATTTATTATAAGGGCTTATCATGGCTATCGAACGTACTTTTTCTATCGTAAAACCAGACGCAGTTGCTAAAAACTTTATCGGTCAAATCTACAACCGTTTTGAAACTGCTGGTTTAAAAATCGTTGCATCAAAAATGATTCACTTAAGCCAAGAAAAAGCAGAAGGTTTCTACGCTGAACATAGCGAACGTCCTTTCTTTGGCGCTTTAGTTGAATTCATGACTTCTGGTCCAGTAATGGTTCAAGTATTAGAAGGCGAAAACGCTGTTCTTAAAAACCGTGAAATTATGGGTGCTACTAACCCAGCTGAAGCACTTGCTGGTACTATTCGTGCTGACCTTGCTGATAGCATTGATGAAAACGCAGCTCACGGTTCTGATGCATTAGAATCAGCAGCACGTGAAATTGCTTACTTCTTCTCTGATGACGAAATTTGTCCACGTACTCGTTAATTCAGTAGTCAGCTAAATTTATTAATCTATAGTAAAGCTTACTACTTCGTTTGCTTGATAGTAGAGAATAAATAAAATTAAAAGGATTTTACTGGTTTCGGTAAAGTCCTTTTATTATTTTAAGTGGATAATAAATCCTCCTAAGATATACCTAGTAAAATTGCGATTGTCGCTTAATTAGTGTACAATTTTTTCCTGTTTTTTTAGGCTGTTTTATTGCCGCCGTAATGCCGCTGTCGTTAGTATCATAATATGTGTTAGCGCTAGTTTTAGCCTTAGTTATTGAGAGTTTGTTGTATGAGTGATGTAAACACAAAAGTAAATCTACTTAATTTTGATCATAAGGGTATGCGTGAATACTTAGAGTCTATTGGGGAGAAACCTTTTAGAGCTGATCAGATCATGAAGTGGATTTATCACTTTGGTTACAGCGACTTTGAGCAAATGACCAATATTAATAAAAAATTACGTGAAAAATTACAGCGTAATTGTGTAGTATCCGCACCAGAAATTTCTGAAAAACAAGTGTCAGAAGACGGTACTATTAAATATGCATTAAGGCTTGAAGGTGGACAAGAAGTTGAAACCGTTTGGATCCCTGAAAATGATCGTGCAACCTTGTGTGTTTCTTCACAGGTTGGCTGTGCATTAGAATGTACCTTCTGTGCTACCGCACAACAAGGCTTCAACCGCAATTTATCTATGTCTGAAATTATCGGCCAAGTATGGCGTGTTGCCAATGATATTGGCGCAACACGTATTGCCGGTACTCGACCTATTACCAACATTGTTATGATGGGCATGGGCGAACCTTTGTTAAATATGAAAAACTTAATTCCTGCACTTGATACTATGTTGAACGACTTAGGTTATGGCTTGTCTAAGCGTCGAGTAACGGTGAGTACCTCAGGTGTTGTACCCGCATTAGATATGTTAAAAGAAAAAATTGATTGTGCTTTAGCTATTTCTATTCACGCGCCTAATAATAAATTACGTGATGAGCTAGTCCCTATCAATAAAAAATATCCACTAGAAGATTTTATTGCTGCAGCCGGTCGCTATATTGACGGCTCAAAAGCCAACAAACAAGCAACTATTGAATACGTTATGCTTGATCATGTTAATGACAGTACCGACCAAGCACATGAATTAGCCCATGCGTTAAAAGGTTTACCGAGTAAAATTAATTTAATTCCCTTTAATCCTTATCCTGGTTCACCGTATAAACGTTCAAGTAACTCTCGTATCGACCGCTTTGATAAAGTATTACAAAGTTATGGGTTAACGGTTATTACCAGGCGTACTCGTGGTGATGATATTGACGCTGCTTGTGGTCAATTAGCAGGTGATGTTTTTGATAGAACTAAGCGTAGTGCCTTTAGTGCCAGTAGAAATGCTGAAATAAGTTCATTGAAAAACCAAGCTAAAACTGACACTATCGCTATTAAAGTCGTTTAATAACGATAACAGTGCTTTAGTGAAATAATTATATTGGTATAGTGAAAGTACAATAAGAGGCGGTTAACGCGTTGCATATTATAGGTAAAGCCACGGCTAAATATAGTTTAACACGGTTAATTGCACTCTCTATCTCTTTATTAAGTGCTCCTTTGCTAAGTGGCTGTATTACCCAAAGCTTTGAAAATAATGAACCCATTGTTATAAAACAAGCAAATCGTGATGAAATGGCGGTAACGCGTATTTCTTTGGGGTTAGGTTATTTACGTATGGGTGATATGTCACAAGCAAAGCTAAACCTTGAAAAAGCAAAGAAATTCTCCCCCGCCTTAGTCCAAGTACATACTGCCTTTGCCCACTATTATGAAACCGTCGGTGAAAATAAATTAGCTATTGAGTCATTTGAACAAGCTTTAGCAATTAAGGCGGACAGTGCTGACACGTTAAATAACTACGGGGTGTTTTTATGTCGGCAAAACAAAGTAGCTGAAGCAGAGGTACAATTTTTAAAAGCCATCGCCGTACCGAGTTATTTATTGGTTTCGCAAAGTTATGAGAACTTGTCGTCATGTTATTTGCAAATTAATGATTTTGATAAAGCAATTATGTATTTACATAAATCGATATTGCATAGCCCTAATAGAACAACTACTTTATTGCAAATGGTGCGCTTACAATACGCCGTGGCTAATTATCAAGTAAGCCAACGTTTTTTACAAAAGTTTGAGCGTAATACCCAACGTTTTAGCGCAGACTTCTTGGCGTTAGCTTATAAATTGTATAGAAAACTAGATAAACGTCGCACAGCAGATAACTATGCCACTATGTTAGTAAAAATGTACCCTCAATCATGGGAGAGTAAACAATATCTTCTTAACGGACTTGAATTTATTGAATCTGATGCATTAGCGAAAAAGTACCGACTAACTCAACAAGAAAATAATGGCGAACACTCAGTTATTAACAATAAACGCGTGGTTCAACTTTCGCCTACTTCTTCAGTAGAAAGTACTAAAAGAATAAAAAAGCTTTCGCCAGTCATTCTGACAACAACATCCATTACTCAACTTACACCAAAGCCCCTTGACTCTACGTTGACACTGCCTATATCGACAACCGATGATAAAGACGTACCGGAAGCACTAGAGCAAAAAAAGCTTGTTAATAATATAGACCAAATCAAACAACACAACCTTGTGCATACTGTAGCCAAAGGTGAAAGTCTTTACAGTATCGCTATTAAATATAACGTTAAGCTACAAAATTTACGTCAGTGGAATAATATAACCAAAAATAATAAAATCCATACAGGCGATAAAATTTATATAGCGACCCCTAATACAGTGAAATATATTAATGAATAATCAAGCATCCCTTGCTAATGAAATAGGCAAAGAAGAAAAAATGGCTAACAGCAAATTTAGTAATGAATCTGAAGAGTTAATAGAAAATGTGGTGATGATAAGTCCGGGCACTATGTTACGTGACGCACGTAAAACGCTATCCTTATCTAAGGAGCATATCGCCAGTAAACTAAACTTAACAATAAATATTATTAATAATATTGAAAATGATAATTTAGACCCGTTAATACCGTTTACCTTTAATCGCGGTTATCTTACTAATTACGCTAAGTTAGTAGGGGTTAATGGCGATGATGTACTGGCAAGTTATCAAGCATTGAATGCGGCGACTACCCAGCGCAGTGAAATGCTCAGTTTCTCTAAAGAAACAAGTAAGCAGGCAGAGCATAGCAGGGTGATGTGGTTAAGCTACTTTATTGTTGCTGTGTTGATTGGTTTAACTGTTTTATGGTGGCAGCAAGACAGCAGAGAGCAAATAAATGATGTTGCTATGGTTACTGCTATCGATGATCAAAGTGAAATGGTAGCTGATAATCATGTCTCTAGTAACCTAGACAATAAGGTAAACGATAACTTAGAAAATAGTGAGCAATATACAGATACTAACTCGTCAGATGATGAGCAAAAAATGGCTTCACAAGCAGAATCACATACTGATGATAACGCGATGGGTCAGTTAACAGAAGATAACTTAGCGACTAACACGTCAATCGCTAAAATCTCAGTCACTGATACCTCAGCGAAAAACACGCTAACGAGTGCAAGTTTAAATGCTTTGGACACCACGGTATCTCAGCCTAATATACAGCTATTAAGTACGGCGGTATTTACCTTTAATGGCGATTGTTGGGTGAATATTTTTGATGCTAACGGCGAGCGAATTGCTTGGGGCGTTAAAAAGTCAGGTTATGTAATGACTATTCAAGGAGAAGCGCCACTGCGTATTACCATTGGTAAGCCAGAATTAACCAGTATTACTTTTAACGGTCAACCGGTAGATATGTCGACTTTTGAGACCGGTAATATTGCTAAATTTAACTTACCTATGGCTGAGTAGTCGGTAGTTAAAGGCTAGCTTTTATTGATTAATAACCTTCGCTTTGCGCTACTGCTGCTCCTTACTCAAGTTAAGTAAACGACATAACGTACTGATTAAAAAATATTTTCAATAACAAGCTTATTAATACCAAGCTTAACAATAAATTTGAAACCAAGTTCTACTCTACTATCACTAACAAAGATAAAGACAATTATGTTTAAAGAATCTCCAATTATACGCCGTGTTTCTCGTCAAATTATGGTCGGTAATGTTCCTGTTGGTGGTGATGCGCCTATCACCGTGCAATCAATGACCAACACCCTGACTACCAATGTTGCCGCAACAGTCGCACAAATAAAAGCGCTAGAAGCTGTTGGTGCTGATATTGTTCGGGTTAGTGTGCCTACGATGGACGCGGCTGAAGCTTTTCGTGAAATCAAAAAACAAGTTAACGTGCCGTTGGTGACTGATATTCATTTTGATTACCGTATCGCCTTAAAAGTGGCTGAGTATGGCGCAGATTGTTTGCGTATTAACCCAGGCAATATTGGTAATGAAAGCAGAATTCGCAGTGTGGTTGAATGTGCTCGTGATAATAATATTCCGATCAGAATAGGGGTTAATGGCGGCTCGCTAGAAAAAGATATTCAAGAAAAATATAGCGAACCAACACCTGAAGCCTTGTTAGAATCAGCCATGCGTCATGTTGATATTTTAGACCGATTAAATTTTCACGAATTTAAAGTAAGCGTTAAAGCGTCTGACGTTTTTTTAGCGGTAGAGTCGTACAAATTACTCGCCAAACAAATTGATAACCCATTACATTTAGGTATTACCGAGGCGGGTGGTTTACGCTCTGGCTCGGTTAAATCATCGGTAGGTCTAGGCATATTATTAGCACAAGGTATTGGCGATACCATTCGCATCTCACTGGCCGCTGATCCTATTGAAGAAATTAAAGTAGGCTTTGATATTTTAAAATCACTTAAATTACGCAGTCGTGGTATTAATTTAATCGCTTGTCCAAGCTGCTCTCGCCAAGAATTTGATGTCGTTGCGACGGTTAATGCATTGGAGCAACGTATTGAAGATATTATGACACCAATGGATGTATCAATTATTGGTTGTATTGTGAATGGTCCAGGGGAAGCTATGGTGTCAGATCTTGGCTTAACCGGTAGTAGTAAAAAAAGTGGCTATTATGTTGATGGTATTCGTCAAAAAGAGCGCTTTGATAATAACAACTTGGTCGACCAACTTGAACAACGCATTCGTGCCAAAGCACATGCAATAAACGAACGCCAAGATGATAAAAATAAAATAGACTTTACCGCTGTTGATTAAATATCATTCTAATAGAAAAGCACTAATAATGACTATGGTTTATTAGCGCTCTTTTATTATGTATACTGCGCGCTGCGTAAATTAAACACAATCTTAATACCTATAACTGTCATTAATAAACAGGTATAGCACTTTATAAAAATAACAAAGAGAGACCCCTCAGTGGCTAAACAAAAGGCTCTACAAGCAATTCGTGGCATGAATGATTGCCTCCCAAGTGAAACCAACGTGTGGCAAATGGTTGAGGCAGTACTACGTCGCGTTGCCAGTAATTATGGTTTTGCCGAAATTCGTATGCCTATTGTTGAGTCAACCGCACTATTTAAACGTGGTATTGGCGAAGTTACTGACATTGTTGAAAAAGAAATGTACACCTTTGATGACTTAAATGGTGACAGTTTAACACTACGTCCTGAAGGTACTGCCAGCTGTGTTCGTGCGGGTAATCAGCATGGTTTATTGTATAATCAAGAGCAACGTCTTTGGTATATGGGGCCGATGTTTCGTCATGAGCGACCACAAAAAGGCCGTTATCGCCAGTTTCATCAATTTGGTTTAGAAGCCTTTGGTATTGCAACGCCCGATATAGATGCTGAAATTATTTTGCTTACAGCTCGCCTATGGCGGGAACTTGGCATCAATGAATTTGTCACATTAGAGTTGAACTCATTAGGCTCGAATGAAGAGCGCGCTAATTACCGTGAAGCGTTAATTGCTTATTTACGTGAGCATGAAGAGCAGCTTGATGACGACTCTAAACGACGCATGCACACTAACCCACTAAGAGTGCTTGATAGTAAAAACCCACAAGTACAAGAAGCATTAATTAATGCGCCTAAGCTATCAGAACACTTTGGTGAAGAAACGCAAGCGCATTTTGATACACTATGTGCGCGCTTAGATGCCGCAGGTATTAAGTATGTATTAAATGAGCGTTTAGTGCGTGGTTTAGATTATTATAATCGCACTGTGTTTGAATGGGTTACTAGTACACTTGGCGCACAAGGGACAATTTGTGCGGGAGGTCGTTACGATGGTTTAGTTGAGCAACTGGGTGGTAAAGCCACACCAGCCTTTGGTTTTGCCTTAGGTATTGAACGTTTAGTGTTAATGTTAACCGAGTTAGAGAAAGTCACTAATATTCGTCCACAGGTAGATGCTTATGTGGTTATATTAGGCGATGATGCGCAAGTTGCAGCTAACAAATTAGCAGAGCAATGGCGTGATCAAGTCCCTGAGATAAGATTGCAATGTCATTGCGGTGGCGGCAATATGAAAAAACAATTAAAACGTGCCGATAAATCCGGTGCGCAAATCGCGTTAATTTTAGGTGATGATGAAATTGCCCAAGAAAAAGTGATGGTAAAATACCTACGCGGACAAAAAGAACAACAAAGTATCGAATTTAATCAAGTGTCGAGCTTGTTAGCTGAATTAATTTAAAGGCTTAAGCCTCAAGGTGAAGTAGTGGAAATTTATCAAACAGAAGAACAACAAGTAGAAGCCATTAAAAGTTACTGGCAAAAAAATGGTAATACTATTATTGCAGGTATCGTTTTAGGTTTTGCAGGCTTTATCGGGTTTAATGTCTATCAAGATAACAAATTTGAACAAGAGCTAGCCGTATCAGACAGTTACCAAACGCTGATCGAACAAGCTAATAACAATGATGAAACCTTTACGGCTAACGCTGAAAAATTTATCAGTGAAAATGGTGATAATAGTTATGTGACCTTAGCAGCTCTTGCGCTAGCGAAAGAAGCCGCGTCACATAAAGATTGGGCACAAGCTAAAAAGCAATTAACTATTGCCATTGAGTCTGCACCAACAGACGGTATCAAGGCGATAGCAAGCTTACGTTTAGCGCGTGTACAAACACAGCTTAAAGAATACAGTGAAGCATTAGCGACTTTAGATAAGCCATTACCTGAATCATTTACTGCCGCTATTGAAGAAATTAAAGGTGATGTGTATTTGCAGCAAGGTAAAAAAACTCTTGCTCGTAATGCTTATCAAGTTGCCATTGCCGCTGATGGCATTGCTACTAGCCCTAGCTTACAAGTTAAATTAGATGATTTAGCGCCAATAACTACATTATCTGTAACGCCATTACCACTAACAGAGCCGGCAGTTGCTGAGCCAGTTGTTAAATAACTTTTTTGGTTACTAGTAAAATCAATTACTTTTGTTAATAAGGCATACTATGCGTTGTTTTGATAAGAAAATTTTTAAAGGGCTTAATGCAACTAAAATACTCGCTATTATCGTGTTGTCTTCAGGTTTATTTGCGTGTTCATCAAAAGATGATGAAGACCCTAGTACCAAAATTGCAGAACTAACAGAATTAGATAATGCTTTTGAAGTAAAAGTGTTGTGGGATCGTAGTGTTGGTGACGGTGTTAGTGATTACTTTTCACGAATAAAACCCATTGTTGCTTATAACAAGGTTTACAGTGCCAGCCGTATGGGTGATGTTATTGCTTTTGATAAAGAAAGCGGTAAGAAAATTTGGCAAGCTGATCTAAGTGACATTCATAACAAGCGTAGTTTTTGGGATAGTCGCGTTTCAGCGTTAGTCGCTGGTGGTCCAACAGCAGGGCTTAATAAAGTTTTTATCGGCACAGAAAATGGCGACATCTTTGCACTTGACGCACAAACCGGCGAATTAGTTTGGCAAGGTAAAGTAAAAGGTGAAATTATTACACCACCAGCCATTGATTCTGGTATTTTAGTGGTTAATTCAGCCTCGGGTATTTTACAAGCTTTTGATGCCAGTAATGGCGAAGTGTTGTGGAAAGCAGAGCAGGATGTACCTGCGTTAACATTACGTGGTATTAGTACACCGGTGATTGCATCAGGCGGCGTATTAGTTGGCTCAGGTAAAGGCGAGTTAGGCGTATATATCCTTGAAAAAGGCCAAGCAGGCTGGCTTACTGAAGTAGGAGAAGCAACAGGCTCTACCGAATTACAACGTGTTATTGACCTTGACTCAGCGCCAGTGGTTTTCGGCGACAAAGTTTATGCTATTTCTGCGCGTGGAAACTTAGTGGCAATTGAATTACAGTCTGGGCGTATTTTATGGAAACGTCAGTACTCTTCATACCGCCAAATAGCCGTTTACCGTAATGATATTTTTATTACTACTACCCGTGGTCACATTTATGCGCTAAGCCGCCTTAATGGTATTGAACGTTGGAGTAATGTCGTGTTAACAAACCGTGAAGTAACTGGGCCAGCGGTTGTTGGCAAGTATATTGTCGTTGGTGACTTTGAAGGTTACTTACATTGGCTTGATCAAGAAACAGGCGAAATAGTTTCTCGCCATAAAGTTGATAGTAGCGGCATACATTCAACGCCAACCGTTGTTGATGATATAATGTATAGCCAATCACGAGATGGTGATTTACAAGTTATTGTTACACCGAAAATTGTTAGTACTGCACAATAAGCAGTACTATTTTTAGTTACTTCTTGTTAAGTAACTATAATTAACAACGGCTCATTTGTATAAATTACATATGAAGCCGTTGTTTGTTTTTAGTCATATTATTTAATAATCCCTTATGTAGTTAAATAACACTGTAGGCATTATTAACGATATTTAGTTTTTATTTATTTTTTGAATTACTATACTTACTCGCTTGTATAGTGATTTATTTGAGGTGCTCATGCTACCTGTAGTTGCTCTAGTTGGTCGTCCTAATGTAGGCAAGTCAACATTATTTAATCGTTTAACCCGTAGCCGTGATGCACTTGTTGCCGATTACCCTGGTTTAACGCGCGATCGTCAATATGGTCAAGCGGAAGTAGAAGAACATCCTTTTATTGTTATTGATACCGGTGGTATTAATGGTGATGAACAAGGGATTGATTTGTTAATGGCTGAACAGTCGTTAATGGCGATAGAAGAAGCCGATGCGGTATTATTTTTAGTTGATGCTCGTGACGGCTTAACCGCAGCAGATCACGGTATTGCCGATCATTTACGTAAACAAAATAAAAAAATATTTGTCGTTGCCAATAAAATTGATGGCATTGATGGCGACTCAGCTGTAGCAGAGTTTTACTCGCTAGGCTTAGGTGAACATGTCCATCAGATTGCTGCTGCCCATGGCCGCGGCGTTACCCAATTGTTAACGCTAGCATTAACACCTCATATTGAAGCCTTAGCCAATCCGGTTAAGCCTAGAGTTGAAGGTGAAGAACACGACGAGTTTGCTGATGAATTTGAAGTAGAGC
Organism: Colwellia ponticola; assembly: GCF_005885605.1. Lineage (GTDB taxonomy): Bacteria > Pseudomonadota > Gammaproteobacteria > Enterobacterales > Alteromonadaceae > Colwellia > Colwellia ponticola. Next base: position 189,784 of record NZ_SZVP01000001.1, on the reverse strand, counting down.
TTAGTGAAGAAGAGCTCGCTAAAAAGCTTGCCGATGAGCCAAAAGAAAATGACAAAATAAAATTAGCTATTATTGGTCGCCCTAATGTGGGTAAATCAACCTTAACTAACCGTATTCTTGGTGAAGAACGTGTGGTTGTTTATGATATGCCAGGCACTACCCGTGATAGCGTTTATATTCCTATGGAACGTAATGGCCGCGAGTATACCTTAATTGATACTGCTGGTATTCGTCGTCGTAAAAATGTCACAGATGTTGTTGAAAAATATTCGGTAATTAAAACATTACGTGCTATTGAAGATGCTAATGTTTGTTTACTTATTATTGATGCGCAAGAGGGCATTAGTGATCAAGATTTAAGCTTGCTGGGCTTTATTCTTGAGTCAGGGCGCTCGTTAGTTGTTGCCGTTAATAAATGGGATGGTTTAGCGGATCATGAAAAAGATCGCATTAAAACTGAAATGGATAGACGCTTAGGCTTTATTGATTTTGCCCGTATTCATTTTATTTCTGCGCTGCATGGCACAGGTGTTGGTCATTTATATGAGTCAGTTGAAGAAGCGTTTGTTTCAGCAACTAAACGTATCTCTACCGCAATGGTAACTAAAATATTAGATATGGCCGTTTTTGATCATCAGCCGCCAATTTATCAAGGTCGACGCATTAAGCTAAAATATGCCCATGCTGGTGGTTATAACCCACCCATTATTATTATTCATGGTAACTTAGCGAAAAAACTACCTGTGTCTTATAAGCGTTACTTAATGAACTATTACCGTAAGTCATTAAAAATGATGGGTACACCTATTCGTGTGCAATTTAAAGATACTTTAAACCCATTTGCGGGCAAAAAGAAACTAAGCTTTACCGAGAAAAAGAAAATTGCTCGAGCAACAGAAGGTTATAAAAAAGACTAACCCTGAGCATGTTAAGGTAACTTGCCTGTAAAGTCTGTTAGTGCTGTAATCATTATACACAGCACAATAGAAGACAGGCTCGTTGCAATTTTTAACTTATTTAATTAAGGTGAGATACGCTTTACCTTGATGTTATTTAAAATATGATCGAAAAAGCCATTTTAACGGATCCTTCCAAGCCTTCTGCGCGTAATTTAGCTTACTTAAAAGCTGGCGCGCCTATCATCATAGATATTGCTACCCCGGCTGGACAAAAAAGAAAATTTAACACTTTCTATATCGGCTATTCACCTAAAAAGTATGTATTGGTTGAGTTTCCAGACAGCAGAAAGCTAGGCAGCTTTTCTAAATATATTATTGCAGGGACTGTGGTGACGGTAAGAGGGCTTATTGAAGGGCGTGAAGGCGCTGCTGTTGCTTTTATTAGTAGCATTAGACAAACCTTACAAATACCGTCACGTATTATGGTACTAGATATTCCTAACACGGTGACTTTGCAACAACTACGCGCCTCAGTGCGTATTGATACGCATATACCGGCTAAAGTAAAGATTGATGATTTATATTGGCAAACCACCATTACCAATTTATCCGTTTCAGGTGGTCAACTCGATATTCTTAATGGAGAAAAACTGGTACTGGCCGAAGATAAGATCATTGAGATTGTTGTTGAGGGCAACGAAGGTGAAAGTAATATTAAGTTGAGCGCGACAGTGTGCAATATTAAGCAACAAGTTGATGGCTTATCGTTTGGTGTGAAATTTAACCAAGTAAATAAGCAACAAGTTGTTGAATTACTCTATCTGGCATTAATATGAGATGATACGATTTTTACCTAGCGACTTAGCTTGGTATAAAGCATCATCAGCACGCTTTAAAATACTATCAATAGTATCGTCATGAGCGACCGATGTTAGCCCTAAACTAATGGTAATGTGCTGTTGGCTAATTTGCGCTAAATGGCTATTATTGGCAACGCTTGAACGTAGTTGCTCAGCAATCACTTGCGCTTGATTAATGTCCGAGTCGATAAGCACAATCACAAACTCTTCTCCGCCCCAGCGCGCAACAAAATCACTTTTTCTGACATGACTATTTAATACCTTTGCCAAGGCTTTTAGCACTTTATCACCGACATCATGACCTTTGGTGTCGTTAACGTGTTTAAAGTTATCAATATCAATAAATAAAACTGACAAATTCGAGTTATTACGCTCTTTAAGTAGTAGCAATTGCGCTAGGTGTTCATGAAAACTACGTCGGTTAGGTAAGCCAGTAAGTACATCATTACTCGCTAATTTATTGAGTTTTAGATGAATTTTTCTCACGTATAATACAATGACCAGGCTAATAAGTACTGTAGCAGCAGCGGATACCGCAATATTGAAATAAAGTGTTTCTTTCGCTTTTTTGGTAAAATTATTCACCTTAGCTTCTACAATAAGGTATAGGTCTAACTCATCTATATACTTTCTATTGAGCAAATACGCTTCACCAGCTTGTTGGTAAGAAAATACTTGACTGCCTTTACCAATAATATCGGGTAATTGAATCGCTAACTCAGGGACATCACTGAGATGTTGTAATACTTTTACATTTTCTTCAGCAATAACCACTTTGCCGGTATCATCGACAAAGAACACTGAAAACTGATAGCGTTGTCTAAATGCTTTAAGCATGTCATTGATATAGGAAGTTTTTAATCCAATACCTGTAGCCCCAATCATGTGGTAATCACTATCGAGTATTTTATGGTTAATAAACATGATCAGTTCATTACCCATATGGCTGTTATTATCTATATTGATTTCACTCACCTCAGCACGTTGTTGAAATTCAAAATACCATAGGCTGTTAGGTTTTTTGAGCTCGACTTTATTTAAAATACCGGCGGCAGAGTAATAGTTTTTGCTTTTGTCTGACACTAAAAATGCGGTGAACATTTGGTATTTATTTTGAATCGTTTCTAAGTAGCGAATAACTTTGTCTACTTCAGCCTCTTCATGTGAAAACCAATCAATTAAAAAAGTATCGTGCGCCATCATGGAAGCAATTAGATTAGGTTCAATAATATTTTTTTGAATTTCGGTATATATATTATCTATGGTGAGCGGTAGGGCACTATTTTTTAGTTGCTCGCGTGTAGCCTCCATCGAGGTTAAGTAGTTAATGAGTGTTAGCGTGGTAGACAAGATAAAAACTAAGGTAGTAATAATGAAAACTATTCGGTAATTAAAGCGCATGAAAAGTGCATTCCTGTCGTTATTATTGTTGTTATTCTTTTATTACCCTAGCAGTAATGCGCCCATCAGTTAACTGTACGCTGATTTGCTCGTCATTCGCTACTTGCCCGACTTTAGTGATCACGTTATTGTTGTTATTTCGCGTAACACTATAACCTCTTGCTATCGTGGCAAGCGGGCTAACAAGTTGTAACTGTTCAAGTAAATTAACAAACCTCTCACTTTTATGCTGCAACGTACTTTGCATAGCTTGCGTTATTCTCGCTGTGTTTTGCTTAAGCTGTGCTTGCTGTAATAGAATGTTTTTTTCAGGGGATTGCTGTAAAAGTCGTTGTTTAAGTTGCGCTGGTTTGCTTTGAATTTGTACTATATTACGCTTCATCGCTTGTTTCAAACGTAAATGTAATTCATCAGCTCTTTGTTGTTGTAGCTGTAATTGCTGCTGTGGGTGAACTTGTAATAAACGGTGTTGAAAATACTTACTTTCGTTGGTTAAAAGCGTTAACTTCGCTTGTTGCGCTTTAATTAAACGTTGTTTAAGCATGGTTACGTGGTGCAGTAATTCACTGCGGTCACTTGATACTAACTCGGCAGCAGCTGAAGGCGTTGGCGCGCGTAAATCGGCAACATAATCACTAAGCGTGGTATCAATCTCATGACCGACAGCACTAATGATTGGTAAAACACTGTGATAAATAGCGTTGACGACGCTTTCTTCATTAAAAGGCCATAAATCTTCTAACGAACCACCGCCTCGGCCAACAATAAGCACATCGCATTCGTTACGACGGTTAGCGGTTGCAATGGCATGACAAATATCGCCTTGGGCATATTCACCCTGAACTAGCGCGGGATAAACTATTGCTTTTATATGTGGATTACGTCGTTTAAGTACCGTTAAAATATCTTTAACGGCAGCGCCGGTAGGTGAGGTAACAATACCGACACAGTTAATATGTTTGGGTAATGTTTTTTTATGGGCTAAATCAAAAAAGCCTTGGCCGTTAAGTTTATTTTTTAATTGTTCATATTGTTGTCGTAATAGTCCCGTGCCTGCATCTTCCATATGCTCAATAATTAATTGAAAATCGCCGCGGGGTTCATATAAAGAGACCTTTGCCCGCACTAATACTTGTTGACCATTACTTGGCGTAGCGCCGTTACTTAAACGCACCCGCCTATTACTGCCTTTAAACATGGCGCATTTGACTTGTGACTTGGCATCTTTTAATGATAAATACCAGTGACCAGAGCTCGCGGCAATAAAATTAGATATTTCGCCGGTTAACCACACCGTATTAAGTTCACTTTCTAAAATAAAGCGTACTTTTTTAGTTAATTCGCTGATTTGTAAAATAGGCTGTTGGCTCATAAAGGTTGGTTCATAGCAGTTTGATTGATGTTAAGATACATAAGGTAGCTGACGGATAACCATAACAGACCATTATTTAATGAATAAGCTTATCTTTCAATTTATTTTCCCAGTAAAATTTATTTCTTTGCTATTTTGGTCACTTTAACAAAAACTTCATAAAAATAGGTTTACCTAAAACAATAAAGGGGTTAAAATTCTGCCGCAATATTCACTCCCTAACCAACCTTTTTAGAGAGATGTTGCGATGCTCAGAATTGCCCAAGAAGCTTTAACTTTTGACGATGTGTTACTTGTACCTGCACATTCTACAGTACTTCCACATACGGCTGATTTAAAAACTAAATTAACCCGTAAAATTAATTTAAACGTACCTATGGTTTCTGCGTCTATGGACACAGTCACTGAATCACGCCTAGCGATTACGTTAGCGCAAGAAGGCGGTTTAGGCTTTATTCATAAAAATATGACGATTGCTGAACAAGCGAAACATGTTTCTAAAGTAAAGAAATATGAAAGCGGTATTGTTTCAGACCCAGTAACTGTCAATGCCGGTTTTACTATTGAAGAGGTTATGCAAAAAGCCGATGATCTAGGATTTTCAGGCTTCCCTGTTGTTGATGATAAAAATAATTTAGTGGGTATTATTACCAGCCGTGATTTACGTTTTGAAACGGATTTAACTAAGTTAGTCTCTTCATTAATGACCGTTAAAGAAGAATTAATTACCGTTAAAGAAGGTGCTGATCGCGAAGAGATTTTAGGGTTGATGCATGTTAACCGTATTGAAAAAATCTTAGTGGTTGACGATGCTTTCAAATTAGTCGGCCTTATTACCGCTAAAGATTATCAAAAAGCAGAAGACAAACCTAACGCTTGTAAAGATGAACTAGGTCGTTTACGTGTTGGCGCTGCTGTTGGTGTTGGTGCAGGAACTGATGAACGCATCGATGCGTTAGTGGCTGCTGGTGTTGATGTATTACTAATTGATACCTCACACGGTCACTCTCAAGGCGTATTAAATCGTGTTAAAGAAACACGTGACAAATACCCAGAGTTACAAATAATTGCTGGTAACGTAGCCACTGCAAGCGGTGCTAGAGCAATGGCTGATGCTGGCGTTGACGCCGTTAAAGTGGGTATTGGCCCAGGTTCAATTTGTACTACCCGTATTGTAACCGGTGTTGGTGTACCGCAGTTAACTGCCATTTCAAATGCTGTTGAAGGCTTAAAAGGTACTGGTATTCCAGTTATCGCTGATGGCGGTATTCGCTTTTCAGGCGACATAGCAAAAGCACTGGTTGCTGGCGCACACTGTGTCATGGTCGGCAGTATGCTTGCCGGTACAGAAGAGTCACCAGGTGAAGTTGAGCTTTATCAAGGTCGTTATTATAAATCTTACCGTGGCATGGGATCGTTAGGTGCTATGGCGCAAAAAGATGGTTCAAGTGATCGTTACTTCCAAAAAACTGATGGAGAAGCAGACAAGCTAGTACCAGAAGGCATTGAAGGTCGTGTTGCTTATAAAGGCCCTGTTGCTGCAATTATTCATCAACAAATGGGTGGCATACGTTCATCAATGGGCCTAACAGGTTGTGCAACGATTGAAGAAATGCGTACCAAGCCTGAGTTTATGACTATTACCTCGGCAGGTATGGGTGAGTCGCATGTACACGACGTCACCATCACCAAAGAAGCCCCAAATTATAGAATGGGTTAGACGAACAGCTGATTTTTTTGCTAGTTACTATTTTTTCGGCATCAGTAGTACTCATTGACTAACGTCAACTCCGTGCTTCTTCTTTGTTAAAATGTTAACTAGCTTCAAACTCAACTATTCTTAATTGTTGTTTGTTATAAAATTGTTGTAAAAAACAACAAAAAAATTCAAATAGGCTGAGTAATACCTCTAGTATTACTCAGCCTAATTCATTTATTAATGGTGCTAAACAGCATTTTTAGCACGCTAAAGTAGGAACAATAAGCATGAGTAAAGACATTCATGATCACCGCATACTGATTTTAGATTTCGGTTCTCAATATACGCAACTTATCGCACGACGTGTTCGTGAAATAGGTGTTTACTGTGAGCTTTGGTCTTGGGATGTAACCGAGGAACAAATTAAAGACTTTAACCCAACAGGTATTATTCTTGCTGGCGGCCCAGAGTCAGTGACTGAAGCTAATTCACCACGCGCACCTGAATATGTCTATAACGCTGGCGTACCAGTATTAGGTATTTGTTACGGCATGCAAACCATGGCTGAGCAACTTGGCGGTGGCGTGCAAAGTTCAGAACATAAAGAGTTTGGCTATGCATCGGTTGAGTTAATTGCTAAATCAGCGTTATTTAATAATGTTGAAGATAGCATTGCTGATAATGGCAATGGCTTACTTGACGTTTGGATGAGTCACGGCGATAAAGTATCGGCTATTCCAGACGATTTTTTTGCGGTTGCGCAAACACCTAGCTGTGCTTTTGCCGCCATGGCTAACGAAGAGAAGAAATTCTACGGCGTACAATTTCACCCAGAAGTGACGCATACTAAACAAGGTTTACGTATTTTAGAAAACTTTGTTGTTGAAATTTGTCAATGTGAAAAATTATGGACGGCTTCGTCAATTATTGATGATGCTATCGAAAAGATGAAAGCACAAATCGGTGACGACGAAGTTATTTTAGGTTTGTCAGGCGGTGTCGATTCATCGGTTGTTGCTATGTTATTACACCGCGCCATTGGTGATAAATTAACGTGTGTTTTTGTTGATAACGGCTTATTGCGTTTGAACGAAGGCCAACAAGTGATGGATATGTTTGGTGATCACTTTGGTTTAAACATTATTAAAATTGACGCGGAAGAACGATTTTTAAATCGTTTAGCCGGTGAAAATGAACCAGAAGCAAAACGTAAAATTATTGGTAATGTCTTTATTGACGTATTCGAAGAAGAGTCAAATAAGCTTGAAAATGCAAAATGGTTAGCCCAAGGCACTATTTACCCTGACGTTATTGAGTCGGCAGCGTCTGCTACCGGTAAAGCGCACGTTATTAAATCGCATCACAACGTTGGCGGCTTACCAGACTACATGAAGCTTGGTTTAGTTGAGCCATTACGTGAATTGTTTAAAGATGAAGTACGTAAAATTGGCTTAGAGCTTGGGCTACCGTACGATATGCTTTATCGTCACCCATTCCCTGGTCCAGGGTTAGGTGTACGTATTTTAGGGGAAGTGAAAAAGGAATATGCTGACTTATTACGTCGCGCCGATGCTATTTTCATTGAAGAATTACACAAGCATGACTTATACACCAAAGTAAGCCAAGCGTTTACCGTGTTCTTACCGGTTAAATCGGTAGGTGTTATGGGCGATGCCCGTAAATATGATTGGGTGGTAAGCTTACGTTGTGTTGAAACTATTGACTTTATGACCGCCCGTTGGTCGCACTTACCGTATGATTTCTTAGGTTTAGTGTCTAACCGAATCATTAACGAAATTGATGGTATTTCTCGCGTTGTTTACGATATTTCAGGTAAGCCACCAGCGACTATCGAATGGGAATAACTTTATTGTAAACGTGTTATAACCTCTAAATTCTGCGTTGGAAATACTCACCTATAGTCATAGGCTCCGTGTTTCCGCCTTGAATTTGAATGTTCTACCTTCGCTTTCATTTAAAGTTAATAGCATTGCTATAAGTTGATTTTACGTCCAAAAATACGAAAACCCCATTGTTGAAAAACACTGGGGTTTTTTGCTATTAGCTATTCATGACAGGATACAAAATACAGAATAATTTTGCTCCACGGGTTTAATCCATATACCATAAACAAAAGGGGTAGTATTAGACACTAAAGTATATTGCGTTTATAACCGATTGAAAATAATAGAAGGAATCTTTATGTTTATCTTTAAGTTACCCAATCAACTCAGTACTTACAGCCACTTTAACCCAAAGTTATGGGCTAAATTCGCCGTTATGATGAGTTTGCTCGTGTTAACGTCGTGCTCAAGTGCTTATTATTCGGCGATGGAGCAAGTCGGTATTCACAAACGTGATATTATGGTTGACCGTGTTGAGGAAGCTAAAGAGTCACAACAAGAAGCACAGGAAAAATTTGCTTCAGCACTTGCAGAAATGACAGCGTTAATACGTTTTGACGGTGGTGAGCTTAAAGCACAATATCAAGTGATTAAAGCACAATATGAACAATCACAAGAAGCGGCAGACTTAGTTACTTTGCGTATTGAAAAAATTGAGGATGTTTCTGATGCGCTATTTACTGAATGGCAAGAGGAGATAGGGCAGATTTCTAACGCTAACCTCAAACGTCAAAGCTTAACTAAATTTAAAGCAACACAGCGTCGTTATAAAACCTTGATTGACTCTATGTATAAAGCGGAAAGTAAAATGGCGCCAGTGTTAACGGCGTTAAAAGATAACACGCTATTTTTAAAGCACAACCTTAATGCACAAGCTGTTGGCGCGCTACAAGGTGAGATGCTGTCAATTAAAAAAGATGTCAGTATTTTACTTAAAGAGATGAGTGCTGCCATTGAACAATCACAAAAATTTATTGATATGTTGGAGAAATAAGTCATGTCTATTGAAAGATTAGAAACAAAGCAACGCATGAGCCGAATTGTTAAGCACAACGGCACTATTTACTTATGTGGCCAAGTTGCCGCAGATGCCACTAAAGGTATTACCGAACAAACACAAACCATGCTTGATAAAGTAGATGCACTGTTAACGCAGGCGGGTAGTAATAGAGAACATATTTTATCAGCGACTATTTATGTTAAAGACATGAGCTACTTTGCTGATATGAATGCTGTTTGGGATGCTTGGTTGCCAGAGGGGCATGCACCCGCTCGTGCTTGTGTTGCCGCTAAAATGGCCAGAGAAGCTTTGCTTGTTGAAATTTCAGTAGTGGCTGCAGAAATATAACGTAGCGTCTTGCTATAGCTTTTAGTAATCATGACAACCTATGACAAGTCATGAATTATCAATACCTAGTACACTGTGGTTAACGTGTCGATTATCAACTTACCAAGAGAAAATCATGTCTATAAACTTTTCTAATAGCTACCGTGATCTTGGCGAAGCCTTTTCACAAAATATTTTACCTGACCCCGTGGCACAACCTGAATTATTATTGTGGAATGAGTCGTTAGCGAAAGCGTTAAATATTAGCTTTACTAACACCTTCAACGCTACTACTAATAAAGAACAGGAGAATGATTTATTAGCGCAGTATTTCTCGGGGAATCGTTTACTTGAAGGCAGCAAGCCTATTGCGCAAGCGTATTCAGGTCATCAGTTTGGTCAGTTTAATCCACAGCTTGGCGATGGTCGTGCTCATTTGTTAGGTGATATTGCTGATGCACAAGGGCAGCGTTGGGACATACAGTTAAAAGGCTCAGGTGTTAGTCACTTTTCACGTCAAGGTGATGGTCGCTGTGCGCTTGGTCCTGCATTGCGTGAATATATAATGAGTGAAGCTATGTTCGCACTGGGGGTACCAACTACACGATGTTTAGCGGTAGTGATGACTGGACAGAGTGTTTATCGCGAGCGACCTTACGCAGGTGCCATTGTTACACGGGTAGCGACTAGCCATATTAGAGTAGGTACCTTTCAATACTTTGCGGCACGTGATGATGTTGAATCACTTAAAAAATTAACGCTGTATTCAATCAAACGTCACTTTCCAGCATTAATTTCTGCCAGTGATGATAAGGCGATTAATCCTGAACAGGTATTAGCATTTTTCTCTGCTGTGTTAGCCAAGCAAATACCGTTAGTACTGTCATGGCTTAGGGTTGGTTTTATTCATGGTGTGATGAACACAGATAACACCACTATTTCAGGGGAAACCATCGATTATGGTCCTTGTGCCATGATGAATGATTATAATGCGGATACTGTTTTTAGCTCAATTGATCGTAATGGTCGTTATGCTTTTGGTAAACAAGTTAACATGATGCAGTGGAATATGACGCGCTTAGCTGAAACCTTACTGCCGTTACTTAGCGGTGACGAAGATGAACGAGTAGCTCAATTACAGCCTCTACTCACTCAGTTTCATCAAGATTTTGAGCAAGGTTATTTAGTCATGATGGCCGCAAAAATAGGTATTGATGAACCAATAGAGGGGGATGCTAGCATGCTTAATGAGCTCATTGCTCTACTGAAAAAATACCGGTTAGATTACACGAAAACCTTTACGGCACTCACTGCTTCGCTTAGCGGTAGCGCTATTGAAGCGCCGTTAGTCGATGCTCTTAATGAATGGTTACCTCGTTGGCACGCTCGTATTGACGATTTTAAAGTAGCGGCACAACAGCTGATGAGAAAAAATAATCCAGTTGTTATTCCACGAAACCATCATGTTGAAGCTTTATTAGAACGCTGCCAAGAATCTGATGATTTAACAGAATTACATCAGTTTTTAGCGGTATTACGACAACCTTATACGCTACTTGATGACACAACAAAGTATCAAGACGCGCCGATTGATGGCGATAAAGGTTATCATACTTTTTGCGGTACTTAAGCAACACTTTAATAGCACTTAAGTAATAATCAAGGCGTAAACTATGACGCAGCAACAGAGTGATTTTCTTAAAAATTCACTGTTAAACACTTTTGATTTTGATGGCTTTCGTCCTGGGCAAGAGCAAACCATAACGCAATTATTGAAAGGACAATCAAGTTTGTCTATCTTCCCGACAGGCTCGGGTAAATCGTTATGCTATCAGTTAACAGCACTGCATTTACCGCATGTAACCTTAGTGGTATCGCCTTTACTAGCATTGATAAAAGATCAGTTAACCTTCCTTGCTAGCAAGGGCATTCAAGCCGCCAGTATAGATTCAACCTTAAAAGGTAATGAAGCACAAAGTGTAATGACAGGCGTGCGTGACGGCGACATTAAAATTTTAATGGTCTCTGTTGAGCGTTTTAAAAATGAACGTTTTAGACAGTTCATTGAATCAGTCCCCGTGTCTATGTTGGTGGTTGATGAGGCACATTGTATTTCTGAGTGGGGTCATAACTTTAGGCCTGATTATTTAAAGCTGCCTAGTTATTGCCAAGCGTTAAATATTCCGCTGGTGTTATTACTTACGGCTACGGCTACGCGTAAAGTAAAGCAAGATATGGCGGCTAAGTTTGCTATTAGTAACGAGCATATTGTGCAAACCGGTTTTTATCGCGCCAACTTGGATTTAAGCGTATTACCTGTTGTTGAATCTGATAAGAATAAGCAGCTTGCGCAAATAATTATCACACAACAAGGTGCAGGTATTGTCTATGTGACCTTACAGCAGACTGCAGAAAAAGTGGCGCAGTATTTAACGCAACAAGGCATTAATGCTTGTGCTTATCATGCTGGCTTTGATAGTGATAATCGTAGTCAAATTCAGCAAGATTTTATGAGTGGCAACACTCAAGTTATTGTTGCCACTATTGCCTTTGGTATGGGTATAGATAAAAGCGACATACGTTTTGTTATTCATTATGATTTACCCAAATCCATTGAAAATTACAGTCAAGAAATAGGTCGAGCAGGGCGAGATGGGCTAGCGTCTCAGTGTATTACTTTAGCAAATCTTGATGGCATAAACACAGTAGAGAATTTTGTTTATGGCGATACTCCTGAGTTTACTGGCATTGAAATGCTATTAGATACAATAAAGGCTGAGGCAGTAACGACTAATTATACTGGCAGTAATAACTATCGAGCTGAAGGAAAGTGGGAATTACAAATCCTAGCGCTGTCTAATGCCGTTAATATTAAACAATTACCGCTAAAAACCTTGTTAGTGCAACTAGAGCTAGCCGGCGTTATTGAGCCGCTCTATGCTTATTTTGCTGATTTTAAAATTAAACTGTTACAACCTAAGGCTGATATTCTTAATCGTTTTAATGAACAACGCCAAGACTTTTTACAGCGTGTTTTTAATGCCACCGACTTTAAAAAAGTGTGGGGTAGCTTAAACTTTGAGACTTTATTACAAGATAAAAGTATTGAACGTAATCGCGTTGTTACTGCGCTTGAATATTTGCAAGAGCAGCAGTTAATTGTCCTTGAAACTAAAGGTATGACCGAAGTGTTTAACGTAAACACAGATGCGTTAGCAGATGCTAATTTATGCGCAGATCTGAGTAAGTATTTTAAAGACAATGAAGAAAAAGAGATTAGACGCATTGCTAACTTAGTACGCTTCTTTCAACTTGATAGCTGTTTAACGGTAAGTTTAGCGCGTTATTTCGATGACCCTTACTTTGAGTATACTACTACGGGTGGCAGTATTGATTTAACGACCAAGCCCCAATGTGGACACTGTAGTGTCTGTCGCGGTCAAATTGCAGTACTTGAACACTCACAAGCACAAATTCCATGGCCAAGTGATGAAGTTTTAAAGCAGGGGATGGAAGAGTTAACTCAACGACTTGCCGGTAAAATAAACCAACCGCTGTCTATTGAAAGTTATTGCCGATTTTTTTCCGGTATGACAGTACCGTTATTTGGTCGTCATAAAGTCAGGCAATTATCGGGGTTTGGCTTATGCGAACAACAACGTTATCAAGCTATTCGTGATAAATTAACGAATTTAAGCTAACGAATTTAGCTTATACCAATATCTGATTAATTGGCTTTCCATATTGTAGGTTGATGCCTACCTCGACAAACTCCTTGTCTTCTCGGTGTGCGTAGTATCTGTGTCTCCATGGTTCAAATTTTATTGTTTTTAAAGGGCGAACGGATAGTTCACTCTTCGTCATGCTGACCCTGAAATAAATTCTGTCTCTTATACACAAGTGTACTCGTATATAAGAGACAGCGCAGAGCGTGGCAACGAGATACAATTTTTGCACATTAGGTGGTAACAATTACTGTTTGTGCACTTTATTTCTTCCGCGTCGCGGTGGCGACAACACCCAAAGGGGGCTAAACGCCCAGTCCCCTTTGGAATCCCCAGGCGCTGCGACCCAAACGTAATCTTACATTCCCTCAAGTGTTATCGACGTAACAGCGCTGAATGGGCATCCATGCCCTACATCGCTTTGTTCATCATCCATGATGAACATACGTGAACACTTTCCTTCATTCCAGCGTTTGTTTACGCAGATTTTATGCTTGTGGATATCGTTTAGAGTTTAATTATTTATTGTGTTTTTGGGAACAAAAAATTTTGAAAAGAGTTATGTACTCAAATACTGCCAAAAGCCTTATTCCCATCTCAGCAATGAAATGACAAAGGTGTAAAGGTAATACTCGACCCGAGACAGGACGTCGAGGGCTGCCGCTGTTCATGGACGATAAATCGGCAGGTATCGAGCATTACGCACGTTTGTTATGGAGTGGTTTGCTGAGTTGGGCGTCGCAGGGGTTCCAAGGGGAGGCGCGGCGGTACGTCGCCCCTTGGGTGTCGTCGCCACCGCGACAATATCTGTTAATGATTATACGGTATGCGTTACCACGCAAAACGTGCCAGTGAGGTATAACTTGTGATCAAGAGACAGAAATAAATTCAGGATGACGTGCCTGGGTTATGTGCATCAGCACGTTAAATTTTATTCCTTCCATAAAAAAGCCCCGCTGAGGCGAGGCTTTCATTATGGTTAGTTAAATTAGTAACTTAACTCATATTAATATTCTAATATAAACTACTTTTGAAGTTTACGACGGGTAACTAAACCAACAATCGCTAAACCAAAAAGAGCGATAGTGGCAGGCTCTGGAATATCAGTAGGACTCACATTACTAAGGCCGTTTATATTATCCACACTTAATATTTTTTCTTGGCCAGAAGCTTCGCTAAAACGAACGCTATTAGCACCATTACAACAATCTTCTGCCCATAATAATTGGATAATATTTTTACCGGTAGTTAATGCAATATTATCTACTTTAAAAACACCATTGCTACCCCATGTTTTGTTCCACCATAAATCACCATCACGACTATCAACTAAACTACCGTTAACAAATAAAGCAGCGCCGTAACCGGCATCTAAACCATTTTCAAAAGTCCAAGTGCTATTTGATTTAAGGTTAAAATCAAGAGTTAGCATATTGATTTTATTTTCACCGGTATTAAACATGTTGAATGTATTAATGTTTTTTATAGTACCCGCGGTGCTTTGGTTCCAAGAACTCAATAAATTACTTTGATCGAAACTTTGATTGATATTACGTGTTTCTAAGGTGATTAAGGTTGCGCTTGCGTTAGTGGCACAAAAAACAAGACCTAATAAAACTGCTTTTATTTGTTTAAATTTCATAAATACTACTTTTAGTTGTAAAAAATAAATTGCTCACACACGCAAAGCACTAACCATGCCAAATATTTAAGTTACTGTTTTGTAATAAGTTATGTTTTTTCAGCGTAGAGCGGAATAGCGCTAACTATTAGCGTGTAAAAAAGCCGGACACTGGTTAACCTGCTAGCTGTTTTATCCGCTACTATTATCTAAAAAAGCCATTACAATTAATAGCTTAAAAAATAGACATTAACTTGGTGGGTTTGATTATTTATCAGGTATAGTCGCTTATTGACGGATTAATAGCCGTTAAGGGTAACGTTAACTGTTATTCACTAAAGCCAGTAATAATCAGGTAGAATAATGCTGCTATACGTCATTACTTCTCCCCTTTATCATTTGAGTATCCTAGACAATGTTTATCACCTTAAAAAATGCTATCCCGATGAGCGTTTGGTATATGCTGCTTTCCGCGTTAGGCTTTGCCTTGATGGCTGCCTGTGTCAAAGAAGTCAGTGGCTTGGGTATTCCTGTGATGGAAATTGTTGCTGCAAGAGCTGTCGTGTCAGCTATTATCAGTTACGCTGACATTAAACGTAAACGCATTCCGGTGTGGGGACATAATAAAAAATTACTGATTGCCCGTGGCGTTGTTGGCTCGTTTGCTTTGATGTTTGTTTATTACGCGGTAACCACCTTACCTTTAGCTGAAGCCACAGTATTACAATATTTGCATCCGGTGTTTACTGCTGTTTTAGCATTTTTTTTTCTCAAAGAAGCCATTCAGCGCTCTACCGTTGCCTGTATTGTTATTAGCTTATGTGGTTTATTTATCATGATTCAGCCGAATCTATATGTAGAGAGCGCTATCCAGTATTCATGGTTTAGTATTGGCGCTGCTGTATTAGGGGCATTTGGCAGTGCAGTTGCTTATATTATTGTTAAAAAACTCACTAAAACTGATGATAGCTCGGTTATTATCTTTTACTTTCCCGTCGTTGCCTTTCCTATTGCTATGATCATGCTTGGCAGTGATTTTGTTGTACCTAGTTTAGCGGCAACCGCTTTAATGATTTTAGTGGGCGTATTTACTCAGGTAGGGCAAGTAGGGCTAACGAAAGCACTCCACTGCGCCGATGCGAATAAAGCAACGGCTTACTCTTATGTGCAAGTGCTTTTTGCTGTCTTTATTGGTTGGGCGTATTTTAGCGAAGTATCCGTAGCCACTACTGTTATAGGTGGTGGTTTTATCTTGGTGGGTGCTTTAATTAATGTATTATGGAAGCGCTAGTTGCCTAGCCATTTATCTATAACTTAGAATTCATGTTATTGAGTTATTTACATTAGCTTATAAGTATTGATAAGCCCAATAAAAATGGCGTTATTATAGTTGCTGCTACATTTGCTGCTAAGTGTTGGGGGAAGTTGCCAATATTGGCTTGATGTTTAATGACCCCAGTTAAAGCAAAAATTGATAAAGGTAGCGGTACTAATGCAATAAGACTTATTACTGGCAATACCGCTACTAAAACATACAGTCCTATTAATGCGTAAGCGGCAATCATAAAGATTGCGTAAACGATATTACTGCGCTTTACGCCAAAAACTAGCGGGAAGGTTTTACGACCGACACTCGCATCGGCTTGCATATCCGGATATTGATTTAATAGCAGTAGGTTATTGATCAACAAAAACGGAATAAGTGACACTAACCAAACAAGCGATGAGTAGGCTGAGGTCAGTACAATATGTGTGCCTACTACCATCAGTAGACCAAAGCCTACTCCAGGGGCAAATAAGCAGAGCAATGGCATACGATTTAGCCATTTTGTATAAGTGATAATAATGATTAAGCCGACCATGCCAATAGGCAGTATTGTTGTGCCAATAACACTACCCATATTGATGATAAAATATATACCAATAGCGGTAGTCATCAACAATGTTAGTAAGCCAAACCACAACACAATAGTCGCTATTCTAGGGTGACTAGGTAAGGCACCACTACCACCACTAAAAGGTGTTCTTTGGGTTTTAAAATCTAAACCACTATGAAAATCATGATATTCATTGAGCATATTAACGCTAATGTGAGCACATAGCGCGCCGACCAAAACAAGTATAAATAATAGGCTGTCTATCGATACGCCAGTAGCAAATGCGGTGCAAAACCCTAAAAAAACACACGCTAGGGTTAAAACAAGAAAAGCAGGGCGCATTGTTTTTAATAGCGTTTTCAATACAGTATTGATTGTTAACCTTGTCATTGTATTTTTACCAATAGCGGATTATTACCGAGGAAATTGCGTAATTAAGTCGCCTATATCTAGCGAGGTTAGCTCACTTTACTAGGGGCGAGGTTGTTGATCTTTCTAGCTACATGTTTAGATGATATATTTTTTGATGCAGCACATCTTGCCACTAGCGCGGCAATAAATACAGCGTAAATTTATTTGTATTTGATGTAGGATAATAGAGGGTTGTTGTCAATCATAAAACAGGGCGTTAGAAAGTATTGCGCCAGTGCTATGAACAATAGGGCTGGCGCAAGAGTATTTGTAGTATTGAAAAACGAGATTATGTTTAATCTCGTTTAGTTTAAGCTAAGAGTTAAGCGCCTAGCTCGATGAACAACCGATTAGTCATCTAGCTCTGCGATAACGGCTCTGTGCTCACTAATTGCACCTAAACCAAACGATTTAAAAGTAGCATCTTCTTTTAATGAATCAGATACTAATATGTGATCAAGTAATTGTTTGCTGCCATCATTAGTGAAGCTGTATTCATTGGCATCAATAATATTTAGTCCAGAGTCAACTAAGGTGTTTAATGTAGTTGAGCCTGGGGCATCATTAAGGTAGCCCATCACAATATTGTGACCTTGTTTATCACTCATAAACTTAACAATGGCATCGGCTTGAGCAGCACGTTTGTCATGGTTATCATTATTGCTTCGTTTGGTAATTAAGTGAGCAACCACCACGTTGTATGTGTCAGACCCGTTGTTTAATGTTATCGCTAATGCTTTAGACGGTACACTTTTAGTGTTTTTGTAATAACCTTCTATACCGGTAAAGTCGTTAGCTTCGCCAATAATCTGATATCGAGTGATGAGAGCGACGTCTTGGGCGGTAAAGTTATCTCGCCCTTTTTTAAATATTAATTGGTACTCTTTGGGAAGGTAGTTAAGAATTTTTTTAGCAGCATTCTCACCTTCAACGCCTATTAAGCCAACAATGTCGGCATCGTTATAGGTAATATGAAGCGCTATAGCATTGGCTTCTAATTGAATATATTTTTCTGAAGGTGCTTTACCAACAGCACCAAGTGCTACTTGGCCGCTGTGTGGTGTTTTGGGGTTTAAAATAGGTTGAGTGTTAATTGACAACACTGTGGTGGCCAATGATGGTGCAGCAATAACTAAAGTAAATAAAGCGGTTATTGCAGTTGAATACACTTTTTTTGAGATTTTTTTTGATGTTAAGAGCATGATTTTTTAACTATGACAGAGAATATTATATAGCCAATATCCTATGGGAGTTATAAAGTTAAGTCAATGATAATGCTTATAATTACTTGTTAAATCAATAGGTAATAAGTAATAAGTGAACATTTTCCATAGCGACTTAAATCAGTAGTTTATTAATGACTTTTACCTGGCTCATCACTCATTGTTTGCGCGTGGTAAACAATTAATTCTCTAGTCATCCGCTATTGTTATTACTAGTGATAACAATAGCTCAGGTCAAGCATAAGATGACTTATTAGTGCTACGGCAGAAAAAGTTCAAAATTTCAGTATAAAAATGATTAATCATGACATCACGCAGGCAAGTGGTATAATTAGTTATTGCAGCTGCTAATCCATAAGCAGTCACCACGTTAGGTATTTAGGAACAATCATGAGTAACAAAGATATTTACAAAAATAACCCTTTACACGGGACTAGCCTTGAAACGGTATTAACCACGTTAGTTGATCATTACGGTTTTGAAATATTAGCCGCGTACATGAACCTAAATTGCTTTAAGCAAAATCCTAGTATTGAGTCGAGCCTAAAATTTTTAAAGAAAACGCCATGGGCGCAAGAGAAAGTAGAAGCTTTTTATATGTATCAATATAACAGCTTGCCTAAAGCAGATGATGCTAATTTTGAATTACCACCGCGTGATCGTATTGTGCCTTCAGGATTAGAGCAAAGACCTCCTAAAGAACTTAGCCTTGAAGATGCAGAAGAACTGCGCGTTAAACAGGCTAAAAAAACGCGTGAGCGCTCAGCCAATTCGAGTCCTGCTAATCCTTGGGGCCGATAATTACGGGTAACTAGTAATACCTAGCTAAAGCGAGGGAAACATGGATTTATTTTCAGCATTACTTGATGAACCTATTAATATTTTACCTCATGATGGCGTGGTTCATTATTATGGTGAAATTATGCCGCTTAGCGATAGCGAACATTATTTTCAGCGCTTACTCAGCACCATTGACTGGCGCTGTGATCAAGCTTTGGTGCTAGGGAAAATAATTGCTACGAAAAGAAAAGTGGCTTGGTGCGCTGATACGCTTAATGGCAAGCCTTTTTCCTATAGTTACTCAGGCGTTACTAAGCAGTCTTTACCCTTTACTGACGAGCTAAGAGCGTTAAAGAAATTGGTAGAGCACCATAGTAATGCGAGCTATAACTCATGCTTATTAAATCTTTATCATAGTGGTGAAGAGGGCATGGCTTGGCACAGTGATGGTGAAACCGAATTAGCAAAGCAGGGAGCTATTGCCTCATTAAGTTTTGGCGTAGAACGTAAGTTTGCCTTTAAACATAAAGAGTCAAAGCAAGTGGTTGCGCTATCGCTTAAACCGGGCAGCTTGTTAGTGATGAAAGGGGCAACACAACAACATTGGCTACACCGTTTACCACCCACGAAAAAAGTATCTGAGCCACGAATAAACCTAACCTTTAGAACTATTGATAAACCTGAAGTCAGTTAGAAATAAGTCAGCGTTAAACTCTCTAACTAAGCAGTTCATAGCCTTACTTAATAACAACTTTTTTAGGTGGTGTAGGGTTTAAGTGGGCATAATCGGCTTTGACTTTTACAATGGCGTTTAAACGCGCTTCAGCCATAGCTGCTTTTATCAAAGTTCCTTGTAAACCTTGCTCAACAAAGCTTTTAGCAGTCACTTCTCTCGCTGCTTTTGCTGCTGCTTGTAAGTATTGCTCTTGTGGATAAGGGCGATCTTCAAAGCCTAAGCGCCCTAAGAAGTCGGATTTACAAGCCATTAAAAAATAATCATACTCTTGCGGCTTTCGCCAAATATCAAGTTGATTAAACATTTTTAACAGCGTACTAGCTTTTAGTTCAAAGGCTTTATGACAATGTAAATGAAACTCACAAACCTTCAAAGCAAGTTGTTTATAATGTACAGGCACTTTTAATTGTTTAGCAATTTTTTCGACCAAGGGTAAACCTGCTTTTTCATGACCTTTGTGACTGGGTAATAAGTTTTCTAGGGTAAGCCCTTTTCCTAAATCGTGACATAGGGCGGCAAAGCGTATTGCTATTTTATGATCATTTTGCTTTTCAGGCATCGGCTCGGTTTGTAAAACAGCTTGTTGCAACACCATCATGGTATGTGTACCGCTACATATTTCAGGATGCCAAAGAGCAGGGTTAGGTATACCCCATAAAATATCTAACTCTGGCCATAATTCTGCTAAGGCATGGCATTGATGTAATACTTCAAAGAAGATTTCAGGATTACCTGAATAAATGTCAGCGCTAGCGCCGCCATCAGCTAAGCTTAATTGCATTTCTCGCCAAACGCGCTCAGGCGTTAAGCTTTTTAACTCGCCACTCGCACTGATTGTTTGCATGAGTTCTAGCGTTTCGTCGGCGATGGTAAAACCGTATTTATGATAACGAGCAGCAAAACGGGCAACGCGAAGCACACGTAAAGGATCTTCAGTAAAAGCATCACTGACATGGCGTAAAATACGATCGTTAAGATCTTGTTGGCCATTGTAGGGATCAATTATGTTGCCATTATCATCCATTGCCATGGCATTGACGGTTAAATCTCGACGTTTTAAATCGTCTTCAATAGTCACATCAGGGGCGAAGTAACAGCTAAAACCGGTGTAGCCTTGGCCTTTTTTACGTTCTGTGCGAGCTAGCGCATATTCTTCTTTAGTTTTTGGGTGTAAAAAAACAGGGAAATCATTACCGACTTGTTGATAACCTAAACTTTTCATTTGCTCAATGCTAGCGCCTACCACTAAGTAATCCTTATCTTTAACAGGGCGGTTAAGTAGCTTATCGCGCACAGCGCCGCCAACTAGATAGGTATTAAGTTGGTTATGTTTAATTTCAGCGTTACTGGTTAACAAGGTTCTATCCAAAATAAAGCAAATAATATTAATGAAAGTGTATCATAAGAAAATAATACCATCTCACTAATTATATGACCATTTTTGTAGGTTAAAACAAGCTATTACTGCGTTATTGATTTACATAATTTATTCAATGTTAAAGCGTTAACGCTTTGACATATAGGAAGCAAGCAGTTAATTTTGTAGTTACACTTTTTTCTTAGCGCACCTTATGTATCGCAATTTTTTTTCATTAAGTGATTTACCTTTTTCAATCTCACCCGATCCTAATTATTTGTTTATGAGTGATCGTCATAGGGAAGCCTTATCCCATTTGACGTACGGTTTAGGGGAAACAGGTGGTTTTGCTTTATTAACCGGTGAAGTAGGCACAGGAAAAACGACGATAAGCCGATGTTTAATGGCGCAGTTACCCGTAAATACACAAGCAGCGTTTATTTTAAATCCAACCTTATCTAGCAAAGAGTTACTGGCAACGTTGTGTGATGAGTTAAAAATTCGTTATCGAAAAACCGAGGCGAGCTTAAAAACACTCACTGATAAAATTTCAGAAAAACTGCTTAAAAACCATCAAAATGATATCAACACTTTACTGATTATTGATGAAGCTCAGCACTTACAACCTGAGGTACTTGAACAATTACGTTTATTAACCAATTTAGAAACGAATACCAAAAAACTATTACAGGTGATTTTAATTGGCCAACCAGAGTTACAGCAACTCCTGCAGCGACGTGATTTACGACAATTAGCGCAGCGTATTACCGCTAGATATCATTTAATGCCATTAACTAAGCTTGAATTAAACCAATATATTCAACATCGCTTAGCGGTTGCTAATTGCACCAGAGCACTTTTTGATAAAGGGGCATTAGCTAAAATTCACCAACTATCCCAGGGCATACCAAGACTAACTAACTTGCTTTGTCATAGTGCATTGCTGCTGGCGTATAATCAAAATGATAGTGTGGTGAATAAAAAGACTGTTATGGCTGCGGCGGTTCGAGCCTTAGGCGATGACTTAACCGCTAATAAGACTAATTATAATGGGGTATTACTTTTTGCAACGCTATTAACTGTTGCCGTTTTTTTTGCGCTAGCAGGTTTTTGGTGGGGAGAACGTCAAACAGCTGTTGAGCCTGTTGTTAGTACAATCCCAGCTACTAATAAAGTAACGCTAAGCACAGCATACTCAAACACTGAGCAAGATAAGACAGCACTAAACGAAGCTGAGCAAGTCAGGTTTGCTCAGAGTGAAAATTTTGCGCTAGTGAAAGCAGATACTAATGACCCAGTGCAGCAAGAAACGTTAAAAGTATTACCGATGAAAAAGCTCACGGGTGGTGATATAACAAATGAGCCTGATGGGGCTTTAATGGTTAGTGCCGCTAAACCAAATAGACAAAAAGAAGCGATAAACTATCAGGTGACTCAAGCTGAGGGGGTTTCTAATGATTTATTGGCACGTTTTCAAGCGGCCATTGCTGAAACTGCAACCGACCATAAAATAGCGAGCAAGCTAAATAATAATGATCAGGCTGATGTTAACTTATTAGCGGTTGGTAAGGATGAAACTATCGGTGTTAAGCCATTATCTCAACTGTCAGCAAAGCTACAAAATGCCTTACCAAGTTTACAATTTGAACAACATATCTATAGCTCTGATGGTCAGGGGTGGGTAACGGTCAATGGTCGTGATCGTTATGAGGGGGATCAGATCAATGATGATTTAAGGGTTGATAAAATATTACCTCAACAAGTTATTCTTTCGTTCAAAGGTGAACAGTTTTCGCTGCCAGCATTAACCAACTGGTAAGCTCGGTGGTTCAATATCTTTATTTTTTTAAGGCTTATGAGTGTCGTGTAGGTTGGCCTTCAGGCCATCACGCTAATATTTTTTGATGGTTTTTGACGGCCTAAAGGCCGACCTACGTAATCGCATGACAAATACGATTCCCCCCAAGTAAGCAGCGTCATGTCCGATTTGGCTTTTAAATGGCTAGTAAAAAGCCCCGATAAATTGTATTTATCGGGGCTTTATTTTTTAACTAAGTAGCTTAGTTGTTGTTTAGCTAATTACTGCCAAGCGGGCATGTTTGCTTCAAACGCTTCAATAGTCTCAAGCTTATTTAACGTCCAACCAACACTATCAACACCGTTTTCTAAGCTGTACTGTTGAAATTTACTCAAGCTAAATTTAAAGCTTAAATCACCACAGGTAACTGTGTTATTAGGTAAATCAACGGTAAGGGTTAATTGCGCATTAGGAGCAAGTTTAAATAATTGGGCGATTTCATCCTCAGCTAAAGTGATAGGTAAAAGGCCGATGTTGATACTATTACCGTAAAAAATATCAGCAAAACTTGAAGCAATAACCACTCTAAAACCATACTGCTGTAATGCCCAAGGCGCATGCTCGCGGCTTGAACCACAGCCAAAGTTTTCACCAGCTAATAAAATGGTAGCCTCTTTATATTCTGGCTTGTTGAGCACAAAATCAGGGTTAGGCTTTGTGCCCGCGGCATCAAGGTAGCGTCTATCGTGAAATAAGTTGATGCCAAAACCTAAGCGCTCAGTTTTTTGTAAAAACTGTTTTGGGATAATTTGATCGGTATCAATATTCGCGATATCTAGTGGCACAACCAAAC
This sequence comes from Colwellia ponticola, assembly GCF_005885605.1. GTDB lineage: Bacteria > Pseudomonadota > Gammaproteobacteria > Enterobacterales > Alteromonadaceae > Colwellia > Colwellia ponticola. The sequence goes on along the minus strand of NZ_SZVP01000001.1, from coordinate 165,941 downwards.
CGGTATGTGTGTTAAATTTTTCCATTATATTTTTCCTCGGTGGTTATGCGTTTAAGTCAACAAAGTGACCTGTGATAGCGGCGGCTGCTGCCATTTCAGGGCTAACTAAGTGCGTGCGACTACCACGACCTTGACGACCTTCAAAGTTACGGTTACTGGTTGAAGCACAACGATCACCCTCGTCAAGTACATCATCGTTCATACCTAAACACATAGAACAGCCAGGTAAGCGCCATTCAAAACCAGCATCAGTGAATATTTTATCTAAGCCTTCACTTTCTGCTTGTACTTTTACGCGGTAAGAGCCTGGAACAATAATGGCCGTTACACTGTCGACCACTTTCTGACCTGAGTATTTTTGTACAACACCGGCAGCAGCGCGTAAATCTTCAATACGTGAGTTAGTACATGAACCAATAAATACTTTGTTAACGTGAATATCTGTGATTTTAGTGCCCGCGGCTAAGTCCATGTAATTAAGTGCGCTAATACAAGAGTCTTTATCAGCGGGATCGCTATAATCATCTGGTGATGGCACAAAACCATCAACACTTGTTACTTGTCCTGGGTTAGTACCCCAAGTGACTTGTGCTTTAATATCTTTAGCTTGAATGGTTATTGTGGTGTCAAATATTGCGCCATCATCAGATTTTAATTTTTTCCAATCGGCTACTGCTTGTGCGAATACTTCACCTTTTGGTGCGTATTCTTTACCTTCAACATAATCAAAGGTTGTTTGGTCAGGTGCAATTAAGCCCGCTTTAGCGCCAAATTCGATACTCATGTTACATACTGTCATGCGCTCTTCCATACTAAGCGCTTCAATAGCTTCACCGCAGTATTCAACAACATGACCTGTTGCGCTAGCACTACCTGCTTGGCCAATAATTGCTAAGATAATATCTTTAGCGCTAATGCCAGTACCGACTTTACCTACTACTTCAACCTTCATGGTTTTTGCTTTATTTTGACGTAAAGTCTGCGTAGCAAGCACATGCTCAACTTCAGAGGTGCCAATACCAAAGGCCAGCGCACCAAAAGCGCCATGGGTGGCGGTATGTGAGTCACCACAAACAATAATAGTACCTGGTAAGCTTATGCCTAATTCAGGCGCAATAACGTGCGCAATACCTTGATTTTTATGACCCATATCGAATAGCTCGATGCCAAATTCTTTACAGTTTACGGCTAACGCGCGCAATTGATTCGCAGCGCCTTCGCCCGCAGCATTAAGTTCAATTGAGCGAGTTGAAATATTATGATCCATGGTGCCAATAGTACGTTTAGGTTGACGTACAGGGCGATTATGAAAACGTAAGTTAGCAAAGGCTTGTGGTGAAGTCACTTCATGAATTAGGTGACGGTCAACATACAATAATGGTGTTTGCCCTTCAGTGTCTTCAACTAAGTGGCTTTGCCATAATTTTTCATACATGGTTTTTGGGGTAGAAGATGTCATTTTATGTGCTCTCTATTTGTGTACAAATATAATCACCCACTTCACTGGTGGATTTAGCTTTTTCTCTTTCGTTAGCCGGTAATAAGTCGGCGGTTAAAATACCGTTATCTAACGCACTACTTACCGCGTCTTCAATAGCTTTTGCTGCCGCGTCTTGGTTTAAGCTATAACGCAACATTAACGCCGTTGATAAAATTTGCGCGATTGGATTCGCAATGCCCATACCAGCAATGTCTGGTGCACTGCCACCGGCAGGCTCATACATGCCAAACCCCTGAGCATTTAAGCTAGCTGAAGGTAATAAGCCCATTGAGCCCGTAATCATTGCACAAATATCAGATAAAATATCGCCAAATAAATTAGGACAAAGCATCACGTCGAATTGGTTAGGATCGCGCACTAATTGCATGGCCGCGTTATCAACGTAAAGGTGCTCTAGCTCAACATCTGGGTATTCAACCGCAACTTCTTCAACGACTTGACGCCATAATTGACTGGTTGCTAATACGTTGGCTTTATCAACCGATGTTACTTTATTATCGCGCTTTTGTGCCGCTTGAAAAGCCAAGTGACTAATACGTTTAATTTCACGACGCGAATAAAACATAGAATCAAATCCTGTTTCTTCTTCGCCTTCACCTTTACGACCTTTTGGCTCGCCAAAATAAATATCACCGGTCAATTCACGGATAATTAATACATCAAAGCCTTGCTCTGCAATATCACTACGTAAGGTAGAGAGTGAAGATAATGCTGGTTGTAATGTTGCTGGGCGCATATTGCAAAACAAATCAAAATGGCCACGTAAGCCTAATAAAGCACAACGCTCAGGTTGCTCTGTTGGTGGTAAATTTGCCCATTTAGGACCGCCAACACTGCCAAATAAAATGGCGTCACTTGCTATACAGCCTGCCATGGTTGAATCAGGTAAAGCATTACCGTGATTATCAATGGCGGCGCCACCAACATCATAATCTTTGGTGTTAATTTCAAAGTTGAATTTTTTTGCAACTGTGGCTAAAACTTTTTTTGCTTCAACCATTATTTCTGGGCCGATACCATCACCGGCTAAAATTGCTATGTTAGACATGTCTATAACCTTTATATTTTAGATACTCTCTAGCGATTTATTCGCTATTATTCGTTTATATTTATTATCTTTTTGGTAATGCGACTAAACTTTTTTTGCTGACTTTAAATCGGCAATGGTCATGGCTCTATGAATGCTATTTAGGGCATTAATTAATGCTTGTCCTGATGCTTCAATGACATCAGTTTCTAGGCCGTAACCATGAAAATTTCGACCTTGCCAGGTGATGACTAAATCGGCTTGGCCTAAACCATCTTCACCCGAGCCTTTGTTTGATATTTTGTAATCACTGACTTCAAAGTCAATATCAACACTTTGTTTAATCGCTTGATAAAGCGCATCTACAGGACCATTACCGGTCGCAGCGTGAATTTTACTATTGCCTTTATCATCAGAGGCTTTACCTGAAATAAGCTTGATACTAGCGGTAGCAAAGTCGCCATCACCACATTGCACGTTAATAGTGTCTAATATAAAGTGATCTTCTAAATCTTTTTGCTGTAATTTAAAGACTAATGCCTCTAAATCATCATCAAATACTTGGCCTTTTTTGTCTGCTAACGTTAAGAAATCAGCGTATAACTCTTCAATTTCATAATCACTTTCTTGATAACCTAAGCTTTCCATGCGGTGCTTGATCACATGACGCCCACTACGAGACGTTAAATTTAATTTAGTTTTGGCAATACCGACACTTTCAGGTGTCATAATTTCGTAAGTATTGCTGGCTTTTAACATACCATCTTGATGAATACCTGACGAGTGACTAAAGGCGTTACCACCCACAATGGCTTTGTTTAACTGCACTGGCATATTACAAACCGTACTAACTAACTTAGATACTCGAGCGATTTCTTGGTGATTGATATTCGTTTTTACCCCCAACAACGCCTGACGAGTTTGCATGATCATCGCCACTTCTTCTAATGAACAGTTACCGGCACGCTCACCAATACCGTTAATAGTACATTCAATTTGACGCGCGCCTGCTTGTACAGCAGCCATCGAGTTAGCAACCGCTAAACCTAAATCGTTATGACAATGTACTGAGATTATCGCTTGGTCAATATTAGGTACACGGTTAAATAAGTCAGTGATAATACCTTGAAATTCAAAAGGTAAGGTATAACCCACAGTATCTGGAATATTGACTGTAGTAGCGCCAGCTTTAATGGCACTCTCAACCATACGGCATAAGTTATCAATGGGGGTACGACCGGCATCTTCACAAGAAAATTCAACGTCGTCAGTGTATTTTCTAGCATGTTTAACTGCATGAATTGCCATGGCTTCAACATCAGCAAACTCTTTTTTTAACTTTTGTTGTACATGTACATCAGAGGTAGAAATAAAAGTATGAATACGAAATTGATCAGCCACTTTTAGGGCTTGACCACAGGCATCAATATCTGCCTCTACCGCGCGGGCTAAACCACAAACACGGGCATTTTTGATAGTGCGGGCAATTTGCTGTACAGACTCAAAATCACCAGGAGAAGAAACCGGAAAGCCGACTTCCATTACGTCTACACCTAAACGTTCAATAGCTAAGGCTATTTGTAATTTTTCATGTACTGATAAACTGGCATTTAATGCCTGTTCACCATCACGTAAGGTGGTATCAAAAATTATCACTTGATCATTATTAAAATGTGGGTTGCTCATTTTCTTATCCTTGTAAAGCTTTGCAGATGTCTGCGGGACAATTGTACGACTAAATGCGGACATAAAAAAACCCGCGAGTATTAGCGCGGGTTTTAATTAATTTCTACTTAATATCAATATATAGACGTTTGAAGAAGCAATAAAACCTAGCCGCGCACGATGAGTGCGAGGAGGAGATTTTTTTTAATGTACTTAATCAATGTAGTCATTTTGTTTCGTTTTGTTTTATTAGCGGATTTTTATCAACACAATGAATATTTACGTATTAAGATTTAACAAATACTTAGCTAAGTATTACGTAAAAAAAGATGCATAATAAGTTAATAAATATTCTTTTTAAGTAAGAAATTATTCAGTGTACTATTAGTAACGCATTTACCTAAGTAGTGTCAATAGCTTTAATCATCTACTTTAGTTTTATAGGTTATATTCAACGGTGAATGAACCGTTAAAGTCGCCAATAGTTTAATTTTTTTCGTTGCTTTAAGTTACGAAAAATATTCCAAGGTGTATTTTTCTGTGCTTTTTTTCCATGTGACAATAGCTGTTGTGTTGCTGATAATATACGCGCCGCTGCTTGCCCATCATGATAAGGGTGTAAATCATTAGCGTAAGCTTTTATTGCAGCTTTTAAATTTGTAGAGGGTGTTAAAGCTTTATCAATAGCTTGTGCTAAATCTTTTGCGTCGCTAATGTTTATTAAATAATCACCTGGTTCTTTATTGTTCAAGCTAACAATAGCTTTATTTAGCAATGAGAACTCACCAATAACTGAGGACGTATCAGACACCATAATATCAGCTGTTTGTAAAAGTTCATTAATACTAGCACTTTCAATTATTTCTACATTATCAGCTAGTAGTTTTTGATATTTTTCACACCATATTTTTGCCATCTTAGGATGAAATTTTATTAGCCAATGATGTGCTTTTGTTTTACTTAAACGTTGTATTTCTTCAAATAGCTCAGGTGCAGAAGTTAATGTGGGAGAAAATGTTGGTGCGTATAATATGATCTTCTTCTGCTTTATGACCTGTTCTCTAATAGGCATCGCAGGTGTCGTAAATAAATAGTCTAGTTTTGGCCAACCCGTTTCGACTACATCAAAATAACCATGTTTATCTGCTAATTGATTAAACCGACTGGTTGTAGCAGGGCCATGAGTGCAATACAGGTCAAAAAAACCACGGATAACGAAATGCCCTTTTTTTTTCCATTCAAGACCATGAAAAACCTGTACTTTTAATCCGGGAATAAAGTGTGGTATTTCATTACCTGGGGCAAAACTGGCATCAGGATTAAAAGCCCTTGCCTCATCAATTGTGCTGAGTAAAGTTTCTTCATTGCTAAAGTAATTTAGAGAAACTTCTTTACCAACAGCAAGCCATTTGACTTCATCTCCATTTGCCCATATTGCTTGTTGTAATGGTCTTAATATTTCAAAGGCATAGTTGTGGGCAATATAAAATAAGTAGCGTTTGACTGTCATAAGTTGGCTCTTTTGTAATTAAAGTCGCTTGGTTTTGACGACTTCAATAATTTCTGTAGTCGAAATTGAAGGGGTACGAGGTAAATAAATCACCTGACAGATATCTTTTAAGTAATCGAACTTACCCTGCCAATCATCACCCATGACTAATATATCGGCATTATAATACTTGATATAATCGGCTTTAAGCTCCAAAGATTCCTCTAAAAAAACTTCATCAACGCAGCGCATAGAGCGAATTATATGTTGGCGATCCTCTTCAGAGTAAATTGGCGGTCGACCTTTTTTTGCTATATTTAATTTATCAGAAGATACACCAACAATAAGATGGTCACCGTGCAACTTTGCTCGTTCAATAATATTTACATGACCAACATGAAAAATATCATAAGTACCAAAAGTGATAACTCTCATTGTTGCTACTCCTTAATTTTATTCTTAATTGAAATATTGAGCTTACCAAGAATAAGATATACTCGTTCTAACAAAATTATTACTGTAATTATTACGACCTAAATAAAGTTTTACACCTAAAAAGTTAGCATCAATGACTCTAGTATAATTTAGCTCTAATTCGTGAGAGCGTTGATAATTTTCGTAGCTTGATTTATTAAAATTTGCTGTGCGATAGAGCATTGATACTTGGGATTCTTCACTACTTTGCCAATCGAGCCTGACACTTCCTGCTTCACCGCCAACACCATCTTTAGGGTCTTTCATAGAACCCCACCAGTGCCCCATCTTAACACCATCATTTGAATAACCCTCACCATAAATATGGTGAGTGTACCAAGCTGATTGAAATGTTGTAAACTCCATGTTCAACGATACATTATCGGTTAAATAAGGAAGGAATAAGCCAAAACTATTAGCTAAGTTAGCTAATTTATGATTGGTATAGTTGTTAGTATCTTCGCCAGCGTATTCATAAAAAAGACTAAAAGGCATATCGAATAAATCGAGATCGAATCTATTACTTATGGAAGCTTGTTGATTACCAAACTCTTCACTGCAATTTTGTAATTGGGTACCGTTACCGCCGCAATTATCACTATTTACTGGGTCAATAATGGCATTCCAAATGTCGCGACCAGTAACGTTGTCATCGCCTCCAAACATTAAGGTACGATTAAAACCAATAGTCCACCAATTAAAAGGCTGAGCACTAAAATGCATTGTTAATAAGGCTGGTTCGCCAGAAATAGGAGGTAAATCCTTGTCAAAACTAATATTAGTATGCTCGTCTAATACACCAATAGAAATTTCATATTTTAGATTAAAATCGGTAATTAATGATGGGTTACTAATAGTGACACTTAATGGCGGCTTTGCTTGAGTAGAGAGTAATACAGCACTGTCTTGAAAAGGCGATATCCAATGCTCTCTATAGCCAACATCTACTTGTAAAACATCAATACCAAATGAAATAAAAGAATTTGTTTGAACATAACCACCATCTTCATAATACTTGCCACCACCATTGAGAATTAAGTATTGATTTATTTGCCAAAAGCCACTAAAAGATGCTTGGTAATTAGCATCAATCATTTGCCCTCTTTGGTTAGGTAAAGTAATATTCTCTGTATCAGAATAATTAATCTGAACAGCAACGTGTGTGACAGCCGCTTCCTTTTTATATCGTTGAAGGTAGGTTGAAATACGCTTGTACAGGCTGGGGTGGCTATAAGCTACTTTCTTTAAATAACGATTAACTGTCGCTGCATGATACGGCTTTGTAAGTACAGGTAATTTTGCTAATGTTGCTAAGCGATTTAACTCTAATTCAATCAGAGGGTCTGTCTGAAGAGGAAGGTACGGAGACGGTCCTTTAGCAAAGCTAGTCATATTGACAAAACAAAGAAGAAGACAAGGGAGTTTAAAAAATTTCAATGGGATAACTTTACCAATAAAAATAAAAAGGTATTTTAACGGGCAAACCAAGGAAATACTAGCATTTGATTGAAATTGTCTTTTAGGGAGCTTTCGTTAAGTTAAAGTACCCTTTGAAAGTAATTTTCCCTATCTTAAACTATTTTATTTACTTATCATGTCGTCAAAGTAATTGATCATTTCACCCACGGTTTTTTGATCATAGAGATTGGTATTAACTGCGACAGATCAGTTATTGCCAGGACAAAACTTACTACAGAAATTAAGTACTGGAGAATTAATTGAAAATAGCAATTGTAGGAACGGGGTACGTTGGTTTATCTAATGCGATGTTGCTAGCTCAGCACAATGAAGTTATTGCGCTTGATATCGATGAGAACAAAATTTCTTTGTTGAATAAGAAAAAATCACCGATAGTTGATAAAGAAATCGAAGATTTTTTGACTAATAAAGTACTTGACTTCAGTGCTACGTTGGACCCAAAGCTGGCCTTTGACAGCGCGGATTTTGTCATTGTAGCAACGCCAACAGATTACGATGTTGAAAATAATTATTTTGATACTTCTTCCGTTGAAGATGTCATTAAAGCAGTAATAGCTATCAATCCAAAAGCAACCGTTGTGATTAAATCAACTGTCCCTGTTGGTTTTACTAAGCGTCTTAAACGTGACTTATCATATGATAATATACTATTTTCACCTGAGTTTTTACGTGAGGGCAAAGCGCTTTATGATAATTTGCACCCGTCACGGATTATTGTTGGTGAAAAATCAGCACGAGCAGAAATTTTTGCTAACTTGTTAAAGCAAGGGGCAATAAAAGAAAATATTGAGGTGCTTTTTACTGAATCAACAGAGGCAGAAGCGGTTAAGTTATTTTCGAATACCTATTTAGCAATGCGCGTCTCGTTTTTTAATGAACTTGATAGCTATGCAGAGGCACATGATTTAAATGCTAAGCAAATTATTGAAGGTGTAGGTTTAGACCCTCGCATTGGCTCCCACTATAATAATCCATCATTTGGTTATGGCGGTTATTGTCTGCCCAAAGATACCAAACAGTTGTTAGCAAACTATCGAGATGTGCCAAATAATTTAATTAGAGCGATCGTTGAGGCGAATACTACGCGCAAAGACTTTATTGCCGATACTATTATTAAGCGTAACCCCAAGGTGGTTGGTGTTTACCGTCTTATTATGAAAACAGGGTCTGATAATTTTAGAGCTTCTTCAATTCAAGGTATTTTAAAGCGTATTAAAGCTAAAGGTATTGAAGTGATTATTTATGAGCCAGAACTAAATGAAGCTGAATTTTTTCACTCTACTGTTTTTAGTAACTTAGCAGAATTTAAAGAAAAATCTGATGTGATTATTTCAAACCGGATGGCTAATGAGTTAACCGATGTTGTTAGTAAAGTTTATACACGTGATTTATTTGGTTCAGACTAATATAAGCGTATTTTTAAAAGGATAATATATTGAAATATTTAGTTACAGGCGCAGCTGGTTTTATTGGCTTTCATGTTGTTCAACGTTTATGCGAAGCGGGCCATCATGTTGTTGGTTTAGATAACCTCAATGACTATTATGACGTCAATTTAAAACTGGCTCGATTAAAACTATTAGAAGCTGAAAACTTATTTAGTTTTGTAAAGTTAGACCTTGCTGATCGAGAAGGTGTTGCTGAGCTTTTTTCACAACAAAAATTTGAACGTGTGATTCATCTAGCGGCACAAGCAGGTGTTCGTTATTCTATTGATAACCCTATGGCCTATGCGGATAGTAACTTAGTTGGTCATCTCACAATTTTAGAAGGGTGTCGAAATAATAAGGTCGAACATCTTGTTTATGCATCATCGAGCTCTGTATACGGTTTAAATAACAAAGTGCCTTTTGCCACTTCGGATAGTGTTGAACACCCTATTTCTTTGTACGCGGCTACTAAAAAATCGAATGAATTAATGTCGCATACGTATTCTCATTTATATGGTGTACCGACGACGGGGTTACGATTTTTTACTGTTTACGGCCCTTGGGGACGTCCTGATATGGCTTTATTCAAATTTACTAAAGCTATTATTAATGGTGACAGTATTGATGTTTACAATAATGGTGATATGCGTCGAGACTTTACTTATATCGATGACATTGTAGAAGGTATTTGTCGCGTGCAAAATATTATCCCACAAGGTAATAAAGATTGGCAGGTAGAAACTGGCAGCGCAGCGCAAAGTACAGCACCTTATCAGCTTTATAATATTGGTAATGGTAATCCAGTCAAATTGACTGAGTTTATTGAATCATTGGAAAACTCTATCGGTATTAAAGCGAAACAAAACTTAATGCCGATGCAACCGGGTGATGTATATCAAACGTATGCTGATGTGGATGACCTTTTTAATACTACAGGCTACAAACCTGCTATGAGTGTTAGCCAAGGAGTTGATAATTTTGTCAATTGGTATCGTGACTTTTATCAGGTATAAATTTAACATTAATTTAATTTTTTAAGGGGATGTTTGTCCCCTTATCTTCCTCACTGGTATAACTATAATGTTTTTACCAATGATAATTTAGCGTTGCGCTAATATTTTATTAAAATAAGCTTCCATATGTGTCACTGTGTTGTGGTGCGACATTTTATCTTTAATAATATTTTGCGCGTTAGCAGATAATTTATTTAATAACGGTCTATCGTTATAGAGCATTCGTATTTTTTTAGCGATTGCTGATACATCACCAATAGGAACTAAATAACCATTTACACCATTTTCTATGGTTTCTACTACACCATCATTAGCCGACGATACCACGGGTGTTCCGTTCGAGAGAGACTCTAATACGGTACGTGTTAAACCCTCTTTACTTAATGAAGGTAATACCAACAAGTCACATGCTTTAGCTATGGCTGGCACGTCATTCCTAAAGCCCGGCTGTAAAATTCGTTCGCTCATACCTGAGTTATTAATTTGGTCGATAAATGATTGTTGTTTTAAATTATCACCCACTAAAATAATACGTAAGTCCTCAATATCACTTAGCTCTTTGGCGGCCTCGAGTAATATATGTGTACCCTTATGATGTCGAGGGCTACCAACACACAGTATATTGAAATATTTATCGTTACTACCTAAACTAACTAAGTCAGCGGCATCTTCTTTATACCAACTTAGATCGTGACCTTTATATATAGTTTCAACGTTAGCTTTAATTGCCTTTCTTACTTTTTCTCTAACATTAGCTGAAACTGCGCTTGAAACACCAATAACTCCGTTAATACGTGGATGTAACATGCATAAGTAATTACTAGGATCCGTTTTATACATACCGCCAGAGGTACCACGATAAACGACCAATTTGGCCTTGGTTCCTATACAAGCAAAAGCGGCATTGGGAATGCCCTTTGATTCAGTAGCGTAAACAATATCTATGTTATTGGTTTTGATATATTGACGAATTTGTTTGATTACAGCCCAACTATGCTTTTTAAGTGTTTTCAACTCAATAAACTTAACTTTGGACTTCTTGTATCTATCAATATAAGCATTAGTACCACTAGATATTATGGTAACGTCATGCCCAGCTTCAGCTAAGGCTATGTAGCATTCTGCTTCTGGACGAACCGCATTATACGAACGGCCGCGGTTGGGGATAACTAAAATTTTCATGTTCGACCTTGTTTAGTTTAATAGCAGGAAATAACCAAGCTTAATTTTAAAGCATTAATAGTGTTAATTTTATTATGGAAAGGCAATGATTTCTATCTATTTATGGTTATATTTATATTCTACAACTACCTGATTGAATCATGATTGTGTCATAATGAGGTTTTATTTTATATTTTTTAAGTTATCCCGTTATTATGCAAAACGTTTTGAACATGCGTTTTGAATTATATGGATATATATAGAGCTTTCATGTTATTTAATAGTTACTCCTTTATTTTTTTATTCTTACCTATAACATTATTTGTCTACTTTCAACTAAATAGAATTTCCTCTTTCAAGGTTGCGCAATGTTGGTTAGTTGTCGCTTCACTGTTTTTTTATGGATGGTGGAACCCTATTTATTTAGTGTTAATTGTATCGTCCATGATTTTTAATTACCTCATCGGCCGGAAAATATCTAAACAAATAACGATTAGAAAAAAATATATAATTCTCTTTTTTGGTGTTGCCACTAATTTAGTATTATTGGGATATTTCAAATACGCTGATTTTTTCCTAGTAAATGTGAATAGACTCTTCACAACTGACATATCGTTGTTACATTTGGCTTTGCCCTTAGCTATATCCTTTTTTACTTTTCAACAGATAGCTTATTTAGTTGATAGTTACAAAGAGAAAACCAAAGAGTATGATTTTTTAACCTATGTATTATTTGTCACGTTTTTCCCTCAATTAATTGCTGGCCCTATTGTTCATCATAAGCAAATGTTGCCTCAATTTAATGAAAAGAATAGATTTTTTAATAATAAAAACTTTTCATTAGGGCTTTTTGTTTTTTCTATTGGCTTATTCAAAAAAGTTGTTATAGCAGATAAGTTGGCTGTTCCTGCAACATACGGCTTTGATGTGGCTGAGTCCCTAGACTTAGTGAATGCATGGTTTACTAGCTTGTCATATACTTTTCAACTGTACTTTGACTTCAGTGGTTACACTGACATGGCCATTGGTATTGCACTTTTGTTTAACATAAAGTTACCTGTTAATTTTAATTCACCTTATAAAGCGCTAACGATTCAAGACTTCTGGCGACGATGGCATATCACCTTGTCTACCTTTCTTCGTGATTATATTTATATACCCTTTGGGGGCAGTAGAAAAAGTAATTTCAATACTTATCGAAACTTAATGATTACCTTTATATTGGGAGGTTTATGGCATGGCGCAGGTTGGAACTTTATACTGTGGGGCGGTTTACACGGCTTTGCTTTAGTAATACACCGTGCGTGGCAGTTACATAGTAATATTAAATTAAACAAATGGCTTGCTTGGTTTATTACTTTTAACTTTATTAATATTACTTGGGTATTTTTTAGAGCGAAAGACTGGGATAGTGCGCGTAAAGTATTACAAGGGATGTTTGATTTTACCAACTTCTCAGTGACAGAAAAGTATCAATGGTTAGCTGATTTTTTAAGTGCATATGATATTGTTATTAATCGTGTTAATGAGTACATAATTGTTGAGGTTGAGAGTAATGTTGCTGTATACATTTTATTAAGTTTTATCTTAGTATTACTTTTTCGTAATACGTCAGAAAGGATAGAAAATTTCTCTTTTTCATGGCAAACCTCTGTATATTCAGCGTTATGTTTTTCTGTTGCTTTATTGTTTATCAATAAAAATTCAGAGTTTTTATATTTTAATTTTTAGGATCACAATGAATTTTTGGATTAAATGTTGGTTGACGGTAACAATATCAATTTTTTTACTTTTAAATATTCTTACCTTCGTCGCTATTCAGGAGGGAGCACCCTATCGTTTTACTTCTTCTTTATCTTATGATGCAAAGCTTACGTTTATTAGAAAAAAGATGCTTAGTGGTGAGTTTGATCAAGTTGACACAATAATCATTGGCTCTTCAATGGGCTTAAATAACATCAACAGTCAACCTATTGAAGAACTAAGTGATAAGGTACATAACGTGCTTAATATGAGCTCCTGGGGGCTCAATACCAATGATACGCTTGAGTTATTAACGAGTATTGATTTAGCTAACATTCAGCATGTTATTTATATTGCTCAGTATGATGACTTTACCACGAATGGAAATACGCTTCGTTTTGGTCAAGATATGGATAGCATTAAGGATTTTTGGGCAGGTGAAAATATCATTGAGCCTTATTTCCAATTATTAAAAATATTACCGTTAAAATTAAAGCGATACTTATCCTGGAAAAAATATTACGCAGATGAAAGTCAGTATAGAAATTTAGCGTTTAATAATAGTGGGGATGTAGGGCTTGATATTAAAGGTAAGGGTATAAATACATCAAGATATAATACCTTCCCGTTTCCTGTTCACTTATCGGATAAAAAATACATTCCACTGATTGATATGAATGATTATTTGAAGACAAAAGGCATACCGTTGATTGTAGTACGTACACCTTATAGATTGCCATTGTTAATCGCTAATGAAAATTTAACTACTGTATTTACCTCTTTTAGAAAAAAAGTCGATACATTAGCGCAGGAGGAAGGTTTTGTATTTATAGATGTTCACAATGAACTAAAGTTAACTGATACTTACTTTGTTGATAAATCACATTTAAATAAGGAAGGGGCGATGCTTATATCGCAATTCATCGCCTCCAAGTTATGATGGGATTATAAGTTGTTAATTTTTACAGGTCATTTATAGTATTTATAATTTGCCAAATTCAGTCGTTAGGTTTAGCCTCTAAATTTATCTTGGTTATCAATAAACCACTGATAAGATTTTGTTAGGCCTTGTTCTAATTCAACAGAATATTGCCAACCGAGAGACTTTAATCGGTCAACGTTCATTAATTTTCGTGGTGCGCCATCAGGTTTACTTGTATCGAAAATTATTTCACCGGTAAAACCGACGACGTTGGCAACTGTTTCGACTAATTCTTTAATCGTGCAATCAACACCAGTACCCACATTGATGTGGCTTAACATTGGCTCTGTATTAGCATCATAGGTGTCTTTGTCTAAATTCATAACATGAATCGACGCATCGGCCATATCATCAACATATAAAAATTCACGCATTGGTTTTCCGTTGCCCCAAGCAATAACTTGTGCGTCATTGTCTAATTTTGCTTGATGAAATCGCCTTAATAACGCAGGGATAACATGGCTGTTTTCTGGATGGAAATTATCAAATGCACCATATAAATTAGTTGGCATAACACTACGGTAATCTCGATTGTATTGTCGATTATAGCTTTCACATAACTTGATACCCGCTATTTTCGCAACAGCATACGGTTCATTCGTCGGCTCTAACGTGCCGGTTAATAAAGCCATTTCATTCATTGGCTGCTCGGCTAATTTAGGATAAATGCAAGATGAACCTAAAAAAAGGAGCTGCTGAACATTTGCTAAATGAGCACTATTAATAATATTACATTCAATCATTAAATTTTGATAAATAAAGTCAGCAGGGTAGGTATTGTTGGCCATAATACCACCCACTTTAGCTGCGGCTAAATATACCTGGTTTATTTTTTCAGTTTGAAAAAATGATAGTACAGCTTGTTGATTGGTTAGATCAAGTGCTTGGCGAGAGCGAGTAATTATTTCAACATCACCTTGTTGGGATAATTGACGAACAATAGCCGAACCAACCATGCCGTTATGACCAGCAACAAAAATACGTTTTTTAGCCGATGTCGACTGAGTTGATGTTAGCTTAGTTAAAGTCATCGTTAATTCTCTACTGTAACGGCGACATTAAAACCGTTGCTTTTCAATAAAGCATGTTGCTTGGCTTTGTTTAAATCATTGGCAACCATTTCTGCACACATTTCTTCAACGGTAATTTGTGGTACCCAACCTAAGATGTTTTTGGCTTTTGATGGGTCACCGAGCAATGTTTCTACTTCTGCTGGGCGGAAATAACGTGGGTCAACTTTAACGATCACATCTCCTATTGATAATGCGTCAGCATTATCACCGGAAATTACTGTTACTGTTGCTATTTCGTTTAGCCCTTCACCGCTGAACTCAAGCGTAATACCAGCTTCCAAAGCTGATAATTTAACAAATTCACGTACGCTAATTTGTTTACCCGTCGCAATAACAAAGTCATCCGCATTTTCTTGCTGCAACATCATCCACTGCATACGTACATAGTCTTTTGCATGGCCCCAATCACGTAAGGCATCCATATTACCTAAATATAAACATGACTCTAAACCTTGAGATATATTGGCAATAGCACGGGTTATCTTTCTGGTTACAAATGTTTCACCACGACGAGGAGATTCATGATTGAACAAAATACCGTTACAGGCATACATGCCATATGACTCACGATAATTTACTACTATCCAATAAGCATACATTTTGGCAACGGCATATGGTGAGCGAGGGTGAAATGGTGTCGTTTCTGATTGTGGTATTTCTTGCACTTCACCATACAGCTCTGAAGTAGAGGCTTGATAAAATTTAGTCTTCTTTTCTAGGCCTAAAAACCTAATCGCTTCAAGTAAACGTAATGTACCAATTGCATCAACATCGGCAGTATATTCAGGGCATTCGAAAGACACGGCTACATGAGATTGAGCACCTAAGTTATATACTTCATCAGGTTGTACATCTTTTATTATGCGCGTTAGGTTCGATGAATCGGTTAAATCTCCATAATGCAGAAAAAACTTTTGATCTTTTTCGTGATTATCTTGATAGATATGATCAACACGCTCTGTGTTTAACGATGAAGCTCTGCGTTTGATACCATGCACTTCATATCCCTTTTCTAACAACAGTTCAGCAAGATATGATCCATCTTGCCCTGTAATACCGGTAATTAGAGCTACTTTATATTTTTTCATGAAAACTTTCCTTGAGCAGAGAGGTTTGTAGCGAGTAAATTAGTCAAAGATTATAGCTATTTTTGTAGTGTAAATCTTGCCTTTATTATTGAAAATATATGAATAAAAGTAGTCTTGGCTTTGTGGTGTTAGTATTGACTGTTAAGATATGGTCAATCGTAAATTCTAAACAGGTAATAGACATTATGAAAGTAGTAAGAGTGTGTGGTGGTTTTGGTAACCAATTGTTTCAATATGCATTTTATTTAGCAGTGAAGCACAAGTTTAATGAAACAACTAAGCTAGATATACATGATATGGCGAGTTATGAGCTACATAACGGTTATGAGCTAGAGCGTATTTTTAACTTAAATGAGAGCTATTGCTCTACAGAAGAAAAGCTTTCTGTGCAAAGTACTAAAAATATTTTTACTAAGTTTGTTAAAGAAATAAAAAAATATACGCCATTTATCTCCCGTACTTATATTAAAGAGAAAAAACATTTACATTTCTCTTATCAAGAAGTTGATTTAGGTACTAAAGATACTTCCATTTATTACCGAGGTTCATGGCAAAACCCACAATATTTCAATTCGATTGCCAGCGAGATAAGAGAAAAGCTTACCTTTCCAGAGTTTACTGAGCCTAAAAGTTTAGCGCTGCGTCAGGAAATCTCTGAGTACGAAACGGTTGCAGTACATATACGGCGGGGCGATTACCTAAAACATAAGGCTTTGGGTGGCATATGTGACTTACCTTACTATCAAAATGCGATTAAAGAAATTGAAGGCTTAGTAGAAAAACCATTATTTGTTATTTTCTCGGATGATATTACCTGGTGTCGAGCAAATATAAAGGTGGATAATGTACGGTTTGTTGATTGGAATTCAGGAGAACAGTCTTTTCAAGACATGCACCTAATGAGTTTGTGTACACATAATATTATTGCTAACAGCAGTTTTAGTTGGTGGGGAGCATGGCTAAACGCTAACCCTAATAAAATCGTGATTAGCCCTGATAAATGGATTCATTATACTGATGCTATGGGTATAGTCCCTAATGAATGGTTAAAAGTTTCAACATCCGCTTAAAATAACAATAAACATATGAATAATAGCAAAAAAAGCGTCTCAAAATACTTGAAAACGCTCTTTTTGCTGTTTATATAGCTTATGACCAATTATCCATGCTAGCGCGGCGGCGAGCGAAGAATCGAGGTAATATTAAGCCTAATATTAAGCCGATACCTAATACTAGGGCTCCATTAAAAAACCACTCTTTCTTAATAGCGCTATCTTGATTTTTTATTTTTCTTTGGGTGGTTGCTAGTGTGCTAGTCATTTTCTTCAGCTCTGCTGATAAGGTTTCTTTTTCATTGGTGACTAAGTTCAGCTGATTTTTAAGTTCGCTCACTTCATTATCGAGCTGACTACTATAATCACTGTTATTTGCAATTTTTTCATTAAGTTCATCAACAGCAAAACGAAGACCTTTTTTAGTGGTGACATATTTGCTTTCAATCCAAGTTGCTTTATTATCTTCAGTGATAATTTCACTATAACCACCATCTTTTGCACCGGTTATTTTAATTTTAGAACCCGCAATAACCGTCCCTAAAATTCTATAGTTTTTACCAGGACCAGCATGCATATAGATAAATAAGTCATCAGAGATATATCCCTGCTTATAATTGTTTTCTGCAGCCTGGGCAGATAAAAGAAGCGAGCTAGATAAAGTTATAGCAATAAAAGCTATAACATTAATAACGTTATTCATAGAAAAACCAATGTAGTAAATAAATCAATTAGCACAAGATATTATGTGTTTGGCGCGTTGATCGCAAGCTAAGAATTGTCTCATTACGCAATGGTTGATTTAAGCGCCTATTAAATTGCTTGTTTTTATCTACTCTATAACAATGATGATATAACGTTTAACTTAAACAATATTGCTGGTTGTAAAATACTATTTTGGGGCACTTTGATCAGCGGCTGATTAACTAAGTCGCTATTGGCATATCAAGATACTAAAGGTATGCTAGTTAAATGATAAGTTAACAGCATAATTAACGCATGATAAGGGCATAATGGTTACAGAAATAGAATTAAAGTATTCTTTGTTTGAACAAAAATCAGCCAGTGATAAGTTAGCGACCACTAAGCAGATATCTACAACAATAACGCAATTACTTTGTGAGCAGCAACTCACCTTTTCTCAACAAGAAAAATACCTGAGCAATTATTACTTTGATACCCGTGAGTTAGCTTTACAAAAAAATAAAATAGCGTTACGCACTCGAGGTACTCAATGTGTTGGTAAGGCGATGTGTTTTGAGCAAACGATTAAAACCTCTGGAACTGTTATTGCAGGATTACACCAAAGGCCAGAATACAATATTGATATTGAGAATAACAAACCTATTTTAGCGTTATTTCCTCAAACTATTTGGCAAGAAAGTACCGATGTTGATCAATTACAACATGATCTTATTGAACTGTTTTCTACTCACTTTACTCGACAAACTTGGTTGGTTAGCTTAGATAATGCGCAAGTAGAGATTGCTTTTGATTCAGGTGAAGTCGCTTGTGAAAGCTATAATCATAAGCCGCGTATTTATGAAATAGAGTTAGAATTAGTGAGTGGTGATTCACAAGCCTTATTTGTATTAACTAAATTATTATTTAGTCAATTAGCTTTGCGTCCAGGGCAATTAACAAAAGCTGCTCGTGGTTATGCGTTATACCACCAAAGCCTTACAGCCAATGTAAATGCTAAAAGTAAGGTCATTGATAACGGGAAAACAGGTAAGCATATCGTCGTACCGGTAATTAATTTATCTAAAAGTCACCAGCTAGTTGATGCTTTTACCTATGGTATAGAATTTTGTTTGACACATTTACAACATGGTGTTGACCGTTATGTTGCAGCGCCTTCGCTAGATAACTTAAATAACATAAGTACACAGCTTGCATTACTTAACCAAGGGTTTTCGTTGTTTAACACGTTATTAACTGACAATGAAATAGCGCTTTGCAACGAGCTAAATTATTTTATTAAAATATTTGACTGGGTTGATAATGCACACGGTATTGAGGCGCTAACTAGCCAGGTAAGTGTAACTCAACACGAGACTTTAGTTAGTGAAACGTTAACCGCCACGCTAATGCAAAAACGCTACTTAAATGAATCACAAATATTAGCGTTACTTCATGGCGAGCGTTTTAATCAATTACAGTTAAATTTACTGACTTTATTACTGAAAAAAAACACGCTTAACCCACCCAAAAAAATCAATACGCTATCGTTAACTGAATTTGCAGCGCAACACTTAACAGATAATAATAAAGCATTAACCCGTGAGTTAGCACAATGGCATAAAGAGCCAAGGCAGTCAGTTAATGATTATTTAATAGCGTATCGCTTATTAACAAGAGCTTTGCTGAGCACACATTGGTTTAGTACTTTGTTCGCCGAGCCAGAAAATGACATAATGATCAAGTTTACTATGCCATGGTTTGATATTAAGCAGAGCATAGTTGAATTACAATCGTTAGCGGTATTGCAACAGTCGTTGTCGAGCTTGCCAACACCAGAGAAAAAATTAACACAATGGTTAGTCAATAAAAGTGATAATTTGACCGAAGCCCTTGAGCAATATAGCGCTAAAGCGTTAACTATGAAGCCTTATTGGTTAGACTTACCATGAAACAATATGCCATGAAAAAATATAAAAAAACACCGACTATTTTCTTTGTATGTTTTAGTTTATTACTATTAATTAAACCAACCTTAGCAAGTGTTTATGAGCTAGGTGATGTAAATAAGCGCCTTATTGGTACGCCTATTATACATACAGTTGTTAAAGGTGATTATTTTCAACAACTAGCAGAGCAATATAATGTTGGCTTTTTAGCATTATTGGCCGCTAACCCTCAACAGGACCCTTTTTTACTTAAAGAGGGCACTGAAGTTGTTATTCCTAATCAAATGTTATTACCCTTTATTACACGCAAAGGTATAGTCATCAATTTACCTGAATTGAGATTATATTACTTTTCGCCAGAGGAAAATAAAGTGCATGTATTCCCCGTAGGAATTGGTCGACAAGGCTTATCGACCCCATTAACGAGTACTTACATTGGTGAAAAGCGTGAAAACCCAACTTGGCGACCGACACAAGAGATGCAAGAACGTCATTTTGCGGAGCATGGCGAATACCTTGCCAAAGAATTTCCTGCAGGACCTAATAATCCTTTTGGTAAATACGCGCTACGATTAGGAACCAGTGAATATTTAATTCATGGTTCTAATAAACGTTTTGGTATTGGCATGCGCGCTAGTTCAGGTTGCATACGCATGTATGATGATGATATTAAATGGCTATTTGATAACGTACCGATAAATACCAAGGTAAGAGTGGTTAATCAACCGGTTAAAATGTCATTTGAAAATGGTGATAAGCAATTGATAGAAATACATCAACCGTTAACGGAGGATGAGTCAAGTCAAGGCAAAGTTATTGTTACTAAAGCATTACAGAAGTTTGTCGGCCCTAACCGAGAATACTGGCAACAACTATTACCTGTTATTGAAAATCCTCATGGATTAGTTGTTGAGCTAGCTCCACAAGGTTAGCTAAAGCGGTTATTTCAAATTAACGGGTCAAAGAAAGAATATAAAAAAAGCACCTTTAGGTGCTTTTTATGTCGCTATATATACAGCTATCGAAGCTCAATAAGGCTGACTATTTTTTATAAGAAGCAACTACGTTATCAATACGTTGATTAGCTTCTTTAGCATCAGTAGCTGCTCGTTGAGCCGCCTTTTTTGCTGCAGCTGCATCGTTAGCTATAGTTTGTTGTTGAGATTCTAAATTAGCAACTTGGCTTGATAAAGTATCAACTTTGTTAGTTAAAGAGCTAATGTTAGCATCAAGTGCATCCGTGTTTGAACAAGCTGTTAATGCTAACGCTAATGTTGCCGCAGTAATAGTTTTAATCATAATGATATCCTAAATGAAGTTGTTATTATTTATGTTCATTGCAGTATGGCATAAAAAAAAAAATTAACAAACAGTTACATTTCAATTTTATAACAAGTCTATTGAGTTACTTTTGAACAGTGAAAATTAAACGCTTAGCGATAATGCCTTGTCCGTACTATGCTTTTACTATGGCTGTTCATCACTACAATCAACATTGATATAATTGACTAAATCATCCATGAGTTTTTTCTTAATCTCGAGTTGTTCTTCAGCTTTTAGTTGATATTTTTCAGCGAGCAGTTGATAGTCACTAGGCGCTAAACTTACCGTTAAACGGGGTCGTTTAGGTCGTTTATTAATGGGTAAGCCTAAAATATCACGAATTTGATCTGAAGGACTTAAGCCTGCTTCTAGCGCTTGTTTACGTATTGATAGTTGGATCTTTTCATCCATATCAAAAGCGACTTGCACTGCTTTTATTGCTTTAACAGAAGATTGCCATTTCTCGGGTATTTTTCTTGCCATGATCATTTCCGAAGTAGGAGTTGCCGTATTTTTTGATTAATATTTTCGTTAACTTGCTGGGTACATATCAATAATATCACTCAGTGGTCTAAATAAAGTTAAACACACTTCAGTATCACCATCTTGCCACACTTCAATATCAATACCTTTGCTTTGGTCTTCATTGTAAAGGCTATAAAGCTCAAATTGTTCGCCACTATCTTTACCTTCATAAGCTGACAATTCTTCACTGCGATGATCTTTACGATGAAAAAAACCAACTTTAGCGAAAACACTTTGTTGATATTGCTCACTACTCCACATGCTAGTGATGTTAGAGTCTGCTTTTTTTTCTAAAAAGGCCTGTCCAGGTTCATCAAATATTTCAGCGAAGTGTTCTAAATCAAACAAGGTTTCGACGTCTTCATGCTGAATTTTTAACGATAATTTGAGCTCGGTAATATCATCAACCTCTACTGCTAAGAATATTTCTAACGCATTATTGCCGATTAAAACCCATTCAGTTTGTACCTTATTTTCAAACTCATAACTGTTAACAGCTTGCACTTGAAATTCTTGCCCACGTAGTGACTCTGGCAAGGCAAAGCTATCTGTTAAAACAATAATATCACCAACAAGTAACTCTGTTACGTCTGTTAGCTTTCGAGGAGCAGGAGAGGATTTACTAAAAATTTTCTTAAAAAAACTCATAAGATTACCTGAAGTGAAGTAAATACTTACTTTAATAAAACAGTAAAGCCAGCTATTGTGCTTTAGCTGGCTTGATTAATTTTACTGTGTTTTATTTTTGTTTGGCTTTTAAACGCTCTAATACTGAATTAGCGCTATTATCCTGTGAACCAATACCGGCAGCTTTTAATTGTGCTTGTAATGAAGTGTCTGAATTTTCAGACTCAAGTAATTCACCGGCTTTCATTTTATCATCAAATTTTTGTTGCTTAGCTTTAATGCGCTCTAATGAATCTTTGGCACTTAATAGCTTAGAGTTACTTGAGGTAAAGTTATCCGTAATCGCTGAGGTTGCTTTTTGCACACTCTCAGTAGTTTTAACCATAGACAGTTGACGTTTATGTTCTGCAACTTGGCGTTCACTTTTCTTAACTAACTCTTTTAAACGTTCAGCACTACCGCTAAAGCTATCATGAGCTTGTTGTTGGTCAGCTAAACTAGCCTCTAAGTTAGCAATCTTTTCAGCTATGGCTAGTGCTAAGGTTTCATCACCTTTTTCAAGTGCTTGAGCTACATAGCCTTCATGCTCTGTTATTTCACGGGTTAAACGGTCAATTTCACGTTTAGCAGCCATTTGCTCCGCCATAACGCCGGTTAAATCACGTTTTGCTTTGGTTAAATGATTTTCAGCATCACGTATTTCTTGTTCAAAAATACGGGTTGCGTTTGCATCAATAATGGCTTCACCCGCTTCTGAAGCACCACCGCGAATTGCGGTCATAATTTTTTTAAATATACTCATTGTTAACTCCTGTTAGGATAATTCAAATGACTGTTATTTTTGTTAGATTTTAGTTAGCTAAATAGTCGCTAACTAAAACCTACAATAAGAAGTCACTCATATCGTCAATCACTTCGATGGCATTATTGCTTAACACGGCTAATTCATGTTCAACATCGGCAAAACTTGAATTGATAGATAAAGCACCAAAAACTACATATTTATCACCTATTTTTGAAAAAGATGATAACGGCATAGGGATATTCATTTCTAACATGCTTTCATGCATATCGTTAATACAATCTGGTTTTACTTCATCTACATCCCATAAGTAGCTAATGCAAATTATTTGATCTTCGGTTACCGAAACAAAAATAGGTAACTCTTCACGTTCTAAAATACTAATTTGTAGGACGTCAACTTCGCCAGATATAGGCTGGCAATCAAAGCTCATGCCAGTGTCTGAATTATCTGCCAAGCTGTTTAAGTGATCGGCTATAGTATGAATATTCATGTATTTCCTATCCTTCCTTTCATTAATGAAAAAGCCAGATGACATATTATGTCCTCTGAGCTAAATTTAACATCTCGACATATTATGTCAAGAATTTTTTATAAACTAATTGTTACTTTGTTAACAACTACCTTGCCTTAAGCGCCTTAGTTATCTTTAAGCGCTAGGAGTTACCAACAGATTAATTGACATTCTGTTGGTTTTGCCACGCTTTTTGATGCAGTTGATAAATAGTGTGGCTGCCTAATACATTGATACCAATGTTGTCTTTATTTTGATAAAAATTATTAGGGAAAATAAAAGCCGCTCTTAATATAGCTAAATTTAACCATTGATGTGCTACGGGCAGCTCAGTTAATTTGTTTAATCTTGTTAATGGGCTAGCGCCACTTTTAGCTGCTATAGTCCAACCCCATTCGCCAAAGCTAGGTACGTTATCATGATATTGCTCAACATGAGCAAACTTAGCGGCAGAGAGGGTATTACCAATCGCGATAAAAGAATCTTTTGCATGATACGGACTGGTTGATTGAATGGCGATTAAACCATCGCCTGAGAGTAATAGTTTAAGGCGAGCGTAAAAGTTAACGGAATAAAGTTTATTGAGATCTGGATGACTTGGATCGGGTAAGTCAACAATAATGGCATCGAATACTTGTCTTTTTTGTAATAACTCATTAATGGCAATAAAAGCATCTGCGGGAATAATAGTCACGCGTTCATCTTGTAAGCTTTTTTTGTTTAACGCTAATATTTGCCGTGATAATCGAGGGTTCACTAAGCCTTCTGGTTGCTTAAATATGTCTATTAATTCACTGTCTAAGTCAATTAAAGTCACTTTTTTAGGTTGGTATCTTAATACATCGCGTAAGGCTAAACCGTCGCCACCACCAATAATTAAGATATTATCATGGCGCGCAGAGCCTGCCATGACAGGGGCAACCAAATAGTCATGATAAATATGCTCATCAATAGATGAAAACTGTAAGCGACCGTTTAAGTAAAAATTGATAATGTTATTCTGCTCAAGTCCCATATGACGTTCAGTAAAGGTCAGTTGTTGATAGCGAGTTTTGTCAGTATGAACAACTTTGTCAAGATAAAGTAAGCTATTCATTTGATTAAGCCATTGATTGCCATAACTAAATATCAATACGATTAGTAATGCTAGTGCGCAATGTAAACCAACAAATGTTTTTCGCCACGTTAACTGTTGCCAATAGCGAAAGATAAAAAATGATCCTGCAATTAGATTTAAGCTGGCGGTTATGGCGGCGGCTTTACTAATATCAATACTGAGTAAAAAAATCACCCAAATGGCAGCACCTATACCGGCGCCGACATAGTCTGCGCCATAAATAGTACCTAAATTATTGGCAAGATGTTGTTGATGGATATGTTCTCTAATACGGGCAATAAGTGGTATTTCCATACCAATAAAAAAACCTAAAATAACGCCGAAAAAGTATGGACTATTAAAAGCAAGCCAGCTTAATTGTTTAAATAATCCTCCTTGAGGTTTCATATCAGGGGGTAATGAGAACAGGTCAGCAATAAGCTGAGGAAATATTTGCGTAATAGCAATTAAACCGCCAATAATTAAGATAGCAGAGCTGCCTAACAAGGCGATAATAAGCTCTAGCCAGACAAAGCCATTAAAGGCGCAGCGAACCTTTCGTGCGGCAAATGCACCTAGTCCCATTGACACTATCATTAAGCCTATCATGGTGTAGATAGTACTTTCCATCACCCCTAAAACACGACCAGCATAATGAGATAATAAATATTCATAAATGAGGCCGCAACCTGCGAGTGTCGCCATGGTTAAAATAAGCAGAATATCGTCGATCAGGTGAGATTTTTTTTGAGGTAAGCTGTTTTGTGGCATAACAATCAATATTCATTGGGGTAGAAGAGGGGAGGTACTAAGAGCGTAAAGTTATCTTGGTACAATGCATTTATGCACTAATGTGACTTTAATATATGAGTTTAATATGTCTTTTAATAAGATATCTAACACATTCTATCAATAACAATGCCGCCAAGGCTTATTTTTGTACTGGCAGTTGGCGACATTGTCTATTTATTACTATGCCATCAATGCCGTTAATATTAAGGCAATAGCGATACTCGTGGCCATTTCGATACTTGCGACACCAATATTGTGTTGTTGATCAACTTCTTCAACTAAATTAATCCCCCAAAGCACTATGCGTTTAGCGATAGCGGTAAGTAACGCGACTAATAATGTCATAGCAATACCAAAAATTAACCAACCGAGTAAATTAGCGATTAAGGTTTCAGGGCTGTAAATTAAAAAGTGACTGGCTGCGGTTACGGCTAATGCGGTACTAATGACTTGACCGCTATAACGAATAGCTAAAGCCAGTTGACCATTACTTAAGGCTTCTTGTAATGAGTCTTCTTGGTTGTTTTTAGCATATTGTTTTTCACGTAATCGAGTGACAATAACCAACATCATTTGAGCAACAATAAAGCCACTTGTTATAGCAATAAAAGTACTTACGTTTAAGCCATCAACCCATAATAATACCGCACGTATTATTATCGCGGTGGCAATGGCGCCAGCGGCATCAATAATACCAATGGTAAGGTTTTTTTCTATGATTAAGGCGTTTTTATCTAGGTGCTGTAACGCCACTTTGTCATGAATGATGCGACCTATCTTAATGAGGATTAAACCATAGCCACCATAGGCTAACATACCAATAGCTTCCATCGCATAACTACTTGCCGCTTCGCCAGTAATAGCGCCAGTAAGCACTATGCCAAGCGCCAAGACACTACCAGCGACACTAATACCAAAGGCAAAGTTGTCTTCTTTGGCCAGCTCTTCTGTGCTATTTACTTTACTACTAAGTCCTAACAAAAAGCGCATAGTACCGAGTAATAAAATGGCGATGGAAACATCAATAGCTAAATAAATCAGCAAGTCCTGATTAACACCAACAAGTTCGATGAATGTGTTCATAATTTTTTTGTTCCTATGCTTTATTTATGCTTAACTGATGTATTACTTGCCGCGTCTAAAGCCACGTGATGTATTAGTATTTGAGTTCCTAAAACTTGAGTTTCTAGTTTTAGGTTTATTGGCATAATTGCTTTTTTTCACATTACTGCTGCGAAAGCGATTAGCGCTAGTTTGAGCTGTTTTACTTTGGCTTGATAAGCTTGAAGAGCCTGCTCGGTTTTTACTATAAGGGCTAGTAAATTTTTGGCCACGATTACTAAATGATTTTTTAGTACGGGTATCAAGCGATGTTTGTTTTTTTAGTTGATCGGGTGAGCTATAACGTGTTCTGCCGTAGTCATTGTAATAGCTATAATTGCGATTTCTTCCCCAATCACTATAAGAAGTATTGCGGCCAAATACGTTACCCATCATAGAATACATGCCATACCAAGCCCAAAATGACATGCCATTACTGCCTGTTTGCCAGTTACCGTAGTTTGGGTTACCAATTAACTGTTCACCAGTACCAAAATCTTGCGCATTATTAGCTTGCTGACTTTGTGTTTTAGAGAGTGAATTAATGCGAGGTAGTTGCCCATCAGACATATCGGCTAGTACATTGAGCGGATCACTTAAGGCGTCAGAATACAGCACGGGATCCGCTGCTTGGTAAATATTAAGTAGTTCATTGTAAAGTGCTTGCGAAGACTCAAACATTTGTGGTTGAGTTTTTACTGTGCTAATTCGGTCTAACAACGCTTTATACATAGGGCCATTAGTGGTTGCATCTGTGCGTAACGCATCAATTAATGGTTTTAAATGTGGTTTATTAACCATAACAATATCAGCATATTGCTTGATTAAAGTAGCATTACGAACCTGACTATTAGTTAAGGCATCACCTAACTGAGTTACTCTTTTTTCAGTGATAGGTAATTGTTGTTCAATTTGCTCTTTTACTGGATCGCCACAGCCGAACAAGCTAAGTGTTGTAATTACCAATAAGAGCAATAAAAAAGGTGTTTTTAGTAAGTGCATTTATGCCATCATCTCCTTAAAAATGCTATGTTATCTTAATAACGCTAGTTCTAATAGTTACTTCCACTAGTTAGTTAATTAATAATAAATAATAATGACCCAGTATAGACATATATTATCCATTATTAGTTAACTATTAGCATTGAAGTTAACTAATATCATTGATGACATATTATGTCTATAGCAGAGTTTGCACTATCTTACCTTACTCTTACCTTATTAAGGAATTCTTGTGACGTTAAATTTCTCTCCATTTCTAGAGCAGCAACAACAAAATAGCTGGCAGCGTTTTTCTGAACAACATGCACATGCCTGTAATGAATTAACACCTGAGCAGCTTAACGTTTTTAAACAAGCTATTACCTTAAGTGACTTTATTTTAGAAAGTGCCTTAAAAGCTCCTGAACTTGTTATTGAAGTATTTAAAGCGCCTAGTAAAGGCGAGCTACCTAATTATAAAAAGTACTTATCTGAAAAACTATCATCTTGTACAGACGAAGCACAGCTACATCGTGCGCTTAGACGTTTTCGTTTACAACAAATGGTTAAGATAGCGCTCGATGATCTTATTTTTAATATCAGCTTAGATAGCTCTTTAGCACGCTTATCTTCACTAGCCGATGAACTTATTTTAGCGAGTTTAGAATGGCTCACTGATTTTTGTCAGCAAAAGTGGGGCACCCCAACCAATGCTCAAGGTGAACAGCAAATGTTGCTGGTTTATGGCATGGGCAAGCTTGGTGGCAAAGAACTAAACTTTTCTTCTGATATTGATCTGATCTTTACCTACCCCGACAGTGGTGAAACACAAGGTTGTCGCCGCAGTATTGATAATCAACTCTTTTTTACACGTTTAGCACAAAAACTGATAGCGTCATTACACCAAGTTACCTGTGATGGTTTTGTTTATCGCGTTGATATGCGCTTAAGACCTTTTGGTGATAGTGGGCCCTTGGTACTAACATTTAGTGCCATGGAAGATTATTACCAAGATCAGGGGCGAGATTGGGAGCGTTATGCCATGCTAAAAGCCAGAGTTATTGGTGACTCTAGTTACCATTCTCAGCTATCAGCCATGCTCAGACCTTTTGTTTATCGTCGTTATATTGACTTTAGTGTGATTGATAGTTTGCGTCGAATGAAAATGATGATTGCTCAAGAAGTGCGTCGTAAGCAGTTAATCAATAATATTAAGCTCGGCGCAGGTGGTATTCGTGAAATTGAATTTATTGTACAAGTCTTTCAGTTAATTCGTGGAGGTCGAGTAAAGGAACTACAACAGCGCAGTTTACTAACAGTATTGCCAAAACTGGTTGATTCGGGCGAAATTAACGAGACGAATAAGCAAGTATTAGAGAATGCTTACCGTTTTTTACGACGCGTTGAAAATATCATTCAAGCGCTAGCAGATAAGCAAACGCAAACGTTACCCGATAATGCCTTAGACCAACAGCGAATTCTAGCGGTACTTGCTATTGATACTTGGCCAGAGTTTTTGACTGTATTAGCTAAACACATGAATGCGGTACACCAAGAGTTTGATTTACTTATTGGTATCGATAGTCCTAATCATCAAGCAGCGGATGAACACTGGGTTATACTTTGGCATAGTCGTTGGAGTGATGAAGAGTCTATTACTTGGCTAGCACAAGAAGATGTTACCTGGGACAGTGATAAAGTTTGGCAAACTCTTCATGAATTTCGAGAAGACATCAGTAAACGGAGTATAGGAAATAGAGGCCGTCAGGTTTTAGATAAGTTAATACCATTACTTTTATGTCGACTCCAGAAAAATGAGATGGCAGAACAAGTCTTGGCTAGGGTGTTACAAGTCTTTAGCAAAGTGGTTACTCGTACAGCCTATTTAGAGCTACTTTTTGAAAATGAAGGGGCACTCAAGCAACTGATGCACTTATGCCAAGCAAGTAGCTGGGTAACGGATTATATAGCAAAATACCCAATTTTACTTGACGAGCTTATTGATCCTAAATTACTTCATAATCCACCACAATTATCCTCTTATGCGCTAGAACTACGTGAACGTATGTTGAGAATTCCTGAAGAAGATCTTGAAGCGCAAATGGAAGCGTTACGGCAGTTTAAACAATCGCAGCAATTACGTATTGCCGCGGCTGAAATTGCTGATGTGTTACCCGTAGCCAAAATCAGCGATCATTTAACGGCCTTAGCGGAGGCTATTTTAACGGAAGTCATCAACCTCTCTTGGCAACATATAAGCGAACGTTTTGGTGTACCAACCACCTGTTTAGACGGCACTAATGAAAAAGGCTTTGGTGTTATCGCTTATGGTAAAACGGGTGGGGTAGAATTAGGTTATAGCTCAGATTTAGATTTAGTCTTTGTGCACCATAGTGATGTAACTGAAAATACTACAGGTAGATCGGACGGTAGTAAAGTCGTGCCTGCTAGTCAGTTTTATATGAAATTAGCCCAGCGCATTATGCATATTTTTAATACCCGTATGAACAGCGGTATACTATATGAACTTGATATGCGTTTAAGACCATCAGGTAACTCAGGTTTATTAGTGGTACATTTAAACACCTTTGAACAATATCAACATGACGATGCTTGGACATGGGAGCATCAGGCACTAGTCAGAGCTCGGATGATTTTTGGTAATGACCAACTTCGCCAGCAATTTCTCGATATTAGACAAGATGTTCTCTCACAGCCAAGAGACTTTACTGAGCTTAAAAATGACATTGTGACAATGCGTGAAAAAATGCGTAATCATTTAGATAAATCTAATACTACACATTTTGATATTAAGCAGGGTCAAGGAGGCTTAGTTGATATTGAATTTTTAGCACAATTTTTAGTGCTTGCCCATGCCAATAAACATCATGAATTAATGCGTTTTTGTGACAATTTAAGAATATTTGAAACCTTATTAACGCTAGGCTTGCTAGAAGAGGTAGAGCAGCAACAATTAAGCGATATGTATCAAAAGCTCAGAGCACAAGGTCACCAAGCAATGATGCAAAATGCCGGGCAAATCATCGCCAAAGAAGCGTTAACAGGGCCGGGTGTGATTGAAAAAATCTGGCAAAAATACTTAATTGATTAAGTAATCGTGTCACTGGTCAGGACTAGTATGGATTATCACTGACTAATAAAATGCATTCCTCATCTAAAAATGGGTGAGGAGCGCTTTTAATAACAACGATAGCGCGCTGATTATTACAAAAGAAAATAGAAAGACCGGAGTCAAAATGCCCTTCAACGGCTTTGGCGGCTTTAAACGTTGTTTTTAAAATATCTTCCTTAATCCTAAAAGGGTCTTTGATAACATAATCGCGGTTTATCCACCAAAATAATAACAGACCATCATCTTCAGCATACTCAGTCAGTTTCTGATTTAAAGTTTCACCGCGACTAAATCGTCTTGATTCAATATGACCTCGCCAAGTATCTTTATAAGGACGAACCACCATGGCTCTTGCTTGCAGTAACACTTCTATGTCGCCTTGAGGGTCAGGAAGGTAAACAATATTATTAAGTATTTTAGGACCTTTTCCGTCATGTTCGCCGTATAAGTTAGCATAAAACTTAGATAAACCTACAGCGGCGGCATTATTTGAGCTTTTATTTTTTGCCTCCCCAGACACATTATTGTTACCCGCTTGTGGCGCTGCATCTGTAGTAGCAATGGTTGGTTTTATTGCACTTTCGTCCACTTGCCCCAAAGAGCCATCAAGTGAAAGTAGGAAATCTTGATTAGCAAAAAATGCCACAGCGAGTGCGGTGAGTAAGACTCCTAATATAATATTTCGTAGCCAAAAGTTCATTGGTTAATCAACCTCACTGTTTATTATGATGCTTATACACTTAATGTTATTTTTACTGCTGCCATTTAACTCTCATTAACTATATGTATACTCGCTACTTAAATGCATGTTACTTATATAGCGAGGCATCTTCTGGGTTTGGTCTGGTTTTAAAACGTCTATGAAGCCACATGTATTGTTCGGGCTTGCGTAATATTGCCTTTTCTAATTCTTGATTAATACGGGTGACATCAGCAATATCATCCTTAGTTGGAAAGTTTTCTAATGGCGGCAGAATTTCTAAGGTATAACCACTGCCATCATCATTTCTTACTGGAATGATCATCATAGTTTCAACATTGCGTTGTCGAGCAAACAGTAAGGTACCCGTTGTCGTTGCCGTTTCTTTTACTTTAAAAAATGGCACAAACACGCTACGGTTTCTGCCGTAATCTTGATCCGGTAGATAAATACAAGCCTCGCCGTCTTTTAGCGCCTTAATTAAGCCTTTTACATCTCGTTTGCCAAGCATGTATTTATTAGAGCGACCTCGGCCTCGAAATTGAAAAAATTCCATCAGCGGATTATTATGAGGTCGATAAAAAACCACCATAGGATGACTACAGCCAACCCCTCTAGCATTCATTTCAACACTTAAATAATGCATTGCTAGTAGTAATACGCCTTTACCTTCTTGGCGGGCCTTTTCAAGGTGCTCTAAACCTTTTACTTCAAATTTACGTTTTACCCGCCAATCTGGCCACCACCAGCCCATACCGGTTTCAAACAAAGCAATGCCAGTGTTTTCAAAGTTCTTTTTTAATAAAATTTGTAAATCTTTTTCACTTTTCTCGGGAAAACATAGCCTAAGGTTTGTTAAAGCTACATGTTTACGCTTAGAGCCTATTTTCATTAATAAACGGCCAAGCATACGCCCCATAGCAAGCTGTAATTTAAAAGGCAGCCATGAAATAGTGTAAAGAATAAAAACACCCAGCCAAGTGAGCCAATATTTTGGTAATAAAAAAGATAACTTGAAATTAGGTTGTAAAACTTTATTGCTACTCACACTGTTCTCTCTGAGGAAATATATAGGTTGATTATACCTAAGTTACTTTTAAATAGGCAATTAACTTATGATCTGCTTTGGCGTAGAATGGTTGCTATTATTTTATATATTACTAATTGCTGGTTGTGATGAGTCAAAAAGAAAAAAATAGCGTCAATGAACAAGATATCGAATTAATTATTGGTAATTCTAATTCTAATTTTTCTGGTGTTACTTCAACCATGTTACAGGTGTTGTCGCACGAACAAGCGTTAATTAATTTACGCGTTATGGGTAAGCATCATTTACCCGACGAATCGTTATCCATTAGCTTTTGGCAAGTTGCACGTTTATGTGTCAAGCCACTTGCCTCTGGTAAGTTTAGAATTTTTCATGCGCGTCGTGTTGATGAAATGATCCAAGCGTTAATATTGAAGCATATTTTTCGCGTAAAACTAAAAATTGTTTTTAGCAGCGCAGCGCAGCGTCATCGTTCAGGCTTTACTTTATGGCTAACGGATAGAATGGATGCGGTATTAGCTATGTGTAAAGCCTCAGCTAGTTATTTACATCGTAAACCTGATGCAATAATTTATCATGGCGTAAAAACCGATATTTACCTGCCAGCGACAGATAAAAGCCAAGCATGGCAATCGCTTGATTTACTGCCTAAAAATAGTATCAAAGGTAAGCAAGGTATTGCTATATTAGGGCGGGTTCGCCAGCAAAAGGGGGTACATTTATTTGTTGAAGCTTGCATTGCACTATTAAAAGATAAACCTGACTACACTGCCGTGGTTGTTGGTTCTATCTCGTCAAGTAATGAAAGTTTTGTTAATGAATTACAGCTAAAAATTGCACAAGCAGGTTTAACTGACCGCATTATTTTTGCTGGTGAGCAAAATTTCGCTGATATTCCTAAAATATTTAGCAGCTTGTCGCTAGTGGTTGCGTTAAGTGAAAACGAAGGTTTTGGTTTAACGATTTTAGAAGCCATGAGTAGTGGTGCCGCAGTATTAGCGAGTGAAGCGGGGGCGTGGCCAGAAGTTGTACGCGAGGGCGTGGACGGTTACGTTGTACCGGTTAACGACTTAGCAGCAGTCACAGAAAAAATGTCGTTGTTGTTAGCCGATGAAGAAAAGCTTATGCAAATGGGTCGTAGTGGTCGCGAGCGTGTTTTGGCGCACTATTCAGTTGAGCGTGAAGCAAAAGAACTGGTTACTTTTTTTAGAGGCTTAATGTAAGCAATATAAGTCATACAGATAAATAATGTAAATAAGTCAGTATACATAAAAAAGTGACCAGTAGCGTTATCAGCTAGCGGTCACTTTTTTTATACATTTAATACCATCTACATGAATCGATGATAAGTACTAATAAGTGATTAACTCGCTTTCATTAAGCCAGAGTTAATGGCATTAATATCTTCGTCAGTGATAGTACCAGCAGCGCGTTTTAATAATAAAACGTTTTGAATATAAGAGTATCGCGTTGAAGATAAGTTACGTTTTGCGTTATATAAATTACGCGTGCTATCTAATACATCAACAATAGTACGTGTACCTACTTCAAAGCCCGCTTCAGTTGCTTCTAATGCTTTTTGCGCACTTAATACTGATTGCTCAAAGGCTTTAATAGCTGATATAGCAGTAATAACCGTATTGTAAGCATTACGTGTGGTACGAACAACACTGCGATGCGTTAACGATAAATCTTGGCTGGCCAATACAAAGCTGTTTTGTGCTTTACGCACTGAACTTTCAATAGCACCACCAGAATAAATTGGCACACTTAACTGCACGCCAAGCGAGTAACCGTTTAAGTTAGGGACGTCGGTAGTAATATTGTTGACGGTTGATTCATCGTTATTACCGGTGTAGTTCGCGCCAAAATCTAACGTTGGGTAATGACCAGCACGCGCTATTTTGATATTGTCTTGGGCAATATCAATGCCTACTTTCGCGGTGATTAAATCTAGGTTTTTAGCTTCTGCAGTCACTTGCCATTCATTGGCGCTACTTGGTACAGGCGTACTGGTACTAAAACGTTCGGTATTTAGTACACTAATGTCTTTAGGATAGGAATTAGTAATAACACGTAACTCTTCCTCGGCTTGAAAAATAGCATTTTCAGCACGAATTTCTTCAGTAACGGCGCTATCAAATTGTGCCTGTGCTTCATAGACATCGGTAATTGCCGTTAATCCTACCGAAAAACGTTGTTTAGTTTGCTCAAGTTGACGGGCAATAGCTTCTTTTTCTGCGGTAGCAAAAACAAGATCGTCTTTCGTGCTAAGTAAATCAAAATAGGCTTTGGCGACACGAGTAATTAAGTCTTGTTTAGCAACTTGATAAGTTAAATCACTTTGATGCGCCGCTTTTTTGGCGTTACCTAAACGTAACCAGCTATCATGATGGTAAAGCTGCATATTTAAGTTGGCACCATAGGTTAAACTGGTAAATTCATTATCTATAGTTGAACCGTTAAATGTTACGTATGATTCTTGCTCACCTACTGAGTAACCACCCGTTGCATTAAGTTGAGGTAATAAAACAGAACGAGCTTGGGTGATATCTTCTTTTACTATCATAAACTGTGCTTGTGACTTTAAAACCACAGGATCGTTTAATAGTGCTTGTTGATAAACAGTAAGTAAATCATCTGCTTGGGCATGTGTGCTAGTTACAGCTGTGGTTATTGCTATAATTAGTGTACTGAATGTTTTTTTCATGAGTAAGGAATTCCTTGAGAGTATTACTCTGAGTATCTATTTAATGAGGCACGCTGGTAGCGTATCCTACAGGGATTTTTAAATTAACCAAATAAAATAATTGTCTATTAGTGTAACAAATTTTTATTAAAAAGAGAGGCTTGATGAAAAGTAAAAAGTATAAATCGTTAGCTATGTTTAGCTTCAATAACCATGATGTGTCGGTACGCTCAGTGAAAACAAGGTATCAGGGCTTTTTTAAAATGAATGAATATTCATTACAACATACACTTTTCTCAGGTAAACAAAGCCAATTATTTACCCGAGAAGTCTTTGAGCGTGGCGATGCTGTGGTTGTTATGCCTTACGATCCCACATTAGATAAAGTATTATTGATAGAGCAATTTAGACCAGGAGCCTTAAGAGGCGATGATAGCCCTTGGTTATTAGAATTTATTGCGGGTATGTTTGATGCTAATGAAACCGCCGTTGAAGTGGCTATACGAGAAGCTAAAGAAGAAGCAGACTTAACCCTTAATGAAGATGATTTAGTACCTATTATGGAGTATCTTTCTAGTCCTGGTGGTATGAGCGAACGTATTCATTTGTATTTAGCGCACTTTGATAGTAATACCGTAAAATCAGGTAGTGTTTATGGTTTACCAAAAGAAAATGAAGATATTCTCTTACACCTTGTTAGTCGCACTAAAGCACTTGAGCTATTAACTCAAGGTAAAATTACTAACGCGGCTACTGTTATCGGGTTACAATGGTTGGCATTAAATTACCAACGTTACCTGTGAAATATGTGCGCATTGGTAATAAGTAGAGCGTTAATAATATAGCGATGAAGAGGCATCCATGAGTTTTTTTCCTAATAGAGCATCAGTTAATATCAGCAAACAAAGCAATCAAGCAAGCTATCGACCTAATTTAGTGAGTTTAATGACTTTGTGCGCTAATAATTATATGTTGTTACTAAAAGTATTAGCTAATAAAACCGCGCTGGGGGAGAGCCGTCATTTTTTTATCAGTGATTTTCTTAATTATAATGTCACCATCCAGGACGTTACTCGCTATACCTCGGTTATTAGCTTCGAGCAAGATAGTTTAAGCCACACGCTGAAAAATATTCCTAGGGCAGTCACCAACGCACTACAACCACGTATGACCATTCGTTTATACCACGATGCTCGTATGGCTGAAGTACTTTCTACACAGGATATTAGACAAGTAAAGCCTCGCTACGATTATCCTAATAGTCATATGCATCAGCAAGATGAAAAACAGCAAATTAATCAATTTTTAAATGAATGGCTGCATTTGTGTTTACGTTTAGGGCAAGTCAATGTTGAGCTTAATGGCTAGTTTTTGTTCATTTCTTAGTTAACTTATATTATTAATGGTTTGATTATCACCTTATGACTTCTACACAATCACGTGCTTTGCAAAGTAAGTCTATCGTGTTGGCACAAATTACCGACAGTCATTTATTTTCATCTCAACAAGGTTTACATCACGGTTATAACGTTTATGAAAACCTTAAAAAGGTTTTACAAAATATTGCCAATAATCCCAGTATTGATATTATCGTTTTTACCGGTGATTTAACGCAAGATCATAGTGAGCAATCGTACCAAAATTTTGTTGACTGTGTTCAAGAGTGCAATATTACTGTACCTATTTATTACGTAGCAGGTAATCATGATGACCCCGAACTCTTGGCTAAATACTTTTCTGTAGCCCCCTTTGTTGCGGATAAAGAAATTAATTTATCGCATTGGCAAGTACAGCTTATTGACAGTAAAAGTGCAACGCCAGCAGGTTATGTCAGTGATAAAACCTTGGTAAAATTGCAATCGGCTATAAAAAAAGAGAAGCATCAGCTACTGGTTATGCATCATCATCCTATTGATGTTGGCTACTTTATTGATGAACACGGCTTGCAAAATAAAGCCGCTTTTTGGCAGGTACTTAATGGTTATAATAATATAAAAGCTATTGCCTGTGGTCATGTTCATGGTGAGCGCTTGTTAACTAAAAAGCTAACAAACCATAAAGTAGCATTACCTCTATATACTTGCCCGGCAACATCAATTCAATTTGACCCCTGTGCTGATGGTGTTGCAGCGTTAGCTAAAGGTCCAGCTTATCGTTTTTTTTATTTGCACGCTGATGGTCAATTAACAACGAATGTTGTGTATTTATAAGCGCTTAGTAACGTCGCTACTTGCTCTCCACTTTATATTGTGTTGTTTAAGCCGTTAACTATTACTTACTCATGAAAAAATAATGAAAAGAGTTAATAAAAAATAATGAAAAAAAATATTCTTTATATTCATGGTTTTAATTCTTCGCCATTGTCTTTAAAAGCAGAACAAACACGAAAATATTTAGCCAGAAATTTTCCAGAGGTTGGCTTTTTCTGCCCGCAATTAGCCACAACGCCAATGCAAGCTATTGCTCAGCTAGAACAAATTCTCGAACAAGAAACAGTACCCGCTACTGAAAAAAATAGTTCAAACACAGTAAGCACACAATGGTGCTTAATCGGTTCCTCATTAGGGGGGTATTTTGCTCGTTACCTTGCTAAAAAATACAACTGTTTAGCCGTGTTAGTGAATCCGGCAATAACGCCCTACGAACTCCTGCATGATTATATGGGGGAGCAAGTAAATCCTTATACCAAGGAAGTGTTTCAAGTAACACAAGGGCATATAGCACAGTTAAAATCGCTTGAACAAAATGCACCAACAAGCACAGGTAGTGAAAAAAATAATTACCTCGTCATGGTACAAACGGGTGACGAAGTGTTAAATTACCGACAAGCTGTACAACAATATCAACATTGTCGATTAATAGTACAAGAAGGTGGCGATCATAGTTTTATCAATTTTGAACAATGCTTACCTAATATAAGTAAATTTTTTAACTTGCCATCAATAACGTTAGCAACACCTAATCTCCCTTTGACTGGGAATACATTGAGTTTACCATGACTGATCAATATAACTCCGACTCCATTGAAGTACTCAGTGGCTTAGAACCCGTTCGCCGACGTCCAGGCATGTATACCGACACCACCAGGCCTAATCATTTAGGACAAGAGGTTATTGACAACTCAGTTGATGAAGCTCTTGCTGGTCATGCACAAAATATTAGCGTTGTTTTACATAAAGACCAGTCGCTTGAAATAACCGATGATGGTCGAGGTATGCCTATCGACATTCACCCAGAAGAGGGGGTGTCGGGTATTGAGCTTATTTTTTGTAAACTTCACGCTGGTGGTAAATTTTCTAATAAAAGTTATCAGTTTTCCGGCGGTTTACATGGAGTAGGTATTTCGGTTGTGAATGCGTTATCAACCCGCGTTGATGTTAGTGTCAGAAGAGATAGTAAAATCTTTGAAATGGCATTTGAGCATGGAGATAAAGTTGAAGAGCTTCGAGAAACTGGCACCGTCGGTAAGCGAAATACCGGTACCAGCATAAGATTTTGGCCAGATGCTAGCTACTTTGATACAGCTAAGTTTTCAGTACGTCACTTAACGCATTTACTTAAAGCCAAAGCGGTATTGTGTCCGGGCTTAACTTTAAAGTTTCATGACAAAATAGAAGATAAAAAGTATCAGTGGTGTTATGAAGATGGTCTAGTCGATTATTTAAAAGAAGCCGTACAAGGTTATGTTTCATTACCTGAAGAACCTTTTGTTGGTAGCTTTTCTTCACAGCTTGAAGCGGCCGACTGGGCTGTTACCTGGTTACCAGAAGGTGGTGACAGTATTGGTGAAAGCTACGTAAATTTAATTCCTACCGTCGCTGGTGGCACGCACGTTAATGGTATGCGTCAAGGCTTACTTGAATCAATGCGAGAATTTTGTGAATTTAGAAATATACTACCACGAGGCGTCAAATTAACCCCTGATGATATCTGGGATAAATGTAGTTATATTTTATCAATTAAAATGCAAGATCCACAATTTGCTGGACAAACGAAAGAGCGATTATCGTCACGCCAATGTGCGGCTTTTGTGACCGGTGTTGTTAAGGATGCGTTTAGTTTATGGTTAAACGAGCATACAGATAAAGCAGAGTTACTGGCTGAGTTTTGTATTAACAATGCGCAAAAACGCATGCGAGCCAGTAAAAAAGTGGTGCGAAAAAAGATCACCCAAGGTCCCGCTTTACCAGGTAAATTAACCGATTGTGGTAGTCAAGATTTAGCTCGCACCGAACTGTTTTTAGTGGAGGGAGATTCTGCTGGCGGTAGTGCCAAACAAGCAAGAGATCGAGAGTTTCAAGCAATCATGCCGCTAAGAGGCAAAATCCTTAACACTTGGGAAGTAGACTCTGGGCAAATTTTAGCTTCGCAAGAGGTTCATGATATTTCAGTCGCCTTAGGCATTGACCCTGACAATGATGACTTGAGTGAACTTCGTTACGGTAAAATTTGTATTTTAGCGGATGCCGATTCCGATGGATTACACATAGCGACACTGCTATGTGCCTTATTTATGCAGCACTTTTTACCTCTAGTACAAGCTGGGCATGTTTATGTGGCTATGCCGCCACTTTATCGTATTGATATTGGTAAAGAAGTATTTTACGCCTTAGATGAAGCTGAAAAAGACAGTATTTTAGATAAAATTGCCGCAGAGAAAAAACGAGGTAAGGTAAATGTACAACGCTTTAAAGGTCTAGGTGAAATGAATCCCTTACAACTGCGTGAAACAACGATGGACCCGAATACGCGCCGGTTAGTCCAGTTAACCGTTGATGAACACAGTGAAACAATGGAATTAATGGATATGTTATTGTCTAAAAAACGAAGCCCAGATAGAAAAATTTGGTTACAAAGTAAAGGCGATATGGCGATTGTTTAACTGCGCTACTCAAAAAATAGCGGCTACGTTAGTCGCTATTTTTATTAGTATTGCTGGGCTGTTATTGTCTATGCCTATAACTGCACAAGAAAAAAGTGCACAAGAAAAAGCAGTACATGGACAATTTAATCAAGTTGCAGAGCAAGTAAAAGAGCTAAAAAAGCGCGATTTAGCACTCTCTCTTAAGCGACTCAACGTTTATCAAAATAAACTGAGTACGTTAACCGTAGAGCAAAACTTAGTTTATTTTAAACTACTGACCGAAATAAAAATTGAGCAAAATAGTTACCGCGCTGCTAAAAACACCGCCAATAAAGGTCTTAGTGTCGCCAAAAAGCTAGTGAGTCCAAGTATTTTAATTAGCGAGTTATTATATTTAAAAGGGTTTGCTTTAGAGAGTTTAGGTGATATTCCTCAAGCAACTAAAGAGTATAAAAGAGGCTTAGAAGTTGCTGAATCACTGCACAATAAAATACAAATTGCCGCAGGGCTTATTAATTTAGGTGCTATTGCCTACCTTACCGATGATTTTAAACGCTCTTTAGTCTTGCTCAATGATGCTTATAATATTGCAAAGCAAACCGACGATGAAAAGCTCAAAGGTAATGCTAATACTGAGCTAGGTATCGTTTATTCTCATTTGCTGCAAGATGAACAGTCTATGGCTTACTATCAGCAATCGTATTTACACTTCAAAAAAGCAGGGATGTTATTAGCTGCTCACAGCAGTTTACATAATATTGCTATCAACCACATTCGAAATAAAAATTATCAGCAAGCCATCATTGTTTTTAACACCATTATTGCTGAGTTTACCCAAGATACGCCAAGCGAGAGTATGTTTAATGTTTATTTGGGCGTAGCGTGGGCGCACTTAAAAAAGACTGCTAGTAACCCTGATGCGGCTTATCGCTATTTATTGATAGCAAAAAAACATTTACAGTTGACTGAAAAATATGATTATCAGCTACAGTATTACTATAACGAGGCTAATATTTTATACGAGTTAGGGCGCTATGATGAAGTACTAATGAGTATAGGGCGAGTTGAAAAAATAATAACCAAGTACCCAGCCTCAACGATAATTAAAAAGCAGCGTTACGTCAGAATGATTAAGCTCAAAGCGAAGGTTTTTTATCAGCAAGGAAAATATAAACAAGCTTATCAAACTCAGTCTAGTGTTATCGCGTTAACAGATAAGTTATATGAAAACGAAGATAGTTTGTCTGTTACCCAGGTACGACTCAAGCTAGAAGCTGAGCAGGCAGATAAGCAAGGTAAAATATTACAGAGCCAAAAGGTACGCTATGAAGCGAGTTTATCTAAAGCGAACTTAGAAAATAAAGCACTGCGTATATACATCATTATCAGTATTTTAATTGTATTATCTTTTTCTTGGGTGTTGATTAAATTAATGCAAAGTCAGCATAAGCTTAATATTACCTCACGTATTGATGACCTCACCGGCGTTGCTAATAGATACAGCTTACTGAGTAAATCAGAAGAAGCATTTAAACGAGCAAAAAAAAATCAAGAGCAATTAAGTGTATTGTTAATAGAGGTTGGCCACCTGCAAGAGATTAACGATAAATTTGGTTATTCTATTGGCGATACAGTCTTAGCTGAGATTGCATCCTTGGGCGCTAATATAATGCGTAAAAGTGATATATTCGGTCGTTTTGGGGGCAAAGTGTTTATGGTTTGCTTACCTCGAGCTGACATGGCATCAGCCATTGAAATAGCAGAGCGCGTTCGTTTAGGGGTAAAGCAACATGCATGGACATTCATTACTATTGACAATGATACTATTGAAAAAGTCAGTATTAGCATTGGTATTGCAACGTTAACAAATGATAATGATCTAGTGAGTTTAATTGCAAAAGCCGAAACACAGCTTGCACAAGCGAAAACTTCTGGAAAAAATAAGGTGTGTAGCTAATGAAACTCACCGGTCAACGGCAATTGATAATACTGTTTATACAGTGGCTACTAGTGACAACCTG
The DNA here is from genome assembly GCF_005885605.1 of Colwellia ponticola. GTDB lineage: Bacteria > Pseudomonadota > Gammaproteobacteria > Enterobacterales > Alteromonadaceae > Colwellia > Colwellia ponticola. The sequence continues at coordinate 123,918 of NZ_SZVP01000001.1, read as the reverse complement.
TCTGGCTAATGAGCCTGTTAATAAAGCTGATAAGCTCTTGTTATCAGTAAACACTACAGCCAATAAAAACACTGTACCGCCTCTAACTGTTATCAATAAGTTACCGATAAACGCGCAATTACTACCGTTAATTACCGAGTTAAACAAAACGAACATTAATCACCAGCAAATTGATATAGCGTTGGCACAATTTACCTTATCTAAAGTGCTATTAAATGCGGCAGAGCAATATTTATTATTAGTGGCTCAAGCGTTATTAAAAGAAAGTTTATTTAACCAAAATAATCATTCTAGTGAGGTTATTGATAGCGCCGAAAGTAGTGAGCACAACGCACAGATAATTATGCTTTTGCAGCAAGCAGATAAGTTATCAGAGCAAATTTCTATTGAGCAATTAGCTCAACCTGCATTTTTACAGTTACATTTATTATTGTCAGAGCACTATGCAAGACAACAACAATATGATCTTGCTTACCTCGAACAAAAAGCGTATTTAAAAAAATATAACATTTATCGTAAAAATAAGCGCTTGAATATGATTGAATCGTTAGAGCAGTCCTTTGAAGTGCAAAGTAAGAAAGCTAACAATATTTTGATGGAAAATCAAAACGAGTTAAAAGAGAGACGTGTTGTTGAAGTACAAAAAGAAAAATCGTCACAACAGTATAATTTCATCTTGATTATTTGCACGGCTATTCTTTTTTTATTACTTTTTTACCGACAGCTAAGAGTGCGTAATAAGTTGCTGACTTTAACGAAAACTGATGACCTAACCGGCCTAGCCAACCGAAGTGCTCTGTTTGAGCAAGGTGAGCAGATGGTCAATAACTTTACACATCAACCTGAAGAGTTATCGGTGCTTTTAATAGACGTAGACCACTTTAAACAACTTAATGACAAGGTGGGTCATCACCTTGGTGATAGCGCGTTAGTGGTCGTGTCGCAATTAATGAAAGAAACCATGCGATCCCGTGATTTTCTTGCTCGTTTAGCGGGTGATAAGTTTGTGGCGTTATTGCCTTTTGCCGACTGCAATAAAGCGAAGGCCATTGCCATGCACATTAATAAAAAAATAGCACATTATGACTTTTCATCATTAATGTTACCTAACACAATAACTATCAGCATTGGTGTAATAACCATGAACGATAAGCAAATAAGTTTCGATGATTTATTACATGGTGCAGACTTAACTATGTACCAAGCTAAAGCACAAGGTCGTAATAGCGTTGTTTGTTATAAAAATATCGTCGCATCACAAGAGCGACGTGTGAAATAACTTAACAGACAGCTAATATTAGTGCATTTGTTACTTTATCTGTGTTGTCTAAGCACATAATCAGCTAAGCTATACCCATACCAAACCCAAGTCAACATGATCGTCTTAGTACACCTAAGCGAATCATGCTCAAGCTGGCTTGGCTATTATTCTTAACTTAATTATTCTTAACTTATTTTTGATAATATGTTGAGCTATGCTTTTGGTTTATCTCGTTAACGATATAAGTAAAGTTATACTAAAAGTTATACCCTAAGACACTTATCACAACCCAATATGTAATATCAGGAAACCAATTCATGTCAGATGCGCTCGAATATAGCCTTGATGGAGTAGAACAAGTCCCTCTGAGGCGTTTTACCGAAGAAGCTTATTTAAATTATTCCATGTACGTCATTATGGATAGAGCTTTGCCACATATAGGCGATGGTTTAAAACCAGTTCAACGTCGTATAGTGTATGCAATGTCAGAGCTTGGTTTATCTGCAACCGCTAAATATAAAAAGTCAGCGCGTACCGTGGGCGATGTATTAGGTAAATTTCATCCCCATGGCGATAGTGCTTGCTATGAAGCCATGGTGTTGATGGCACAACCTTTTTCTTATCGTTACCCTTTAGTAGATGGTCAAGGAAACTGGGGGGCACCCGATGATCCTAAATCATTTGCGGCAATGCGTTATACGGAATCACGTCTATCACGTTTTAGTGAAGTATTACTGGCTGAGTTAGGGCAAGGCACGGTTGATTGGCAGCCAAATTTTGATGGTACTATGGAAGAGCCAAAAACTTTGCCGGCGCGTTTACCGCATATTTTACTCAACGGTATTACCGGTATTGCCGTCGGTATGGCAACAGATATTCCGCCACATAATGTCCGTGAAATAGCCGATGCTTGTGTACACTTAATTGAAAATCCAAAAGCAGAAGTAAGCGATTTACTGGAGTTTGTGCAAGGACCAGATTATCCAACCGATGCTGAGATTATTACCCCAAAAGCCGATATTGAAAAAATTTATCAAACAGGCCGTGGTAGTATAAAAATGCGTGCTGTTTATGATGTAGAGCAGGGCGATATTGTTATTACTTCACTACCGCATCAAGCTTCTGGCGGTAAGATATTAGAACAAATTGCCGCACAAATGACCGCGAAAAAGTTACCTATGGTCGTTGATCTGCGTGATGAGTCTGATCATGAAAACCCGGTACGTCTTGTCGTTGTACCGCGCTCAAATCGTGTTGATGTAGAACAGCTAATGCAGCATCTATTTGCTAGCACTGATTTAGAAAAAAGCTATCGTGTAAATATCAATATGATAGGTTTAGATAACCGTCCTGCAGTAAAAAACTTACTGGTTATTTTGTCTGAATGGCTCGAGTATCGCCGTGAAACAGTACGTCGTCGCTTACAATACCGCTTAGATAAAATCTTAGCCCGTTTGCATATCCTTGATGGTTTATTAGTTGCTTACTTAAATATTGATGAAGTGATTGAAATAATTCGCGGCTTTGATGATCCTAAAGCTGAGCTTATCTCTCGCTTTGCGTTATCTGAAACGCAAGCACACTCAATTCTAGAAATAAAATTACGCCAACTAGCCAAGCTCGAGGAAATAAAAATTCGAGCAGAACAAGATGAACTACGTATTGAACAAGACTATTTAGAAAAAATTCTTAATTCAAAAGCGCGAATGAATACGCTAATGAAAAAAGAGATCCTTGAAGCAGCTAAACTTTATGGTGATGATCGTCGCTCTAAATTGGTTGAACGTAGTGAATCAAAAGCGTTAACAGAAAAAGATTTAGTGCCTAGCGAGTCAGTAACTGTTGTTATTTCTGACAAAGGTTGGGCGCGCTGTGCTAAAGGTCATGATATTGACCCGACAAGCTTAAGCTATAAAGCTGGTGATAGTTATTTATGCTCCTCAAAAGGGCGCAGTAATCGACCCGTAGTTTTTATTGGCTCAGACGGTCGTGCTTTTACCACCGATGCGCATACTTTACCCACGGCACGCTCCCAAGGTGAGCCCTTAACAGGTCGTTTTAATCTTGCGCCAGGTAAAGCTTTTGTTCATAGTATTATGTCTGATGATGACACTAAGTATTTGTTAGTAAGTGATGCAGGTTATGGTTTTGTTAGTAGCTTTGTTGATATGGTGAGTCGCAATAAAAATGGTAAAGCGTTAATTACCTTACCAGAGGCAGCAAAGGTAATGACACCAATGCGTATTCATAATATTGACACGGATAATTGCTTAACCATAACGAGCGAAGGGCGTATGCTGGTTTTTCCTGTGAAAAACCTACCGGTACTGAGTAAGGGCAAGGGGAATAAAGTTATTAATATTCCTGCGGCACGCGCCAAAACGCGTGAAGAGTTTGTTAGTTTACTTTGTATTATTCCTGAAGGTGCAGCCATTACCTTACATGCAGGCAAACGTAAACTTACGTTAAAAGCCGTAGATATAGAACACTATAAAGGTGAGCGTGGTCGTCGTGGTAATAAGCTACCTAGAGGTTTGCAACGTGTTTCAGCCATTGAAGTAGAGCAACTAGAGGGTATTGAAAGTAGTGATGATAAAGCAAGTGAACAGGGACAGCTTACTTAGCCTAAGTTGTAAACTCTTGCAAAAAATATAAATAAAAGCCAACCAATGTTCGTCATTTGTTGGCTTTTTCGTTTTTTATCTTTATCTAATTAAAAGGCTCTGCCTTCTCATAAGGTAAAAGACAAAAAAATTTAACCTTCAAGAACATAACCCCTAATATAAGTGGTTAGTTGTTATCATTTTTATATTCGCTTGAGGAAAACTACTGCTGGTATAGAGTAAGCTGTCTTCGCTGGCTATATAGCTAATGCTATCGCTTAAGGAAATTGAGTTTAACGGCAATCTTACCAAAGGTGATTGCATCTTATTGGTTAGATCATAGGTGATCAATTGGTAGTGGTCATTAAATATTTTTTGATAATAAACATGATCATTTTGATAAGTCCATGAGTAGAGGGTATTAAACAAATTACCATTAATTATTTTTTTTGCAGCTTGATCATTATTAATATTTTTTTGCCATAAGCCCTTTTTCATCTTGGTATAAAGTAAGGTATCAGCATTGATCATTACCCCATATCGGGCACTATCAAAGGTTAGACGTTTAGTTACTCCGTCAGCAATAGTAATACTGTAAATATCGGTATGTTTATCACCATAAATGGCAGAGATAATTTTAGTATCATCAAGCGACCAAGTGGGACGATTATGTTGCACAAAAGGACTTTTTAGTAAGGTTACTTTCTCATTTTCGATTGAATAAATATAGATGCCAGCGCCACTTCCTTGTGATAGTGGCGCTAAAAAAGCTACTTTTTTACCGTCATGTGACCATTTAGGATGGCGAATAGTTTGCTGTAAATTAGTTAACTGTTTGCGTGCGCTACCATCTACTTTTGCTGACCATAGTTCATCAAAGCCTGATTCGTTAGAAGAAAATACCATTAAATTAGTCACTGGATTGTAATCAGGAGATTCATAGGTAAAATTTGATTGTAACACCGGAAAAGGGCTATTCGCGATAGTGTCATTAAGCTGTAAGCTTACTAATGATGAATTTTCTTTACGTTCTTGATAATAAAGTTGCTGTGAATGTTTGGCAATACTTGGGTAACTAAACCCTGATAAGTGTAACGGTTTTTTTACTTTATTGTTAATGTCTATCATATAGCCAGAGCGAGTATCAGCGCGTTGAGCGGCAAAAACTAGTTTTTTGCTACCACTAAACCAAGACATACCGACAATATCTTCTTCATCAAAGGTCAGTTGTGTGGTTACGTTAGTTGCTAAGTTAATTAGATAAATATTTTCACTTAAACGGTTAAGACGTCGGGCAACGGCGATGTATTTACCATCGGGAGAAAAAGCCATATCTCTATCTTTATATTGACAACCAGTATCACAAGAAAAACGGGTCATAGTGAAGTTTTTTGAGGTTAAATCAATAAAGTAAATCCCCGATCTTTTAGCTGAAGTACTTCTGTTATATACAGCAAGTATTTTATTATCGGGTGATATATCCAGATAATAATAAATCCCCTGCATAGGGCAAGTCGCTATTGGAGTCTCTTGCTGACTAGCTACTTTTAATTGTATGTAATAACAACTTTTATTCGCTTTATCTTTACGAGCAAAGTAAAGGTATTGACCGTCATTACTCCAAACACTTTGTCGTTCAATAGCATCATCAAAGGTTAACTGCTTGGGGGGTAAGGATAATTGATGAGTATCTTTCATAAAAAGATTAATCGGCTGGTTTGATAATACTTGGCTATAAACTACAAAACGACCATCGGGTGAAGGGGCAGGAAAAAGCTCACTGCCTGGATGCTTGGTGATAGTTGTTATGCTAGGGTTTTGCTCATTAGAAAACGAAGTAATAAAAAATAGGCTTAATAAAAGTATAGCTAAAGCAAAGAGTGCCTGTTTTTTGGTTATCTTAGTACGACCTTTAATGCTTTTGGTCGCTAGGTTTTTATTGAGCGTGTGTTTTTGATATAACGAGTTATCGACTGAACTTTCAATAGTGCTACCTATTGAGTAATTTATACTACTTGCTATAGGTTCTGAATGGGATGTAGTGCTTAGTAGCGGGTTATCTTGTCGCCATTGTGGTTTGGATAACCTGCCTTGCGAATGGTCTTTATTACTTCCTCTTCCCCCTCCACCTTAGTTAAAGTTTTCCGTAAGTGCCAAATGGCATTAGTTAAACTTTTTTCACCCACAAAACTGTCAGTGCCCCAAATGTGGTCAATGAGTTCGCTTCTAGGTACAACACGTCCATGATGCTTGGCCAAATAAACCAGTACTTCGATAAATTTAGGTTGTAATGACTGTTTTTCACCACTATCAATTTGAATAGAAAATTCTTCGGGTGTTACCTGATAACGTCCAATTTTAAAAGGCTGATTATGCATTATGTAAACTTTTTTACTCAACTTGTTATGTTTATTAGGAACTAAGTCTTATCAGATTATTATGTCAATATCACTAAGCTTATAGGCGCTGCTCTGATAGCTACTCCATAGAGGAAAAGCCTACCACTATGTTATTTCATCATTCACCTGAGAGTATCTAACTTATTAGACCACTTCAGACAATACAGAAGCACATTATTTAGTACAACTAGTTATTCAATAAATAGTTGTTATTGAGTGACTTCTGTGTCGATAAAGCGGTTATTTAATTAATAAAGTTTCCGTTAACAGTCAGCATGAGTTGCTTTAATCATTATGTCGTAGTGATTTAGTTGGAATGGCCGTTAATAAAATGATCATAGTTAAGTAATACCTTTATCTTACTTTGTTTATTCTAAAGTAACTGATTAACTGCTTTTAGCCGTGGCTACTTGTTTTTTATTTTAAGTTGTTGTTTTTATTGGATAGATATTAAATAGATGTACAAATGATATTCTATAGATTGCATAAGTGAGCTGATTTTCTTACAACAGAGTAAGTCTAATTAAATTACATTTTATTAACAAGAAATTACTTTGATGTGTATTTGCGATGTGTCTTTGCGTTAGTGAGTTTTACTTATGGTTAGATCATTTGAGGCCTGCTATCTAACGTGCTCACTACTTCTACCTTACGTCTATCAGGTATTAATTTATATTAGCTAATAAATAATTGGTTCCTTAGGAAGCGACCAAAATAAATAATAAAAAATATAACTAAATAACAACATAAGAGAGATGAATGATGAATAAGAGCCCAATCACCATCGCAATTCACGCTGCTATATATACAGCATTTGCCGGCAGTGCTATCGCTTTTGCACCAACCACATTTGCTGCAGATGCTGAAAATGCAATAGCAAAATCTGTTACACAAATAACCCCCGCTAAGAATGTAAAAAAATCAACAGCAGATGAAAAAATTACGGTAACAGGATCTCGTTTACGTCGAGATAGTTTCACGGTTGCAACACCATTAGCAACAATGGACAACGAAGCGATTGAAGATACAGGTTTAGGTTCATTAGCTGAAATTTTAATTGATGAATTACCACAAATTTCTGAAAGTAGTAGTAATACTAACAGCCAATCAAACATTACCGCGACAGGTCTTTCAACCATTAACTTACGTAACTTAGGTTCGCAGCGTACGTTAACGTTAATTGATGGTCGCCGTGTAGTATCAAACAGCCACGGCAGTAATGCGGTAAGTTTATCAACTATCCCTACAGGTATGGTTAAAAAAGTTGAAGTAATTACCGGTGGTGCTTCAGCAGCTTATGGCTCTGATGCTATTGCGGGTGTTGTTAACATTATTACCCAACAAGATAAAGAAGGCTTTGCTTTTAAAGCCCGCGGCGGTGAGTCAGTTGAAGGCGGCGCTAAAGAATTTACTTTAGATTTAAACTACGGCAGCGAATTTGCTGAAGGTCGTGGTTATGTTTACTTAAGCTCAACCTATGATAAACAATACGGTTTAACTTATAACGACCGTAAGCGTGCGCAAATTCAAGAATCTCACTCCTATGATGATGAGAGAATGTGTAACACTATGCTTACTGAAGCAGAGCCTCGAGATGGCGAGTGTATGCGTGATATTAGCCAAGCTGATTGGCGCAGTTTAAGTGACTCTATCCCTGGTGGTGTTTTCCACGAAGGCAGTGGTGGCGTAGGCGGCTTCTGGTATGACGGTCAAACATTACGTGATGATTGGGTTGAAGAACAGCACGGCATAGATACAGATCAATTCGTTATGTTAAAAACGCCAGATGAAGGCTTAAATACGGCGATTAAAGTTGATTTTGAGCTAACCGACGATATTACTTTTTACGGGCAGCTACAGCATAGTTTAAATAAGTCATTCAACAATAAAGCACCAGAAAGTGAAGATGAAAGTGACTTAGTGATTACTTACGATCCAGCTACTGGCGAGTTTGGTCAAATAGACATGGGTCGAATTAAGCGTAGTAACCCTTATGTGCCGGCTGAAATTGCTGCTGGCGGTGGTAGTACGATTAAGTGGGATAGAAACTTTGCTGAGGTAGGTAATATTTATACTGATAACACTCGTCACACTATTCGTTCATGGGCGGGTTTACAAGGCACAGCATTTGACGGTGAATGGGACTGGGATGTATCGGTAGGTTACGGTAAATCAACGCAAGAGCAAATACGTGGCAATGAAATTGATGTTATTAAAGCCAGTTATGCGCTTGATGCTGAATACGCAGACGATGGCGTAACTATTCAATGTGCTGATGATGCAGCGCGCGCAGCAGGTTGTGTACCAATGAATTTATTTGGTGAAGGTTCTATTACCACAGAGGCGGCAGATTATATTCGGGCTAACCCAACCATTGATACTGAAGTTGAGCAACTTACTTTTACCGGTTATATGGCGGGTGACTTATTTGATATGCCAGCAGGACCAGTAGCAACCGCCTTTGGTTTTGAATTTAGACGTGATTCACAAGAAGTTAAAACTGGTGGCGGCGCTGTAGAAGGCGGTATTAGCTTTAACTATGTACCACAGTATTCTGGCGAAATGGACGTAGCTGAAATTTTTGGTGAAGCAGGTATTCCATTACTGAGAGATGTTACTGGTGCGAAAAGTTTAACTGCCGATATATCAGCACGTTTTGCTGACTACAGCGCTAAAGGTGTTGATTTAGTTGCCAGTTACCGTGCCGGTCTTGTATGGGAAATTGTTGACGGTTATGCCATTAGAACTAACTGGGCACGAGCACAACGCGCGCCATCAATTGATAACTTAATGTCACCACCAGCAGGTGATTACGATAGTGATTATACTGATATTTGTTTGGGCGCTACGGCAACCTCAACCGATGCCGGCCATGATAATTGTCGAAAAGAAACTAGCATTGCGAATTATATTGCTCAAAATGGTGAGTTTGATGTTGCTGATAATAACTATTCACCAGGCGTTGGTAACCCAGACCTTTTCGAAGAAACGGCTGACACGTTAACCGTTGGTGTCACATTAGCGCCATCATTTGTTGAAGGTCTACGCATTGCCATTGATTACTACGATATTGCCATTGAAGATGCGTTATCGACATATTCTAATGACAATATTATGGAGTACTGTTATAACTCTGAATTGGCATGGGATGAGCGCGGTGGCAGTAACTCATTTTGTAATGACTTAAAACGTGATGAAGATGGCGGCTTAATTGAAGTTATGCAGCGTGATTATAACGTTGATGAAATTAGCACCAGCGGTATTGATTTAGCAATTGAATACGTTCATGACTTTGATGACTTAGGTAGTATTAAGTTTAAGAGTGATTGGACTCATGTGCTCGATTGGACTAAAACAGTACAGTCGCCAAGTGGTCCAGTAACTGAAAACTATGAAGGTTACTACGATAATGATATTTATGATACGCAAGGCTCGGCGTCACTAACTTGGTATAAAGAAGACTGGCGCGTACGCTGGAGTACTAAGTACAAAGGACCAATTACCGTTAACCAAGGCGATGAAGAAGATTGGTTAGAAGATATGGCGAATAACGATGAAAACTGTGCAGCTGGCAATGCAGAGTGTGTTGCAAACCCAGAAGCATTGATGTTAAACGAAATTGGTTCATACATAACACATAGCTTATCGGTTTCTTATGATATTTCTCTATCAAAAGGTGGTGATTTACGTGTTTTTGGTGGTGTAAATAACATCTTTGATAATCAAGGCGATTACAGCTTAGGTGGCCGTGGCCATTTCTACAGTGGTTACGGTAGTAGTGTTGGCCGTTTCCTTTACGCAGGTGCTGAAATTACTTTTTAAGCATAATTAAGCTAATTAGTTAAGTCAATTTAAATGGAGGTAAGCAACGCTTACCTCCATTTTTAAATCCTCACACGGACGTGGTTTTTATCTTTTCTTGGTACTTTTTTAGTATCTTGTCCTACTTTCTTGGAGTTTCTATGTTTCACTCTTCTTTTTTCGTTTTTAGAAATACCGCACTGATATTAATGCTATTACTAACAAGCAGTGTTTCAACTTTTGCTTTTTCCATGCCAGCTGAAAAAGCAAAGGTTGAAGCATTAACAATAATATCGACGCCAGTAATAAAACCAACATTAGCGCCAGTGAACGATGGTCCCTATGTTTTTGTTAACCAGCAACAACAGCTTGAGTCTTATTGGTTATGCCAAGGAGATGTGGTAACAAGTGTTACTGAGACTGTTAATTTTCCGTTATCTATTTCGGCTTGTAACATGCCAGCTCAAATACATGCTTTGACTAGTATAGAAAATAAAGTACTGGAATTTTCGGGTGATTATCCTGTGGCCGCCTTAAGTGATTTTCATGGTCAATATGATGTAATGATTGAACTATTAACCAATAACAACATTATTGATGAAAATAAAAATTGGGCTTTTGGCAAAGGCCATTTTGTTATCACCGGTGATATTTTTGATCGCGGTGACAAGGTGACTGAGATTTTATGGTTTTTATACGACTTAGAGCAACAAGCGCAACAAGCAGGTGGCGGTATTCATTTAACCTTAGGTAATCATGAAGTGATGGTGCTTAATGGTGATTTACGCTACTTACACCCCAAGTATATAAAAACAGCGCAACGATTAAATAAACCCTTTGAGCAGTTATTTAGCCAAAATAGTATTTTAGGTAATTGGCTACGAAGCAAACCCGTATTGGTAAAAGTAAATAATATGCTCTTTGCCCATGGTGGGTTTCATCCAAGTTTAGCCACTGAAAAGCGCAGCTTGCTTGATATTAATACGGTATTTAAAGACAGTTTAATTAAGGCTGAGCTTGAGCAGCCAAGGGAAGGCTGGGCTAAATTCTTACACAAAAGCAACGGTCCTATTTGGTATCGTGGTTACTTTGCTCAAGACAAGGGCGCGACTTCTGCAGAAATTGATATGCTACTTAAGCACTTTGATGTTAAACACATAATTGTTGGTCACACCTCACAAAAGCAGATTGAAACACGTTATCAAGGCAGAGTAATCGCGATAGACTCAAGTATTAAACGTGGCAAATACGGTGAAATACTATTTATTGAAAAAGGTAAAAAGTGGCGTGGTAGCTTAAGTGGCAAAGTACTACCGCTTTATGACGAATAGTAAGGTATCAGTAAAAATATCAGTTAATCCATATGAATAAGAGTTAGTTACTGCACTAAGATCTAAAAAGCCAATATGAGTAATATTGGCTTTTTAGTTGTCTATTGCTTAATTATGTAAAGGCAGAGGTTAAGTTCGCTTATTAAGCTTTAACTTCGGCATTATGATAAACATTTTGCACATCATCACAATCATCTAACATAGCGATAAATTTCTCAAAGTTTGCTAAGTTTTCTTCGCCTTCAACATCAATATAGTTTTGTGGGATCCACGAAATCTCTTCAACTTCTAAATCATACTCAGGCATTGAGTTAGCAAATTCTGTTTTGATTTTAAAGAACTCGGTATGCGGGGCATAAACGGTGATAATTCCGTCTTCTAACTCAACATCAGTTACGTCGATGTCAGCCATCATTAATGTTTCTAAAACACTTTCATCATCTTCGCCTTGAAAAGCAAAAACGGCTTGCTGGTCGAACATATGTGACACTGAACCAGACGTGCCTATTTTAGAGTTTGTCTTAGTAAAACACTGACGAACATCTTTAATGGTACGGTTACCATTGTCCGTTAAGCAATCAATAATAACCATACAGTTACCAGGACCGTAACCTTCATAGCGGGCTTCAACAAAATCTTCACCACCAGCACCAGAGGCTTTTTTAAGCGCATTATCTATAACGTGAGTGGGGACTTGATCTTTTTTTGCACGATCAATTAAACCACGCAACGCTAGGTTACCATCAGGGTCAACACCACCATTTTTAGCACAAACGTAAATTGCTTTACCGTACTTAGAGTAAACTTTAGTTTTGGCCCCCGCAGTTTTGGCCATGGATAATTTGCGGTTTTGGTATGCTCTGCCCATCTCAATGTCTTCTTTTATGTTCAAGAAATATAGTAAGTAAGATTCTACCAGCCGCAACGGTAGCTTGACTAGTACTCAGCCTTATAAATTATCACTATATAGGTAATAAAATAATTACACACTATGAAATAATTTTAGTGATTACAGAGCACAAAAAAACTAATACTTGTTATTATCATCTTGCTTTTATATTTTGACATTAATAGGCAAACTATATAAACCCTAGTTTTTAATACCATAAATAGAGATGTGATGATGAGTAAATACGATGAATACAAAGTACTTTATGTTACTGAAGGTGGTTGTGGAACGTTATTGTTAGGCTCTAGTGGTTTACCGTTAAAACGTTTAGAAGCAACATTAAATCAAGAGGCAGCCGATGGTTGGCAACTCGTTTTTCAAGTAATAGAACAAAAACGCTTTTGGTTATTTTGGTCACGAGAAGCCATCATTATTACTTTAGGTCGAAGCCGTGGTTAAAACAGCTTTATTAAAGGCTATCCGTCTTTATCAAAAAACAGGTGGCTCAGTTAAACACTTTGCTATTAGCTGTAACTTTACCCCAAGCTGCTCGCATTACACCTATCAAGCGATTGAGCGGTTTGGGGTTGTTAAAGGCGTTATTATCGGTGTTAAGCGCATTAAACGTTGTAATAACCCCGATTGTGTTAATATCACTGATGATCCTGTACCGAATAAGTAGCCAACAAAAAGCGCAAAATACCATCGGTAAAGAATGACAGTCCTGAGTATCAATGATCAGAAAGTTACAGAAATTAATGATATAACTATGGAATCGATTATGCGTACATTGTCTTTACGTCAAGAAGAAGAGCAACTACGTGCGCAAATAGCTCAGCTGAGTCGAGAACAAAAACAATATTACTATGCGTTAGAAGTTGCCCAAGTAAAAGATCCCGATACTTATGCCGCCTTAAACTGGGTCTTTATCGCTGGCTTACACCACTTTTATTTAGGTAAGTGGCAACGTGGCTTGGCTAATTTGATTATGATGATAATAGGAGGCTTTTTATATTTCAGCCACCTGCTTCCTATTGTAGGTATCACACTAGTCATATTAATTTTTATTATTGAGTTACCGCAGCTCTTTACTAGTGAAAAGATCATTCATCAATATAATAATGCCCTGATGAAGCGTTTACTTAAACAGACACTCAAACAGGTAAGTAACTAGTTATATATGACTAGTTACTTACCTGTTGTTAATAACCTTTTACCGCATGTACTTACCCGTAGTCGTATACTTTACAGGGATTGAGATATACGCATTAACTTATGCAAATTCGCTAAGGAGTCCTTTGTGACTGAACAACTCACCAAACAACTCACCGAACAAGAAATTATTAATAAAATAAAGCGACGTCACTGTTTTGAAGCTACAGTAGTCGGCGGAGCTTTCACCCTTAAAATTGAGAAATATTTGCCAGCTATGTCCGCTGCTATTCATGATGGTAGCAACTTTAGAGCAGAGCTTGAAGAAAATTGCTTACTAGATAAAGCATCGCGTTATTATGAAGAAGACCCACACACAGCGAGCTTTATTGCCAAACAAGCGATCACCTTAATTGCTCACGATTCGCGTTATGAATATGATTTAAATCGTAATACTGATGAATGTGTTTATGAAACTGCTTGGGGCAAAGATATTTGGACAACACCTTTAACTGAAGTCATGATTGCTAAAAGTAAGGCGAAACATGCGCAATTTTATCGCATTGTTGCTGGCGTTGTTGAAGCGCTAATTGAAGACTTTGGGCAATGTGTTGTCTATGACAACCACTCGTATAATTTTAAGCGCCATGAAAGGCAAGATTTACCGGTATTTAACGTAGGGACTACCTCAGTTAAAGGTGAGCAGTGGCGAGCTATTATTGATAGCTGGTTAACGGCCTTACAGGGTATGCAAGTTGATAGCGTAAAGGTTATCGCAGCAGAAAATGATATTTTTTATGGTAAAGGGTATTTAGCGGCGTTTTGTCATGGTAAATACGAGCAAGTATTAGTGTTAGCCACTGAAACTAAAAAAGTTTTTATGGATGAATTAACTGGGCAGGCTAATACTGTGGTGTTGCCATCATTAAAGCAAGCGTATAATGATACTATTGCTCAACATACTCAGTGGTATATTAATAACTACCATAAGCAAAATAATAAAGCTTAGCCTTATTATCTAGATAATAAAAAAGCACCACAAGGTGCTTTTTTTGTGCCTAGTAGGTAATTGTGGGATTAGCTAAATCCAGCCGAGTACATCTTTCATTACTGACCAACGTGGTTTTTTGGCTTTAGGGTTTTTACCTAAAATCCAATAGTCATATACCTTATCTTGAAAACCATTATCTTGTTTTAGTTTGAGCCAAGTATTCATGTATTGTACATAGTCTAATTGACCTTTTGGCATAACAAACGCAACAGGTGCTCTAAGTTGCATACCTTTAGGTATAATGGCTGAAAAGTTAGGGTACAGCATAGCCCAAGCGGAACCAGCTTCAGTGGAATAAATTAAGGCATCTATGCCTTTATAATGCCCTTTAAGAAATTGCCTTACGTAATCTTCATCCGTTAATTGTGTTAGCTTGGCATTGGGTAGGTACTCTTTAACCATATCTTTGTAGTACTTGCTACGTCCTACACCTAAATTTAAATCTTTTATGGTTGCAATGGTCGAAATATCCGCAAACTTATCACGTTTAGCATCATTGACTAATATACCTACTGTGTGGAAAGTATAAGCATCTGAGAAGGTTACTTCTAAGGCTCGCTTAGGTGTAATAGTGTGACCGCCCAGCGTTATATCAATGCTGCCATTAGCTAATAACTCAGCTTCATTAGCGCTGCTTTCAAGTCGTATCACTGCTAATTTAATATCTAAATCTTTAGCAAACTGCGTCAAGATTTCGATATCAAAGCCAACCATAAGATTATCTTTATTTTTAAAAACATAAGGTAAACTTGCTTCGTAATAGCCAACACGGATGCTTTTACGTTCAAGGATGACTTCAAGGCGAGGTTGTTGCTGCTCAAAGTACCCTAGTGGCGTAAGTGTTTGATAGGATTCAAACTCAGTAATTGTATTCATTGCTTTCATTGATTCAAAGGTTTGTATACCTTCATATTTATAGGGGATCATTGCTTTTAAAATAAAGCCAGTGGCAATCATCACGCCAAATGTCACCGCTAAGTGAATACCAATGGCTTGCATCATTCTATGCCATCTAAGCTTTTTCAATACTGCTGAGGCAACTAATAAAGTCACCACAAAGCCATGTAATGCGGCTAAACCGGTTGCAAATCTCGCTGTAACAACACTACCTAATAGGTACAATTGAAATTGATCAGCAGGTAAGTCGAAAAAGTTAAGTAAAAAAGGAATAGCAACAGCCATGCTACCAAAGGCCGTTAATGCACCCATCACCACAAAAGAAATATAATCGTCATCTCCTAATGGTGTGCCAACATACCAAGCAGAAAATAGAATAAAACCTAAACCTAATAAAGTACCGGTACTTGGGAAACTGTAAGCGGTAGGAACTAACACATCTACCGTTGAGTCTGTTTCTTCACATTCCATACCATGCTTAGCTAATAACTCTTTACTACGCTCTATTATCATAGGCAGAACAACTAATACTGTCCCTGTTGCCAATGCCGTTACCATGGCTTCACCGGCGGTGGATAAAATTTCACGATAAGAGAAAGGCGTAGCCCAATGAATCAGTAACGGTAAAAATACAAAAGCGAGTAGGGCAGCGGCAATGATATAAACCCATAAAAATACTTGTAGACGACCAAGCTCTTCCACTTCTAAGGTACCAGCGGCAGCCGCTGAAATAGCAAAAATACCTAAAGGTGCTAATTTGGCTACATAAGAGGCAACCTTCATTAAACTGTCGCCAATATTTGTGGTTAAGGTTAATAGTGTCTCTTTATTTTTCACCTGTATTAAGGCAACCCCCATCAACAATGAAAAGAGAACAACCGCGGGCACAATGGTTTCGGATAGTGAGGCGAAAATATTACTGGGAATATACAGTTTTACAAAATTAAAAGTGCTGGGCTCAGTAATCATACTGGTACTGAAAAAACCAGCGGTTTGCCAGTTAGGGTAAGCTAAAGGAAGTAGTAATAGGGTTGCCATTACAGCCGACCACATAATAATAATAACCTTGACTGCGCGCATACCAATGCGACTAGCCATTGAACTGTCTAAACGCCCTAGACCACCAATAATAGAGACAAGTACATAAGGTAATACGGTCATTTGTAATAGGCGGATGTAAACATCGCCAATAACGGCAATATTTCCCGCGGGCTCTCCTACAAAAATACCCGTACTTATACCCAGTATTAGCGCAATAATAACCCGCTGAAAAGGGCTCAGTTTTTGATATAGGTTTACTAATGGCATGTTTTCTCCAGGGGAAGGGCTTATTTATTATATATAACTATTTTTAACTCGCGACTGAAGCGCTAATCGGGTCAATAAATTTAATGGCATTGATGCTATTATCACTTTTTTAGAGGATTATTCAACTAACTAGCACGACTAAATAATAACGCTTAATGCTGTAATGGCTGCTACTTAACATCGTTGAAGTGTTAAAGGGAGCTTTTCAGTATTTTACATAATGCTATAGAGCAGAGCATGCAATTGTTTATCGGCATCATTAGCTAATTTTTACTGGGTAAATAAGTCATTTAAGTACTGTTGTATGTTACTAGCAAGTAATTGATATTGCTTGCCTTCTAATGTGTTTAATTGTATTGCATTAATAGGTGCTTCCATAGCTGACTTTATCTTTGTCATACCAATAGTGAGCTACTCTCAATTGTCCATTGATTACTGTTATTAATAGCTATATCACTAAGTAGGGTGTGATGACTTAATGAGGTAGCTTGAGTGTTATGAACAGCGCTAATTACTAAAGCCATGAGTATTTCACCAAATATAACAAAATAAATAATGGGTTAACGAAAGTGAAAATGCCTAAAGTTGTTAAATAATTAACCATGGTGCAATACGCCTGAGTAAACCTTCAGGGCATTGCTAAGTGCTTTATTTACCTTATTTATTTTTAGTCGGAGGGAAGTTAGCTAGCAAGCGATTGACTGTTGTAGTAATAGCGTCTTCCTTGTCTTGATAAGACATATCTCCCTTGCCTTCATAGGTATCAGTACCATGCCAAATAGCGGTGTTATTATGGCTGATATCGATAAATATTTTAGTGATGATGGTGGCGTCACTGTCAATAGGGATACTGGTGCTTAAACCTATACCAGCACGACCGTTACCGACCATTTTAGCACCACCCAAGCCAATACTAAATGATGAGTTATTGGCTTTTTCCTGTTGAGTAAAGTGATAACTTACCTGTAAATCAGCAGGCTCTGCTTGATGGGTAAAAAGCTGGCGTGTTAAAGCACTTTCAATAGCATTTTTAATGCGGTTATCCATAATGGGATTTGAATCAACAGTTTTCTGATTTTTTCACTAAATTGAAAGCTGTTAAGTGATGAAAAGTCAGTTTTTTCGTTATAGTCAAACTTAGTGGTATTTGTAGTGCTACAAGCCGTTATTAATAGCGTTAATAAAACAGTTATTAGCTTTTTCATCATTGTACCTAAAGTGTAAACAGTATTACTTGATGATAATGGCATAGCCATTATTAATAAAGGGTTATTATTTCAGACAATATGAAGAGAATGAATGGTGCCGACTGTTGGCATCGAACTGCTGATCTTTAATGAGTTACTGATTCAAGCAGTATGGTCGTCAGTATGTCGCTAAGTAAATACCTAATAAATTACAGACGAAAAAAACCTTAACATTGCTATCAAGGTTTGATTTCTTCTCAGAAGAGAATAAATGGTGCCGACTGTTGGCATCGAACTGCTGATCTTTAATGAGTTACTGATTCAAGCAGTATGGTCGTCAGTATGTCGCTAAATATCTAATAAATTACAGACGAAAAAAAACCTTAACAATGCTGTTAAGGTTTGATTTCTTCTCAGAAGAGAATGAATGGTGCCGACTGCCGGAATCGAACTGGCGACCTACTGATTACAAGTCAGTTGCTCTACCAACTGAGCTAAGTCGGCACACAAAACTGTGTGCAATATTTAAGTTAAAATAACGGCTTAAATACTTTTGGCACTGAAATATTATTTAATATTTTTATTGAGTAATATCTTTGTAAGATCTGCTCTTAAACTTTAGGTGAAAAAAAACCTTAACATTGCTGTCAAGGTTTGGTTTCTTCTCAGAAGAGAATAAATGGTGCCGACTGCCGGAATCGAACTGGCGACCTACTGATTACAAGTCAGTTGCTCTACCAACTGAGCTAAGTCGGCACACAAAGCTGTGTGCAATATTTAAGTTAAAATAACGGCTTAAATACTTTTGGCACCGAAGTATCACTTAATAATATTAACGAGAAATTAATTAGTAGTACTTCTGTAAAATGGTGCCCCGACCCGGATTTGAACCAGGGACACGAGGATTTTCAATCCTCTGCTCTACCAACTGAGCTATCGGGGCTTAACATGTTTAACTTGGCTGCAGTTCGCTGCCTCGTTAAGACGGGGCGTATTAAACTGTTTTTCTTTTATCTCGTCAACCCTTTTTTACCAACTTTTTAATAAAAAGTGTTTGTTTGCTGCTTTTTGCAGCACATCTGTTTTTTGTGAGCTTTTTATGTACATTAACGAGTTATAAAATGAGCAAGGAAAAACACTGAACAAAATAATAGCGATTATTTGCTCGGTGGTACGTAACCTTCAATTTCAGGTTCTTTCCCTTCAAATAAATAAGCAACCATAGCTTTTTCTAAAAAAGCACGGTCATCAGCATTCATCATGTTCATTTTTTTTTCATTTATTAGCATGGTTTGCTTTTTTTGCCACAATCCCCACGCTTCTTTAGAGATATTATCAAAAATACGTTTACCTATTTCACCTGGGTAGAGTTGAAAGCCTAAACCTTCGGCTTCTTTGTTTAAATTTTGACAAAATACTGTGCGACTCATAATGGCTTCTCTATATTGGTAGTTATTATTAGTAGTTATTGGTATGTAGTTATTTATTCAAAGCCCACTCATCAATGAACTTAGCTTTAGTGTAGATTGTTACATTTTACTGATTATTCAAGTCAAACTGCTAAAGTTCAATGTTTTATACGTTCAGCTTCAGTAGTTTTACGTTTAACAGTCTCTAAGTAATGTCAGTAATTTTTGTGTTGAGGCGGCTAAGCCAACACTTAATTCTTGTTGTAAATCATACCACTTTTGCTGGTCTGGTTCGTTTATTTTTGTACTCTGACTATTATCAAGTTGTTGGCAGTCTACTATGACTGGTGTTATATCTAAATGAAAGTGACTAAAGGTATGCCTAAACTCTGTTAAGGTTTGTGATGAGAGCGCTTTAAGTGATAAATTAGTCATTAAGTCATCAATTTCCGTGACATCATCAATTTCATGAAAACACCATAAGCCGCCCCAAATACCTGCAGGAGGGCGTTTTTCCATTAGCACCTTATCAGAGAGGTTGTTTTTTAATCTTGGGATCACCATGATCGTTTTCTTTTCAGGGATTTTCTTTTTCGGCTTTTTCTGAGGAAAGTTCGCTTGTTGATCACTCGCTTTTGCTAAACAACTTTGTTTAATAGGGCATAGCTCACATTTTGGTTTACTGCGAGTACACACCGTTGCGCCCAAATCCATCATTGCTTGATTAAAACTATCCGTTTCTATTGCCGGTGTTAATTGTTCACTTAATTGCCATAAGGCTTTATCAAATTTACTTAAGCCATTATAACCTTCAACAAGGTAGCTCCGTGCTAAAACGCGTTTTACATTACCGTCTAAAATAGGGTGATATTGCTTTAATGATAAACTTAGAATAGCGCCTGCGGTTGAACGCCCAATGCCTGGTAAAGCAATAACTTGTTCAATTTCTATGGGAAAATTACCATCATAATCAGCAAGCATTATCTTGGCTGACTTATGTAAATTTCGGGCTCGAGCATAATAACCCAGTCCGGTCCAATGATGTAACACGGTATCTTCATCGGCATTGGCTAAGTCAGTAATGGTCGGAAAACTTGCCATGAAACGCTGATAATAAGGAATAACAGTAGCAACTTGGGTTTGTTGTAGCATTATTTCTGAAATCCATACGCGGTATGGGGTTTTGTTTTGCTGCCAAGGTAGATGCTTTCTACCTTGCAGGTGATACCAACTTACCACTTGTTGGCCAAATTTTTCAGCCGAATTGGCTGATAGTGCTATAGGATTATTCATAGCGCGCAGTGTAACTAAATAATTTGTTGAGCTCAAATAGACAAATTAAGCTTTTCGTACCAATTATGGCGAATAGCGCTAATTATCGATAAATAGGGTGGCTCGGACTTCAATTACCACTGAAATCCTACCCTTTACTAAGTAAGGGGTATATAATATCGCCTTTAAAATTCGCTTCGCTTAGTTCATTTTAATGGCTCGTTAATCATTTTTTCATCATTAATTAGTAGAGTCATTAAGAGTTCCCATTTAGCATTAAGAAAAATATAAGGCTTTAATAATGAAAATAAACGCAAAAAACCGTAGTACCCGTATCCGTAAAAAATTACGTGTTGATGAGTTTCAAGAATTAGGCTTCGATGTTGCTTGGAAATTAAAAGATGACATCAGTGGCGAAGAACTTGATACGTTTATCAATAAATTTTTTGCCGAAGCTATTCAGCCTAATGGTTTAGGTTTTGGCGGAGAAGGCGATACTTTATGGCATGGTCTTATTTGTACGCAAGCATTAGGCTCTTGTACTGAGGAGCATCGCAGTGCGGTTAAAAAATGGTTAACGGACAATGGTGCGACGTCAGTGGCAGTAAGCGATTTGTACGATGTTTGGTGGGCTGAATAACTTACGTTTTATCAATGAACTTTATGCGGCATTGCCTAAAGCGCATTGACTTTACGTAATAAGCTTGAATAACTACTTATGCAGTAATTTTTATATTACTTGCTGAATATATAAATGAAGATGAGTAAAGATCTAAAATGACAGAAAAAACACATAAAACCATAGAGCAGGCTGAGCAAGAAGGTAAGTACATTCGTAAAGTACGTAGCTTTGTTAAACGCGAAGGTCGCTTAACCAAAAATCAAGAACGTGCGATTAACGATCATTGGCAAAACATGGGACTAAACCATAGTGATGGCGTTATTGAACCTCAAACATTATTTACTAATACCAACCCTGTGGTGTTAGAAATTGGTTTTGGTATGGGAAAATCTTTAGTTGAAATGGCTAAAGCGGCACCAGAGCTAAACTTTATTGGTATTGAAGTACACAAGCCCGGTGTTGGCGCTTGTATTTCATCTGCAGTTGAAGCAGGCGTTAGCAATTTAAAAGTATATGAGCATGATGCTATTGAGATTTTAGCTGATTGTATACCTGACGGCTCACTGACAACGGTGCAATTATTTTTTCCTGATCCGTGGCATAAGAAAAAGCATCATAAACGAAGAATTGTTTCGGCTGAATTTGTTGAAACGATCAGACAAAAATTGAAAGTCGGCGGTGTATTTCATATGGCAACTGACTGGGAAAATTATGCACAATGTATGCTAGAAGATATGCAAAGTGCGCCAGGTTATAGTAACTTGTCTGAGACAAACGACTATGTACCACGCCCTGATTCTCGTCCATTGACTAAATTTGAAAACCGTGGCCAAAACCTAGGTCATGGCGTATGGGATTTACAATTTGCTAAAAAGGCTTAATAGCCTTTTTAGCTCGTTTCGAATCACCAGCGTTATCGGTATGGTTACCTTATTCTTCTGTTTGCTGCGGTTTAGGTAAGTGGTGACGCTCAATAAAAAATAAATGTTGGGCGTTACGTAAATTACCTGTGTCTATCAGCCATTGTTGATCAACTATTTCACGTGTTAAAGCTGCATGCAATATACGGCTTTTATATTGTGTCCAAAAAAGTAATGTTGCTGCTTGATGACATTCGTTGTTAGGTAATTGCTCACTACGAGTTAACGTTAATTCCTCAATAATATTAGCAATTACCTTATCTTTTAATTCAGTATCAATTTGTCGTTTAAAGCGGGTAAACCTTTTTGCTTTTACTAACTGCCATAGCATCCAAATTAATAGCAGCAACGCCAGTATGGCGATAATTTCCATGTGATTTTCCTATAATAATGTTCATCGATATCATAGCAGGTTAATTTCATTATTGATCCATACAACTCGATAAAGTTAATGATAAAAACACGGTAGTTGGTTAAACTGCCGTAATTTTTATTACAGATGGATCTTTAACCATGAACAAAGTTTTTTAATCTGTAGTTTTTTGTATTTAAGCGGTTGTGCACTGCCTAGCAAGTAAAAGAAACTGACTGGATAGTTCATTAGTAAGTAAAGTGTTAGGAATAAAAGAGTAATATACATTGTTAATAATGTACTATTAAAACGCTGTTAAAAGAGTTGTTGAGGCTAGGGTCTGTTAACCTTTCGAGATTACTTTTACAGCGACTTGTTTGGTATTTTAAAAAGGCAGAGCATGTGATGTGTAGCTAGCTACACGAACATGTGATAACGCCTTATAAATTTCAAACAAGTGCTCCCTTTAGGTTCATTTAAAACGAATGTACTCTTTGTTGCTCGCTTTTTAAATAGAATAACTATTATTTGAAGCTCGCGCCGCGATTAACCCCGTTTTAAATTGAATAAATTTTAACCCTGAAAGATCAACAGACCCTAGTTAGGATCATTTTATGACCATAGTATATAAAACAAGAACGCAGTTAGTGGTTGAAACCCTAAGAGAAAAAATTTTAAGTGGTGAATTAAAAGCAGGAGAGTCACTTCGCCAAGCATCACTAGCGGCAGAATTAAACGTTAGTCGTATTCCCGTTAGAGAGGCATTATTGCATTTAGAAGGGGAAGGCCTTGTTGTTTTTGAGGCTCATAAAGGCGCAACAGTAACCGAGCTTAATGCTAAGCATGTGGCTGAGCTTTTTGAATTACGGGCGATGCTTGAAGGACACTTACTTGCTGCTTCATTACCTTTTTTAACGGATAAAAAATTAACAGAAGCGAATGATATTTTAATCGAGTTAGACCAGGCGCTTGGTAAAGAAAATGCCACCAATACCTGGAGCGAACTTAACTCTCGTTTTCATAATTGTTTATACTCAGGGGCTAATCGCCCACAAACACAAGATTTAGTTAATACCTTAAACAAGAATGCAGATAGGTATATTCGTATGCACTTATTATGGGCGGGCGGTATTTCAAAAGCAGGTCCTGAGCATCATCAGCTATTAGCATTCTGTAAAACGGGCGATGTTGATAAAGCTGTTGAGGTTTTAAAGCACCATATACTTAGCTCTAGAAATGAAATCAAAGCTTTTTTAGAGCAACGTGAATTAATGTAGCTTCCACTTAACATTACCGGTTTATTGTGTTGTAAAAGTAAGCAAATATTGACTTTTATTGTGCATTTCTATAGTATTCACGCCCCGCAAAATCACACAAAATTTGCTTCTTTGTCTCTGTTTATTTTAGTTATTTATACATAGCTTATGTTCGCGTTAATTAATTTACGTGAGCTAATACTAGCTTAGTTAATGCTACGCTAGTTAAGCAGAGAAGATTCAGGTTTGCCAATTCGTACCCGCTAATAGGTTAACTTAACCGTAACTGTTGGCGATAAACCCAATGAGATAAAAATGTTTGAATTACACGCTAGTAAAGTGTCTAACTTGAAAAATGATGTGCTATCAGGCCTAACCGTTGCATTAGCACTGGTACCTGAAGCTGTAGCTTTCGCCTTTGTTGCTGGCGTAGAGCCATTAGTCGGTTTATACGCCGCTTTTATGGTGGGCTTAATTACTGCTATTTTTGGTGGTCGTCCGGGAATGATTTCTGGTGCTACCGGCGCTATGGCAGTCGTGATGGTCAGTTTAGTTGCTATTCACGGTGTTGAATATTTATTTGCCACTGTGGTGCTCACCGGTCTATTGCAAATAATGGCGGGTATTTTTAAATTAGGTAAGTTTATCCGCCTAGTACCACACCCTGTTATGTTAGGTTTTGTTAATGGTTTAGCCATTGTTATTTTTTTAGCGCAGTTAGGGCAATTTAAAGTGACTAACGCCGCTGGAGAACTTGAATGGATGCAAGGTAACCCATTATTTATCATGGCTGGCTTAATTGTGTTAACTATGGCTATTATTCACTTTTTTCCAAAAATCACTAAAGCAGTCCCTTCTACCTTAGTGGCTATTGTCGGTATTTCAGTATTAGTGTTTGTCCTTGATTTAGATACCAAACTTGTTGGTGATGTTGCCTCAATTGCTGGTGGTTTACCTACCTTTGCTATTCCTGATGTGCCTTTTTCATTAGAAACATTAAAAATTATTTTACCTTTTGCGTTAGTACTGGCAGCCATTGGTCTTATTGAGTCATTACTAACATTGACTTTAATTGATGAGCTAACGGGTACTCGTGGTAAGAGCAATAAAGAATGTATTGCTCAAGGTGCAGCTAATACGGCAACAGGTTTTTTTGGCGGCATGGGTGGTTGTGCCATGATAGGTCAGTCGATGATCAACGTAAATTCAGGTGGTCGTGGTAGAGCCTCAGGTATTACTGCAGCATTAGCTTTATTAGGCTTTATATTATTTGCCTCTGATTTGATTGAACAAATTCCACTTGCTGCATTAGTGGGTGTGATGTTTATTGTGGTTATTGGTACGTTTGAATGGTCAAGCCTGCGCATTTTAGGCAAAGTACCTAAAGCGGATGCCTTTGTTATTGTATTGGTCTCAGGGGTTACTGTTTACTCTGATCTTGCTGTTGCTGTTATTGTTGGTGTAATCGTTTCAGCCTTAGTGTTTGCTTGGGAGCATGCTAAACATATTGCTGTACATCGCACTGTTAATGAAAGCGGCTCAACAGTATATGAAGTAGATGGACCGATATTTTTCGGTTCTATTGCGAACTTTCTTGAGCAATTTACTCCAGAAGAAGACAGTAATGATGTGATTGTTGACTTTAAAAGTGCTCGTGTTGTTGACCACTCTGCTATTGAAGCCATTGATACCCTAGCCGAGCGTTACTTATCACGTAATAAAAACATGCATTTAAAGCATCTAAATAAGGATTGTAAAGCGCTACTACATAAAGCTGATAAATTAGTAGAGCTTAATATTATTGAAGATCCTCATTACCATGTAGTGAGTAAAGATTAATATTCCCTTTTTTGTTATAAATTGATGAGTTAGCGTTAACACCGCTAGCTATTATAAGAATGCGCTGATAAGTTATAGTTAACTTACAGCGCATTTTTTATTACTGCTAATAAAGGTATCGTAAGCGTTGTAGTGATAGTTAACTAATCGTTGAATAATAGTTAAACGATAAATAAAAGTTAAGAACAAACTAATATCAAGTTAAGCTAAAAGCTAAGCGAGAGATAAGTGCAATTAGAGTTTTTTGATATCCCTAGCCCTTGTATTGGCATTTGTGAGTCTGATGACAAAGGTCACTGCCTAGGTTGTATGCGTTCACGTGATGAACGTCAACACTGGAAAGAGTTCAGCACTAATGAAAAGCAAAAAGTAATTAAACGTTGTCTTCAACGCAAGAAACGTAAGCAAAATAAAAAGTTAAAAGCAGCACAGTTGACAAGACAGCCGACAGTAAAATCAGCAACTGAGCTTAATCAAGAAAATGAACTTGATAGGCAACCCTCATTACTTGATCCACCTAAACCAAGTAAAACAAAGCCTACTGCAGACGTAGAGACGAATATCGATATAGACACTGATATCGACTTTAGTGATTTTGAACTTTAAATAGCCACTAGTAGTTGCTTAATTGAACAGCGTTAATTTAATTCACTTTTTTATGTAATATTTCTCATAAAATGGTTGCCTCTTATAATTTTTAACTATATTATACGCGCTCTTTAGAGAGTTATTGCTTTATAAAGAATGCCCCGATAGCTCAGTTGGTAGAGCAGAGGATTGAAAATCCTCGTGTCCCTGGTTCAAATCCGGGTCGGGGCACCATAAAAAAGATGAAAGCCTCAGCACTAATACTGCTGAGGCTTTTTTCGTTTCTAAGCCCTATATGTTTCTCACTGGTCTTAACCAACAGCCAGTTAAGTTTATTCAACTGGCTCTGTTATAAGTTACCTATAGCTGTTCTTTTAAAGTAAATAATAACTCTAGTGCTTGTCGCGGGCTTAACTCATTAATATCTGTGTCGATAAGTGTTGTTAGCGCTGGATGTTCTTCGGTCACTAAACTTAATTGCTCAAAAGCATTACTTTCTGCCGGTGCTGGTGATAATACCGTTGGCGCTTGCTGTTGCTCTAGTTCAGTTAATCGCTGCTTGGCACGCTTGATCACCATTTTTGGTACCCCCGCTAGCTGCGCTACTTGTAAGCCAAAGCTCTTGCTGGCAGCACCTTCTTTAATAGCGTGCATAAAAACAATATTATCGTCATGTTCTATTGCATCTAAATGAACATTAGCTAGCGTGGATATTTGCTCGGCCAGTAAGGTTAACTCAAAATAATGAGTAGCAAATAAAGTGAATGCTTTGGTTTTTAGAGCTAGCATTTCTGCACATGCCCAAGCCAGTGACAAACCATCGTAAGTACTGGTACCACGACCAATTTCATCGAGTAACACTAAGCTTTTATCCGTCGCATTATGTAGTATGTTGGCAGTTTCAGTCATTTCTACCATAAAGGTTGAACGGCCACTGGCTAAGTCATCAGAGGCACCTATTCGGGTAAATATTCTATCGACTAACCCTATGGTGGCGCTACTTGCTGGCACATAACAACCGATATGCGCAAGTAGTACGATTAAAGCCGTTTGGCGCATATAAGTTGATTTACCGCCCATGTTTGGCCCAGTAATAATCAACATTTTTCGCTGCTCTGTTAATAGTACAGGGTTAGCAATAAAGGCATCGGTAGTCATTTGTTCAACAACAACATGTCGACCAGCATCAATGCTAATGCCAGGCTCTGCAACTAACCGAGGTTTTACATAATTTAGCGTTAATGCTCGCTCGGCAAAAGTGGTTAATACATCAAGTTCAGCAATCGCTTGGCTTAACTGCTGTAATTGCGCTAAGTCAGGTAATACCTTGTCGAATAGCTCTTGATAAAGTGTTTTTTCTAAGGCTAAAAATTTACTTTGAGCGCTCAGTACTTTTTCTTCGTGTTTTTTTAACTCTTCGGTAATAAAGCGTTCATTATTTTTTAATGTTTGTCGGCGAATATAATCATCAGGGACATCAACGGCAGCGGTGCGACTCATTTCAATGAAAAAGCCATGTACTTTGTTATAACCTACTTTTAATGACTGTATGCCTGTGCGTTCTTTTTCACGTTGTTCAAGCTGTGCTAAAAACTCCGTTGCACCATCACTTAAATCACGTAATATATCGAGCTCTTCGTGATAACCAGGTGCGATAACACCGCCATCACGTATCAACACGGGTGGATTTTCAACAATAGCTTGTTCTAGTAAATGTTGTAGCCCAGGTATTGGCTGGCTTTGTTCGGCAATAGTGGTTAAGTAACTCGTTATGGCTTTGGGTGACTTCTCTTGTTGCGCGGCATTTAACTCTGTAGTTAGTTCTGTTTGCAGCGCTGGCAGTTGTTGTAGAGCAAAACGTAAACGAGCAAAATCTCGTGGTCGGGCAGAGCCTAACGCTATTCTGGCGACAATACGCTCAATATCACCCAAGCTTTTTAATAATGGCTGAATCGGCGTGATTAAATCTAGTGCGATGATATCAGCAACGGTATTTTGGCGATTATGCAATACGGTTAAATCACGTAACGGAAAATGTAGCCAGCGTTTAAGTAAGCGCGAGCCCATAGGCGTTGATGATTTATCTAAAATAGCGGCGATAGTATTATCTAAACCGCCATGCAAATTTTGAGTAAGCTCTAAATTACGTCTAGTAGCGGCATCAAGTACTACACCTTTATTAGCCGATTCACAAACAATGGCGCGAATATGGGGCAGGGCAGTACGCTGAGTATCTTTTACATATTGAAATAAACAGCCGGCAGCCGCCAAGCCTAAAGGTTTATCATCAACGCCAAAACCCGTTAACGCTTTGGTATCAAATTGTTTATTGAGTAAGCTTATTGCAGTATCAAGATCAAATTCCCATTCTGGGCGGCGGCGCAAGCCCTTTCTATGGGCTATTAAGTCAAAGTCTTGTAGTGATTCACTATAAAGTAATTCAGCAGGCGCTAAGCGTTGCAGCTCCGCTTGTAGTTGTTCACTAGTTTGTGGCTCAGTGAGGACAAAGCGACCACTAGCCATATCTAAATAAGCTAGACCAAAAGCTGGCGCAGAGTTAGTTTTTAATTTGGCATTGGGTGATTGATTATCAACTATGGCGACAATTAAATTATCTTGCCTGTCGGTTAAGAGCGCCTCATCACTAACGGTGCCAGGGGTGATAACACGTACCACTTTACGCTCAACGGGGCCTTTACTCGTAGCAGGATCACCAATTTGCTCACAAATGGCGACTGATTCCCCCAAACTCACTAATTTCGCTAAGTAGTTTTCAGCAGCATGATAGGGCACGCCGGCCATAGGAATAGCATTGCCACCGGTTTTACCACGCGCGGTAAGTGAAATATCTAACAAATCAGAGGCTTTTTTGGCATCATCAAAAAATAACTCATAAAAATCGCCCATACGATAAAAGATTAAAGTATGTGGAAACTCGGCTTTAATGGTTAAATATTGACGCATCATTGGCGTGTGAGCGGATAAATCTTTGGTGGCAGTGGTCATAGAAAAGCTAAAACTCTTATGTTATAGGTAGCTTGCTAATAAGGTGTTAGTACCGTGTTAGTAGGGTACTAGTCGTTTATTAACAGCTAAATAATCGGGATAATGGGTATAAATATACCTACAGGTATTATCGTTAGATTATGCCATAAGCAGTGTTAGCATTTCTTGATTTTTTAACCTTTATTGTCTGTAGCTTTATTTCCTAGATAACTACTTAGTAAAGTGCTTAGGTAGTCGTTAACTTATTAACTTATTACCTTGTTAACCAAGTATTAAAGAGTGACCAAGCAACCAACCACATAACCAAGGCAATAATAATATCTATAATCATTTTTACTTTCGGTTTACTTAATTGTTTTGACAGCTTAGCTGCGCCTAATGCCAAACAAGTAAACCAAGTTAATGAACCAAAAATACAACCAACCAAAAAGTATATTTTTCCTTCATCGGCATATTGCCCACCCACACTACCAATAACCATTACCGTATCAATATAAGCATGGGGATTTAAAAAAGTGACTGCCAAAGACGTTAAAAAAACAATCTTTGCTGATTTTTTTTTCAATACGGTATCAGTGGTGTTTTTACTTTTCACAATGGCGGACTTCATTGATAGCGAGCCATAAACCGTTAAAAATAAGATACCGCCCCAAGTAAGTAGGTTAAATAACATCGGGTTATGCGATAGTAAAATACTACCACCGAGCACGCCCATACTTATTAATAAAGCATCGTAAAGTACAAAAAGAGCCGCTGTCATTTTATGATGATTTTGACTAATGCCTTGGTTGATTAGCATCGAATTTTGCGTACCAATAGGCATAATCATACTTAAAGTCAGGGTGAAGCCTTTTGCTAAAACTAATAAACTCAACATGGTCTCTATAAAACGGTCAGGAAATTAATGCGCGCTATTTTGCATTAATTATTTAATTGAACATAATTAATAATAATTAACTATCATTAGTAAAACTTATTTGGTTAGAGAGCATTATGGCAAATTTTGATTATAAACTTTTAGCAGCGCTAGCTGAGGTTATTGAGTTACAAAGCTTTGAGTTAGCAGCGCAAAAATTATTTATTTCTCAGTCAGCGGTATCTCAACGAATTAAAGCGTTAGAAGAGCATGTAGGGCAACCTGTACTTATTCGCAATCAACCTATTGTTGCAACTATTGCCGGTGAACAATTACTGAGTCACTTTAAAAAAGTAAAACAGCTTGAGCATGAGTTAGTCCCTTTGCTATCTCCAGATACGCCCATTAAACCGATGAAAGTAGCACTTGCTGTTAACGCCGACAGTATTGCCACTTGGTTTATTGATGCTATTACCCCAGTACTTAAAAATTATTTAGTTGAACTTAATTTAATTATTGAGCATGAAGAAAGAACGTTAGATAAGTTACGCAGTGGCCAAGCGATTGGCGCAGTCAGCGTTATAGAAAAACCGTTAAAAGGTTATCGTTCTTTTAAGTTAGGGGAAATGCAATATTGCTTAGTGGCAAGTAAAGGCTTTGCGCAAAAATATTTCCCCGATGGTGTCAGTCGACGCTCCTTAAAAATGGCACCTGCGATAAGTTATGATCATAAAGATGATATGCACGTACGTTATATAGCAAAACATTTTAACTTAGCAGCCAGTGAATATTACTGTCATAGTGTTCGCTCATCTGAGGCCTTTGTTGAGTTAGTAAAGCAAGGCGTTGCTTATTGTTTATTACCTAAATTACAAATAGAGCAAGAGCTTAAAACGGGACAGTTAATAAGCTTATGTCCGGATAAAGACTTAGTGGAAACCTTATATTGGCATAGTTGGGTATTGGTAAAAGGCATTAATAAAAAAATGTCTGAACAGATTGTTAGTTTTGGTCAAAAAAAGCTAGCTTAGCTATGTTGGGTTATAGTTTGACTCGTGGTAAGAGAAGGGCTAAGAAAAATACGTTATAAGTACTGTATTTAACGCATTTAATAAAAGTAAAAACTAGCTGATAACTTTTTAACCTTAAATTTTAAAAAGTTATTAATGCCTTTTAAAGCCTTATTTTTCAGTGTTTTAAAAGTGACGTCTAGCTAGTTTTTTATTTAAAATAAAAATAATTGTAATAAAACTTGATACTGTACACGCTTACAGTATACTTAGCCCATCAAAACGAAATAACAGACATGCTCTTGGAGTAAATTATGAAAGACGATAAAGAAAAAGCATTATCAGCAGCCTTAGCTCAAATTGAACGTCAATTTGGTAAAGGTTCAATAATGAAACTTGGTGACAATAACACCATGGACGTAGAAACTATTTCTACGGGTTCATTAGGCTTGGATATCGCCTTAGGTGCTGGCGGTTTACCAATGGGTCGTGTGGTTGAAATTTATGGTCCTGAGTCAAGTGGTAAAACAACATTAACTTTAGAAGTTATTGCTGAAGCACAGCGCAACGGTAAAGTTTGTGCCTTTATTGATGCAGAGCATGCGCTTGACCCTGTTTATGCGGCAAAGTTAGGGGTGAATATTGATGAGTTATTAATTTCTCAACCTGATACTGGCGAACAAGCTCTAGAAATTGTTGACATGTTAACGCGCTCTGGCGCTATTGATGTCATCGTGGTTGACTCTGTTGCGGCACTGACGCCAAAAGCGGAAATTGAAGGAGACATGGGTGATTCACATATGGGTTTACAAGCGCGTATGTTGTCACAAGCCATGCGTAAATTAACGGGGAATTTGAAACGTTCAAATACCATGCTTATTTTCATTAACCAAATTCGTATGAAAATTGGTGTTATGTTTGGTTCGCCTGAAACGACTACGGGTGGTAATGCGTTAAAATTCTACGCCTCAGTACGTTTAGATATTCGTCGTATTGGCGCTGTTAAAAATGGTGATGAAATTGTTGGTAACGAAACACGTGTTAAAGTCGTTAAAAATAAAATTGCTCCCCCCTTTAAACAAGCTGAATTTCAAATTCTTTATGGCGAAGGTATTAACAGCTTAGGTGAGTTAATTGAGCTAGGTGTTAAGCATGGTTTTGTAGAAAAAGCCGGTGCTTGGTATAGCTGTAATGGCGAAAGAATTGGTCAAGGTAAAGCTAACGCGGCGAAATACTTAGATGATCATCCTGAAATGGCTAAAGATGTTGATGCTAAATTACGTGATATGTTTTTATCAAAAGTTGTCATTACCGATGATAAAATTGCAGACGAAATAGATACCCCAACTACAGTAGAAAAACTATCGGCTGAGTAATACCAAGCCGAACAATTTAATAGACAGCTTAGCGCTTCATTAATGAGCTTAAAACGAAAAAAACGTAACCTTAGACGTAAGGTTACGTTTTTTTATATCTGATCATTTTTACTTGTTAACAGTAAAAATACTAGTGCTCGTGGCCACAACCACCTTCGCTGTGGACATGACCATGTTTAAGCTCTTCTGCCGTAGCTTCACGTACTTCAAGAATTTCAACGTCAAAGTTTAAATCTAAACCTGAAAGAGGGTGGTTACCGTCCACGGTAATAACATCATCTTGTACATCAATGACAATCACTGTTTGCTCACCATCATCAGTGGTTGCACGTAACTGGGTTCCCAGAGCAAGATCTTCAACACCAGCAAGTACTTCTTTTGGCACAGTTTGTACGTAATCATCATGGCGTTCGCCGTAAGCGTCTTCACAAGCAACGGCAACTTCAAATTTATCGCCCGCTTCGTGATCAACAAGTGCATCATCTAATCCTGGAATTAAGTAACCAGTACCTTGAATAATCGCCATTGGTTTATCATCGTAAGAACTATCAATTAAGGTACCTTCGCTGTCAGATACGGCATAGTGCATAACAACAACATTATTTTTGGCTATTTTCATATTTTATCCTAGTGATTTTAAATATTTAAAGTTTAGTTTTAAGGTTTCGTTTAGGGGGTAGCTTTGAGGGGCAAGCATAGAGTTTACCGCGCTACTTTTCAGTGTTAAGACTATAGGGCAATGCTTGCTCAGAGACGATAGATGAATCATCTGAAGCAATACGCATTGCAGGTTGTGCGCCATCGTTTGTTAATACTGCTTGAATAACACAGCTACCATCATCCGCTTGATAATAGGCAAGTATATCGCCAGCTTTGCGCCAGTTATCACCTAATTGTTTTTCAATAATATCATCGGCTGTTAATGTTTGTTTAAGATCGGTATGTAAGCAAAAGAGTGCGCGTTTATTTTTTCCTAGATACTGCATTCTAGCAACGGTTTCTTGTCCTAAATAACAGCCTTTAGTAAAACTTATACCGTTAATGGCTTGTAGGTTAAGCATTTGTGGCACGTAATGGCCGCTGGTGGTTGTTGATAAAATAGGGAAACCTTGGCTTATCTCTAATAAGTTCCATACTTGCTGAGAATAAGTTGGTAGTGATAATTTATCAACCAGTGTGCTTATCACGCTTGGTTCATCGATAATAATATATCTAGGTTGCTTACCAGCAAGGTAAATTAAGTTAGTTGAACCAACTTGTACTACAGGGCTTAAACTATCGGGAACTTGTGCAAATTCTTGTTGTAATAAGCCACTGGCTTGTTCACCCACTAAAGCGATAAAGCGTAAGTTATCCACTTCATTAATAGTCACTTTAGCAAAAACACCAAATTTTTTGAGCTCTTTAAGAGAGTTTTCAATGCTGGCTTTAGGTTGTAATAATAAGTGAGCAGACGAGCGATTAATTAATCTAAAAACAGAAAAGACTTTTCCTTTAGCATCGCAATGCGCGCCAACAAGTAAGTTAGAAGCGCTGCTGTTATTAACATCGCAGGTTACTTGCCCTTGTAAGTACTTAGTTTGCTCCTCACCAGATAAAGAAATAGCGCCAAAATCATTTAGTTCTATAAGGAAAGTTTCTGGTAACTGTTTTAGCGAAGGTAATGATGTATCGGCAATGGTTGTCATGATGAACTCTATGAGAAAAAGGTGAGTTTAGCTATGTGTGTTAAGTAGCTGCATGTAGTTATTTTTTCAGTAAATTACTATTTCGTTTTATAGTGAGTATGCTATTAGCTTTGTGTTCTAACTTAAAAGGCTAATAAATTTATCACAACTATATTGGTATAATATAGGTATAACTATATAGGTAAGGACTAAAATAACAAAAACAACTCGTTTGGGTAATTTTATTAATGATATTGAGTATTTTTAATAGCTGTGCCATCAGAGATGTTGCTACAATGAAGAGTGGTTAATTAATCAAGGATACGTATGTCTGGTAACGAAGCTTCAAATAATGCAGTAACAAATAACGAAAACCCTGCTCATCTCGATAAAGTTAATAAAGCCCGTTTAAAATGGGCGTGTCGTCGAGGCATGTTAGAGTTAGATATATTATTTATTGATTTTGTTGATGAAGCATATGATGGCTTATCATCAAAACAACAATTTACTTTTGAACGTTTACTTACCGAACAAGATCCTGAACTATTTGCATGGTTTATGGGACATAAAGTTTGTGAAGATAAAGAACTTAACGCCATGGTGCAACTTATACTCAAGCGCGTCAAAGTATAATATTACCGTTAGAAAATCTCGGTACAAGCTAGCCACTTACAGTTTTGTAGCCATAGTGGTGTTGTTAGTTATGCTGGTTAGCTTTACTTTTTATTATGCGTTAGCGTTAAGTATCACCGTGCTAAGTATTATTACAGTGAGTGTCTTTTTATCACTTAATGCGGATAAATACTTTAACGAGTCATTTTTGTTAAGTACTAGCGGTGAGATCTGGTTTAAAAGCGATAAAACTAGCTATCAATTAGTGGCTAATAGTCGGCTGAGTTTTATCGGCTGTTGGCTAGTTATGATACCTAAGCAATCTATAGCAACCACAGCGAATTACATGGCAATTACGCAGCTGCCACTTATTCAGTTATCACCTAGAGAGTTATCGCCCAAAGCAGTTAAACAGCGTGGTCAAGGTAAGTCATTGCAAGGCCTGCAAAGTAAACAAGTCTTTATATTTAGAGACAGTATCAATAATAAAGACTTTTCTCGCCTTGCTAATGTTATAAAAAAATTAGCCTAAAACCACTACAGCTCAACAGAATCTAATCAATTGGCGATAGTATGGTGGGTTTAACGGTGGTTAATAGCTCCGGATAATCTAAAGTATAATGTAAGCCTCGGCTTTCTTTTCGGTCCATCGCACACCTTATTATCAATTCAGCTACTTGTACCAAATTTCTTAATTCTAGTAAGTTATTACTCACTTTGAAGTTTCGATAATACTCTTCTATTTCTCGCTGCAATAACTCAACGCGATGTAAAGCGCGTTCTAGGCGTTTAGTCGTGCGAACTATACCAACATAATCCCACATAAATAATCTCAGTTCGTGCCAATTATGTTGAATAACTACTTCTTCGTCTGAGTTAGTTACTCGGCTTTCATCCCAATGGGGTAGGGTTAAATGAAGATTATCCTGTACTAGGGTTTCACTTATCTCCATTGCGGCTGCTCGAGCAAAAACAAGACATTCAAGTAAAGAGTTACTCGCTAAACGGTTGGCTCCATGCAAACCGGTGTAAGACATTTCACCGATAGCATAAAGTTGGCTCACGTCTGTTTTACCTTGTTTATCAACCATTACGCCGCCACAGGTATAATGGGCAGCAGGTACAATTGGCATCGGCTGTTTAGTGATATCAATGCCTAAAGACATGGTTTTTTCGTAAATGGTTGGAAAATGCTCTTTAATAAAACTACTGGGTTTATGACTAATATCCAAATACATACAGTCAGCGCCTAAGCGTTTCATTTCAAAGTCGATAGCACGTGCGACAATATCACGCGGCGCTAGTTCGGCACGTTTATCAAAAGCAGGCATAAAGCGACTACCGTCTGGGCGTCTTAATTTAGCGCCTTCACCGCGCAGTGCTTCGGTAAGTAAGAAGGTGCCAGCTGATGGATGAAACAAGCAAGTCGGGTGGAATTGATTAAATTCCATGTTGGCTACTCGGCAACCTACGCGCCATGCCATAGCGATACCATCACCACTAGACACATCAGGATTAGAGGTATATTGATAGACTTTACTCGCACCGCCGGTTGCTAAAATCGTTTTTTGTGCATAAATACTTTCTACTTTTTCAGTATTTCTATTCCAAATATAAGCACCGATACATTGTTTTGGCTTATTGCCAGTGGTACTTGGCTGACAAATTAAGTCAATGGCATTAAAACGCTCAAAAATACGAATACGGGAGTGTTGCTTTACTTGATCGGCTAGTGTGGTTTGTATGGCTTGACCTGTAGCATCGGCAGCATGCAAAATTCTTCGGTGACTATGACCACCTTCACGGGTTAGGTGATAACGAGATTCATCTTTACTACTTTTTTCTTTATCAAATTCAACGCCTTGGTCAATCAACCACTCTAAACAAGACTTGGCATTTTCAGTGGTAAATTGCACAATATCTTCATCACATAGCCCAGCACCTGCAATCAAGGTGTCTTGAGCATGAGCGGCAATACAGTCATTTTCATCAAATACCGCGGCAACACCGCCTTGGGCATAGAAGGTTGACCCTTCATTTAATGGGCCTTTGCTTAAAATAACCACATCAGCATTTTTAGCTAAGTGCAATGCTAAAGTTAAACCTGCGGCGCCGCTGCCAATAATTAGCACATCACAATTATTTTGTTGAGTCATAGGATTTGATTAAGTTCGGTTATAAAAGCGAATATATAAGTAAATAAGAGGTCTCTATTCTATAATACATAGTGATAAGCCGCCAGATAATAGCGTTGAATTACTGCGTAATATATATTAGCTAGTAACTAACTCGCGGTTAAAAAATCAATCACCCCATTGCTTGAAAATGTTTAGCTTGAACTATTAAGTGCAATTATTTACAAAATATGTAAATAAAAAGAACTTTTTAGAAAAACCATAGTCCTATGTTATATGTTTGTTACGAGCCAATGGAAAATATGAGTATCAATCAATTGTCAGTGTTAAAAAATATGGCTCAAAAGAGTGAACTTAATATAGATCAGCAATTAGTTGAGCGGGTTCAGCGTGGCGATAAAAGTGCGTTTAATTTATTGGTCACTAAGTATCAGCACAAGGTTGCCAATTTGGTCAGTCGCTATGTGAAAAATAATAGTGATGTACCTGATATTGTTCAAGAATCCTTTATTAAAGCCTACAGAGCTTTACCTAACTTTAGAGGGGATAGTGCCTTTTATACTTGGCTTTATCGTATTGCGGTTAATTGCGCCAAAAACCACAGCGTCTCATTAGGACGTAAACCACCAAGTAATGATATCGAAATTAGTGATGCTGAACTTTATGATACTGGCGGCGCACTTCGCGAGACAGCTTCCCCTGAAAAAATATTACTTACCGCTGAAATTAAAAAAGTTATTTTTACTACGATGGAGTCTCTCCCCGAGGATCTTCGCTTAGCGATAAATTTTCGAGAAATTGAAGGATTAAGTTATGAAGAGATTGCTACGATAATGGAATGTCCTGTCGGCACGGTACGCTCAAGAATATTTAGAGCGCGTGATGCCATCGACAAAAAAATTAGACCGTTGTTACAAAAAAATAGTTAAGCTCAATTGTTAAGTTATTTGTCAATGTCTTTGTTAGAGGCTTTATTAAGATATTTATTAAAGTCAAAGTTAACCAAGTTTTAAGGTAAAATATGAGTGAAATTAAATCTGAGTCAATATCTTCATTAGTTGATAATTATTCACCATCAACAGGTGATAGTGTTAGTAGCCATTTAGTCGATAATATGCTCAAGGATGAACACTTATCAACCGCATGGAAAAATTACCATTTAATCGGTGATGTATTACGTGATGAAGTGCCACAATCATTGCAGCTCGATTTAAGTAAAACTATTTCGGCCGCTATTGCTCAAGAAGCAACGATATTGTCACCTAACTCATCGACACAGGCATTCTCGAAAACGCTTGAACAAGCCATGGAGCAAAATAGCGACCATAATAACGAGCAAGGTACTGAAAAATCTATCGAGAAAATTAATGACCAGACAGTTATTGACGGTACAAATCGCTTTAAAGCGAAAATATCACGCTTACTTAAACCTATAGGCCAGGTTGCTATCGCTGCTTCTGCCGCAGGGTTGATGATTATTGGTGTGCAGCATAACCTTGGTGGTAATGACTTAGTTACCCCAAGCCAAGTAGTGCAAACAGTACCTTTAACGGGGTATGCAAACCCTGTGAGTTTTAATGTGCAGCCGATTCAATCCACACAAGGCTTATCAAGTCAGCAAACACAACAACCGCCGACTAACGCACAAATTATAGCGGAAAAACTTGCTCAACAGCGCCGTTTACAAGCACTTTTACAAGATCACAACCAACAAGTGAAACTAGGTAATTAATAACTAACTAATATTGATTAGTTGCTATTAATGGCTTGAGTGGTTGAATTAGTTGATAATCGCCATTTAAGCCATTACCGATGAGAAATTATGAAATTACCAGTATTATTTTTATTGCTGCTCAGCTTTAATGTGTCGGCTATCAATGCTGATACAAAATCGGCTAAAGAATGGTTAGAGCGGCTATCCCAATCGTTAAAGCAACTTAACTTTACCACTTCCTTTGTTGTTGTTAAAAATAATCAAGCAGAGCCTTATCATTGGTTACATGGCATCGGTAATGATGATCAAGAACTAGAGATTTTCACTCGACTCAACGGCTCTCGTCGTGACTTTTTACGCCAAGGTAATATTGTTAGTTATATCGAGCCAGAACACGAGCCTTACTCACTAATCTCTCCCGATATTAGAGGGCCAATTCCTGCTATTTTTCGCGGTAACTTTACCGAGCTTGAAGTAAGTTATCGTTTTATTTCTGTCGGACGTAGTCGAGTTTTAGGGCGTGTCGCTCAGCTTGTGCGCATTGTTGCAAAAGATGATTACCGCTTTAGTTATTGGCTATGGCTTGATCAAAAAACAGGTTTGTTGTTAAAAATGGCAATATTGACTCGCCAAGGACAGTTACTTGAACAAGTTCAATTTACCCATCTTGAAGTAAGTAAGCAATTATCAGACAACTTAGCGCAACTACAGTTAACTGAACTACCTGATATTATTAGTTTAACTAATGAAATAACGACTAAAGAGCTTGCTTGGCAGGTTAGTTGGATGCCACAAGGTTTTTCTGTGATAAAATCTAACCAACATTACTTGAACAGTTATAACCGTAACGATGTTAAAGCCGTTGAGTTTATGTTGTTTTCAGATGGGCTTACTGAAGTGTCTGTGTATGTAAACCTAAGTAAAGAAAAGTTTAGAGATCCTGAGTATGCTAGTGATGGCGCGACTATGGTGTTTAACCAGATAGTGCGGGGAATAGAAGTGGGTATTGTTGGTGATATACCGCTAGCAACAGCTCAAAAGATTGCCGAATCAATAATTGTCAAATCGGCTAGCAAATAATGCTTAATTATCAATAAGAGAACAACGATAATGATTAAAGAATTAGCGAATGTGGTTGCTATTGGCGTCGGTGAAATTACCGTAACTAGTCAAATAAAATCAAGCTGTGGCGGCTGTGCGCAAGTTGATACTTGCGGTAGTGGTCAAGTGGCTAAAGCATTACCACAAGCTAAATTAACACTGACTTTACCCTATGATACCAATGCCCCAAAAAATACACTCAAGCTTGGCGATAGCGTTATGTTGGCTTTGCCAGAAAAGCATGTACTCTCTAGTGCTGGTCAAGTGTATTTGTTGCCATTATTTGGTTTAATTACAGGGTCAGCTATAGGTCAGTGGTTGTTAAAACAGCAAGTTTTCAGTCATGAATTATTTGCGTTAGCGCTTGGTGTCGCTGGTGGCTATTTAGGCTATAGATTTGCCAAATTTCAACAAAAACAAGGTAAAAAAAGTGCCTGTTTACAACCTGAAATAATAGCCGTGCTGCCCTCAGTGGATCTAACTAAATAGCGTTTCATCACATTATTGCTGTAAATAAAAGATATCTGAACAAAAGATAGCCCCAAGGC
Organism: Colwellia ponticola; assembly: GCF_005885605.1. Taxonomy (GTDB): domain Bacteria; phylum Pseudomonadota; class Gammaproteobacteria; order Enterobacterales; family Alteromonadaceae; genus Colwellia; species Colwellia ponticola. The sequence continues at coordinate 83,756 of NZ_SZVP01000001.1, read as the reverse complement.
AGTAAAAGCGTTAAAATCACAGCATTGTATTATTTTGACGCCTTATTTGACTGCCTTTTATGAAAAATATTCGAAACTTCTCAATTATTGCCCACATCGACCATGGTAAATCAACACTTTCTGACCGCTTAATTCAACACTGTGGTGGCTTACAAGCCCGTGAAATGGAAGCGCAAGTGCTTGACTCTATGGATATAGAACGCGAACGCGGCATTACCATTAAAGCACAAAGTGTTACTTTAGATTATAAAGCTAAAGACGGTGAGGTTTACCAATTAAACTTTATTGATACGCCAGGTCATGTCGATTTCTCCTATGAAGTCTCTCGTTCATTGGCCTCTTGTGAAGGTGCCTTACTTGTAGTTGATGCCGGTCAAGGCGTTGAAGCGCAAACAGTTGCTAACTGTTATACCGCCATTGAAATGGACTTAGAAGTTTTACCTATTCTAAACAAAATTGATTTACCACAAGCTGATCCAGAGCGTGTTTGTGAAGAAATTGAACATATCATCGGTATTGATGCTACCGACGCAGTAACTTGCTCGGCTAAAACAGGTTTAGGTATTGAAGATGTTTTAGAAACGATTGTTAAAAACATTCCACCACCTAAAGGTAAGGTTGATGCACCATTACAAGCGCTAATTGTTGATTCATGGTTTGATAACTACCAAGGTGTTGTTTCACTTGTGCGTATTATCAATGGTGAAGTGAAAAAAGGCGATAAAATGTTGGTGATGTCTACTGGGCAAGTTCACCAAATTGACAAAGTAGGCATATTCACGCCTAAGCAAACTGATACCGGTGTGCTAAGAGCAGGCGAGGTAGGTTTTATTATTGCAGGTATTAAAGAAATTCATGGCGCACCAGTAGGTGACACCATTACTATCAGTAAAAAAGAAACCCCACATGCCTTACCTGGCTTTAAAAAAGCACAGCCACAAGTGTATGCAGGTATTTTCCCAATAAGTTCAGATGAGTATGAAAACTTTAGGGATGCACTTAACAAGTTAAGCCTCAATGATGCTTCATTATTTTTTGAACCAGAGAACTCATCAGCCCTTGGTTTTGGTTTCCGTATTGGTTTTCTTGGTATGCTACACATGGAGATTATTCAAGAGCGTTTGGCGCGTGAATATGACCTCGATTTAATTACTACAGCGCCCACGGTAAACTATGAAATAGCTTGTACCAACGGTGATGTTATCTCGATAGATAACCCGTCGGATTTACCAGCAATCAACAATATTGATGAAATCCGTGAGCCGATTGTTCAAGCAAATATTTTAGTACCACAAGAATATTTAGGTAATGTAATTACCTTATGTATTGAAAAACGCGGTATACAAAAAGATTTAATTTATCATGGAAACCAAGTTGCCGTTACTTATGAGATGCCTATGGCTGAAGTAGTTATGGACTTTTTTGATAAGCTTAAATCTACAAGTCGCGGTTATGCCTCATTAGATTATAACTTTATTCGTTTTGAAGCGGCCGATATGGTGCGGGTAGACGTGATGATTAATGGCGATCGCGTTGATGCTTTAGCCATGATTACTCATCGCTCTAATTCAGTAGCACGTGGTCGACTGTTGGTTGATAAACTTAAAGAGTTAATACATCGTCAAATGTTTGATATCGCTATTCAAGCGGCCATTGGTAATAATGTTATTGCCCGTACTACCGTGAAGCAATTACGTAAAAACGTAACCGCTAAATGTTATGGCGGTGATATTAGCCGTAAGAAAAAGCTATTACAAAAACAAAAAGATGGTAAAAAACGTATGAAGCAAGTGGGTAATGTTGAAGTACCACAAGAAGCGTTTTTAGCGGTTCTTAAATTAGATAGCTAGTAATAAGTTGGCTTTAACTGCTTAGCTTGAACACGCTAAGTATGCTTTTTCAACGACTTGACTTAATTTGATAAGAGCGACAATAATTACTTTTTGTCGCTCTTGTTTATCTAATTGATTTTATCAAAAACACCCCTAAATGCAGTTTACAATAGGAATAGTATGGCCGTTTATTTTTCCATAATTTTAGTAATAATCACCGTCGTCACCGGTATCGTTTGGTTTGCGGATAAGCTTTATTTAGCACCGCAACGTAAATTAAAAGCAGCTGCTGCACAAGTATCAGCAAAACAATTATCTGATACTGAGCTGACACCTAAAGCCTTAGCCAGTTTAACTGAGCCATCACCTTTAGTGGATACCGCAGTACAAATTTTCCCCGTGATTGCTTTTGTGTTAATTTTACGATCCTTTTTATATGAACCTTTTCAAATACCGTCAGGCTCAATGATGCCTACTTTACTTGATGGCGACTTTATTTTAGTGAATAAATTTAATTACGGTTTAAAGGATCCGGTTGCAAGACATAAATTTTTTGAAAACGGATTACCTGAGTACGGAGACGTTGTAGTGTTTAAGTTTCCTGAAGATCCCAAAATTGACTTTATTAAGCGTGTTATTGGTTTACCCGGCGATCGTATTATTTACCGTAATAAATCACTTTATATTAAACGTGCTTGTCATGAATCTGATACCACATGCCCTGAATTTGAACAAGTGCAGCAAAAGCTTGTTGGTGAATATACAGGGCCTGATTCTGAGACCGGTATGAATGAATTCGAAGCAAAAATATTCAATAAAAGCCATCAGATATTAAATAACGCTCCTGTTTCACCTAGAGTTTCTCATTACTTTCAACAAGCAGGTACTGCAGCCGATGAGTTTGTGGTGCCCGCAAATCAATATTTTGTTATGGGTGATAACAGAGACAATTCATTAGATGGACGTTTTTGGGGCTTTGTTCCAGAAGAAAACCTAGTTGGGCAAGCTGTTGCTATTTGGATGAGTTTTGATTTTGACAGAGCACAAGATAGCTTTTTACCGCATTGGTTGCCAACGGGTATCCGTTTTGATCGTATTGGCGCTATTAATTAATATGAGCACTTTTCTAACATGGCACAAAGAGTTATATCGTGAATATTAATCCACATAATCTTGCTAGATTAACCAAAAAGCTTGGTTATCAATTTAATGATCCCTCACTATTGGTGCAGGCGCTTACGCACCGTAGCGCTAAGGGCGCACACAACGAAAGACTTGAATTTTTAGGCGACTCAATCCTAGGATTTGTTATTGCAGAAGCCCTTTATGACAAATTCCCTAAGCATGATGAAGGCGATCTTACTCGCATGCGTTCTAGCTTAGTAAAAGGCGTTACCTTAGCTAAAGTTGCTCGTGACTTTAATTTAGGTGAATGCTTAATATTAGGCCCAGGCGAGCTAAAAAGTGGCGGTCATCGTCGCGAATCGATACTTGAGGACGCCATTGAAGCTATTATTGGCGCAGTGTATTTAGACTCGAGTATTGAACGTTGTAAAGCATTAATCTTAAGTTGGTTTGAACAACGTTTAACCATTATTAAACCGGGTAATGAGCAAAAAGATCCTAAAACGCGTTTACAAGAGTTTTTACAAGGTAGAAAAATACCACTGCCTACTTATGAAGTTATTGACACCTCTGGACAGTCACATAATCAAGAGTTTACGGTGCGCTGTGAAACGTCAGTAACCAACGAAGTGGTTATCGCTAAAGGCACTAGTCGAAGAAAAGCAGAGCAAGAAGCCGCCCAGCAAATATTAGCCTTAATTGAACAAGAAAAAGCAGTAAAAGTAAAAGCGTCAACGCAATCGAAAGTAGCAAAAGCACGAACTACTAAAAGTAACCTAAGCAAAAAAAGCAGCACGAGAAATTAAATTATGCACAACGATACCTCAAATACCTATGCTGGCTTAATTGCTATTGTTGGTCGACCCAATGTTGGTAAATCAACATTATTAAATGCTCTTTTAGGGCAAAAAATTAGTATTACCTCTAAAAAACCGCAAACTACACGTCATCGTATTTTAGGGATTTTAACGGAAGAAAACAGACAAGCGATATTAGTTGATACTCCAGGTTTACATACCGAAGAAAAACGTGTGATAAATCGGTTTATGAACCGTGCCGCTAGCAGTTCAATTGCAGAGGTTGAGTTAATTGTCTTTTTAGTTGAAGGCACTCATTGGACAACAGACGACGAATTAGTGTTATCTAAAGTCAAACAAAGTGGGGCTGATTGTATATTAGTGGTCAATAAAACCGATAATATTACTGATAAAGACGAGTTATTACCACACTTGCAAAAGTTAGGCGCTATGCATGACTTTAGAGATATTGTACCTATTTGTGCAGCTAAAGGTCATGGCGTTGATACCATCCGTCAATTATGTTTATCATCGTTACCTAAAAGCGCTTTTTGGTTTCCTGAAGATCATATTACCGATCGCTCTAGTCGCTTTATGGCGTCAGAAATTATTCGTGAAAAGCTTATACGCTTTACTGGTGATGAATTACCTTACTCTATCACGGTTGAAATAGAGCAATTTAAGATGGATGAAAAAGGCATTATTCATATCAATGCGTTGATACTTGTTGAACGTGATAGTCAAAAACGTATGGTCATTGGTAATAAAGGTGAGCGCCTAAAAACTATAGGTCAAGAAGCAAGACGCGATATGGAAAGTTTATTTGAGAGTAAAGTTTTTCTTGAAACGTGGGTAAAAGTTAAGTCAGGATGGGCTGATGATGAGCGAGCCTTACGTAGTTTAGGTTATGGTGATGATTACTCTGGTTAGTAGAGCGGCATAGATGATTGAGCAAAGTGCGTTTGTTTTACATAGCCGTCCGTACCGAGAAAATCAGCAATTAGTTGATTTACTCACCGAGCAAGACGGTAAAGTAACCGCTTTAGTGTATGTTGGCCAATCTAAACGCTCGATAAAAAAAGGCTTAATACAGCCTTTTTTACCACTAAACGTTATATTGAAGGGGCAAGGTAGCTTTAAGCAAATCAGTCAAGTTGATACGCTAGGCAAATCATACCCATTAATAAAACATAGCCTGTTTAGCGCTTTTTATATTAATGAGTTATTGATTCGCTTACTCACCGAACACATCACTTGTCAGCAATTATTTTTTCAATATAAAACAACCTTATTTGCCTTATCTCAGGGTGAAGAAATAGCCCCACAATTACGCCTATTTGAACTGTCATTACTTGAAGAATTGGGTTTATCATTTGACTTTAGTCCGGTCTTTGAGCACGATGTTAGCTACTTTCATTATATAGCTGAACAAGGCTTTGTTCCTGTTTATAGTAACGCTAATACATTCTCTAAAAACAGTGCGTTATGTTTCGATAAAAGGCATTTACAGGCAATTGCCCAACGGGAAGCGTTATATCAAAGAGCTTCAACTGATGAACTATTATCTGAAGATAAGGTTACAGAAGAGGTGAGTTATACCTTTAAGTTACTCATGCGACAAGTGATTAATCAGCTACTAGGTAACAAGCCTTTAAATAGCCGTAAGCTGTTTGCAAACAAAGCCTATAGTTGAGGGAGGTTGCGTACTACTGCTAGGTTTATTACTGCATTAGTGATCAATAACTGTGTTCGACCAGTATAATGTACTCAGATTAGTACTATGGTACTACCTGTTTAGCTATTTACTGGTAACCTTTATCTTACTTGTATCTTGAAATAACTTGATTATATCGCGCTAGAAAACAGCTAAAGTGTCAAAATTAACATTAAAACCAAAAACTAAAATTAACAAAGAGAACAAGAATGTCTGAATTATTATTAGGTGTAAACATTGACCATATTGCCACACTAAGACAAGCCCGTGGCACTAATTATCCTGATCCTGTTTATGCAGCAAGTGTTGCGGAACATGCAGGAGCAGACGGCATTACCGTTCACCTACGTGAAGATAGACGCCATATCCAAGACAGAGATATTCATGTATTAAAGCAGACATTACATACCCGAATGAATTTTGAAATGGCGGTTACCGATGAGATGATCGCTATAGCCTGCGATGTTAAGCCGGTATTTTGTTGTTTAGTACCTGAAAAACGCGAAGAGCTCACCACCGAAGGTGGTTTAGATGTTGTCGGACAACTAGATAAAATAACTAAAGCAACGGCCACGTTAGCAGAGGCGGGTATTGCGGTAAGTTTATTTATTGATGCAGATAAAGCACAAATTGATGCGGCTCTTGCCACTAAAGCTCCTTATATAGAAATTCATACCGGTCATTATGCCGATTTGACTTCAGAGGCAGAGCAACTAGCAGAGCTTGAACGCTTAACTGTAGGGATTAAATATGCGCACAGCTTAGGTTTAAAAGTTAATGCAGGTCATGGTTTAAATTACTTTAATGTAAAACCTATTGCCGCTATTAAAGAAATCATTGAATTGAATATTGGTCATGCCATTATTGCTCGAGCTGCGATTGATGGCTTAGATAAAGCCGTTAGAGATATGAAGCAATTAATGCTAGAAGCAAGAAACTACAGCTTATAGAGCCCTAGATTCAATGACCGCCTTATTTTATTTTTGTTTACATTATAGTCTATACTTTACGGACCAAAATATTGAAAGGATTCAGTCAACAAGTGAGAATCCATGAAAGAAGTACAAATGAAACCAGTGCTCGAACGGAGACAGGAAGCTCCAGAGCAATCAGTTTGGTGGCATAAGTTATCGCTAGCACAAAAGTTTTCAGCGAGTAGTTTAGGTAAGTTTGGTTATGAACTCACCTTTATTCGTAATAATGGAGACTACAGCCTAGCAGTTTTGCAATGTAGTGGTGGAATTGCTGTTATCTCTGAGGATGGCGACATAGATACTTCGCCAAATATTACTATTCGTTAAATAAATAAGTATGTAGGTGGCTTTAGTCAATAAAAAAGCAACAGTCGTAGGTGTTTTTTTATTGACTTGTAAGTTGTTTTTTATAGGTTACCTGCTGAGTTTATTTCTTTTAGTGCTTGTGGTACGCCAAAGAGTACTTGCTCTATATGTTCAAAAAACTCTAAAAACTCAGGTTCAAGCTCTTCAATAGTTAATCCCGCCTTTAATTGTGTTTCTAATTCATTGGTAATCTTGGCTAAGTTAGGTGTTCCGGTATAGCAGCAGCTGCCATTTAGCTTATGTATGACACGTTTGATTAACGTTATATTCTGCTCAACCATCGCCTCATTTATTGTTTGTTGAATTTCTGGCAAACTATCTACTAAGCCAGTAAACATTTCTTTGGCTAACTCTACGTTATTAGCGCTGCGCTGTAATGCCAAAGACCAATCAATGACTTTAATAGATTGTTCTGCTTTAGATATATTAGTTAACGTTGTTACCGCGGTAGGAGTCACTAAGTGGTTAAAATCACAGTACTCATAAATAATATGACGTAGCATGGCTTCATCTATTGGCTTGGTCATATAGGCTTTAAAGCCTTGTTGCTGCATTTTTTCTTTCTCGCCACTTAAGGCATGCGCAGTAACCGCTATAATGGGGGTATTATGATTTTTATCACCTTTTTTTATTTCTTTGAGCGCGCTAATGCCGTCCATTACTGGCATTTGAATATCCATAAAAATTAACGAAAATGCCTCTACTTTACAGCGCTCAGTCGCTAATAAGCCATTAGTAGCTACCACAACCTCAGCTACTTGTTCTAGCAGTAGGGCTTTAATTAATTTTAAGTTTGCTTCATTGTCATCAACCGCTAATACTTTTATCGGTAATATGTTGTTAATCAGTGTACTTTCAGAGCGTTTTTCTATTTTAACGTATTCTTTCGAGTCTATCGCTGGTTGTAACACCTTACTTAAAATACTTGGTGTTAGCGGTTTACTCATACAGCTTTTTGCGCCACTAGCAATGAGTGCTTCTTGTAAATTTGGAGAGTTATTATTTAGCGCCAAATGTATATTATTAGAAACGGGCATTAACTGCGCAATCATTTTTTTCAAATCACTTAACGCGGTAGCCGTTTGGTTATAGCCAATAATCACATAATCAAAACCTCGCTTTGCCTGACTGCTGTGAGAGAAGACTTGCGATAATTGATGTCTGTTTATTACACTGGTAACACGCATTTTCCAGTGTTTTAATATGTTTTTAGTGGCTTCACGACTATGAGTATTTTCTTCAAAGTAGAGTACGGTTTTATTAACTAAATGCTGGTTGTTTAACGCTAACATTAATGGCATAGCATTAGTTTCACATTGAAAAGTAAACCAAAAACTAGAGCCTTGATCTTTTATACTGGTAAAGCCAATGTCACCATGCATTTCTTGGGCGAGTCGCTGGCAAATGACTAAGCCTAGCCCTGTACCGCCATACAAACGGGTAATGCTTTGGTCTGCTTGAGTAAATGCTTCAAAAACACTTTCTTGCTGACTCACCGTCATACCAATGCCAGTGTCGTTTACCGTCACTTTAAATTTTATATTTTGCAGACCTACAGCTTCACTTGTTATGTCTACAGTGACGGCGCCTTGGGGAGTAAACTTGATAGCATTACTAATTAAATTAGTGATTATTTGTTTGATCCTCATAGGATCGCCAATAAGAGAGTCGTCTAAGGTTTGAGGAATATTTATCGATAATTCAATATTTTTTTTATGGGCTGTTGGTGCTAATAATATCAATGTTTCTTCAATAGACTCTCTTAGAGAAAAAGGAATATTTTCAATAACCATTTTGCCTGCATCAAGCTTTGAAAAGTCGAGAATATCATTAATAATAGCTAATAAATTATTTGCTGAACGATCAATGGTTTGTAAGTAATCACGTTGGTTTTCAGTGAGTGGTGTTTTTAACACTTGCCTAGTAAAGCCAATAACGCCATTGAGTGGGGTACGTAATTCATGGCTCATATTAGCCAAAAACTCTGATTTAACTTTGTTCGCTTCTTGAGCTTTACGTTTAGAGATGCTGAGTTCAACGTTTTGAATTTCAAATTGTTCTAAACTCTCACGTAACTCTATAGTGGCTTGGTCAATACTCATATGCATTTCATTTTGATAACTGTCTAGAGATTGAGCTATAGCATTAATACCATTTTTTAAAAAATTAAGTTCGCCAAACATTTCTCCACTCACTCTACTTTCTAATTTCCCATCTTGAATACGCTCAATGGCTTGTACCATAGAATTAATGGGTTTAGTGACTTTCTTAATCAATTTAAGGGCAAAAATAGCGCTAAGTAAAGCGCCCAGTAAAGCAAAAGCAAAGGCGATAATAAACTGACTTTGCTGTTGAAAATTAAGCTGACTTTTATCAACTTGCATCGCTATATAGCCAATAGTTACCGGCTTCGCTTGGTCAGTAGCGGTGATAGTAGCAAAGGGGGCGTTATTTGGGGTTACATTAGTAGTGTTATATGCTCTGCTAGTAACATCACCATTCTTTCTATGAGTATCAGTATGCTCACTAGCGTTTTCATCGATAATGGGGGTTCTAAAAATGATATAATCAGCTAGAGGTTGTGTTGTAGTGTGGCCTGGCAACGTTACATTTTTTTTTAGTGCCATTAAGTGAGTATCGCCATGATAAGCACTAGCAACAAAAACTTGATTATCCTCAGTAAAAATAACAATGCTTTTAACAATGCTTGATTGATTACGGTGAGTAAATCCTATCAGTTGACGAAGTTCTTCTCTGTTTCTATTAAGTAAAGCGTCCTTACTGGCAATGGCTATTGGTTCAATAATACTTTTAGCACGTTGCTCAAGAAAGCTATTTAATTCAACAGAGCGATTATAAGAAAAGTAACTTGCTAGGCCAAAACCGATCAGGGTTGTTGGTATAATAGTAAGTAGGATAACCCAGTCTTTAAGACTTATTTTATACATTTTTGTTGAACTTTCTTGATAAATTTAGGGTAAAATAGTCAGCTATTTAATTCATTATCCAACTATTTAATTCATTATCCAATTTAACATAAATACTACCAAACAGATCAATAAATTGCTTATTAGCTAATTCTATCAGTAGCGATCAATTTATCGTTCTGATGTTTCAATAACGGTTACTTGAGTATACGTTTTAGGCAAAAAGCGTAGGTAATAAGTTAGATGTAAGTAAAGTTAGCATAACCTCTAGGGTACGCATGGCAAATTATTTTAAAGCAGCAGTAAAAGCAACCGAAAAAAACAAACGATTAACGGTCAGTATAGATAAGCTTGATATGAACGGTGTTGGTGTTGCTCGCTGGCAAAACAAACCTGTCTTTATTGCTGGTGCTTTACCCAACGAAACCGTTGAAGTGCAAGTTATCGAACAAAAAAGTAAATATGTTCGCGCTAAACTGATTGCTGTTAATCAGCAAAGTGAGCAGCGAGTTATCCCTAAATGCCAGCATTTTGCTTTGTGTGGTGGTTGCGACTTACAAATGTTGGCGATAACAGCACAACTCGACTTTAAACAAGGTAAAGTGAGTGAGCTTTTTTCACGTAGCTTTAGTGCTCAAAAATTGGCGAGTACAGTAACGCCAACAACACTACCTTGGCAGCCTGCTATCATAAGTAACCCTTGGCATTATCGTCGTAAAGCACGCATTGGTGTTCAGTTTGATAAAAAATCACATGCGATCATCGGTTTTAGACAAAAAGGAACCAATGACTTAGCGTCTATTAAATCTTGCCCTGTACTGGTTGAGCCACTTGATGCTATTTTTCCGCTACTGAAAAAGCTATTGGCGCAATTAACGGTACAATCAGCGATTGGTCATATAGAAGTAATACAGGCTGATATTACTAAAGGTGGTAATGTTGAAGATAAGAGCATTGAAAGTAAAACTACTGACAACGATAAGGTTGAGCTAGGGATAGTTGACGCTGATTCGAACAAGGGGCTTGTTAACCATAATCAAGTTGTGCTGGTTGTTCGACAACTAAAAGCGATGAATGATGCTGATATTGAGCTATGGCAGCGGTACGCACAGCAACATAATTGGCATGTCATGATTGATGATGGTCACAAACAACAACCGCTTGTTGCTAAAAATACTACATCGCAACTATTTTATACCTTAGCAGACAATAATAAAATTAACTTTGCCAGTAGTGATTTTATTCAAATTAACCACCAGGTTAATAATGCGATGATTAGCCAAGCTTTAGCTTGGTTAGCTATTTCACCTGCCGATACTGTGCTAGATTTATTTTGTGGTTTGGGAAATTTTAGCTTAGCGCTAGCAAATAAAGCCAAGTTTGTTATTGGTGTTGAGGGCGTGCAAGTGATGGTTGATAAAGCAACCGATAACGCCCAGCACAATGGCTATAATAATTGTCAGTTTTATCAAGCTGACTTAAACAGTGATTGGTTAACACAGTCATGGGCTAGTGCGCAGGTTTTTGATAAAGTATTACTTGATCCCGCAAGAGCTGGGGCAGAGCAAGCAGTGGGTCAAATTGCCACTTTAAAAATACCTAAGGTACTCTATGTAAGCTGTGATCCAGCAACCTTAGCAAGAGATAGTGCAATATTGATTGCTCAAGGCTATAAGCTTGAAAAAATATCACTCATGGATATGTTTTCACAAACAAAGCATGTTGAGACTATGGTATTGTTTACTCAATAATACTTATTATTCGATAATCTTTACATTACCTTACAAGGATAAAGGGATATCTATGGTTTCCGTGCGTAAATTACATAAGATAACGAAGCAAAGCTTTGAGCAGTGGTTAAGCAATTTGACATTGAGCGATGTGAAAGCCAACGCCTTGTCGGATTTATGGCTACAGGTGTCTCAGTTTTATCAGCATGAAAGCTCAGTAAATTCTTTAACTGATGAAAAACTTGCATTACTGCATAAAAGTATGGAAATGGTCGAGATTTTAAGTGCTTTAAATCTTGATGCAGACTCCTTAGTTGCCGCGTTTATGTCTCCCTTGTTAAACAATAATATTATTGACATAGAATTTGTTAAAGAGCACTTTACTCAAGATATTGTCACGCTTTGTCAAGGCGTTGAGCAAATGGCAGCTATTAAAGCGTTACGACAACAAAATAATCAATCAACCGATCAAGCCCCTCAAAATATAGATAATATTCGTCGAATGTTATTAGCAATGGTTGATGATGTTCGTGCAGTAGTGATTAAGTTAGCTGAACGATTATGTGATTTACGTGAAAAGAAAAATAGTGATGAAGAAACCCGAGTATTAGTAGCCAAAGAGAGTGCTAATATTTATGCACCGCTATCGAATCGTTTAGGCATAGGGCAATTAAAGTGGGAATTAGAAGATATCTCCTTTCGTTACCTTCATCCTCAGGTTTATCAAAAAATAGCTAAATTACTAGATGAAACTCGCTTAGAGCGAGAGCAATACATGGCGAGCTTTGTTAGCTGCTTAGGGGGAGAACTTGATGCACTTGCTATTAAGAGCGAGGTTTATGGTCGACCTAAACATATTTACAGCATTTGGAAAAAAATGCAGCAAAAGTCACTTGATTTTGAACAACTGTTTGATGTGCGGGCAGTGCGTGTAGTCGTTGAAAAAGTACAAGATTGTTATTCTGCTTTAGGAGTTGTTCATACCAAGTGGCCACATATTGCTAGAGAGTTTTCTGACTATGTCGCTACGCCTAAAGGTAATGGCTATCAATCCATCCATACGGTAGTGATAGGGCCAGAAGGAAAGTCAGTTGAAGTACAGATCAGAACCAAACAAATGGATGATGATGCTGAACTTGGTGTCGCTGCACATTGGCGCTATAAAGAAGGTAATGCTAGCAGTAAAAGTAACAGTTTTGATGATAAAGTCGGCTGGTTAAGAAAAATATTACAATGGCAAGATGATGTTGCTGAAAGTGGCGAATTACTTGATGAATTGCGTAGTCAGGTTTTTGAAGATCGTATTTATGTATTTACCCCTGGTGGCGATGTTATTGATTTACCAATGGGATCAACGCCTTTAGATTTTGCTTACTACATTCACTCTAATGTTGGTCATTGTTGTATCGGGGCTAAAGTATTTGAGAAAATTGTCCCTTTTACCCACCGTTTACAAACGGGTGATCAAGTCACTATTCTCACCAGTAAGCAACCTAATCCAAGTCGCGATTGGCTTAACCCGAACTTAAACTATATTTATTCTACTCGTGCTCGCGCTAAAGTTCAGCACTTCTTTAAGTTACTCGATAGAGATAAATACATTGCTGAAGGCAAAGAGCTTTTGGACAGTGAAATAGCTAAACATGAGTTAGCGTCAATGAACTTACTCGCAGCGGCAAAACGTTTTAATATGAAGACCGTTGACGATCTTTATGCCGGTATTGGTACGGGGAACGTTAGATTGCAACAAGTGGTTAACTATTTTACTCAACTAGATAATAAGTTAAAACCGCCGGTTGAAATAGACCCCCAAAGTCTAGTAAAACAAAGCGCTACCAATAAAGTGTTAACACAAGAAGACAATGGTATTACCGTGTCAGGTGTGGGTAATTTACTGACTCATATGGCTAAATGCTGCCAACCTGTGCCGGGTGATAGTATTTCAGGCTTTATCACCCAAGGACGCGGTATTTCGGTTCATAGAGAAGATTGTGAGCAACTTGCTAATTCACTTAACTTGCAGCCTGAACGTTTTGTTGAAGTGCAGTGGGGCAATGATCATAAACAAAGTTATCAAGCGTCTATACAAATTATTGGTAGCGACAGACAAGGGCTTTTACGCGATATTTCGACCATTATTTCTAATGAAAGAGTTAGTATTGTTGGTATGGAAAGCCATACCAACAATGCCAAACAAACGATGAGTATGAATATAAAGCTTGAAGTAGAGAGTAGTGCATTATTAACACGTATTTTAGAGAAGTTACGCCAATTAGATGATATGACGCAGGTAAAGCGGCTTTAATTAACGTTAATGTAATCGATTTAAAATACGGCTAGTTGTTAAACGCGGCCACAGCAAGATTTTTTAATAATATATAAGTTCACTAAGAAGAAAAGACTATGCTAAATGAACAAGCTTCAATAGAAAAACTACGTTGGATCATGGCAGAGCTGCGCGATCCTAAAACGGGTTGTCCATGGGATATTAAACAAGATTTCGCCTCGATAACCAGTCACACCTTAGAAGAAGCTTACGAAGTGGTTGATGCAATCGAACAAGGTGACTTTGCTGAGCTCGAAAAAGAACTCGGTGATTTACTTTTTCAGGTGATTTTTTATAGTCAACTGGGTAAAGAACAACAATACTTTGATTTTGATTCGGTAATCGCTGCTATTTGTGAAAAACTTATCAGGCGCCATCCTCACGTTTTTTCTCAGGCAGAGTTAACAACCGATGAAGACGTTAAAGCTAATTGGGAAAATGAGAAAGCACTCGAAAGACAACAAAAAAATCAAAAAGCATTAGCCCATGCTGGCGGCTCCAGTGATTTAACTCCCTTGAGTATTTTGGCTGATATTCCGAAAAACTTACCGGCTTTATCACAAGCGGCAAAAATTCAAAAACGATGTGCTCATGTTGGTTTTGATTGGGACAATATGACCGACGTTTTTGCTAAAATTGAAGAAGAAGTACAAGAAGTCAAAGACGAGCTGACCGCTGGTTCGCTTAATAAAACAGCGCTAGCTGAAGAGTTAGGTGATTTAATGTTTGCCGTTGTTAACTTATGTCGACATGCTAAAGAAGACCCAGAAACTTTGCTACGTAAAGCCAATCAAAAATTTACTAAACGCTTTGTTGGTGTTGAAACACAAGTAAACCAATCCGGTAAAGGCTTTACTGAACATGACTTAGCTGAGCTAGAAAACTATTGGCAACAAGTTAAAAACCAAGAAAATAAAAATTAACATGTCTCTTTAACACTCTGTTGAATTAGTTAAATAGTTCTGCTTCATTACGTAAACAGCTTTAGTACAGTGAATTAGCGAAATAGAAAATATGACCCGTAATATGAACGATAAGAATCACCAAGAAAAAGCGCACATCTCAATTGCGTTAACTAACCCTAAAAGTCCTACTAATGTCGGTGCGGTAATGCGCGCGGCAGGTTGTTATCAAGCTGACCAAGTACTTTATACGGGGAGGCGTTATGAACAAGCAGCTAAGTATAATAAAGATACTTTAAAGACAGATACCAAGAATGCACAAGATAAAATACCATTAGTGGCGGTCGACGACTTTATCAATATTAAAGACTTAGTGGAAAACATTCCTAAGACCGCTAAAATTATCTGTGTAGATTTAGTTGAAGGCGCGATACCGCTGCCACATTTTGTTCATCCGCAGCAGGCGGTTTATATTTTTGGCCCAGAAGATGGCACTATAAAACAACAAGTGATTGATTGTGCCGATGATGTTGTTTATGTACCTACCGTAGGGTGTATGAATTTAGCGGCATCAGTAAATGTATTACTTTATGACCGTTTGGCAAAATCAATGGTCGGGCAAAACACGGGGCAATTAACTGATACGCAATTAGCAGGCGCTAAGCTGGCAGACAACGAGTTAATTCGTCGCAGTCGTGATACCAATAATACCGTGAAAGTGAAGCAGTGTTAGTATGTTACGATATAAGCTAAGCTAACTTAATCGCTATATAAAATAGGGGGCTTGTATGGCATATCAATTAGCCCAAGCAGGCAGTAAAGGCAAAGTGTTACTCTTAAAAATAATAGGAATATTGTTTGTTGGTTTAGCTATGTTAGGGGTGTTACTACCTATTTTGCCGACCACGCCTTTTTTATTGGTGGCAGCAGCTTGTTTTGCTAAATCTTCTCCTAAAATGCAGCGCTGGTTGTTAGCCAATAAAACCTTTGGTCCATTAATTCATGATTGGCAAAAGTACCGAAGTATTCCAAGAAAAGCGAAACGTATTGCCTTATTAACCATGATACTTTCGTTATCTTGGTCAGCGTTTATGCTACAAAATGCCATGTTAACAGCACTTGTCGTAGCATTGATGTTAGGGCCATTTATTTTTGTTTTTCGCTTACCAGAAAGCAAGTAGTTAGCTAACGTATGCTGTGATTTATGCGATTAACTAAATATCGCTAAGAAAGTGCCTTAGTGACTATCGCCGCTAAATGCTCAGGTAAGGCTAGCCCTAACGCAATATCATGTGCTTGTGGCGACATTTTTTTCCACGTTAACTGCACAATACGCACAATCTTCGCTTCATTATCTTGTTGTATGTATTTAGTCGCAAAATCATCAAAGTAATGCATCATAAATACTAAACAAGCGACATCTTCTAATGTTTGTGTATCGGTATTAGTTTGTAAGTTCTCTTTTCTAATAATACTGGCGCATTGTTTTGATTCTGCGACTGAATAACCCTGTTTAAGCATAATACTGGCCGTAAGCTCAGCATGAAATTTACCTTGTGCAATTCTCCATTGGTAATAACCGGCTTTTCCTTCACTAAACTCAGTACGTTTTAGCTGCCAGCGTTTTATATGTTGTGCTCTAACCGCTATTTGTAATACTTCATTTGCTTGAGGCCAATAGCGCTGTAAACAGTCCGTCATTTGTTGTCCGTACACTAACTCTTTTGCTTGGTTGCTCCCTTGGTATGATATTACATTAGGGTCTTGGCGATTAATGTCGTCAATAGCTGATAAGGTATTGTTTAATTTGTCTATAGTCATAGTTAAGTCAGTTCAGTTATATTTTTTTCAATGGTGGTATTATACCCATCTACAGATAAGAAAAGCATTAACCGTATTCTTAAGTGAGCAATAAAATAATTAAAATATAAATTTATAACCATAATAGCTAGTAGTTATTGTTACTCCTTTCGCTTTTACGTATAATACTTTCCCGTCCTGCTTGTTTGACAAAACCCCAATTTCCACTAAATAACATTTATGCGAATTATGTAGTTAAATATGTATTTACAACTTATTTAACACTGACGTATGTTTTTGTTTATATAAGTTTTTTTGAAATTGCGTTTACTAAATATTAACAAACAAAGCACAAAATTCTGTTTTTTCTGACATCGGTGTAAACATGACAACTAGATATATTTTTGTAACTGGCGGTGTAGTATCGTCTCTTGGTAAAGGTATTGCCGCAGCCTCGTTAGCCGCAATTCTTGAAGCACGTGGTTTAAAAGTCACTATGCTAAAACTTGACCCGTATATTAACGTTGATCCAGGCACCATGAGCCCAATACAGCATGGCGAAGTTTTTGTTACCGATGACGGCGCAGAAACCGACCTTGATTTAGGTCATTATGAACGTTTTATTCGTACCAAAATGACCAAGCGTAATAACTTTACTTCAGGTCGTATTTATCAAGATATCTTAGCGCGTGAGCGTCGAGGTGAATTTTTAGGTGCAACAATCCAAGTTATTCCTCATATCACTAATGATATTAAGCGACGTATTGTTGAAGGTGCTGAGGGTTACGATATTGCCATGGTTGAAATAGGCGGTACAGTGGGTGATATGGAATCACAACCATTTTTAGAAGCAATTCGCCAATTAGCGTTAGAAGTAGGTCGAGCTCGCGCTATGTTTATGCACCTTACTTTAGTACCCTACTTAGCGGCTGCAGGTGAAATTAAAACTAAGCCGACTCAGCATTCAGTAAAAGACTTACGCTCTATTGGTATTTTACCTGATATTTTAGTGTGTCGTTCAGACCGTGTTATTCCTAACTCAGAGCGCGCCAAAATATCATTATTTACTAACGTTGAAGAAAAAGCAGTGGTGTCAATGCGTGATGTTGACAGTATTTATAAAATTCCAGCGTTATTAAAAGCCCAAGGCACCGATGAAATAGTGGTTAAACGCTTTGGTTTAGATGTACCTGAAGCAGACTTAAGCGAATGGGAAGAAGTGCTTTATCATGAAGCCAACCCGAAAGGCGAAGTGACCATTGGTATGGTGGGTAAGTACATTGAATTACCAGACGCCTATAAATCAGTAAACGAAGCCTTAAAACATGCCGGACTTAAAAATCAAGTTACCGTTAATATCAAATACATTGACTCACAAGATGTCGAAGTCAAAGGTATTGAAATTTTAGCTGAACTTGATGCAATTTTAGTACCCGGTGGTTTTGGTGAACGTGGCGTTGAAGGTAAAATTGCAGCAGCTAAATATGCCCGTGAAAACAAAGTACCTTATCTAGGTATCTGTTTAGGTATGCAAGTGGCGCTCATTGAATTTGCTCGTAACGTTGCTGGTTTAACTGATGCACACAGTACTGAATTCAACCAAGAAACACCTTACCCAGTCGTTGGCTTAATCAACGAATGGTTAGACAAAGAAGGTCAAGTTGAATACCGCAGTGAGCAGTCAGACTTAGGTGGCACCATGCGCTTAGGCTCACAGCTATGTCACTTAATTAAAGGTACTAAAGCGTGTGAGATTTACGGTAGCGAAACGATTCATGAAAGACATCGTCATCGTTATGAAGTCAATAATAATTACCGTGAACAGTTAACTAAAGCAGGTTTAATCTTCTCAGGTTTATCAGCAGATAAGAGCTTAGTTGAAATGATTGAAGTTGCTGACCACCCTTGGTTTGTTGCCGGTCAATTCCACCCAGAATTTAACTCTACGCCACGCGATGGTCACCGTTTATTCGAAAGTTTTATTGCCACTACTTTTGAATTAAAAAAGAGTAAATAACTCACCACTAAAACCGTAGCTATTGCTACGGTTTTAGGTTTAGGTCTAGTAATAATAGAGGTTGCTTGTCATCGCACTGAGTAACCACCTAAGTTTACACATTAACTTTATTGCTCAGCACGTTGTTTGAGCGTCATAAAAATCAGTAGGAATGATAATGTCAAAAATTAGCAAAATTTTAGCACGTGAAATCATGGATTCTCGTGGTAACCCAACAGTTGAAGCCGATGTATACCTAGAATCAGGCGCCTTTGGTCGTGCTGCAGCTCCTTCTGGCGCATCTACAGGTTCACGTGAAGCGCTTGAATTACGTGATGGTGATAAAGAACGTTATTTAGGTAAAGGCGTTTTAAATGCTGTTGCCGCTATTCGTAATGACATTGCTCCTGCACTTATTGGCCAAAGTGCGTTAGCACAAGTTAGCATTGACCAAATCATGATTGATTTAGATGGTACTGAAAACAAAGAAAAATTTGGTGCCAACGCAATTTTAGCCGTGTCTTTAGCGGTTGCTAAAGCAGCAGCAGCCGATAAAGGCGTGCAATTATTTGAACACATCGCTGACTTAAATGGCACCCCAGGCGTATACAGCTTACCCGTACCAATGATGAACATCATCAATGGTGGTGAACATGCTGATAACAACGTCGATATTCAAGAGTTTATGATCCAACCAGTTGGCGCTAAAAACTTTAGCCAAGCATTACGTATGGGCGCTGAAGTATTCCACGCGCTGAAAAAAGTGTTATCAGATAAAGGCTTAAGCACTTCTGTTGGTGATGAAGGTGGTTTCGCGCCTGACCTAGCGTCAAATGCTGATGCCTTAGCCGTTATTAAAGAAGCGGTATCTGCTGCAGGTTATACACTAGGTACGGATATCACTTTAGCATTAGATTGTGCTGCATCAGAATTTTATGACAACGAAAAAGGTATTTACGACCTTAAAGGTGAAGGCAAGCAATTCACCTCAAACGAATTCTCTGACTTCTTAGGTGAACTTTGTAACCAATACCCTATCGTGTCAATTGAAGATGGCTTAGATGAGTCTGATTGGGATGGTTTTAAATACCAAACTGATTTACTTGGCGATAAAGTACAAATCGTTGGTGATGATTTATTTGTAACGAACACCAAAATATTAAAAGAAGGTATCGATAAAAATATCGCTAACTCAATTTTAATTAAGTTCAACCAAATTGGTAGCTTAACAGAAACATTAGCGGCGATTAAAATGGCCAAAGATGCGGGTTACACAGCGGTTATCTCTCACCGTAGTGGTGAAACTGAAGATGCAACCATTGCCGATTTAGCGGTAGGTACTGCTGCAGGTCAAATCAAAACCGGTTCTTTATGTCGTTCTGACCGTGTCTCTAAGTATAACCAATTATTACGTATTGAAGAATTCTTAGGTGATAAAGCTATCTACAATGGCTTGTCTGAAATTAAAGGCCAATAATAATTAATCCTTTTGCTTCTTAGGTTTATCACTTTGTTGTTTGTGCTTATTGACTCGGTTCAACGCCGCGTAAGCACCTTGTTATCAAACTAAGTCGCTTTAATTTTAATTGTTATCTGTTAGTACTAATAGAAAAAGCACGCTTGTTCCTGTAAAGGCAAGCGTGCTTTTTTTATATCGACAGATTTTATAATACTGAGTTGATTAAATTTTTTCCCAACTCAGCGCTATGCTCTATGTGTAATCACAAGGCGAATTTTTCGGTTTAATCACTCTACATCAAATAACTTTAACGCGGTTAGTGTGCCTCGAGCAAGCTCCCAAGGGGGCAAGTACCCAATAAAAGGTAAAGGCTTACAGGCGGCGTTATTGATTTTGACAAGGACGCTACACGCAGGTAGCTTATTAGGAATGCAGGAGCACATTCTCCTGAATGACCATGCTCTTCAATCAATGCCTTGCCGCTAAAGCTTTTAATTCGTGCTGAGTGGGAAAGCACTTAATCAACTTGGTATAACTGTCATGTCAGCGTTAGCTATCAGGAAAATCACTGATAATGTCACTAATTAATTTAGCGGTTTGCTCTGGACTTTCCAGTGGAAACATATGACCACCAGGCATGGTGGTTAGTTTTATGTGCTTATTTAATTTAGTAAAGCGCTGAAAGATCTCATGCGGAAAAGTATCGGTACTTTCAGCGTGAACTAGTGTGGCAGGTATTGTTAATTTATTTTTGTAACGGGCTAAATTCGAAGGAATATTTCTAAAAATATTAGCTTCAATTTGCGCATCAAAAACGAGTTCTAACTGATTGTTACGCTGACAAATTCCGTGCGTTATGTAATCAGCCAAACAGCGACTATCAAAGTTTCTAAACAGTTTTCTTTTAGAAAAACCTAAACCTACATCAGCGCCTAACGGCCAATGACTACGACGTTTTTTAGCAAGACCTGCGGGGCTAAACTTATCTATCCATTTTGTCTTTTTCAATAGCCTAATCGTTAACGCATTAATGCCACTTAAGACCGGCGGGTCTAGCATAATAAGACCTTTGAATAAGTCTGGTCGCTGACAGCAGGCAAGAAAAGAGATGACACCGCCAAAAGAGTGACCAACACAAATAGCTTTTTTACCGTCAAGCTGCTGCTCTTCAACAAAAGTTATTAACTCTTCAACTTGAGCCTGCCAGTTATGATTAACGGGTTTGTTAGCGTTATGTCCATATTTTTCTAAGGCGACAACCTGCATACTGTCAGGTAAGTAACTAAATAACGTTTTATAGCTACCTGCTGGAAAGCCATTGGCGTGGGAAAAAACGATAATATCTTTTGACATGAGATCAGTTTATAAAGAAAAGTTAAGACAAAACTTAAACGGGTGTTTGATTTTTGTCAATAGGAGAGTTATATCTGACTGAGATAACCGTTATAAAACGGTATAAAAAAGCCCAGAAAACTGGGCTTATTGGCAAGGTAATTTGAGTAAGCTTGTTAAAGCAGTTCAGTTAATTGTTGCTCAAGCTTTATTTGATCAATAGTAAAGTTACGAATACCTTCAGCTAATTTTTCTGTGGCCATGGCATCTTCATTCATCTGCCAGCGAAATTGTGCTTCGCTTAAAGGCGCTTGCTGTGTTGCTGTTGCTTGACTCGCTGTTAATTTTTGTACAACGTTTTCATTGCTACTAGCCAGTTCGTCCATTAATTGTGGACTAATCGTTAAACGATCACAGCCTGCTAATTCAAGAATTTCACCAGTGTTTCTAAAGCTAGCCCCCATTACTACTGTGTTATAACCTTGCTCTTTATAGTAGTTATAAATGCTGGTAACAGAGACAACACCAGGGTCTTCATGACTTGCATAATCATTGCGTCCAGTATCTTTTTTATACCAGTCTAAAATTCTACCGACGAATGGCGAAATTAAGTAAACACCGGCTTCTGCACTGGCTCGGGCTTGTGCAAAACTAAATAACAAAGTTAAGTTACAGTTAATACCTTCTTGCTCAAGCTGCTCTGCTGCCTTAATACCTTCCCAGGTTGAAGCCAGCTTAATTAAAATTCTATCGTTACTAATACCTGCTTCGTTATACATGGCTATCAGTTTGTGTGCTTTAGTAATTGAAGCCGCAGTATTAAAAGATAGTCTAGCATCGACTTCCGTTGAAATACGACCTGGAACCGTTTTTAAAATTTCTAAACCGATAAGCACAGACAACTTATCGGCGGCATCAATAACTTGCTGCGCTGCATCATCAGATTGTGTCTTAGCCCAAATAACAGAGTCTTTTACTAGTCCTTGATAATTAGGTAAAGAGGCTGCTTTTAGTAAAAGTGATGGGTTGGTGGTTGCATCTTGAGGCTGAAATTTTGCAATAGCTTCAATGTCACCTGTATCAGCTACAACAGTGGTCATTTTTTTCAATTGTGCAAGCTGTGAAGAAGAATTTGTCATGGCGTTACCTTAAATATTTCCTTGAAAGTTTATACATAATTAAACTAGATAATGAATGTAGCTGAAGAAATACTACAATATAAAAATAAAAAAGCACCCTTTAATTAGGTAATATTTAATAAGGCTGATGTATTTTTTGTTTTTCAACGCTTAAAAACGTTAACACTAGAGTAAAAATGCCAAGCTAAAAAGTGTTCAGGATTAAACGCTATTAAGTTTTGTAAAGCTTATGATATATTAGCTATTATTAAGTATTTACTGATTAGGTTTTAAGCATGTTACTTGTTGTTTCACCAGCGAAAAAGTTAGATTTTGAATCTCCCTTAGCGACAGAAAAATTTAGCCAACCCACCTTACTGGAACAAAGCCAGTTACTGATTGATGACTGTGTAAAGCTTACCCCAAGCGATATTGCTAGTTTGATGAAACTAAGCGATAAACTTGCCGGTTTAAACGCCGCTAGATTTGGTGAATGGTCAACGCCATTTACGCCAGCTAATGCTAGACAAGCTATTTTAAGTTTTAACGGTGATGTTTACACCGGGCTTGACGCACAAACCTTTAGTGAAGAAGATTTTGATTTTGCCCAACAACATTTTAGAATTTTATCTGGCTTATATGGTTTATTAAAACCCCTTGATTTAATACAAGCGTACCGCTTGGAAATGGGCTGTAAACTAAGTAATAGTCGCGGTGATAACTTATATCAATTTTGGGGCGATATAATCACTAACGAATTAAACCAAGCGATGAGTGAACAAAAAACGGACGTGCTTATTAACCTTGCTTCGACTGAATACTTTAAATCGGTCAATAAAAAATTGCTTAAAGGTACGATTATTACGCCAATATTTAAAGATTGGAAAAATGGCCAATATAAAATTATTAGCTTTTACGCTAAAAAAGCCCGTGGTCTTATGGCGCGCTATATTATCCAACATAAGTTAACTACGGTGGAGCAATTAACCGCATTTGATTTAGCGGGGTATCGTTATGATGAAACAATGTCTAAAGGTAATGATTGGGTATTTACCCGCAAAGAAAATTAAGTTTTTATAGTTAATTATTAACCGTAAACTGGCAGTGCTTTCGAGATTTTTTCGTCGCATACCAGTAACATTTTAGTTTGATATAACTTCAAACATAGCCAAACATTAACAGGAGGTGACATGTTAACTTTATTAGCCAAACTACTACATGCCTTAAACAGTGATAGTTCTATCAGGCAAATAGCCCTAGCCATAGCACTAGGTTTTATCGTTGGTTTATCGCCACTATTTACTTTACACAACATCGCTATTATTTTTTTTGTACTACTCATTAGAGTGCATTTAGGTAGCTTTATTCTAGCGGTTGGTTTTTTTTCAGGGCTTAGTTATTTATTATCTCCAGCTATTGTTAGTGTTGGTGAGTCGTTACTTACTCAGCCGGCTTTAGCGATATTTTTTACATCTTTATATCAATTCGACTGGTTTAAATTAGCCCATTGGCATCATACTTATGTGTTAGGAGCACTGGTGTTAGGCGTTGCTTTATGCGTACCTATCTACTTTACAAGTAAATTAATTATTGAGAAATATCGCGTGCATATCATGACTTTTTTCCAAAAATTTAGAATAGTTAAAGCATTAAAAGCCTCTAAATTTTATAGTTTATATAGTCGTTTTTCAGGTGAATCTAGCTTTACTAAAGGAGGCTTATAATGGCACGTTTTATTCGTTGGCAAGGCATGGTAGCCTTTTTTATCTTAAGTGTACTTATTGTAGGTTTATTCTATCTATTTGCCGAAAGCTTAGTGAAAGCCGCTATTGTTACTTCAGCAGAAAGTGCTTTTGGCGCAGAAGTGAATGTAGCAGACGTTGAACTGTCATACTCGCCGTTACAAATCAGTGTGCTGGGCTTACAAGTAACCGATAAAGATATGCCAACACATAATGTATTTAGTTTTGAGCGAGCCACTGCTGGTGTCGATGTATGGCAATACCTATTTGGTAAAATCATTGTGGATGAACTCACCGTAAGTCAATTAGCCTTTGCTGGCGTTAGGGCTAAAACCGGTGATGTTTACCAGAAAAGTGAAAGTAAAGACAAAAAAGACAGCTTGTCTGATAAAGCTAAAGCAATGTTACCAGCAATAGACAGGCAATTGCCTGATGTGAATACTGTGCTGAATGATAGTAATTTGCTAACGGTTAAAGCGAGCAATCAACTCAAAGACAGCTATGACATTGAGCAGGAAAAAATTAAAGCGCTGCAAGCAAAAATACCAGATAAAACTAAATTGGCCGCCTATCAAACGCAAGTAAAAGCGTTAGGGAAAATGAAAGTTAACTCGCTAGCAGATATAGAAAAGATAAAAGCAGCCTTTGAAGAAATTAAAACGGAGTTTAAAGCGGACCAAGCACTTGTGAATCAAGCTAAGCAACAAGTTGCAGAGACTAAAAACTTACTCACTGAACAGGTTAATGATCTAAAAGCGGCACCAACTAAAGACTGGCAACACATTAAACAAAAATATCAACTAGAGAGTATCGAAACTGAAGATTTCGCCCATATTATTTTTGGGGAAAAAGCGCGTGATTATGTGGAGAAAGCACGATGGGCTTATGATGCTATCTCACCAATGATGGCTAATATGAACAATGATGACAGTGTCGTCGTCGAAGAGAAGTCTCATGCTAAAGGTCGCTTTATCTTTTTTAAAGAGGCGCAACCATTACCTTCAGTATTAATTAAAAAGGCACTATTCTCGGTTCAGCTTGGACAAAATGCAATTACGGTCACGGGGAGTGAATTAACGCACCAACATTGGCTTAGAGGTAAAGATAGCTTAATTAATATTAACTCCGTTGATAATGGTGAACTTAAACTAACGAGTAACTTCAACTTAACAGAGTTAGGTGATTTTAATGGCGCGGGTCAATGGCTAGTTAACAATAGAGCATTACCTGATACTGAGTTAACAAAAAGCAAGGTGCTTAACTTATCACTGAGTACAGGGCAACTTGATGGTAAAGGTAACTTTACCTTGAAAAATAGTGACATCAGAGCGAGTAATCATTTCTCACTTGAGCAAGCAAGTTACCAAGGTACTGCGTCGTCTACTGTTACTAAGCTATTACTTGATACGGTTAAGTCTTTAGAGAGTTTAACGCTTGATGTTGGTGTAAATGGCCCAGTTACCAAGCCCAGCTTGACCATGGCTTCGTCGTTAAATGATGCATTAACAGGTGCGGTGAAAGAGCAACTTAGTGCCAAGTTAACTGATTTTAAAGGTAAGGTAAATAAAGGCTTAAATGACAAGTTATCGACGGCTTTAAAGTTAGGTGATAGTCAAACAGCACAACTACTTGATATTGAGGCCTTACTAACAGACACAGATAATGCGTTAAGTGATTTACAAAATTCAGATATTGTTAAGCAACAACAGCAAAAACTAGAAGATAAGCTTAAAGATAAAGCCAAAGATAAGTTAAAAGGAAAGTTGGGCGACTTGTTTGGTTAACGTCTTAGTCCGTTATTAATCATGCACTGATTTTGTGCTATAAATAAAAAGACCGGCTTGCTAATAGCAAACCGGTCTTTTTTTATTTTTTATTCGACGTTTGTGAAGTTTGTAATATGGCTTAGCGCGTTACTTTAGCTCACTCTTGCGAGAGGCTTTAAGTCTTACTTAGCTGCTTTGGATTTTTTAGCTTTTTTCTTTATTTGTTTCTTCGTTTTTGCTTTTTTCTGTGAGCTAGTCAGTTTAACTTTGACTTTTTTGTTAACTACGCGTGATTCTTTGTTATTAGGGCGTAAATCAGCGATAAATCTACGCTGTAGGCGCTCCTTAGTGTAACGCTCAATTTTTCCAATAACAGCCATATCGTGCGCTTCTACCAGAGAAATCGCTGTGCCTTTGTTACCAGCACGGGCTGTACGACCAATGCGGTGAATATAAATATCGACCTTACGTGGCATATCAAAATTAATAACATGGCTTATATCGTCAATATCCAAACCACGGGCAGCAACATCTGTTGCGACTAACACCTTAATTTCACCACTTTTAAAACGTTCAATAGCTTTATTACGCTTGTCCTGTGGCATTTTTCCTTCTAACCACACACACGGTAACTCTTCAGCATAAAGTTTTCCTGAAAGGTGCTGTACAGTTTCACGCTTATTGGCAAAAACTACCGTTCGCTCTACACCTTCCTGTTTGAGAATATTAACTAACATCTTGGTTTTATGGTCAAGGTTATCAGCTAGATGAATCCATTGATGAATAATGGCTTTTTCTTTACGTGAAGGGCTCGACTCTAAAAAGACTGGCTCATTAAGTACTTCATCGGCAAAACGCGTTACACCAGCACTGGCTAATGTCGCTGAAAATAGCATGGTTTGCTTACGCCAGCGAGCTTCGGCAACAATACGGTTAATCGCTTCACTAAAACCGAGATCTAACATGCGATCTGCTTCATCTAAAACCAGAATTTCTATTTCACGGGCATCAAACTGCTCATTTTCAATATATTCTAATAATCGACCTGGGGTGGCGACTAAAATATCAGTGGTGGTTGTTAATATATCAGCATGACTACCGTAATTAACGCCACCGGTAATTACCCCTGTTTTTATTTTGGTTAACTCGGTAAGTTGCTGACTATCTTCACCTATTTGTATCGCTAATTCACGCGTTGGCGTTAATATTAATACACGGGGAAAACCTGGCTGTGTGCGAGGGTAGTCTAATAAGTGTTGAGCAATAGGTAATAAAAATGCCGCTGTTTTCCCAGTACCGGTTGGTGCTGATGCTAATATATCTTTGCCAACCATCGCTTCAGGGATTACAAGTTCTTGAATTGAGGTAGGCTTGGTGTAACCAATTTTGTTGATACTGGCTAATAATTCAGAGTCTAGATCGAATTTCTCAAACATAAGGGATAGTTCACTAAGGGTTAATTAAGGTTTATATGGCGGCAATTATAGTAGTTTTAGCGCTGGCTGTAACTATTTATCGCAAGTGCAGTAAGTGGCAGTTTATTGTGCAATAAATTTACCACATAAATATACCAATAAAAGCTTTAAAGCACTCATTTTGAGGCTACTACGTTGACATAACTACGTTGAATTCTTTGAAGAAAACGTATGGCAGCACAATATTAAAGCAAATTGCTGTACTCGAGTAAGACTTGTTCACACCATACATCTAAACGTTCATCGGTTAAGTTGTACTGGCTGTCTTCGTCTAACGCTAAACCGACAAAATGACTACCATCAGCGGTTAACGCTTTAGAGGCTGAAAATTCATAACCTTCATTTGGCCAGTGTCCAATAACCGTAGCGCTTTGTGCTAGCACTTGCTCGTTTAACATGCCTAGTGCATCTTGAAACCATTCGGTGTAACCAATTTGATCGCCCATGCCGTATAAAGCAATGATCTTATCAGACAGGTCTAATTGATTTATATCACTCCAAATTGACTCCCAATCTTCTTGTAATTCACCGTAATCCCAGGTTGAAATACCGAAAATAATAAAGTCATAATCAAGGCATAGTGCTAACGCTTGATCTTTAATATTAATAATATCAACTAAGTCGGCCCCCATTATCGCCTGAATTTTTTCGGCAACTATCTCAGTGTAACAAGTTGTTGAACCATAAAATAAACCAATTTTCATTCTGCTATATCCAATGTCGGGGCGAGTGTGAGGTAATTTACTGAGATTTTACCAAAAACAACAACCTTTGTTTACAAGTTAATTCAAATAGTGTCTCATGGCTGTAATTTCTTTACCTGTACACAGGTCTATTGTGGTTAGTAAGGTAAATAGCGTAGCTACTTTACGATTCTTGTATTATTAATCCCGTCTTTTTTGGGCGTTTTTAGGAACCATTATGTTTAAAAAACTTATTATTGGTGCTGTATTTTCAGCGCTGTCATTGCCTTTGCTTTTATCAAATGCTCATGCGGAACAAGCGAATGTTCCTGTTACGCTAGCCAAACCAGCAAGTGATCCAACAGCGCTTGATGTAGATCTGTTAAAAGCAAAAATCAATCGCTCTTTAGGGCTAAAGGTGGTGAAAGCTGAAGCGACAGCCGTACCGGGTATTGCCTTACTTATTACCGATCAAGGCATGTTTTACGCCAGTTATGACGGTGAGTTTTTTATTCAAGGTAAAGTTTATAGTTTAGGTAATGCAACTGTCACTGATATTGCCGAAAAAAGCTTAGCTAAAATCCGCTTGGAAGGGTTAAAAACGTTTGAAGACGATATGATTGTTTACAAAGCAAAGGATGAAAAGTACGTGGTGTCGGTGTTTACTGATATTACCTGTGGCTACTGTCGTAAAATGCACGAACAAATGGCTGATTACAATGCCCGTGGTATTACCTTTCGTTACTTAGCTTACCCACGTTCAGGTATTAAAGATCGCAGTGGTGAATTAAGTCAAGGCTTTAAGGATTTACGTTCAGTATGGTGTAGTGACGACAGTGCACAAGCATTAACTAAAGCTAAGTCAGGTTCAGGTATTGCTTATAGAATTTGTGAATCACCCGTAGAAGCGCAGTTTAATTTCGGTCGTCAAATTGGCGTTAACGGTACCCCTGCCATTATTTTATCAAATGGCATGATGATCCCTGGCTATCAACCACCTGCACAATTAGAAGAGCTGTTAAAAAACAGTTAATTGATGCGTTACTAGCAGGTAAATAACGCTATTAAAGTACTTAGTGGCTTTCATTAAGTACTTTTTTTATGTTAAAAATTATGTACCAGCGCCTGCATTTGTAAAATTGAGAACAGATAATATGCATAAAAAAATTATTCGCCGAACCGCCGTATCGACTAGTCACTTACCCAATAACTTACCTGAAGTGATCAAACAAATTTATGCAACCCGTGGCATGCAATCGTCGCAAGAGCTTGAGTTAACTGTTGCGCGCTTGCAAGGTATGGTTGAAGAGACCGCTTTGCTTGGTATAGACCAAGCCTGTCAGTTACTACATCAGGCCTTGGTTGATAAAAAACGCATTGTCATTGTGGGTGATTTTGATGCCGATGGTGCGACTAGTACCGCCTTAATGATGGATGCGCTAAGCTTATTTAACAGCCATAACCATGACTTTATCGTGCCTAATCGGTTTGAATATGGCTACGGTCTAACGCCTGAGATTGTTGATATTGCCGCCCAGCAACAGGCACAAATGTTAATCACGGTAGATAACGGTATTAGCTGTATTGCTGGTGTAAAACGCGCCAAAGATTTAGGTATGCAAGTGATTGTTACCGATCATCATTTACCTGGACACGCACTACCGATTGCTGACGCTATTGTGAACCCTAATCAACATGGTTGTAATTTTCCTAGTAAATCCCTTGCTGGTGTCGGTGTTGCATTTTACCTAATGCTAGCGTTAAGAAAATATTGCCGAGAGCACAACTACTTTGCCGCACAAGGTATTGGCGAGCCTAATATTGCTCAATTATTAGATTTAGTCGCCTTAGGAACCGTGGCTGATGTTGTATCGTTAGATGCTAACAACCGCATTTTAGTGGCGCAAGGGCTAAAGCGTATTCGAGCAGGACAAACTCGACCAGGTATTCAAGCGCTTATTGAAATCGCCAATAAAAATCAACAAAGGCTTGTTGCCAGTGACTTTGGTTTTGCTCTTGGACCGCGCATCAATGCCGCTGGGCGTTTAGATGATATGTCTTATGGTATTAACTGCTTGTTAGCGAAGGATTTATCGAGTGCTCGCGTTATGGCCGCAGAGCTTGACGATTTGAATAAAACGCGCCGAGAAATAGAGCAAGGTATGCAACAAGAAGCTGAGCGCGTACTTACTTCACTTAATTTTGATGAAGTTAACTTACCTAGTGCTTTATCGCTTTTTCAAGCCGACTGGCACCAAGGCGTAATTGGTATTGTTGCAGGGCGTTTAAAAGAAAAGTTTCATCGCCCCTGTATTGTTTTTGCCAAAGCGAATGAAGCAGATAACGACCCACAGAATGCAGAAATTAAAGGTTCAGCACGCTCAATTCCTGGTTTACATATACGCGACTTACTTGAGCATATAGATAGCCAAAATCCAGGATTGATCAGTAAGTTTGGTGGTCATGCAATGGCGGCAGGGTTATCGATTAAACAAAAAGACTTTGCCCAATTTCAACAGCTTTTTAATACCATGGCAGGGCAGTGGCTAAAACCAGAAGATTTAGACAGTATTATACTTTCTGACGGTGAGTTAGACACAGAGTTACTTACCCTTGAATTTGCCGAACAATTACGTGAAGCTGGGCCGTGGGGACAAAATTTTTCAGAGCCTTTATTTGATGACACTTTTACTTTAGTGCAACAGCGCATAGTAGGTGAAAAACATTTAAAAATCGTGGTACAAAAAACAGCAATGAATAACGTTGGCATACAGAGCAAACAAGTGTTTGACGGCATAGCCTTTAATGTTGATATTAAAGCCTGGCCTAATGCGCAGGCTGATCAAGTTCACCTTGCTTATCGTCTTGATGTGAATGAATTTCGTGGTAAACGTACCGTGCAGTTAATGATAGAAGATATTCGCACTATATAACGCAGGCTATAATTAGCGACATTTATCGCTACTGCAAACAATAAACGCGAGGATTTAACGTTGAAAAGGAGAAATTAGCGTTGGAGCAAACACTTGAAACAATCTCACTAGCTAAGCTAGCGATTGCCTTTATACCGGTCGCTTTTGTTTTGATTATTCTCGCGTGTTGGTCACTACCGCAAAAGCGTACGCTACATGCGCTAGTGCGTATGTTAGTGCAACTATTGTTGGTCGGGTATGTGCTTAGTTACATTTTTGCCAGTGACAATGCTTGGATTATTGGCATTTTACTGCTTGTAATGGTGCTATTTTCAAGCTGGATTGCCTTAAATAATATAGAGTCATCACGAAAGTTGCTTTTTCATCGAGCCTTTCTCGCTATTTTTGTGAGTAGCCTTATTGTGTTGTTAGCGATCACCCAAGGTGTATTAAACCTCAGCCCTTGGCATCAAGCACAAACCTTAGTGCCTCTCGCTGGCATGGTTTTCGCCAATGGCATGAATAGTGTGAGCTTATGTGGCGAACGCTTTTTTGCCGAAGTTAAGCGCGGAGAAAACTATCAAAAAGCACGTAATATTGCCTTTAAAGCGTCGATGATCCCTAATATTAATGCTTTATTTGCCGTCGGTATTGTCTCGTTACCTGGCATGATGACAGGGCAAATTCTTGCTGGCGTTTCGCCTTTCATTGCTGCGCGTTATCAAATTATGGTGATGTGTATGGTGTTTGCTTCGGCAGGGCTGGCATCGGCAATTTTTTTAATACTAAATAAACCTAGCCACCCAACTACAAATACCTATCAATAAGATATTACTATGACGTATCAGTAACATCTTATGCCCGTCTTGCTGGGTATTTTACCCCGTTGTGTTGATTTAGCGCCACGTTGCTCTTTGATGTAAGCACTGCAGTAAATGTCTTATAAGTATCTAGGTGAATAAAAATTATGCTATGTTTTAGTATGCTAACCTCTGCTTCATATTGTTGACACATATATTTTAGCTCTGATTTGTAAAGCTAACCCACGTTTAGAGGCTAGCATCTCGTGGGGAGTCATTGTGTCTATATTATTCGGAGATATAGTGATGAGTTCTATTAAACATGGTTTATCTATTGGTATAGAAAGAATTGAAAATGACTTTTTCCTTTCATTGAAAGCAGTAGGAAGGCTCACGCACGAAGACTATAAAATAATCACGCCTATGATTGATTCAGCATTAGCGCAAGTTAAAGCACCTAAGGTTGATGTTTTAATTGATGGTACAGAACTTGAGGGGTGGGAGTTAAGAGCTGCTTGGGATGATTTTAAACTTGGTCTTAAACATAATAATGAATTTCGTAAAATAGCAATTTATGGTAATAAAAATTGGCAAGAAATAACAGCTAAAGTAGGCTCTTGGTTTATCTCAGGTGAAATTAAATATTTTGATAATTTACATGAGGCGCTAAGTTGGGTGAAAGAATAATATAACAAGAGATTATGGTGTTAGATCTTAATGGTTAACACATTTTAGGTTCCTAATAGACACCATTTCTCATTATCGAATTATCTGTTATAACTAGCCTGTTAATACAGGTAATTATCGCTACTTTATGTAGATTTCCCAGTGATTTGTTGGGTCATTATATAAGGCAGAGCCTTTGTCATGTGGTTGTTCAGGACAATACGCTTCGGCATTGTCTAATAAACTACTTCCATGTAGCGTCAGATAAAAAGGTGATAACGCCGTAACAATGATCAACAAACGGTGTCCTAATTATCCGGCTAAAAGCATTTTACCCATTGTTGAATAGAATTTTCTTAGAATCAATAGGCTACACACTACTTCGTCGCGATTAAAACGCTTTACTCACTATGATATAAAAAGCGAATGAAATTCAACCGAAAAAGTTCAGCAGACCCCAGTCGTTGATGCTATTTTTTATATCGCTATAAACTAAAGTTACGACTTAATGGTGATGTTAAACCGCAGCTTAATATCACCAGTTAAGCGTGATTATTATGTTAGCTGCGGCTAGTTAAAACGTTGATCGGCTAGGCGGTTACTCTATATCAGCGATATATGTCCAAAACCTATTATTGGTTTTATTGGTCGGAAAATACCAATAGCGACCATCACTACCTAACCCAGAAAGCTTAAACAACTCTTTATCTCCGTTGTAAGGGTTGTTATAGAGATATAAGTCACCGATGTTACCTAGGCGATCGTAATCACCCCATTGATGGTATGTTTTGTTTTTATGATAGCCATTAAAACCGGTCGACAACGTCGCGCTTACCGGGCTAATGCCCTTGGAAGCTAATATGTTGCCATCGCAGATCACGGTGACATTTTCGGGATGGCTTGCTTGAGCAATGTTGATGTGAAATTTATTCATCACATGCTCATTTCTACGTACATTAGCAAGCTTAAATGCCAATACTTGACCGTCTTTAGTGGCCACTGTTAATTGACAATGATTGGCAGAGAGTCTTGCGCTATCGTCACTGTAGGTAAAGCCATACGAGCCATGTAGCGCTGGATAAATATAGCTAGGCAGTACTCCTTGTGGGTCGTAATAACCGACAAGCGTAGTTACTGGGATACCAAACGACGTCGGTACTTTTGCAATGGTTAAGTCGGGCTTTTCAGTTTCAGACCAGGTTGTGCCATTAGATCGATAAGATGTTTTCAAGCCATTATAAATAACAATTGATTCACCATTGATTAATAGGTGGCTATTGTAACCCGCATTGTGGTTAATAGAAATCACCCGTCCTTTATTGGCATCCGATGCCGCAGGCACTGTAATATATTTGCTCCAATTGCCGTTGTACATGGCAATATTGACTAAGTCATAGTCTTTGAACAAATCCGTTAAATAATTTTCTGATAACAGGCCAATGGATGCATTGACTTGCTCGGCATCGATGACGTTGTGTTGATACGGCTCCATTTGTTGTGCAACGGGGTTCCATTTTTCAAAACCGGTTGCAGAGTCCATCGAAAAGAGCATTTTTGACTCAAGATTTTGTTGAATATGCGCAGCAGTATAAGGCGTGTAAAGGGTAAACCGATTAAGCGCTGACATAGGATAGCCGCCGGCAAGTGAATCTGAGCCAAACTTTCTGCCATCAAAAGGAGCTTGGCATTCGCCATTTAGGCATGCACTTTGGTTACTTTTCTTTGCTGCCATGTTGGGAATGAACTTATTTAGTGCTTCGTCCCAACCCCAGGTTGAGTTAATGTTGTCAGCTTGGCGGTGAATAGAGCCGTTAAAGCCATTAGGGTAATGACCTATACCAAAATTGTGGCCTAATTCATGACTAAATTCGTTACCTAAGGTGGCGTCTAACGTGACAATACCGCCACCACCAGAGCCGCCATGGGTGACTATGCCGTTTTGATAATTACCACGGCTATTGTGGGCGGTTAACTGCGCCGCTAAATAGGGATTATCGCTTTCCCCTTCACCAACAGAGCTGTTAATACCGTAATTGGCGTTATTAATGCCGATAGAAATTAGCTCTTTACCAATTCTTTGACGCATAGTGCCGGTATGCCAACCGCCGGTACTTGGGTCAAAATCCGTCAGTAGTGTACCGTTAGGCAGCATAACTTCTTCTAAAAAAACGGCTTCATATTGACTTACCGTCATACGACTCACCGGTAATGTTTGAAAGTATTCACGCTGCGCAGCAGCATCGTTAGCAAACTGAAACGCGCCACGGGGCGCAGTTAACATACCAAGATCGATAGTGTTTATCAGTAATGCTGACGGGGCACCGACGTTAACATTGCTTAGCTCACCAATCAGGTTTTCATGCTTGAATCTCATGCTAACACCCGGTTGCATAAAGCTTGGCGGCAGTTTAACGCTCCAGGTGTTATTAGCATAAATCAACTTGTTATTTTCTAATTCACCGTCTAAGAACCATTGGCCATTGATCTGTTTAAACACTAATTTTTGGTTATCGTGAAGTGGTACAGAGCGACCACTATAGAAAACTTGTGATGAATAACCGGCGGTTGAATTGACTCGTACCACTTTATTGGTCATTGATGTCGAGTTTGGTAAGTAAATATTTCTTGTCCAAACGCCATCAGCGGTATGTATGTCGACTAGGTTATTATCGTCCAGCTTACTGGATAGAAAGACGGCATTAGGATCATTAAGTTTAGAGATTGCCTGTGCTGAATTAATTACCGTTGACGGACCGGATACCGGGGTGAAATCAATATCCCCTTCAGGAGCTCCGTCAATAGCATAGGCTGTTGTTGGTAGTTGGCTTGGTGGATTAAGGCGCAAGGTACCTAACTTTTTACCCTCATTATTAATCGCTGTAACCGTTAGTGGCTGGTTTATATTGAGATCACTTCGCTTTGGTTTAACCAGTAACAGCGCTGCTCGCTCAGCGATTAAGTGGGGTTGAACGTCACCATATAGCTGATGTTTTGAGGGCATAATTTGGCTTTGGGCAAAGGATACCGACGCCTCTAGTGTGCCTTCTAAATCACTGGGCAAGTCGTTGTTATTAAAGACTAGTAAAGGTGCTGATGTTGATTGTGTCACTTGCTCCGCAGCGCTAGCCACGCCAGAGGTAAGAACGCCAGAGCTGAGCATACTAGCCGCGATACTGGCAAACACAGTGGCTTTAAGATGAAACGTAGCGGGTAACAAGGTCGGTTTTTTTATGCGGGGTAAATAGGTTTTTTTGAGTAACATTCTGGATATCCTTTTTAATGTTATGAACAAAAAAGGCAATCACCAAGCATTGGAATGAAAAATTAGGTCGGGTACTTATTCGTTCTTAATAAAGCTATGGTGGCTCCGCTGTCGTAGGTTTTACACCCTTAGATCGGTAGCTTTGCGTCCTAGACTTTCGACTAGTTTGCCTTTTACATTTGTATTATTGGTATTCGTTGTTTCTATGTAATGCACATATCATAGATATCACACATAGGTTATATCTATGTATTATCTATGCGTTATCTATAAGTGATATATATCATGCAGGTATTTTTGTTAAAAATCATACCTATACAAATAATACAGCAGTTGCATAGTATAAGTCACTATAAAAAATAAAAGTGCTTACACTCCATCCTTGAAGCCACAATAGTGTCAATTGCTCAGTACGCGTTCGAAAGCAAAAGAACTTTTCTACATTCCCTGCGGGGAAAGAGAAGAAGGGAAATCAGATGAATCAGCACTGGTTATAAAAATCAAATAAGACGTATCTGTAAAATTTAAGCGTTAATACCATTAAATACCAGAAACACTTAGCATAGTGCGTTATTAACTACTTTTAGTCATCGCTTTCCCACTCATTTTTTGACTAGTTTTTTCACTACTATTCACACTGAGTAAAAAGCAGCTGTAAACCAACATATTCATTAATTATGGCTATTTATTTACCCCTTTAAGTGCGTTACAATGCGCGACCATTTGTCCTTGCTGTATTGTATAAAATTAGGTACACCTAGCATGACAATTGACAATATTATTAGCCAAGAGTTGGCAAATACTGGCAATTAACTTTATTTTTGAAGATTTATGTTCGAAACAAACCCAATATTAAGTAAATTAAAAGAAATCCGTGAGCGCGCTAGTATGCTTCGGGGGTATCTTTGACTACGACGTTAAAGCAGAACGTTTAGTTGAAGTTTCCCGTGAATTAGAGCGACCAGAAATTTGGAATGAGCCTGAGCGCGCTCAAGCTCTAGGTAAAGAGCGCAGTGCCTTAGAAGAAGTGGTTAATACCATTGTCGAACTCGAAACAGGTTGTGAAGATATTGAAGGCTTAGTTGAGTTAGCTGTTGAAGAGTCTGATCAAGAAACTTTTAACGACGCTGAAAACGAAGCAGCTGCTTTAGATGCCATCTTAGAAAAATTAGAGTTTCGCCGTATGTTCTCAGGCGAGCAAGATGCTAATAACTGTTATTTAGATATACAGTCAGGCTCTGGCGGTACTGAAGCGCAAGACTGGGCTGAAATGCTTATGCGTATGTATTTACGTTGGGGTGAAGCCCACGGTTATAAAACCGAAGCGATTGAAGTAACCGATGGTGATGTTGCTGGTATTAAAGGTTGTACTATTAAATACACTGGCGAGTATGCCTTTGGCTGGTTACGCACCGAAACAGGTGTGCATCGTTTAGTACGTAAGTCACCGTTTGACTCGTCAGGTCGTCGTCATACCTCGTTTGCTTCAGCGTTTATTTACCCTGAAATAGATGACAATATTGACATTGATATTAATCCTTCCGATTTACGTATTGATACGTTCCGCGCCTCGGGCGCTGGTGGTCAGCATGTAAATAAAACTGACTCGGCTATACGTATTACCCATGTTCCTACGGGGGCTGTGGTGGCTTGTCAAGCAGATCGTTCTCAGCATAAAAATAGAGCGACCGCAATGAAGCTGCTTAAAGCTAAGTTGTATGAAATAGAAATACAAAAGCAAAACGAAGGTAAACAAGAGTTAGAAGACGGTAAGTCAGATATTGGTTGGGGCAGTCAAATTCGCTCTTACGTATTAGATGATAGTCGTATTAAAGATTTAAGAACGGGTGTTGAAAACCGCAACACCCAAGCGGTATTAGACGGCGATTTAGATCGGTTTTTACAAGCAAGTTTGAAATCAGGTTTGTAAAAAATTCAGATTAACCTGTTTGAGGTAAGCACACTTATTTCATAGGGCATGAATCACATTGAAAAATTAAAGATAACCACGAGAAAATAACATGACAAACAAGGTTCAAGATAGCCCAAGCGCACAAGATGAAAATAAACTAATTGCCGAGCGTCGTGCAAAATTAGAAAAGATTCGTGAAAATTGTCCAGCTAATGGTTTTCCTAATGATTTCAGTCGTGAGCATTATGCTAACGATATTCAAAGCGAACACAGTGAAAAGACTAAAGAAGAACTTGAAGCGTTACAGTTAACTTATGCGGTTGCTGGTCGTGTTATGGCTAAACGTGGACCTTTTTTAGTGTTACAAGACATGTCTGGTCGCATTCAAGCTTACGCAGACAAAACAGTACAAAAAGACATTAAAGAGCGTTGGGGCACCCTAGATATTGGTGATATCGTTGGTGTGAAAGGGGTTTTACGTATGTCAGGTAAAGGTGATCTTTACGTGAACATGGATAAATACTCACTATTAACTAAGTCTTTACGTCCATTGCCTGAAAAATTTCACGGTTTATCAGATCAAGAAACTAAGTATCGCCAGCGTTATGTCGATTTAATTATTAATGAAGATACCCGTAATACTTTCAAATTACGTTCAAAAATTATTGACGGTATTCGTAGTTTCCTTGTGTCGCGCGATTTCATGGAAGTTGAAACGCCTATGTTACAAGTGCTCCCTGGTGGCGCAACGGCTAAGCCATTTGCTACGCATCATAATGCACTTGATATTGATATGTACTTACGTATTGCCCCTGAGCTTTACTTAAAACGCTTAGTGGTTGGTGGTTTTGAAAAAGTATTTGAAATTAACCGTAACTTCCGTAATGAAGGTTTATCAACGCGTCATAACCCAGAATTTACTATGATTGAATTCTACCAAGCTTACGCTGATTATAATGACTTGATGAATCTTACTGAAGATATGTTGCGTACGGTAGCTGAGAACGTATTAGGTACGGCACTGGTTCGTAATACGGTTAAAAATACTGAAGGTGAAGTAGTAGAAGAAAAATTCTATGACTTTGGTAAGCCTTTTGTCCGTTTATCTATGGTTGATGCTATTTTAACTTACGGTAAAGATCATCACGCAGCAGCGCAGTTAGATGAAGCGGTTTTACGTGATCCAGAAAACAACTTTGATGCTATTAAAGCAATGGCTAAAGCCGTTGGCGTTAAAGAAGGCGAAGCCGCAAAAGTTTGGGGTCCAGGTAAATATATCTGTGAAATTTTTGAAGAGGTTGCCGAGCATTTATTAGATCAGCCTACGTTTATTACTGAATACCCATGGGAAGTTTCTCCATTAGCACGTCGTAATGATAACAATCCATTTATCACCGACCGTTTTGAGTTCTTCGTTGGTGGTCGTGAGTTAGCCAATGGCTTCTCTGAGCTTAACGACTCTGAAGACCAAGCAGCACGTTTTAAAAAGCAAGTTGAAGAAAAAGATGCTGGTGATGATGAAGCAATGCATTTTGATGAAGATTACATTCGCGCTTTAGAGCACGGTTTACCACCAACAGCAGGTGAGGGTATCGGTATCGATCGCTTAGTTATGTTGTTTAGTGATTCACCAACCATTAAAGACGTTATCTTGTTCCCGCATATGCGTCCTGAAGCTGAATAACAGTCTGTTTGATGAGTAAAGGTTAATGTAGACTGGTGCTGCAATTAACCTTGAAATTCTTGTGTAAGTTAATTTATAGATAGATTAATAAATTTTTAGTTAGTGGATGATGTAAGCCCTGTGTTAATTCTGTTATAAGAGTTATACACAGGGCTTTTTGTTTATTCTGTCTGATTAATGCTATTTTTACTGTAATTGAGTAGATTAGAGCTCTTATAAAGAGCAATATAAATATCCTTGAGAGTGTTAGGCTAACCCTACTCAAAGGTTATAAAATAGTTAGTAAAGAGAGTTGAGGAATATTATGGGTGTTGCAAGAGGCGGCTTTAGTTCGCGCTTTGGTTTTATTATGGCGGCAGCAGGCTCAGCTGTTGGCTTGGGAAACATTTGGGGTTTTCCAACGCAAACCGCTAGCAATGGTGGCGCTGCTTTTGTGTTAGTTTATCTTGTGTTGGCATTTTGTTTAGCCTATCCCGCGTTTATGGCTGAGTTACTTATTGGTCGTTATGGTCAAGCGAATGCAGTGACCAGCATGCAAAAAATTTCCCGCAATAACAGACAAAAACACTTTGCTTTTGTCATTGGCTTTGGCGGTGTTATTTGTGCCGCACTTATTCTAAGTTTTTATGGCATTATTGCCGGTTGGATGATGTCTTATGCGATTGAACCCGTGGCTAAACTTGCCGGATTAACAGGTACAGCTAACTGGCTAATAAGTCAGTCACTAGTGCGTAATGTTCTGTTTACCGCATTATTTATGAGTTTAACCATTTTTATTATTCGCCGTGGTGTCGAACAAGGTATTGAGAAATGGTCAAAACGACTGATGCCAATGCTAATAGCATTACTCATACTATTAATTATTTACGTTTTTACGCTTGAGGGAGCAAAAGAAGGTTTTACTGCTTATTTAAACCCAGATATTTCTCGAGTATTTGAACCTAACTTATTAATTAGCGCTTTAGGGCAAGCCTTTTTCTCCTTGTCATTGGGGACTAGTGTCATGATCGTTTATGGCTCTTATATTGCTAAAAAAGAAAACTTGGTAACATTGGGTGTACAAGTAACGCTTATTGATGTCTCAATTGCCTTTTTAGCTGGCTTATTAATTATTCCAGCCATGTATGTTGCCCAAGCACAAGGAGTAGCCATTTTTGCAGAAGATGGCAGTCTTATTTCAGGGTCAAATTTAGTATTTACCGTGTTACCGGCGCTATTTTCAGGTATGGGCTTTGTTGGCTTATTTGTTGCGTTTGGCTTTTTTGTCTTGATGTCTATAGCGGCACTAACCTCGTCTATTTCTATGCTTGAAGGGCCGGTATCTTATGTGGTTGAACGACATGAGGTGCCAAGAGAAAAAGCAACTACCTTCATCGGTTTAGCTATTTTAGTGTTTAGTATTCTTATTGTGGTTAACTTATCATGGATGCTAGATTTTATTGCCATGTTATCAACCCAATATGGTCAACCTATTATTGCGATGTTGTGTTGTGTTTTTGTCGGCTGGATATGGCATAGAAGTGATGTACTCGCTGAAATTAAACAGGGTAATAGTACGGTTGAATATGGCCTATTTTGGAAAATTTGGCCATGGTATATAAAATTTATTTGTCCTACCGCGATTGCTTTAGTTTTTTGGCATTCACTGTAATTTCCTTATCAGTTAGCTTAGTATTAACTATCTAACTAAAGCCTTGGCCAGTTTAACTGCCAAGGCTTTTTTATTGCCTGTAATTGTTCTGTGATTGTCGCGTTGAGGTAGAAATCACCTGATGTTGGTAATGACGTAAACTCAAAAGATTCACCTAAATAGTTAAAGCGCAGGGCAAAGGCGTGTAAATAACCTCGATCTGCCGGTGAAGTACTGTAATAAAGTGGGTCGCCGACTATAGGTGCACCAATACTTGCTAAGGCTACGCGCAATTGATGAGTTTTACCTGAATGAGGTTTAAGTAAATATAAGCGTTGTTTATTCGCAACAGGGTATGAAAAAAACTGAGTAATGGCTGGGTTCTCCATGGTCCGTAATAATTTAAACATACCACGGCGACTTTTGCCCATATCGCCTTTAATGAGTCCTTGTTTTTTATTAGGCTTTTTATCACTAATAGCCAAGTAATATTTTTCTACTTGGTGTTCACTAAAAAGTTGTCCAAAAACTTGTGCGCAAGCTAAATTTTTGGCAAAAATAACTAAGCCTGAAGTCATTTTATCCAATCGATGCACAGGGTAAAGCTCACACTTATTATCACTGGTTTGCTGCTGGTTTTGTAGCTGTTGTTTTACTAAAGAATGCAAGCCAGAGCCTATATCACCTTCATCATGAAAATTTAGTCCAGCGGGCTTTTCAACCACGATAAAGTCAGGGTATTGCGCAATAGTTTTATACATTTTAATTAGCCGAGAAGTCTTCATGTTTGTTATGATAATACTATTGAGCTTAAGAAGGTGAGTACTTTCTTAGGTACTGCTGTGGGTTAATATAGCTCGATACTTCTTTTTACTCTTTTTTACAGGTATGTTATTTTGCGAAAATTCCCTCGATACCGATTTCTTACTTCATTAACAGCTTTATTGCCAACCGCATTTACGACTCCACTTTCACTGCACAGTATCACTAGATTGAAAGTTTCGTTAATAGCAGCGAGTACCGCATTATTAGTTGCTTGTAGCAACCAACAAATAACTGATTTAGCTAATAATACTCTAGCTGCCAGTGAAATTCCTGCTGGCGTTAGCTTAGTTGAAACGGTCACAGCTGAGCAAGATACCCTTAATATCCCTTTTAATAAGTATCAATTAGCTAATGGCTTAACGGTTATTTTACATCAAGATCATTCTGATCCTTTAGTGCATGTTGATGTTACTTATCATGTTGGCTCTGCTCGAGAGCAATTAGGTAAATCAGGTTTTGCCCATTTTTTTGAGCACATGATGTTTCAAGGCTCGAAAAATGTTGCCGATGAGCAGCATTTTAAAGTCGTTACCCAAAGTGGGGGGGATTTAAATGGCACGACTAACTCAGATCGTACTAATTACTTTGAAACAGTACCTAAAAATCAGTTAGAAAAAATGCTCTGGCTTGAGTCTGACCGTATGGGCTTTTTATTAGAAGCCATTACC
Source organism: Colwellia ponticola (assembly GCF_005885605.1). GTDB lineage: Bacteria > Pseudomonadota > Gammaproteobacteria > Enterobacterales > Alteromonadaceae > Colwellia > Colwellia ponticola. The sequence continues at coordinate 41,333 of NZ_SZVP01000001.1, read as the reverse complement.
GCAGAAAAATTTGAAGTACAACGCGCCACAGTAAAAAATGAACGTGGTCAAAATGTTGATAATCGCCCTTATGGTCGATTAAATGAAACCATCAATCAGATGATTTTCCCACGTGAACATCCTTATTCCTGGCCTGTTATAGGTTATATGTCTGATCTTGAACGAGGTACAGTCACTGATTTAAAAGAATTTTTCTCGCGCTGGTATGGTCCTAATAATGCGGTAATTACCATTGGTGGTGACTTTGATGAAGCGCAAACGTTAGCGTGGATTAATAAATATTTTGGCGAGTTAAATGCAGGACCAACGGTAGAAAAAATGGCTAAAACGCCAGTGACCTTAAACACCAACCGTTATTATTCTTTTACTGATAATGTTTCACTGCCGTTATTGTATATTAGTTTTCCTACCGTTTATGGTATGCATGAAGATGAACCAGCTTTAGATGTACTTGCTAATATTTTAGGCAATGGTCCTACGTCATTACTTTATAAAAATCTTGTTAAATCAGGTGCAGCAGTGCAGGCGGGTGCAAGCCATCCTTGCCGAGAATTGGCCTGTCAAATGAGTTTTTATGCGTTGCCAAACCCACAGCAGGGGTTGTCTTTAACTAAAATAGAGCAAGTGATTAACGACACCTTAATTGAGTTTGAACAACGTGGTGTCAATAGCGACGATTTATTAAAAACTAAAGTAGGCATTGAAACCAGCACCATTTATGGTTTGCAAAGCGTCTCAGGTAAGGTCGCTAACTTAGCGCATTATCAAACAATGTTAGGTAATGCTAATTATACAGAACAACAAGTAGCGCGTTATAATAACGTGACGAAAGCCGATGTTATGCGTGTCTTTAGGCAGTATATTCAAGGTAAAGGTGCGGCAATATTATCAATAGTACCACCAGGACAAGAAACGCTAGTCGCTAAGGCAGATAATTTTGTTTTACCTGATGTTAGTAAGGGGGCTAGTAAGCAGGCAAAACTAGCGCAGCATACGCCACTGATGAAAAATACCAGTACTTTTGATCGCAGCCTAATGCCGAGTTCCCCAGCTAACCCGCTGATTACTTTGCCAAGTTTATGGCGAGAAACCTTTGCTAATGGCATTAACGTGATTGCCACTAAAAACAGTGAAACACCGACAGTTAGTTTACTCTTAAGTCTTGATGGTGGCGTATTGCTTGATTCTGTCGATAAAGCTGGTTTAGCTAGTTTAACGGCAAGTTTAATGAATGAAGGGACCACTGTTCATAGTAAAGAAGAATTATCGAATGAATTAGCTAAATTGGGCAGTAATATTTCTATTGGCGCATCAGGTCGTAATACTTACATTAAAGTCAATAGCTTAGTTAAAAACCTTGATGCTACCTTAGCCTTAATGAATGAAATGATGCTTAAGCCCGAGTTTTCACCAGCAGCTTTTAATCGTGTTAAAAATCAGTTAATTCAAGGGTTACAGCAAGGTAATAAAGACGCCCGTACACTAGCGGGGAACGCTTTAAAACAAGTCACTTACGGTAAAAGTAATCGTTTTGGTTTGCCTGATAGTGGTACCATTACTACCGTATCTGCAATCACACTTGATGATGTTAAAGCGTTTTATAAAACATACTTTTCACCAGCAAAAGCCAGTTTAGTCGTAGTTGGTGATATTAATAAAGCAGATTTACTCGCTAAAATTGCCTCATTACAAAGCTGGCAGGGAGATGACTATACCATTAAGGGGAATTATCAATTTCCACAGATAACCGCTAACAAGCTTTATTTTGTTGATCTACCAAACGCGAGCCAATCAGTGATTAGATTATCGCGCAGGGCAATGGCCTATGATGCCACGGGCGATCACTTTAAAGCAACGTTAATGAATTACCCGTTAGGTAGCGCCTTTAACAGCCGCATTAATTTAAATTTACGTGAAGATAAAGGTTACACCTATGGCGCATCAAGTTACTTTTCTGCAGGTAAAACCTTAGGTCGCTTTAGCGCTGGCGCCAGCGTTAAAAAAGAACATACCTATGATTCAATACGTGAAATTGAAGCAGAATTAACAAAGTATCAGCAGCATGGTTTAACAGCAGAAGAGGTGTCTTTTATGCGCCAAGCTATTTCACAAAATGAAGCGCTTAGCTTTGAGACACCCAGTCAAAAAAGTGGTTTTTTACGACAAATACTACAGTTTAATTTACCAGCTAACTATGGCGAAGAGCAAAGTAACATCATAAAAAATATTACTATTGAGCAATTAAATGCTATTGCCGCAAAAGAATTAGCAAAACCCATGCAATGGATAGTAGTTGGCGACGGTCAAGTAGTGAGGCCACAATTAAAAGCACTCAATCTAGAGGTTGTTGAGCTAGAACTAGTTAAGTAATACTCAATTGATGAAGTATAATTTTACAGTACACAATAAATAAAGTGCAATTTATATTACAATGCATTGAAAACCATGAAAAGCCCCTTATCTATAGGTATTAACTTATAGGTATACTCAGGGGTATTTCTTGATACCTTTTTACCCGCTACATACTGATAATGTTACTTTTAGCTTTATGCAGTATTGATAGGAATTAATTTGACACTTTCATTAACTGATTATATTGGCGCCTTTAGCCAAAGTGAAAACTTAGCGGCACTTGCTGGTATTGGACGCGGTATAGAGCGAGAAACATTACGTATATTGCCTGAGGGGAAGCTATCAGAACACGGGCATTATTATCAACTTGGCTCAGCGCTTACACACGGACAAATAACAACTGACTATTCAGAAACGTTACTTGAGTTTATTACGCCGGTTAGTGATTCACCTGAGCAAGCTATTAGTCAACTGCAAGATATACAAAAATATACCTTTGATCATATTGAAGGTGAATTGTTGTGGCCAATGAGCATGCCTTGTTTTGTTAATGATGCGGATAAAATACCATTAGCGCAATTTGGTCACTCTAATATAGGCAAAATGAAGACTGTTTATCGCCAAGGGTTGAAGAATCGTTATGGTTCTATGATGCAAGTGATCGCAGGTATCCATTTCAATTTTTCATTTTCACAAGACTTTTGGCAAGTACAGCAAAAGCTACACCAATCATCAGGTGAAAAGTTATCATCACTTGATGATTTTATCTCGGAGCGTTACTTTTCAATTTTAAGAAACTATAAACGTTTTTGTTGGTTAATTCCGTATTTATACGGCAGCTCCCCTGCGTTGTGTGGTTCTTTTTTACAAGGTAAAAAGCATCAATTACCTTTTAAAAAGTCACCTTTTGGTGCCCTTTATCTTGAGCATGCTACCTCATTACGTATGAGTGACTTAGGTTATACTAGCTCCGAGCAATCATCACTGCCAATTTGTTATAACAATTTGAACGACTATGTTGATGGTGTTCAGGATGCTATTAAACTTAAATCGAAAGAGTTTGCGAAAATTGGCATAAAAGTCGACGGTAAGTATCAGCAACTTAACGATAACGTATTACAGATTGAAAACGAATTGTATGCGCCTATACGACCTAAACGCGTTGCTAAAGCAGGCGAAAAACCTTCAGCTGCATTAAGAGCACGTGGTGTTGAGTATATTGAAGTAAGAGCGCTTGATGTTAATCCTTTTTCAGATACGGGTATTACTATTGAGCAAGTATACTTTCTTGATATTTTCTTAACGTATTGTGCATTTGTTGATAATAAAGAGTTTGATTGTACTCGCCAAAAATTGCATGAAGAAAATATGAAGCAAGTGGTATTACGAGGTCGAGATCCTGAGTTATTACTCAATGACGCTAACTGTAATGGTGATGTTAAGCTTAAATCAGTGGTTAGCTGGGGTAATGAATTATTTGAGCAGATGGATCAAGTTGCACAGTTATTAGATAAAGCGTATCAAACTACAAAATATAGCGAAGCTATTGTACGTGAGCAGGCTAAAGTTAATGATGCTAGTTTAACGCCTTCAGCGCAGATAGTCGCTATTGTTAAAGAGCAATCCTTATCGGCATATGCGTTAGCTAAAGCCAGTGAATATCAGCAAGCAGCTCAAAGTCGAGACTATCAATTTTATGATAAGGCTTTCTTTGATGAAAGTGTGCCTGCTTCTCATCAAGCGCAAGCAGATATTGAAGCGGCTGATGTATTAAGCTTTGATGATTTTTTATCTGACTATTTTAAATAACTTACCCACGAAAGACTCCACTAAAGAAAGTTTTAGCTAATAACTCACGGAAAACACTCAAAAAAAAGCGCGTCAAATAGACGCGCTGCTTATTTAAGTAAACAAAACTTAAATCAAATGAAGCAATCCAGGGAAAGAATGTTTCAATAAATAAGACCGCACTATTAGCAGTAAGTTCATTATTTTTTTAAATTAATGTCATGAGTAATATTTTGATACCGTATTTGAATTTTTATTGTTAAGTAGCAATGTTTAGCGACCATCTAGTACTTTTTCCCAATATTCGTAATAATATTCATAAAAAAAATTCATAAAAAAACACCTTCTAAAAGAAGGTGTATAAAGTTAAAGCACAATAATGAAAAACATAATAACCATAGCAAAGTAGTATTACCGTTATGTGACACATTAATATTATCAAGCGATTAACTTGTAAAGTGCCAAAAAACACCTTCTGCGTTTTACTATAATTTTTAGGTAAAAAAAAGCCTGCTAAAGTAGCAGGCGTAAACATCGCTAAGGGATATTACTAAAGAAACAACTAAGGGAACAACATAACTATTAAGTAAGAGTGCTGTTGTTTGCTTTAGTTCAAATTAATTTTAGTTTTATTTTTATACCTACAAAGACAAGACAATATTTTTAGTAAAGCGAGTAATTTACTCAGCAAAAACTGCCATTAATTAGTAATTTCTGGCATGATAATAACATATTGTACTAACCGTTAATTGTGTATGTCTCTACGTAAAACTTTCCTACTAACCTCCGCGAGTGTTTTATTACTTTCTAGCTGCGCGACTCCTCCCCCGAAAAACCCTGAAAATATATGTGAAATCTTTCGCGAACATCGTGATTGGTATTTTGCCGCTAAAGATATGCGTGAACGTTGGGGCGTACCTATTCATGTCCCCATGAGTATGATGTATCAAGAAAGTTCTTTTCGTCATGATGCAATCCCACCTAGGTATTATCTGCTTGGTTTTATTCCTTGGGGTAGGGTAAGTAGTGCTTATGGTTATTCACAGGCAAAAACTATGACCTGGAAAGACTACATCAGAGAAACAAATAACTCTGGAGCTGATCGTGATGATTTTGATGATGCTATAGATTTTATGGGGTGGTTTATTTTTAAAACCCAAAAAATTAATGGTGTATCAAAGTGGGATGCCTACAACCAATATTTAAATTATCATGAAGGTTGGGGCGGCTTTAAGCATAAAAGCTATAAACGAAAACCTTGGTTAATGAAAGTGTCTAGAAAAGTAGATAATCGCGCTAGACGCTACAGTAGTCAGTTAAAGAGCTGTGAAAAAGAGTTAGATCATGGTTGGTTGTGGCGGTTGTTTTTTGGTTAATCAGTACAATGTTAATTGCTAATATTTCACCACGTCATTTGTGTGTTTAATAATGCTACAGCAGTATAAAGCTTGCCAAAAAAATATTTTTATCATGAAAAATCGTTAAGGCTAGCTGTGATAACTGCTACAAGAAAAGCTAGTCTTTTAACAAAAAAACTAGAAAATAAAGTCGCAATTTTTAGTAAATAATTGTTGAAATAGTAAAATGCTGCTGCTGATAGGGTTAGCTATTGTTATCCACAGAAATTGTGGAAAGCTGAATCAGGTGTGCTGAAACCTCATTCTGTGGATAACTTTGTGATTAACTTTTGTTGTTGCTTAATTATGCTTCATCGGCGTTTTCATCAATAAAATGCTCAGGCATCACCCGAACCGTTTTTATTTTATTGTCTGCTACGTCAATGATTTCGACAGGGTAGCCCGATATACGCACGCTAATATTACTTTCAGGTATCTCTTCTAAATACTCAATAATCAAGCCGTTGAGGGTTTTGGGGCCGTCTGTGGGCAACTGCCATGACATTTCCTTATTAATATCACGAATACTGGCACTACCATCGACTAAATAGCTGCCATCAGGCTGTAAACTTACTTCATCACTGGTCGTTGGTGTCATGGTGGTAGTAAAGTCGCCGACAATCTCTTCTAGAATGTCCTCTAAGGTAACTAAACCTTGAATATCACCGTACTCATCAACAACTAGACCTAAGCGCTCTTTAGCGTGTTGAAACTTCAATAGCTGAATATTTAATGGTGTTCCTTCAGGAATAAAATACAACTCACGTACAGCTCTTAGTAATGTTGCTTTGGAGAATTGATTTTTAGACGAAAGTTTTAATGCATCACGAGCATGAATATAACCAACCACATCATCGATATTATCGCGATAAAGTAATACCCGGGTATGGTTTGCTTGTGTCAGTTGTTTTTGTATTGTTTTCCAATCATCATTGACATCTATCCCAACTAAATCATTTCGTGGGATCATAATGTCTTCAACAACCACTTTCTCTAAGTCTAATATACTCACGAGCATGTCTTGATCACGCTCATGCAATAAAGCCCCAGACTCATTTACCACGGTTCGTAATTCTTCACTGCTAAGACTGTGTTGCTCTCTTTGTTCTGAATTAATACCTAAAAGCATTAGTATGCCATTAGTTATCCAGTTAACGACTACGACTAATGGAAACAGTATCTTTAATAATATTGTTAACACAATAGAGCTAGGAAAGGCTATTTTTTCAGGGTACAAGGCCGCCAATGTTTTAGGGGTAACCTCGGCAAATATAAGAATAATGAGTGTTAGTGCTACGGTGGCAATTAAAATACCCATGTCACCAAATAAGCGTAAACCAATAACGGTTGCAATAGCAGAGGCGGCAATATTAACCAGGTTATTACCAATAAGAATTAAACCAATAAGTCGGTCAGGGCGATCAAGTAGCTTGCTAACCCGCTTAGCACCTTTATGGCTTTGTTTTTCAAGATGACGTAAACGGTATCTATTTAATGACATCATGCCAGTTTCAGAGCCTGAGAAATAGGCTGAAATAAGAATTAAAATACCGAGAATAGTAAAGAGTAATTCGGTGGATATACTGTCCAAGAAGGGGGTTCCCTGTTTAGCGTTTAAAATAATTTACTAGTACGGCTAACGTATAGGCGCACTAGTAAACAATGACTGAGATTTATAAAATAAATTCTTTAACGAATCGACTACCAAAGTAGGCAAGCGTTAGTAAACTACTGGCGGTTACCATTAAAACTAATACTCGGTGTCCGCGCCAACCTTTTTCAAAGTGACCCCACAGAATAAGGCTATAAATGGCGAGAGATACTAATGATAATATAGTTTTATGAGCACTTTCTTTTGCTAAAAAACCATCTAAAAAGATAAAACCAATTAGTTCACTCACCAATAAAATGGCTGTACCAGCAGTTAATATGGTAAAAAGCTGTTTTTCAACCTGCATTAACGGCGGTAAATGAGCCACCGCGGTTAAGTTTTTACTTTTGAGTTTAAAGTTAATATAAGTGACTTGAAAAGCAAATAAAGTTGCAATGATAAGCACGCAGTAAGCCACTAACGCAAAACTAATATGGCTGAGTAAGAATATCTTCTCAACCACCAAAGGAATTGAATCGATTGGCGGTAAAAAAATAACCACTAACTGCCATAAACCGGTAAAACCATACACAACTGGTAGCAATAAGTTAACTTTAAATTTCAAGGCCACTAAGGTGACTACTATCGTTATGAGTAAACTCACTAGTGAGATTACATTGGGTAAATTGAAATTAATGACGTTTTGAGAAAAAGACAATAAAGCATCATTAAAAGCGTGTATTACAATAGCAGAGACCGCTAAACTTAATACTAGGGTTATATTAGGCCCTTTAGGGTGAAATAAGCGCGTCACTATTGCTAATGTAGCAAGCATATAAAGCATAAATGCTAAACTTGAACCTATAACCAAAAAATCCACTTCAAAACCCCTAAAAACAACTTGAAATACGCGTAAAAAATTATTCTATCAGATAAAATCTTCAGCGCCATGTGATGAATCGTAATTTACTTAAATTTACCATAACGTTAACCATTAAATTAAGCTCTTATTAACAACTTTCTCACTGGTTTAATCGCTAGAAAAGCAATTAAACCGGCACAGCTTAAACCAAACCACTTAGGTAAGAGCTCATGACTATGTTGCATTTGTTCGCTAATATTAATGTCATAAAAGTTAAGGGCAAAATCAAGTAACAGCGCAAAACCGATGGCGCACAATGCTACACCAAGTAAATACCTAATTAATATCGCGTTACCCATTTCATTACGAATAACGCCCAGTGTTGAAATATTGGTAGCAGGTCCTGCCATCATAAATACCAAGGCAGTACCTGGCGATAACCCCGCCATAATAAACCCTGCGGCAATCGGTGTTGAAGCGGTTGCGCAAATATACATAGGGATAGAGATTAATACCATTAACAACATAGCCGGTAAGCCACTACCATAACTTAACAACAATTCTTCAGGTAAAAATGTTCGAACGAGTGATGCGAAAACTAATCCGATGAAGAGCCAAGTGATAATATCGTCAATCAATGTGGTTGACGCATAATAAATACCTTGCTTAGTTTTAGCTAGAAACTGATTTTTTGTTACCGCAGCTGTCTTATTTTTACTAGCGCAACACGATGCTGTAGATTCAGGCTTTACAATCACCTCTTCAACTATCTCAACTTTTTTACTACTACAACAACCGACCTGTTCGGTTTTTTTGACACTGTCTTGGCTATTGGTTTTAGCGCAACCCTTAGTCGTGTTTTTATCGGGGGGAGAAGATTTTATATCTTCGTTTTTAATACCTGAGACTAATAACCCGGTAATAATGGCAGACATAATAGCGGCAATAGGGCGATAAATAGCAAAAACAGGGCCAAGCAAGGCGTAAGAAACCGATACTGAATCAATGCCTGTTTCCGGGGTTGCTACTAAAAAAGAAGAGGTAGCAGACGCTGAAGCACCGCTTCGTCTTAACTCTGTGGCAACGGGAATAACGCCACATGAACATAGCGGTAATGGAGCACCAATTAATGCGGCTTTTACAATAGCCAACTTTCCTTGCCCCAAGTGTTTACTTAATACTTTACTAGGTACCCAAGCTTTCATTAACCCTGCAATGACTAAGCCTAATAGTAACCAAGGGCTTGCTTCGGCACTTAAGTCTAGAAAATTTGTCGCTAAGGCGGTTAGCTGTTCCATAAATACCTATATTGAATCGATTATTTATTAGCGTTAGTGGATCTAACGCATGAGGTTAAAAATTAGCAATATTATATCACGCCAACCTTCCCCACAGCACTATAACTTATGCTTCCCTAAGTTATTTTATGTCAATTACTTCATAGTTAAATTATCTACAGTCGCATCTTAGCGATATTTGGGTATAATAGCAGCATTAACCTTATCAATATTTCGCTGTTAGAGTATTCCATGTTTGACAATCTTTCCGATCGCTTAAGTAAAACGCTTAAAAATATTAGTGGCCGTGGCCGCTTAACTGAAGACAATATAAAAGATACCTTACGTGAAGTGCGTATGGCATTACTTGAAGCCGATGTTGCTTTACCCGTTATTCGTGAATTTGTTGCTAAAGTAAAAGAACGCGCCGTTGGCACCGATGTTTCTAAAAGTCTTACGCCGGGGCAAGTTTTTGTAAAAATAGTACAAAAAGAACTTGAAGCGGCTATGGGTGATGTTAACGAAGCTCTTGATTTAAGAGCAGCGCCACCAGCCATCGTTTTAATGGCCGGTTTACAAGGTGCGGGTAAAACTACCTCAGTAGCTAAATTAGCCAAATTTTTAACAGAACGTGAAAAGAAAAAGGTATTAGTAGTTAGTGCCGATGTTTATCGCCCAGCGGCTATTAAGCAGCTAGAAACCTTAGCACAAGAAATTAATGTTGGCTTTTTCCCTAGTGATATTTCACAAAAGCCTATTGATATTGCCAATGCTGCCATTGATCACGCCAAGAAAAACTTTTTTGATGTGGTAATTGTCGATACCGCTGGGCGCTTACATATTGATGAAAATATGATGGGCGAAATTCAACAGCTTCATGCGGCTATCAATCCTATAGAAACACTGTTTACTGTTGATGCCATGACCGGGCAAGATGCGGCTAATACCGCTAAAGCTTTCAATGATGCACTACCATTAACCGGTATTATCTTAACGAAAACCGATGGTGATGCACGTGGCGGTGCAGCGTTGTCAATTCGTCATATTACCGGTAAACCGATTAAGTTTATGGGGGTTGGTGAAAAAATTGAAGCACTTGAGCCTTTCCACCCAGACCGTATCGCCTCACGTATTTTAGGTATGGGGGATGTACTGTCACTGGTTGAAAAAATTGAACAGAAAGTTGATAGAAAGCAAGCTGAAAAACTCGCCAAAAAAGTAAAAAGTGGTAAAGGTTTTAGCTTAGAAGATTTTCGTGACCAGCTTGTCCAAATGAAAAATATGGGCGGCATGATGGGTATGATGGATAAGCTCCCTGGCATGGGTAATATGTCTGATAAAATTAAAGATCAGATGGATGATAAAATTACCGTGCAAATGGAAGCTATTATTAACTCTATGACGCCTGGTGAACGAGAACGTCCTGATATTATTAAAGGTTCACGTAAACGTCGTATTGCTGCTGGCTCAGGTACAAAAATTCAAGATGTTAATAAACTTCTTAAACAATTCGCTCAGATGCAAAAAATGATGAAAAAAATGTCAGGTAAAGGTGGCATGAAAAAAATGATGCGAGGTATGCAAGGCATGATGCCACCAGGTGGCGGTGGTATGTTCGGTCGTTAGACTTTAACTCTAGTCACCTCATTATCACTTTTACTCTCGTTTGACACTAAATTAAAGGTCGCTTTGCGGCCTTTTTATTAACCGATGTTGTTGGTAAGTGAAGGTTGTCAATTAATACGACTAAAGTGAACGAGTATAATATAGTGCCGTTTATGCAATGGCTATCAGCACCATCATCGACATTCCCTTCATAATACTCTTCACTCAATAGCGAAACTAAGCTTGTAAAATTATACCAGAAGCGTATAATACGCGAGCTTTTCTGTCGCTTGTCGATAGGAAATGTCTGGAAAATCCGTTTTTACACTTAACATATATAGAGGACGATATGGTTACCATTCGTTTAGCTCGTGGCGGCGCTAAAAAGCGTCCATTCTATCAGGTTGTTGTTGCAGATAGCCGTAACTCTCGCGATGGTCGTTTCATCGAGAAAGTTGGTTTCTTCAACCCGACAGCACAAGGTCAAGCAGAAAAATTACGCTTAGACCTAGACCGTGTTACCCATTGGGTAGGTCAAGGTGCAACAGTATCTGATCGTGTGGCTAAGTTAGTTAAAGACGCAACTGCGGCTTAATTACTTAGTAGGTAGTAGGAGAATTTTGTGAGTAAAGAAGATCTAATCATCTTAGGTAAAGTAGGCGCTGTTTACGGCATCAAAGGATGGTTGAAAATTCATTCGTTCACCGATGAAACTGAGGCCATACTTGACTACTTTCCTTGGTCATTAAAATTAGGAAATAAGATACAATCAGTTGAAATTACTGATTGGCGCAAGCATAACAAAGTACTTATTGTGAAAGTGGCTGGTATTGATGACAGAGATGACGCGCAAGCATTAGTCGGCTCAGAAATATTAACCAACGAAGCAGCGTTGCCAGCATTGTCGAAAGACGATTTTTACTGGCGCGATTTAATAGGTATGTCTGTAGTGACTAACAAAGGTTACGACCTGGGTGTAGTTTCAGACATGATGGAAACTGGCGCTAATGACGTACTGGTTGTAAAAGCTAACTTAAATGATGGTTTTAGTAAAAAAGAGCGGTTAATTCCTTATCTTTTTGAACAAGTAATTGAATCGGTTAGCATTGAAAATAAACAAATTTGTGTTGACTGGGATCCAGGTTTTTAACTTGTGAGTAGCACTACCTCTGATAAAGAGAATAACAAAATGTGGATTGGGGTGATAAGCCTTTTTCCCGAAATGTTTAACGCTATTACCGAGTATGGGGTAACAGGGCGAGCGATTCGTAATGGGTTAATTGATTTTCAGTTATGGAATCCAAGAGACTTTACCCATGATAAACATCGTAGCGTTGACGATCGTCCTTATGGCGGTGGTCCGGGGATGTTAATGATGGTGCAGCCATTACGAGATGCAATACATGCTGCAAGAACTGCCGCAAGTAAAGCAGCGCTAGCGTCCGGTAACTATGAGAGTAATGTCAAAGTTATCTATTTGTCTCCGCAAGGGCGAAAGCTTGATCAACAAGGCGTAAGTGAATTAGCACAACATAATCAACTAGTATTTATTGCTGGACGATATGAAGGCATAGACGAACGATTAATCGGGTCAGATATTGACGAAGAGTGGTCGGTTGGCGATTACATTTTAAGTGGTGGTGAACTCCCTGCGATGAATGTTATTGATGCCGTAGCACGCTTAGTGCCAGGTGTTTTAGGACATAAAGAATCAGCAGAGCAGGACTCCTTCTCTAACGGTTTACTAGACTGTCCTCATTATACCAGGCCAGAAGTACTAACGACTCCTAACGGAGAAGAAATGTCAGTACCGAAAGTGTTACTTAGTGGTAATCATGAACATATACGCTTATGGCGACAAGAGCAATCTTTGCTAAGAACTTGGTCTAGAAGACCGGAATTATTAACTAACCTAGCTCTGACAGCTGAGCAGGAAAAAGCACTCGCTTTAATTAAAAAAAAAGCGAAGCGGTCCACTTAGACTGTGCACACTAGGAAGAAGGTATTATGAGTAAAATTCTTGAAATGCTCGAACAAGAGCAAATGAAAAAAGATCTACCAGCATACGCCCCAGGCGATACTGTTGTAGTTCAAGTTAAAGTTACAGAAGGTGATAAATCACGTCTTCAAGCGTTTGAAGGTGTAGTTATTGCTATTAAAAACCGCGGCTTACATTCTGCTTTTACTGTTCGTAAAATTTCGAACGGTGTTGGTGTAGAACGTGTATTCCAGACACATAGCCCGATTGTTGATTCAATTGAAGTTAAACGTCGTGGTGCTGTTCGTCAATCTAAACTTTACTACTTGCGCGAGCTATCTGGCCGTAAAGCACGTATCAAAGAAAAATTGGGTAAAAAATAGAAATATTTTTTATACCATTTTCTGTAAAGAAATTTTGATCAAAGACCTGAATAAGCAATTATTCAGGTCTTTTTGTTTGTATTTATAAAAAGGGTTGATCAGAAGTAATGGCTTAGGTGTAACTTGCTCGATACATACTAACCGCGTTAAATTTATTTGATTTAGAATGACTAAACCGAAAAAATTCGCCTTGTTATTACACATCGGGCATAGTATTGAGTTGGGAAGAAATTTAATCAAATTGGTATAAGCACTTTACTGGTCAATAAATTAATTTTTTGAGATAGCTATTTATTTACAATTTTAAGCGTATACTCATCTAAATCACTGATGCGTTTAGTGAGAAAAATTATACAAATTGAATAAGTAGCTTAACTAGAAAGGATAAGTAATGAATAAGAAAAGCAAACCATTAGCGACAAGAGGCAATAATGCAACAGAGCTGGGTAGAGGACAAATTAAAGCTAACTTTTTAGCCGCCTTAGTCACCTCAAAAGTTTATAAAATGCAGGTAGTTAAAGCGAAAAAAGGTAAGGGCTCTTACCAGCGTAAAGCTAAAAATGTAGGACGAGAGTCTTATTTAATGGTGGCTTAGGTCTTATACCCTAGGCATCATTAAATAAGACTTTTATGTTAGCTTGGTAATTAACTATTATCAGCTCAAATCAAAAATCAAGGTCATGTGTAACTATCAATCCCAACTTCAACATAGAATGACTTATAAAAAAGCACTAACTAAAAAATTTAATTAGTGCTTTTTTATTTGTAAATATTGATAAACGCCTTAATATAGTACGTTTACGCTTTACTTTAGTAGGTTTAACCAATCTTTAGGCGTTAGATAGTCAGCTAATTTAGCCTCATTACTACTTTCATCGGCTTGGAAATTATATTCCCAGCGGGCGAGCGGTGGCATAGACATTAAAATTGACTCTGTTCTGCCACCAGACTGTAAGCCAAATAATGTACCTCGATCAAATACCAAATTAAACTCTACGTAGCGACCGCGGCGATAAAGCTGAAACTGACGTTCTTGCTCACCATAAGCATCATTTTTACGGCGCTGCATAATAGGTATATAAGCATCAATAAACCCTTGGCCAACTGCTTTGACATAATCAAAGCAGGTGTCGAAATCCCATTGGTTTAAATCATCAAAGAATAGGCCGCCAACACCACGAGTTTCATCACGATGTTTTAAATAGAAATATTCATCACACCACTTTTTATGGTCGTTATATACATTGTCCCCAAAAGGTTGACAAAGATCGAACGCGGTTTGGTGCCAGTGCGTGATGTCTTCATTTTTTGGATAGAAAGGCGTTAAATCAAAACCACCACCAAACCACCATACGGGTTTTTCACCTGCTTTTTCGGCAATGAAAAAGCGTACATTAGCGTGTGCGGTAGGAATGTTTGGATTTTTTGGGTGAATAACTAATGAAACACCACAAGCTTGCCAAGTTCTACCAGCAAGTTCTGGACGATGAGCACTAGCCGATGGTGGTAATTTATCCCCCGATACCACAGAAAAGTTTACCCCACCTTGCTCAATAACGGTGCCATCGGTCATCACGCGAGTTCTACCGCCACCACCTTCTTTACGCTGCCAGTTATCTTCAATAAATTTTCCAGTGCCGTCAGCTTCTTCTAGTGCCTGACAAATTTTATCTTGTAGGCTTTTGAAAAACGCGATGATTGGCGTTATTTCAATGTTCGCTGTATCGCGTAGTTGTGAGTCCATTTTTTTTACCGTCGGTTAGTCATTTATTGTTGAGCGCTATTATATACCTGTTAGTCGTTAAAGTGCACTGTGAACACTCTATTCCATTAAATCATTACCTTCTTTGAGTACCCAATTAAGTCGTTATTAAAAGAGCCTGAAAAACAAGCTAAAATACCCGATGTAAAGAGTACTGTATAGTGCGCACCACAAAGATGCGATACGCTGCGCTACACTGGTGCATAACGTCATTTTGTTTATTTATTAATACTCTAATATGTTGATATATAAGTTTTTATTTTTTTTGGCTCACTTTGTGCTAATAGACGCTCAGTTATTGAATTATTCATTATGGAAGCAACTATGAGCAAAACCTTACTTTTATCCTTTACCTTACTTAGTCTATTTTTTCCTACAATGGTATTGGCAGAAGAGACGAAACTCAATGGGGCTAATACCAGCTGGATATTAACGTCTACTGCATTAGTGCTATTAATGACCTTACCAGGCGTGGCACTTTTTTACGGTGGTTTGGTGCGTAAAAAAAATGTGCTTTCCATTTTAATGCAATGTTTTGCTATCGGTTCAATCTCTTCAATTTTATGGTTATTGGTGGGTTACAGTTTAGCTTTCTCTGAAGGTAATGCTTTTATAGGTGACTTTAGTAAGGTAATGATGAATGGTATTACTAAAGATGTTTTATCCGGGGATATTCCAGAAAGCTTATTTATGCTATTTCAAATGACGTTTGCCGTGATAACGCCAGTACTTATTATTGGTGGTTTTGCTGAGCGAATGAAGTTTTCAGCGGTACTTATGTTCAGTGCAGCTTGGTTACTTGCTGTTTATGTTCCTGTTACTCATTGGGTTTGGGGCGGCGGTTGGTTAGCGCAAATGGGTATTTATGATTTTGCTGGTGGTATTGTCGTGCATATTACCGCCGGTACAGCGGCTTTAGTTGCTGCATTGGTTGTAGGACCGCGTTTGGGCTTTCCTAAAACACCTATGTTGCCACATAACTTAACCATGACAGTTACTGGTGCAGGTATGTTGTGGGTTGGTTGGTTTGGTTTTAATGGTGGTAGTGCTTTAGCCGCTAATGGTGATGCTTCTATGGCGATGCTAGTTACTCATATTTCTGCGGCAGCAGGCACCATAACCTGGGCCGCTATAGAATGGAAAAAATTTGGTAAAGCCAGTGTTTTAGGCGCGGTTACCGGTATGGTTGCTGGTTTAGGTACGATAACACCCGCCTCTGGTTTTGTCGGACCCGGTGGCGCCTTAATTATTGGTATTAGTGCAGGTGTTGTTTGTTTTTATTCAACGGTTTATATCAAACATAAACTACACATTGATGATTCTTTAGATGTATTTCCTGTGCATGGTGTTGGTGGTATTTTAGGTACCTTATTAGTAGGATTATTCTCGGCAACTAATTTGGGCGTTTTTAGTGGTTTTGGTTTTGCTCAAGGTATTACCACGATAGCCGAACAAGTTGGAGTGCAGTTAATAGGTATATTCTCAACGCTTATTTATACTGCCGTAGTGACTTATATTTTACTTAAATTGGTTAGCTTGCTCACTGGTGGTTTACGTGTAAGTGAAGAGCAAGAAGTGAATGGTTTAGATCAATCTGAACATGAAGAATCAGGTTACCATTTGTAGTGGTATCGGTATAATGCTTTTCTTAATTAAATAAATAACGAAGTAGTTTGTTGTCTTAACCAGTAGAAATGATCAGATAATTAGTGGCATTGGTATTAAGCCTGACAGATCAACAGACCCTAATAATAAGCAGTGGAGAAAAGCATGGAAATGGATGAATCAATCAATATTTTTGGTGAGGCGTTAATCGGTTGTGGTGGCGACCCAGTCACGGGTTTTTTCCGTGATAATATGTGTAATACTTCACCGCAAGATGTCGGTTCACATACTATTTGTATTGAAGCAAACGAACATTTTTTAGCGTTTTCACGTGCTCAAGGTAATGATTTATCAACGCCAATACCAGCGTTTAATTTTGCAGGTATAAAGCCTGGTGACACATGGTGCTTATGTGCAATGCGCTGGTTAGAAGCGTATCAAAATGATAGTGCACCCAGAGTGCATTTACGAAAAACTCATATTAAAGCACTTGATATAGTACCTATTGAACTATTAAAAAAGTATGCCTTAGATTTAAGTTGAGCGTCACTTAGTTTAACTTTACTTAGTTAAGCCAAGTGACCTAATTTAACTCATTATTTATAGTAGTGACTGTATAGCATGAATGATTTTTATCCTGAAATATCCCCTTTTAATGACTTTTTATTAGCAGTTGATGGCCAGCATCAACTCTATGTAGAACAATGCGGTAACCCAAAAGGTCAACCGGTACTTTTTATTCATGGCGGACCTGGTGGTGGCTGCTCAACGAACGACAGACGGTTTTTTGACCCTAAGCAGTACCATATAATTTTATTTGATCAACGTGGTTGCGGTCGCTCATTACCTCATGGTTGCTTAGATCATAATGAAACTCACTTTTTGGTTGACGATATTGAAAAAATTCGTCAACAGTTAAACATTAAGCAGTGGCATGTTTTTGGTGGCTCGTGGGGCTCTACCTTGTCGTTAGTTTATGCTCAAACGCATCCCTTAAGTGTACGCAGTTTAGTATTACGCGGTATTTTTCTAGGTCGAGACGTTGACACCCATTGGACTTTTTCAGGTGGTGGCGCAACGCGTATATTTCCTGATTATTGGCAAGAGTATGTGGATGCACTTCCTGAGGGCAGTGCTCAAGCGACTACTACAGCGGCTTATGCCATGTTAGTAGGTGAAGATAAAGCCTTAGCACAAAAAGTAGCTACCGCATGGAGTATTTGGGAAATTCGCTGTTGTACGCTCATACCTGACCAAGCCTTTGTGGATGCGGCAACGGGTGATGAGCATGCCTGGACATTAGCTCGCCATGAAGCACATTACATGGTTAATGATTGCTTTTTAACCGATAACCAAATTTTAGCTAATTGCGATACAATAAAAAATATACCTACCGTTATCGTCCATGGGCGTTATGATATTGTTTGTCCGGCTGACAATGCTTGGTTACTACATAAGCACTTGCCGAATTCAACCTTAGTTATCAGTGAGGCTTCAGGTCATGCTTCCGTTGAACCAAACACTAAACATCATTTAATTGCCGCTACTCAAGCAATGTTGTCATTATAATTTTGTTAGGTAATATTTTTTTAGCTGTGTAGTCATCACTATCTCGCTACTTACGTGAAAGTAACGTAAAATACAGCCATTAATATTTATACCCATTGCTATTGCCCTAAAAGCTAGCAACTTTAGCCATAGACTTAAGGCCAACCATGAAAAAAACATTTGAATTAACACACCCAAAAATAAAACTTGAAAGACGCGTTGATGCGGTAAAGCACGAGGTTAAAAAATACCTTAAAAGAGAACGGAATAAAAAATTACCTGCAGATGCTGATTTTTGGGACTTTGATTGCCAATTTGGTAATACTAAAGAAGAAGCTGAACCAGTACAGTTGTCAGATATCAATAAATGTATTGATAAAACACAAGTTGATGGTTTAACGTCATTCTATATTGAAATTATTGCTAAAGCTGGTGTTAGAACTTTTATTGAACGTGAAAACGATGACAGTACTTTTGAAGATTAAGTACTAAAGTAGCATGCCATCTTTTATTGAACAAAAAAAACCGAGTCACTAACTCGGTTTTTTTATGAGTAAAATCAACTGAGTAATACATAAACTTGCGCTATTAGTGATGTAACTAGTCGTCGTTATTAATATACTAAGTCACCCGCCTTTCTCTAGTCTTAAAAATATTTTATTATTAAATTTCAGTGCGTTATGTTTTTCTTGGAGAGGTTTTTAATAGCTAAAGTCTACTTTATAGAGTAAAAACGTAAATTAAGACTAAAGGCGTATATGAAAAGCCCATTAAAAATTCTAGCATGTTAGTCATCAAATCATCTTTAGCTTTAGTCCTTGTAAAAGTATGTTGTTGGCAATAAATAAAATAATACTTTAGCAATATATTTTAATAATGTTTAAATAACATTGAAAATGGTTTTGGTGTTGATTAATAATTATAAAGCGTTGAAGAATAAAAAATATAAAGATAAATACTTCAAGTTAATAACCTCAAGTTAAGTCCGAAGGAAGAAAAATGAAAGAATTAAAATCTTGTTATCCAGTTTCTGAGAAAGCCAAAGCGCATACACATATTGATGCCGCTAAATACGATGCTATGTATAAGCAATCAATTGAGCAACCTGATGTGTTTTGGGGTGAGCAAGCAAAAGAATTTATTGATTGGTATAAACCTTGGGACAGCGTGAGCAAAGTTGATCTTAAAAATTCTGAAATTAACTGGTTTTCTGGCGCTAAGCTGAACGTTAGTTATAACTGTATTGATCGCCATTTAGCGACTAAAGCCAATGACACCGCGATTATTTTTGAAGGTGATGATCCAAGTGATGATTTAAAAGTTACTTATCAAGAATTACATGATCACGTGTGTCGTTTTGCTAACTTATTAAAAGAACGTGGCGTTAAAAAAGGCGACCGTGTTTGTATTTACATGCCGATGATCCCTGAAGTGGGTTACGCTATGTTAGCGTGTGCACGTATTGGTGCTATTCACTCGGTTATTTTTGGTGGTTTCTCTACCGAAGCGATTAAAGCACGTGTAATGGATGCTGATTGCCAAGTGGTTATTACCGCTGATGAAAGTTTACGTGGTGGTAAGCGTATTCCCCTTAAAGCTAATGTTGATGCAGCAGTTGCAGAATGTCCTCAAGTTCATTCCGTTATTGTTGTTGCGCGAACCGGTGGTGATGTTGCTTGGAATGAAAAAACAGATATTAACTATGAAGAGGCTGTAGCTAAACAAGAAGCGGTATGTGAACCAGAAATAATGGATGCTGAAGATCCATTGTTCGTACTCTACACTTCAGGTTCAACCGGTACACCTAAAGGCGTAGTACATACTTGTGGCGGTTATATTTTATACGCAGCAATGACACATAAATATGTATTTGATTATCAAGACGGCGAAATCTACTGGTGTACAGCCGATGCAGGTTGGATCACAGGTCACTCATATATTTTCTACGGCCCATTAGCAAATGGTGCAACTACGCTAGTATTTGAAGGGGTACCTACTTACCCTGATGCTGGTCGTTTTTGGCAAGTATGTGAAAAACATAAAGTTAACGTATTCTATACTGCACCTACCGCTATTCGTGCCCTAATGAGTGTTGGTGACGATTTAGTTAATCAAGCTGACTTATCTTCTTTACGTTTATTAGGCTCGGTAGGCGAACCCATTAACCCTGAAGCATGGCATTGGTATTATGAAGTTGTTGGTAAAGGCAACTGTCCTATTGTTGATACTTGGTGGCAAACTGAAACAGGCGGTATCTTAATTACTTCGCTACCTGGCGCGGTTGATATGAAACCTGGTTGTGCTGGTAAACCATTCTTTGGCGTACAACCGGCGCTATTTGATAAAGACGGTAATACCTTAGAAGGCGAAAATTCAGGTCTATTAGTGATGACGGCAAGTTGGCCAGGACAATTACGTACGGTTTATGGCGACCATAATCGCTTCTACCATACTTACTTAGGTCAATATCCAGGTAATTACTTTACTGGTGACGGTGCGAAACGTGATGATGAAGGCTTTTACTGGATAACTGGTCGTGTTGATGACGTACTTAACGTATCAGGTCACAGATTGGGTACAGCAGAGATTGAAAGTGCGTTAGTACTTCATCCAGCGGTTGCTGAAGCCGCCGTTGTTGGTTACCCACATGAAATTAAAGGCCAAGGCGTATATTGTTATGTTACGTTAATGGGTAATGCGAGCGAATCTGAAGATCTTAACAAAGAGCTTAAAGAGTTTGTTGCTAAAGAATTAGGTCGTTTTGCTAAGCCTGATTACATTCAATGGGCACCGGGCTTACCTAAAACGCGTTCAGGTAAGATTATGCGTCGTATTTTACGTAAAATAGCTGAAAATGATATTGATACGTTAGGTGATACTTCTACGTTGGCAGACCCAGGTGTTGTTGAAGACCTAATCAATAAACGTATTGTCCATGGTGGCTAATATTTAGCTTACCTAGCTTATTTATTAAGACAGTAACTATTAAGTTACTCACAAAAAAGCACCGCAAGGTGCTTTTTTTATGACTGTTTATAAAACTGTTTTTTGACTTAGCACACAACGGGGATGCAAAGAGGGTATTTTGCGTAATATTGTCCGTTATCATTACCCGTGTTTTGTAGGGAATTATTCTTTTAGTCAATGAGTATGATTTAGCTCAATTTAGCTCAATTTAGCTCAATTTATCGCAAGTTAATGCTATACAGTTCTGTGAAAAAATGTAAAAATAAACGTACAAATGGTGTAATTAAATATTTACAGTCTTTATGTTTTTTGGGCGAGTCGTAATCTTAACAAAAGTCAGCGTTACCTTTCCTAAATACCACGTTTAATTTTGTTTCAAGCTGTTTAATTAGTTAGCGAAAAACCGCTTTGATGTAAATATTTAAGAGTAATCCAGTATAAAAAAATTAGTCTTAAGGAAAAAAAATGACCACAGCTAGCAAACTATCACCAGCACCTACTAGCTCAAATAACATTTATGTTAATGCTGAGCATGTATTAATTACTCCAGCAGCGCTTCGTGCTCAAATGCCATTATCAGACGAAGGGCGTCAGTTCGTACATCAATCGCGTAAAACTATTAGCGATATCATTCATAAACGCGATCCTCGTTTACTGGTTATTTCAGGTCCTTGCTCTGTGCATGATGTAGAAGCGGCTAAAGATTATGCGCGCCAATTAAAAGTCTTACATGATAAATACCAAGGGTCTTTGTTTATTGTCATGCGTGTTTACTTTGAAAAACCACGTACAACAGTTGGTTGGAAGGGGTTAATTAACGATCCTAAGATGGATGGTTCGTTTGAAGTGGAAATGGGCTTAAAAAAAGCGCGTGAATTGATACTTTACATAACGGAACTTGGCTTACCTATTGCCACTGAGGCGTTAGACCCTATTAGTCCTCAATATTTAGCAGAAGTATTTAGTTGGTCAGCTATTGGTGCGCGTACCACAGAGTCGCAAACCCATCGTGAAATGGCCAGTGGTTTGTCAATGCCTATTGGTTTTAAAAATGGTACTAACGGTAGTTTAGGCGTTGCGATAAACGCACTACAATCAGCGGCTTCATCGCATCACTTTATGGGAATTAACCGTCAAGGGCAGGTTGCCTTAATTCAAACACGTGGTAACCCTGATGGTCATGTTATTTTACGTGGTGGTTCTGCGCCTAACTATGATGAAAAAAATATTGAAAAGTGCGAACAAGCCCTAGCTAAACAAGGTCTTTCGCCAGGAATTATTGTTGATTGTAGTCATGGTAACTCCAGTAAAGATTACACGCGCCAACCTTTAGTTGCTCAAGATGTAGTTAAACAAATATGTGCGGGTAATAAATCTATTATTGGTATAATGTTAGAAAGTAATCTTAATGCGGGTAATCAAAGCAGTGACTTAGCTAAAGATAAATTAGCTTATGGTGTTTCTGTTACCGATGGCTGTATTGACTTTGCCGCAACAGAACAATTATTAGCCGAGACTGATGCACAACTATCAGCTTGTTTAGCGTCACGTATTAGCTAATAACCAATTTAGTATTAAGCTCTAATATTAGCGCGGCTTATGTCGCGTTTTCTATGTCAGTATTTTGAGCCGTTAGCTTTAGATAAAACGTTTTATAAAAGAGATTGTAATGAACAATTCAGATGCCGACTTTGATAAAAAATTAACCCTCTTACGAGATGAGATTGATGAAATTGACAGTGACTTAGTTAAGTTATTACAAAGGCGACTTAGCGTTACCAGTAAGGTTGGTCAATTAAAAAGTAGTGTTGGCAGACCTATTTATGATCCCGTACGTGAAGCCAGCCTATTTGCTAAAAGGCGCTTACAAGCAAGTGATGCTGGTTTATCACCAGACTTGATTGAAGATGTTTTACGTCGTTTAATGCGTGACTCTTACATTAGCCAAGATGCTAGTGGCTATCGCTGTGTTAACCCTGACTGTAAAAAAGTTGTTATTGTTGGTGGTAAAGGGCAGTTAGGCGCTATTTTTGTTGATTTATTTCAGCGTTCAAATTATCAAGTGGAAATACTTGAGCAAAACGACTGGCCAAACAGTAAGGCTATTTTAGCGCAGGCAAGCTTAGTCATTGTTGCTGTACCTATTCGACTCACTGCCATGGTTATTCATCAACTTAATAACTTACCCCCAAACTGTATTCTTGCTGACTTAACCAGTATTAAAGAATCGCCCTTATTTGAAATGAAAAAGGCTCACGCAGGCCCTGTCGTTGGTTTACATCCTATGTTTGGTCCCGATGTAACAGGCTTAATCAAGCAAACCATTATTAGCTGTGAAGGACGCCACCCTCAGCAATATCAATGGTTACTTGAACAATTTGAAGTGTGGGGCGCTAAAATTTATCCGGTACAAGCACATGAACATGATGAAGCGATGTCGATGGTGCAGGTGATGCGACATTTCTCGACTATTGCTTACGGTTATCACTTGATGAGCGAAGGGGCTGATATCGAAAAACTGGTGGCGATGAGCTCGCCTATTTATCGATTAGAGTTAATTATGGTCGGCCGGTTATTTGCCCAAGACCCCACACTTTATGCCGATATCATTTTTTCTAATAAAGACAATGTTGGCATGATGAAGCGTTTTGCTTATCGCTTTTTAGAGTTACTTGAAGATGTTAGCCTTGATGATAAAGATTCTTTTGTTGATATGTTCAACCATGTTTCTGATTGGTTTGGTGATTACGCAGAAGACTTTCTTGAAGAAAGCAAATCAATGCTATTAAAAGCGAATGAACTGAAAAAACATTAAGCGGTAGTAACTCAAACTCTTAACTTATTTTAACTTAATTTAGTTAACATAAGTTAAGTTAAACAAATAAGTGGTTTTGAGTCTGCTATGGATAATAAACCACTACTTCTTTTTGATTGGCAACATACGCGTTAAGGTATTATCTTTTTTGATGTAGTGATGCACTAATGCAGCACCTGCATGAAAGGCGATCAGGTAGTAACCCCATGCTCCAATCTCTTTATGCCAACCTTCTAATATCTTACCAAACGCTTTATCAAAAGGGATAAGTGCCGGTAATTCTAAGCCGAAAAAAGGGATCACTTTACCTTTGGCGCTTAGCACAAACCAGCCAAATATTGGCATAGCAATCATAAATCCATACAAAGCTAGGTGAGCGGCTTTAGCTGCCCAAACTTGCATTGCAGACAGTGGTGGCGTTATTTGAGGGGGTCTTTGCACACTGTGAATATAGAGACGAGCACAGACTAAGATGCAAACTAATAAACCTAGCATAAAGTGCCACATTTTAAATAGCTCTCGCAGTTCAGTGCCTTTTTCAAAGAACACCCTGCCTTCAATACTGGCAAAAACAAAAATCATTAAGACAACCATCAGCCAATGCATTTTAATTGAAAATGATCCGTAGTGGTTTTCAGTGTTTTTCCAAGACACAAGTAATCCTTGTTTTGACGTAATGAGCTTTGCTAGGCTGTTTTTTGACATTAAGAGTATCACTAAACACTAGTTATAATTTTGATCTATATTAGTGAAAAGTTAGTTAGGAGTTATCTGATTTTTAAGTTGGTTAAGGTTTGTAGTCGAGAGTACATTAGCGTTCTCTAAACTTATAAGTTTGGCTAGTAACTTCCTCAATAACTCACCACCTAATTGATTACTTGCTAAACCATTGTCACCACCAATATTACCTAAGGCTATGTTGCTGAAGTCTTTACTGATGATTTGGTTACCTTGTCGCATGGTTAAGGTTAATCTATCAATCATTACAGCGTTAATTAGTACTCGAGTACTCGCTTTACCTAACAGGCGATTTTTTTGCTTAGTTTCATTTGACGCTATGATTGCTTGGTTGGTTTCAACAGGTTTTGCTATTGGTGCTGTACCTAGTGCAGCTAAGGCGATTTTTTCACTGCGTTCAGGGTACTTTTTAGCATATAGTTTAGCGCTTGTTTGTGGATATAACGCTGGGTAATCGAGAGCAAGTTGGGTCTTAATTTTTGTATATAGTATTGCTAAGTTAGTCTCGCCAGTGTCACTTGACGTCACTTCGGACCAAGCGTGTACATGGTCAAAATGCAGTTGTTTAACTTGAATAATGGTTGTTGTTTCTTTTTGTAAGCTTGGAGTTTCAAGTTGCTTAGTAGGCGTTGGTGCTAATTGCGCCGTTATTTTGTTTGCTTTTAGCACTAAGGGTTCAGCAAATCCGTCAATATTATTGAGAGAAAAATGAGTGAAGCTAGCAATGCCCGTGGTATTTGAAAAGTTGGCATCAATGAGCTGTGCTTGTTCTGCGCTATAATAATGGCTTTGTAAAACAACTTGGCTTTTGAGGTAATCATTTAATGATTGCTCGGCGAGATACCAGAGCATAGCGCTAAAGAATAATAACAAAGTCAAGGCTAATACGGCGAGTTTATTCAAAGGGACGTCTCTTTTGGATTTTTTACATTAATTTGCGTTAAGTGGCTAATATTTTAAGCTAAGTTACCCCTTAGGTAAATGTTATTAAGTAGGCTATAGGTTATAGTGTTGGTGTACAAATATACTGTTTATACTTCATTGCCAATATGCTACCAGAGAATTTTTATGCAAAATAAGTTTGTATCTACAACGACAAAAAATAAGCCCACCCTAGCTAGTCGATTACCTTTAATCATGTTAGTGATCACGCTTGTTGTGTTAATTAGTTATCTACAGTGGCCAGCCGCTGAGCAGAAAAATAGTAACTTTAAGCGTGTTGTTGCTGTTAAAATGGTACCAGTGGTAATAGCGGAATTTATTGAAAGTGTTGAAGCTGTTGGTACTGCTAGAGCCAATGAGCAAGTCATTATTACCAGTAAGTATTCTGATGTTATTGATGAAATTTATTTTGATGATGGACAACTTATTAACAAAGGCGCGATGTTAGTTAAGCTAAATAATCAAGAAGAGATAGCAAAAGTTAATGAGCTAAGCGCAAACTTGTCAGAGTCGCAAGCACATTTAAAGCGCTTAACTGAATTACTTTCTAGCCGTGCTACGTCCAAGTCGTTAGTTGATCAACAAGAAGCAAAAACAAAAGCGATTGAAGCGCAACTTACGAGTGCAAGCGCTAAATTAAATGATTTAACGATTCGAGCACCATTTACTGGTGTGCTTGGTTTTCGAGAAGTCAGTAAAGGCGCTTATATTGATTCAGGCGATGTCATCACCAGCTTAGATGACTTAAGTGTGATCAAAGTAGACTTTTACCTTCCTGAACGTTTATTGACCAATATTCATGTGGGTCAACAAGTCACTGCTGTTAATAGTGCTTATCGAGATAGAAACTTTATTGGCAAGATTACTGCTATTGATAGCCGTATTGATTCAAGCACTCGTAGTATTAAAGTACGCGCCATTATTGCCAACAAAGCTTTAAAACTGCGCCCAGGTATGTTGATCAATATTAATGTATTACAGCAAGTAGAGAAAATACTGCAATTACCTGAAAGTGCTATTATCCCCATTGAAGATAAACATTACGTTTTTGTTGTTAATGAAGAAAAAGCAGTCCGTAAAAGCATTGAAATAGGTCGACGTCACCCAGGTATGGTTGAAGTTATTTCGGGTTTAGTTGAAAACGAGCAAGTGGTTGTCGAAGGTGCGCTTAAGCTACGTGATGGCTCTGCCGTGAGTATTATTGGGCAAGCCATTAAAGAAACGACTGAAGATGGGAGCAAAAGCGAGTGATTTTATCTGATTTATCGGTTAAAAGACCGGTTTTTGCTACCGTCATTAACTTACTTATTATTACCTTTGGTATTGTCGCTTTTTTAATGCTGCCATTAAGAGAGTACCCTGATATTGACCCACCTATTGTTAATATTAGTACCTCATATCCAGGTGCATCAGCTGCCATTGTTGAAACCAAAATAACACAGTTGCTTGAAGATAGAATCAGTGGAATTGAGGGTGTTAAAACCATTAATTCTACTAGTCGTGTTGGGCGATCAAGTATTACTATTGAATTTAACTTAGATCGTGATATTGATGCTGCGACCAACGATGTCCGTGATCGTATCTCCCGAGCTTTAAACAATTTACCTGAACAGTCTGATCCTCCTGAAGTCTCTAAAGCAGACGATGACGAAAATGTTATTGTTTGGTTTGTATTGCAAAGTGACACCATGAGTACCTTACAACTGACTGATTATGCTAACCGTTATATTGTTGACCGATTTGCTGTTGTTGATGGTGTCGCTCGTGTACGAGTAGGTGGTGGTCGAACTTATGCAATGAAAATACGTCTTAACCGAGCTTCAATGGCTGCTCGCAATATTACCGTGCAAGATATTGAGCGAACTTTACGTGAAGAAAATATTGAATTACCCGCAGGGCGTATTGAATCTATTGATAGAGATTTTTCTATTCGTGTAGAGCGTAGCTATTTGTCAGAGCAAGACTTTAGCAATATGGTTATTAGTCACTCAAAACCAAGCTCAGACAGTAATTCACCGAGTAAGTCAGTGGTGCGTTTAGGTGATATTGCTGAGGTTTTTATTGGTGCTGAAGACGATGAAAACATGTTCCGTGGTAACGGTAAAAATATGGTTGGCTTGGGGGTGCTTAAACAATCTAAAGGTAATACTTTAGAGGTTGTTAAAGCAGCACGAAAAGAAATGCTTGCTATTCGCGGCACCTTGCCTGTAGGTACGACAATTACCAACAGTTATGATTCGTCAGTTTTTATTCAAGGGTCTATTGATGAAGTTTATAACACATTAATTATCGCGATGTTAATGGTGGTACTGGTTATCTTTTTATTCCTAGGAAATGTACGAGTTACCTTAATTCCAGCAGTTACTGTACCGGTTGCGTTAATTGGATCGATGATGGCGTTATCTTGGTTTGGTTTCTCGATTAATTTATTAACGTTATTGGCGTTAGTGCTGGCCATTGGTTTGGTGGTTGATGATGCCATCGTTGTGTTAGAAAATATTTATCGACGTATTGAGAATGGTCAAACGCCTTTAATGGCCGCTTATGAAGGCGGCAGAGAAGTTGCTTTTGCTGTTGTGGCAACCACCTTAGTATTGGTTGCGGTATTTGTACCCTTGGTCTTTTTATCGGGTAATATGGGGCGTTTGTTTACCGAATTTGCTATTGCTATTGCTGCAGCGGTTATTTTTTCAAGTTTAACCGCATTATCATTAACGCCAATGCTGTGCTCAAAAATGTTAAAACACCGAGAACGCAGTTCTTCTTTTGGACAAAAATTAGACCGAGCTTTTGCGCGTTTTGAAGCCTCTTATGGCAGGGCATTGGCTAGTAGTATTCACCAACCCTTATTGATTGTTCTGGTGGTAGGCTTATCATTAGCTGCGGTGTTTTTGTTGTTTAATAAACTTCCTTCTGAATATACGCCTAAAGAAGATCGTGGGAACTTCTTCTTAATTATGCAAAGTGCGGAGGGCGCAAGTTATGAAAATAATGTTAAAAATATGCATAAAATTGAAGATAAGCTTTTAGGTTATCAAGTCGCTGGCGAGTTAGAGCGTGTGATAGTGCGTGTTCCAGGCTTTGGCGGTAGTGGTGGTATTGCTATTGTCGGCTTACCTGAATGGGATAAACGTAGCATTGATACCTTTAGTGCTATTAATAAAATAAACAAAGATATGCAAAGTATTACCGATGTACGTGCTTTTGCTATTATGCGTCGTGGTATTGGCGGCAGTGGTGGCAGCAATGAGCCGGTGTCTTTTGTCTTACAAGGTAATACCTATGAAGAGCTTGCTCAGTGGCGTGATATTTTAATAACACAAGCCCAAAAGAACCCTAACTTATCTAACATTAATAGCGATTACCAAGAAACCTATCCACAACTACTCGTGCAAATAGACCGCGAACGTGCTTATGATTTAGGTGTGCCAGTAGGTGATATTGCGCAAACTCTTGAAACAATGTTAGGTCAACGTCGTGTTACTACCTTTGTTGATCGTGGCGAAGAGTATGATGTGATTGTTGAAGGGGATGAAGAGCAATTTAAAAGTCCTTCGGATATTAATAACCTTTATGTGCGTTCTAGGACGACTGAAAAATTAATTCCACTCGCTAACTTACTCAATATTGATGAAAATGCGACATCGTCACGACTTAATCGTTATAACCGTTTACGTAGTATTACGATAACGGCGAATTTGGCGGATGGTTATGCGTTAGGTGACGCGTTAGATTTTCTGGTTGATGTCACTCAAAATAAACTCCCTGAACATGTGCAAATTGACTACAAAGGTGAGTCATTATTGCTAAAAGAATCGGGTAACTCAATATTGTTTGTTTTCTTACTTGCGCTGTTAATTACTTATTTGGTCTTAGCCGCACAGTTTGAAAGCTTTATTCACCCTTTTGTTATTTTACTTACAGTACCGCTGGCGCTTGTTGGTGCGCTTGCTGGTTTAGAAATTATGGGAATGACGTTAAATATTTACAGTCAAATAGGTATTGTGATGTTAATTGGTTTAGCGGCAAAAAATGGTATTTTAATTGTCGAGTTTGCTAACCAATTACGTGATAAAGGCATTCCTTTTGAAGACGCATTAATTAATGCGTCGAAACAACGTTTGCGTCCTATTGTGATGACTACGTTTACTACAGTCACCAGTGCTATTCCGTTAGTATTAGCCGTTGGTCCTGGTTCTGAAAGTCGAATGGTCATTGGCGTTGTGATTTTTGCTGGCGTGTCATTAGCCAGTATATTTACCTTGTTTATTGTACCTGGGGCTTATTATTGGTTATGCCGTAATACCGGTTCACCACAAGCGATTGCTAATAAAATTGCTAAAGCAGAGCAGCAAGACTAGCGATAGTGACCATAGGTCTATAAACGAACCATAAAAAAGCCCTAGCAGATTGAGAACGCTAGGGCTTTTTTACTCTATATCTGCTGAATTTAGCTGTAACACTATGAGTCGTTTTTTTATAACCCGTATCAGTACTACACAGTTAGATTTTAAATGCTTTTACTTGCTCAGTAAGCTCTACAGCTAAAGCGGCTAACTCTTCACTGGCAGCAGATATTTCTTTAGTACTGGCACCGGTCTCAATTGAAATATTACTGATTTCAGTTGCTTGTTGATTTATATCTCTAGCGACAGCACTTTGTTGTTGTGTCGCCGTAGATATTTGAATATTCATGTCAGAGATCATGGCTACCGAGGCTTCAACTTCTGCTAATGAATGTGTTACTTCATTAGTTTTATCAACAATGCGTTGCGCTTGCTCGGTACCTGCAATCATTGAACTGGTTGCCGCACTTACGTTGAGCTCTAATGACTTAATCATTTTTTCTATTTCTACGGTAGAATTTTGCGTGTTTTGTGCTAAGTTTCTTACTTCATCAGCAACTACAGCAAAGCCTCGTCCTTGCTCTCCTGCTCTAGCTGCTTCTATGGCAGCATTTAAGGCAAGTAAGTTTGTTTGATCGGCAATACCTTTAATGGTCACTAAAATATTAGCAATATCTTTTGTACCCGCTTGTACCTCGTCAATGAGCGCTCTGGAGTTAGTGATATCTTCTGACAATTGTATAATTTGTTGTATTGTTTCATTGACCGCAATAGAACTAATATGTACTAATTTTGTTGACGTATCTGCGGCGCTTGACGCTTCAGATGTATTACTGGTTACTTCATCAATCGACATACTCATCTCATTGATTGCCGTGGCAACTTGCTCTGTTGCTTGATGTTGGCGAGATACGTTGGTATTAGTTAATTCGGTAATGCTTGATAACTCTTCAGAAGCGGTTGCTTGTTGATCGGCTGAGATAGAAATATGCTGAATCATATTTTTTAACTTAGCTATCATGTCCTGCATCGCTTGCTGTAATAAGCCTAATTCGTCATGTTGATCTACAATAACTGTTACGGTTAAATCACCTGCGGAGACACTTTGTACTACTGACACGGCTTGAACAATAGGACGACTAATATTTCTTGCTATTAGTACGCCAATAAAGCTAATAATGACCGAGACAATAACAACGATAATCGCCGATATATGCATTAACTGATCTGCAGTTTCAAAAGCCTCTGCTTGATCAATTTCAGCAATAAGTGCCCACTTAAAATCACCTACGTCTATCGTGGTAAAAGAAGATAATACTGGGTTCCCGTTATAATCGTTAATGATGCCACTGGCTATTTCGCCATTAAATGCACTCTTTACTGCAGAGGTATTTACGCCATTTGTATTTATATCACCGGCAAAGGATGCAATAACTGAACGACCTTTAGGGTCTAAGTATGAGTCTGAGCGCATACGCTTATCTTCACCTACCAGGTAAGCTTCTGCTGATACACCCATACCATCTCGCTGATTCATTATTTTACTGATAATATTGATGGGAAACTGTAAGGCTATATAACCGCTATGCTGGCCATTTGAGTTAATAAGCTTTGTTATCATAAAAGCGGCAGGTTGATCATCAGACTGTGGGTAGGGTTTAAAATCACTAACCGATATATCGTTATCACCACGTTGTTGTTGTGCTTTCTTAAAAGCTTCACCTATGCTGGTTTTATTGAGGGAAGATTGCGGTATGTTCATTCCTAAGTCAGGCTCATGTTTGGCAGAAAAGACAATATCGCCTTGCAAATTAATAAAAAACAGATCATACCAACCATTAATGTCATTAATCTTTTGAAAACGACTAGCGTATTGCTTATCAGCTTGTTGCCATGCTTGGCTCTTAATTCCCCCTGAGAGCATTGCTTGATTAAAAGCATTAAACGCTTCTGAAGCATAAGGGTCGCCATGTAATACTTCTAAACTCGCTTTTAACGAAGCAATATAGTTAACAACTTGTGAGCTTTTAGTCTCTCTAATGGATTCTAATTGATGAAACTCTTGTGATTCTATTGAGTCTTTTGCAATATTTATACTGATAATAGCAAAAAGTATAAGGGGGATTAACGACAGTGATAAAAATGTAAAAACGAGTTTGTGATTGATTTTTTTAAATTTGAACATACAAATTTATGCCTCAGTAGGATAGTAAGCTACTATATATATACCTCATCTACTTGTTGTATTGAAAGATTTAAATCAATAAAGACACAATAAAATATTAATACATCATTAGAGCTTATGAGAGCTTATTGATATTTTGGCGATTATTTTTACCGCTTCTCTTACTTTATAAGCAGATCAATAAGCAGATCACTTTAGGCCTAGATGTGACCGAAAAACTTTAACTTAAATGCATAATATCTCTTGGTCTATTAGCAAACTGTGAGATAATTGACGATAAATAACAATTTAATGGTTTATTATGAAACTTTTAGTTCGTAACCTTTCTCGCTCTACAACGGAGCAAGAGCTTCGTATTTTATTTTCTGCTCATGGCTCAGTTACAGAATGTAGCTTAGTTTTAGATAGCGCTACTGCTAAATCTAAGGGGTTTGGCTTTGTTGTCATGCCTAATGATACAGAAGCCAAAGCAGCTTTAGCTAGTTTACATGAAACTAGAGTGGCTAAAAATAAAATCCGCGTGAAAGTCGCTCAGTAATTGATTCTTTAAGCGACGCTCTCTAGCGTAAGAAAAGTAAAAAGCCAGCTAAGTCGCTGGTTTTTTTATATCGGTAAAATAACTTACAGACAAAACGCCTTAATCACACTCTATCTTTTGATTACTGCGAGTTTCATCAAAACCATCATTGTTATTATCTGCTGTTGCATAAAACCTGCCTGAACGTGCGACAACAATCGCTCTTGATTTCTTTTTATGCCCTTGTGGACAATATTTTAAGGTGCCATTACTTAAGCCAAATAAATGTCCAGTAGCCTGATAAGTTATTTTATCTCTGTTTTTGGCAAATGTTAAGATGTCGCCTGATGTTACCCGACTTTTTGTCGCAATAACGACCTCATTATCTGCGCTATCAAACTGTTTGTTACCATTAGTGTCAACAAAGACACTAAGCTCTTCATACCAATTTACCGTACAGACACCATCAGTTGTTAAGGGGCAAATAATAACGTTGTCTTCACTACTAATAGCGTGATTTCTCGCGATAAGTAATAAACGGGTGAGACGATATATTTCATTGTCTACGCGTAATTGTACAATAAAGTGATTAAAATTTGGCAAGGCGATAGTGGTAAGTAAAGCGACAATAACTATGCTCACCATCAGTTTAATCAAAGTCATACCTATTTGATGATTAGCAACAGGCGCTATGATAAATTCTGAGGGAAAGTGAGGTAACTGTGGATGAGTATGATGCATAAAAAATCCATTTTTATTTGCTGATCAGATAATAAATCATAGCTAATAAAAATGGATTTAGCGAACGGACAATACTGTTTATACATACCTTAGCAATAGGCTTTTATAGTGTCTATTACGTGTTGTTAGTTGTAAATTGTAGGTATTGCTTGTCTTTTATGTTGTGTTTTTTTATAAATATTGATTATGTGTTCACGAACGGCACTCGTAACTTGCTTACCTTCTAAAAAATCATCTAATTCATCGTAAGTAATACCTAAAGCGTCTTCATCTGTTTTACCTGGCTCAAGTTCTTCTAAATCAGCTGTTGGTGTTTTATCAACTAAATCGCTTGGTGCGCCTAAGGTTGTAGCAATAGCTTTTACTTGTCTTTTTGACAAGCCAAAAAGAGGTGCTAAATCACAAGCACCATCACCCCATTTAGTAAAGAAGCCAGTAATATTTTCTGCACTGTGATCAGTCCCTAAGACTAAACCGCCCACGATGCCAGCAATATGGTATTGGCTCATCATACGCGCTCTCGCTTTAACATTACCTTTGGAAAAGTCTATATTGGCGTCACTTGCGGTTAAAATTTCGGCTTTACTCATTGCCTGGACAACTTCTTGATGAATACCATCGGTACCCACTAAAATATTAGTCGTTAAACAATACGTAGGTTGAATAAAGTCTAGCGCTTGCTGCGCGACTTCTTCATCAGCTTGAACGCCATAAGGTAGACGTACGGCGATAAACTGGTATTTAGTAGTATTATCATGTTGCTCATTTAGCTCATTAATAGCAAGTTGAGCTAAGCGACCACAAGTTAAGGAATCAACTCCGCCACTTATCCCTAACACTAGGTTACAGAGTCCAGACTGTAGGAGTTTCTTTTTAATAAAAGCAACTCGGCGCTGTATTTCAAAGGTAATATCAATGTTAGGTAACACTTTCATTTCGGCAATAATTTCGGCAGTAATGGTTTGCTGGTCCATGGGACTTCCTAGTGAGGCACAAAAGGCTTAAAGTATAAATGACTTAGTAGTTTAACAAAATTAAAAGTTAATTGGATATTGCTAAATAGTAATAAACACGCTGTAATAACTTTATAATAGAAATAAACTTAACTTTAACCGACGAGCAATATAGATGAAAAAAATTGAAGCGATTATTAAACCTTTTAAAATGGATGATGTACGAGAGGCTTTAGGTGAAATTGGTGTTACGGGTATGACAGTGTCTGAAGTTAAGGGCTTTGGCCGCCAAAAAGGACATACAGAGTTGTATCGTGGTGCGGAGTATATGGTTGATTTTTTACCTAAAGTAAAATTAGAAATTGTTATAGCGAAAGAAGATGTAGAGCGCTGTGTTAATGCTATTTTAGAAACCGCTCAAACTGGAAAAATTGGCGATGGTAAGATTTTCATCACGGATGTAGAGCGTGTGATCCGTATTCGAACGGGTGAAGAAAATGGTGCCGCAATTTAAGTATTTATCGCTGAGAGTCTTACTTAAGTAGACACTAAGTTCAATAAAAACTGCCAATAAAAAAGCTAAATCACTACAGTGACTTAGCTTTTTTAACGTTTATGTTTGTTACGCGTTATTATCGGTTAGCTATTCATGGAGCTATTTTGCTAATAAACGAGCTCTGAGCTCACTAATGAATTATCTGGATAGTTAGCGGCAAGAACTAGCATTGCATTACGCTTTAAGTCTTGTAGTGCTAATTTATCATAACATTCAATCATTATTTCTAATGCTGTTTCTACTTCTGGACTAGGTGAAAAATACTCAACGATATAACGACCACGGTTGGCTGCTGAAGCATAGGCTTCACGTTTTATATAATATTGAGCAACGGCAACCTCATATTGCGCTAATCGAGACTTAATTGAAATCATACGTTTACGTGCATCAGCAGCATATTTACTGTTTGGAAATTGAGTTATGATACTTTTAAAGTCTCTAAAGGCACTTCGTGATGCTTCAGGGTCGCGATCACTACGGTCAATGCCAGCCATATCTTGAAACAAGTTTTCTTCGGTAGAGAGGTTAATGAGTGCGCGCATATAATACACGTAATCTATATTTGAATTATTAGGGTTTAAACGCAAAAATCGATCAGTTAACGCAATACCTTGTGCAGCATCGCCACTTTTATAATAAGCATAGATTAAATCGAGTTGTACTTGGTGAGATATTGGGCCAAACGGAAAACGTGAATCAATGGCGCCAAGTATCTGAATAGCTTTTTGATATAAACCATTATCAAGAGCAAATCGTGCATCGACAAATAAAGCCTGAGCTGACTTATCTGGTACTTTTTCTATATCATCTTCAGAAGATGAACACGCCGTAAGAGCCAATACCAGAACGGTTAAAATAATTTTTACTGTAAATTTTGCCATGAAATGTATTATCGCTACTTTGTTTTAATTAAAATAAATATCAAACGACCACGTAAACGGGTAAAATGCTTCTATATTTAAGTATATTTAAGAATATGCATTCTACCCTAGCAATCTTACCTTGCACAGTGCAAATAGTAATTTGATTATTTCGCTAGGTTTATAACCTGTTAAAAGAGAATTTAATGTCAGAAATCATCCAACATAAAGATATAGTGCCTGAGTCATGTTTAGGTAAACGTTTTGACCAAGCATTAGCGATAATGTTTCCTGATTATTCACGTTCGCGAATAAAAGAGTGGATTTTAGCCGGAAAAGTACAAGTCAATGGAGAAGTACTAACCATCCCTCGTGAGAAAATGTATGGTGGCGAATCGGTTGACATCAATGCCACGGTTGAAGCTGAAATACGTTTTGAAGCACAAGATATTCCCTTAAATATTGTTTATGAAGATGAGCATATTTTAGTGATAAATAAGCCCGCTGGGTTAGTTGTTCATCCTGGCGCTGGTAACCCAGATGGTACGGTACTTAATGCTTTATTACATCATTGTCCTGAACTTAATGTAGTACCTCGTGCTGGTATTGTGCATCGTCTTGATAAAGACACTACGGGCTTAATGGTAGTTGCTAAAACAATAGCAGCACAAACTAATCTCGTTGAAGCTCTACAGTTACGTGAGATAACTCGTGAATATGAAGCGATAGCAAACGGGATAATGACCGCTGGTGGACTAGTTGATGAACCTATTGGACGTCATTCTACCAAACGTACGCAAATGACAGTCTCTTTTGTGGGTCGACCATCAGTAACACATTACCGAGTGATGGAAAAATACCGCTTACATACTCGTTTACGCTTACGTTTAGAAACGGGTAGAACACATCAAATTCGTGTTCATATGGCGCATATTACCCATCCACTTGTTGGCGACCCGGTTTATGGTGGTCGTCCTCGTCCACCAAAAAATTCCACACCAGCATTATTAATGAAGCTACGTAACTTTAAGCGTCAAGCATTACATGCCGCTATGTTGTCTCTGTTCCACCCTATAACAGGCGAAGAAATGACTTGGCATGCAGACTTGCCAGAAGATTTTGTTGAACTAGTTGAGTTACTACAAGAAGACAGTAAGCTTAATGCTCAAGACGAATACTTGTAACAACCAAAACGTTAACTTTACCAACGCTGCTTTTGAGCGGGTAAAATGGCCGAGTAATTTAGCACAGTCGCTGGCTAATAAAGTGATTGCTGTGCAAACTACTCGTGCTGGTTTTGATGTGGCGACCTTAGATGCACAAAAAAAAAGCTGTGCTGAAAAAACACCTTATCATCACTTTAACTTAGGGTTACATGTTGGTGATAACGCTGAGCGCGTTAACCATAATCGTCAGCTTGTTACACAGTTTATTAACCAGCAACGGTTAGTTGATAATCAAGCTATTGAAACCATAAAAATTCAGTGGCTTGAGCAAGTACACGGTAGTGACATTGTTGAAGTCACTGCGGTTAATGATCATCCAATAACTGCTGATGCCAGTATTACCCGTGAGAAAAATGTTGCGTTAGCGATAATGACGGCAGACTGCCTACCTATTTTATTAACCGATAATGAAGGTAAGGAAGTTGCGGCAATCCATGGTGGGTGGCGACCGTTAGCGGGTAATATTATTGCTAAAACAATTCATAAAATGCACAGTAAACCGACAGCCCTTATTGCTTGGCTTGGCCCGTGTATTGGTCATAGTGCTTTTGAAATAGGTGGTGAAGTTAAGCAAGCCTTTGTGGAACTAAACCCGATGTTTCATACTGCTTTTTTAAAGCAAGCTAATGGTAAATATCTTGCTGATCTTCAGTTAATCGCGCGATTACAATTAGCCTCTTTAGGCGTTACGGCAGTTGCTGCACTTGAGGAATGTACCTATCAGCAAACAGAAAAATACTATTCTTATCGAAAAGAAAAAGTAACTGGACGCATGGCGACTATTATTTGCCGTCGTTAAGTTGTTAGCTAAGCTCTCATTTCAAATCTTAGCTAAAGCCTCACTTCACATTTTAGCTAAACCTCAATTCAGTCAATTAGCCTAAACATCATGATTAACGAAAACTATTGATCTATATCAATGATATTGTTGATCAGCATTGAAAAATAATATTTCAGCCTTATACATTAGACTATATAGTAAGTATGTAATCGCTGTGTATTCAGTGCATACTCACCTAATTGGCTAGGAGATATTATAATGCGGTTAGATCGTTTTACTCAATCATTTCAAGAATCTATTGCCGATGCGCAATCACTTGCCCTTGGTAAAGATCATCAGTTCATTGAACCCATTCATTTAATGATGGCGTTAATAAACCAAAATGGTAATTCAGTTATCGCACTATTAAAAAGTGCGGGTATCAATGTACTCTCTTTACGTCAAAAACTTGATGAGGCGTTAAACTCGCTTGCTCAAGTAGAAGACAGTGCTGGCGATGTACAATTATCAGCTTCCTCAGGTCGTATTTTAAACCTTTGTGATAAACATGCTCAAAAAATGTCGGACAAATATATTTCATCAGAAATGTTTATACTGGCGGCTATTGAGGATAAAGGCACATTAGGGAAAATCCTTACTGACTTGGGGGCAAATCAACAGCGTATAAAATCTGCAATTGAACACGTTAGGGGCGGTCAAAAAGTGGATGATCAAAATGCAGAAGATGTTCGTCAAGCCTTAAATAAATATACGATTGATTTAACTGAGTTGGCAGAGCAGGGCAAGCTTGACCCTGTTATTGGTCGAGATGATGAAATTCGTCGCACCTTGCAAGTATTACAGCGACGTACTAAAAACAATCCGGTACTTATTGGTCAGCCGGGGGTTGGTAAAACAGCGATTGTTGAAGGGTTAGCGCAACGCATTGTTGATCATGAAGTACCGGAAGGTTTAAAAAATAAACGCGTTTTATCACTGGATATGGGGGCGTTAATTGCTGGTGCTAAATATCGAGGTGAATTTGAAGAGCGTTTAAAAGCGGTGTTAAGTGAATTAGCAAAAGAAGAAGGGCAAGTCATTCTCTTTATTGATGAACTGCATACTATGGTCGGTGCGGGTAAATCAGATGGTGCCATGGATGCGGGTAATATGTTAAAACCTGCCTTAGCTCGAGGTGACCTACACTGTGTTGGTGCTACAACGCTTGATGAATATCGCCAGTATATAGAAAAAGATGCTGCATTAGAGCGACGTTTTCAAAAAGTGTTAGTTGAAGAGCCAAGTGTTGAAGATACCATTGCTATTTTACGTGGTTTAAAAGAGCGTTATGAATTACATCATTCAGTAAATATTACTGACCCGGCCATTGTCGCGGCGGCAACATTATCGCATCGCTATATTAGTGATAGACAATTACCGGATAAAGCGATTGATTTAATTGACGAGGCGGCTTCAAGTATTCGTTTACAAATGGATTCTAAACCAGAAGATCTTGATAGACTTGAGCGACGCTTAATTCAATTAAAGCTTGAACAAAAAGCCTTAGAAAA
The DNA here is from genome assembly GCF_005885605.1 of Colwellia ponticola. Taxonomy (GTDB): domain Bacteria; phylum Pseudomonadota; class Gammaproteobacteria; order Enterobacterales; family Alteromonadaceae; genus Colwellia; species Colwellia ponticola. The sequence continues at coordinate 2,008 of NZ_SZVP01000001.1, read as the reverse complement.
AGATGATGATGAAGCGTCTATTAAGCGTTTGGACATTATCTCTCAACAAATTACAGATAATCAGCAAAAGTATGATGAATTAGATGAAATTTGGACCACAGAAAAAGCAGCGCTTTATGGTGCTCACACTATAAAAGAAGAGCTCGAGCAAGCGCGACTTGAACTTGAGGCTGCGAGAAGAACAGGCGATTTAAATCGTATGTCCGAATTACAGTATGGAACATTACCTGCGTTAGAAAAACAATTAGATTTAGCTAGCCAAGCAGAAATGCAAGAGATGACATTATTAGCTAATAAAGTTACCGATGTTGAAATAGCCGAAGTGCTCAGTCGTGCTACCGGTATACCTGTTGCTAAAATGTTGGAGCAGGAGCGTGATAAATTATTACATATGGAAGATAACTTACACGAGAATGTTATTGGTCAGGATGAAGCGGTAACGTCCGTGTCTAATGCGATTAGACGCTCTCGTGCAGGTTTAAGTGATCCTAAAAAACCTATAGGCTCCTTCTTATTTTTAGGGCCAACAGGTGTTGGTAAAACTGAGTTAACTAAATCACTGGCTGAGTTTTTATTTGATTCTCAAGAGGCACTTATTCGTGTTGATATGTCAGAGTTTATGGAGAAACATTCGGTATCACGTTTAGTGGGAGCACCTCCTGGGTATGTTGGTTATGAAGAAGGTGGTTACTTAACTGAAGCGGTACGCAGAAAACCTTATTCTGTTATTTTACTTGATGAAATAGAAAAAGCACATCCTGATGTTTTTAATATTTTATTACAAGTACTTGATGATGGACGTTTAACAGACGGGCAGGGCAGAACCGTAGACTTTAAAAATACCGTTATTATCATGACTTCCAATATTGGTGCAGACATTATTCAAGAATATGCTGGCGATAGTCGCTATGAAGAAATGAAAGCAAAGGTCATGAGTATATTAGGGCAACATTTTAAACCTGAATTTATTAACCGTGTTGACGAGTCAGTGGTATTTCACCCATTGGTGGCAGATCAAATTAAGAAAATTGCTAAAATACAAATTCAAGAGTTGACCGATAGACTAGTAGAGCAAGGACTTAATTTAGTCATAAATGATGAAGCTTTATCACTTATTGCTGCTGTTGGCTTTGATCCGCTCTTTGGTGCAAGACCACTTAAACGTGTTATTCAGCAAAGTCTTGAAAACCCATTAGCACAAAAAATTCTTGGTAATGAATTTGCTAAAGGCAGTATTATTGAGGTAAGTGTTCTCGATGGGGAGCTTATATTCTCTACCGAGTAAGCTTACGTTAATATTTTTACGCTAAAATAAAGTATAAGGTAAGTGATAATTCACTTACCTTATACTCACTCTTAATGATTACTAGGCACATTTATATGATTTTTATTATTATGCGTTTATTTTCTGTGCAAACAAACGCATAACTGAAAGTATTAGTCTTTTTCGAAAGAAAAAGGTTGACCAACAAACTGAAATCTCTATAATGCGCTCCAGTTCCAAGGGGTTCACGCAAAATGAACCATCAACGAACTGTTTTGATAGGTTATCTCTTACCTTTTAAGGTAAATCTGTTAACTTAACGTGAACTTTTAAAATGTTTTTAAAATACTTTAAAATAAACGTTGACATCAAAACTCGGGAGCGTATGATACGCATCCTGCTTCGGAGCAACAGCAACGAAGCCAAGCAACTAACGAATGTGATTAGTTGCTCCTTACTACTTAATAGTAAGATTCTTTAACAATTAGTTATCATGCAATTTGTGTGAACACTCACATTAAGCTGTTTTATAAGTTTTCCTTCGGGAGAACAACAACGCTTAATGAAAACTGTTCATGCAAATAAATATAGTTACTTAACGAAAGTTAGGTAGGTAGCGACTATGTAATGCGATATCAACTTCGGTTGGTATCACGACAGAATTCATTGAGCAGATGTTATCTTCGAATACATCACAAACGATTTTTAATTGAAGAGTTTGATCATGGCTCAGATTGAACGCTG